>JAHDCX010000031.1 GCA_020629635.1 Acidimicrobiales bacterium | reverse complement strand
ACGCCGATGGCATCGAATACGAGTTCGACGACGCCACCAACACGGGAACGTTCACCTGGTATCACCACATTGCGGGTCGCACGGTCGCCTACACGCAGACCGGTTCGACGACGACATGGATGTTCCAAGATCAGATCAACTCGACCGGGCTCACTGTCGATGACGCAGGCAACCAATCTGTCCAGCGCTACACCCCTTGGGGTGAACTCCGCACCGACGGGAACCTGACCACCGACCGCCACTACACCGGGCAAATCGCGGACACCTCCACCGGACTCTCGTACTACAACGCCCGCTACTACGACCCAAATATGGGAAGATTTGTGTCGCCAGATTCGATTGTACCGGCTGCGACATACGCAGATGACTTCAATCGATACTCGTATGTGAGAGGCAATCCGCTGGCGTACACTGATCCATCAGGTCACGTTCCTGAGTGGTTAGAACGGGTACTGCTTGGGAATATAGCCCATCGCTACATTCAGGCGGATCTGATGTTCAGCGAAGGCATATCGGCCGAAGTGATCATTGGTCCAGTCAAGGCCGATCTGGTTGATCTCCAGAATGGTCACATCTATGAAATAAAGCCTGCCACAGGACGAAAAGCGGGTGAATTTCAACTCATTACGGCTGTCAATCTTGCAAACGGAGGTGCCTACATCCCAAGGTGCTCTCTGACTAGCTGTGCATCCAGTTGGCGTAGGGGTCCTCAGAGCTATAGCGGCAGCATCGACAGCATGATAGGTAGGATCGAGTATCAAACGATTAATGGCGTCATAACCTACACAGTCACTGGGCCTGACCTGACCTGGGAAGAACTCAAGGCGGCCAGCGCCGGGGCGTCTGCGGCATACGCATTAGGCAAAGGTTTGACACTTTTTGACGCAGACCCTCCTAAGCCGGATTTAGGTTTGGGTTCGATTCCAAATACGAACTTCGACATTGATCTCCGTAACTATTACGATGAAGCATTGGCAGGCGCCGCAGTAGGCATACTGAGTGCGGCTGTAGCCGGAGTTCTCGCGGCAATTAGTAAGTCAGCTGCAGCTGCCAGTGGGTTGCTAACAATACCGAATCCGTGCGTCGACGTCGGTAGTGTCCCATCGTGTGGGCGCTCCTACAATCCTGATGATGTCACCTAGCGGAACTGGCGAAGATTCTCGCCCGATCGACATTGTGAGTTGCGTCGTCGAACCCGGCGTGTCTGTGGGTTCAATGATTCGGCTGATCGACCCGAGGATCGTGTTGGGGTGGTACGAGTACGCGTTCGAGGGTGTCGGTGTCGTTGACTTCGAGGGGTCTGTTTCTCACGAGGACCTGATGCAACGACGCCTGGCCGCACCGGGTGATCTCGCGCTCCTTGAGCGAGGGGTGTGTCAGGTGCTGCTTGAGGCACGGATCACTGATGAGATCAGCTTGGATCTCATGTACGCGGGGGACATCGTTGAGCTCTCGGCGAGTCCCATGGGAGTGTTGCACTCGTCGAGTACCGAGGCACGAGAGCTGTTCGGCCGGGTGCTTGAACGACTGGTGTCGGTGGTGCCGTTTGCCCAGGTTGTGGTGAATGTCGAACCGAACCGGACGTATGGATCTGCATTTGCAGCCGGATTCGACTTCCGGCAGGACCAGCCGTTTGGGGTGTGCACGCACTCGCCGATCATGTATCTGCGGGGCGACGCCGTCAGCCAACTCGACGAGTCGCTTCTGAGCCGAGTGGACGACGTGGTCAAGCTCGGAGGGCCAGTGGATTGTCATCGAGTCGAGGTGGATAGCTCGCTCGAGTATCCGATCTCGGCACGGGATCTCGCTTTCGATCTCATCGCGCCAGTTCGAGTTGAGCGACGACCAGTCCTGTCTGTAAGCCATGATCGCGACGTCGAGCCGTACTCGTTGTCGTCGATCGAAGCAGCGCTGATCGTCATTACCAACGCGACCCGCGGACGAGATCGTCCGGATCTTGAACTGCCGGACTGGCATCCCGACGCCGACGCGGACTCGGGACATGCGGTGACGAATTCGTATGGCTACCCCGCCCAGCTCAAGTTGAATGACGCCGTCGTCGAAAGAAGCCGGGACATGGTCTTTCCTTCCTGGACTCGCAGGGACATCTAGATGGCGTTGTACCGCGTGTACTCGTGCGTCGGCATGGAGCGGCTCGATCTGAAAAACGGCCTTTCGGCAGTCGGTCAGTCGGAGATGACTGAGCTTGCTCGCCTCGACTACTTCTTCGCCCACGTCCAGAGCTTGTTCACACCCGGCTACACGATCGATGACGTCGCAGTTGGTGTTGCCCCGATCTGGGCTGGGGACGTCGTCCACGGCGGCTCGGAGAACTCTGCCCATCTCCGGTACGTCGACGCAGACCAGATCGCGCAGGTGCTCGAAGCCCATGGACGCGTGTCTTCTGGCCAGGTCGAGGCGGCGCTACAGCAAGTCGCGTCTACCCCTGCGGATCTTGACCCTGTCGTCGAGATCGCTTACCGAGCGCTTGAATCGAGCGCCCAAGAGGTCCTGACAGGAGCGATGGCGCTGATGACCGCCTATGAAACAGCTCACGACGACGCCACCGACCTGCTCATCGCAATCCAATGAAGGGACCGCTGCGGGACTGCTGCGTGCTGTGGTGTAAGTGGGGTGGTCGGGTTTAGATGGTAGCGGCCTCGATGCGGTCGCTGTAGTGGATGGTCAGGGCGTTCAGGTTGTGTTTCCAGTCGTTGATTCGCCCTGTCGGGTCGTGGATTGGGTTGGTTGATTATGCGGCGGAGTTGCCGCGGCGGTTGGGGGCGGAGCTGGATCTGGTTGCGGTCGGGGCGTCGAGTGCGGGTCCGGTGACGCATGGTGGCGAGACGAT
>JAHDCX010000030.1 GCA_020629635.1 Acidimicrobiales bacterium | reverse complement strand
GACACCACCGCGCATTTCAGTGAGCGCAGAACGCGACTACCGGCGGGCGCTCACACCGGCAGCCATCTCTCTCACGAGTTCGAAGCTCGGCCGAAAGTCGTTACCGCCGGGACCCCTCCCGAGGCCACCCTACGTGACCACCAACCCAACACGGGAAGGCACCTCTACTGATAAAGGCCGGATCTTACAGCCATCAGTAAATTGACAAGCTATCAACAGTTCGCTAGCTTAAGCGTCAATTATCTCGTGTAGGGCGAGAGCAAGGACGGGGGAGTCGACGATGACCAAACGGCGAGGATTGGCGGCATTCACGCTCGCGGTCTTGATGTGCAATACCGTCTTAGTCTCAACTACGAGTGAGAAGGTGAGCGCTGACCACCCCGCGCACACCCTCTTCCGGCCTCATTACGCCAACAACAAATGGCATAATTGGAAGACAACTGAATCAAATTCGAATCACAGGAATTTTTGGTCTGGAAGATTTCAGAGTTCCGCTTCCGACGGCGGTGAAGATGTCTATGAGCCAACTGATCTGAGCTTCACGAAGGTCACCGGCTCGACCTACGATATTTACTGGTATGTAACGCCGATCTCTTCAGGGGCAGCTGGAGATGCGCTTTGTACGATCCCTAACTCAGATGGGACCTGTTCACGATGGCGGATTCGAATCGACGAGGATGCGTGGGACTTGACTTTTCTGTTGGAGAAAAACCTGGTTTGTCATGAAGTCGGGCACACCGTTGGGTTCGGACACGGAAGCACGCAGGACTCATGTATGTCCTCTGGTGATAACAACAAGCTCAACACTTGGGAAAAGGACAAGATCAATGGCCACTACTAGCCGACGGTTGGGGTGGCCTGCCTCATGTGCGTTGTTGATAATGATGTTGATCGCTGCAAGTTGTGGCGGATCCCCGAGGTCCGAGGTCGCGGCTGACGGGGAGGCGCCGATATCAGTTAGTGCGTACTATCCTCCTGCGAAATCAATGAAAGAGTTGGCTGACCAGGGCGCAACGCTTGTTGTCGGCTCGATAGTGGGGGCTGCAGAGGGGGCCTGGACCGAGCCGGGCGATCCAGAAGACCCCCACTCCGCCCGTATACAATACTCTTTCCTCGTATTGGATGTACAGCAAGTATTGTTCGGTGAATCTCTGACAGAGGAAGAGCAACTGAGGTTGCTTGTGCCCGAGGTGCTTCTCGTGGATGGAGAGCCGCCGCGAGATGCAGTAGATGCTCGCGAAGAGGTGGCGCTGCTGAGCCCTTCGACTGAAGCTGGATCGCGAGGCTTGTTTGTCATATCACCGGCAGAAGAGGCTGGCACCTATTTCTTGTATGGCCGCAACCCTGCCGTAGCGGTACGCGACGATCGATCTCTCGCCGGAAGGATTACTGATAATGGTCCGGCATCTCTCGACCGACTTATTGAAGAGGCGGAGGAGATAAGGCGTTCCAAGCCCACAGAATCTGCCACCCGCTAAGGTGCTGAGAACCTGATGCCAAACAGGACCGTTTCTCCCAGAGCAGGGCACCTCTACGAACAGAGCTTTCAACGACCAGCGCTGGCCAACTGGAGTTGACCCGCTTTCGTGGACACGGTGATCTTCCCCCGATTTTTCGCGCTCAGGTTGTGTGAGCCGGTTATGCGACGGATGGGGTGTGGTGGAGCCTCTCATACTCGATCGGGGTGAGCATTCCGATCGAGCTGTGGCGACGCTGGCGGTTATGGAAGATCTCGAGATACTCGAACATCGCGTTGGCGAGCTCGACGCGTGTCCGCCATCGCTGGCGGTTGAGTAGCTCGGTCTGCATTCGTCCCCAGAATGACTCGATCACGGTGTTGTCGAAGCAATCTCCGACACTGCCCATTGATGGCAACAGGCCGGACTCTTGCGCTCGGCGGGTGAACGCCCAAACCGTGAACTGGGTGCCTCGATCGCTGTGGATGATCAGCCCCGACTCCTCCGGTGGGTTCCGGTTCTGGATGGCCATGGAAAGCGCGTTCGTCACCAGGGTTGACGTCTGCGATGAGTCGATGGACCAGCCGACGACTCGGCGGCTGTGAGTGGGACCCGTTAGTTGATCCAGTTGCTATGCGGCGTTTGGTTGGTTGTTGGTGGCCCAGTGGTCGGCGAAGCCGGCAGGGGTCTGCTGGTCGAGCGCTGAGTGGGGCCTGTTGATGTTGTAGTCGATCCGGTGGTCTTCGATGATGACTTGGGCTTCGAGCAGCGAGTCGAATTGCCACATGTTGAGTAGTTCGTCGCGGAGCCGACTGTTGAACGCTTCGATCCACGCGTTCTGCCACGGCGACCCGGGGTCGATGAACACCGACCCGACCTGCTGGTCGTCGCACCAGTCCGCGACGGCGTTGGAAACGAACTCGGGACCATTGTCGAACCGGACGAACGCGGGTGGCCGGCCTCGCTCGATCGACAAACGTGTAAGCGTGCCCACCACGGTCTCGGCGTCGATTGAATGGTCAACGACGATCGCCAAGCATTCGCGGGTGTACTCGTCGATCACGTTCAACAACTTCACTTGCCGGCCGTCGATGGTCGAGTCGAACTGGAAATCGAGTGCCCACAGGGCGTCGGGGCGGATCGGGCACATCGCGCCGACATGGGTGCCGACTGTGAGCGATCATCGGTTTGCGACATCGGCGATCATCGAAAACCGACATGGGGTTGGTGTTCTGGGCGGTGGTGGTTGAGGTTAGTGGTCACCTCCTGGGTTGGTGGTGGCGATCTCGAGGCCGTTGTGTTCGCGTAGGCGCCAGCTGGGGCCTTTGATGTTGAAGACGATGGCGTTGTGCATGAGTCGGTCGAGGACGGCGGCTGCGACGACGGTGTCGCCGAAGATGGTGCCCCAGTCGGGGAGGCCGCGGTTGGTGGTGACGATGGTGGGGTGGCCTTTTTCGTAGCGGGTGTTCACGACTTGGAAGAACACTGCTGATGCTTCGGTGCCGCCGATTGGGAGGAGTCCGACGTCGTCGATGACGAGCACTGTTGGGGCGGTGTAGGTCTTGAGCTTCGATGCCCCCTCTGTCAACCTCGTGTGAGACAGCTGACTGCTGAGAATCACTGATCCCC
>JAHDCX010000005.1:159854-273664 GCA_020629635.1 Acidimicrobiales bacterium | reverse complement strand
ACTGGACTACCTACACGAACACGACGACCAAGGCGGGGTTCACGGATCGTGACGACCCCCGCTTCGTCGCAACGAACGTGACCGAATCCCGCACCGATCAGACGGCGTCGACGAAGACGGTGACCACGTACAACAGTTGGGGGCAACCAACCGCGGTCAACGAACAAGGCAACACCAGCTCGAGCGCAGACAATCGGACGTCGGTGATCGCCTACTACCAGCCGACCACCAGCAGCGGGCTGGGTGCGTGGCGGGGCACGATGCCGTGTGTCACTGCCGTGCGTAACGGCAACAGCACGGCGGCGCCGTCGGCGTCGTCGGCGAACGGGTTCGACCGGCACAGCCAGGTCTTCTACGACGGGCAGACGTCGGAGACGTGTAACCGTCAGGTCACCAAAACCACTGCCACCCGCACCCAGGCGTCACGGGCGACGTCAGGCCGCTTGAAGACGACGTATCGGGTTGATAGTCGGGGTCGGGTGGATCGGGTGACGAACCCTCGCGGGTATTCGACCACGACCACGTTCGACACGCTGCATGGCCAGGTCACCGGCACCAGCAATGCGTTGTCGTGGGCGACAGGCGTTGGCTATGACGTGTGGCGGCGGCCTGTCACGGCGACGAACGTGAACGGCCGCACGACGACGACGGTGTTTGACCGGTTCGGCCGCGTGGTCGAGGTTCGTGAGCCGCAGGACAATGGGGCGGCCACGGTGAAGTTTACGTATGAGCAGTTGGCTCGTCCGGCGTGGGTGCAAACCGAACGACGGTTGGACGGCAACGACTACACGAACAGTGTCGCGTTCTTTGATGGGTTCGGTCGGACGATCCTGACCCGCACGTTGGCGCCGGCGGTCGGGCAGAACTGGGCGACCGCCGCCGATTTCGATGCGATGGGCCGCCAGCGTTACGTGTCTGGCCAGTTCGTGATCGGCAACGACAACGTGGACGTCTTCGAGTTCCCGACATGGGGAACGGTCCCGACGTTCACCTACCAAACCTACGATGCGGCGTCACGGCCCACCCAAACCCAAACGCGCAAAGGCGTCGGCGGGACCGTGTCCACGGTCTTCTTCACGACGACGGGCTACAGCGGGTTCACGACGACGTTCACCGACCGCAACAACCAGAACACCACAACTACTGTCGACGGGTTGGGTCGGACCGTCCAGGTCGCCGAACAGGCGATCAGCCCGGCTGCGGTCACCAACTACGTGTACTCGCCAGCCGATGACCTCGAACAGGTGACCGCACCTGATGGGTTCGTGACCACGATCGGGTATGACGTGGCGGGCCGCAAGACCTCGATGTCGGACCCCGACACCGGCGACTGGACCTACGGCTATGACGTCAACTCGAACCTGACCACCCAAACAGACCCGTCGGGGACGGTGTTGACGTTCACGTTCGATGCGTTGGATCGGGTGACGTCACGTCGGGCGGACGGGGTGCAGGTTGCGTCGTGGCATTACGACTTCAACTCGACGCGTCGTGGTGGGGTGTGGGATGAACGCCAGTACGACACGGGTGCGGGGATTCATCATGATCGGACGTTCTACGACGCTGACATGCGGGTCACCCAAACCCGGACGCTGATTCCCGAGCCGAACAGTGGCAACAAGTTCCGGTTCTTGACGGGGTATGTGTTGCGGTCTGATGGGCAGCCGTCGCAGATCAACCATCCGTCGGGAACCTGGTATCAGAGCGGCTATCAGGTCGGCTACACCTACAACCCGCGTACCGGCCAGCCCGAGGGACTCAACGAGATCACGGGCGGCGAAACGATCGTCGACACCATCACCCGCAACACTGCAGGCCAGGTCACCGCCATGACCTACGGACCGAACGGGGCTGATGGGGTGGCGTCGTGGACGTATGATCCGCACACGCTCCGGTTGACCGGAGCGTTGGGCGGGACCACCGGCAACGCTGGTGCCTGGCAGGATCTCGCCTACACGTACGACGGGAACGGGAACATCACCAAGATCTTCGATGATGTCAACGCCAACCAGTGGCAGTGCTTCGCCTACGACGACCTCGATCGGTTGATCGAGGCGTTCACGGACAACACGTCGACATGTAATGGGTTTACGGCGACGGGTGCCGGGAACTACAACGACACGTACGCCTATTCAGTTGGTGGGAACATTGTGTCGAAGACAGGGAATGGCGCCTACACCTACGGTGACCCCGACCACCGCCATGCGGTCACTGCGACGAGTGACGGGTCGAGCTACGTGTATGACGACAACGGCAACATGACCACCCGCAACCCGGCAGGGTCCCCGGCGCAGACGTTGACGTGGGACAAGACGCAGCGTCTGCGCACCGTCACCGACACGACCGGCACCACCGAGTTCCTCTACGACGTGGACGGGCAGCGGGTGCGCCGCAAGACCGGCGACACCTACACGTTCTACGCGGATGGCATCGAATACGAATACGACGACGCCACCAACACCGGAACGTTCACCTGGTATCACCAGATCGCGGGACGCACGGTCGCCTACACGCAGACGGGCTCGACGACGACGTGGATGTTCCAGGACCAGATCAACTCCACCGGACTCACCCGCACTGACGCCGGTGTGAACTCGGTGCAGCGTTACACGCCATGGGGGGAACTCCGCACCAACGGGAACCTGACCACCGACCGGCACTACACCGGACAAATCGCCGACACCTCCACCGGACTCGCCTACTACAACGCCCGCTACTACGACCCCACAATCGGACGATTCGTATCACCCGACACCATCGTACCTGATAGAGGTGGTAGTCAGGATAATAACCGGTATACGTATGTTCGAAATCGACCGTCTATGCTCACCGATCCAACTGGCCACTGTCCACCGAACCTCCGTCATACAGCGGAATGCGCGCCCGCCTATGACCCGGGTTTCGTTCCAGTTGATCCGACACAAAGACCACGCCATGACGGACGCAATGTTCCGCGCCCTACGATCGCAGAAGTCCAAGAAGAACTAGCAGTAGATAGCCCTCAATCCCCCATCTATGAGCGACACTGGCCAATAGCGCAGTCGGACACAGCAGCTGATGCTTGGATCGAAGCAGAGCGAATACTCGCTACTTTCGTCCAATCGCCAGAAACCTACTTCCCGTTCGCGATCGAGATGTACGATTGTTCAGTTGGGGATTGCGAGACTCCGCTTTCAGTTGGCAATATTCTATCACTCGAAGGAAGCAACTATGCTCCCGGGAGAGTAGAGGTCGTAAGCGTAGACGGGCTAGGTTGGACCTTCGTGGCTCTGCCTGGACATATTGGTCAAGGCGGGTACGTCACGTTTGTAGTTGCGCCTGGTTCTTACAATGACCAAGAGACGGTGTACCTCAGTGTGATGGCTACCTCTTCCACAACCGGAACTTCTTTAGAGAGAGGTGCACCGAGTGTCATCGCCGGTGTTGCGGCAGATACAACGTGGTCTCAGATGGTCGCTGCCATTCATTGCGAGCGCCGCAATCTCGAGACTGGGGTCGCACGATGCTGAGTGAATCCGATGAAGAACGTGAACACCATGGCGATGAATGGGAACACAAGTATCACCGCCTGCGTTCCGCATATAGTCCAGGTAAGCCGCTGCCGCGCGACCGAAGTCAGAAGACAAGCCAGTCCGAGTGGGCAGTGTTCATTGCTGCAGTCGTCATTGGACTCCTCATCGCAGTATTTGTATTCGTCGGAGCAGGTTCTGCGATTCCCTAGTGGGGGACTGCTGGAAAGCCGTTGTGACATCGGCTGTGATTTTCGCGTCGCTGAGCGTGGGCAAAGGCTGGTCCGCCGCAGCAGCGGATCTCAGGTTGTCGTTCGTCTTCCGCTTGCGGCGAGGGCGGTTGAGGTGGCGATGAGGATCGCGCCGAGCCAGACCAGGGAAGCGAGGGGTTCGACGTTGAGGGTCACCACGGCTGCGCCGTCGTCGTCGATGGATCGCAGGATCAGCTGGACGTCTTCGGTCGGGCCGGGTCGAGATACGAGTTCGGGTAGGCGCAACCCTCGCTCTGGGTAGACGGTCAACGTGGGCGAGAGCACGGTGCCGTCGACGTCGATGTCGGCGCCGAGCACGAGCGGTCCCGGAACCTCGAGACTGCCCGATCGGATCGTTGCGTCGAGGTTGGTGACGATGCGGCCGTCGACCTCGAGCGATTCGCCGGCGGCGAGCCCGAACGTTGTTGAGGTCGACGCGGTGTCGCCCACGATCGCTGCGCACACGAGCAGCAGGCCCAGATGGCCGCCGAAGCGAGCGATCGACCGGCGCGTCCGCGGACGCGTTCGGATCGCGTCGCCCGCCAGTGCGCCGGCACCGATGCCCAGGCACACCAACCAGACGAGCTGCCACCACCACGTCCACCCCGATGCCGCGCCGATCCCGAGCATGATTGCCGCCCCGAGGGCCGAATCGACAGCGAGCGGGACCCATCGGTCGCCGTCGCGGCGAGGGGCCACCCCAACGCCGATCATCGCCACCAACGCCACCGGCCACAGGAACCGCGCATAGAAGACGCCGGTTGTCGCGTCGCCGGGCACGAACGGCCGGAACGTGCCCGCCGCAACCACCACCGCCGCCACGAACGCGACGATCGCCGCCAACCGCCGCCCGACCGATGGCCGCCTCGACGGCGCCCTCGCCCCGACCGCACGGGCGAGCACGACGGCGGATCCCGCAGCGAGCGGCCACAGAAACCACCCGAGCCCCTCGGCGTCGGCGAACGCATGAACGCTGGTCCGTAACGACGTGCGCGTCATCGCCGTTCCGGCAAACACCGCGGGCCACACCAGAGCCGCCGCCACTCGGGTCAGCCGAGCGTCAGTCGGAAGATGCACGCTCACCAACAACAACAGCCACGGGATGAGCGCCACGTTTTCGACCGGGTCCCATGCCCACCAGCCGCCCCACCCGAGCTCCACCCACGCCCACCGCCCGCCGAGCGCCAGCGCCACCGTCAGGGTCGCGACCGCGCCGAACGTCCACCGTTTGCTCGCGGCGGGAGTAGAGATGGCTGGCACCAGCGCCAACGCCAGACCCAGATACAGCAACGGCGGGTGGGCGAGCATCGCCCAGTGCTCCAAGATCGGGCTCAGTCCGCTCCCGGCGATCGCCGGAACGTCCAGTCGGACGAAGGGCGGCTCGACCAGCACGAGGGCCCACAGCAGGGGAGTGGCCACCGCCGCGGCGACCCACCATCGCCGCCACCGTCCGCCCACGAGGACCGTCGTCGCCACGATCGCCGTGAACAACAGCAACGATCCGGCGCTGCCGCCCCACAAACCCATCGCCCGACGCAACGCGCCGAGGCCAGGACGAGTGTGGTCGACGATGATCTCCCACGACGTGTCTTCGGCCGCCAACAACACGACGACCCGGCCCACCGCAGCCCACACGAGGGCGAGTGCTGCCGTGATCGCGGCGCGCCCGATCCGCTCGAATCGCCAGCCGAGCAACGCGCCGACGGTCGCCGCCACGGCGGCCACCCACAGCACGATCATGCGGTCACCGGGTCAGCGTGATCTCGAACATCTGCCCGCCCCAACCACTCACCTGATCGCGCCCCTGCACGGTGATCACGTCGACGTCGTCGGGGATCGAGACTCCGTCGAGCGAGCGGGTGAAGGGCTGTTCGTTCTGGTGGTCGTGCAACAGCTCTCGAACGGCGAGCTCGACCGGCACCGACCTCGAACCGTCCTCGGCCTCGACGCCCGACTCGCCCATCGGTCCGGCCAGGACCCGCCACGCGTCGGCGTAGCGTTCGGGCGTGTCGTACGGCGACGAGACTGTCGCAGAGATGCGCCACGTGCCGTCCTCGGCGAGTGCGGCGGTGGCGTCGATGATGTCGGGAAACAGCTCGGGCGCGAGCTGCGCAGGGTCGCCGTCTTCGCGGGGATAGCGGCGGTACGGCTCGGTCGCCGAGCGGAACGCCTCCGCCTCCGCCGCCTGAGCCTCCAACAACGTCGCCACGGCCACCGGGTCGCCGATCGCCGCGGCGAGTGCGTCCGATCCGGTCAGCAGGCCGAGCCACTCCGGTCGCGTCACCACCGTTCGACCGTTGGCCGTCTCCACCACGCCCTCGAGCAGCTCGATGCCGAGCCGCACGGCGTCGATCGTGTCGGCGTCGGTGACCCGCAACGAGATCGCCGGGATCGTCTCGTCGAGATGAGCGGGGGCGATCGTCATCCCGTCGAGCATCCGTGGGGTGATCTCGATCGCGTCGAAGGCCACACCGGCGAGCCCGAGACCCTCCATGCGCTCGACCAGGGCG
The DNA here is from genome assembly GCA_020629635.1 of Acidimicrobiales bacterium. Classification (GTDB taxonomy): domain Bacteria; phylum Actinomycetota; class Acidimicrobiia; order Acidimicrobiales; family SHLQ01; genus SHLQ01. The sequence goes on along the minus strand of JAHDCX010000005.1, from coordinate 267,394 downwards.
GCCACGTCGAGCCACGGCGCACCGATCACCTCGAAGGGCCGGTCGGTGCCGCGCCCCAGGCTCATGTCGGTCGCCTCGAAGAGCACCGTCGCCGGATAGAGCAGCGCGGCGTCGGGGTTGGTCATCGCCGGGCTCGGCGGAGTCCACGACAGCGTCGTCGCGCCCCACGTCGGCCGCTCCTCCCAGCCGTCCATCGTGATCACGGTCAGATCGAGGGAGGCGACGTCTTCGAGCCACGCTTCGCCCACGATCGCCAACGCCAACTCGCCCGACGTCAGCCCGTACACGTCGGGGATCGGATACTGGCCAACGAACGACTCGAAACCCGATCGAAGCAGCGACCCGCCCACCCGATCGCCCTGCGGATTGGGGCGGTCGAGGACCACGAACGGGATGCCCGCCCGGGCCGCCGCCTGCATCGCCAGACCCATCGTCGAGATGTAGGTGTAGTAGCGGGTGCCGACATCCTGGAGGTCGTAGACGAGCACGTCGACACCCTCCAACATCTCCGTCGTCGGCGTGCGCGTGTCGCCGTACAGGCTGAAGATCGGGGCGCCCGTCGCCGGGTCGGTCTCGTCCCCCACGAGCTCGCCGGCATCGGCCACTCCACGAATGCCGTGCTCCGGGCCGAACAATGCGGCCAGCTCCACCCGCGGATCGGCATCGAGAAGATCGGCCAGGTGCACGCCGTCGACCGTCGAGTTCTGATGCGCGATCAGGCCGACCCGTCGGCCGTGCAGTGGACCAAACCCGGCATCGACCAGCACCGCCGCGCCCGTCCGGACGTCGATGTCTCCGGTGCCCGACTCGGCGGGGTCGGCGGAGGTTGTCGCAGCCGTCGTCGAGGTCGCCCCGTTGTCGGGTGCTGCCTCGGGAGGCGCCGTGGTCGTGGTCGTGTCCGTCAGGTCGATCACGCCACTGCCGGGCGCGTCCGACCCACACGCCTGGGCCACCAGCGAGATCACCAACACGAAGACGACAGCGCGGATCCGGGTCATCTCAACCGATCCGCGTTTCGAGCAATTCGGGCACCCCACCAGCATCGACGATCACGTCGCCCCGGTGAAGCCATTGGTCGAGCCGTCGCCCAACCGGCAACGCCACCGCCAGGATCGCCATCGCCACCAGACCGTCCAGCCAGTAGTGATTGCCGGTCACCGCGACGATGACGAAGGTCGCAACGAAGTGCGCCGGCCCGATCCATCGCCACCGACTCGTCGACTCCACGGCGGCGCCCCACCCCACGATCGCGGCCCACGCCACATGGATCGACGGCATCGCCTGAAGCTGCCCCGCGATGCCCCGGCCAAGCGCGCCATAGACCGACTGCCCATATGCGAGGCCCGTGTCGATCATCCCCGTCGCGTCAGTGAGCCGCGGCGGCGCCACCGGCAGCAACTGGATGCACAGACACACGCCGGTCGTGATCGCCAGCGCGTTGCGCCACGGCCGGTACCGATCGCGATGTCGGGCAAACAACCACACCAGGAAGATTCCCATGCCGGGGACATGGGCACCGGCGTAGTAGATGTTCGCCGCTTGGGTCGTCAGCGAATGCGGCACCATCGCGTTCTGCCAGGTCAGCTCGTTTGGCAGGCGCAGCGTCCGCTCGAACTCCCACAGCCACTCGCCGCGTGCGATCGCCTCGTCGATCGACAACAACGACACCTGCCCGGCCAGCTGCCACAACGAATACAGCACCGAGACAACGGCGGCCTCGCGGGCGAACGCGGCGACCGTGGGGCGACGGTCGTCGACCACGCGGCCGACCACCGCGAAGCAGACGGCGAGCACGACCGCGTACTCCCAGGGAAGCCACATGATGGCGCGACGGTATCGCCTCGAGCCGACCCAGCGAATTCAGCTGGTCCGCTCAGGCGCTCTCGAGCTCGATCGAACTCGGTGGGGGTTCGGCGTCGTGGGCCGTCATGAGCCGATGGAGCTCGTGAGCGGGCGACAACCTCACCCCTTCGACGAGGAGCCCACACCGAAGGTCGTCGGTGAGCGGATTGCCGCAGACGTCGACGACCGTCGCCGACCACGTCGTCTCGTCGAAGATCACCTCGACCGGCTCGCCCCGGCCGAACCGATGGGTCGTGTCGACCTCGATCATCAGATGCCCCGACGGATTGCGGAGGCTGACCGTGTCGTCGATCGCGGCGACGCTCGCCTCGACCGGAGCCGACCGTCGACGAAAAACCCGGCCGGGCGGGTGAAAGATCAGCAGTCGTGGACGATCGAAATACGAGGGGTGCTCCGCCCGCACGTCAGGCCGACTTGAGCCAGAGGTTCTCTTGACCGACCTGCTCGCCCATGAGACGCCGGGCTTCGTTCGTGATGATGCGAACCTCGTCGAGGAACTCGTCGCTCGGCTGGATGAACTCGATGCCGAACCGCGACCGCTTCTTCTCGTTCGTCTTCTCCTCGGAACGAATGATCGCCGTCGTCGACTCCGAGCCGATCGTGATCTGCACGACCTGACCCTTCTTCATGCCCGAACTGGCGTTCGCGTACACCGAGGTGCCGAACATCGACATGTCCGCTGCCGGGAACTCGACCGTCTTGGCCCTGCCGAGCATGCCGGCGCGGGGGATCCAGACTTCGACCTCGACGTCGGTCACGTATCGGCGTGCAATCCTTCGTTCCACGAATATGCGATCGGCACAATGTCGGGCTGCTTGAGCGGATCGAGCCAGAAGCCTCAGGGATGAGTCGTTCGACTCGGATCGAACCGATCCCGCAGCACCGTCTTTTGCACCTTTCCCATGGCGTTGCGGGGGAGCGCGTCGACCACGTGGATCCGTCTCGGGTGCTTGAACCGGGCCAGGCGATCCTCGAGATCGGTACGGAGCTCCTCGATCGACGGTGCGGCGCCGCCGCAGACGAGCACGATCTCCACTCGCTCGCCGAGATCGCCGTCGGCCACCCCGATCACCGCAGATTCGACCACGTCGGCCCGGTCGTCGACCAGCTGCTCGATCTCCTTGGGGTACACGTTGAGTCCGCCGCTGATGATCATGTCGCTCGAGCGTCCCTCGAGCGTGAGCCGCCCCTCGGCATCGAGGGTTCCGACGTCGCCCGTCACGAACCAGCCGTCGTCGGTGTGCTCCGCCTCGGTCCGCTCCGGCAGCTTCCAGTACCCGGCGAACTGGTTCGGCCCCCTGAACTCCACCACGCCCGCCTCTCCCGGCCCGCACAGCTCGCCGTCGGCGCCACGCGTTCGCACCGACACCTGCGGCAGGGCGAACCCGACCGTGCCCGGTACCCGATCGCCGTCGTAGGGGTTGGACGTGATCATGCCGCCCTCGGTCATGCCGTACCGCTCCAGCACGCGGTGACCCGTTCGGGCCGTGATCTCGGCGTGGAGCTGCGCCATCATCGGCGCCGACCCCGACGTGAAGAGCCGGATGCCCGCCGTCGAGGTCTGATCGAAACCGGGGTGGTCGAGAAGCCGGCGGTAGTGCGTCGGCACGCCCATCATGACCGTCGCGTCGGGCAACCTGGCCACGATCCGATCAGCATCGAACGACGTCTCGAACAGGATCGTCGACGCGTTGAGCAGCGCCGTGTGGAGCGCCACGAACAGACCGTGCACATGGAAGATCGGCAGGATGTGCAACAACACGTCACCGGGGCTGAACCGCCAGATCGAATGCAACGCGAGCGCGTTGGACGCCAGGTTGGCGTGGGTCAGCATCGCCCCCTTCGAACGGCCCGTCGTGCCCGACGTGTAGCAGATCGCCGCCAGGTCCTCGCTCGACCGGATCTCCACCGCGGTCATCGGAGCAGACGCATCCGCCATCGCCATCATCGACGCGAGCGAACGGATCGGGGCCTCGGGGGCGGCGTCGATCGGGTCGTCCGTGTCACGGATCACAAGCGCCGGCTCTGCGTCGTCGATGAAGGCGCCCACCTCTGTGTCGGTGTACGCCGTGTTGAGCGGCACCCACACCGCGCCCACGCGCACGGTGGCGAGGTACACGATCACGTTGTCGATCGATTTGGTGACCTGACCGATCACCCGATCGGAGGGTCTGACCCCAACCGACTGGAGCGCCGTGCTCGCCCGGGCGACGGCATCATCGAGCTGGGCGAAGGTGAGCACCCGATCGTCGGTGACGAGCGCCTGGCGGTCCGGCGACACCAACATGTGTGTCCGGAGCAGATCGGCCAGGTTGCCGTTGGCCGCGTGTTCGCTTGCGCGCATGAAATCCCCGGTGCCGGCGGTCAGGCGATCCGGCAGCGATTGCGCATCGTGCCGATGCCCTCGATCGACGTCACCAGCTCTGCGCCATCGGTCAGCCACTCCTGCGGGTCCCGACCGGCACCGACGCCAGATGGTGTTCCGGTGGCGATGATGTCGCCCGGCAGCAACGTGATGATGGTCGACAGGTCGGCCACCAGATCCGCAACGCCAAACACGAGCTCGTCGGTCGTCGACGACTGCTTGGTGACGCCATCGACTTCGGTGCGCACGGCCAGACCAGACCCATCGCCCAGGACATCGGCCGTCGTCATCACCGGACCCAGTGGCGTCGTGTGCTCGAACGTTTTGCCCGCCAAGAACTGCACCGACCTCGTCTGCCAGTCACGCACCGACACGTCGTTGCAGATCGTGTACCCCGCCACATGATCGAGCGCGTCGGCGGCGCGCACATGCCGGGCAGGCGCCCCGATCACGATCGCCAGCTCCACCTCCCAATCGATCGCCACCGAAACGTCCGGCTTCGGCAGCTCGATGTCGTCCCGAGCGCCGATGAGCGCCCCGGAGAACTTGGAGAAGTACGTGGGATGCGTCGGCAGCGCTCGACCCATCTCCGCCACGTGCTCGGCGTAGTTGAGGCCGACGCAGACGATCTTGTCGGGATCCGAGATGAGTGGCGCCAGATCCGCCGCGTCACGGGCGATCCGTTCGAACGCCACGCCATCGAGATCATCGGCACCGGCGATGTCCCACAGGTCGTCGGTGAGCAGCTCGCGCATGGTGCACGGCAGGATCACGCACGTGTCGTCGTCGACCCGGGCAGCCCGATCGCCCACTGCGGTGCGCACGTTGGCGAGCTGCATCAGCCGAACGTCTCGTACACGTAGTCGACGACCGCGGCGATCTCGACGTCGCTCCACCGAGACCCGAACGACGGCATGCCGCGGCCGCCGCTCGTCACGATGTCTATCGCGGGCTGCTTGTCGGGTTGTTCGGCGGCGATGCCGATGAGCGACGGACCCCGCCCGCCAGACCCATCCGCCGAATGGCACCGGGCGCAGCCCGACTCGAACAGTTCTTGCGCGTTGATCTCGACCGCTTCCGCTCCGGCCTGATCGACGTCCCCCTCGCCGTCGGTTGGCGGAGCCTCCGTCGTCGTCGTGGGCTCGGTGGTCGTCGTCTCTTCGGGCTCGGTCTCGGCGGGCGCCTCGGCCTCGGTCGTGGTGGTGGTCGCATCCGGTTCGTCGCCGAGGACCGTGGCCACCTCCGACGACGACTCGGGAAGTTGACCGTCCCATACCGCGGTTGCACCTGCATGACCGGTTCGGACCACCCACACCAGCGACAGCAACGCGAAGCCCACGATCGCGCCACGAAGCACCTGATCGACCACCGTGCTCGACGTTCGCTTGGCGACGGCCACCAGCCCGCCGATCGCCGCGCCCAGACCCAACACGAAGAACTGGAGGGTCTGACCAAGGGTGCGATGCTCGTCGATGTGGTCGTCGGGCAACTCGAGCGCATCGGAGAGCGCCGTCCCGCTCTGCGCCGCCATGAACGTGGCGATCACCGTCACGATCCCGGTCACGGCGATGACCGTGCCATACCGATCGCGGATCGATGGTCGGATGGCCATTGCGATGCCCGCCAAGGCGACGACAGGGATGGCCACGACCGGGAAGTGCACCAACAACGGGTGCGCCGGAAGGTCGAAAAGTCGCTCCATTCGCCTGATCGTACTCACCGAGCCACTTGTGAATCGGTGCGGAACGATGAGCGCCCCGGCGCTTCCCGTCGACGCCCACCCCACACACTTGAATCCATGAACCTCCGTCGGCTCCTCTCGCTCGTCGTCCTCCTGAGTCTGATCGCCGCCGCGTGCTCGTCCGACTCGACCGACGACGCCGCCCAGCCCGCCGACAGCGAAATCGCAGGCACGGACGCCGACGACGCGATGGCCGACGACGCAATGGCCGATGACGCGATGGCCGACGGCGAGCCCGCCCCGATCGGACCCGACGGACGTTCCGGTCCCGCCGCCCAGATCGACCTCGACGACGTGCCGCGCGGCGAGTTCGTCGACTTCGGCACGCCCCCCGACGTCCCGACCGGCGACCTTGCCCCCGACGTGCTCGCCGCCGCAGAGCTGCTGTTCCTCGACGCGATCGAAGACGGCGTGATCCTCGGCGAAGAACGCGACGCGATCGACGTCATCGCCGAATCCGGCGACCCGAGACTCGCCTGGCTGATCTCGGACCTGCTCCGGCTCGCGCAAGAACCGTCGCTCGCCGTCGCCCTCGCCGATGCGGCAGGGACCCTCGTCGACCGCGAGTTCGAGGCGTTCAGCGCCTGGGGTCGCCTCACCGACCACCTCATCGCCTGGGACACGCCCGCACCCCCCGACTACCTCCGCTTCAAACGCGAGCTCTACACCCTGATCGTTCCCGAATGGGAAGCGCTGTTCGAAGACGGACGCGACGACCGGATCGACTGGCGCCACGTCAGCTGGGGCGGCGTCCGGATCGACAACCGCCCCTTCGACACCACCGACGACCCGTGCCCGTGCATCCCCGCCGCCGACAACCCCGAGGTCGAGAGCGCCGCGGACGCCACCTGGCTCGAGGACGACGACATCGTCTTCGGCGTGGTCATCAACGGCGAGGCCCGCGCCTACCCCCGCCGCATCATGGAAGTCCGAGAGATGGTCAACGACACGCTCGGCGGACGAGACTTCGCCATGCCGTACTGCACGTTGTGCGGCGCCGCGCAGGTGTGGTTCACCGACAACCTGCCCGACGGCGTCGAACGGCCCGTGCTGCGCACGTCGGGTCTGTTGAGCCGATCCAACAAGTTGATGTACGACCTGACGAGCTGGTCCGTCGTCGACACGTTCCGCGGCGTCGCCCAGACCGGCCCGCTCGCCGACATCGACTACCAGTTCGAGGCCCACACGGTCGTCACCTCCACCTGGGGAGCGTGGGTCGCCGAACACCCCGACACGACCGTGCTCATCGAAGACCTCGCCCTCGGCCGAGACTTCGACTTCCGCAACGGACGCGACGCAGACGGCCCGATCTTCCCCATCGGCGACGTCGACCCCCGCCTCCCCGTCCAAGCCGACGTCGTCGGCGTCACGACGCCCGCCGGCGACCAACTCGCCGTGCACGCCGACACCGCACTGTCGGCGATCGCCCGAGGCGAAGTGATCGAAGTCGAAGGCGTCCGGATCGTCCGCCAAGGAGACGGCCTCGCCGCCGAAACCCTCGACGGCCAACCGATCGTCGCCCACCAGGCGTTCTGGTTCGCCTGGTCACAGTTCCACCCCGACACGCTCCTCTGGCCCGCCGTGTAGACCCGGCCGAGGAGGTCCCGGGGACGTAGGGGTCAGACCCCCGAAGGGAAACGCCGCGGTCAGACCCCCGGAGGGGTTTCGCGGCGGCCGTCGGCGTGGATGGCGAAGCGATCCTCGCTGGCCGGATGGACCGGATCGTCCCGATCCCACGGCCAGCCGCCGAACTCGGTGCGCTGATAGTCCTCGAACGCCTGCTGGATCTCGGCGTTGGTGTTCATCACGAACGGTCCGTAGCGGGCGACGGGTTCGCCGATCGGACGACCCTGCAGCACGAGGATCTCGATCTCCTCGCTCGACGTGTTGGCGAGGTCGACCGGACGATCCGGCATCACCTGGGCGCCGGTCGACGCCCCGATCGGGTGTCCGTCGATGGCCAGACCGTCGCCGACGAACTGGTACACGACCCGACCCGCGTCGGCGCTCATCGCCGGCAGCGGCGCCGACGCGCCAGGCGGCAGAACGATGTGCAAGAAGCCGATCTCGGCTTCGTCGCGTGCCGCCCACGAGTTGGGCGGCGGGTCGAGCGCGATCGCGTCGGCGTAGCGGCCGGCGATGACCGTCACGGTTCCTCCGCCCGCCGTCTCGATCGACGGGATGTCCTCGGCCCACAGCATCGTGAAGTACGGGTCGACCATCTTGTCCTGTGCCGGGAGGTTCAACCAGACCTGGAACAACTCGTTGTGGTTGCCGCGGTCGGTGTTGAGCAGGGGAAACATCTCGCTGTGGACGATGCCGCTGCCTGCGGTCATCCACTGCACGTCGCCACGTCCGAAACGTGCCGTGGCCCCCATCGAGTCCGAATGATCGATCCGACCCCGACGCGCAAATGTGATCGTCTCGAAACCCCGGTGCGGATGCTGCGGGAAGCCCGGCACCGAACTTCCGTGATACATCGACCAGCCGTCCTTCTCGGAGAAGTCGTTGCCGATCGTTCGGCCGGCGAGGCTGGCGGCCGGGGCGAGCTCGCCGTCGCCGGCGGGGTACGCGTCGTTGTGGTGGGCGCAGAACAAGAACGGGTCGATCGTCTGCCACTGGGCGCCGAGCGGCACCGTGGCCAGGATCGGCGAAGTCGAATCAACGGTGGTCATGGTTCTCCAGTCTTCGACGCTGAGCCGGAGGGTACCGACAAGACTCATCGTCGTGAGGCTCTTGCCGATGGCAAACCATGCGCCGCACGATTCGATTCCTCTCCCCTGGGCGACGGTCGCGATCCGATCGCGAGACAACACCTTCAGAACACCGTCCCGAGACCCGGGCGGCCGTGCTCCAGCCGCGACCGCTCGACCCGTCCTCGATCGACCGTGCGCTCACGACCACCGACGCTGCTCTGCACCAGGTCGAGGACCGGCTGGCCGCGCTGCAAGAGCGCCAAGCGGCATTCCTGGCTCATCGGGTCGACGGAGTCGAGACCGTTCTCCCCCTCTCGGCGAACGACGACACCGACAAGGTCGGAAAAAGTAGCGCCGACAAGGTCGACCTTCGGGAGATCGTCGATGTCGACGTGGTCGAACTCGACTTCGATGATCGCTTCGCCGAGTTCGCGAGCACCGGCGAAGACGAAGACGCTCGCCGCTGGCTGATCGGCTGACGCATCATCGTCAACGCAGCCCGGCCTGCGGGTCTGCTACACCGGTCGTATGTCCCACGACCCCGACGACGCTGACGGGCTCGGCCTCGACTCGGCGTATTCGCTCGAAACCCCCGACGACAGCCGACGGCTCTACGACCAATGGGCCACGACCTACGACGACGACTTCGTCTCGGCCAACGGCTACGTGTACCACGAGCACCTCGCCGCGGTGTTCCTCGACGCAGGCGGGTCTGCGGGAGGCGCCATCCTCGACGTCGGCTGCGGAACCGGAATCGTGGGAGTCGCGCTGGCCGACATGGGCGAACGCGTCGTCGACGGGGTCGACATCTCGGCCGAGATGCTCGACGTTGCCCGAGCCAAACAGAGCGTGCACGGCGACCTCGCCTACCGAGAGCTCTACGAGCTCGACCTCACCGAACCCCTGCCATTCGGCGACGACACCTACGCCGGCGTCGTGAGCGCCGGCACGTTCACCCACGGTCACCTGGGGCCAGAACCCCTCGGCGAACTCGTGCGGGTGGCGATGCCGACGGCCGTGTTCGCGATCGGCATCAACGCCGAACATCGAGTGGCGCTCGGCTTCGATGCGTTCTTTGCGGCGATGGTCGAGGCCGACCTGATCACCGTTCCGCAGATGATCGACGTCGCCATCTACGAGGCGATGGACGGTCCGCACGGCGGCGATCGTGCGTCGGTGGCCATGTTTCAGAAACGCTGAAGGGATCTGGGCAAGCGAATCGAGCGCGGAATACCGGACCGGCTTCTGGCGCTGTGACCAGACACCTCCAACAGAAAGGGCATGACCAGTGAGTGAACGTGAGGCAATGCGCGAGTCGTGGAAGTCCGTCGGCAACAAGGCGGAGTCCCTCGGGCTGAAGCTCAAGCTCCACCTCGAGCAAGAACAGGACGAGGCCGAACCGCGCGAGCCGGGCGACACCAAGGCCATGATCGACGACCTCGGTCAGCGCGCCCAGGATGCGTTCGACTCGATGGGCAACGCCGCCAAGGACCCTGCAGTGCGCGAGGACGTCAAAGACATGGGTGCCCTGTTCAAGGACGCGCTGCTCGCGACGTTCGAAGCCGTCAGCTCCGAAGTCAACTCCCGGACCGGGACGTCTGACGACCCGCCGCCGCCCGCCCCCCAGGACGCCCTCCCCAAATAATTGGGGTCAAGTCTCAACAGGTAGACAACTCGCCTACCGGTCGACGCCCTTCGGGATGACCTCGTAGCCCGGCTCCTCGGGCTCGTCGTCGACCATCTCCGCCGGAAAACCCGGTGCGAGGATCGACAGACCCGTCGCCTCCTCGAGCCGCTTGATGATGTTGGGCGACCACTCGCGCGGACCAAAGCGCTCGGCGCCGTCGTCGAAGATGTCGATCAGCACCGGACTAATCTCGAGCGGCACGTCGTGGCGGTCGGCGATCGACTGGAACAGACCGATGTCCTTCTGCACGAGATCCATCGTGAAGTTGATGTCCCGGCTGCCGTTGAGGATCACCTGGGACTCGGTCTCGTGGACGAACGAGTTGCCCGACGAGATACGAATCGCCTCGTAGGTCGTGTTGAGGTCGAGCCCGGCGGCCTTCGACGTGACCAGCGCTTCGCACAACGTGAGCAGGTTTGCCGTCGCCAGGTAGTTGGTCATCACCTTCAGCACCGACGCCGAGCCCAGCTCGCCGGTGTGCAGCACCCGACGGCCGAGCGTGGTCAGAATCGGCAGGATCTTCTCGAATGTCGCCCGCTCGCACCCGGCGAAAATCGCGATGTTGCCCGTCGCCGCCCGGTGGCAGCCACCCGACACTGGACAATCGACCGGCTCCGCACCCGTCTCGGCGACCTTCGCTCCGAGCCGGGTGACCTCTGCTTGATCCGTGGTCGACATCTCCATCCAGACCTTGCCCGGACCAAAGCCCGCCAACAGCCCGTCGTCGGCTTCGAGCACCGCCGCAGAGGCCGCAGGCGACGGAAGGCACGTGATGACCACGTCACATTCCTGCGCCATCGCTTTGGGGCTGTCACCGAAGCGGGCACCCGCGTCGAGCAAGGGCTGAGCGGCGTCTGCGTCGAGGTCTCGCACGATCACGTCGAGACCATTGCGGACGAGTGAGCCCGCGAGCTTGCCTCCGACGTTGCCGAGACCGATGAAGCCAATGGTGAGATCCGAGATGTTGCTCATGCGCGCAGTGTGCTGCCCAGACGATGCCCGCGACGAATCGGCGTCGCGATCTGCGAGGCTGGCACCGTGACCGCTTCCGAACTCGCGATCGAGCGAGACGCCGCTCAGCGCATTCTGGACGCGCACCGAGCTCAGGTCGAACGGGCGCGCGGCTTTGCCGAGGGACTCGCCGCCGAGGCGTCGTCCCTGTCCGAAGAAGGCCCTCGTGAGACCGAGGCCGAAGCGGGCGACGAAGACATCGAATCCGCGGCCGAGACGTCGGCGGCCCGCGCCGCCGCCGCCCGAGCGGTCCTCGCGTACAAGCGGGTTCGAGAGCTCGAACGCGCTGGCGAGGCCGAAGCCTTCGGGCGCATCACGGGCGAGAAGGCCGCACCCCCGGGAGGGCTGGCCCCCGACGCGGACGAGACGATCCACATCGGGCGCATGTCCGTGGTCGAAGGCGACGAAGTCCTGCTCGTCGACTGGCGCGCACCCGCCGCCGAACCCTTCTACCGAGCCACCGCACTCGAACCCCTCGGCGTGTCCCACCGGCGACACCTCCACTGGGATGAGGGTGAGCTGACCGACTTCAGCGACGAGGTGTTCGACCCCGACGCGCTCGACGACCTGGGCGAGCTCCGCGGCGAGGCCGCCCTGTTGCGAACCCTGCGGCGGCGCACCGACGATCGCATGCAGACCGTCGTCGCCACGATCCAGGCCGAGCAGGACACGGTCGTGCGAGCGTCGGCCAAGGGTCCGCTCCTCGTTCAGGGCGGGCCCGGTACCGGGAAGACCGTCGTCGCCCTCCACCGGGCCGCCTACCTGCTCTACGCCGACCGCGCCGCCCTCGCCGAGACCGGCGTCCTGATCGTCGGCCCGTCGCCCCAGTTCTTGTTGTGGATCTCCGACGTCCTGCCGTCGCTCGGCGAAAGCGGCGTGATCTCGGTGACGCCGACCGAGCTGTACCCAGGCGTCCGACTCGCCGAAGACCCCGATCCCGAGGTGGCGGCCCTCAAGGGCGACGCCCGGATGGCGTCGCTGCTCGCACGAGCCGTGCTCGATCGACGACGCAAACCGTCCGAGCCGCTCGTCGCCTGGTACGGGAGCCGGCGTCTCCGAATCGAGACCGACGTGCTCGTCCGACTGTTCGAAGCCGCCGAGCGGTGGACGACCCACAACGCCGGCGCCGGTGCGCTCCGCCAGGCGATCATCGACACGTTCGTCGACGATGCGTTCGAGCCAGGGTTCGGCGGACTCGAAGACATCCGGGCCAGCGTCGAGGAAAGCCCCGAAATCGCCGAATTCCTCGAACGACACTGGCCGATCCTCACCCCCGAGCAGGCCCTCAACGACCTGTTCGGTTCGCCGGCGTTGTTGCGTCGAGCCGCCGCCGACGCCCAACTCACCGACACCGAACGAGATCAGCTCGCCGCCCCCCGGATTCGAGAACGACATCTCGACACCCGCGTCTGGCACCACGCCGACGTCCCCCTGCTCGACGAGCTCCTCCATCTCCTCGGCGACGTCGCCGAAGCGAACCAGGGCGACGGCGACATGGAGCACCGAATCGCCGACGAGATCGACGTGTTCGAGGCCGACGAAGCCCGAGGCGACGAGGAGGAAGAGTCCCCCGACGACATCGACCTCTCCGACGACGAAGCCGACCCCGACGGCGACGTCGAACACTACGACGGGTGGCGTGAGGGCGACGAGGAGGCGACATGGCGGTAGGCGACGACTTCGCCGACGAGACCGATCGCCAGCGATGGCCAGTGATCGACGAGATGACCGGCGAGCCCGTCGCCGACCCCGACGGCCAGGTGATCGCCGAGCTCGAGGCGACCGACTACCTCGAACTCCAGTCGTCGATGACGCTCGAGCAGCGCGCGGCCGGAGAGCGGGCGTGGCGATTCGGGCACGTCATCGTCGACGAAGCCCAAGACCTCACCCCGATGCAGTGGCGGATGGTGTCGCGCCGTGCCCGGGGACATTCGATGACCATCGTCGGCGACCTCGCACAACGAAGCGCCGGCCGAGTCGACGCATGGGCCGACCTTCTCCCCGACGAGCTCGGCGACGTCGCCCGCCACGATCTGCAGATCAACTACCGCTCACCCGAGGAGATCGGGCTGGTCGCCAACGGCGTGCTTGCCGCGATCTCCGCCGACCTCACTGCCCCCCGGGCGATCCGGGCGAGCGGACACGACGTCGTCGCCCATCTCGTCGACGAAGGTGACGTTGCGGGTCGGGCGGCCGAGCTGGCCGCGGCCCGGGCAACCACCGACGACGCCGGTCGGGTGGCGGTACTCGCCGTCGAGGGCGTGGGGGCGCTCACCAAAGCCGTGCACGACGCTGCCGACGAGCACGCCCTTCGACGGATCACGGTCTGCACGCCGGTCGAGGCCAAGGGTCTCGAGTTCGACGCCGTCATCGTGGTCGGACCCGCCGCGATCGTCGAGGCGGACCCCGACCTCGCCATGCTGTACGTCGCCGTCACCCGATCGACCGACCGGCTCGACTTCGTGCACGCAACACCGCTGCCATCGGTGCTCGCCGATCCGACCCTCGAGATCGTGGCTCGCTGAAACCTCTTCACTATGTGAGACCTGACCCCATTTTCAGGAGCGGGTGAAGGTGGGGGGCTCTTTGGCGAGGAAGGCTCGGACCGCTTCGGCGTGATCGTCGCTCGCCGCCAGTGCAGCGAACGCATCCACCATCGCGGCGTCGTGGTCGTCTGCGCTCACGTACCCGACGAGGTCGGCCATCCGCTTGGCCGCCTCGACTGCGAGCGGAGCCTTGGCGGCGATGACCTGAGCGAGGCGCAGCGCCTCGGCCAACGGGTCGTCGGCGATGTCGGTCACGAGCGACCACGCCTGCGCCCGCTCCGCGTCGATCCGCTCGCCGGTGAGGAGCATCCGCCGAGCTCGGGTCGGTCCGATGGCCGCAACCAGAGAGCCGACGCTCGCCACCAGACCCATGTTCACCCCTGACGCAGCGAATGTCGCCGACGGATGGGCGATGCGCACATCGCAGGACAAGGCCAGCTCCAACCCGCCGCCATGGGCAGGCCCGGTGATCGCCGCGACGACCGGCGGGCGCGCCCCGGCGATCGTGTGGCACGTGTCGGCCACCACCCGCAGCATCCGCGCCGGAGGCTCGCCCGGCGCTGGCGCCTCGGTCAGCATGCGAATGTCTGCACCCGCGCAGAACGTTCGATCGGTACCGGCAATCACCACGACCCGAATCGACGGGTCATCGGCGCACTCGGCCACGAGTGAGGCGAGCCGCTCCCACTCCTCGGGCGGGAGTGCATTGACCGGCGGCGCGTCGATTCGGATCACGGCGATCGCCTCGTCGACCGACGGCTCGACCCCGGTGACTCGAACGACCGCTGGTCCCGGCGTGGCGTCCATCTGTCGCACACTAACGGCGCTGTCGTGGCGACTCGGCCCGAGAGCGAGTACAAAAGCGCCATGAGCACCACCGATCCCTTCAGCGCACCGTTCGGCACGATCTTCGGCGACGCCATGACGGTGGCGACCGTGGAAGACGGCGTATACACCTACGGCGGCGCCGCACAACCGCTCGAGAACTTCTCGCTCCATCCCGCCACCCACGTCTTCCACTACGGGTCCGCCTGCTTCGAAGGACTCAAGGCCCACAAGCAAGCCGACGGCTCGATCGCGATCTTCCGTCTCGATGACCACGTCGAACGCATGCTGATCAGCATCGGCAAGCTCCAGATGCCTGCGCCCGACGCAGAGCTCGTGCGGACCCTCATGGTCGACGCCGTCCGGGCCAACCTCGCCCACACGCCCGACAACCCGGGTTCGCTCTACATCCGTCCCACCTTCATCGGCACCGCACCCAACATCGGTGCCGCCGCGTCGCCGAGCGCCACCGGCATGTTGTACGTCATCACCTCGCCGGTCGGCGACTATTTCACCGGGGGCGTGCGACCGCTCACCATCTACATCGAGACGCAGAACCCTCGCAGCACCCCACAGTTCGGCTCGGTGAAGTCCGGCGCCAACTACGTCATGGCGCTCGGACCGACGCTCGAGGCCAAGCGCGATCACGTCGCCGACCAGGTGCTGTTCGCCCCCGGCAACGACATCACCGAAACGGGCGCCTCGAACTTCTTCCTCTGCGACTCCGAACGCGTCATCACCCGCAACCTCGACGACTCGTTCCTCCACGGCGTCACCCGTCGTTCCGTGCTCCAGATCGCCAAGGACCTCGACCTCGACGTCGAGGAACGCAGCGTCGATCTCGAAGAACTGAAGGCGTGGTCCGAGCACGGCGAGATGTTCCTCTCCGGCACGGCAGCCGTCATCGCGCCCGTCGGCGCCGTGATCACCCAGGGCGACCGCATCGAAGTCGGTGGCGGCGAACCGGGACCCACCACGCTCAAGCTCCGCCAGCACCTCACCGATATCCAGACCGGAAATTCGGAGGACATCCATGGTTGGCTCACCGTCGTCGAACCCTGACACACGACTGATGCGACGGCTTCTGGCCGTCATTGCGACGCTTGCGCTTCTCGCCGCGGCATGCGGTGGGGACGACTCGTCCACCACCGCGACGATTGCTGACGCGGTCGCCGAAGTCGACGCGGTCGCCGAAGTCGACGCGACTTCTGTCGACGACGCGGCGGCTGTCGACGCGGATCCCGTCGACGAGCAGAGCGCCATCACCGAACCGGCCGCCGTCACCCCCGAGGGGGTCGACGCGGGCGCCCCCGACCAACCCGATGCTGCCCCTGAGGCCGATGCGGTCGAGGCCGATGCGGCGCCCGAAGCGGATGCGAGCGAGCCCGACGAGGCCGTCACCAAAGAGCTGCCGGTCGAGTCGCAGGTATTGGCCTTCGCCCTGCAGGCCTCCGAAGGCCAGAGCTTCCGCTTCACCCAGGGCATGTCCATGCAGATGGAGATGATGGGCTTTGACATGAGTGTGGCTCCCGAAGGCGCCATCGCCTCGGGCATGGTCGACGGCGATCGCTCGTACGCGATCGTCGACATGGGCGCCTATCTCCTCGCCACGTTCGAGGCGATCGGCATGGCCGACGCCGACCCCGAACTCGACGCCATGCTCGACGCCCTCGATGGTGCCGTCATGGAGACCTGGACGACGCCCGAACTGATCGTCATCGACATGAGCGCGTTCGCCAACGCCTTCGGCGACCTCGACCCCGCCGCGTCAGCGGAGCTCGGCCCCCTCGCCGATGGGCCGGTCAGCTTCGACCCGACGGCCGCTGGTGGAATCGACGCCGGTGCCTTCGCCAACCAGTTCGGTCAGGGTGCCCAAGTGCAGGACCCGGCCGCGATGCTCGACGTGCTGAAGGCGCTCGGCGCCGCGGAAGCCACCGGATCAGGTTCGGTCAATGGCTACGACGTGACGGTCTGGTCGGCCACCGCAACGCTCGCCGACTACTACGACGCGCTCGGCATCGACCTGACCGACCAGCTCGGCGCCGCAGGACTCTCGCCCGACGAAGCCGAGATGTTCGAGCTGATGGGCCCGGCGTTCGAGGACCTGCAGGTCCAGACCGTGGTCTCGGTGGACGGTGACGATCTCGTTCGCCGCATCGAAACGACAATCGACATGGGCTCGATGTTCTCCGCGATGTTCGACAACCCCGAACTCGCCGAAGACGCCGGCGACATGGCCGGGTTCTTCGGCGACATCGTCATGGTCACGACGACCTGGCAGGAGTTCGACGACTATGGCGCGGATCTCGACATCGTCATCCCCGACGCCCGAGACATCACGGGCGAGCTCGGCGAGTACCTCGACTGAGCGGATGCGTCGACGCACCACGAGGCGCACCACGGCGGAGCCGTCCACTAGGTTCTGTAGCCGACGGCGGGCGGGTTCTCGGACCGGAGGCGGACATGGGGCGGAGCGTGCGGCGAGTCCTTCTCTCCGTCGGCGTTCTCTTCGGCACCGTGGCGCTCATCGGGTGTTCGAACGCTTCGTCGACGACGTCAGTCAGCACCTCCGAGCCCTGTCACATCGACGTGTTCGACGAGTCGTTCGTGGCCGAGCTCGATGATGAGTTCGCCGATCTGGCCGTGACCGCCGCGGTCCACGATCTTCGAAGCGGGTGTTGGTACCACGTCCACGAAGGCATGGTCCTCACGACGGCGTCAGCGATCAAACTGCAGGTGCTGGGCGCCGTCGCCGATCGGGCGGAACGGCTCGGCCGGGAGCTCGACGCCGTCGAGGTCGACTCTGCGGACCGCATGATCCACTTCTCGCACAACAGTCCGCCCACCGGTGTGCTCTATGACCGGGTGGGGGTCTCGGGCATGACGGCGTTCTCCGCCGCGGTCGGCGCCGAGTCGACCCGTCACTCGTCGATCTACGGCGTGACGAGCGCGACGGCCGAAGACCTCTCCCGCGTGGCCGTTGCCGTGCTCGCGCCCAACAGCGGATCGATCACCTCGCCATTGGAACCCGAGACACGTGCGGATCTCCGGGCGATCGTCGCCGGCGTGCACCACACGCAGCAGTGGGGGATCGGTGAGGGCGCACCGGACGGGTGGACCGCACTCAACAAGAACGGCTTCTTTCCGTGCACGTCGTGCGCCCCGTTCTCGGGCACCTACACGTGGCGGGTGGCGTCGACCGGCGTGTGGATCGACGACGACACCCAGGACACGCTCGCCCTCACGGTTCTGACGGACGGGGCGCAGACCCAACAGCGCGGCATGGAGGCCATCCGGATCATCGCCCGCCACGTCGGCGAGACGCTGCTCGACGCGGGCCCGGGCGACCGCCCGTTCGATCACGCCCGATGCGTCGCCGCCGAGTCGGGCGAGAGCGGAGCGTCGATCGCTCGTCGGCTCGGGCTCGGCGATCGGTGGTCGGACATCCGGTGGGTGTCCGGGAACGAGGGGCCCATGCGTGGCCAGCTGCTGTGCGCTCCCGAACCGGCCGACAATGTCGAGCCGTGCCTCTGCCCCGACGCGGCGTGGCGACGCAACGTCGACTGAGGCCTCAGGCGCGAGCGAGCACGAGACCTTCTTTGAGGACAAACGTGGCGTCGGCCTGCGTCGCTCCGGCAGGCCGGAGGTAGTCCCGGAATCCCTCCGGTCCGTCGAGCAGATCCTCGAGCAACTCCGGACGGAGCTCAGCGGGGACGCTCATGTTGTCGACCCACGCCTGGAAGCGCATCTGCTTGTCGGCTTCTTCGGTGGTGACCACGGTGAGGCCGGACGATTCGGCGAGCGTCGCCCACTCGGCGGTGGCCAGCGCCCGCACGTGACTCGGGTCCCGACGCTTCTCCCAGCCGTTGTAGAAGTCACCCGTGGCGCCGTCGGGATCGCCGTCACTCGGCACGACGTTGTCGACCAACACGAATCGGCCACCGGGCCGAAGCACCCGTGCGACCTCGCCGACGAACGTCGCCGGGTTCGGGAAATGATGCGGAGCGATCCGGCAGGTGACGATGTCGAAGCTGTCGTCGTCGAACGGCAGAGCTTCGGCATCGGCGACCTTCGTGGTGACGTTGGCGTGGCCGAGCTCGGACGCACGCTCCCCGGCGAGCGCGACCATCTCGTCGGTCAGGTCGCTCGCCGTCACCGACGCGACGTGGGGAGCAAAGGCGAACGCCGTATGGCCAGCGGCGGTGGCGATGTCGAGGACCGTCTCGTGCGGCTGGGGCTCGGCCAGCTCGACCATACGGGCGAGCGACGCCCCTTTCGCGTGCACCTCGCTCGTGGCGTAGTTGGCGGCGTTCGCTCCGAACTGGGTGCGATTCAGGTCCTTGGTTGCATCGGATGTCACGTATCAGCCCTCCGCGTTCCACCGTAACGTGACCTCATGGTCGGACAGATCCTGACGAACGAGGGCCTCATCGATGCGCCCGAGCGGGTGCTCGTGGTCGTGGCTCACCCCGACGACATCGACTTCGGCACGGCGGGCACCGTCGCTCAACTCACCGCGGCCGGGGCGTACGTCGCGTACTGCCTGGTGACGTCGGGTGAGGCGGGCGAGGACGACATGACCGTCTCGTCCGAAGAGCTGGCGGCGATGCGAGAAGCCGAGCAGACGGCCGCGGCC
The DNA here is from genome assembly GCA_020629635.1 of Acidimicrobiales bacterium. Classification (GTDB taxonomy): domain Bacteria; phylum Actinomycetota; class Acidimicrobiia; order Acidimicrobiales; family SHLQ01; genus SHLQ01. The sequence continues at coordinate 248,024 of JAHDCX010000005.1, read as the reverse complement.
GCGCAGGTGGGCGTCGACACGCTGCACTTCCTCCGTCACCCCGACGGCATGGTCGAGGCCAACCATCAGCTCCGGATCGACATCAGCCGCATCATTCGGATCGAGAAGCCCGACGTGGTCATCACGCAGAACCCCGAGCGCAACTGGGATTCGATCTACGGCTCGCATCCCGATCACATCGAGACCGCTGAGGCCACGTTGCGGGCCGTGTACCCCGACTCACGCAACCCGAGGGCCTTCACCGCCGAGCTGTTGGACGAGGGGTACGAACCGCACACCGTTCGCCAGGCCTGGGTCGGGCACCCCGACCCGACGCTGTTCATCGACATCACCGACGCCTTCGACAAGAAGCTCGCTGCGCTGCGCTCTCACCAATCGCAGGTGGCCAAGCGCGACGCCGAGTTCGACCTGTCGAAACTGCTCGGCGAGTGGGGCGGACGAATCGCGGAGAAGGGCGAGCTCGGCAACGGACGCCTCGCCGAAGCCTTCAAAGTCATCGACACCCAATAGATGGGGTCAAGTCTGACATAGCAAGAGGTTGGCGTTTCTGGCCGAGCCGTTGAAGCCTCTTGCTATGTCAGACTTGACCCCACTTTCAGCGGCGTTCGGGGAGGAAGGGGTAGTCGGCGCGCACGGTGGCGACACGCTCGGCGGTCACGTCGTGCACGATGACGCCGGGCGCGCCGTACGCGTTGGCGACGATGTCGCCGAACGGGTCGATGACCTGGGAGTCACCGGCATAGGCGGTGTTGGGGTCGGTGCCGACTCGGTTGGCCGCCACGACCCACGCCTGGTTCTCGATCGCCCGCGCCCGCAACAGCGTGTTCCAGTGGTTGCGCCGAATCGCCGGGAAGTTGGCGATCACCAGATAGCAGTCGGTGTCGTGGGCGAGTTGCCAGAACTCATCCGCGAACCGGATGTCGAAGCAGACGAACGGCGAGATCCGCAGACCGCCGATGTCGAACGTGTGGAGGGTGGTGCCGGCTTCGTAGTGCTCGGTCTCTCCCGCTGACACGAACGGATGCACCTTGTCGTAGGTCAGGATGTCGCCGGACGGTGACGCGAAGACCATCCGGTTGTTCGGCCGGTCGTGGCCGTCGGTGAGAATCGGGATCGAGCCCACCACCCACGCGCCGACCCGTTCTGCTTCGGTCCGGAGGAACTCCGTCGAGGGGCCGTCGGCTGGCTCCGCGGCGACGCCCGTGTTCATCGTGAATCCCCACGAGAACGTCTCGGACAGCGCGATCAGCTCCGAGCCCTCGCCTGCGGCCTTGTCGATCCACGGACGCAACGCCTCGTAGTTCTCCTGGGGAGATTCCCAGACGATCTCGTGTTGGACGACGCCGATACGCATGCGTCCAGTTTCACCCGTCGAGGGCGCAGGCGTCGACCCCGTCGATCGTGCCGACCCGCAGCGACGCGACGAGCTCGAACACGAGCCCCGGGTTGGCGAGCAGATCATTCGACGTCGAGAAGGTCTGGATTGACTCGTCGAGGTCGAACGGCGACAGGCTGATCACATCGTCGCCCACCTCCGCGCCGTTCTCGAACATGTCGCCGAGCCACGTACCGACCAGACAGGCACGCTGCAGCGCCGGACCTTCGCCGTCGATCTCTTCGCCGACGGAGATCTGCAGCGCCTCCGCCCAGCGCAGCGCGAGTTCGGTCCCGACGGCGTTGTCGCCGATCTCGTCGTACAGCTCACGGAGAAGGTCATCGTCGGGCTCGTCGACGAACGCTTCGAGCGACTCGTCGGACAGGGCCTCGAAGTGGTCGGCGACTGCGGTGCCCAGGAGGTCGACAGCCTCGTCGTAGGGAAGGTTGCCGCCGTCGGCCTCGTCGGTTGCGTCGGCGAAGGGGATCTGCGTGACCGGCGGCGGCGTCTCGTCGTAGCCCATGCAGAACTGTGCGCCGCGGTCGAACCCTTCCTGCATGGCCCGCACGCGATCGAATCCGTTGCCGTGCGCGTCCTCGTCGTCGGCGCTCGACCCGATCTCGTCGCGGGTCTCGAGGGTCGAGATGATCGCCCAGTCGAGGGCCTGATCATCGTCGAACGGTTCGATGCCCTGGCCTCGTGCCCATGCCACGTAGGCGCCTGAGAGGCAGTCCGCCTGTTGCTCAGCGAGGATCGCCGTCTGGTCGAAGAGCTGCAGTTGGAACTGCACCACGTGACCCCACTCGTGGGCCATGAGCGTCGCCACGCCGGCTCCGGGGAACCGCTTCTCGAGGTCGGGGACGAGCTCGATGTCGTCCCACACCACGGTGATGCCCTCGTCGCAGTCGGTCACGTAGGCGTTGTCGGCCACGTCGTCGGGGTCGAGATCTTCGGCCTCGCCATTCCACGAGCAGACACCGCCGTCGTCCTCGAGCTCGCTGCGAGCGAAGAGGCGATCTTCGGCGACGGGGGCGTAGTCGAGGTCGATCGTCGGCGCCGTCTCTTCCCAGTAGCGCTCGATGTCGTAGACCGAATCGAACGCCGGATCGCCGGTCGGCAGCGGCGCCTTCTCGATGATCGGAACGTCGGGCGCCGCAGCCTCGGGGTCGGGCACGAGTTCGCCGCACGAGGCGACGAGCATCGCGCTCACTACGACGATGGCGCTGAGGGCCCGGTTGGTTCGCATGCGCTCAGGCAACGACGGACGTGACCCGGCCCTCGACGAGGACCGGCTCGATCGGCCCGAAGCTTCGACTGTCTTGTGCTCCCGCTGCATTCGCATTGTCGGAAACGAGTCGGACGCGGCCATCAGCCTCGACCGCTTCGACTCGTTTCACGATGCGCAACTGCCGGTGCGTCGGGTGACGGGCGACCACGACGTCGGACACCGAGGGGGTGTCGCCGTCGTAGGCGTGCGGATCGATCAACACGATCGAACCCGCATGCAGGGTCGGCTCCATCGACGGTCCCGTCACGCGCAGTCGCTTGCGTCGCCGAAGCACCCAACGGGCAAGCTCGGCGGCCTTGGCACTCGGGATCACGAAAGGGATCAGGTGGTGTAGAAGGGCACGTCGTCGCGGCCCTTGGTCGCCCAGAAGATGCCGTGGATCTCTTCGATCGCGGCCATGAGGCCGTCTGCGGCTTCCATGCTCACGTGCACCTTGACCTCGGAGCACATCTTGGCGGCCTTCCAGAACGTGTCGTGCAGCTCGGGGTACTGCTCGAGGTGCGGCGGCTTGAAGTAGTCGGTCCAGAGGACGAGCAGCTCTTCCTTGGCGATGTGCGCCTGCTCTTCCTTGATGGCGATGTAGCGCGACTGGGTGTTCTGCTCGTCGACGGTCGTGGCAGCGCCGGCGTCGAGAAGCTTCTTGGTCATCGAACGGGCGGCCTCGGCGGCGATGCGGGCCGACGCCGGGTCGTAGACGCCGCAGGGGCCGTCGCAGTGAGCCGAGACGGTCTGGGCGGGAAGGCGGCGGGCGAGAGTACGCAGCATGGCTGATCTCCTTGGAAGAGGTGCGTGGGAGACGAATGCTACACGCGGCGTGCCCGAGATGAGCCGAGTTGGACTGCCCCAGCGCGATCAGTACCCTCATCGCCGGAAGGTTGCCAGAGCGGACGAATGGGGCGGCCTCGAAAGCCGTTGTGGCCTCCGGGTCACCGAGGGTTCGAATCCCTCACCTTCCGCTCGTTCCACTGAGGTCGCCTCCGGGCGGCCTCAGTGTCGTTTTGGCGGGAGGGACGCGATCTTGATCGCTAGCGATTCTCCACGTCGAGGAGATCGTGCGGTGCGAGCCCGAGTGCGTCCCGCGCGTCGGGGTCGGCTCCAGATGCGAGGAGTTCCTCGATGACCCACTTCGGAGCGTCATACCGATACGCCAGATGGAGAGGGGTTCGCCCCCGTGAGTTCTGGGCATCGATATCAGCACCGGCTTCCACAAGCATCGTGATCATCCCGGGTGCGCGTCCGTGACCTGGGGCGCGATGCAACGCCGTCGCCTGAAATGCATCCTTCGTCCGCGCGTCGACGGGCACACCTGCGTCGAGCGCCAGCTTCGCCTTCGCGAGACCGGCTTCTTCGTCTGTGACGGCGTGATGAAGCGAGGTCCATGCCGGGTTCATGCTCTCGGACATCGGCACACGATACGGACCGCCGCACACGAAACGAAGACCGTCACCTCTCGACGCTGTGGGCCGATGTGATCGGGAGCTTGGGCCACCAGCTGTTGGTCCGTCCAACGATGTCGCGGCCACGGTCGGCCAAAGCGCCGAGCAGAAGCCGGGCTTCGTTTTCGAGGGCTTCCCACGTGTCGGCGTCGATCGGCTCGAGCGCACCGATCTCGATGCCGTCGGGACCGGTCCTCCAGACACCGGCGACTCGTCCGTCGACGAGCACGGTCGGCAGCACGTCGCCGTTGCGCCGAATCACGTGCGGGCGATGCTGGTCCGGGATCATGCGGCTTCGGTCGTGGTAGGCGAGCAGCGTGCTGTCCCACATCGCCAGCAACCGCGGCGGCGCCGGGGTGTCGCGGTCGGGGAGCGTTGGGGCATCGGGAATGTCGAACAGCTCGTCGCCGTCGATCGTCGTTTGGGTGACGAGCTCGTCGCGCATTTCCTCGAACGCCGGCCGTGCCCTCGACATCGGCTGCAGGCTGAACTGCGCGAAGTCGTGGATCGTCGCCGGGCCTAACCCGGCGAGGTAGCGACGGATCAGCGAGCGAATCGCGTCGTCGAGCGGCGGCCGATCGAGGCGCGGTGCCCGCTCGTATCGGGTGTCGCTGTCGAACGACCACGGCGTGCCGGTTGGCGAATGGACGAGCGGGGCGTACGTCTTGAGCGCCCACCAGAGCCGTGGCTCGCTGCTCACATTGTCGGCAAGGTGCTCGAGGATCTCGGCTTTGGATCGTGGGGTCTCGAGAAGTTCGAGCAGCGGGGCCACCGCACCGTCGGCATCGTCGACCGTGAGTCCCGTGTCACGAAAGCGGCGATCGTTGAGGCGGGCTGCTCGCAGCAGGGGAGTCGATGCGGCGTGGAATGCGGGATAGTCGGTGACGTCGACGGCGTGCAACGTGATCCTCATCAGTGACGCCTTGATGAGCGACCGATCGGCGAACGCCTGGTCGACGTCTGCCAGATCCAGGTCGGCGATGCGATTCCAGAGGGCGACGTAGGGCGCAGGCGGCGACTGCGCTTGAACGGCGACGACTCGGCGAACGACCTCGCGCACGGTGGCGCGTTCGCGTTGGAGGAGCAGCTGCCGCTGCAGCGTGGCCCGGTTCAGCTGATCGGGACCGATGATGGCCATCAGGTACCCGTGGTGCCGGTTGGATGGCCGGGAAGGACTTTCTCCATACAGATCGCCTCGGGTCGGCCCACGTACTGTCCGTATGGCGCCCGCTCGCGGTACCCGGCGGCCATGTAGAAGCGGACGGCTCGACTGTTCGCCCGGCGAGTCTCGAGCCAGATCGACGCGTATCCCCGCTGTGCGGCCTGCGATTCGAGTGCTCGAAGCACGGCTTGGCCCACTCCCGTGGTTCCTGGCCGGCTGTACATGCGCTTGACCTCGGCGACATCGGACCGGCCGTCGAGGGAGCGGAGGGCGCCACAGCCCGCGAGTTCTCCACCCAGGCGTGCGATCAGAAACACCCCGTCGAGTTCCTGCTCGGGCTGATAGCCACTTCGCCCACTGCTTCCGTACGCCTCGGCGAGCACGGTCGAAAGCTCGTCGATGAGCACCCTCGCCGCAGCAGAGGTCGGCTCGACTTCCTCGACGACGACTTCGTCTTTGCTGCGACTCACTCACCCAGTCTCGCGTGGCGACCGACTCTCAGTCGTCGTGGTGAACCTTCGAGAAGGCGTCGACGATGTCGACGAATGCGAACAGATGCTCGGCGAACTCGTCGTGGATCGGTTCGGGGCTGCCGCCGACCAGCAGCACACCGGGGATCGTGGCCAACAACTGGGTGACCGTGGTTCGTTGGTGGGCCTTGTTCTCCGGCATCGATGGATACAGCACGACTTCGGCAGTGATCGCGGCAAGTTCGTCGGAGGTCACACCCCGGATTGGTCGGCCGGTGAGCAGCCGGTCTGCCGTTGCGTCGTCATGGACGTCGGTGATGATGATGCGGGCGAGCTCGTCGACGACGGGATCGCCCGCCGTCGCCGGCCAACACAGCAGCACGCGATGCACGAGCTCGGGCTGATCGAGCAGTAACCGAAGCGCGACGCTGCAGCCGTTCGATCCGGCGACGAGCGCAACCCGCTCATGGCCGGCGTTGGTGATCGTGGCGGCGAGGGCGTCGGCCTCTTCGGACCATGAGGTCGGCTCTCGCGGCCGCTCGTGCACGATCACGTCGACGTTGCGGCGCCGCAACATCGGCGCGACCGCCGTCTCCACCCAAAAGGACTGCCCCGTCATGACCGGTTCGTCGTAGAGACCGCCGTGCACGAGCACGACCGGAAGCGACTCGGGAAGATGCACCATCCACGGATCATCGCATGGTCAACCGAGGCCCAGGTCGAGTGCGGAGTCAATCGAGCGGAACGCGGATCCACTGTGGTTCTGGAGGAACGGGTTCGAGGTGCGACCATTGGCGAAGGATGTAGCTCGCATCACGGCTCCAGAGCAGCACTTCGTCGTCGCCGACCGCGAGAACCTCTGCGAAGTGAAGGCCTTCGAGATCGGTGATGATCTCGCGCCATTGCACACCGTCGGACGACACGAAGAGGCGCGTCTGGCGCTCCGGCAGCGCGATGTCCACCGGCTCCGCTTCGGCGATGGCGTCTTGTGAGAGCCGGAGGAGCACGGTGTCCGTGCCGGGCACGTAGATGATCGTCTCGTCGGGCAGCGCCCAACCCCGTCCACGCGTGGGCTCGTCCCCGGTGCCGAGATCACGCACGTTGAACTCGTGGACAATGATTCCGCTTTCGGTCCACACCGACCAGATCTCCCCGTGGCTCGTGTCGGAGATGCGTACGGTGCAACCGAGTGCATCGAACGCTCGGACGTCGGGCTGGGGATCATCGACGAACGCCGTCGCAGAGATCACGAATCCGGCTGGACCGGCAGTCAAGTCTGTCGCAAGCCCATAGCGCGGCGCGGTCTCGAAAGGAACGGGGACCCAGTCCTCGCCGTCGCTCGTCGAGAACAGGTCGTGCCTCGTTGGTCCGGGAAATTCCGCTCGTCGCCCGACCCGCGGTCTGTTCGCCGTGGTGTCCAGCACGGCGATGGCGGTCCGGTCGTCGCTGGTCAGCCGGATTGCCGAGCCAGAGCGGGGCACGGCAGTGCGCCAATCGTCGCCCGATGACTTGAACCAGAGCTGCCTGCCGCCGAAGGCGACGAGCGTCTGATCGATCGCCGCGATCTCGTTCATTCCCCGGAAGCGTCCACCCACCACGGCGGTGAAGGGGCCGTCGGGTGGTCCGGTGATGACCACTTGCTCCTCGGTGGGGCTCCCACCGGTCTCGCGTGCAATGACGATCGCTCGTCCGTCGGACGAGAAGAGATGGCGCGGAACACGCGTCAGGTCAGGCGCCGTTGGTTCCGGTAGTGGGGCGAGCGTCCAGCTGATCAGATCGGACGACGATGCGACCGAGAATCGCGGCTCGCCACGCTCGTCCCGGTCTTCGAACAGCGCCACATGTGGGTTGCCGGAACCCGTGATCGACCACAGGCGTCCGGCAGCCGGCAATCCATTCGTCGAGGCCGACGACCAAAGCACTCCTTGTGGGGAGGTGAGAACCTCTGTCACGTCGTCGCCGAACGCAACGAATCCTGTCTCCTCATCGTGCACGACTTGTGAGACGTCCGGTTGGGCTTCGATCGAGACCGTGGGTGTGGGAACCACAGCCGCGGGTGCCGCCTCGAGAACCGCCGCGAGTTCGGGAGCATCGCAACCAACGGGTTGTCCGAGGGGAGGCTGGACCGAGGGTCCCGCCGTCGTGACCGCGCTGGTCCCGCTGGTGACGGGGACCGTCACGGGTGGTCCGGCGTCACCGTCCGCCTCGGTTCCGGTGCATCCGACAAGCGCGATCAGGGCTGCCCCAACCGCCATCGTTCGTCGCACCGCGCCGCCCGCCGATATCGCCATGGCAAGAGCCTCACACACCTGGCATGAACTCGTCGGTCGGCGTCGTGGTCCCCTCAGCCCATGTTTCGATGGTGTTCCACTCAATCAAGTGATCGCACGTGGCTGTCGATCCTTTCGGAACCATGTCTCTCGATCGGCTGGGTGTACGCGGGACGTTGATCCTGTTGGCTCTCGTGCCACTCGTCGCGCTCGCGGCGATCTCGGTGTTCGTCGTCGACCGGGCCAACGACGACGCGACCGCAGCGCAGCAACGTGCTGAAGCGATCGACCAGGCCGTCACGCTCGGCCAGGTGCGATCGACGGTGTTGCTCGAAGCGATCCTCTACGACCTGTGGGCGATCGAGTCTGTCAGCGCCTACTCGATCGCCGAAGGGGCCACCGGCGAAGCACTCGTCGCGCAGGTCAGAACCGCGACCGACGACTCGATCGCCGGCGCCGCTGACCTTGATCTCGATCCCACGACCACGGCGTCGTTCGACACGCTCACCGACGAGCTGTCGACGTTGCGCGATCGCTGGGACGCCACGGATCGAAGCATTGGCCAAGAAGCCGGCGCGCTCGTCGACCGAGCAGCTGCCTTCGAGAGTGCCTCGAGTCGGGCATTGCTCGTCGCCGACGGCGGCGATGCGCTCAGCATCGTGCTCTTCGAAGACTTCGCGACGACGATCTCGCTCGAGTCGAGCCTCGCATCGCGGATCCTGATCGAAGGCGTTCGTTCGACACAAGACGTCGACGCACATGCGGCGGCCTCGGCAAAGACCGACGTCGAGCTGGATCTTCTGGTCGAGTCGATCGGCGGTGACGGCGGCGCAGCGTTCCGGGCGATGGTGGATGACTCCTCCTTCATGGAGATGCGCACGCTCGTCCGGGCCCTGCCTGTGGATGGCGAGCCTGCACCGATCGATCCGCTGATCTCGGCGCTGCTGCTCGCGCAAGGTACCGCGGACTCCGACGCGATGTACGAGCTCGGTCTCGTTCAGGTCGATGCGGCCAAAGCCCAAGCCGATACCGCATACGACGAGGCTCGTCGGACTCGACTGATCGTGATCATCGCGAGCCTCCTCGGCGTTGGGTTGACCGTGCTGTCGTCGCGGATCGTCGGGGGTCGATTGTCTCGCAGGATCGAGCGGGTCGCATCGGCGGCCACGGCGATCTCTGGTGGTGAGCTGGACGTGTCGCCGATCGACGATCAGGGCGAAGACGAACTCGCCGCGCTCGCGGGGACGTTCGACGAGATGTCGGCCACGTTGTCGGCCGTGCAACGCCAGCTCGGCGCGCTCGCCGACGAGCGATACGACGACCCGCTGCTCGGGACCGAGCTTCCGGGAACGATCGGGCGAAACCTTCGAATGGCGATCCGCCGCGTGAACAACACGACGGCGATGCTGCGGACGCGGGCAGACACCGATCCGCTCACCGGTCTCTTCAACCGATCGGCGCTCGAAGAACGAGCCACCGAACGTCCCGACACCGCCGTTGTCGCCGTGATCGATCTCGACGGCTTCAAAGCGATCAACGACACCCTCGGACACGCCGCCGGCGATGAGGTCCTGATCAAGGTCGCCCGGCTGCTCGAGCAGTCGACGCGGGACGGCGATCTGGTCGGCCGTCTCGGAGGCGACGAGTTTGCGATCGTTGCGTGGGACGACCTCGAGGTCGTCCGTGCGATGGCCGAGCGGTTGGTCGACACGATTTCTGCGACGCCGGGTACGGCTGGGGTCGGGTGTTCGATCGGAGTGGTGGCCGCAGAGCCGGGCGAGCCGTTCGAGCGGCTCATTCAGCGCGCGGACGCCGCGATGTATGAGGCGAAGCGCGGCGGCAAGGGCTTCGTGGTCGCCGCCTGATCGGTCAGGCCGCGGGGATCGCTTCGAGGTCGAACCACACGGGCTTGCCCAGTTCTTGGGTCGTCGACACCATCAGATCGGCACCGCTGGATTCGCCCCCGATCCGCAGGCAGCCGTCGCTGTGTTCGAGCAGCCGCTGCCCGAGCGGATGCTGGATCTCGTCGTAGATGGCGTCACCGATGCGTTCGGAACCGGCGGCCTCGATCAGCGGGAGACTGAGCCACTCGCCGACGATCGGCATGTGGCCGCGGCGATACAGCTCGAGCGCCGCGGAGGTCATCGCCTCAAGATTGGCGTGAATGAGGTCGGGGTCATCTCCGGTTCCGCCACGAAGGGGACCGGCCACAAGAATCTGCATGACGCGAGTGTGCACGAACATGCACGAACATGCAAGAACGTGCATCTGGCTCTAGTCTGGGGTGATGGAGTCCACGCACCTCGTCGCCGAGCGTCGCACCCAGATCCTCGAGACGCTCGACGCCGACCGGCGGGTGGACACCGCCGCGTTGGCGGCGCGCTTCGACACCTCGGTCGACACGATTCGACGCGACCTGCGGGCCCTCGATCGAGACGGGCGACTCCAACGAGTCCACGGAGGCGCCCTGCCCACCGTCGCCACGTCGGCGTCCTACAACGGTCGCCGACGCGACTCGGGTTCGGCCCGGCAACGCCTCGCCGCGGCCATCGTCGACCGACTCGAACCCGGCCAGGTCGTGGGTCTCGATGCGGGCACCACGACGACCGAGATTGCTGCACTGATCCCGCCGGACCTTGCGATCACCGTCGTGACGAACGGTCCGTCGGTCGCCCTGGCACTCGCTGACCATCCCTCTGCAACGGTTCGCCTCGTCGGGGGCCATCTCGATCTCACCTGGATGGCGGCCACCGGCGCCGAAGCCGTCGACGCGATCTCGGAGCATCATCTCGATCTCGCCGTCGTCGGGGTCTGCGCGCTCGACGCCGACGCCGGCCTGATGACCCGCTCGACACACGAGGTCGCCACCAAGCGAGCGTTCATCGCCGCCGCTGCCCACACGGTGATTCCGGCCGAATCGCCGAAGGTCGAGACTTTGGCGCCGTACCGGATCGCCAACGTCGACGACGTCTCGACCATCCTCCTCGCCGGGGAGGGGGCAGGCGCCGCAGCGACGACGCTCCGTTCGGCTACTGCCGAGGTCGTCGTCGTCGACTGACGAACGGAGAGACCCGACGTCGATCTCCGGCCGTGGGCCTTCACGAGATCCTCATGATCGGTGCCGTACGAGTACGCCCATGGCTACGACGACGCTCTCCACACCGGTCGACACCGAACCCTCGGCACCGCCGAAACCGCGATCCCCGTTTGGTCGACTCCGCTACCGCGAAGCTGGCCCTCGTGACCGCCGCCTCGATCTGCTCCGCGGATTCGCGCTCTTTGCCATGTCGGCGAATCACTTCGGGATGCATCACAGCCACATTCACCTCTTCACCGGGCGATCCCAGTTTCTGATCTCGGCGGCAGAGGCCTTCCTGTTCATCTCCGGTCTGACGCTCGGCGTCGTGTCGATCGGACGGTCTCGCGAACAGATCACCGACCGGCTCCTCAGCCGGACCTGGACGGTCTATCTGGCGACCATCGGCATTTCGTTCGGGTTCGCAGCGATTGCGATGCACGTGACCACCGAACTCTGGGGCTGGTTCGACCCAAACGAGCACGACGGTCGATGGGCATGGATCGGCCAGGTCCTCACGTTGCGCACTGCCTTCAACGGCGCCGACATCCTCATCGCCTACGTCGCGTACCTGACCGTCGCCGTCGTCGCTCTCCGGCTGATGGCCTCCGGCCGCACCGGCGTGGTCATCGGCGGTGTCGTCGGGGTCTACGCGTTCTCGCAGGTCGCCGGACCCGAAGCGCTCGACGTGCCCATCGAGTCGTTCCGCGCTCTCGCCCCCAACGCGCCACTGTTCTTCGGCGGCCTCGTGCTCGGCTACCACTGCGACGCCATCGCCCGATGGTGGAGTCGATTCCCGCTACATCGACTGATCGACGGCGGCATCGTGGCTGCGGCGATCGTGTTGGCGTGGCTCCATCGAGGAGGGTGGGAACACGGGCTGTGGCTCGGCGAGTGGATCAACGGCGAAGACGTCAACGGGCCCCTCGGACGACGCGAGTTCGAGATGCCGTTCTCCGCACTCGCCGTCGTCGGCCTGTACCTGCGGGCTGGCTGGTTGCTCGTCGATCGGCTGTGGGTGCTCGTCGAACGGTCCGTCGGTTGGCTCCTGCTTCCCTTGGGCGAAGCGTCGCTGTTCACCTTTGTCGCCCACCTGGCCGCGATTCCTACGGTCTGGTGGATTGCAAGCTCGGGGTACGGCGAAGACGACTCCTCGACGCTGGCCACAATGTGGACCGGCGGCTATCTCGGCCTCATCTGGGGAGCCGCCCTCGTCCGCAATCGAATCGTTCGACAGCTCCGCTCCGGGATGACCCGGAGTGCGCAGATCCGAGCGCACGGCCCGGCGGTCGCCGTGTGGACACTGGCGCTCGTCGTCGTGGTCGGCTGGACCGGCGGATGACAAGTACGCCGAGTGCAACGGGTAGGGCACTGGTTGGCGGACATCGACGACCTCGCCAGACACTGCTGAACTGGAGGGCATGACCTCGATCGGCTGGAATGCGAACGTACCGCCCAACGGGTTCCACAACCGTGCGGACCACGACCGGCCCGCGTCCAACGACAACCCGCTCGGCCTGGCGACCGAGGTCGGCGACGTCGACATCGAAACCACGCCCGAGCATCGCAATCTCGTCGAAGGCGACCCGAAGTGCGCGACGTGGACCCGGGCCTACGACGACCCCGACGTCACGGCGTTGCGCACCCACCTCTCCGCCAACAACGGCATCGTTGGACTCGACGTCGTCGAGCCGGGAGACGTCGAGCGAGCAACGCGCATCTTTCATCGAGACGGCTTCGTGGCGGTCGCCGATGCGCTCAACGCCGAGCAACTCGACCGGCTTCGAGCGGGCGTCGACGACGTGGTGGCCACACTCCTCGAAGCCGACCCCGACGCCGCCGTCGGCGGTGGCGCCGGTGGCCTCCCACACCGCTACTCGTTCGGCGGAACGTCGGCGTCTCGGCACATGTTTCATCGCCCGGAGTGGACCCAGCTGATCGACCTACCGACGACCACCCCGATCCTCGAGGCGATCTTCGGCAGCCCCGACTACATCGTCTACGGCTCGGGCGGTGACCTCGCACTCCCCGGAGCGATCGAGTACCAGGGTCTGCACGCCGACACCGTCTGGACCGAGCTGCACGATCCGGTCGGCGGCGTCTCGATGCGCGACCTCCCGACTCCGGTCCTCCACATCAACTTCGCGACCGTCGACCTCACACCGATCAATGGACCCATTCGGGTGATCCCCGGGACGCATCGCAGCCGAGCACCAATCCCGACCATCGCCGACGAACCCGAATGGATGCAGCTCAGCACCGTGTGCCCGCTCCCCGCCGGCTCGGCCATCGTTCGCGACGCCCGCTGCTGGCACTCGGGCACACCCAACCTGTCCCGCGAGGTCCGGGCGATGCCCAACGTCGAATACATGGCGCCGTGGTTCCGAAGCGAGGCGCTGATTCGTTCGATGTCGTACGACGTGTGGCAGGGGCTCAGCGACCATGCGCAACGGATCAGCCGCTACGTGGTCTGCAATCCCGGTGAGGCCGTGATCGGCGAAGGCGTCAACCACCCGCGGCGGAGCGAACGCGAACGTGTCGTCGACGATCAGTTGAGCCAACTCACCAACCGAGACGCCACCGAGTATCTGCGCCGCCGCTGACCGGCCGGGCGGTGAAGCTGGCTGTCACACCGCCATGGGAGACTCGCCCCATGGATCGCCTCACCGACTCGCAGACCGCGTTCATCCGAGCGCAACCGATGTTCACGGTCGCGACCGCCGCACGCGACGGACGCGTCAACGTGTCGCCCAAGGGCATGGACACCCTTCGGGTGCTCGGACCGAATCGGGTGGCCTGGCTCAACCTGACCGGCAGCGGCAACGAGACCGCCGCGCACGTCGCGGCGACCGGCCGGATGACGTTGATGTTCATGTCCTTCGACGACAAGCCGCTGATCCTCCGGGTCTACGGAACGGCACGAGCCATCCATCCCCGAGACGAGGAGTGGCCCGAGCTCATCGCCCAGTTCCCGACGCTCGCCGGGTCTCGGCAGATCTTCGATCTCACGGTCGAGTCGACGTCGTCGTCGTGCGGCACCGGTGTGCCGATCATGTCGCTCGAGGCGATCCGTGCCGACACCGAGCTCGAACCGTTCTACGCCGCCATGTCGGACGACGAGCTGACCGACTACTGGTCCCGCAAGAACACGACGAGCATCGACGGGTTCGAGACCGGCATCTTCGGGGACTGACTGCTCAACGGGTGCCGATGAGCCAGGCGAAGCCGAGGACGCCGCGGTAGCGGGCGTACTCCTCGGATCGAAGGTCCGCGAAGTACTGCGCGTCGTCGCCTCCGACGCTCCGGATCCCGGCGATGAAGCCCTGTTCGAACTCATCCCACTCGTCCAGGGCCGACGTCGACAGATCCAGGCTCGCGAACCCGATCTGTGCGGCGGTGTCCGCAACGTCATCGACCGTCGGAAGTTCTCCGAAGGTCGCACGGCACCAGTCGTCGGGCTCGCCCATCCAGGCGGCGTCCGCCACGATCAGTTGCCGTCGAGCCCGCGGAGCGAGGGTCGAGATCGCGTCCACGGTCCCGCCGAAGGCATGGGTTGCGCCCACACAGACGATTGTGTCGGCCGGCGTCTGCCACGCGGCGATGTCTCCAACGTCGAACGATGCCTGCGAGCTCGCCTGGGCGGCAGCGATCTGATCCGCGTCTCGGTCGATCCCGACGACTCCGATGGCCGGAGCAGCCGCCGCCACAAGTGACGCCAGCTCGCCGTGGCCACAGCCGAGGTCGACGACTGAGGTGGCACCGTGCGCCACGATCGATTCGACGAGCTGCCTCGCACGGTCGCCGCCGAGTGGAGCGTTGAACCGGACCGCAGCGCGACCAGCCGCCATCAACTCCCCGACGCGCTTGTCACTGATCTCCACAAGCCAACCGTAGGGGCACGCGGGTGTTGGCGTGGGCAGACTTGCGAGGTGGACATTGTCGCCCTCGGAGCCCTCTGCGAGCTGAAGACCATCCGGAACCCGGGACGTTCACTCGACTTCGATCTCGAGGAGTTCGTCGATGCCGCAGATGGCAGTCGCCTCGTGCTTCACGACGACCGAGGTTGGTCGACGCACATTCAATCGACCATCGACGATCCGAGTCTGACCCATCCGTTGACCGTCGACGATGTTGTACGCGGGACGTTCACGACGCTGCTGCCCGACGGCCACGAACCATCGGACACCCACGATTGGCAACGACTCGTTCGGTTGCTGACGACACACGACACACACGTGACCGTCGACGAACTTCGTTCGCTGCCCTACACGCTCATGTTCGGCCCACGGTTGCGAACCGCCCTGGCCGACCGCGGCGAGCATCGAACGATGGTCTCCGTCGACTGGGACAAAGTCGACGCGGAGATCTCAGGCTTGACGTGAAAACCGGCAAGCCACGGCGGGCACGGCCATTCAGCTCGCGTTCAGGTCCGTCCGATTGACTACGTGCATGCGGTTGTTGGTGGTCGAAGACGAGCCGGGCATTGCCCAGGCGCTGGAGCGGGGATTCAGCGCGGACGGCTTCGCGGTCGACGTCGTTGGCGACGGAGCCGAAGGGCTCGAACTCGCCCGCATCAACCCGTACGCCGCGATCGTGCTCGACATCATGCTTCCCGGCCTCAACGGCTACCGCGTGTGCAAGGCGCTTCGGGACGAAGGCAACACCGTGCCGATCCTGATGCTCACCGCCAAGGACGGCGACTACGACGAGATGGAAGGTCTCGACACCGGTGCGGATGACTACGTCACCAAACCGTTCAACTACCAGGTCTTGTTGTCGAGGGTCCGCGCCCTCATCCGCCGATCGGCATCGACCGGCGACCACGGCGACGTGTCGACGCTCGGCGACCTCTCGCTCGATGCGCACGCTCGCCGCATTCACCGTGGAGAGACCGAAGTCGAGCTCTCGCCCAAGGCGTTCGCCGTGCTCGAGTACCTCATGCACCAACAGGGTCTCGTCATTTCCAAGGAGCAGATTCTCGACAACGTGTGGGACCAGGGCTTCGACGGCGACCCGAACATCGTCGAGGTGTACATCTCCCGAATTCGCGCCGCGATCGACACTCCCTTTGACCGGCAGAGTCTCGAGACCGTCCGAGGCGTGGGTTATCGCCTCGTCGACGACCGCCGCTGATGGGCACCGTCCGCGGGCGCGTGACCCTGGTGGCCTTTCTGGTCACGCTCGCCGCGCTCACTGCCGGGGCGCTGCTGTTCGTGTCGGTCCTTCAGCAGAGCTTGACGGATGAGATCGATCGCACGATCAGCAACCGGGCCTGGGATGTGGCCACCGGCATTGACATCAACAACACGCTCGACAGCGCGAGCTTCCCTTCGGACCCCGAGACCTTCGTCGGTGTGATCGAAGCGCCCTTCGACGCACCGCTGCTCGACATCCACAACGACGACGTCCCAGATCCGGTCGAACTGATCGAGGTGTTCGACGCCGTGGGGTTCGACGAGCCCGTCGACGCGGCGATCGAGTCCATCACCCTCACCGAGGGATCGGACAACCTCCGGATCGTGTTCGCCGCGGTCGAGTCTGGCGACGAGATCGTCGCGGTTGCCCGGACGCTCGATGGCGTCGACCGGTTGATCTCCACCGTCCGGACCCAATCGGTGGTCGTGGTGCCGTTGCTGGCACTCCTCGTCGCCGCGCTCGTTCATCTGCTGACCGGTCGGGCGCTGCGACCGGTCGAAGCCATCCGCTCCGAAGTCGAAACGATCACGGCAAGCGACCTCAGCAGCCGAGTGCCCGAAGGCACTGGCGATGACGAGATCGCCCGCCTCGCCCGCACGATGAACGCCATGCTCGGCCGGGTCGAGTCCTCACAGGTGGCCCAGCGCCGATTTGCGAGCGACGCTGCCCACGAGCTGCGAAGTCCGCTCGCGTCGATGCGCGCCCAGCTCGACGTCGACCTCGCCCACCCGGACCGAGCTGACTGGCCAGCGACGGCCCAGTCGGTCCATGGCGAAGTCGAACGCATGCAGCTGCTCGTCGACGATCTCCTCACGCTCGCCCGCTCCGACGCGGCGCAACCGGCAGTGACCACCGCAGCGCTGGTGGATCTCGACGATCTCGTGATGGTCGCCGGTGGACACGTGGTGGTGCCCGACCACATTCGGCTCGACCTGTCGGGCGTCTCGGCTGCAACGACCAGGGGCGACTCAGGGCAGCTGCAACGAGTCGTCACCAACGTGTTGGCCAATGCGATGCGCCACGCACGTTCGACGGTCACCGTCTCGGTGGCTGAGCTCGACGGCCGGGCGCAGGTCGTCGTGGATGACGACGGAGACGGCATCGCCCCCGAAGACCGAAGGCGCATCTTCGAGCGGTTCGTACGCCTCGACGAAGCCCGCAGCCGCGACGCAGGAGGCTCGGGGCTTGGCCTCGCCCTCGCTCGTGAAGTCGCCGCAGGGCATGGGGGCACTCTCGTCGCGGAGGCCAGCGACTCGGGCGGAGCCCGGTTTGTCCTCGACCTTCCTGGCGGCTGACCTCGCCGCTGGATCGCGTTCAGCTGCTGGCGAAGCAGGCCTCGGTCGGGAGCGCTCCGGTCGATGCGAGCACCGCGCAACTGATGGTCGTGCGGATGCTCGGATCGTCGGTCTCGCCGAGATCGACGTTCATGGCAAAGATCCATGTCGACCCCTCGTACTCGGTGTACCCGACCAGCCAACCGAGCCCCGGCTCGTTCGCCAACGCCAGTCCGGTCTTGTGCCCCCACGTCCACCCGTCGCCTGAGGCTCGGACGAGGATGTCGCGGACGGCCTGTTGATGCTCGACCTCGAACGGGAGGTCGTTGTCCATCAATTTGACCAGGAGATCGAGCTGCTCGACCGCCGAGACGCGCAGCTCGCCATCGAGCCAGAAACGGTCGAGGGCACCACCGATGTCTGCGTTGCCATACTCCGTGGCAGCGACGAGCGACGCCATGTCCTCCTCGCCGACTCGGCGGGCGACCTCTTGGTACATCCACACGGCCGAGACCTCGATGCCGCTGCGGAGCGAATGGTCGCGATCCCACCCATCGCTTCGGGCCACCCCGTCCCACGGGACCTGCTCGTCGACCGACGAGACAACCCCGGTCTCGAGCGCGATCAACGAGTTGAGGATCTTGAACGTCGACGCAGGGATGTAGGGCGGCTCGGCTCGAACCTCGTCATGGACCAGCACGACACCGGTCCCGAGTTGATGGAGAACGAACGTGCCCGCAACCTGGCCCTGATCGAAGGCTGCCGCCCAATCGTCGACAGTGAGCCGGTCCATCTCGGTGGGTCGGGCGCTTTCGCTCGACGCGCACGCGCCAGCGATCGCCGCAAGCCCGAACACGAGTGAGATCAGACGAACGTGCGCCTGCCGCCGACCATGCATCGCGCAGACGCTACGCGGCCCGCCGTGGATCTCGCTTCGCCGGCCACCCGGGTACGCCCCCCAGTCACTTCGGGGTCAGACACCAACGTGACCGACTGCGCGGACCAGGTCCGGTGGGCCGAACCTGAACGGGGCGTTCAGGGAGCTTCAGGGACCGGTCAGGACCGGTGACGAATCTGTGGTCATCACCCACACCCAAGGAGATGCCCACCATGGACACCAACACCAACACCAACACCAACACCAACAACCCAACCCGCTCGAACCGTCGACTGTTCGCAGGCGCAGCGGCCGGACTCGGCGCCGCCGTCGTCGGCGCAACCCTGCTCGTCAGCGGCGGCTCGGCCGGAGCGATCGTCAACGGCCAGGCAGCCAACGTCGCTGATTCGCCCTGGCAGGTCTCGCTCCAAGACGACGAGGGCTACTACTGCGGTGGCTCGATCCTCGACGCCACCACGATCGTGACCGCGGCGCATTGCGTCGAAGACGGCGATGGCGCAGGGACCTTCGTTCGTGCCGGCGTGACCGACTCGAGGGACGCTTCGGGCCAGGACATCGACGCCATCTCGATCCGGTCGCATCCCGACTACGCCGAGACCGGCATCGGCGACATCGCCATCGTCACGCTCGCCGAGCCCCTCACGTTCAACGCCGCCGTGCAGCCGATCGCCACGGCGACCCGAGCCGAGATCGACTCCGCATCGGTGGCCACGGTCACCGGTTGGGGAGCGAAGAGCGAGAACGGCGGCGATTCGCCCGCCCAGCTGCTCAGCGCCACCGTGCCCCTCGTCGGCGACGCGTCGTGTTCGGCCGAGCTCGACACCGACGCCGCCGGCGAAGTGTGCGCAGGCGGCACCGGCACAGACACGTGCTACGGCGACAGCGGAGGACCACTCGTCATCACCACGGCGGACGGCCCGAAGCTCGCCGGCGTCACCAGCTGGGGCGACGAATGCGGTGCCGACACCCCCGGCGTCTACGCCGAGGTGCCCAACTACCTTGACTTCCTCCGATCCGGGTCGGTGAACGTCGGCGGTGACAGCGGAACCGAAGCCCCCGTCGCCGAGCCGCCAGCCGAAGACAGCGATGTCGAGCCGATCGACGATGAGCCGGCCTTCGACGACGTCGAGTCGTTCGAGGACGCACCGATTGTCGAAGTCCTGCTGGGCGATGAGTGGTTCGAGGTCGACACGAGCTCGTGGGCTGACTCCGAGTGGGACCTGATTCTGGACAGCGTGATCATCGACGAAGAAGACCGGTTCGACGACACGGACTCGTTCGATGACGAGATCGACTGCGACGAGCTCTGGTTCGACGAAACGGTCTCCGATGAGGAGTACTTCGATCTTTGCGATGAGTGAAGACACTCATCGGGATCTTTGCGATGAGTGAGTCTCGACGAGTGCGGCCGGCCCTTTCCGGGTCGGCCGTTTCGGCGCGTCCCGAACGGTGCCAGAGGCGGCAGGATGCTCCCGTGGCAACGAGTGGTGAGAACCTGCGGGGTGCGGGGTGGATGACGCTGGCGATGGCTGGCTACGTCACCAACGACGCGGCCATCAAGTTCGCCGCCGAGGACCTGCCGTTGTTCCAGGCGATCTTCGTACGAGGGGTGTTCATCGTTGCGCTGCTGACGGTGCTCAATGTTCGGCGTGGTCAACTCGGCCGTCTCGTCGAACGCCCCGAACGGCCGATGCTGCTTCGTTTCGCCATGGAGACGGTCGGCACGATCGTCTACCTGCTCGCCTTGACCCGCCTCCCGCTCGCCGGCCTCACGGCGGTGCTCCAGATCGTCCCGATCGCCGTGACCTTCGCTGCGGCGCGATTGCTCCGTGAGCCCGTCAGCGCTGCCCGCGTCGGTGCTGTCGTGGTCGGCTTCGCCGGTGTGCTGTGCATCCTTCGCCCGTGGTCCGATGCGTTCAGCCCGTGGTATCTCGCCGGGGTCCTGGCCGTGGCGATCGTGGTCGTGCGCGAACTGGCGACCCGGCGCATCAGCAACACCGTGCCGGCGTTGGTGATTGCCCTCGGTACCGCCATCTCGATCACGGTGATGGCCGCGGTGCTCTCGGTCATCGAAGGGTGGGATCAGCTCGGGATGCGATCGATCGGCGTGCTCGCGATCGCGTCGGTGTTCTTGACGGTCGGCTATGTCGCGAGCGTCACCACGGTGCGGACGGGTGATCTCAGTTTCAGCGCACCGTTTCGATATTCGGTGATGGTGTTCGCCATCGCGCTGCAGATCGTCGTGTTTGGCGAGGTTCCCGATGTCTGGACGTTCATCGGCAGCGCCGTCATTGCGGCCGCTGGGTTGTGGGCGTTCGCCCGCGAACGAGAGATACCGACCAGAGCGGTCGCGCGCTGATCAGGCGGTGCGGACTGCGGGGCGTGGCCCGATCACGTCGATGAAGGCGTCGGCGAACTCGGCGATTTGTTCGACCGAGCGATTCGCGGTCGTGATCCGAACGCCGGGTGACGCGTCGAGTCGGAACGCGGCGCCCGACCGGATCGCCCATCCTCGCCGTTGCATGGCGGCGACGGCCGCAGCTTCGTCATTGACCGGCACCCACACGTTGAGTCCCGAACGCGTCGGCGACGCGATGCCCGCCGTGTGGAGCCGGTCGACCAGAGCGTTTCGGCGGTCGGCATAGGTGGCCGCGGCGCGGTCGATCCGCGCGTCGTAGTCCGGGTCGGTACGCATGGCGACGACGAGCCGCTGCAGGATTTGGCTCACCCATCCCGTGCCGACGGCCTGGCGTCCGCGGACCCGTGAGATGGTCACCTCGTCGCCGACGAGCGCCGAGACCCGAAGATCCGGTCCGAGTGACTTCGCCATCGATCGAGTGATCGCCCAGCGGTCTCGGTCAGGGTCGATCGTGGAGACGTGTGGGACGCCAGCGATGGGACCGGCATGATCGTCCTCGATCACGAGGACGTGGCCGTGAGTCTCGAGCACGTCGCGTAGCTGGTGGGCGCGTTCGGCCGACAGCGCCGCGCCAGTCGGGTTCTGTGCACGGGGCGTGATGATCGCCACGTCGGCCCCCGCCTCGATCGCGGCCTTCAGTCGCTCGGGGTCGGGGCCGAACTCGTCGATCGCGACGGGCACCGGGCGGAGACCCATCGCAAGCACGAGATCGAGGACCGCGTGGTAGCAGGGGTCTTCGACTGCGATCGTGTCGCCAGGCCGGGTGTGTACGGCGAGCACTCGTTCGATCCCGTCGAGCGCGCCGCTCACGACGGCGAGATGTTCGGCGACGAGACCGTCGGCTTCGACATCGGCCACGAAGATCTCGCCGAGCTCGGGCACGACCTGCGGCCCTGGATAGAGGACGTGCGCTGACGGGATCGCGGCCAGCGCGGCGCCAAGATCGGGAAGCAGGGTGAGGTCGGGGTTGCCTTGCGCGAGATCGACGCAGTCGTCGGCGACCGTGTCGATCACGTGGCTGCGAACCGAGGGCTTGGGGGAGACGAACGTGCCGCGTCGTCCCTCGCCGTGGACGAGACCGCGGGTGCTCAGGGTCCGGTAGGCCGCCGCGACCGTACCGGGCGCGAGACCGTGTTCGTCCGCGTACTGACGCACCGGAGGGAGGCGATCACCGGGCAGGAGCTGTCCGGTGCGGATCCGTTGTTCGATGTCGGATACCAGCGAGTCGACCTTGGCCATGTAGCATCACCTTAACACAAAGTGCACTATGTAGCAATACATTATCCTGAAAGATGAGGTGACGTGACAGACCTGGAGACCACCGATCGAACGACGCTCAAGCGCCTTCCGCAACGAGCGCATTTCGACCGAGACACGGTGAACGCGATCATCGACGAGGCGATGGTGTGCCATGTCGGCATCGTCGACGAAGACGGCCGGCCCGTCGTCATCCCCACCTTCCACGGTCGTGACGGCGATGACCTGCTCATCCACGGCTCCGCGGCCAGCCGACTCCTTCGCACGGCCCGAAACCGAGAGGTCTGCATCACGATCACGCTGCTCGACAGCCTCGTCCTGGCCCGGACCGCGTTTCATCACTCGGCCAACTATCGATCGGTCGTGATCTTCGGCGTGCCCGAGCAGATCACCGACGACGACGAAGCCGACCACGCCCTCACCGTTCTCGTTGAGGCGCTCGTGCCGGGCCGGTCTGCCGAGGTCCGCGCCAACACCCGCAACGAAATCCGCGCGACCGCAGTCCTGCGACTTCCGATCACCGAAGCGTCGGCCAAGGTCCGCTCCGGTCCGCCAGTCGACGACGAAGAAGACATGGACGCCCCCGTCTGGGCGGGCCTGATCCCGGTCGAAACCCGCTTTGGCGCCCCCATCACCGCCGACGACATGCGTATGGACCTCCCGCCGGCCGACTCCGCCACCAACTACCGCCGGCCGGTCTAGGTCGCGTCTTGGGGTCAAGTCTTTCCAATCGACAACTCAAGGTTGTCAATTGGAAAGACTTGACCCCAGATGGACCCCGGTTCAGTCCGGGGCGGCGCCGCCTTCGGCGCTGCGACGCTCGACGAAGTCGTTCATCTCCGCCACCACGGCGTCATCGATCGGTGGCGGTTGGTAGTCGGCCAGTACCTGCTTCCAGACGGCGTTCGCCCGCTGCTCGGTGGAGAGTCGGCCCTCTTCGTCCCACTGCTCGTACGTGGCACGGCTGAACAGGAGCGGCTCGTAGAAGGCGGTCGCGTACCGCTCGAGCGTGTGGTCGACCCCGAAGAAGTGCCCGCCCGGGCCGACCTCGGTGATGGCGTCGAGGGCGAGCTCGGCGTCGTCGACCATGATCGGCCGAAGCGACTCGGCGATGATCTGACACATGTCGATGTCCGCGACGAACTTCTCGTAGCTGGCCACCAGGCCACCCTCCTGCCAGCCAGCGGCGTGCATGATCCAGTTGCAGCCGGCAAGGACGGCCGCCCACGTGTTGAGCATCGTCTCGTAGGCGCCCTGGGCGTCGACGGACGTGGAGGCGCTCGACCCCGACGACCGCCACGGCAGTCCGACATGACGCGCCAACTGGCCACTGGCCAACGCGCCCTTGAACGACTCGGGGGTCCCGAAGGCCGGAGACCCGGACTTCATGTCGACGTTGGAGGTGAACGCGCCGTAGACCACGGGCGCCCCCGGCCGAACGAGCTGGCTGAGGGTGACCGCGGCGAGCACCTCCATGTGCTGCAAGACGAGCGCTCCGGCCAGCGTCACGGGCGCCATGGCCCCCGCGAGCGTGAATGGCGTCATGACACAGGCCTGTCCGGCCCGGGCGAAGTCGATGATGCCCATCGACATCGGGACGTCGAGCTGGCGCGGCGAGTTCGTGTTGATGTTCGTCCAGCAGCGAGGGGCCGAGGCGAACTCGGCCTCGTCGACCCCATGGGCGATCTTGACGAGCTCGAACGTGTCAGCCACCCGCGCCCGGCCCCGAGCAAACAGGAACGCCGGCTTCTCGGTCAGGGTCATCGTGGACCGTGTCGAGTGCAGATGCCGGACGTTGATCGCGATGTCGCTCGGCTCGACGCACGGCATCGCGATGGCCATCACGTCGAAGTGCTCGGTCATGCGGAGGAAGTTCTCCTGGTCGGCGAGCGTGCCGTCGCGGCGGCCACGATCGAGATCCGACACGAACGGCGGCCCGCCGACCGGAGCCAGGTTCAGGTGCCCGGGTGCCAGTCGGATCGTCTTGTCCGGGTTGCGACTCACCACCTCGAAGTCGGACGGCGCAGACGTGATCGCCGCACCGATCAGGTCGGGGTCGACGAAGACCATGTCGTCGACGACCCGGCACCCCGCTGACGCGTAGATCTCTCGTGCCTCGCCCAGCAGCACACGAATGCCCTCGTCGGCGAGGTAGTTCACCGCCGAATCGTGAATGTGCGCCACCTGATCGTCGCTCAACACCCGGAGCGGCTCGAACGGCGAAACGAGATTTCGGTATCGCGACGCGTCGTCGTCCGACGACCGAACGGCTCGCTCTTCACGCGTTCGACCCCGACGAACCATGCGCGAGTGTCCCACATGATCGACGAGCAGGGACTCGTCGAGCGTCAACCCACCATCAGGTAGCCCTCGACCAGTTCGAGCCGGTCCGAAGTCGGTGCGTCGGGGAGGGCATGGCCGTGCTGTTCGTGGCGAACCTCGCCGATCCACTTCGAATGTTGGTATTCGTGATTGACGATCGCGGTCAGCATCGTCTCGGCAATTCGCCGGAGTTGGACAGGCGCCCCGACCCTGCCCTCGTCGATCATCGACACGCGGTAACGAACCCGCTCCGCAACGCTCGACCGGTACTCGAGGATCTGCTCCACCCCGGGCAGGTCACCGCGCTGGCGCTCTTCGGTGGCCGAATCCATCACGGCGTCGAGCCGGTGATCGATCGGGGGCTCGGCCGCGGTGAGGTTTCGGACCATGTAGTGCGCGACGGCAGCTTGATGCCCGAGGTGCCAACCGATCGCGCTCGACTCGGGCACCGGTCTCCACAGGATCTCGTCATCGGTCAGGCCGCGATGCAGCGACTCGGTGAACGCCAGCGCCGTGTCGTACTCGACGAGCAGTTCGGACAGGGATGGACTCATGCGGGAACTCCTTTTGATGCATCGATGATCGCTGTTGCCGCCCGCTGCGCGGCGGCGAGCGCGCCCTCGACGTGTCCGGGGGCGACCGTGGAGGTTTCGGTCGACACCCAGTGCAATCGCGACGCCATCGACGGACGCTGGAACACGGGGTGCCCGTACGTCGTGTAGTCACTGAGCGCTTCGACGTTGGACGGCGACGTGTGCGGTTCGTCGCGCCAATCGAAGACGAACACGTCCGACGGAGTGCCGGCCCGCTCGCCGAACAGTCGAACGAGTTGTTCGATGATCGCTTCGCTCGTCGGTGCCGGCTCGCCAACCCGCGGGGAACAGAAACCGAAGATCGCCGCCGGCGCGCCACCGGGGCCACTCATGTCGTGAAGCTCGCGCATCGGCCCCACATGGCTGAACGCCGCACCCGCAAGTCCGGTCTCACGCCAGAACGGTGTTGGGTAGACGGCGACCGCCTTGACGGTCGTTCCCATCCATACCGGGGTCGCCTCAGCGATCGTGCGAACGGCATCGTCCAGGTCACTCATGACGATCCTCGAGACCGCAAGCGCCGGCGGGACCGCGATCACGACATGACGGGCCGTACGAGCCGCGTTCGCCAGACGGACCTGGAGCCCGTCGTCCAGCACGACGATCTCGTCCACGCTGGACCCGAACAGAATCCGGTCGGGCCCAAGTTGCGCGGCGAGATGGTCCGTGACCGCCGCCATGCCAGTTGCGAGCCGACTCGACGGCACATCGAGCTGGTTGCCATCCAGACGGCGGGGGGAGAAACCCGGCGCGTCGTAGATCATGTCGCCGGCGAGGTGTTGGCGGAACGCCGGCAGCGCCGCCCGCTCGACGAGTTGGTTCACGGCTGATTCGTCATCCCAGAACCACGTGGCGCCGAGGTCGGCGACTCCACCGGAGGTCGGTGCAGAGAGCAACCGTCCCCCAACACGATCACGGGCCTCGAACACGACGACGTCGAGTCCGGCCGCGTCGAGCAGGGTCGCCGCCCGCAGTCCGGAGGCACCGGCTCCGACGACGATCACGTCGTGATCAGGCATCGCATCCCACCCTAGGCAGCCAGACATGGGCCGTTCGGCCCGGGGGTGGCTCCCGATACAGCAGCGCACCGGCGTTCCCGATCATGAAGACAGCCAACCCAAGGACCCTGAAATGACTTCCCGCCGCGTGCTCTCCCTCGTCGCCGTCGCAGCCCTCAGCGTTGCGGCCTGTGGTGACTCCACCTCGCCCGAGGAGCTTCCGTTCACCGCCGAACAGACGCCCTCGACGGCAGCACCGCTGCTCAGCGAGGTCTCCGAGCCCATCGATTCGGTCGTTGATCCGACTCCGTCGACCACCGTCGCCGGCGCCCCTACGACGACGTCGCCCGCCCCGGCGCCGACCATCGAACCCGGGCCCGTCGTCGACCCGGCCTCCTGTGCGGGCACTCGATACCGGGTGATCGTCCCCGATGGCTGGCATCACCGCGACTGCGATCAGTTCTCCCCGGCGCCGATCCCGGCCAACCCCGGAGCCCGAGAATGGCGATCGGAGATCACGGCTCACTTCACGACCGCCGAAACATTCACCGAGGCACTCGCCCGAATCAACGCGACCATGGACGTCGACACCAGCGTCCAAACGACCGTCGACGGTTTGCCCGCGGTCCGGATCCGAATCCTCGAAGAGTTCTGGATGAGCGGCGCACGCGACACGATCGTCGTCGATGCCGGAGACGGTGTGCTGTTCATCGCCGCCGACGAGCTCGCCGACTCGGACGCCAACACCCTGTTCGCCACGACCGCCGAACGGTTCGCCCACACGGTCGCGGCCTTCGACGAGATGATGTCGTCGATCCAGATTGACGCCAGACCCGTTGCGGCCCGGGCCGCGTTCGCCACCGGCTGCGCTGCACCGTCCTTCTCGAACCCGGACGTCGTGGCTTCGGGATCCGCAGACGTCGACGCTGATGGCGAGATCGAGTTGCTGCAGATGGTGCACGACGACGCCGGTGCGTGGGTCGTGATCGACGACCCGACGAGTGGAGTCATCTCCGGCATGGTCAAGTCCTGGTACTCGACCCGAATCGACGGCATGTTCGATCAGATCGGGTGGCACGACTGGAACGCCGACGGCGTGCCCGAGCTGATCCACTCCGCTGATGGTCCGGCCTCGGGCACGTACTCGGCGGCGGTGACCGTCGACGGCTGCAACATCGTGCCGATCGTCGACCAGGCCACGGGTTTCGAGGTCGGGATCCTCAATCGGGCGAGCGTGCGCTACGCCCACCAGGCGGAGTGCTTCTTCAACGCCGACGGAACCCTCGACGTGCTCCAAAACGTCGCCACCGAGTTCGACGAGAACACCGGCACGCCGTCGCTCGACATCGTGCACAGCACCTATGGCGCCGGAGCAACGATCGCGGGCTCGACATCGAACGACCCGACCGACGTCCGAGTCGCCCCAGCGCACCTCTCGACCAGCTGCGTCATCGAAGCCTTCGGCCAGTGATGGCCTGATCCCTCGACATGGCCTGCGAGTAGGGTCGGGCGGCCATGGGGCTCGCGATCATCGGACTACTACTGCTCACGTTGGCCGCCCTGGTGCTTGTTGGCATCGGGGCGGTCGTCTGGGCGTGGAAAGGCGGGCGACGCGCCTTCGCGATGTGGTCCGGCGCCGCTGCCGTCGTGATGCTGCTCGCCGGTCTCTATCTGGTCGGAAGTCTGATCTCGGACAGTGACGACACCCCGACCCTGTTCGCTGTCGCCGTACTCGTGCTCGTCACCGCGTTGACGGGTGCGTGGGCGTGGCGTCGAGACGACTGACGCTCAGGCAGGCACGACGTCGACGGGGATCCCGGTCAACTGGCTCGTCCCCGACAACGGATCAATCGCGTCGGCCGGCGTGAGGATGTTGCTGTTCACGCCCGCATGTTCGGCCGCGACACGGAGGCGACTCCCCTCGACGTCGTGGCCCCACCCGTGGGGGAGCGAGACGACGCCAGGACGGATCGCGTCGGTCACCTCGACGGGCGCGGTCACCGTGCCCGACGTCGACGTCACGCGCGCGGGGGCTCCATCGGCGAGGCCGATTCGGTCCGCGTCGTCGGGGTGGACCTGGAGGGTGCAGCGTGGCTTGCCCTTCACGAGTACCCGCATGTTGTGCATCCACGAGTTGTTGGACCGCAGCGTGCGGCGCCCCGTGAGCACCATGTCCGCGGACGGCTCCGCGAGAAGAGCGGCGACCCGTTGGAGGTCCGCGAGCAGATCCGGATGGTCGAACTCGACATCGCCGCTGGAGGTCCGGATGGCATCGGGCAAACGCGGTTCGAGCGGACCGAAGTCCATGCCGTGCGGATGTGACTCGAGCTCGTCGAGCGTGAGCCCGTCCGGGCGCGCCCCGAACCAGTCTCCGTAGGGTCCGGTCCGAATCGCGATGTCGAGCAGCCGCTCGGCGCCGGTGCGAGACGCCACCACGTCGAGCGCCTCGGCTTTGTCGACCCCGTCGTCGGGTGCCGACGCGTCTGCCAACGCCGCGGCGATTGCGCGCCCGGCGACTTCGTCGTCGATCGCCGAGATCGTTTCGTCGTCCCACGCCATGCCGAGGCCCATCGCCGCGAGCCGGGTCATCTGCGTCCACTCCCGGTCCGCGCCGTCGTCGAGCGGCAGGATCGCCGGCGAGTAGTTGGCCACGTTTCGAATGGCCAGCGTCAGGAGCGCGACGTCGTAGTGGGGCTTCTGCAGGTGAGACGGGGCGGGGAGGATGACGTCGGCGTGACGGGTCGTCTCGTTGACGTAGCAGTCGAGCGAAACCATGAACTCCAGCGACTCGAGCGCGTCGTCGAATCGATCCGAGTCCGGGCACGACAGCACCGGGTTGCCGCCGACGGTGATCATCGCTCGGAGCTGTCCGTCTCCCTCGGTGAGGATCTCGTTCGCCATCGCAGAGGCCGGGTGCTCGCCGAGGGCAACGGGCATCGCGTCGACCCGGGTCGACCTGCCGCCGAGGCGATGCGACCGTCCGTTCCCGCGAGCACCTCTGGTGGTGGACGACCCGGCCGCGGGCGTGCTGAACATCGAGCCCCCCGGACGGTCGAGCGAGCCAGCGAGCGCATTGACGACATCGATGAGCCAGCTCGCCGTCGTGCCGAACGGCGTCACCGTGGTGCCGATCCGCCCGTAGACGACGGCCTTTTCGGTGGTCGCCAGCGAGGCGGCGATCGAGCGGATGCTCGCGGCGTCGATGCCGGTTCGTTCGGCGACGGATTCGGGCGTGAACTCCGACAGCGCATCGACGACCTCGGCGAGTCCGGCGAAGTGAGAGGGCAGCGACTTCAGGTCGGTGGTGGGGTGGTCTGCGAGCGCTGTCGCCAGCGCTGCGAGAAGGAGCACATCGGTGCCCGGCACGATCGGGAGGTGCCGATCGGCCTTCTCGGCGGTCTTGGTCCGGACCGGGTCGACGACGACGAACTCGCCCCCGCGCGCTCGGAGCGCGTCGATGCGCCCGGGCCAGTCGGGCGCGGTGGCGAGCGAACCGTTGGACACCATCGGGTTGGCGCCGAGCAGCAACAGGTAGTCGGTCCGGTCGAGATCCGGGACGGGGATCGTGCCGGACTGGCCATAGAGGAGCCCGCTCGCGAGTTCTCGGGGCCGTTGGTCGACCGTCGACGCGCTGAACACGGCGCCGGGAGCGAGCGAGCGAAGCAGGGTCTTTCCGTACATGGCGCCGTCGAGACTGTGCGCCATGGGGTTGCCGAGATAGACCGCGAGCGCGGAGCGGCCATGACGTTCCCACACGCCGTTCAGCCCGTCGGCGATCGCCTGGTAGGCGTCTTCCCAGGACGCAGGTTGGAGCTCGCCGTCGACCCGAACCATCGGCGTGCGAAGACGGTCCGGGTCGTCGTGGAAGTGGCCGAGCACGGTTCCCTTCGGACACAGGAAGCCGCGAGAGAAGACGTCGTCGCGGTCTCCGCGAATACGAGTGACGGCATCGCCGTCGTGTTCGATGGCCAGACCACATCCGGCCTCACACAAGGGACACGTTCGATAGGCGGTCTCGATACTCATGGCCTCTTCCTTACCACTGGTCAGCGTGCGGCGGCGAGAACGAGGTGGCTCACGCCAAAGTCTTCTGCCGACCCGTCGGCGGAACGGATCGAGCAGGTGGGGCGCCACCGATGCTCGACGATCCACTCGTTGCGATAGGCGTGGCTCCCGGGTGCGATCGTGAATCCCGCCTCTTCCGCGATGTCGATCCAGTCGGCGTACGTGTAGGTGCAGAACGCCTCGTGCATCTCCGACAGCCAGTTGTTCGGGTAGTCCTTCTTCGACAAGAACTCGTACAGGACTCGGCGCGTCGCTCTCGCCGTTCCGGGCGACCGCTCCTCCCATTCGACCGTCTCGCCTTCGACGGACCGGAAGTCGTCGACGAATCGCCGCCAGCGTGACCAGGTCGACAGGGATTCGAGGTGTCCGGCGATGTCGGCCAGCTGTGGTGTCGGCGTGTCCGGACACGAGTCGGCGAGCCCGTCGTCGACCGCAAGATCGAACTCGACGACGCCGTCGGGATGGTCCGGGCCGCACACGTCGGCGTTGATCCACACGCCGCCCGACCGGGTGTGTTGGGCGATCCGTGCCGCCATGGCGAGCACGTCCTGGTGCGTCCCATACGAGTAGACCTCGTGCGTCAGCGCCATCGTGATCGTGGTGTCGATCGACCCCGGGGCCAGCACCGGACTGTTGAGCACGTTCCGGTGATGGAAGAACGTGTTCTCGTTGTCGAACCACCCCATCGTCCGGCGGTGTTCGCAGATCTCGAAGAGCGGTCGGGCTGCCTCGACGCCGAAGAGGTCGCACTCGGCGAACTCCGGCGCGCCGGCGATCTTCGAGAGGAGCGCACCGGTCCCGCACCCGATGTCGACGATACGGCCGGGACGGATCAGCGTCCGCACAAGGCCGAACTTGCGGTCGGCGCCGCGGTCGAAGCTGTCGGCGTAGGTGATGTAGTCGCGCGTCTCGGTCAGGTCGCCGTCGTCGCCGAGTAGTGGATCGGCGAAGAGTTCGGCGATCTGGTTGGCGAGGTCGTAGCGCTCGAGAATCTCGAGCGACGCCGGGTGCAACCGGTCGGCCACAGCCGCTGTTGACGCGTCGTCGGCGATCGTCTCGACAAGGGTCCAGGGTCGGTCGGCGACGAGCGTACCGGCCGCGAGTTCGACCGGCGCTATGGCGTAGCCGGTCGCCTCGAACATCGAGAACACTTCGGGGCTCGAGCTCGCCACGACGCAGTTGCTTGGATCGAGCCGCACCCGGCCACCGGTCTGCACATCGACGGCGTTGATGATCACGTCGGCGAATCGCGGCGTGGGCGAGACATTGGGTACCGGAACCACGAGCACGGGCAGACCGGCCTCTCGGCCGAACAGTTCGATCGCCGCTTCCCGCCGGTGACCGGGAAGCGGGTTGCGACGAGTGCCGGCCTGATCCCACGACGTGACCGCGAAGATCACGACTGCGTCGGCCGAGACCTCGATGCCGTGACCGGATCGATCCGTGCAGTGGCCAGCCAGCAGCTCAGCGAGATATGCCGCCTGGTAGGTCGTCAGGACGTGATGCCGACCGGGAAACAACACGTAGCGCACCAGCCGAGTCTCCCACGGGCCAGACTCGACACATGCTGATCGAGATCCGAACTCTGATCGCCGGGAGCGTTCTGTTGGTCGCATGCTCCAGCACCGAAGGCACCGCGAGAATCCAAGACCAGCAACAAGAGGCGCCAACAACGGCACCCAATGGCGGGTCTTCCGAGCAATCGACGAGCGAGGCCACGACGACTCAACCGTCCACCACCACAACGAGTGCCTCGCCGGCAGACGAGTGGGGAATCGTCCAACAGGAATCGATCCTCTGGTCAGAACGCATCGGCGGATTGGAAGCAAGAATCTCCGGCATCGTCTGGAGCGACCAGGGGTGTCTGGTGGTCGGTGAGAGCGTTCTGTTCTTCAGCTCGACAGACACCGAGCCCGTCGTCTCTGCAGACGGGAGAACAATCAACGTATGGGGTGAAACGATCGAGATCGGCAATCCCTATACCTTCGGCGGTGGATCCCAATCCGATCCCGGAATTCCAGCCACACATCCATGTCGTGACAAGGAGTACCTCGCGCTCGTCGACGGGCTTGTGCGATGAGAGATCGTTCGCGGGGAAGCCAGATTCGGGCGACAGGCCGCCGTCGCTCGCGGTGAGGAGCTCGTTCGACGTCGTCGGCGACGGGTGTTCGCCCGGGGGCGTCGCACTCGATGCGTTCAGCCCGGTCTGTGCGATTCTTCAAGCGTGGGGCCTCACGCTGAAGACATGATCCGAACCCTGATCGCCGGCAGCATCTTGTTGGTCGCATGTTCCAGTACTCAAGGCACTGCGACCATCGAAGACGCGGAGCAGGCCACAGCTACGACGGCGCCCGATGTCGGGTCTTCCGAGCAATCGACGAGCGAGGCGACGACGACTCAACCGTCCACCAACGCAACGAGCGCCCAGCCGACAGATGAGTGGGGAACTGTCGAACAAGAGTCCATTTTCTGGGTTCAACGCGGCGCCGGATTGGAAGCAAGAGTCCCGGGGATCGTGTGGAGCGATCAAGGGTGTCTCGTCGTCGACGAGAGCATCCTGTTCTTCACCGAGACAGACATGGAACCGGTAGTCTCTGCCGACGGGAGAACGATCACTGTCTGGGGCGAAACCATCGAGATCGGCGAATACTACGTCTTCGGCGGTGGAGTGAGCGAAGGTTTCCGGTCGAGTCCCAGGAACCAAGAGTTGCCCGACAGCCACCCGTGCAAAGACCGTGAATCGCTGGCCAACGTCGATGGGCTCGTGGACTGAAGGGCGTCCGCGCGAAACCGAATTCGGCGGCCCTTTGGCGGACCGATGAGATGCGTTTCGGCCAGACTCGACACATGCTGATCGAGCCGTTTGGGGTCGAGCTCTGGATGAACGAGTTCGAGAACCACTGCACCCACAACCTCGCCGAGACGTGTGTGGCCTCGCTCACCGTTGCCGAACTCCTCGAGCTGACCGGGGTTGGTCGTGCGGCCCTCGACGACGTTGCCGACCTTCGCCTCACCTACGGAGCAATCGAAGGATCGGATCGGTTGCGGGCAGCGATCGCGGCGCTCTACGACACGATCGAACCGGCCAACACGATCGTGACCCACGGCGCGATCGGCGCGAACAAGCTGGTGCACGAAACGATTGTCGAGCCGGGCGATCGGGTGATCTCGGTGCAACCGACGTACCAGCAGCACTATTCGATCCCGCAGAGCTACGGCGCCGACGTCCAGATCCTCCGACTCCGAGCCGACAACGCGTACCTCCCCGACCTCGACGAGCTCGCCAGCCTCGTCACCGATCAGACTTCGTTGATCGCGATCAACAATCCGAACAACCCGACCGGCTCGCTGATGGACGCAGCGATGTTGGCGGCGATCGGGGAGATCGCGGGCCGGGCCGACGCATGGGTGCTGTGCGACGAGGTCTACCGGGGTACGAATCAGACCGATCCCGGAACCGGCCCGTCGATGGCCGACCTCTACGACAAGGGCATCAGCACCGGCTCGATGTCGAAGGCGTTCTCCCTCGCGGGGCTTCGCCTCGGGTGGATCGCCGCCCCGGCCCAACTCATTCAGGCGGTCGCACACCATCGCGACTACAGCACGATCAGCGTTGGCATGATCGACGACCACCTTGCCGCGATCGCGCTCGAGCAAGCGTCTGTTCTGCTCGAACGCAGCCGCCGCATCACGCGCACCAATCTCGCGATTCTGTCGGCGTGGGTCGACGAAGAGCCGCGGGTGTCGTGGGTGCAGCCGAAGGCCGGAACGACCGCGTTGCTCCATCTCGACGTCGACGTCTCGTCTCGGGAGTTCTGCATCGGGCTGCTCGACGCCACCGGAGTGATGCTCCTGCCGGGAAGCGCTCTGGAGGCGGAGGGCACCGTTCGGATCGGCTACGCGAACCACACCGAAGTCCTCGAGGCTGGACTGCCGCTCGTGTCGGAGTACCTGGCCGCCAGCTGAGCTCGACCGTCAGGAATCGGACGAGAGGCGAAGGACCAGCCCCGAACCGAAGTCCGAGACGTAGACGTCGTCGCCGACCGTGACCAGATGCTGGGGTCGGTCGAGATCACTCACCAACGTGCGCACCGGCACCGGGTTGACCGACTCGGTCGAGCGGAGCGCCACGATGCGACGCTCGTTCCAGAGCGCGACGAGCAAGGTGTCCGGCTCGAATGGCGACACGGCGATCCCGGTCGGCGTGGCCGACGGGTCGAAGACGGCCTGCGATCCCGGAACGGTTGAGCAGCGTTCGGCCGAGCCGCCGAATTCGTCCACGATGCGGTTGTTGCCGACACAATGCGGCCAGCCGTGGTCGACGCCTTCGGCCACCGCCACGACTTCGTCGGTCGCCGGTTCGTCGTCGAAACGGCCGTCGGTCATCTCTGTCGTCCAGAGGGTGCCGTCGTCGTCGACGACGTGGGCGTACGCGTGCTTGAACCCCTCGGCGTACTCGACGGGTAACGCGTCGGGGTCGGCGGGATCGACGGTGAACAGCCGTCCCGAACCGTCGACGACGTCCGATCCGCGTTTCGAGCCGGACGTGTCGAAGAGCAGCCTCCCGTCGGGGAGAACGGTGAGTGTTCCCTCGGATCGGCCGTTGTTCGGGAGGTCGTCGATGACGATCTGGCGTTCGCCGCCGAGGGGTCCGCGAGTCAACCGATCGCGCTCCATGATCCACAGCTCCCCGTCGACCACGGCGACGCCGGTGGGCTTGTCGAGGCCATCCACCAGAACGACCGGGCTACCGCCTCGAGCTGAGACGCGGATGACCTGACCCTGTGCGTCGTTTTCGCCGCCGTTGATCTGAGCCACCACGAAGTCGTTCCCGTCGACGACGAACTGCGTCGGGCCCACCAGACCGTCGACAACAACGTCGACGCGCAGGCCTTCTTCGACCGAGGCGTCGCCGAGTCGAGGATCGAGCGCCTGCTGTGGATCGACCGCCAGATCGTCGCCACATGCCCCGAGCGCCACAGCAAGCAGGAGTGCGGCGACCGCTCGTTGTCTCATGCCTGCAGTCTCGTCGACGCCGCGACGGATTCGAGGGCGGGTGAGGGTCAACGCGCCGTCTGGCAGTCGCTCCACGTTGGATCGTTGCGCAGTTGCCACGCATTCCAGGTCGTGTTCGTGGTCCAGACCGGGCAGTCGCCTTCGCCGTTCCACCAGATGATGTCGAAGGGAACGTCTTCGGGGTCACCGAGCACCAGCTGCTGAGCGGCAAGGTCGCCCCGGATGAGGGTGTCCGAGACGTCGAGGGTCGACAGGCTGACCAGTCCCGTGATCGACGCCGGGAGCACGGAGATGTTGGTGCCTTCGAGCTCGAGCTCGCGCAGGTACACGAGGTCACCGATCGAATCCGGTAGCCGCTCGATTGGCACCTCCACCCGGTCGCGCAGACCCTGGTGTTCGCCGATGTGCAGGGAGATCAGCTTCGTCAGCTCACCGATCTCGTCGGGGAGTCGGGTGAGCTGCGGCGCCTCGAGGATTCGGAGCTCGAGCAGATTTTCGAGGCGGCCGATGTCGCGGGGGAGCTCTTCCATCGTGAGCGACGCGACGTAGAGGTACTCGAGTTCGGTCATCGTCGTGACGGCCGTGAGATCGTGGACATCGTCGGTGATCGGGACGACGTAGAGGGTTCTCACGTCCGGGAAAGCGGCGAGATCTTCGGCGGTCGGCACCACCGACAGCCAGAGCCACGTGGCCGTACCGTCGACGCACAAGACCGGGTAGCTGCGATCGCAGGGGTCGGTCGTCGGCAACGGCGAACCTTCGGCACCGAGCGAGCGGGCGATGACATCACACTGCGCACCGTTCAGGACGCTCTCGACGAGCTCGCCGTCAAACAGGCAGGGTCCCGCCGGATCGATCTCGACGTCGTCGGCCGACACGCACGGCTCGTCGACCACCCGCCCCGCACTGCGGTACCGAATCAGCCACTGTGCATCGAGATCGTCGGTCTCGAAGGCCCGTCGTCGGGTTTCGGTGACCCACGCACCGTCCTTGCGGACCTGGTACGAGTCGACTTCGGCGTTGGACCACACCAGCCCGGTCTCGATCACCTGACAGAACGCGGTGCCGACCGGAGGTGTCGCCGGAGCGAGACATGTCGTCGACTCGAACGGACTCGTCCAACGGGTTCCGCGGATCCGGAGTTCCCACGTGTCGTCGATGCCGCCGTCGACGCGGAGGCTGGCGGACGCGCCGGTCGTGTTGGCCAGCCAGCGGCCGTTCTTGCGGACGGCGATCCGGTCCGCTTCGTCGAGGCCGTTGAACTCCAGTCGGGCGCCATCGTCGGTCGGGATCACCGTGCACAGCGCGTCGGCTTCGAGAAGGCACGGCAGCGTCAGGTACGGGTCGGGGATCTCCGGGCCTCGGAGCCGAAGCGTCCAGTCATCCTCAACCGACCCTTCGATGAACGAGTCGGTGAGCGTCTCCGAGGTCGAGTGGTACCGATCGTTCTGACGAACCGCATAGGTGCCAGCGACTCCGTCGAGGCCAGACAGCCGAAGCTCGAGCCCGTTCTGGAATGGGGCCTTGACGCATGCGAACGCCGTGGCATCGGCGGGCTCGGCTCGATCGACGCTGACCGCCAACACCCCGGCCAACAGCAGCGCCACCATGGCGACGCCGACCAACATCTGTGTGCGGTACTGCCGCATCACACCTCCACGAAAGTCTCCCGGCAGTGGTCGGCAGGACGCCCGAAAGCTGAAGCCCTAGCCTTTGTGCGATGTTCGGCTCGCTTCGTGCGCTCGCCCCGGTCACCTATCTCCGGGCGATCCCGTACGCCCTCGTGGCGGCGGTCTTCATCGGTGTCCCGTCGGATCTGATCGACACGCCGATCTTCGGTCGTCCGGTCGAAACCCGGCCGATCGACTATCTGATCTGGGCCATCACCTCGGCGTTGATCGGACTCGTCTTCGCGATCCGGTTGCCGGCGTCGCATTCCGCAGAAGAAGAACGAGACGACGTCCGCACCGTCTGGGGCGGCTTCGTGTCCTTCCTCGCCGTCGGTTGCCCGGTCTGCAACCAGCTCGTCGTCGCGCTGCTGGGCACGGGCGGCGCGCTCAGTTGGTGGGCACCGGTCCAGCCCTTCGTCGGTCTCGCGGCGATCGGTCTGGTGCTGTGGGCGCTCCGCACCCGACTCTCCACGTACCAGCAGACGTCGTGTCCGCTTCCGGCGTGAGCTCGGCAGACGCCTCGGACCGAGCGATCACGCTCGACGAGCTCCTCGATCTGGAACGAGCCGTCTGGCGAGCGCTCGTCGACGGCGACTCGGGTGCCGATGCAGCTGCACTCGACGACGACTTCCTCGGGCTCTATCCCTCGGGATACGCGACCAAGGACGAACACGTCGACCAGCTCCTTGACGGGCCGACGGTCGTCTCCTTCGAGCTCAGCGACGCACGATCGGTGGCCGTCGCTCGGGAGGCCGCTCTGCTCTGCTATCTCGCCACGTACCGTCGACCCGGCGCCTCGGTCGACGAACAGATGTGGGTGAGCTCGCTGTGGCAGCGGTCCGACGATGGGATCTGGCGCAACACGTTCAGTCAGGACACGCCGGTCTCCGACCACGCCGTTCCCTGACCTCGGGGCACCAGCCGCGACGGATCGGGCTCGCCCTATTCGGCGCCCGATCCGCCGCAGACCGGCTACTCACACGTCATGTCGAGGCGGGCGCCGAGCTCATCGCTACGAACAATGTGCTCGACACCACCAACACCCGTCCACGACAACGGCCCATCCGCAGGCACCGACGCCCGCCAACGACCATCCACCCGGACCTGATAGTTGTCGTTCTCGATGTCACGCGCATCCCACGTCAACCGAACCGTGCCATCAGAGAACTCCTCCAACACGCACGCGGGTCGAGGCGTGACATCACCCGTCGTCACCGAACACGTCTGATCGACACGGCCAGCGGCCTCAGCAGAACGCACCGTGTACACGGTCCCCGCGACCGGATAGTCGTCGACCCAACGCAACTCGCCGGCGGCAGACACCGACGCCCGCCAATCACCGTCGGCCCGCAACTGATAGTTGTCGTCCTCACCGTTGAACGACGACCACGTCACCTCGACACGACCATCACTCAACGACGACGCAACGCATTCGGCTGGACCGCCGGGGTCGCCCGAGATTTCGACGACGGCCAATCCAGCAACGACTCCGCCGTTGCCATCCTCGGCAACGAGCGCAAGCTCGTAGGTGCCGGCCGTGTCGCACACGATCGTTGCTTCTGGGAGAGATGGGTCGAGAACGGTGCAACCGTCGATGATCCACGTCGCCGTGACGGGATCTCCCTCCGGGTCACCCACGGTCCCGGTGGCGGTGAACGCTGCTCCTGGCGCCGCCGTGATCGTGGTCGGGGCGACCGATGAGGTCGG
This sequence comes from Acidimicrobiales bacterium, assembly GCA_020629635.1. Lineage (GTDB taxonomy): Bacteria > Actinomycetota > Acidimicrobiia > Acidimicrobiales > SHLQ01 > SHLQ01. The sequence goes on along the minus strand of JAHDCX010000005.1, from coordinate 209,532 downwards.
AGCCGGGCCGATGGCGAAGCCGACGCCCTCGGCATCGCCGGTCTCGAGCACCCAGTCCGGATCGCACAGGTCGCCGACGCCGTCTCCGTCGTCGTCGAGCTGACCCGGGTTGTGGATGGTCGGACAGTTGTCCTCATCGGTTGCCACCGAATCACCGTCGATCGAGATGTCGATCGGGGCCGTGGCGATCCCGATGTTGCCCTCGTCGTCGGTGACCCGCATGGCGACCAGACCCGAATAGTCGGCGTCGTACGTGTACACGAGTTCGGATCCCGGACTCGTGGTTTCGTACGTTCCATCGCCGTCGAGATCCCATTCCCAGCTGACGATCGTTCCGTCTGGGTCGAAGCTGCCAGCGCCGCTCAACGCAATCGCGTCGCCGGTCCGCCCGGCATAGCCGGTTCCGATCCACGCGTACGGCGACTGGGCAGCCGTCGAGATGACGGCCTGGATCTGGTCGACGAGTTGCGTCGGTGTCGGTGCCACGAGCACCTGGCCTCCGGTCGCGACCGCAGCCTCGCGAATCTCGGTGCCTGCCGCCCCCGTGTCGATGGCGTAGATCGCGACCGGATCGATCGCGAGCGACGCCGCAATCACGGATGCGGTCGTGTATCCGCTGACCGGTTCGGGATTGAGCGCCGGGGCATCGCCGAACTGCAACGCAAGCTTCTTGACGCCCGGTCGCCAGTCGAGCCTGAAGCTCTCGAACAGGCCCGACCAGATCGTCTCCGGTGTGTCACCGCCGAAGCCGAGGGTGAGCCCATTGATCGCATTGCGTATCGCCACGGGATCGGTGCTGAAGTCGAGCACGAGCTGCGACGGGTAGTCGCCTTCGAATCCTGTGCGGTCGGCGTAGTCGCGGTAGTCGATGACCGCGACTCGGTAGCTGGCAGTGGAAGCTTCGAGTGAGTCGAGGATCGCGTTCATGGACGCTTTGACCGCGTCGATGTCGGCGCCCATCGAACCCGTGGTGTCCACGACAAAGGCCAAGTCGATGTTCGAAGAATCGGTGCCCACGGTTCCCATGGCGCCGAAGCTGTCGAAGCCCGAGAGGTACAACCCGAGCTGGCGGTGGCCCTCGGCGTTGTAGTGGTAGTTCTCGATCAGAATCCGATTCTCGATTTCGCTGATCCACCGGTCGGGGTTGCCGGTGCCGAGCTCGGGCTTGGGTTCGTGACCGGTGAACAGTTCCTTGATGTTGACGAACTGGGCGAAGTCCGTGCCAGCTTCGGCATTTGCTGCTGCGACGGCGGCCGCTTGTGCGATGTCGCCCTGTCGACCGAGCTCACGAACCTCCCGCGCTGCGGCGTAGCGGTCGCTCTCCCAGATGCCGAGTCGCTTGTACACGAGCTCGAAGTCGTCGTTGTTGGCGAGGAACGGGTAGCCAACGACGACGATCTTCGTGTCGGGACGTGCTCGCTCTCTGGCCGAGAGCAGCGCCGCAGTCAATCGATCCTGGATGAGGTCGATGTCGTCGTTGGCCTGAGTGACCTTCTCTCGGCACCCGCCCGGATCGCGAAGGACCGGCGCAAAGCACTGCTTGACGATGTTCGAGAACTCGACGTCGTTGCCACCGCCGGTCATGAGGATCAGGTCGGTGTCTGCCCCGATCGCATCGAGCTGGGGCTTCATGAACCGTCGACATTCGACTTGGTGGCCGAGAAGCACCGAGTATCGCTTGTACTCGATGTCGTACTCCTCGTCGGCAGGGAATCGTGACGCGCACTCGTCGCTCTGTGCGCTTCGGATCACGTCGGCTTCGGGTGTGTCCTCCGGCAAGGAGACGTACCGAATGATCTCGTCGTCCATGTCTCGCCGCTGCGTGTAGTCGGTGATCACGCCACCGGAGCACGCACGGTTGACGAACGTGACGTCATACCCGCCGCCCTCCAGATGGCCCACATACTGCGACGCCCAGTTCGTTGGACTTCGGTAGCAGCCTTTCGGTCCCTCGTAGTTGCGGTCGCCGTCTGCGTCTCGAGCTCCGTTGCCTGCGGCGTAGCTGTCGCCGATCAGGACGACCTTCAACGGCCCAGGTCCCGCTGCCTGAACGGCACTCGTGGGGAGAAGAACCCCGACCAATCCCAAGAGAACAACCACCGGCATGAACCGGCGCCCTTTGCCCCGCGCAGTCATTTCATTTCCCCTTCTGCTCGTGTCAGCGAGCACTCAAGTCGAGTGTGATTCGTGGTTGAGAAGTGCTCTTCGTCAGCTCGGCGACGACTTCGAGGCCGTCGGATGTCTGCTGACGGGCGGAGAAGGACACCGGTCCCTCTGTTGCGCCGTCGCGATACCCGGCGGCGGCCAGCTCGGCGACGAGCGTCTCGAACGCCTCGTCGGGATCCCCCTCGCTGACGTCGATCCGGAACGTGATTCGTGATGGACTCGGCACGCCTGCGGAATCCGAACCGGCTCGCTCGGAGCGTTCGACGGGATACTCCGACGTCAGGTCGTAGTCCGCAAGCGGGGCATCCCGAAGCTGTTCGAGCCGAGCTCCCGCGCCATCGGTGCATCCGAACGCACCGAGCGCCACCATGAGCGCGATGCCGAGTTGCCACTGGCGTCGCATTCCCACCCCCGGTGACTTCCTCGCCAAACTCGCCGCCAACTTAGGAACGTTGGCATCACGAGGTCAAGCGTTTGGGTGGTGAACCTCAGTTGAGCATCCCGGCGATCATCGACCGGAGGCCGAGATCGAAGGCTCGATCGTCGCTGAACGCGTCGTCGTCGACATCGCCGAAGGCGCGGGCGAGTGTCGGGTGATCCCGCGCGTCGATGGCGTCGCGGATGCTGGCAATGAGCTGAGTGTCGGTGGCGGGCGACTGGGCGACTTCGCACATCGTGTGGCCGATCACGAAACTCGACGCGGCGTTGACGAACGCGATCGCGTCGCTTGCCGAGACGCCTGCCCCGGTCAGCGCGGCCATCGCCCGATCGGCGACCTGGAGTCCGGCGTTGCCTCGATTCGGTCGACTGCCCACCAGCGGGACGGCGTTTGGGTGACGGCGCAGGGTGTCGCGCATCGCGCTCCCCAATGCCGCCAGGGTCTCCGCCTCGTCCAAGGCGTCGGTCTCGGGGAGTTCGAGATCGGCCCACACGGCCTCGACGACACCGTCGAGAAGCGCCGCCTTGTTCGGAATGTGGTTGTACGCCGCCATTGGATCGACGCCGAGCTCGGCGCCGAGCGCGCGCATCGTCAGTCGATCGACGCCGTCGCGATCGACGATCGCCAGCGCGGCGGTGATGATTCGTTCACGGGTGAGGCTGCGAGGGCTCAGGTCCAGTCCTTGGGCTCGGCGAGGCGGAAACGCCACGCCGACAGTACTGCCGCCGCGATCGAGACGACTCCGATGACGCTGAGCGGCCTCACGATGTCGGCGAGTCCTCCGCCGTCGAGCACGACGGTCGTGTATCCGCGCATCGACCAGTACGCCGGACTGATCGGTGCCAGCGTCTGGGCCCAGCCGGGAAGCGTGTCGAGCGGCGCGATCGTGCCGCCGAGTCCGCCGAACAACATCGCGCCCACATTGGTCGCCGCGGAGAGCTGATTGATCGATCGGAACACCGCCACGGCAAGCATGGAGATCGCCACCAACATCACGGTCGACGCAAGCATCATCGCGAGGAGAGCGAACAGCGATCCTCGAACGTCGAGGCCGAAGAGCAGCGCACCGAGCCCGAACAGGGCAACCGTCTGTCCGAGGATGACGAGCCCCGACGGTGCGAGCTTGGCGAGGAGGATTTCGGCGGTCGACGCCGGACTCATCCGAAGTCGGTCCCAGGTGCCCCAGCCATGCTCCTGGTAGAACGCGATGCCGAGGTAGACCACGCCGAAGAGACTGAACAGCGCCGCCATGCCGGGCACCACCTGCTCGGCGCCCGACACGTCGTCGTACCCTCCGGATTCGAGCGCGGTCCGTCCCATGCCCTGCAGAAACGTGATCATGAACAGCGGCATGATCGTCATGGCGAGGATCGGGCCTGGTTCGACGGCGAGGAGTCGCAGGTTGTGCGACACGAGCCCGGACAATCGTTCACGAGACATGATCGAGGGCCTCTCCCTTGATGAGCATGCGATAGAGCTCGTCGAGATCGGCGTCTGGCGCGAGGTGGGCGTCTGCGCGGAGTTCATCGATGGTGCCGCGGGCCCGGATCCGTCCCCCGGAGAGCACGGCAACGGTCGCCCCGAGTTCGGCGATCTCGGGCAGATAATGCGTCGTGTAACAGATCGCGCAACCGTCCTCGGCGACGTCGCGCACGGCGTCGAGGATCTGTGTTCGGCTGTCGACATCGGCGCCGACCGTCGGTTCGTCGAGGAACAGCACGGCGGGTTGTCCCATCATCGCCATCGCGGTGTGGACTCGCCGCTGTTGGCCCCCCGAGAGCAGTCCCGCCCGGGTGGTGAGCAGGTCGGCGAGGTCGAGTCGATCGGCGAGCTCATCGATCCTTGTACGTCGCTTTCGACGTGGTTGCGCGGCGAGGCGCCCGAAGAAGTCCAGGTTCTGTTTGACGGTGAGCGTCGGGTAGACACCGAGGGTCTGAGGTGCGACGCCGATCGAGGCCCGCGCCGCTCGGTCACGAAGGGCGTCGACTCCGGCGACGGTGATCGTGCCGCCGTCGAGCGGGCTGAGCCCGGTGGCCACCGAGACCAGGGTCGTCTTGCCGGCGCCGTTCGGTCCGAGGAGGGCACAGATCTCTCCGGCAGCGATGTCGAGGTCGACGCCGCGCAGTACGTCGTGGTCGCCGAAGGACTTCCGGATGTTGTGGAGCGTGAGCATGGGTTCCGCCTTGGTCGATATCTACAGCGTAGACATCCAGAATCTACAACGTAGACCGCGATGTCAAGCGCTGCCTGCCGCACGGTCGAATGAACAGTCCGTTTCGAGGCCGCGGATCTTCGTGACTCGCCAGCACCGGTCGACGACACTCGGGAGATGTCTGGTCATCTCGACGCCCCTTCGGCAGAAGTCGAACTCGCCCGCGAGCGCACCTTCGGCGGCCGCGGGGTGATCGTCGAGCGCGACATTCGCGTGATCGACCTCACTGATCTCGGGTCGAACCGGGACGACATCGACCGCCAGATCTGGGACGCGGCAGCGGACCTCGGGTTCTTTCAGGTCAGCGGTCATGGGATCCCGATGGCCGCCATCGATGACGCCTTCGAGCGGGCCCAGGCGTTCTTTGCCCTGCCGGTCGACGCCAAGGCGAAACGGTCGATGCCCACCGGCACGAACTCGGGGTGGGAGTCGAAGACGCAACGTCGGCCGTCGACCGGTGTCCTCGACGAGAAGGAGTCGTACCAGATCACCCGCACCCGAATGGACCGTCACGACCTCTGGCCAACCAACGACGAGCTCACCGGGTTTGTCGACGCCATGCTCGACTTCGAACAGGCCAACTGGCGGCTGGCGATGACGATCCTCTCGAGCATCGCTCGATCCCTCGGGTTCTCGTCGGACTTCTTCGAGGAACGCCACGACCCGACCTCGGCGGAGTATCAGAGCACGTTGCGGTTCCTGCACTACTTCGCGCTCACCGATGCCGACGTCGATGACCAGACGTGGCGAGCGGGAGCCCACACCGACTACGACTGTCTCACGCTGCTTCACCAGCGACCCGGTCAACGCGGCCTCCAGGTGTGTCCCGGTGCCGCGGCGGCAGACCGCGACCCGGACGAACCGCTCGGCTGGACCGACGTCGAACCGACCGCCGGGATCGTGACCTGCAACATCGGCGACATGTTGATGCGCTGGAGCGACGACCGACTCCCATCCACGCTCCACCGGGTCGTGCCCGCCGCCGACGCAGGTCCGAGGTACTCGATCGCCTTCTTCGCGCAGGCCAACCGAGACGTCATCATCGAGGGGCCGGCCGGCACTCACCGCCCGATCACCGCCCACGACTTCTTGCAGGAACGCATTCGAGCCAACTTCGCGCCATAACGTCACCCATTAGTTTTGGTCCCCTATTGAGATGGTATAATGGATGGATGGAATACATCGTTGAAGACCACGGCTCCGAAGAGGAGATCCCGGACAACGAGAACAACGAGCACGGGGAGACGGCCGCAGGTGACGTGATCGCCGGTATCGCCGTGCTTCTGGCGGGCCTCGTCGGCGTTTTCGTTCTGCTCTTCTTCGTCGTCTTTCCGGCGCTCGGGTTCGACGGGTCCGCTCGCTTCGCGCATTCGGTTCTTCAGGTCACCTTTCCCCTCTCGGTGTTCGTGGTCGGCGTGCTCTTCGCCATTGCCGCCATCGCCAGATGGGATCGGGCCGCCGGTGTGGTTGCCATCGCCGCCGTGATCTCGATACTCGGCGGCCTTCTCTCCGTTGCTGGACTCGGGTCCGATCAAGGCGTTGGCAACGTGTGGTCAGCGCTCAATCGAGCCGGCCACGAGCGACGCGTCGAGTACATCGCCAATCTGACCGAGCGAAACGAGCAGCGACCGGACTACGACGAGCGCATCGCGCTCGACCAGGCCTCATTCGTGATCCGACGGTCGCTCGCCGGTGTCGTCGGCGACATCTCGCCGCCCGTACGCGTCGCCGAGGAATGGTGCTCCTACATCACCACCGCCGCCGAGATCCGCAACCGCTGGACCGAAAGCGTCGTGTGCGTCAACGACACCGGACAGGTGCGCCGCGCGTCGTTCCCGGTCGACACCGTGCCCTCCGTCGGACTCGGCTTCCGAAAGAGCGAAATGGCCAACGTCGTTGCGGAGATCGCCGGGTCCGATGCCCTCTTCAGCGCCGACGACATCTACGGCTACATCGCAGACGTGGATGGCGACGCCGTGCCTCGCCTGGTCGTGCCATTGGGTGACCGCCGCGGTCTCGACCTGTCCAAACCGGTCCTTCCCGACGGTGCAATCATCTTCGGTGTGGCGGCGAGTGGCGACTACGCCGTCGAGGTTCTCGACGACGTCGCTGCCGGCACCCACCCCGGTCCTGTTGCGGGTCTCGCCATCGCCGAACGCATTCGCGAGTCGATCAACGACAGCTACGGCTTTCTGGTCTCCAAGCGCCCGTCACGCTCGAGCGACTCGCTCCAGGGCACGATCGAACTCGGGGGTGACGAAGGCGATGGGGAGGCAGAGATCGATCGATCCGACCCCAACTTCGGCAACTCCACCGAGTTCGTGCTCCAGCGAGACGGCGTTCCGTACGCCGTTACCCCGCTCACCAGCTTCGGCTCGGCGTCGACGATCACCGCGTACCTCGAAGTGCGTCTCGACACGATCGTCAACGGTCAGGCTCCCCAGGCCACGCTGTATCGACTGCCCGAACCCGAAGGCGCCAACACCACCCTCGCCAACACCATCCGGGTGCTTTACGGCCAGGACCTCTCCGAAGCCGACCGCATCTACGAGGTCACGCCATCGGCGTCGGGCAGCAGCCGGATCACGATCGGGCGCGAGGATCAGGTGCGCTTCGTTGCTCGGAGCGAAACCGTGATCGCGAACGGCGAGCTCGTCGGCGAGATCTGTGTCGAATCACGCACCGGCGTCGCCTTGGACTGTTCGCCGCTCACGGCCGACCCGCGGCCGCTCGGCACGCTCGTCTTCGATGCGACCGGTCGAACCGCTGCGGCGACGACGGCCGATGGTGAGATCTCGCTCCAAGAGGTTCCGCTCGAGGACCTCCTCGCCGAGATCGAGCGGCGGGTCAACGAGTAGCCACCGATAGATTCGCGTGCATGAGCCGGGTGCCGCGCTGAGCGAATCAGCTCCAACCACCGTCGACACCGGCGCCTCGATGCTGCGCCGAGGCTTCCGTCTGATCGGGCGGAGCTTTCGAGCCCACCCGGTCCCGCACGCAATCGCCATCGTGGGTGCCGTGTCGTTCGCGGTGTCCGTGGTCGCGCTCAGCCGGGCGATCGCATGGGTGACCGATGAGGTGGTCACCCCGGCACTCGTTGGTGACGGTGCGGACGACGAGCGAGTCGTGATCGGCTTCGGCGTCATCATGGTGATCGCCGTCGTCCGAGGCGCCGGCGCGATCGTGCGCCGCTACTACCTGTCGATGGCCGAGTCGAAGACAAAGGGCACGTGGCGCAGCCAGATCTACGACCAGTACCTGCGTCTGCCGATCGAGTTCCACCGGCAGACGCCGACCGGCGAGCTGATCGCCCACGCGGACAACGATCTCGTCGTGGCCGGGATGGTGCTCCGCCCGCTCGCCTTCGCCGTGGCCACGGTGGTGCTCGCCGTCCTCGCCGTGATCTCCCTCTCGCTCCTGCACTGGAGCTTCGGGCTGGTCGCTCTGGTCGTGCTCCCGCTCTTGTTCATTGTCAACCGGGTCTACTCGGCCAAGGTGTCGGGGCCCGTGGCCGAGGTGCAACAGTCGGTCGCCGATGTGACGAGCGTGGCGCACGAGAGCTTCGACGGAGTGATGGTCGTGAAGACGCTCGGTCGCATCGACGCCGAGATCGATCGCATGCGCATCGAGTCCGACGACCTGCGGACCAAGCGACTGCGAGTCGGGCGACTCCGGGCCGTCTTCGAACCGTTGATCGATCTGATCCCCAACATCGGGATCCTCGCACTCCTCCTCCTGGGAGCGCGCCTCGTCGACAGCGGCGACATCAGCGTCGGCGACCTCGTGGGCGCCATGTCGCTGTTCAGCGTGCTCGGACTGCCGATTCGGATCATTGGCTTCTTTCTCCAATCGATGCCGTCATCGGTCGTCGCTCTCGATCGGATCGACCGGGTGCTCGCGATCACACCTCCGGACGGTGCTGCGCCCGGGGCGCTTCCCGACGGACCGCTCGAGCTGCACTTCGACAACGTGTCCTTCGCCCACGACGACCACGTCGTGTTGTCCGGGGTCGACCTCCGAGTGGGTCCAGGCGAAACGGTCGCGCTCGTCGGCGCCACCGGCAGCGGCAAGACGACCATGCTCGAGCTCGCCACCGGATTGATCCGTCCCCAACGCGGCACCGTCACCGTCGGAGCGCTCGACGCCGCCGAGCTGGCGACACACGACCGAGCGAGCCGCCTCGGCATGGTGTTCCAGGAGACCTTTCTCTTCGCCCAATCGATCGGCGAGAACATCACCATGGGAGACCCGTCGATCTCCGGGGCAGATGCGGTGGACGCCGCTCGGGCGAGTCAGGCACACGACTTCGTCACCGACACGCCCGAGGGCTACGACACGATCGTCGGCGAACGCGGCGTCACCCTGTCGGGTGGCCAACGACAACGCGTCGCACTGGCACGCGCACTCGTCCGCGACCCTTCCCTGGTCCTGCTCGACGATGCCACCAGCGCAGTCGACCCATCGATCGAAGCAGCGATCCTGCGCGGTCTCGGCGACCGGTCGATGACCGTGTTGATGGTGGCGCACCGGCTCTCGACGATCGCGTTGGCAGACCGCGTCGCCTACCTCGAAGGCGGATCGATCGTTGCCGCTGGCACGCATGAGGAGCTGCTCGACATCGACGGGTACCGCACGCTCGTGCAGGCCTACGAGGACGCGCGATGACCTCGGCCCGCTCCCTCGAACTGCTCGACACGGAGCAACCTCCGGCAATGCGCATCCTGCGCCGCGGCCTCCGATCGAGCCCCGAGCTCCGCGCCGGGCTCGGGATCACCGTCCTGTTCGGCATCCTCAGCGCGATGGCGCGACTCGTGCTGCCCATCGTCATCCAACAGGCGCTCGACCGCGGACTCTCCGATGGCGAGGTCGACGTCGATGTCATCTCGCAGGCAGCCGTCATGGCAGCGCTGATCATTCTCACGATCTACGTGCTGACGACCGCGACCTACCGCCGCGTGATTCGTACCGCCGAAGACACCCTCTACGCCACGCGGGTCCGCGTCTTCTCCCACATCCAAGAGCTCAGCCTTGCCGAGCACACCGCCCGCAAGAAGGGCATTCTCACGGCACGCGTGACCAGCGACGTCGAGACGCTCGCCGCATTCACGCAGTGGGGCGCGCTCTCCTGGATCCTCAACACAACCTTGATCGTCGGCGTCCTCGTCGTCATGGCGATCTACAGCTGGCAGCTGACGCTGGTGACCATCGCGATCTATCTGCCGCTGCTGCCGATCCTCCGGAGGATCCAGCGCCGCCAGCTCGTGGCCTACAACGAGGTCCGCTCGGCGACCGGCGAGATGATCAGCCGGACGTCGGAGGCCGTCGCTGGTGCAGCGACGATTCGCGCCTACGGCTATGAGCACCGAGTCGGGGACCGTCTCGAAGACGGCAACTGGTCGTTGGTCGACGCGCAGATCCGAGCCCACAAGTTCTTCTCGCTGCTCGGACCGACGATGGATTTCTTCGGAGGACTGACCACCGGCGCGGTGATCGTCGGTGCCGTGTTGCTTGGTCCGGACACGTTGACGCTCGGGCAGGCGACCGCGTTCATCTTTCTGGTGACGTTGTTGATCCAGCCGATCACTCAGCTCGGCGAGGTGCTGGACCAGACCCAGACGGCACTCGCCGGGTGGTGGAAGATCCTCCAGATGCTCGACGTCGAGATCGATGTCGTCGAACCCGACCCCGGTATCGAGCTCGCCCCAGGTGCGCCGTCGGTCGAACTTCGCAACGTCGACTTCGCCTACCGAACGGGCGGACCCGTTCTGCAGGAGGTGTCCCTGCAGATCGACCCTGGGCAGTCGGTGGCGATCGTCGGGGAGACGGGTAGTGGCAAGACGACTCTTGCCAAGCTGCTCGCGCGCCTCGCTGATCCGACGGGGGGAGAGGTCCTCATCGGCGGCCATGACCTGCGGACCATTGCGCGGGAGAGTCGCAACCGGATCGTCCGCATGGTCCCCCAGGACGGGTTTCTGTTCGACACGACGCTCCGAGACAACATTCGATTCGGTCGACCAGACGTGACCGCCGACGCGATCGAGGACGCCACGCGGGCGCTGGGTCTCGAGGACTGGGTGTCCTCACTGCCCGACGGGCTCGACACCCTCGCCGGCGAACGTGGGGAGGGGATTTCGGTTGGCGAGCGTCAGTTGGTGGCGCTCATCCGTGCCCAGGTCGCCGACACTGGTCTCCTGATCCTCGACGAGGCGACCAGCGCCGTCGACCCCGAGACCGAGGTCCGCATGGCGAGCGCGCTCGAACGACTCAGCGAGGGTCGCACGACCATCTCCATCGCCCACCGACTGTCGACCGCCGAGCGCGCCGACCTGGTCGTGGTGATGGATGCGGGCCGCATTGTCGAAGTCGGCACCCACGACACCCTCGTCGCTGCCGGAGGGACCTACGCCGCGCTCCACGCCGACTGGATCGGCAACACCCTGGGGTCAAGTCCCAACAAGTAACAACTGCTGGTCACTCGACGGGATTCGTGACCTGCCCGGCAAACAGCACGAGACCACTGTCGACATGGCGAATCACGTAGAAGAACGGCCGATCAGCAGCGACGGTCAGCTCTGGCGGGGGCGTGCCAGACAAAGTGAACCCGAGGGCCGTTGCCGCCGCGGCCACCGTGCCCATCTCGTTGACCGCGATGTCCGCCGCATGCACGCCGCCCGAGAGGAAGCTGCCTGGGGAGATTCCCGGATACGCGCCGGGCGCTGCACCGACTTCGGTGAGCCAGGGGAGGAGGTCGATCGAGCTGTCGTCGGTCCACTTCGGCAGGAGCAGTTCGTAGGGCCCGGGTGTGATCGCGGCGTCGATCGTGTTGAGCAGGTCTGCGGAGAGTTCTGTACGCATCTCGTCGTAGCGGCCAGCGTCGGGAACGACGACGAGCATCGAGAACTGATCTCCGAGATACGGCAGCTCCGCGGCGGTCCATCCGTCTCCGGCTCCCCGGGCCCCTCGCCCCTCAAGCTCACGCAGATAGGTGGTGGGTGTGGTCGATCCGTCGAGCAGCGTGAAGTCGCCGTCCATCGTTCCGTACTTGCCGAAGACCGTCTGCCACTGCGCCTTGAAGTAGATCGCGTCGGTGAGGACCAGCGTCGTGGATTCGTCGATGAATCCCGGCGGGAGCAGATCAGGAATGAGCCCTTCGGTCGCATCGGCCACCCACGCGTTGATCTCGTCGCGGGCGGCGTCGGCCTGGGTGACGTCGATGGTGGCCACGTCGCTTCCGTGGTGGGTGGCGAGTAGGTCGACCCATCCCTGGTCCGGGGTGACGCCCTCTGCTGGCCAGATCCGATCGGCGATCGTGATCACCGGCGTCGGTTCGCCCTCGATGTCTCGGGCCGCGCCGCTTGCGTCTTGGATCGCCGCATCGATCGTGTTCCACGCGTCATGGGCGCTCATGCCCTCGGGAAGATTCAGCGACGCATCGATTGCCGCTCGCGTGGCGTCGTCGGCTGCCGCTCGAGCCATCAGGAGTGCGTGGCCGATGCTCGTTGGACTCAGGACGGAGTTGGTCGTCGAGTCCTGAGTTCGCAGGATGTCGAACCCGGCGTCGGCAAAGCTCGCGGCGAGGGCGTCCGTCGGAGCGTTCGGGTCGGGAGCGGCTCGGTCTGTGCTCGTGGGGGGTAGTGCAGTGGTGGCGTCGCCGGTGGAGGCCGGCATCGTCGTGTCGGCGGTGTCGAGGGTCGAGATGTCCGACACCGAGTCGCCGGTCGCGGTAGGGGATGCGTCACTCGCGCACGCGGTGCTGGCGAGGACGAGAAGGAGAGCAAGAGTGAGCAGGCGCATGGTTCTTGTACGACGCGCCTCCTCCGTGAGTTCCCGTCCGAGGGGACGGTGATCAGGACCACGCATCGTCGACGAGCGCGGTGAGTCGGGCCTTCGAGACTCCCGCCTCGCGGGCACGAGAGACCAAGTCGGTGATCAACGAGTCGAGTTGGATCCGATCGAGGGCAACGGGTTCGGCGATCCGCGTTCCCCGACCGACCCGTGAGACGACGATGCCATCTTCGGCGAGGAGTCGGTAGGCGCGCTGGACGGTCTCGAGCGAAACATCTAGCTGCGCGGCGAGCTCGCGTCCCGCCGGAAGCGAATCACCGGCGACAAGTTCTCCGTCGACGAGGGCTCGCTTCACCCCGTCGACGATCTGATGGAACAGCGGCCGATCCGAGCCGAGATCGATCGTGAGAATCATGCTCGCCGGTCCATGAGCGTCGACAGCAGCGCCGCGGGTTGTTCGGGGCGATCGAGCGAGACGAGGAAGCGCTTGCCGTCGGTTCGGTGAAGCACGAGCGCGGAGCCGCTTTGCGTGATCACGGCGGAGTCGCCGGCGAGGTTGATCTTGTACCCCCAGCCCCCGAACTGCATCGCTCGAATGGTGCCGGCTTCTGCCGCCGTGATCTCGGCGAGTGGCACCGTCACTCGCGGAAAGCCGAAGATTCCGGCGACGCGGACTCCCGCCGGTCCAGCGGTGACCGCAAAGCTCGTCGAACCAATCAGGACGAGGGCGAGCACGAGGAGCATCGCAAGCATCCACCACGACGTGAAGGCCGCGAGCACGAGGAACAGCATCGTCGTCAGCAGTGTGGCGATCACCATGGCCATGCCGAACGGGGTGCGGCCGGTCCAGACGGCTGTTGCGCCCTCGGCGAGCGGGTGCCGCAACGCGTCCGCGGGTGCGGGATCGGTCGTCGCCGGGAGCGATTCGGGCGGGGGAGTGAGGACGGCGCCGAGGGCGGTCACAGCAAGGCCAGCGACGGTGGCAAGACCGATCACCCATCCCGGGAACTCGATGATTTCCTCCGTGTCGAGCTGTGCCTGTGCGGTAAAGAGGAAGATCGCGGCGACGAAGGCGACGATGCCGCCACCGAGTCCGCTCAACCACCGGGGCATCAGTGGCGATGTCGAGGCGACAAGTGCGATCAGGGTGATCGGAAGACCCGAGACGAGGGACAACACGGCCGCCAGCCAGGGGAGCGTGTCGCGTGAGGTGAACCCGTCGGCCACGCCGTCGCCGTTCCAGTGTGTGGCGACCTCGATCGGTAGTCGTGACCGGACTGCCACCAGATACAGCGACGCGCCCAATGCAATCATCAGTGGTAGTCCGAGCGTCGTGACCAGTCTTCGTCGATCGATCGTCGGCGTGGTTTCGGGGTTCATGGCTCCATGATGATTGACAGGATTGCACCATGTCAATCGTTCTACGCAAGAACCGGATGTCCCGAGGAAAGTCTGCGAGGTGACCGGCCGAAACCGGTCACCCCACGATCGCGGTTATCGACCGATGCAGCGGAGGACGAAAGTGTCCTTTCGGAGCTTCTCCGTCTCGAAATTCAGACCGAACGACCCTCGCGCCTGGAACTTCGATCCATCCTCGCCGACCCACCGATCCATGAATCGAGCGTTGACCCCCTTCTTCGTTTCGACCACGGTCTCGCTGCCGCTCACCATGGTGTAGCCGTCACTCGTCGACCCACTGGCCCGGACTGTCGCCACGAAGTTGTTCTTGTGAACGCGTTCCCGAATGACCAGTTCGATGGTGATCACGTGAGGTTCTCCCGTGCACGGGTTCACATCCTCGAAGCTGAACTCCACCGTGAATGGTTCGGGAGCATCTGCAGCTGCCGTTCCGACGAGTGCCGTCGACCAGATCATGGCCGAGAGGCAGAGGGCGATGACTTTCTTCAACATGGGTCTCCCTTCCGCAGCGCAGGCGCGCTGCGTTCCCACCCAGACATCGTTTCGGAGTCGCAGAATCCGTCGCGTGGCCGTGCCGATCTAGTCTCCGGTGATGCACGCAAACATCGTCGTCATCGGGGGCGGGGTCATCGGGTCGAGCGTGGCGTACCACCTTGCGCAAGCCGGTGTCGACGGCGTCGCGCTCGTCGACAAGGGAGCGCTCGACGAGAACGACGGCTCCACCTCCCATGCCCCGGGCGGCCTGCGCACGCTGACCGGCTCGCACTTCTTCACGACCCTTGGCCGCAAGTCCCGGGAGGTATACGACCAGCTGCCGCTCGCCGAACCCGGCAAGGAGCAGTTCTGGCGCACGGGTCTCATCCAGGTCGCCAACACGCCACAACGCCTCGACGCCCACAAGCGGCTCGCCGAGATGGGCATGTCCGAGGGCATGGAGGCGCACATGCTGTCGCCACAGGAGATCGCCGAGAAGCTGCCCCTGGTCGACCCGTCCACGATCGAAGGTGGCGTCTGGATTCCGTCATCGGGCATCGTGAAGACGAGCCGGATCGCCCACTCGATGCAACAGATCGCGGAGGCAACCGGTCGCGTCACGATGCACCCGCACAACGAAGTGATCGATCTCGAGGTCGTCGACGGCAGGATCGCCGCGGTCGTCTGCTCGGGCGATGCGGGGCGGATCACCTGCGACCAGGCGATTGTGTGCACCAACATCTGGTCGCCGCTGTTGGCCGAGAAGACCGGCACGGTCATGCCGTTGTTCCCGGGACAGCACCAGTACATCCACACGACACCCGTGCCGATGCTCGCCGACGCCACGACCGACGTCGAGATCCCGGTTGCCACCTTCGACGACCTGTCGATCTACTTCCGCCAGCATCTCGATCACATCGGCATCGGCAGCTACGACCATCCGGCGATGCTCGTCGACCCGAAGGAGCTTCCGAAGACGGCGAAGATGCCGTTCACCGCGGACGACTTCACCTCCGCCTGGTCGAAGATGCAGCATCACATGCCGCCGCTCGCCGACGTCGCGATCGACCACGGGTTCAACGGCATGTTCTCCTTCACCGTCGACGACCATCCGATCATGGGCGAGACCACCGTCAAGGGACTGTGGTCGGCGGTCGGTGCCTGGCTGTCGTTCGCCAGTGAGGTCGGCGCGGTCATGACTCGGTGGATGACCACTGGCGATCCGGGCATGGACGTCACGCCCGGCCACATCGATCGCTTCCACCGCCACCAGTCCAACCGCGAGTTCCTCTGGCGTCAGGCCGGCTACTTCTACGAGATCGGCTTCGAAGACCTCCACCCGTCGGCCGTCGCGTCATCGGTCCGCGGCCTGCGCCACGCCCCGTACCACCATCGCCTCGAAGCCCTCGGCGCCGAGTTCGTGCCGATCGCCGGGCAGGAGACACCGCTCTGGTACTCGTCCAACGACGGACTGGTCGCCAAGCACGCCGACCAGATCGTGGAGCGGACCGGCTACGACGCCATCGGCTGGACGCCGACGATGGCGGCCGAACATCTCGAGATGCGCGACAACGTCGGCCTCGTCGACTGGTCGGCGGCGATCGGGCCGATCGAAGTGTCGGGCCCCGGTGCCCTCGGACACCTCCAGTGGCTGTGCACTGCCGACATCGATGTGCCCGTCGGCGGTATCGCATACTCGCTCGTGCTCACCCCATCAGGAGGGGTGGCCCGCGACGTCACAGTCGCCCGCCGCAGCGCCGACACCTGGTGGATCCTCACCGGCAAAGGCAACCTTCCGGCCGAGATGGCGATGTTCTCCTCGCACGCACCCGACGATGGATCGGTCACTTACCGCGACCGCAGCGAAGAACTGGTCGCCATCGGATTGTGGGGCCCCAACAGTCGGGCCGTACTCGAAACCGTCACCCACGACGACGTCTCCGACGGCGCTTTCGGTTGGTACACGATGCGCGACATCGGAGTCGGCATGGCCCCGGTCACCGCGCTTCGGCTGTCCTACGTCGGCGAGCTCGGCTGGGAGATCTACGTGCCCCAGTCATTTGCGCTGCACGTTTGGGACACGCTCTGGGAGGCGGGCCGAGCGTTCGACATGCCGGCCGTCGGCGCGCAGACGGTGTTCTCGGCCCGGATCGAGAAGGGCTACCGCCTGTGGGGGAGTGACCTCACGCCCGAGTACACCCCGGCAGAGAGCGGTGTGTCGTGGGCCATGAGCAAGACCAAGGACTTCCACGGCAAGGCCGCCGCGCTCGCGGCGCCGGTACGTCGCAAGGTGTCGACCCTGCGCTTCGATGACGCCGATGCGGTGGTCTACGGCTGGGAACCGGTGCTGATCGGCGATGACGTCGTCGGCTACATCGCCGGCGGCGAGTACGGCCCCAACGTCGGCGCGTTCCTCGCCCACGCGTTTGTGGATGCCGAACACGCCACCGAAGGCACCGTGGTCGAGGTCCAGCGCACCGGCCGACGCATGCCCGCCTCGATTGTGACCGGGCCGCTCTTCGACCCGGCCTCGGAGCGACTCAAGGCGTGACACCTGGTCGCGATCTCCTCGACGTCGCCTACTCGAGCCCGATCCACCAGTCGCTTCCCGCAGAAGTCGTCTCGCTGGACGAACTTCGCGATCGAATGCGACCCGGACATCTGGCCGCTGCGCAGCGCCCGACCTTCGGCGTCCTTCTCGTGGTTCACGAGGGAACGGGCACACACGCCGTTGATTTCGATGAGATCGAGCTGCAACCCGATCGAGCGGTGTTCGTTCGACCGGGCCAAGTCCAACGTTGGCAACTGCTCCAGACGGTCGTCGCAACAGCGGTACTCGCCCAACCCGAACTGTGCTGGTCCGAGTTCTGGTTCCCGGGCGACGTCGCGTACCGAGATCTCGGTGTCGATGACGCAGCCTCGATGCGTGCACTCGTGGACACGCTCCAGCGGACGCAGCGGGACTTTCGAACCGATCCCACAACCGTTCGACTGGTCGCCGACCTCGTGTCCGCCATGCTCGGGGTCTTCGAACGAGCGGAGTCCTCAGAATCCGCAACCCGTCTCCCTGAGGCGTACGTCGCCTTCCGCCACGCAATCGAAGCGGACCTCGCTCGGAGTCGCGACGCACGGGACTTCATGCGAGACCTCGCCTGGTCGGAGCGCACGATCAATCGCGCCTGTCAGCAGGTCACCGGCCGGACGGCCAAGCGAGTGCTCGACGAGCGAGTCACGCTCGAAGCCCGTCGGCTGCTCGCGCACACCGATCGGCCCGTTGGGTCGATCGGGCGACAGCTCGGGTTCTCCGAGCCGTCCAACTTCAACAAGTTCTTTCGGAGGACCTCGGGTGAGCTTCCGGCAGAGATGCGAGCACGACTCCGCAAGAGCGGGCTGACCGCACAGCCGAGCTGAGATCGGTGTCCACTTTGGACCACCCCTCGTCTGCCCTGCACCTTCTCGTGAACGCCAGCGCCCGGCACGATCGGAGGTGTTCAACGCAAGGAGCACCGACCATGAGCGACGCACTCGAAAACGCCAAGGGCCTCTACCTTCTCGGCATCCGGGACGGAAAGCCCGCCGAAGCCGCCGCGGCCTACACCGGCGATCGATACACCCAACATTCGACGGGCGTGAAGGACGGTGCGGATGGGTTCGTCGAGTTCTTCGATGGCTTCCTCGAGCGCAACCCCGTCCGCGACATCGAGATCGTCCGCTCATGGCAGGACGGCAACCTCGTCTTCCTCCACGTCGCACAGTCGCTCAACAACGGCGAGTACAAGTACGTGACCGCCGACATCCTCGAAGCTGACGAGAACGGCAAGATGATCGAACATTGGGACGTCATCGCCGAGATGGTCGACGAGACGGTGTCGGGCCACAGCCAGGTTGACGGACCGACCGAGATCACCGACCTCGACAAGACCGACGCGAACAAGGCGATCGTCACCAACTTCATCACCGACGTGTTGATCAACGGTGAAGACAAGAGCACCGACTACGTCTCGACCGAGACCTACATCCAGCACAACCCGCAGGTCGGCGACGGTCTCGAAGGGCTTGGAGTCTTCCTCGGCCAGCTCGCCGAACAGGGTGTCTCGATGACCTATTCGAAGATCCACAAGATCGTCGGCTCCGGCAACTTCGTGGCGACGCTGTCCGAGCTCGACTTCGGCGGCACGCCGATGGCGGCGATGGACATCTTCCGGCTCGACGACGGCCTCATCGTCGAACACTGGGACGTGATGGAAGAGATCGGTCCCGAAGACACCTGGGTCAACTCCGGCAAGTTCTGACCGGAACGCCGCAGTTGAGGATGTCATGACGAGTTTGCGTACTGTTCATCCAGAAACGCTCAACATCGTCATGGCGTTCGCCGACGGTGCCACATGGCGAAAAACATGGCGGTACCCAGGTTCACCCAACTCCGGCTGTTGCTTCTTGCGGCAGCCCTGACGCTGGCGGGGGTGATGACCGGCAGCGGATCGGCGGACGGCCAGAACTCGGAAACGGTCAACATCTCTGTCGCTTATCCCGACGGCTCCCCAGTGCAGGACGTGACGGTCTGCGCGCAGGTCTTCGCGGTGACGGGGCCGACCGACGGTGCCTTCATCGGCGGCGGCCCGTCCTTCCCGATCGATGGAGCCATGACGCTGCAGGTGCCGGTCGGTGCGCAACTTGCCATCCAGGCGATCCAATGCTCACAAACTCCCACCATGCTCGTGCCCACGTGGCACAACGGAGTATTGGTCGGGTCACCAAACGACGTGTTCCAGGCCTACAGCGATCCAATCGAGGTCATCGAGGGCACCAACGACATCGTCGTCACCTACGGCGCGAGCCTGATTCGAGGCAGTGTCGTCGCTCCAGATCCGAGCCTCTGTCGAGTCACGGTTGCCGACGACTTGAAGCCGGTCGCAACCAGCACGCCTGGCGCCGACGGCACGTATTCGTTCCTCGTACCGCCGGGTGACTACCGGGCGGAGGTTGCCTGCGAGACGATCGCCGCCTTCCAGGCGTGGTCGGGAGCAGACACATCAGCTGCGAGCACGGTCATCTCAGTGGGCCATGGGGAGACCCGCGACAGCATCGACTTCGATCTGACCAACACCTACGGAGACCGCTCCACCGGCATCTTGTTCATCCCCTTCTTCGATGACCAGGAGATCGACGCGCTGCCCAAGTGCACGACCCTTCACGCAACCGATGGCAGCTTCGTTCGGCGCGACACCGCCACCGCTGACGACGGCGACTACCTACTGCGGTTCCATGATTGTTACGGGGTCGGCTTTGCCGGGTTCTGGTACCCGCTGACGACGGATGTCGCCGAAGCCGAAACCCTCACGGCTGCCAACGGCGCAATCGAGGCATTTCTCGGACCAATCATGGGCGAGCTACCGACCGTGGCTGGAGAGGAGCCCGATCTCTTCGATCCCGAGCCCGTGCATGTCTGCAACGGTCGGGTGGCGACCATCGTCGGCACCGATGGCGACGACGACATCGTCGGGACGAACGGGGATGACGTGATCGTCGGACTCGGCGGCAACGACTACATCCGAGGACTCCGCGGCGACGACATCATTTGCGGCGGCGACGGCAACGATGAACTTCACGGCAACCGTGAGAACGACTGGATCGACGGGGGCAACGGGGACGACCTCGTGTTCGCCGGCCCCGACCAAGACATCGTGATCGGCCGGGACGGCAACGACGAACTCCGTGGCGGTGATGGCGAAGACGAGATCTGGGGTGGCCGAGGCCGCGACGAGATTCACGGCAGCCGCGATGCGGACGTGATCCGAGGCGGTTCGGCTGCCGACTTCCTCCTCGGCGGACCGGGGTACGACGTCATCTACGGCGAGGCCGGTCCTGACATCTTGCGCGGGGGTTCGGGCAAGGACTTCATGTACGGCGGAACCGAGGACGACATTCTTCTCGGTCAGAGCGGACGCGACACCTGTTTCGATGTCGCCGGGACGGCGTTCGTCTGCGAACGAGTCCGACTCCAGTAACCCCCGGGCATCCACCTCGGCGGCGGAATGGCGGGCTGACTTCTCACCGGATTGGCGGATCCGGTGAGAAGTCGTTCGCGTGCGTCAGTTACGCAGGATCTTCACCGCTGCGTCGGCGATGGTTTGGGCGCCCCGGACGAGGTCGGCATCGCTCGTGTCCTCGGCGAAATCGTGGCTGATCCCGCCGATGCTGGGGACGAAGATCATGCCGGCGGGCATGCGGGTTGCCAGGAACATGGCGTCGTGCACGGCGGCACTGGGCATCGACGTCCACCGATCGGGCGCGGTCTCGGCTGCCGCAGCTGCGAGCGCGTCATGGAGGGTCGGGTCCATGTCGACGGGCTCGATCGCTCGACCGTCCGGTTCGATCGTGATGTCGACACCTGTCGCTGCGGACATCTCGGCGGCGAGTCGCTCGACCTCATCGGTGAAGCGGGCGAGCAGGGCGGCGTCGGGATCGCGGAACTGGAGCGTCAGCTGCGCGGAGCCAGGAATGATGCTCGACGCCCCCGGCTCGAATCGCATGTCGCCGATCGTCCAGACGGTCCGCTCGCCGGTGAGTTCGCCGAATCGGGCGTCGATCGCCTGACCCAGTCGCACAGCGGCCATGCCGGCATCCCTACGGAGCCGCATCGGGGTGGTGCCGGCGTGGTTCTGTTGGCCGGAGAAGCGGATCACCATGGTGCGGGCGCCGACGATCGCGGTGACGACGCCGATCAGGTCGCCGGACGCCTCGAGCGCCGACCCCTGCTCGATGTGCGCCTCGAGGAATCCGGCATAGTTGCGCTCGTCCCACCGAGCAGATGTGCCGGACAAGCCGGCGTCCGCTTGGGCCTCGGCGAGGGTTCGGCCGTCGAGGCCGGTGGCGTCGACCAATTCATCCGGCTCGACCAGATCACAGAAGGCCCGGCTTCCGAGGCAGCTCACATAGGTCGATTCCTCGTCGATCCAGGCGACCGCGTCGACGGCGAGATCGGCCGTGTCGGGAGACTCCCGGATTGCGCGGGCCACTTCGAGTCCGACGATGACGCCGTAGGCGCCGTCGAGCCATCCGCCGGTCGGTTGGGTGTCGGAGTGCGATCCAATCAGCAGCGCCGGACCCGGATTGGGTGACCGCCCGAAGACGTTGCCCACCCCGTCGATCTCCGCCTTCAGGCCAGCGTCGGCGTATCGGTCGCGGAGCCACGCCCGCGCCGCGAGATCGACTTCGGAGTACGACGGTCGCACCACGCCGGTCCCCGTCGCCCCAAACGTCCGCAGCGTCCGCAGATCCTCGAGAAACCGCCCCGGATCAATCATGGGGTCAAGTCTGACATAGCAACAGGTTGTCCCTGCCTTGCCCCCACGAACCTCTTGCTATGTCAGACTTGACCCCATGTCGAGGGCGTCGAGGTCGGCGAGGCATTTGGCCGGGGGGATCATTGGCCAGTTGGTGCCGAAGAGGACCTTGTGTCGCCCGTTGGTCTTCATGAACTCGACGAGGCGCGGGGATAGCGCTTGGCGGTGTAGGCCGCGTGGCCACGGCGATCGCCTCTTCCGTCCACGGGTAACCGATGTGGCCGCCGACGATCGTCAGCTCGGGGAAGTCGATGGCGACCTGATCGAGATGGATCGGCCGGCCGGGCTCGGACGGCATCAACGGTCCGGTGTGGCCGATCTGCGTGCAGAAGGGCACACCGAGCTCCGCGCACGCGACATACACCGGATAGAAGCGGCGATCGGTTGGCGGCGTCTCCCAGAGCCACGGCAGCACGCGGATCCCGACGAAGCCCAACTCCTCCACGCAGCGCCGGATCTCTCTCACCGCCTCCATCGGCTTCGAGAGATCGACCGACCCGACGCCACGGAGCCGATCGGGTGCCTCGGCAACGAAGCCCGCGACTTCGTCGTTGGAGATCATGGTGCGATGCGGCGCCTCCCACGCGCTGATCAGGCTGATGTCGACGTTCGCCTCGTCCATCATGGCGATGGTCACCGAAACGGGAAGATCCTCCGTCGGGATGGCCTCTCGACTCCAACGCCGGAGCGATCGAAGATCGGGTCGGTCATGTGGCGCAGCGTCGGATGCTGCGCCCAGGCGTCGATGATCACGTCTTCGGTGGGAGCTGAGAGGTGAACGAAACCGACCGGTCGATCCACACCTTCAGCTCGTCGTCGTCGAGCGCCTCGGTCGGGACGCGCAACCAGCCCGACATCGGCCGGTCCTTCATGACCACCTGCTCGGCGGCGGTGGATTCGATCAGGTCATCGGCGATCTCGACGCCGACACGGGCCATCATCCCGCCCTCGCCGCTCGCCACGACCGTCATGTGGCCGCCGAGCAGAAAGGCGAGTCCGCCGAACATCTTCCGTTCGACCAGGTCGGGTTCGTCGGTGAGCTCGTCGCGGATTCGATCCGCGAGCGCTTCGTCGTAAGCCATCCGAGCAACCGTGGCTCGCCGGGAACGTCCGGTCAAGTCCCCTCGGGGTTCCACACGATCTGCAGCGCAGGCCGCTCGCCGTCGCTCGAGTTCTTCGTTCCGGAGTGAAGCAGGTGACCCGAAAACAGGATCCCGTCGCCTGCCGAGCACGTCACCTGTAGTTCTCCCTCGAGGCGGTCGACGTTGCCGCCGAGTTGCTGGAGGTCGGGTCGACGGTGACTCCCCGGCACGATCCGAGTCGAACCGTTCTCTTCGGTGAAGTCGCACAGCGCAAGGATCATGGTGGCCACGCGGTGGCCACTGTCGACATCGAGTCGTGGGAGCGCATCCATGTGGAGCTTCTGATCGCCGAAGCCGGGCTGCGGCGACCGGAAGTCGCACTGGGTCAGAGTGGGCGGCTCGCCGAAGATCTCGGCGAGTGCGTCCACGAGGGCCGGCCGCTCGAAGAGGTCGCCGAGACCGTCGACCCGCTGATGAAGGTCGACCAGGTGGCGCGTGCCGTTGTTCGGACGGTCGCGTGCGGCTCGTTCTTCTTCGGGAACCCCGAGCAGACGTTCGCACCCCTCGAGGATCAGTTGGATCTCGTGCGCGTCCAACAGACCCGGAAGGAGGCTCCATCCCGCCGTTTCGTCAAAGCTCATGGGCCAAGTCTCGCTCAGCGTTTGGCGATCACTTCGTCGCGAAAGCGTTCGAAGTTGTCTCGCCGCTCGGCGGCGGTGTCGCCGAACGAGAAGTCCGGCACGATCACCTCGTCGAATCCGGATTCTGACCACCGGCCGATCGCGTCGAGGACTCGTTCGGTCGAGCCGGCGATCGCCATCTCGGCGCGAGGGCTCGCCTCGATCTCGTCGATGATCGACTGGTCGGACGTGAAGGTGATCATCGCCTGGACGGACCGATGCTTCGTGGTCGGATCGACGTCGACTCGTGCACAGGCGGCGTCGAAGATGGCGAGGCGTTCGGCGGCGGTTGTGGGCTCGCCCCACGTGTTCCACTCCTGGGCGTGGGTGGCGGTGATGCGACACATGCGCGGCCCCTTCGTTCCGACGACGATCGGCAGCACGTCCTGGATGGGCCTCGGGTCCGACGGCGCATCGGTGATCGTGTAGTGCGTTCCGTCGAAGGTCGTGCGGTCGTCGTCGAGCAGCGATCGGATGATCTGAATCGCCTCCTCGAAACGGTCCACACGGACCTTCGGTGGTTCGAGCTCGATGCCGTAGGCGCGGTGCTCGTTGATCTGCCAGCCGGCTCCCAGCCCGAGCACCATCCGTCCCGCGGAGACGTGGTCGAGCGTGACCGCCCGATTGGCGAGGACGGCGGGATGGTGCACCGACGTCGGCGAGACGAGCGGCCCGACCCGGATCGTCGAGGTCAGCGCGGCGACGGCAGGCAGGATCGACCACACCTCGTGGACGTCGCCGGGCGAGAAGCTCTCGTCGCCGGTGTTGGGCATGTAGTGATCCGCGAACCAGAACCCGAACCACCCCGATGCGTCCGCCCACTTCGCCAGGTCGAGAAGCTCCTCGACCGCTCGGCCGGGGGCCGGCCAGACGGAGAACTTCATGCCTGGCTCGTTTGATCGGCGAGCTTGTCGATCGCCATCTGCCAACCCATGGCTCCGGGCGAATCGGCGGGGATGCCGACATGGGTCATGACCATGTGTGTGCCCTCGTCGACCGAGGTGAGCACGACGGTCACGGTGGTGGCCGGTGACATCGACTCACCAGCTTCGTTCGACATGCCTTCGGTGTAGACGAGTCGGGTGGGTTCTTCGATCTCGACGTACTCGCCCACGAACCACATCTGCATTGCGCCGTTCGGGCCCTGCATCTCCATGCAGATGTGCCGGCGTCCGCCGACCGTGACGTCCATGTCGGCCGTCGGAATCGTCGCGCCCTGCGGTCCGTACCAGGAGGCGAATCCTTCCGAGGTGGCCCACTTCGACCACAGCGTCTCGATCGGTGCGGCAAAGGTGCGTTCGATGACGACGGCGTCGTTGGTCGTGTCGCTCATGTTCATGTCTTCTTTCTGTTTGGTGATGGGGAATCGGTGGTCGGGTCGGTGAGGAGCTGGGCATCGAGCCGGTCGAAGCTCTCGTTCCAGGTGTTCTCCTGAGTGACCAGCCACGACGCGGCCGCGAGGAGCGGTCCGAGTTGAATGTGACAGGGTCGGTACTGGGCATTGCGGGTCCGAGCGACGAGGCCTGCGTGCTCGAGGACCTTGAGGTGTTTCGAGACGGCGGGCAGCGACATGTCGAATGGCTCGGCGAGCTCGGAGACGGTCGCAGGACCCGTCGCCAGATGCGCCAGCATCGAACGTCGGGTGGTGTTGGCGAGCGCAGCGAACACGTCGTCGAGTTGTTGCTGGTCGGTGTTCGCCCCTGTCATTAACTTGAAGGTTAATTAACCGATGGGTTCAGTACAAGCGGAAATGTCGTGTCCCCCCGACCCGCCCCGCCGAACGTGTGACTGACATGCAGTCACCTGGCATCGCGCTGGATCCGGAGGCACCGTGTCAACCTGTCCGGATTCGCCGTCGTCCCGAAACCCCCCAACCCGCACCGTCCTTCGTCGACGTCTCGCTCGCGGCCACCGAGACGTTCGAGGAGTACTACCAACGTGACTACCGGTCGCTCGTCGGACTGGCGTACGTCCTGACGGGGAGCGAGTGGGCCGCCGAGGATCTCGCCCATGACGCGATGATCACCGCCCATCGCAAGTGGTCGACGATCCGGTCCTACGACAATCCCGGAGCGTGGGTCCGCCGAGTCATGGTCAACCGGTCGACGTCGAGGTTTCGCAAACTGAAGACCGAATCGAAGACCCTGGTCCGGCTTCGCGGGCAGCGAGAACCACTGGTCCGAACTCCCGACGTGAACGCCGACGTCTGGGCGGCGGTCCGGTCTCTGCCGACCCGCCAGGCTCAGGTGATCGCCCTCTACTACTGGGACGATCTGTCGCTCGCCCAGATCGCCGAGGTTCTTGACTGCGGAACTGAGACGGTGAAGACCCACCTCAGTCGAGCTCGCGCCAAACTCGGATCCGAACTCGCCGCGCACGACCCCCGAGGAGCCGACGACGATGATCGATGAGAACGATCCGCTCCGCAACGTCCTCGGCGACGCATCCGAGGGCCTCCGCCACCAACTCGACAGCCAACCCATCCCGGAGTTCAGGCCGCCGAACGACACGGCGCGGCGCGCGGCGATGGTCGCGGTGGCGGTCGTCGCCGGGTTTGCCGCATGGCTCGGACTCCGTCCCGACGACACGACCCAGCTCGATGTCACCGCACCCGAACCCGGAACCGCAGAGACCACTTCCACTCCTCCGAGCTCGTCGGCCGATCCTGTCGAGACCCTCGATGTCCTCCTCGCACAATGGCGACCCGAGACCGGTTTCGACGATCGCACCCCCGTGGCCGACAGTGAGCGGCCACCACTCGGCACGTGGGTTGCCGAACCGACCTGGCGGACACCGATTCGCCGGGTCACCGACACGGCAGGGGCTCGATTCCACCGACTGCAGAGCGCGGCCCGACCAATCGTGGGTCCCGACGGCTCGCTGCTCACTCGTCGCGACGAGGAGTGGGTGCTCGTCGAGTCTGACCCCGCCGAACAGCGTCTCACGACACTCCCGCGAGACGCCGAACCGCTCTGGCTGCCCGACGGATCCGTCGTCCACCTTGCCGGCGCCGATGCGTCTTCCGGGGAGCTGCGGCTCCATCGAACGGTGCTCGGCGAGGAGGCGACCGTCTTTGTCGATCTGAGCGATTCCATTCGGGCCACGATCCCCACGGCCTCATACGTCGGCTCGCGCGACACCGGGGCGCCGTCCGGCGACGGCTCGAGGATGGCGTGGGCGATCTACGACGAGACCGAAGCCGTTGTCGGGTTCGCCCTCGTCGACCTCGACGAGCAACGGTTGCTGGCCGCCGGGCCCGCGCCTTCTGACGAGCTCGGGACGTTTGAGTACGTGTCGGTTTCGGTATCGGGCCGCCACGTCGTTGCGGGCTACGCCGAAGGCGTCGTCGTCTACGACGAGTCGATCGACGAGCAACGTCGAATCGATCAGCAGCCCGATCGACCAGCGCTCGCCCAGACCGCGGACGGCGCGGACGTGTTGATCACCGCCAACTTCGATTCGGCGACAGATGATGTCGGGTGGATCGTGACCATCGGGCTCGACGATGGCGTCAGCCGGCGGATCCACGAGCTCTTCGATGGAGCGAACACCGCAATCGACTTCGGCGTGGCCCCCGATCGGCCCGGCTGGGTGGTCGCGTCAACGTTCGACTGCAAGCAGGCCGTCGCGTGGAGCTGCGACCGCGTTCTCCTCCTCGACATCGACGACGGAACGATCGTCAATCTTGCCCACACGTACTCGTGCGCCGAGTCGATCTTCGCCGAACCCCTGGCCGTCCCCAACGCCGATCTGACTGCCGTGTGGTTCAACTCCGACGCCGGTTCGTGTACCGACGCCGCCGAGATCTACGAGATCCACATTCCCGAGCGCGCCTTCGACAGCTGAGCGGTCCCCCCGAAGCGACCCTTCGTGCGTGTGACCACCGCGGGTCCAACCGAAGGGAACAGCTCAGCCATGAACTCCTCCACACGACGACCGGGTTTGATCGCGGCGGTCTGCGCCGCAGTGGGCGCCTTCGTGGGCGCCGCGCTCGCCATTGTGCTGCTGACCGACGTGTCTGCCGACGCCGAGGTCGTCGTCGAATCGGCGGGCCCGGTCGAACAACCGGCAGAGGTCGCTCCGTCGCTCGCCTCCGTTGGCGTGACCGAAGTACCGGTCACCGTCGCACCGCTCCAACCGGGATCGGCGCTCCCCGCCGCCATCGAAGACTCCGCAGCCGTTGGCTGGACAAAGCCCGCGCTCGGTGGCCGCTACATCGACGAGTCGTTCGGGACGGCCATCACCCGGATGACGTCGGCCGACGGCACGCGATTCGATCGCAACACCTACAGCCGACGAAACCCCGAGAACGCCGACGGCACGCTCTTCTTCACCTACCACGGCGACGCCACCTACACCGTCCGGTCCGTCGCCGACGGTGCACTGGTGCGGACGCTCGGGATCCATCCCGACGCCGAACCACAGTGGCATCCCGACGACCCGCACCGCATCCGCCACATCGCCGGACCCAACTCGAGCGTCGGCGAGCTGCGTTTGTTCGAAGTCGACGTGCTCGACGGAGTGTCGAGCACGATCGCCGATCTCACCGACCGGTTGCAATCGGTGTTTCCGACGGCCGCCTATCTGAAGGACCGGGCCGAAGGCGCCCCGTCGATCGACGGCAACCGGTGGGCGTGGATCGTGTACGACACCAACGAGACGGCGATCGCCATCGTCAGCTACGACCTTGCGACCGACGAGGTGCTGGGCCTGATGCCGCTCGACGTCAGCCGGTCCGACACGCTCGACTGGGTGTCGGCGTCACCCACGGGCGCGTACGTCATGGCGGCGTGGTGGGACGGCACGTGGGTGTTCGATGCGGATCTGGCCAACCCCCGGCAGCTCCACGACGACGCCGAGCACTCAGACATGGCGATCGGGCGCAACGGCAACGACGTGTACGTGTTCATCGACTTCTCGGCGGGCGCGAATGGCGGCTGGGTGATGGCGGTCGATCTGGTCACCGGACAGGCCACCCGGCTGATCGATCTGTACGACAATGCCAACACCTCGATCCACTTCTCGGGCAAGGCATACGACGCTCCCGGATGGGTCGTCGCCTCCACCTACAACTGCAAGGAGCCGGGCGCGTGGAGCTGCGAGAAGGTGTTCTTGCTCGACATCGAAACCGCCGACGTCGTGCCGATTGCGCACACTCACAACTGTGGGGACAGCTACTGGACCGAAACGCACGCCGCCACCAATCGAGACCTGACCCGCGTGTGGTTCAACTCCGACGGCGGGAGCTGTGGGATCGACGCGGAGGTCTATCGCATCGATGTGAGCGACGAGCTCATTGCGGGCGCGCGATGAAGACCGGGATGACCCGGCCGGCCTCGGTCGCCGTGATCTCGTACTTCGCGTAGTTGGGGAAGACGGAAACACCGAGGTCCCACCACCGCTGCCGCTCGTCGCCGTCGGCGAGATCGACCCGGTAGTCGAGTGGTGCGGGTCCGTCCTGGATGCGGACCTCCGGGTCCGCCACGAGGTTGTGGTACCACGCCGGGTGGTCGGGGGCGCCTCCCTTGGAGGCGATGATCGCATATTCCCCGTCGGCCTCGACGCGCATCAGCGGCACCTTGCGAAGCAGTCCGCTCGACGCGCCGATCGTCCACATCACGATGATCGGGATACCGGTCTCGCGAAGCGTGTTCGCCTCGGTGCCTCCGGACGCCTCGTAGGTCTCGACCTGTTCTGCGACCCACCCGGTCGGGCTCGCCACGTATTCCGCATCCCATTTTCCCATCGACGGATTCTGTCAGAGACAGGTTCTCTTTCCCCGATTCGTGGTGCGTGCGAACGGAATTCTTACGTGCGGCGATCCGTGTGATCTGTGTCGTAGATCGCTTGGTAGATGGTCTCGGCACACGGAACGTCGATGTGCCCGTCGGCGATCAGATCAGCCCAGATCGCGTACGGCGACCGGCCCAGTGTCAGCTCGTCGATGATCCGGTCTCGGTGTGGGTCACCGGGTTCGAGTCGGCGGGGGTGGGGCCGTCGGCGTTGCTGGTCGCAGCGCCGTTGAACGCTGGTCGGCCGGTATGCGCTCGGTCAGGGCCTTGGGGTCGACTTGGATGATCGCGTCGGTCGTGCCCGCGATCGTGTCGGATAGAGGGGCGATGTTGACGTGAGCGGTTTGGATGCCTGCGGTCGTGACGAGAACGGAGTCGACGGTGAGCTCGGGTTTGTCCGGTAGGGCGAGGCAGCGTCGTGCGGAGTCGCCGATGACGTCAAGTTCGACGGTGACTGCGGGGACCGCGGGTTCGTCGCTTTGAGCGACGGCCGTGTCGTGGATGCCGACGAGGACCGCGAGGAGCGTCATCGTGATGACCCCTCCCCTGCCCCGCCGATACGAGGATCGTAGTCTGATCGATACGACGCATAGTTGAGTGATGCCGGCTGGCCGGCTCGACCATGTCGGGATCCTCGGGGTCACGCAGCCGGCCCCTGCTCCGAGTCGAGAGGTTCGTGGCTCTGATCGCTCGACAGCTACAGAAGTCTTCGTGGCATCACCGCGTCTGTGGTTCGGGGCGTCTCAGCTGTCCATCAGTAAGCGCGTAGAAGGGAGAGCACGACGGGTGCGGTGGACGGACAAAGTCGATTCCCTCCATGGTCTTTTCGAGGTCCGAAGCGGACCTCACCGCGAGTATTCCTGCGTCAAAGCTCGAGAATGTCGCGTCGGCCCACTCTGGCCCGGCCCAGGGTGGACCAGCGTGCGTGATCGTGTTGTCCGTGGGGTTGTACGTTGCGTGCTCGTCCCAGAACAACACGGTCCATTCGGTACCGCTCTTGTCCGAGCGGTAGGTGACGCAGTGTTCTCCGATGTACAGGCGCCCGTCCGTTAGGTAATCGTTCCACTCGTCGAGTTGATGCGACGTGCCGTTGGCGAGCCGCACCGTTGCGAGCGGATTTCCGTCGTTTCGTTCGTCTGGATGCAGGGCACGGTTCGTGGTGCCCTCGAAGGTGCGGGTGAATCGCATCTCGGGGATCCGTGCGTTGTTCGGTGCCGTCAGTGTGAGCGCTTCACCGTCGAGTGCTGCCTCGAACCTGGCGCCGGTCGCGAACCACGATTCCGTGAACGAGTCGTTGCAGTTCTGTTCTGGAGGCGACGTCGGCTCGAACGCGGCGAGGCCTGGCGAGGGCTTGATGACTGTGAACCCGGTCGCGTCGGCCTCGATCGAGTACGGCCGGACGTAGCCTTCGCAATCGGAGACGTGGTTCACGGCGATGCGTTGTTCGCCATCGAGGACCTCGAAGAAGAACAGGAACTCGAATCCGTCCGTCGGCGACTCCCAGTCGAACCCGTTGAGACCGAATATTCCGATTGCCTCGACGAAGTCGAACGCCGGTGAGGTCGTCGTCGTGGTGGTCATCTCCGTAGTCGGGGTCACCGATGAGGGCGTCGACGACTGTTCGGGGACCTCCTCAGCTCGTACGGAGCAAGACGCGAGCGCCAGCGCCATACACAGCAGTGCCAAGAACTTCTTGAGTATCACGACCCTGTGTACGGTGCAGTGCCCATCCGTAAGCATGCGTTCATGTCGGCCGGAAGGAACACTTGCATGAGTCAATATTCTCGGAGGCGAAATCACGATTCGAACGGCTCGCCCACCGCGGTCATCCGAGGATGACCTCGACACCAAGGAGGATTTCTGCGTAGTGGATTCGGCTGAAGGCTGCGTTCCCGTTGTATCGACCGTGGTGTATTCCCAGAACCTCGTTGTTGATCCAGTAGGGCCCACCGGAATCGCCGTGCTCAGTCGCAACGTTGGCTCCAACCAGGGAGCTCAGCCCGTTTGCGCTCATCCAAGTATCCGTGATGCCTCCGCAGTCTTTGCCCGTGATGATCCCATACTGACAGACCCACATGTTGAGGTAGTAGCCCCCCGCACTGGCCTTGGAGAGGGCTTGCCGCTTGATATGCCCATCCCAGAATCTGTGAGAATCGGGGCAGCAAGGGGTATTGAAGAAGGCGAAGTCGCCCCAGACACCTGAGTGCTGACTTACGAGCACCGCCTTCTTGTAACCTCCTGAAACTGCCCGTCTCGATCGCCACGACCAGCCCTGAGAGGTCGAGTTGACCGTACTATCACCATCGCAGTGTTCGGCGATAACGAATCCTGTTTTTCCGGTCGACGGGTGTCGCGCGCTGAATGCCGTTGTGCATCCTGGCTGACCCCACGTTCCACCTCCGCCGCCACCAGGAGGCGAGTTGCTTTGATTTACGAACGCCTGAAAGTGAGAACCTCCGAACATCGTTTCTTTGTTCCCGAGCATCTCTACAGTTTCTACCAACTCGAAGGGAGCGGGAACATTTCTCGTTTCTGAAGCAATGTAGGCCTCGGCGGCTCGCTGGTCGACGGTGGACCGTTCGTTCAGACTGGCAGTGACACCAATCCGGCCGTTGATGAAATCAATTCTGCTAACGACCTCTGAGTAGCGACCCGAAGACCTCACGGCTTGATGGACCTCGCGCTCGAAATCGACCATCTCATCGAAAGAGAAGGGCGCGGTAGGCAGTACCTCGACTCTATCCACTCCTGCCGCCGAGAAGTGGCCTCGTATCGCTTCAACGTCTTTACCAGAAGCGTCCTGCTTCATATGGAAGCGCAGCGAGGGTGGATACGATTCGAAGTCAAACTCCGCCATCGTGTACTTTGAGTGATCGAAATTAATGAGCTGATCCAGCTCAATCAGTGCCTCTCGAGCCAAACGTTGATAGCTGAGCTGCGATCGCACGGTCTCGATGTCAAGATCAAACTTGTTTGCGATGGTTACTGCGTCTGCCTCTATCGCGATCTCGGTTTGTTCTTCCTTGGAGAGCTTTTCATATCGATCCCCTTGCACATCTGGGAGGTCATAGCGCGGTGACTTTGCATCCACTGCGGTGCTACTGACCACCATTGCGACCACTGCAACGAGGCAGAAAACGATGCGTTGTATCGGTTGCATGGTCAGAACTTGGCACTGGAGCGAGGGCGACATGGCCGACGTCTGGCGTGGCTCGATGTTGGAGGGCGGAGGCGCCGGAGCGCCGGTTGACGATCTCGTTGAATGGTCTAGAGACCGATTTCTCTGGTAGCGGGGCGATGCTGACGTGACCGGTTTGGATGCCTGCGGTCGTGACGAGAACGGAGTCGACGGTGAGCTCGGGTTTGTCCGGTAGGGCGAGGCAGCGTCGTGCGGAGTCGCCGATGAGGTCAAGTTCGACGGTGACTGCGGGGACGAGACTGTCGTTTGGTGTGTGTAACGTCGGTGATCACTGTTTCTAATTGTTGGTGGCCAGTCGGTCGGCGTAGTGGATGGTGAGCTGGTTCAAGATGTCTTTCCAGGCGTTGATTCGCCCGGTCGGGCTTTGCCGGTTCTTGCGCCGTTCGATCGCCACCAGGTAGAGGACCTTGAGCGCCGCCTGGTCCGTCGGGAAATGGCCGCGCCGAACAGCGGCCTTCCGGAACCTGGCGTTCAGCGACTCGATCGCGTTCGTCGAGTACACGATCTTGCGAAGCTCGGGAGGGAACTCGAGGAACGGGATGAAATCGTCAGCCGACATCCTTGAACGATGGGCCTGCAACCCGCTTGTCCTTCAGCTGCCGGGCGGAGAGGCGACGTTCGTCGACCCACCTCCGAAGACCACCTGATTGAGTCGCTGCTCACAGGCCGACCACCCGTTTGCGTGCCGGCGGGATTCGCAAGATCGGAATCGTTCTGCTCAAGCGACTGAAGCAACCTCTCGAAGACACTGTTTCATGGCCGCAACTGGTGACATCCTCGTTGACCTGCCGGAGCTCCGACGGTTGTGCGATAGTCGACGCGCCGCAGGCGGCGACAACGTTGCCGCCTTCTTTGATGAGTTCGGTCCGCCAGCCACCGACGAGGAGATCGCTGCGGCGGTGCGTCGGCTTCCGGAGCTTCCAGATGACGTGCAGCAGATCGTCTCGGTCGCAACGCACGTTGACGCCGGCTGGCTCCGAATCGGAATGATGCTGGACATTTATTATCTGGAAGCGCAGAACGAATTCTTGCATCTACTCACGTCGGAGCATCATGAGGGCCGTCCTGTACCAGATCCACATATGATGCCGCAGGGTAAGTTGCTGAACATCGGTTCTGAAGCGCCGAACTCGTGCGTGGTCGAGCTTGAGGGTGACCACCCCGGCCGTGTTTGGACCTTTTGGGTTTGGCACGAGCGGTTTTGGCATCCGGTGGCGTGGTCGCTGGCGGATCTGATTGCGTGCATGGTCGATCTCATTGAGATCGGCTGGTACCAGTGGCGTTCCGTGGGGCCCTTCGGCCCGGAGACGATCAAGACGAACGAACAAGCCCTCGCGTTCACAGCGGACATCCTTGAACGATGGGCCTGCAACCCGCTCATCCTGCAGCTACCCGGGGGAGAGGCGACGTTTGTCGATCCTCCTCCAAAGACGACCTGACCGTCTGAGTTGATGGGCTGGCTACAACGCAGCCGGCACCCAATGCCCGTCGTAGGACTGATTGGTTCGAGCCAGCCGATCATCAACATCGCCCTGCGGTAGCACCGGGTCGGCGTCGTTCAAGCGACTGACAGACCCGCCCGAATCCAAAGGACATGCCTGCTACCGGGAACATCCTCGTTGACCTTCCCGAGCTTCGAGGACTCGTTTACGCCCGGCTCGGCGGGGCCGAGTCTCAGATGTTCTTCAATGAGTGGGGTCCACCGGCGAGCGAGGAAGCGATCGACAATGCGGTGGGGAATCTTCCGGAACTACCTGACGACCTGAGATTGGGCGCTTCGATCGCATCAACGATCGAAGCCGGCTGGATGCGAATCTTCACGATCGACGGCGTTGACCATGTCGATCACATCACCACATTCCTTCGCGGGCTCACGACGGACCACTACTTGGGCGAGCCCATGCCAGGTCCTCACCTACGTCCTCAGGGCAAGCTGCTACAGATCGGTGGCGACCAGCACGAGTGTGTCATCGAGCTCGAAGGCGATCATCCTGGCCGGCTCTGGAACTTCTGGTGGGGGTACGAACGGTTCTGGCATCCGGTGGCGTGGTCGCTGGCGGATCTGGTTGCGTGCACGGTCGATCTCATTGAGATCGGCTGGTACCAGTTTCGCGCCGAAGGTCCACACGGGCCCGAGCAAGTGAAGACGAACGAGGACGCCTTGGAGTTCACGGCCGACATCCTCGAACGGTGGGCGTGCAACCCGCTCATCCTGCAGCTACCCGGGGGAGAGGCGACCTTCGTCGACCCTCCACCAAGAACGACCTGACCGGCTCACTTGATGAGTTGGCTGCATCGCAGCTGCCAGCCCTCATCGCCGCAGTGGCCGCGTCTGCGGTGTCCGAGAACGAAGTTCCCCTCTGTCAGACTCGACGAATGTCCGATGCGCCGACGATCCGGCTCCCGACCGACGCTCTCGTGGTGCTCGCGGGTCCGTCTGGATCGGGCAAGTCGACGTGGGCGGCCGAGCAATTCCGGCCGGGGCAGGTCGTGTCGAGCGACGAACTACGCAGTGTCGTGGGGACGCACACCCAGGACCTTCGGGCGAGCGCGGATGCGTTCGACATCCTCGATCGGATCGTCGACGCACGACTCGCTCGCGGCTTGTTGACCGTGATCGACACGCTCGGGATGGACGCCGAGCGGATCGAGCGTTGGTTGGCCATGGCGGCAGCCGCCGACCGCCCGGCCCAACTCGTTCGTTTCGACGAGACGCCCGCCACGTGCCGGAAGCGCAACGCCGCACGGGCCGGCGGCGTCCCGTCGAAGGTGCTGACGGCGCAGCTGAAGAAGTGGGAAGACGTCGCCGACGACATCGCCTCCCGGTTCGGTGTTGTCCACCCGCCCGGACCCGTCCACATCGTCGGACGATCGCTCCTCGCCGCCCGCCCGCACGACTCGGCCACGACGCTTCGGTTCGGCCTCTTGGTCTCGCGGTTCGAAAGCGACAACGCGGCGGTTCGGATGGGCGAGATCGCCGCAGAGGCAGAAGCGGCAGGCTTCGACCATGTGTGGGTCATGGATCACTTCGTCCAGATCCCCCAGGTCGGTCGCGAATGGGACCCAATGCTCGAGTCGACCACGGCCCTGGGATGGCTCGCCGCTCGGACCGAAACGATCGGCGTCGGCGCACTCGTCAACGGGATCACCCACCGAAACCTCGGGGTGCTCGGCCACGCCCTGGCCACTCTCGACGTGCTGTCCGGGGGCCGGGCGCGGTGCGGGCTCGGCGTCGGATGGTTCGCGCGTGAACACCGGTCGATCGGTCTCGAGTTGCCGCCGGTCGGCGAACGCTACGAACTGCTCGAAGACGCACTCGAGTATCTGCCGGTGCTGTGGGGGCCGGGTGCCCCTGCCTACGAGGGTCGACGCTTCTCGACCCCCGAAGCGATCGGGTACCCGCGTCCAGTGCAGGATCGCATTCCGATCCTCGTCGGGGGTTCGGGACCGAAACGAACCCTGCGACTCGCCGCCGCCCATGCCGACGCCTGCAACCTGTTCGGCGAACCCGACCAAGTGCGCGCGCTCGTCGACACACTCCACCGACACTGCGACGACCTGGGGCGGGATCCGAGCGAGGTCGAAGTCACGCAGTTGTCGAACGTGCTCGCGGGTTCGAACCGCGCCGACCTCGACGCACGGCTCGCCACGTTGACCACCACGACCGCCGAAGATGCGATCGACCGCACCAACGCCGGCACCCACGAGGCGCACATCGATCGATTCGGTCGCCTGGGCGATGCCGGCGTGCAGACGGTGATCGTGAGCCTCGCCGATGTGGCCTCGACCGACTCCGTCGCGTCGTTCGCGCCGATCATCGAGGCCTTCCGGGAGTGATCAGCGCGGTCGGAGAATTCTCCGAAGAATGCGGGAACCCACGTCGATCTGCCGACGTATCACCAACATGGCAACCAGAATCCCCCTCCTTCCCCTTCTGTTTCTGTGCGCAATGGTCGTGGCGATAACCGCGTGCGGCAGCGACTCCGACGTCTCCAGCAGCAACGCCGACGATCCGGCGGTGGACGCGCCGACGGACGTGGTCGACGATGACGCTGGCGACCTCGACACCGGCGACGGTGCGGATCCCGGACTCCCCGTTGACGATCCGGCAACGGCGCCCGTCGATCTGGGCGACGAAACACTGATCCCGGACACGCCGAACCCGGTGAGCGGTGTGGTCACCACCCCGACCGAGGTCGTGGCCAATCCCGACGACGACTCCGAACTCTGGGTTCGTTTCGTCGGTGGAGACCCGAACTGCACCGCCGCACACGTCGAAGTGCTGGTCGATACGCCAGACAAGTTGAGCATCGAGTTGATCGTCGGGCTCACCGAGGACGCCCTCAGCCGCAGCTGTATGGCCGGTGAATGGAACCTCGTGGTCGCGGTACCACTCAACTCCGAGGTCGGCGACCGACGGGTCTCGTTCGCCCAGGCTGGCGGAGGCGACGAGCCGCAGCTCGTGACGCCCGATCTGACGACCGATGACTTCGTTGGACTCACCGAGGCCGAAGCGGCCGACATCGCCGACCCGCAGCTGATTCCGTGGCGAGTGACTCGGGTGGATGGCGAGTTCTTCGCCGTCACCGAGGATTACAACCCGGGCCGACTCAACTTCGAGATCGATGAAGGGGTCATCACCGTGGTCACGCTCGGCTGAGCGGCGGCGTCAGTCCACCAGCTCTTCGAGCGAGCGAATGCGCTGATCAGCGAGGGTTGCGTCGTGTCGGCCGGCGGGGTCGAACAGCACCGTGCGCACGCCGGCTCGGCGGCCACCCTCGATGTCGCTGGTCGGGTTGTCCCCGACCATCACCACCTCGGCCCGAGGCGGATCTGCGAGCTCGCGAAGGATGATGTCGAAGATCGCCGGGTCGGGCTTGGCGACGCCGAGCTCTCCGGAGATCGCGTACGCGTCGAACCACCGGTCGAGCCCGAGGCGATCGATCCGCCCACGCTGGATCGACCCGATGCCGTTCGTGACCAAGCCGAGGACGCAGCCGGCAGCCCGAAGTGCGTCGAGGACGGCTTCGGTGCCGGGGAAGAACTCCGCGTGCCGGACGAAGCCATCGGCAAAGCGAGCGGCGAGGTCTGCTGGTTCGACCCGTGTGGAGCCAGCGTCTTCGAGCAGTCGGCGGAACCGTTCTTCCTTGACGTCGTCGGGGCGCCTCGTCCCGGCCTCGACCTCCGCCCACAGACGGGTGTTGATCGCTCGATACCGATCCGCCCACGGATCGAGGGGGAGCTGAGCGTGCGCGAGCACATCGTCGAGCGACCTCGCCTCAGCGCCGTCGGTGTCGATGAGCGTGTGATCGAGATCGAAGAGGATCGTGCGCGGAGAGGTCATGCCCCCGCTGGCTCGACGTTGCACACGACCGAGCCGTCTTCGCCCTCGACGACGCAGCAGTTGCCGGCCGATTCTCCGTCACCCGAGACGATCACGTTGTCGAGCGTCTCGGACTCACCGGTCCGCACGTACCACTCCCACTTGTTGTCCGGCCCCTCCACCCAGGTCTCGGTCTTGGCGGCGTAGCAACACATCGTGTCGTCGATGCCCGTCGTCTCCAGACCCACGTCGCTGATGCGTCGCTCAGCGGCTTCGACCTGCTCGGCGTCTTCGACCTCGACGCCGAGATGGTTGAGCGTCCCGCCAGCGGTCGGAGCCTCGAAGAGCACCAGCTTGAGCGGCGGGTTCTCGACCACGAAGTTGGCGTAGCCGGGTCGAACCTTGAACGGCGTGGTCTCGAACATCTTCGAGTAGAAGTCGATCGACTCGTCGAGGTCGGTCACGTTGAGGGCGAGTTGTACACGCATGTCGGTTTCCTTCTTGTCGCCGCAGGCTCGCAACAGGCTCGCACTGCGGATGTGTCGCCGCAGGCTCGCAACAGGCTCGCACTGCGGATGTGTCGCCGCAGGCTCGCACTGCGGATTGGGTTGGCTCGTCGTATTGATGAACGTCGATGTGAAAGAACTGTAGAGAACGTATCGATAAACGTCAATGTGATGGATGTCGCTACGATGGAAACATGACCGCGATCAACGACGGTGACAACCTCGATGACACCGCCGCGATCTGTTGCGCGCCGTTGCTCGCGTCCACGATCGATGATGGGTCGGCCGAGCAGTTGGCCACGATGCTCAAGGCCCTCGCTGACCCGATCCGACTCCGACTCGTCAACATCATCGCCCTCGCCGGCGAGGGCTGTGCCTGTGACTTTCCGCAGGCGCTCGATCGGAGCCAGCCAACGATCAGCCACCATCTTCGGGTGCTCGTCGACGCCGGGATCCTCGAACGTGAACAGCGGGGCAAGTGGGCCTGGTTTCGGGTGCGCGAGGAACGGCTCGCCGATCTCACCGCCGCGCTGGGTCCGATTGCCGCTCGCTGAATCGTGGCTCGTGTCGAACGTTCGGCGGGAGCAGGGCAAACGCCGCACAGGCCAGCGGAATCGCGCCGAGCAGCAGAACCGCAGGCGGGTACCGATCGAACGCATCACGCGAGACCGCCAGCATCAGCGGACCGAGCGCCGATGCGCCGACGTTGAACAACGTCAACGAACCCTGGATCTCGCCGAGCCAACGGGTCCCGAACCACTCCGGCAGCAGACTCTTCGTGACGACATTGACCGAACCGCCCGTCGCTCCCAACGTCGCGGCATAGAGCAACACCGAAATGCCCGGCCCGACCACCGCGGCCAGGCCATGTGCCGCTGCGAGGATGAGCATGCTCGCCGCCGGCAACCATCGTCCGCCGACCCGGTCGATCAGGCGGCCGAAGCCGATGCCGGCAACCGTGGATCCGACCACCTGAGGAACGAACATCGCGGCCGCCTCGCCCGAGGAAAGTCCCGCGTCACCGAGCAGATCGATCTGGTGGAAGTTGAGTGCCGTCGTCAACATGCCCGCGGCGCCACTGACGGCGACGAGGATCCAGAAGCCCCGTGTTCGCATCGCCGCGCCTCGCGGGACGGACGGTCCGTGTTCCTCGTCAGGAGATGGCGAGTTGCGTGTTTGGCCGATCGGCATCGTTCGGAGGCCGAGCCACGCCAACGGAACGACCGTGACGGCAACGACTGCAGCGGCGATCAACCACGTCGTTCGCCAACCGACCGCCGCGATCGTCGCAGCCAGCGCAACGGGGACGAGCGCCATCAGGCCCTGCTGCCCGACACTGTGAACGCCAAGTGCCGTGCCGCGGTTGTTGCGGAACCGAAGGGCAACGGTGACCCCGGCGATGAGGCTGAGCGAACCCTGCCCGAGCATCCGGATGCCGACGAAGCCGACGGTCAGGGTCACGACGCCGCCGACGAACGACATGTTCACCAGCGCGAGCGAGAACAGGAGGCCGACGATGATTTGCGCGAGTCGCACGCCGCGACGGTCGACGAACCGGCCGACGAATGGCAGCACCGTCGCGCCGGTCAGCGTGCCGATCAGATACGCGGTGCTGACCGACGAACGACTCAGCTCGAGGTCGTCGACGAAGTGGTCGATGAAGACGGAGACCCCGATCGTCTGACCGGGCCCGGTGAGGCCACCCGTCAGGATGGCGATCAGCAGGATGGAACGGCCGTCGAAGCGAGTCGACGAGCGTTGGCCGGGTTCCACCCCGGCACGCTACCGGTGGCTCAGCGGAAGATGTGGCGCCCGAGGATCAGCAGAAATCGGCTGTCCTTGATGAGGTAGCGGTGGGCCATCCGGCGAGGCTCGGAGATGATCCGATGGACGAACTCGATGCCGAGCTTCTGGAAGATCTTCGGTGCACGCTTCTTGATACCGGCGATGAACTCGAGCGATGCGCCGACGGCCAGGAGGACCGGGGGCTCTCCGGCCCATGCGGGCCACTGCTCGAGAATCGAGCGGGCGACGAGCACGTCCTTGGGGAACCCGAGGCCGAGAAACACGAACTCAGGCGTGGTGTCCATCTTCCAGATGCGCTGGATGCACTCCCAAGCGAATGCGTCGATTGCCGTGCCCTCGCGGGCAGGGAGCATCGGCGCGCTGATCCAGCCGAAGTTGGCGTGGCTCTTGTCGAGGATGTGTCCGACGTTGGCGCGTGACACCACGGCGAAGGTCGAACGATTCTGCAGAGCGAGCTGCGGCCACATGACGGCAGTCAGATCCGAGCCTGCGAGCTTTGCGGCGAGCCGGTCTCCGGCCAGGTGGCTGAAGGAGACGAGGGGCTGTCCGTCGGCGAGCACGACGGCGGCGTTCTCGACCGTGTCGATGATGCGCTTGTCGGCGTCTTCGAGCGTGACGAGGATGTCGACGTTTGGGGTGACGACGAGCGGGAACTGGTCGTTCTTGCCCCGAAAGCCTTCGAGGAGGGCGTCGGCCACGTGGTCGATCGACGTGGCATCCGTGAAGCGCAGACCCCAGGTGTGCGCATCGGTGAGGTGACGTGTCGTGTGCATGACACGAGAGTGGTCTGTGGCTGGCACCGGCACATGAGAAGTCCGGCCAATCGATCGGGTCGTCCGGCCCATGGCGGACGGGGCGAGATCAGACCAGCTTGGTCAGTCGGGCCGCCTGGCGTTGGCCATCGATTCGTGTCACGACCTCGTCGAATCGGTCCGTCGGGCCCGTCCAACGCAACGTGTGTGGATCGTCGCCGATGTCGGCGTCGAGTTCGATCGTCGCGATCCTCCTGAACAGGAGGGCGAGATCGAGCTGATCCTGAAGCGTCTTGGCGAGCTTCGCTCCGCCGCGAACGGTGATGTCCCACTGGCCCGCGGCCGGTGGGATGTCTTCGATGTGGAGGTACCGAGCGAGCACGGCAGAGGTCGACTTGGCCCCCCACCCCGGGAGCCCGGGAAACCCATCGGCGGTGTCGCCGACGAGGCCGAGATAGTCGGGGATCGACTGGGGTCGGACCCCGAACTTCTCGATGACCCCCGCCTCGTCGTACCGGACGCCCTTGCGCCGGTCGAACTGCACGATCCCCGCCTCGTCATCGACGACCTGGGCGAGATCCTTGTCTGGGGTGCAGATCCACACGTCGGTCACGTCGGGATGCGCCGCGAAGCGCACTGCGGCCGCACCGAGAGCATCATCGGCTTCGTGCTCGATCATCGGCCAGACGACGAAGCCGGCAGCCTCGAGAACCTCTTCGAGGAGTCCGAACTGTCCGGCGATGGCTGGCTCGATGCCCGATCCGTCCTTGTAGCCGTCCCAGAGTTCGTTGCGAAACGACTCGATCACGTGGTCGGTTGCGATCCCGATGTGGGTGGCGCCGTCTTCGAGCATCTGGATCATCGAACCGAGGACGGCTCGGACGGCCCCGCACTCGAGTCCGTCGTCGGTGACGTGGGAGGGAGCGGCGAAGAAGTAGCGGAACAGTTCGTAGGTCCCATCGACGAGGTGCAAACGCATGGCCCGATCATGGTGCATGCGTGTCACAATGGGCCAGCGGAGGTCGTCGACAGGATCGAAAGGACGCATCCGTTGCACCTGACACCCGAACAGATCGACCGCCAGCCATTTCGGATGCGGCGTCGCGGCTACGACATCGTCCAGGTCCGCGAGTTTCTCCGTCAGATCTCTGAAGAAATGGTGGCTCGGCAACGGGCCAGGGAGCAGCTCGTTCGAGACGGGGATTCGGGTGCGGTCGCCGAGCACGACGCCAGCGCTGCCCACGCAGTCGCCGCCGCCAGCGCCGAAGCGGACGAGATCCTCGCCACGGCGCGCTCCGAGGCCGATGCGCTGATTTCGTCGGCAGAGGATGACGCTCGTGCCCGGGCCGACCAGGTCATTGCCGAATCGCAGGCCCGCCTGGACGCCTTGCTCGCGCAAGAACGTGCGTTGCAGGACCAGGTCGCTGCCCTGCGTGGGCAGCTCGGTGCCGAGGTTCCCGCAACCAATGGCGAGCACGTCGAAGCGGATCCGATCATCGATCTCACGCTCGCGGACTTCATGAAGGAGAAGCTCCGGGCGGAGTGATGGGTTCGCTGCTTCGGCCAGCCAGGCGCGGGCGGTCGTATGGTCCAACTGACCGAAGCAGCAATAACCCTGTCTCGTTCTCGAGGAGACCCTGATCACCCTGTCGAACTCGACGTTGCATTTATGTTACGAACATGACGACAAGATGTCAACCCGTAATGTGGATATTTCTCCGGTCTCGGCGATGTCAGCCATCTGGGTTGATGAGTTCCGGCCGCTCGCCCAAGAAGGGGTTCTTTGCCCAGTCGCCGAGGCATGCCTCCGCCGTCGGTGAGTCACTTGCCTGAGCCGCCTGAAAGAAGGCGTCGCGTGCGAGTTCGAC
The DNA here is from genome assembly GCA_020629635.1 of Acidimicrobiales bacterium. Taxonomy (GTDB): domain Bacteria; phylum Actinomycetota; class Acidimicrobiia; order Acidimicrobiales; family SHLQ01; genus SHLQ01. The sequence continues at coordinate 166,683 of JAHDCX010000005.1, read as the reverse complement.
GGCGCCCTGCGCTCGGAACTCCGCTCCAGCGGTGAGTTGGTCCGCCGCCTGAGCGAAGCCATCCGCAGCCGACGCCCATTGCTCCAGCGTCGCTGGCGTCTCGACACCCTCGGATTCGACGGTGTCGGCGAACGCCTGCACGGCGTCCCGAAGCGGCTCGAGTCGGTCGATGTCAATCGCTGGATCACCGTTCAATGCGAGCAGGATGAAATCCTCCGATGCCGTGGTGAGCGAGGCGCATGCCGCCTCCGCCCTCGCCGACGGGAACGGCGACGATGCGAGGGGGACTTCGTCTCGTTCACGAACCGCGATGGCAGCCAACGCAAGCAACACGACCGCCGCTGCCGCCGCAGCGACAAAGGCGGGCCTCTTTCGCCGCGGTGAGATCGCGTTCGACCGGTCAAGGGTGACGACAACATCGACAGACTCGTCGCCCTCCTCGGAGTACTCGGTGAGGCTGTGGACATGGCTTGCTGACGGAGCCGGTTTGAGCTCGGCGGACGTGAGTCGCTCCAGAATTCGCTCTCGGACATCCGGGGGTGTGGTGCGGACATCGTCGAGCGACGCCAGGTCGAACTCCATCTCGTCAGACATCGAATGTCACCCCCTCGTACGCGAGCCGCAAGGCCTTGCGGGCCCGAGCAATGCCGGACTGTGCAGAAGACAGCGTGGTCCCGAGCTGTTCGGCCACCTCTCTCATCGGGAATCCATCTTGATAATGCAGGACCAACAATCCCCGGTGAAAGGCGCTCAACTGATCCATTGCCAACAACAGTCGGTCGGTGTCGTCCGTGCTGGCGGATGCCAGGTCGGGTGTCGATCTGGCTGTCGCAACGAGATGGCGTTTTGCCATGCGTCGCTCGCTCATCCGCCATCGGTCAACGACCTTGTTCCGGGTCACGGCCACGAGCCACGCCTCGGTTACCGACGCCTGCTTGCCGTTCTGAAATGCGATCAGCGCCGCCTCGAACACTTCGCCGGCGACATCCTCGCCTTCGGCAGGACCAAGTCGAGCGCGCGCATAGGAGTACACAAGGTCGATTGAACGCTCGTAGAGATCCTCGAATCCCTCGGGAAGATCAGCACCGCCGGCCATGCGCGTGGTTCATCGTTTCACGAACGCCGAAATCGTCGCGCGATTTCTCAGCCGATCCCCAGCCTCACGATTGGTTGAGCTGCGTGCGTCCCTCGAGGGCACGCCCGAGTGTGAGCTCATCGGCGTACTCGAGATCGCCGCCGACGGGGAGGCCCGACGCGATCTTCGACACGGTGATGCCGAGCGGCTCGAGGAGGCGAGCGAGGTACATCGCCGTCGCTTCGCCTTCAATGTTCGGATTGGTCGCGAGGATCACCTCGCCGATCGACTCTTCGGTGATCCGCCGCAGCAGTTCGGCGATCCGTAGCTGTTCGGGCCCGATCCCCTCGATCGGACTGATCGCACCCTGGAGCACGTGGTAACGACCCTTGTACTCCCGGGTCCGTTCCATCGCCACGATGTCGCGGGACTCTTCGACAACACACACGACCGCGGTGTCTCGGGCCGGGTCACGGCAGATGCCGCATTCATTCCCCTCGGCGATGTTGAAGCAGCGCTGGCAGAACGCGATCCGGTCCTTGACCTCGGTGATTGCCGTCGCGAGCCGGACGGCGTCGACCTTCGGGATCTTCAGGAGGTGGTAGGCGATCCGCTGCGCGGACTTGGGTCCGACGCCCGGCAGCCGCCCCAGTTCGTCGATGAGGTCCTGGACCGGACCGGCGAAGACCGCCACCTACTGGCCACCGCCGAGCATGCCGCCCAGACCATCCATGTCGAGTCCGCCCATCGCCTCGGACTGGTTGTCCTGGAGTTGGGTGGAGGCGTCGCGAAGTGCCGCCAGCACCAGATCGTTGAGCAGATCGACGTCGTCGGGATCGACGACCGACGGGTCGATGGTCACCGAGTGGAAGTTGAACGACCCGTCGACCTGCACCTTGACGACGCCGCCACCCGCGGTGCCTTCGACGATCATCGCGGCGGCCTCTTGGGCGTTGGCCATCATCTCCTGCGCCTGGGCCATCAGGCCGCTCAGGTCCATGCCTCCGGCACCGCCGAGAAGGGCGCCCAGATCGGGCATGCCATCGGGTGATTGGTCAGACATCAGTGGTCTCCTTGTGAGTCGAGCACTTCGGCGCCCGGGAAGGTCTCGGTGATGCGGTCGACAACGGTGTTGCTGCCGACGTCGGCATCGGTCAGGTCGGCGAGGTCGATCTCGTCGTCGGCTTGTGGGGGTTCGGTCGGGGCACTCGATGCGCCCGGTGCGGTCGGCCTCGGCGTCGGGTCTGGCGCCGCGTCGCCGACGTCGAGGGTGATCGACAGGGGCTGTCCGAAGCGTGTTGCAAGCGCACCCTCGATCTCTCCGACGTACTTTTCGCATCGCTTGCGTTGGGCCTCGGTGGGCAGCAACAAGGTGACCGCGGAGCCCGAAACCGCCGACACATTGCCGGCCAGGAACCTCGCCCGCGCCGGAGTCGAACACCCGTCGAGGAGCTCGGTCCAGGCGGCACGGATGCCCTCCGCAGTGACTCCCGAGGGGGGAGCGGCAGCGGTTGGGGTCGGCGCTGGCGTTGCCTCGACCGGTTCGGGATCAGGCTCGGGTTCGGCGGCAGCGGCAGGGGCGGCGGTTGGCTCCGGAGCAGGCTCGGTGCTGGGGGGTGCGGAGGCTGGCGACGGCTCGGAGTTGCGCATCGACGGGGGCGGCGGCGCGCTCCCACGCCGCTCTCGGGCCGGTCGGTCCGGACGAGAGGGAGGTGCCGACGCGGAGTCGCCGCGAGGACGAAGGGCCGCCCGCGCCATGTCAGCAGGGCGGCCACGCTTCGGTCCGCCGTCGTCGTCGAGCTCGGCAACGTCCGCAGCCGGAGCGGGCGTCGTCGGCGCTGGTGCTGGCGCTGGTGCCGGTGCAGGTGCCGACGCGGTCGTCGGTGCGTCGTCGCGAGGGGCCGCCGTCGGTGCAGCAGTTGCGTCACTGGGCGGCGCAGAAGCAACGGCGCCGGACTGGAGGTTGGCGATCGTGTGCTCGAGGGCGGCGATTCGCGCTTCGAGAGCGTCCGCATCGCCTCCGGTCGACGGTTCGCAGATCCGGACGAACGCCACTTCGAGGTCGATCCGCGGATCGGGAGCCTGACGCATCTCGACGAGGGCCGCACCGACCGTTTCGAGCGCCTTCGTGAGCGCGGCGGGCGACAACCGATCGACGAACCGCGCCGCCATGTCCGCGTCGGGTTCGGCCATCCGTGCTGGCGGCGCGCCCATCTTCACGAGGAACACGATCCGCAACGCATCAATGAACTGCTCGCCGACACGACGTGGATCGACGCCGCGGCCGGTTGCGGCCTCGACCGCCGCCAACGCCATCGCCGCGTCACGGGTGGCCACTGCCTCGATCAGATCCGCGGTCGACGTGTCGAGGTCGGTCACCCCACCCGCAGCGACGACCTGGTCGAGCGCCGACAACGTGTCGCGGGCCGAACCTCCACCGACCTTGACCACGTGGCCAACGGCCTCATCGTCGACATCGAGGCCAGCGTCTTCGGCGATCTCGCGCACGAGGGCGGCCATCTGCTCGGCCGGAATCAGGTTGAGCTGGAGGTGCTGAGTCCGGCTCCGAATCGTTGACACGACCTTGTGCGGTTCGGTCGTCGCGAGCACGAACACCACATGATCCGGCGGTTCTTCGAGCGTCTTCAGCAGGGCGTTCTCTGCGCCCGGCGTGAGCATGTGGACCTCGTCGAGCAGGTACACCTTCGTGCGACCCGGCGTGCCGAGCGCGACCTTCGACAACAAGTCCCGGATGTCGTCGACCTTGTTGTTCGACGCCGCATCGAGCTCGTGGAGGTCGAAGCTCGTGCCCGCCTCGATCGCAAGACACGAATCACACGTGCCGCATGGTTCGCCATCGACCGGGTTCTGACAGTTCAGCACCTTCGCCAGCACCCGGGCTGCCGTCGTCTTGCCGGTTCCGCGCGGGCCACTCAACAGGTACGCGTGGCCGACGCGCTCCTCGCGAACGGCGTTGCGCAACGCCATCACGACGTGCTCCTGGCCCCGCATCTCCGAGAACGTGCCCGGTCGATACCGGCGATACAGCGACTGATAGGCCATCGCCAACAGACTGTATCTCGCTGCGAGTTCGCGCCCTTCGGGCGCTCATGCGCAGATTCCCGCTGTTCTGGTCTGATCCTTACTCCACACCGCAGGGGTTCGAGCCGATGGAACACCGATGTACACGGGTCTCGGTGTTCGGCCCGACGAAGCCGCCGGAAAGCGGTCCCGTCGTGGAGCCTTCAACGGCACCGTCATCGCGCTCGGACTCACGAGCTTCTTCACCGACATCTCATCCGAGATGGTCGCCGCGGTCATTCCGCTGTTTCTCACGATCGAGCTCGGGTTCTCCCCGGCCGCCTTCGGCCTCTTCCAGGGTGCCTACGAGCTCGCCAACGCCTCGTTGCGTCTCGTCGGCGGGGCGATCGCCGACCGCACCCGACGACCGAAAGAAACCGCCGCCGCCGGCTACGGCATCTCGACGGTCACTCGAGCCGGGCTTGTCGGCTCGGCGCTTGCCGGGTTGCCCGCCGTCCCCTTCCTGATCGCCGACCGGCTCGGCAAAGGGCTCCGCACCGGTCCCCGCGACGCCATGATCTCGCTCGCCACACCGCAGGAATCCTGGGGCACGGCGTTCGGTGTCCATCGCACGATGGATGCGACCGGAGCCCTCATCGGCCCACTCCTGGCCGCGGTCATCCTCTGGCAGATCCCCGGCGCGTTCGACGCCGTCTTCGTACTGAGTTTCGGGTTCGGTCTGCTCGGCTTCGCCGTCATCTGGACCCGCGTCCGCAACCCGACGATCACCACCGAACCGACCAACACCAGCCTCTCGTCGACGTTGCGCGGACACTTCGCCAACCGAGGATTTCGGAGAATCCTCGTGCTCGGTGTCGCGCTCAGCGTCTTCACGATCGGTGACGCCCTCGTGTACCTCGTGATCTGGGACCAGTCACGGGCGGCCAGCGCCGGGCAGATCGGAGTCGGCGGCTTCGGCATGGAATGGTTCGCGCTGTTCTTCGCTGGCACCGCCGTGGCCTTTCTCCTCACCGCAACACCTCTCGGTCGCGTCGCCGATCGCATCGGACGCGCCCGCATGTGGATGCTCGGACACGTGGCGCTCCTCGGCGTGTACGGGCTCTTGCTGTTGGGCGCCACTGACACGCTCCCGATCCTTGGCGTGCTTCTGCTGCTCGGCCTCTACTACGGCGCCACCGACGGAGTGCTTCCGGCACTCGCCGCTGGGGTGATCCCCGAAGCCAGCCGGGCGGGAGGTCTCGCCGTCCTCGCCACCGGCGTCGCCGTCGGGCGCATGATCGGTGCTGCGGGCTTCGGGCTCATCTGGAACGAGGTCGGCGCCGATAGGGCCCTCTGGGTCGCTGGGATCGGGTTGATGGCCGTGATGGCCATCGCCGGATCGCGCGCCCTGTTGCACACGCCCGACCTGGAGACACCACGTGGTTGACGAGCACCTCGAACCTGAGCCCGAGTCGATCGAACCGCTCCCCGATGTCGCCACGGATGAATCGCCGGCGGAGCACGCAGGCGACGGACAAGGCGGCGGAGTCGGCTTCGGGTTGATCATCGGCGCGGTGTTCGTGCTCGTGGCCGCCGGTGTCTACGTCCTTGGAGCCGCAGGGCGAGCGGACGACGAAACCGCCGCGGCCGAAGCGAGCGCAGAAGAGGCCATCGCCCAGTTCGACCCCGATGAGTTCGCGAGCGAGTTCACCCCCGAAGACCTCGCGACCAGCACGACCGTGCCCGAGTCCCTCCCGCTCGAGGACGAACCTTCGACCACGACGACGCTCGATCCCGATCGCGAGGCCGAGCTCGCCGCCGAAGCTGCCCTCGTCAACCCGATGGGCGACGCGTTCGATCCGGTCACGACCGCCATGGTCTTCGTCAACCGCACACCCGGCGACGACTACGGCAAGCTCGGCTGGATCGACTTCGAGGGCGAGCGTCGACAGGGCGGTCTCGAATGCAGCCGCGTCGACTGGAACTTCTTCGGCGGCATCTGCCTCGTCGACGGCAGCGGGCTCGCGCCGACCCCCGCCGGATACATCACCGACAACCGTCTCGAACCGACGACGCGCTTCGGTCTGAACAAGCCCAGCCGGGCCGCCATCTCGCCTGACGGAAGCGTCGTTGCCTGGACCGGATTCACGCTCGGCCACAGCTATCTCAACCCCGGGGAGTTCGCGACCCTCACGCAGCTGATCGAAGTCGAACGCACCATCGGCGCAAACCTCGAGACCGTCTTCGACACGTTCAAGGACGACGAACTGTTCGCTCCGGTCGACCGCAACTACTGGGGCGTGACCTTCGTCGACAATGACCGCTTCTACGCAACGATGGCCACCGATGGAGTCCCGAGCATCGTGCAAGGAAGCATCGACGACGTCCGGATCGACGTGCGCTTCGAGGGCTACTCGTGCCCCGAAGTCTCCCCGGACGGACGGACGATCGTGGCCAAGGAGATGGTGGAGGGCGGATTCCGATTGGTCGCCATCGACGTGGCCACGGGTGCATCGTCGCCACTCGGCGAGACCCGTCTCGTCGACGACCAGGTGGAGTGGCTTGACGCCGACACCATCGTCTACGCCATCGCCAACCCCGACGAAGGCACCGACGCGCAACCCGTCTTCGACATCTGGGCCGTCGACGTGACCCCCGGCGCCCAACCTCGCCTCCTCGTGCCCTTCGCCGACAGCCCCGCCGTGCCCTGACTCGCCGCAATCGTCGGCGTTC
>JAHDCX010000005.1:158624-159754 GCA_020629635.1 Acidimicrobiales bacterium | reverse complement strand
GCCTCCTCTGCGGATGACTCGCCGCAATCGTCGGCGTTCGCCTCCTCTGCGGATGACTCGCCGCAATCGTCGGCGTTCGCCTCCTCTGCGGATGTCGGAGCAGCGGAACATTTGCCCACTCAACTATTGGCACGTATCGCCGACCTTCTAAGGAGCGACGGGGTCCCGTTTGGTTCGTTTCGATGCACGTTCCAGTCGTCGTAGTGAAAGTGAGATTGAAATGCACCGCAACCAGCTCGACATGAATTCCAGTGGGCCACCTCGCGTGGCTCGGACTGGTAGACGGACCGTGCTCGCGGTGCTCATTGCTTGTGCGATGGTCGTTGCGAGCTCGGTCGTGCCGGTGTTGGCGGCGCCGGTCGACGTTTCTGACGGTGCGAACATGGAGACCATCACGCAGGTTGTCCTTCGTGACGAAGGCACACTCGTCACACAGAACGGGACACAGTCCACGAACAATGGCGTGCCAGACGAGCTCCTTCTCGTCAGCGTGACACTTGCGGACGGCACACTTCTTGACGAGTTCTCTTCGGTCACCGTGGGGAACTACAACATCAACGCCGACCCAGGTCAGGGCATCGCAGCGATTGTCACCGATGGTGCCGGTGGCTTCACGATTACGGACTACGACCAGGATGGACAAACAGCATTCGATGCGGCGATCGAGGACGCCTTGAACAACCAGAACCTGATCGACTACCTCGACGTCGGCTACTCGGGCACGAATCCGGACATGACCTCGGCATGGGATTTCGACATCACGTTCGATGAGCCGTACGACAACGACGACTACCTTCTGGTCCAGGAGCGGAACGGAAACACCTTCTTCGAGCTGTTGCCGCTCAATGCGAGCGGCAACGTCATCGCAGGGTCAGACACGCCGCAGTTCGACGCCGACTACGGTTGGAACACCGGCTATCGCCCTCCGAACAACACCTCCCAGTCGATGTGGTTCTCTGTCGTGGACATCGAAGTCTTCGGCGTGACGGAACCGATCTACGGGTTCCGTGTCAACAACGATGGCGAGGCCGACGTCAAGTTCTTCGGAATGGCCGCGGAGCCGTTCGAAGAACCGTTGGGGTCGTTGGGTGACACGGTGTTCAGCGATACCGATGGTGATGGTGTTCAGG
>JAHDCX010000005.1:2720-158524 GCA_020629635.1 Acidimicrobiales bacterium | reverse complement strand
GGACTGATGTGATCACGTTGGGTGCGGGTGAGGACAATCCAGACATTGACGCTGGCATTGTTCCGACGCCTCCGGCTTTGGGGTCGTTGGGTGACACGGTGTTCAGCGATACCGATGGTGATGGTGTTCAGGATTCGGGTGAGTTGGGTGTGTCTGGTGTGACGGTGAATCTTCTTGATGACATGGGCACGTTGATTGATACGACGACGACGGATGGCAGTGGGTTCTACGAGTTCACTGATCTTGCGGCTGATGATTACATCGTGGAGTTTGTGGCTCCGACGGGGTCGAGTTTCACGGTTCAGGATGCGGGGGGCGATGATGCTGCCGATTCTGATGCGAACCCGGCGACGGGTCGGACTGATGTGATCACGTTGGGTGCGGGTGAGGACAATCCAGACATTGACGCTGGAGTCCTCACGAGCTCCGCAGCGAACAACTCGGTCACTGCGAGTCCGCCAGCGCTGGCGCTCACGGGGCGGTCGAGTCTTTCGGTTGCATTCGTTGCCCTCGCGGCGACCGTGATCGGATTTGCCCTCAACCTTGGTAGTGCGGGCGCTCAGCAGCCCTCGCCAGTCACGGCACCACCTGGGACGAGCGACCAACCAGTTCGCTCGCCAAGTCGTCGGCGGATCCGGGCTTCCGTATCGGTTGTTCTCATCGCCTCGGCAATTCGAGCACGCAGGAGCCGCTAGCGATCGTCGGCATCGGCGTCGCCGAGCGCTCGATGCCGCAAGAACTGATTCCAAAGACGACGTGACCTTCCGGCACTGCGGAGGCCGACACTTCTCCGCAGTGTCCGGGGGTTCTCGTCGTTCACGGAGGGCTGCAGGTAGCTGGTCAACAAGGAATGCTGCCCCTCAAACAGGCCTGGGCGCACGTGCAAACAATTTTCTTGGCCTGGTTGGGGACTCAAACCGGGGCCGCGTTCGTCGGGTTCGTGCCCCGTACCGGACTCCGATTTCGGGTCATGGCTGACTCCCTGATTCGCCGCAATCGTCGGGACGTCGTCCGGTTGACGTCCGGTTGGGTGGGTCTCGCATCCGTACCGTCGAACCCATGAGCTCCGCGTTCCAGAATCTTGCCCTCGTGGTCCTCCTCGGACTCGCCGGTGCACCGCTCCTTCTCGATGGAGAGTCCGCTCCCACCCAACTCGAGAGCACGTCGCCCGACCCGGTTCCGGCAACCACGCCGGACACGACCACCATGGCGCCCGGCGGGGTGGCGCTCGCCGCCGAGCCGACCGCAGACCTTGCGCCGGGCATCGCCGACCGAACGCCCACGCAGCCGCCCTCGCCCGGGGTCGATCAGCCGAGGCTGCGCCGCGGCATGAACATCGCGGGAGACTTCGAAGTCGCACCTCGGGGGGAGTGGGGTGCGCCGATCCTGGCCTCGGACTTCGCCGACATCGCGGCACAGGGATTCGACCACGTCCGGGTCCCGATCCGGTGGAGCGCACACACTGGTCCGGCGCCCGAGCACACCATCGATCCCGCATTCGCCGGAGAAGTCGACGAGCTCGTCCGCCTGGCCCGAGCCAACGGACTGGCGATCGTGCTCGACGTGCACTTCTTCGAAGAGCTCGACGCCGACCCGATCGGCGAACGAGACCACTTCTTCGCCATCTGGGACCAGCTCGCCGATCGGTATCGCGAAGAACCACACGACGTCGTCTTCGAACTGCTCAACGAACCTGTCGGCGTCTTCGACGAGCGCCCCGACCTCTGGAACGAACTCGCCGCCGACGCCGTCCGCCGCATCCGCCAGACCAACCCGGAGCGCACCATCATCATCGGACCGGTCAGCTACAACCACGCCAGCCGTCTCCCCGACCTCGAGCTCCCTGCCGATCCGAACATCGTCGCCACAATCCACACCTACGACCCGGCGGATTTCACCCACCAGGGCGCCGTCTGGGTCGACCCGTTGCCACCGACCGGTATCGTCTGGAACCCCGACGACGCCGCCCTGGCCCACGACTGGGTCGACCTGTCGTGGGGGACCGAGCGAACCCCGACGACCGACACGGGTCGTCCCGCGATGACGGTCCGCTTCGACGAAGACTGGACAGCTCTTGCCCTCGGAGCCGATCAGCCGCGACCGCATGACCGCCTGATGATCGAGCTGGACCGTGCCCTCGATGCCGTCATTCTCTGCAACTTCGACCTTCCGAACGCGCAGATCATCGACCTGCCCACGACGGCGGAAGCGACAGTGGATCTCACTTCGTGCGGAGACGTCGAGCGGCTCGCCATCCAGGCGGTCTCGGGCGCAACGACGGTTCGGATCGATCGCTTGGCCCTGTGCACCGGCGATCGCTGCGACGAGCTGATCGTCACCAACGCCGACGCCATCGAGAACCTCATCGGCGGTGCCGCAGCGTGGGCCGCAGCTCGTGGCGTCGGCCTCTACATCGGCGAGTTCGGCACGCTCTCGGTCGACGGCGACCCGACCGACCCCGCGTCACGGACCGCCTGGACCCGCACCGTTCGCCAAGCCGCCGAAGCCCACGACGCGGGATGGGCCTACTTCACCCTCAACGACGAAATGGGTGCCCGCCGCGGACCGGGTGACTGGCGTCCCGAGATCATGACGGCCCTCTTCCACTGAACCGGGATAAAGCCAACAACCATTGGCTGACCCGTCACGTTGGTGTCTGACCCCGAAGTGATGGGACGCGCAACGCCCCCCGCACCCGGAGGTGCGAGGGGCGTGTGCAACCCTTCAGGAGCCGTTGCCGGCAGCGTGTGGATCAGGCGAGATCGAAACGATCCGCGTCCATCACCTTGGCCCAGGCAGCGGCGAAGTCGGCGACGAACTTGTCGCCCGCATCGTCGGCTGCGTAGACGTCGGCGATTGCCCGCAGGATCGAGTTCGAACCGAACACGAGGTCGTTGCGGGTACCCGTCCACTTGGCTTCGCCGGTCGCCCGGTCGACACCTTCGAAGATGCCCTCGCTGCTCGACGACTCGCTCCAGGCGGTGCCGATGTCGAGGAGGTTGACGAAGAAGTCGTTGCTGAGCGTGCCGACCCGATCGGTCAGCACACCGTGGCCGTCGGTGCTCACACCGAGGACACGAAGGCCGGCGACGAGCACGGCCATCTCCGGAGCGCTGAGGCCGAGGAGCTGCGCCTTGTCGACGAGCAGGTGCTCGGCGACGTGGGCGTTGCCCTTGCCGAGGTAATTGCGGAAGCCGTCCCACTTGGGCTCGAGCCAGGCGAAGGACTCCTCGTCGGTCTGGGCCTGGGTGGCGTCGCCACGACCCGTGCTCACGTCGACCCCGACCTGCACGCCACCGGCGGCGGCTGCAGCTTCGACGGCGGCGGTGCCACCGAGGACGATGAGGTCAGCCATCGAGACGTCGAAGCCGAGGCTCGACTTCACACCTTCGAGGGCGGAGAGCACCTGTGCGAGCTCGGCCGGATTGTTGGCCTCCCATTCCTTCTGCGGGGAGAGGGCAATGCGGCCGCCATTGGCGCCACCACGCATGTCCGACTGGCGATACGTCGAGGCCGAAGCCCACGCCGCGCTCACGAGGTCCGTGATGCCGAGGCCCGTTGCCATGATCGCTTCCTTGGCAGCGGCGATCTGATCGGCGCTCAGCTCGGTACCGGCCGGAACCGGATCCTGCCAGATGAGCTCCTCTTCGGGGACCTCGGGACCGAGGTAGCGGACCTTCGGGCCCATGTCGCGGTGCGTCAACTTGAACCACGCACGAGCGAACGCGTCGTCGAGCAGCGACTGGTCGTTGCGGAACTTCGTGCTGATCTCGTTGTAGATCGGGTCCATCTTCATGGACATGTCCGCGGTGGTCATCACCGGTGCATGCATGACGCCCTCACGGCCGCCAGCGTCGGGCACGGTGCCCTCGAGCGCCGGAGCGGTCCACTGCTTGTGACCGGCCGGGCTCTCGGTGAGCTCCCAGTCGTTGTCCATCAGGGTCTCGAGGTAGTTGTTGTCCCACTGGGTCGGCGTGGAGTTCCATGCGCCCTCGAAGCCCGAGGTGGTGGCGTGCACGCCGACACCGGACTCGAAGTCGTTCTTCCAACCGAGGAGCTGCTGCTCCATCGGGGCACCCTCGGGCTCCGGGCCGACCATGGGCTCGGGGCCAGCGCCGTGCATCTTGCCGAAGGCGTGACCACCGGCGACGAGCGCAACGGTCTCTTCGTCGTTCATCGCCATGCGGCGGAACGTCTCGCGGACGTCACGACCCGAGGCAACCGGATCCGGGTTGGCGTTGGGGCCTTCCGGGTTCACGTAGATGAGACCCATCTGGACGGCGCCGAGCGGCTCCATGAGCTCACGGTCGCCGCTGTAGCGCTCGTCGTCGAGCCAGCCGGTCTCCGGACCCCAATAGACCTCTTCGGGCGCCCACACGTCGGGGCGGCCGCCGGCGAAGCCGAAGGTCTTGAAGCCCATCGATTCGAGGGCGACGTTGCCGGTGAGGATCAGGAGGTCGGCCCAGCTGATCTTGCGGCCGTACTTCTTCTTGATCGGCTCGAGCAGGGCACGGGCCTTGTCGAGGTTGCCGTTGTCGGGCCAGCTGTTGAGCGGAGCGAAGCGCTGCTGGCCGGTGCCACCACCGCCGCGACCGTCGTGGGTGCGGTAGGTGCCGGCGGCGTGCCACGTCATGCGGATGAAGAACGGGCCGTAGTGGCCGTAGTCGGCGGGCCACCACTCCTGGCTGTCGGTCATCAGCGCGTGCAGGTCGGCCTTGAGGGCGTCGTAGTCGAGCGTCGCGAACTCGGCTGCGTAGTCGAAGCCTTCGTCCATCGGGTCATTTGCCGGATGGTTCTCGTTGAGGATGTTCAGATTGAGCTGGTTCGGCCACCACTTCTGGTTGGCCGCCGAGCCCACCTCGTTCTGGTGGAACGGGCAGGTTGCTTCGTCCATGTGTTGTGACTCCTGATGTCGTGTGTTTGCAAAGTTGAAGGGTTGGGTGCCGGTCAGCCGGTCCGGCAGGTGGGGCAGCGCCCCCAGTAGACGACCTCGGCCTCGTCGATCTCGAACCCGTGATCGTCGTCGGCGATGAGGCAGGGCGTATCGCCCACCGCACAGTCGACGTCGAAGACGATCCCACACCCTCGACAGACGAGGTGGTGATGATTGTCTCCGACACGATCCTCGTACCGGGCGACGGAGCCGCTCGGTTGGATGCGTCGGATCAGGTTGTTCTCGACGAACACGCCGAGGGTGTCGTACACCGCTTGCTTCGAGATCGACCCGATGCGGGAGCGCACGTCCTCGGTGAGTTCTTCGGCCGTGGCGTGCGGGTGAGCAGAGACGGCCTCCATGACCGCCAGTCGCTGCGCCGTGACCTGAAGGCCACGGTCGCGCAGCTGATGCTCGACACCGTTGTCGTCCACGAACAGCACCCTAGACCAATTCTGGACTGAGTCAAGAGTTTGTTGGGGCCAACGTGGATACGTCGCGGCCCTCATGGTCAGTGCCCAGGCGCCGATGGAACCGCGTTCATCGGTCGTCTTGGAGTCCCGCCATGGCACAACTGCTTCGACGCTTGCTCTCGGTTTGGGCTTCGCTCGCGCTCATCGCCGCCACACTCGTGCTTCCCGGCGGATCGACCGCCGTCGGCGCCCCCGGCGATGCACCGCTCAGCGGCACGCTCTTCGTCGACTTCGACCGAGACGGCACGATCGATGCCGGCGAGACGTTCGCCGACACCGACCCGCTCTACCCGCCGGCAGGTATCACGGTCACCGTGCACGACAGTGCAGGGGCGAGCGTCGCCGCCGTCATCTCGTCCGCCGCCGGAGGCGTCACCTGGTCGGCCGACGTCACCTCCCTCGTCGGACACGAGTTCCGCGTCGAGTTCTCGCTCGCGTCGGGTGACCTCGCCGACGGATGGACCGAGACATTCGACGGACCCAACTCGTCGTCGTCGGTTGTCTTCGCCGCCGCCGGAAGCACCAAACTCGACTTCGGTGTGATCCCGCCGTCAGAATGCCCGACGACCGGCACCGGCTTCGCGGACAACCCCAACGTCGCCGACGGCAAGCTGTTCGCCACGTGCTTCGTCGAGGGCGTCTACACCGCCGGACTCGCACAAGATGTCGTGGTCGGACTCAACTACGACCGGTCGGGCTCTGTCGAGAAGTTCGGCACGAAGAACGGCCCCGCCGAAGGCCAACTCGGATCGGTGTGGGGCCTGGCCTACGACGAATGGAACTCGATCCTCTACTCGTCGTCGTTCCTTCGGCGACACAGCGGTCTTGGGGCCGAGGGCATCGACGGGCTCTATTGGGCGACCTATCCGACCGGCGTCTGGTCGTCGGTCTCGCTCGACACGCTCGCCGGTTCACCCCCGTCCTTCGGGGCCGACATCACCCGTGACCTCGGCGAAGCCGACGACCCGGCCTACGACAGCGAGGCCTACGGCCTCGTCGGCAAGCGCGGCATCGGCGACATCGACGTCACGCCCAGCGGCCGATACCTCCTCGCCACGAATCTCGACACCGGGCCCGGTGGCCGCTCGCTCATGGTCTACGACGCCACCGGCGTTCCCGGAGGAGCCGACCCCACCTTCGTCCGCTCCGTACCCGTCACGAACCCCGGTTGTGCCGATACCGCCAACCCCGACGACTACACCATCTTCGGCGTCACCGCGATCGACGAAGCCACCGCCTACGTCGGCGTCATCTGTACTGGACAGAACTCGGCGATTCCGCGCGACACCTTCCCGCACCCACATCTCGAAGCACACGTCGTACCGGTCCCAATCGGCGGTGGCGCCAACGCCAGCCCCGTCGTCTCGGTGCCCATGAGCTACGCCCACGGCTGCGGCGGCACCAACGTGTGCAATCCGAACGGCAGCTTCCTGCCATGGGACGACGCCTTCCCGCCCGAAGTCGTGCACGACCCGTCGTTCTCCGACGAGTTCGTCCTGATCCACGACAGTCAGCCGATCCTCTCCGACATCGAAGTCCTCGACGACGGAAGCCTCGTCCTCGGCTTCGTCGACCGGCATGGCCACATGCAAGGCAACAAGAACTACGGCCCGGACTCACCCGACACCGAGCTCTACCAATACTGGACGGCCGGAGAGATCCTCCACGTCTGCAACGTGGGCGGCGACCCCGCCAACCCGAACCTCGCCGTCGAAGGCGAGGCGGGCTGCGACTCGACCGCCCGCTTCCCCAACCCCATCGGCGCCGTCCCGACCGACTTCGACTTCCACGGCGGACCGTACGCGGCGGCCGAATGGTACGGCGACGACTCCTACGACATCACCGGTGGTTTCACTGGACAGCACAACGAGACGTCCCACGGCGGCCTCTACGCACGACCCTTCAGCGACGAGATCGTTTTCTCCGCCATGGACCCGCTCACGTCGTTCGGCGCAGGCGGACTCGGTTGGCTCGACACCCAGACCGGCGAAGGCGTGGCGGGCTACGACCTCTATGTCGGTTCCGGCTTCGGGCAGGCAGGCAAGGCTGCCGGCATCGGCGACGTCGAAGGCTGCTTCATCCCGGTCGCGCTCGGCGACTACGTCTGGCTCGACCTCGACAATGACGGGATCCAGGACCCTGGAGAGCACCCGCTCGGCAATGTCGTCATCACCATCACCGGAGGTTCGTTGTCCGGACCGATCCAGGTCACGACGGGCCCCGACGGTCGGTGGGAAGCCACCTCTGCCGATGGCCTGACCCACGGCGAGTCCTACACGATCACCATCGACGCAAGCGCCGCCACCAACCTGCCCGCCGGCGTGACCCCCGGTGACCTCTTCCCGACCGGACAGGACGCAACGCAGGACGCGACCGATCGAGTCGACTCGGACATGGCGCCGGGCACGCGAACGATCACGACGACACCGCTCGATGTCGGCGAGGTCAACCACTCCTACGACGCCGGGTTCTCGATCGAACACGACCTCGCGCTCGCAAAGACGATCGACTCCACCGATGCCTCGAAAGGAACGGTCACCTTCGAGCTCACCGTCACGAACCAGGGGATCGGCCCGGTCGAGTACATCGCCGTGACCGACTACATCGATCCGACGCTCTTCGAACCCTTCGACGCGGCGCTCAACGCGACCACCTTCACCCCCGTCGCGGGAGGGACCGCAGCCAACGCCTTCGTGTACCGCTGGGACGGGACCGATCCAACGGCACCGGCCGTCGAGATCCGCGGAGCGGCACTGACCGACCCGCCGGTCGAGGCGAGCGTCGGTCAGACCTCGCCCCACCCAAGCCTCTCGCTGTTCGCCGGAGAGACCGTGGTCGTGCCCATCACGCTGCGCATCGCGGCACCGCTCGCCGCCGGCATCACCGAGGTCGAGAACCGAGCCGAGATCTCCGAATGGGACATCGATGCGATCGAAGCGAACGGCGACTCCGACACGCCAACGAGCAACGGCACTCCACTCGCCGACGTCGACTCGACCGCAGACGCCACCGATGGGTCGAACGCCGGCGAGACCAACGGCCAGGCGCTCGTGGACGACGAGATCTCCGGGGACGGAATCGCTGGCGGCGACGAAGACGACCACGACATCGCAACCCTGCCCATCGCCGACCTCGCGTTGATCAAGACCCGCAGCGCCGGCCAGCCCTACCTCATCGACACGAGCGGCACGCTCCCCACGATCTCCTTCGACATCACCGTCAAGAATCAGGGCGCCATCGCCGTCCACGACATCGAGATCACCGACGCGGTGCCCACCGGTCTCACCGTTCAGTCGATCGCCGGCACGACGTCGGTCGACGGGCTCTTCGGCGCTGCGCCAACGATCACCGACCTCGGTCCGTCGGGGCCAGACCACGTCGTCGGGATCGATGTCCTCGAGCCCGGTGAAGAGATCACGTTCGACGTCGTCTTCGCGATCACCGACCCGAACCGAGCTGCGTACGTGAACGGCGCCGAGATCTCCCAGATGCTCGACGGGCCGGGCGGCGACGATCTGCTCGATCGAGACTCGACCCCCGACTCGACGTTGATCGACGACCCGATCGACCAGACCGTCGGCGTCGACCCGACCGACCCGCGCAACAGCCACAACGACATCGATCACGACGTCGACGGATCCGGTGACCCGATCGCCACCCCCGATGACGAAGACGACCACGACACCGAGGTCGTCGTCACGATGATCCCGGTCCACAGCATCGGCAACCAGGTCTGGGCAGACCTCGACAACGACGGTCAGATCGATGCCGGCGAGTCCGGGATCGCCGGAGTCACGGTGAACCTGTACGCAGACACCGACGGCGACGGTCAACCCGACGACACGAACAACGACGGCGTCGTCGACGCGGACGACGCCGTCGAGTCCGTCGAGACCGACGCGAACGGCTACTACCTCTTTGACGACCTCCCGATCGGCACCTACGTCGTCGGCATCCCACCGAGCGAGTGGGCGGAGAGCGGTCCGCTCTTCGGGTGGCTGTCGTCAGATCCGACCGAGACCGATCCGAACACCGACGTCGACCTCGACGACAACGGGGCACCGGGACCCCACGGACACGTGTGGTCCGGGCCGATCAGCTTGGGCGATGGAGAACCGACGGGAGAAGAACCGGACAACGACGCGGTGACCGCCGACGACCAGGAGAACCTGACGGTTGACTTCGGCTTCTGGCAGCCCGAGCTCGATCTGGCGCTCGTGATCCAACTCGACGATGGCTCGAACTCCGCACAGGTCGAGACCGGCGACACGGTCACGTTCCGGATCACCGTGACCAATCAGGGCACGGTCGACGCCGACGACATCGAGATCGTCAACTACCTGCCGGAGGGTCTGACCCTCACCGACCCGGACTGGACGAACAACGGCGACGGCACGGCACGGATCACGCTGCCAGACACGGTCGCCGCCGGCGAGACGACCACCGTCGACATCACGTTCCGGGTCGACAGCGATGCGCCGCCCGCGATCGACAACTTCGCGGAGATCGCGGACGTGAACCCGGTCGACGTCAACGGCGCCTCGATCCTCATGCCCAACGGCGCGGCGTTGCCCGACGTCGACTCCACACCCGATTCCTCCAACGCCGATCGGTTCGACACCGACGACGACACGGCTGGCGACGGCCGTGCCGGAACCGACGAGGACGACCACGATCGAGTGCAGCTTCGGATCACGACCAGCCCGGGTCTGGCGCTGACCGGCCGCGAGGCGTTCCCCGCGGTGCTGGCCGCCATCGTGTTGATGGCTGTTGGTGGCGGCTTCCTCGGCGCAGGGCGTCGTCGCGAGGATGACGTCGTCTACTACTACTGACATCATGTGAGGTCATGAGCGCTCTCCCCCCGGTGCGTCTCGAGACCGAGCGGCCGCACGTCGACCACGATCGCCTCCACGCCTACCGGACCGGCCGGCTCCGCCAACAACTCATCGAGCGCGAGCTCGACATGGTGCTGATCCACAACCCCGTGTCGCTCCGGTACGCGCTCGACTACCGCAGCTACATGCTGTTCCAGTCGCGCACGCCGACCACCTACATCTTCTTTGCCGCCGACGGGCCGACCATCGCGCACGGCGCCTATGGCGACATCAGCGGAGTCGACGAGACCCGCCCGGCACGCGCCCTCAGCTACTTCGACGGGGGAGAGGTGATGGAGGATGCGTCGGTGGCGCTCGCCGACGACATCGTGCGGTACCTCGACGAGATCGGTGCGACCCGTCGCCGAGTCGGGCTCGAGTACATCAACCCGTCGGTGACCCGGGCACTTCTCGATCGCGGTGTCGACGTGGTCGACGGCATGCCGGTGACGGAGCGGGCCCGCCTCATCAAGTCCGAAGACGAGATCACGTGCATTCGCTGGGCGGTCGAGGTGGCTGAGCACGCGATCGGCCGAGTCGCTGCGGCGCTTCGTCCCGGTGTCACGGAGAACGAGCTGTTCGCGTTGCTCGTCCAGACGAACATGGGCAACGACGGCGACTGGCATGACGGGCGCATGCTGGCATCGGGGCCTCGAACGAACCCGTGGCTCCAGGAGGCGACCGACCGCCGCGTCGAGGCGGGCGACCTCGTCGCCTTCGACACCGACATGGTCGGACCGGGTGGCTATTTCGCTGACGTGTCGCGCACGCTTTTCTGCGGGCCCGGGACACCCACCAGACGTCAGCGTGAGCTGTACTCGCTCGCCGTCGCCGAGGTCGAGCACAACATCGGCCTCGTCGCACCCGGCATCACCCTGCGCGAGTTCCAACAGAAGGCCTTCGTCACGCCCGAAGCGTTCCACGAGCAGGCGTACACGTGTGTTGTTCACGCCGTGGGCATGTGCGACGAGTACCCCCGCATCGACCACGTCTTCCGTGGCGAGAACCGCTACGACGACGAACTCGCCGCCGGCATGGTGCTGTGCATCGAGAGCTACATCGGTGCGGTCGGCGAGCGCGACGGCGTCAAGCTCGAGCAACAGGTGCTCGTCACCGACGACGGGTGCGAGGTGCTGACCACCTACCCGTGGGAGCAGAGCCTCCTGCTCTGAGGCGAGCGACCCGGTCTGGGTGAAATTGCCCGGTCGGCCAAAGTTTTTCTCATCTTCACGAACGTCGCGGCCGATGGATGTGGGTCCCGCGCCCTAGTGAAGGTGGTCCCGCAATGGCCGCAATGGTTGGTCGTACCTCGAACGAGGTCACAGAAGTTCGTTCTCGGAGCTGGCGACAGCTCGGCTCGTTTGTCGTGTTGTGTCTCGTCGCAACCGTGCTCGCCCCGCTGTCCTTGGCGGCCGGCGCCTCGCAGAACGAGGTGCTCATCACCGTCCTCTACGACGGAACCGAGACCGGCAACACCGGCGCGTTCGACACCGACCCGGCCGGATCGGTGACGGCGACCGGCGCCGAGCCCGAGCCCCACACACCCGGACTCGACGCCGGCGCGCAGAACAACGTCGTCAAGACGTACGACACCTACGCGCTGCGGATCGATTGGAACATCAACGAGGAGGCCGCCGAGGCGGTCGTGCTGACCGTCGTCCTCCCTGCACACTCCCAGTGGGAGCCGGACTCGACCGGCATGGTCGCCGGCTGCGACGCCACGCTCTCGTCGTACCCGAACCCGCAAACGCTCGAATGTCACCTCGGCGACCAGGTCGAGGGCAGCAACGGCGCGATCCGTCCCGTCGCGTCGATCGGGTTCGAGAACGACTCGAAGACCTTCGACGTCGCGGCCACGCTCACGACGGCGGCCGACGCAACCGGTGTCACCGACGGGCTCGACCAGCTCCTCACCGTCTCGGAAGCGCCGGTCGCGGATTGGATCAAGGGCGAGGCGACGACGTACGGCCCGTTCATGCATGAAGGTGTGGAGGGCTACATCGGGGTGTTCCCGGTCGGGTTGATCGACTACTCGGTGAACGGGCCGGCGATGACCGGCATGGGACCGATCAACGCTGCCGTACCGCTCACGATCAACGATCACGCCTGGGGCTTTCCCGCAACCGCAGAGTTCGCGTCGGCGGCCCACATGACGTCGGCAGGGATCAGCCGCAACGTGTGTGGCTCGTTCGATGACGCCAGCTCGGATGAGTGGCCGATCACGGTTGGCACGTG
The DNA here is from genome assembly GCA_020629635.1 of Acidimicrobiales bacterium. Taxonomy (GTDB): domain Bacteria; phylum Actinomycetota; class Acidimicrobiia; order Acidimicrobiales; family SHLQ01; genus SHLQ01. The sequence continues at coordinate 146,009 of JAHDCX010000005.1, read as the reverse complement.
GGCGTGTGGCACACCGAACACGACGCCGGGGTATCCCTTCCGGACGTTGACGGTCACCGGCCATGACACGTTGACCTATCCGGCCACGATGGCTGACGGGGTGACGCCGAACGAGGGTGTGGAGCGCCTGTTCAACGATGGCGAGAAGCGCAAGGGTGTGTACGTCGTAACCGGCCAGGTCGCGATGTGGATCTCTGCGGCCGACGTGCAGACCGGTCTCGACGATGCGGACAACGTGGCGAATGGTTCGGCGGCCTTCTGGAATGCGTTGACGCCGCAGGACGAGTCGGTGACGATCACCGACGAGGCCGATGTGGCACCCGACCAGATCGCGGGTAGCACGGGGACGACGCCGGAGATCGCAACGGAGGGTGGGAACCCGCCGGCGAACAACACCCGAGGCATGTTCTTCGGCACGTCTGCTTCTGGGGGATCGCCGGGGGCATCGATCAGCCACGACATCAACTTCCGGCCCGGTCCACTGCAGCTGATCGAGACAGGGGCGTTCGGGTCCCCGCGTGTCGGTTTCGATTCCCGTGATGTGGCCGAGGGCGGCCTCCTCGCCTTGCCGGGTCAGGACCTTGCGTACAACGCATACGCCTTTGACGGTGCGCCGATGGTGGATCGGCTCGGTCGGACGCCCCGCGGTGCAACGGTGACGATTGCCGGCACGGTGGCGACGAACTCCACTGCGCTCACTTCGTTGTACGACGCTCCGATCTCAGGATGTTTCGCGTTCGATCCGGCGCACTATGTGTTGACCGAGATGCCGGCGGCGATTCCGGTGACGAAGATCGCCGGCGCGGTGAACACACAGCGCCCACATCAGGTGACTGGTGGCTATACGACGCCGTCGAATGCGGGTCCGTTGGCTCATGTGGTCACGGGTGAGGCCCAAGGTGCGACCGGCGACTATCACGCAGGACAGCAGAGTGCGTTCGGCGGCGACGTTGGCCCCTACTCGTTCACCGTGGAGTTCACGGATGCGCCGGTGCACTATCACTCGGGTTCGTCGTTCGGTGTGGAGCATGACGGGTTGACGTGTGACAACGCGGATGCGGGTCCGTCGGGCTGGGTTGATGCGAGTGATGCAGCAGCCTTGGCGGCGACGTTTGACGCTGATGGCGACCGCGAGTACGAAGGGATCACGAAGGCTCGTGTGCGGATCACGCAACGGTTCTCGTGGGCCGACGGCCCGAACGACTACGACAACCGGCACGGGTTCCGTGTCTGGTTCCAAGCCAAGGTTCGTAGCGATGTCGGGGTCAGCAACAATGATTCGGAGTTGATGGCGTTGGCCTCGCACACGTTCGGCGATGTCGATCCGGTCACGGGTGCGTCGGACATGGTCCCCTACATCGGTGCCGCTCCCACGCATTGCCTGCCCTGGGGCCAGTGGTCGTGGACTCGGCTGCCAACGACCGCCGATCCCAACACAGACCCGGCCGCCTGGAACGATCTCGCGACGACGACGGGCTGGTGTAACCACCAGTACAAGGACGACGGCGTGGATTCCTTCGATGAGGCAACCGACCTCGTGGATTGGGACAACGGCTCTGGCCACACCGGGATCAGCCGGCCGGGCCCGGAGCCACGGCAGCTCGACGGTTGGTACATGTCGTCTGGTGCGATGATCTTCATCGTGGGCGCCGAGTTGGGGCTTGTGAAAGAGAACGTCGACGGACTCACCGACGTGAAGGACAACGGCGAGCTCGTGCAGTTCCGCATCCGCCCGTCGATCATCGGGTCGAGTCTCGAAGCGCTCACCAACGTGCGGCTCGAGGACCCAATCCCCGTCAACTACGAGTTCGTCCGTGTCGTGCAGCAGCCGGCCACGGGCACCGGTTGTGCACTGGTCGGCACCGTGCTGCGTTGCCAGTTCTCCGAGCCCAACCCGACGGTGGACTCCGACGCCGATCTTCCGCCGGGTCTTCCGGGCGGATGGGAAGACGAGCTGATCATCGAGGTCCGCGTCCAGAATGCGATTGCCAACCCCTCCTACCCAACGCAGATCACCAACACCGCGACCATTCGCAGTGACGGCCTCGGCCCTTGGGACGGAACGGACTTTGACGGCACCATCGGAGCCGCAGCCAAGGCGAAGGCCAACAGCGCCTCGTCGTACATGCCGTTGCCCGCCGACGAGGGAGCAATCCTGAAGAACGTCGACACGCTCGACGGAGCCTGTGATTCGCACCCGACGATCGAGCCCATGCCGGCTGGCTGGGACGGCCGGTGCTCGACCATCGGTCACGACGACAACATGTCGTTCGTGCTCAGCCTCACGAACGAAGGCAACACCGAGTTCACCGACATTCAGGTGATCGACGTCTTCCCGCACAACGCTGATGCGGCGGAGCCGGCGTCGGGCACCAACATCCAGGGCGGATCGCCCTCGACGCTCGGCGATGGTCGCACCCCCGAGTCGGACTACACCGGCACCCTCGCCTACGTGTCGATGGCCGGCGTCTCCAACGCTCCGGGTCTCGTGACGCTCGTCTCCGGCGACCTTCCGCTGACCATCAGTCGAGACCCGCTCGTCTCGGTCGACGGTGCGGCACCGAACACGTGGTGCGCCAACCCTGGCGACACGACACCGGTCATCGGCACCGGAACCTGCCCCGCGACGGCGGACAAGGTGACGGCCACGTACTCGAAGATCGATGGACCGGTCGCTCCCGGCGCCACGATGGAACTCCGCCTCACCCTCGACAGCGAGGACTCGACGTGTGGTGATCATTGGACGAACACCTTTGGCGCCCGGGTCGATCAGATCCTGCTGCCGATTCGCTCGAACGACGTCACCGTCATGGTCGAATGCGAGTACGACCTCGCACTGACCAAGACCATCGATCCGGCCTTCACGCCGGGCGCCGACTGGATCACCGACGGTACGACGACCGTGCCGTTTGTCATCGAAGTCACCAACCAGGGCGATCCGGTCGAGGACTTCGACATCACCGACTACGTCGACACGGCCGTGTGGACCTTCGATGTCGCCGACAACCCTGACGGCAACACCGCGGGCACGGGTACCGGCGCCGGTCTTCCGTTCACCTGGGACGTCACCGATCCGGCCAAGCCGGTCGCGAGCATCGATGGCCGCTTCGACGACGGAGACACGCTGCAGATCCCGGTTGTGCTCACCGTGAAGTCGCTGTCCGCAGGTGACCTGATCAACACTGCGGAGATCTCGTACTTCGACTCCGACGGCGACCCGTCCAACGGCGACTCTGATCCGGACAATGCAAACAACCCGTCGAGCGGTCCGCTCGCGGACGTCGATTCGACGCCGGACGACACCGACGCCACCGGCGACGGCGAGGACCCGGACGCGAACATGGTCGACGACGACATCACCGGTGACGCGTTGGATGCGGACGCTCCCGGCGACGAGGACGACCATGATTCGGCTGTCGTGCCCGTCTATGACCTCGAACTCGTCAAGGTTGCGGCCACACCCGCGATGGACTGGTCGGTCACGCCGCCCACCGCGTCGTTCGAGATCACCGTCACGAACCAGGGAAACAGCGACGTCCATCACGTCGCAGTGACCGAGTATGCCCCGGCAGGTCTCACCTATGACGCGACCGCCACTGCGGCGGCATGGACGGCGAATTCGACGACCGGAGTCGTCGACAACAATCCGACGTTCGACATCGCCGGACCGATCTCGGCGGGCGACTCGGTGACCTTCGCAGTCGTCTATCAGATGACCGACCTCGGCCAGGCGCCCTTCACCAACGCCGCCGAGATCTCGAGCTTCGACGACAACGCGATCCTGTCCGACACCCCGGGTCCGTTCGTCGTCGATCTGGACTCGACGCCGGACTCGGACAACGACGACGACGTCGTCGACCAGTTCGTCGCCGACGGGGATGACGTCGAGGGAGACGAAGACGATCACGACATCGCTGTCGTCTCGCCGTACGACCTCGCGCTCACCAAGACCCTGGCCTCGATGGACTCTCCGCTGCTGCCGGACGGCACCGTCACGATGCACCTCACCGTCACCAACCAGGCGGCCCCAGTTGAGATGGTCGAGATCACGGACCATCTGGATCCGACACTGTGGTCTGGCTTCGATGCGACGCTCAATCCGGGCGGCGCGGTCGACGCCTCATCGACGGCAGCCTCGGCCTTTGCCTTCGGCTGGAGCGCCACCGATCCGGCCAATCCCGTCGCCACGATCGCTCCGGTGACCCCCGGCGACACGATCGGTTTCGGCGAAACCATCGTCATTCCGGTGACCGTTCGAGTCGCTGCCGGATTCGACCCGGCCAACGGACCGCTCGTCAACACCGCCGAAGTCTCGAACTTCGACAACGATGGCGACCCGGGCAATGGTGACGCCTCGGACGGCACCATCACCGACCACGACTCGGCCACCGACGGCATCGACGGCGGCAGCGCCGACGGCCCCACCGCGGGTGAGGACCCCGACGGTGCGATGGTCGACGACGACATCTCCGGTGACGCCAACGCTGGTGGCGATGAAGACGACCACGACGCCGTCTTGATCCCGATCATGGACCTTGCGCTCCGCAAGACGCTCGACCCAGCGACGGCCTTCCCGGTGCTTCAGGGTGACCAGGTGACGTTCTTCGTCGAAGTCATCAACCAGGGAAGCGTGGATGTCACGGACCCGACGGTGATCGACTACGTGGATCCTGCGTTGTGGAACGCCTTCGACGTGGCCGCCAACGTGTCCGGAACCAGCACCGGCGCCGCAACGTTGCCCTACACGTGGGCGCAGAACGCGAATGGACAGGACGGCGATCTGACGATCACTGGCACGCTTGCGCCAGGGGAGAACGCCATCGTTCCGGTCACCTTGACCGTTGCGCCGAGCGCCGATCTGGAGGCGTTGGCCAATACCGCCGAGCTCACGGGCGGAACGGCGACCGTCGATGATGATGGAGATCCGGCGACACCCCCGGTCACGATCACGAACCCCGACGGTTCTCCCGTGGTCGATGTGGATTCCACGGCGGACAGCACCAACGACGACCCGATGACCGATGACGTCATCGACGGCAGCGCTGGTGACGAAGACGATCACGACACCGCAACCGTCGAACCTCCGACCTACTCGTTGGGCGGCCAAATCGTGAACGACGTCAACAACGACGGAACCAACGCGACCGACGGATCAGAAGCGCCCATCGAAGGCGTCGTCGTCCACCTGTTCGTCGACGCTGACGGCGATGGACAGCCCGACGACCTCGACGGCGATGGCGTGATCGACGCCAACGACGCCCTGGCAACCGCGACGACCGGCCCCGACGGCGAATATACGTTTGGCGACCTGCCTGCAGGCGACTACATCGTGGGCATTGCTCCGGAGAACTTCGACCCGAATGGGGCGCTCGAAGGATGGATGCCTGCCGACACCGCGTCCGCAGACGCCGACGATGATGTCGATGACGTCAACGACGGCACCGCATGCGGATGTTCCGACGGCTACGTCTTCGCCGGCCCGGTGACGCTCGACGACACCGAACCGACCGGCGAGACGGGGCCCGAGGTTGATCCCAACACGGCCGATTCGCTGTCGAACTCGACGGTGGACTTCGGGTTCTGGCAGCCGATCTTCGACCTGTCGCTCGCCAAAGCACTGGCCGATGGTCAGACGACCAGCGTCACCGTCGGCGACGCCGTGACGTTCACGATCACGGTGACGAACGAGGGCGATGTCGCCGCAGCCAACGTGGAAGTGGTCGATTCGCTGCCGTCGTCGATGACGCTCAACGACAGTGACTGGATGCTGTCCGGCTCCGATGCGGTCACCACGATCGATGGCCCGATCGCGGCGGGTGAATCGGCGTCCGTCGACATCACCGTGACCATCGTCAGCGCCGGCACCCTCGAGAACACCGCCGGGCTCGGAGACTCCGAGCCAGTCGACGCAAATGGAGAGCCTCTCGTGATGCCGAACGGCGAGACCGTGCCCGACCAGGACATCCTGGGCGGGAATCTCGACGGGGCCCAGGCTGGCGGCGGCTCGGGGGGCGACGACGGGGTCAGCGTTGCGGGCGTGACGGCTATCAACCCGCCGTCGTCTGCACCAGCAGCGATCGCATTCACCGGCCGGGAGACCAACACCGGTCTTGGGATCGGCATCGGCCTGCTTTGGATGGGTGTCCTGATCCTTGCTGCCGAGAAGTTGACCCGGCGACGCGAGATGGTCTGAATTGGACGATCCCGGCGGCCGGTGGAGCCGGCCGCCGGGATTGATCACCATGTGTCGCCGCACTGGAGCGACCCAAGCGCCTGCCGGTCGTCGTCGTTGAGTTGGACGCCACCATCGAGATGTGGGTCGAGGAGAGACCCGTCGGAGACGTGGTGCGGCCCGATGAACACGTGCCCGAACTCGTGGGCGATCACATCGACGAGAGCCTCGTGCCGATGGATGAGCGGATGGTCCGGGTTGATCAGAATCAGCCGGCGGTCTGGTGCCGTCCAGCCCAGCTGCGGTGTTTCGATCGGCCACTCGCCGCCGAACTCGATACTGATGTCGCCTGCGGATGCGATCGTCAACTCGATGTTGGTCAGCGCAGGTTGGAGAGCGGCGATCGCGTCGTGCGTCGCAGGCTCGAGAAACGGGTCCACCTGCACCGCAATGACGCATTCGGCATCGTCAATCGCTTCGGGTTCTCGCAGAACCGGGTCGACCGTCGGTACGAGTAGCACACTCAGGCTGGCGCTGAGCGCAGCCAGCATGCGGATGATGTAGTCAATGATGTCGTAGGACACTGCCGCCTCGGTGTCGTCGGGGCGCAGCAGCCATGGGTTCGTGTACGACGAGGCCGCCACCTCATCGGTTCAATTGAAGGCACCTTCGTCCGGGCGCCGAAGCGCCCGAACGAAGTCCCGCCAACCACGATTCCAAAGCCGCCGAGCCGTGGGTGATTGCCTAGTAGTGAGTCCTACGGCCATGAGTCGTCTGGCCTTGAGTGTCCCAAAGTGAACAGTGCATGACGTGCGTTTGACATATGTTGCCGTCGTGTGACAAGGCGGGACTGGGCCTCAAGGCGCGGCGCCAACTGGTCCGAAAGGGCCACATCAGCGGAGAGCAAGGCGAACGCTCCCGGTTGATTTCGGCGGAAACAAAGGCGGAACAAATGAATAACGAATGCGCGTTGACTGTGGCGTCCCTCGATGCATGGCGTCACGACCACCCCGGGTCCCTGCGATGGACAATGCGCGACGTCACCGTCGTGATTCCGACGCTCAACGAGGAGCGGAATCTTCCGTACGTGCTCGGCAGCGTGCCCGACGACGTCGGTGAAGTGCTGATCGTGGATGGTCGCAGCGAAGACCGGACGGTCGAGGTGGCGCAGTCACTTCGACGCGATCTTCGAGTCGTCTACGACGACCGGCCGGGAAAGGGGTACGCACTCCAGACCGGGTTCGCGGCGTCGCAGACATCGATCATCGTCATGATTGACGCCGACGGATCGATGACCGGTGAAGAGATCCAGCTCTACGTCGACGCGATCGCTCGCGGTGCCGACTTCGTCAAAGGCAGCCGGCACCTCCCCGATGGCGGATCGAGCGATCTGACCTGGCTCCGTCGGACCGGGAACACCGTGCTCACTCACTGGACGAACCTCTGGTTTGGCACGGCCTACACCGACCTCTGCTACGGCTACATCGGTTTCCGTCGAGACGTACTCCCCGCACTCGACGTCGATTGCGGAGGATTCGAAGTGGAGACACTCATGAACATTCGTGCAAAGCGAGCAGGCTTGGTGGTCGAAGAGGTGCCGAGTTTCGAGAGCGACCGGCTCTACGGCGAAAGCCACCTCCATGTCGTCCGGGATGGGTGGAGGATCTTCAAGACCCTCATGCGAGAACGATTCGGGCTTGGATCCGGCCAAGTTGACCTGGCCTCTCCCGGCAATGTCCATCCTCTCGCAATGCCGACCCGTGCGGCGTCGACACACGACGAGAGGGTCGAGGCGGCATGATCAGTCGAATTCCCCGATCGATCGCCCTCGTGACGAACCGGTTCGCTCCGTCCATCGGAGGAATCCAGACGCACGTCGGATGGCTCGCCGAAGAGCTCAGCCGACGTGGACATGACGTCACGGTGCTGACTCACCACGAGGGGTCTCTCCCACCGATGGAGCAGCGTCCGGGGCACCTCGTCCGACGATTCCCGACCCTGGTGCATGCCGAACACTTTCGTCTCTCTCCGGCCCTCGGGCGTCACCTCGCTGGCGGCCCGACTCGATACGACCTGGTTCACGTTCACGGCTATCACGACAGCGTTGCGGCAATGGCCGCCTTCGGTTGGGGAGGACCGCTGGTCTTCACCCCCCATTTTCATGGATCGTCCGCATCGCTGATCCGGGAGGCCATGCACGTCCCCTACCGAAGGCTCGGACGCAAGATCGTCGAACGCGCCGATCACATCATTCACGTGACGGCGTCCGAACGGGAGCGATTCGTCGAGGCCTTCCCCGCAGCGGCGTCGATCAGTTCGGTGATCTCGAACGGGATCGACGTGAGTCGCTTCGCATGTACGACGCCGACGGTTGAGCGTGATGGCCGCAGGCTCGTGCTGTTTGCGGGACGACTGGAGGCGTACAAGAACGTTGATCGGCTGATCGATGCAATGACGCATCTCGATGGGCACGTGCTTCGCATCGTCGGAGACGGGCCTCGACGGCTGGCACTGCAGGCCCAGGCCGAGACACGCGGGCTCGGTGACGCCGTGATCTTCGAGGGGCGAGTGAGTGAGGAACGTCTGGCCGAACTGATGGTCTCGGCCGATGTGGTCGTGTCGATGTCCACCCACGAAGCCCAAGGGATCTCGCTGCTCGAGGCCCTCGCGTGCGGTCGGCCGGTCGTCGCCTCAGCGATTCCTGCGCACAAAGACATCGCCGACACGTTCGGCATCGATCTTGCCTTGGTCGAGCCCAGCGAACCCACGAGCAGCATCGCCGCGGCAATCGCTGCGGCGACTCGATCATCGATCGTGCCGGCATCGGTCCCGACATGGGCCGAAGTGGCCGAGCGGACTGCCGAGATCTACGAGGCGGTACTCGAAAACGTTGCGACAGATCGGTTACTGCCGATGTAGCTCCAAGGAGGAGTGGTTGGCCATGACGTCGGCGCAACCGCTCGTGAGGACGACCGGCTTCGTCCGGCCGTCGCGGCGGGCGGCGAGAGACACACGAAGTTTGGGGCGATCCGGCATGGGGCGGCTCGTCGCGCTTTGCTGGATCGGTCTGATCGTGTGTGCGGTTGGTCTGAGTTGGTCGACGAGTCTTGCCTCGCGAGCGGCGCCAGGCGACAACACCCATTTCGACGTGTTCTGGGTGTCGCTGCTCTGCTTCTTGTTGCCCGCGAGTGTGGCGTTGTTGCGCCGCAACACCCGAGATCTCGATCGAGTCTTGCTCGTGATCGCGCTCGGCTTGCTGAGCATGGCACCCAAATATCTGGCGTATCCGGGCGGTCCAGCGTTCTTCGACGAGTACGCCCACTGGACGCAGACCGAACGACTGACCGAAGACGGATTGCTGTTCCAGAAGAACAACCAGGTGGTCGTGATTGGTGACTATCCAGCAATGCATGCGACGGCCGCATCGCTGCGCCACATCACCGGTCTGGACACCTACGAGGTGTCCATGGTGATGCTCCTCGCGCAACACGTGGTCTCGTTGGCCGCCGTGTTCGCGATCGGGACAATGGTGGGGAAGAGCCGCCATACAGGCGGGATCGCCGCGCTCCTGTACGCGGTCGGCCCAGGATTCTGGTTTTTCAACGCCCAGTTCTCGTACGAGGCCTACGCAATCCATCTCTTCTTGTGGAGTTGTGTGTCGCTGGTGCACCTGCACACGGCAGGCTCAACAGCGAGGATCAGGACGAGTTGGCTCGTCGTCGGCCTGTGGATCTCGTTCGCCCTCGTTGCGTCACATCACCTGTCGAGCTACCTGAACCTGGTCGTCTCGACGTCGTTCGTGGCTGCAGCACTCTTTCGATGGATCCTCCGGCGGGAGTCGACGCAGCACGTCGTGGAGGTCCTGCTGTTCTTTGCCGTCGTGGCGTTCTTGACGATCTGGTGGTTCTTCACGCAGGCCCCGAACACGTCTGCGTACTACACCCCCTACCTCGAGGGTGGAGCATCCGAGATGTTGTCGATCGTCGAGAGCTTCGGCGCGGAAACACCCGAGATCGAAACCACTGGAGAGGACGGAGCACGCGAGTTCTTCAAGGGGTCCACCCTGCCGATCTACGAGCAGCTGATCTCATTCGTCGTGCCTCCCCTCGCTGCGTTGTTGGCAGGAATCAGCTTCCTGGTGCAGTGGCGGCGAGGGCTCGCCAGAACTGCAGCGGTGGCGATGACACTCGTGGCGAGTCTCTACTTCCTCGTGTTCCCGCTCATGTTGTCCGAAACGGGAGCCGAAGGAGCCCGCCGAAGTTGGTCGTTCACCAGTCTGGGGTTCTCCGTTCTTGTTGCCGTCGGCATGGTCTCGATCGCGCACCTTCGCCGTCGCATCGTGCGCGGGACGCTTCTCGGAATCGCGGCCGTTTGCATTGCGCTGCTCATGGTCGGCAACGTCGCCGTCGGGATGAACGAGGTCTATCGCTTTCCGGGGCCCTACATCTACGGGTCGGACACGCGATCGGCGACTTCCGACATCTTCTCGGCAGCGGAGTGGTTCGGCGACACCCAGGGTCCCAATCAGACCCTGATTGGCGATCGCACGACGCAGGTCGCCTTCGCTTCGGAGGCTCGGGCGACGCTGGGCGTACCGAGCGCAGCCAATCCAATCTGGGATTACACCATCGGCGAAGCGGTGCCGTCGGACGACGTCCTGCATTCGACGGTCGCCAACGAGCTGCGGTACGTCGTGATCGACAAGCGGCAGATCACGGCAATTCCGCTGATCGGGTTCTACCTGGATCAGAACGAACCGCTGGCACTCGAGCGGGAAGAACCCGTTGGCGAGGCAAGCATCGCGAAATTCGATCAGCTCGACTACGCCCTCCGGATCTACTCGTCGGACAACATCGTGATCTATCGATTCGACCTGGGGCGCGTCACTGACCTCGTGTCTGAGGAAACGCAACGATGACTCCGGGCACGCCTGACGTCGGCAAGCCGGTCCCGTTGCTCGCCATGGCGGCAACGTTTGCCTTGGGCGTCATGGTGATTCCTGCGTCGCTGCGATTCGTACTGATCCCCGCAGCGTTGCTCATCCCCGGACATGCCATGGTCTGCGCCATCTTCGGGTCGGCCCTGCCGTTCGGTGGCTTCCGCAAGGTCTCACTCATGATCGTGCTGTCGTTGACGAGCTATCCGGTGTCGGCGATCGCCGCGATCTCCGTCGGGATTCGCCTCACCCGCGTGTCGGTGGTCGTGACGATGTTGTTGCTCGTTCTCGTGTGCGCGGCAATCGTCGACTTCCGCAATCGGCGGTCGGGCGATGTCGCGCTCGGCATGCCGAACGGGGATCGCAACGTGGCGACGAACGGTGCTGCCCCCGAGGTGCCCGTTCAGTGGACGTCGTTGTTGGTTCCTGGAGCGGCGATGGTCTTGGCTGCGCTGATCATCGCGGTATCGCCAGTGGTCCTGCCTCGGGCATCACCGCAGGAGTTCACGACCTTCAGCCTCTCGAACCGCTGGTCGCTCGTGGCCGGATCGGTTCCCATTCCCGAAGGGAGCGAGCCGACCGTGCAGGTACAACTCGTGAACTCGTCGACGCAAGAACAGACCTATCGGCTCGAACCGTCCGTCCAGAACGGCGATGCGTGGGAACCGACGGTGATCACGTTGGCGGCCGGCGAACGGTGGAATGGTTCGGTCACGGGACCCGTACCCGCCTCCGTCTGTCGGGCACGGCTCGAGATCGACCTCGTCCAAGAGGGCTCAGCGGTCGACTTCGATCCGCTGGTCCTCTTTTTCGATGACCCGGCGCTCGACTGCTGAGTCCGTCGTTGGTACGGGTCGGCCGTTTGTGGCCGTGATCGACTCGACCCGGTTGAGGGTGGCGCGGGCGTAACCCGTTGCCGTCACGATGAATCCGAGCAGGATCATGGTGGCACGTGCAGGACCGGCGAGCCGGCCGCGAAGCGGATCAGCGAGACCGCGCAGCACACCCGACGGCAACGTCCTTCGGACGTAGGTCCGTTCGGTCTCGAGCGCGAGATCGCTCGACTGCAATCGAGCGACGACGGCTTTCGACATGCCTTCTGCGTGGCACCGTGCGAAGAAGTAGCGAAGGCGAACACGGTCCGCAGAGACTCGATGATGGACGACCGCATCAGGGGTCAGCACGATGCGCCGAGGCCCATTGGTGTCGCCTCGCCGAAGCCGAATCGCCATCTCGGTTTCTTCGCATCCGACCGGTCGGGTCCCGATGCGCCCGAGGCTGGTGGCGAAGCCGCCGACCCGGATCATGTCGTCACGTCGAAACGCCATGTTGCACCCGATGGGGTTGCGTACCTCGGTGGTCGTCGTCGGTTGGCCGCGATAGCTGCAGCCGACAACCCAGAGGAACTCGTCGGGGAACCATCGAGGGGCACTGCGGGGCCAGCGGGGATTGGCCGTGCCTCCTGTGCCGACAACACTCGGATCGGCGAAGGGCACGATGAGCGTGCCAAGCCAGTCAGGGTCGGGGGTGGCGTCATCGTCCAAGAAGGCAACGACGTCACCGCTGGCCAACGAAACGCCAGTGCTGCGGGCTCCCGACAGCCCGCGGGCGTCGACGTTGGGGACGATGCGGACCGTCGGGTCGATGTCCGCCACAGCCATTCGCAGGTGGTGCAACAGCTCGTCGTTGTGGTCGACGACGAGGATCGTCTCGTCGGCTCGACGGCGTTGTGCCGCGCATCCACGGATGGCGGCGAGCACGTCGTCGGCACGATCGAACGTGTACGCACAGATGAGGACGGTCACCTTCAGCGATGTGATGTCAGACGGCACGTGCGAGCCCCTCGTAGACGGCTTCGACTTCGGCGGCGATCGCGGCGGCCGAGAATGACGAAGCTCTGGCCAGCGCGCCACTGCCGAGGCGTTCTCGGTACGCGGTGTCGACGAACAGTCGATGCATGGCGGATTCGAGCTGAGCGGCCGAGCCGGGGCTGACGAGCGAACCGGTCTCACCGTCGACGATCAGGTCCGGGATCCCGCCGATGTGCGTTCCGATTGCGGGTCGGCCAAGCGCCATTGCCTCGAGGACGGTGGTCGGACATGCGTCGGGCCCGACCGAGGGCGACAGCACCATGTCGCTGTGGCGCATGGCAGCGAGCACGTCGGCGTGGTCGACGTTGGTGTGCATGACGACGTTCGGAGGCAGCGTGTCGGGGGTGTCCGGCCAGCGGGTCCCCAGAAGGACGAGCGTCGGGTCGAGCGCCGCGATGTCGGTCTGGAGCCGCAGTTGCTGCCAGGCGTCGAGAATGACCTCGACTCCTTTGAATCGATTCAACGCACCGACAAAGAGCGCGTAGTGACCGTCGGCCGGGACGATGTCGGGGCGCACGGCCTCGCTGCTCGCCGCAACCGCGTCGCCGTTGAAGAAGTTGGCCACGACGCGGACCCGAGCGGGATCGAACCCGCCGTCCGCAGCGGCGAAACGGGCGACCGGAGACGACACTGCCAGCACGGCGTCGACCGTGCCGTGACGACGACGCCCACCGGCATGACCGATCGCGAGGAGGGTGCCCTTCGGTGTGCCGTACTGTTCGGGCGCACAGCGGACGCATTCGCCGAGGGAGGGTCCAGTGCAGGGTTCGCTGCCGTATTTCAGGGCGTTGCGCCGCGGACAGATGAGGCCGAAGTCGTGCATCGTCGTGACGAGGGGTGGATCGTGGCGGCCGCCACGGATCGCTTCGATCGCCGAGTACGTGATCCACCCATGGGCGTGGACGATGTCGGGTTTGAGATCGTCGATCAGACGGCGTAGCTCTGCGACGACGCCGGGGTCGGCGAAGGGCGGGTGAAACGGTCGCTCTCTTCGGTCGTAGAACGCGGCAAGGGCCTTGCGCCAGCCGCCGAGTCGGTGGACCGCCACACCGTCGTCGACAGTGACCGTCTTCCAGGTCTCGTCGAGACCGGCGAGGGTTGCGACCGTGAGGTCGTGGCCCCTGGCGTCGAGCGCCTGTACGAGACCGTGTGCATGTTTTTCGAGTCCGCCGATGGCGGGTGGATAGAAGTCGGGGAGCATCAGGATGTGCACAGGGCCTCCTCGTCGGCAGTTGCATTGAGGCCGGGGCTTGCCCACGCTCCGTCGGACCGGCGGCGGATCTCGATGACTGCTGTGTAGACGCAACCGAGTGTTTGCGAGAGGATCCACGCCCAACCAACGGCTGCGATGCCCAGGCTGGGCACGAAGATCCAGGCGAACGCAATGGCGAAGACGGCCATGGCGATGTTGATCGCAGCGACGTGGATGCGCAGACCGAGAACCCGCCAGCGCGCCACCCAGATGTTCGTGATTCCATCGGGAATGGCGGAGACGACGAGCAGGATCAGCAGGCCGGTCCCCGCTTCGGCATATCGAGCACCGAACGCTCCGAGAATCCAATCGCCGAACAGCGGGACGCCGATGAGTGCCGGCGTGAGAAGGAGAGCCGTGAGTCCGAGGGTCGTGCGCAGTTGCCGGTTTGGTTCGCCAACTCGTGCAGAGCCTTCGGCGAAAAGCGATTGGGCGGAGGCGGTCGAGACCGTGAAGAAGATGCCGCCCACCATCCATGTCACGTAGAAGAAGGCCGATGCTTCGTCGCCGGCGCGCATGATCACGATGATCGGTAGGAGAAACATCGGGAACTCGCCCCCGAGATTGGCGAGATGGTGAAGCAGCGCCGGCTTCGCAATGGCGCGGATGTCGGCCACCGAGGCTGATCGGGGCGCGGGAGCTTGGCGACCGAGCCGTCGCAAACCCCGACCGCCCACGATGATCACGCTTCCGGCCAGCGCAGCGACCCACGACAGCACCACGGCAGTCGATCCAGGCATCCCGGCGAGCCCGAGGAGCACGACGATGATGAGCTTGCAAATGGCCGCGAAAGCGTTGCGCGCAAGCATGCCTTCGGCGCGCCGCTCGGCAATGAAAACGTGGTCGAGGAGGATGGCAAGAACCCAGGCGACGACACCGACGAGAACCACGGGTGCGATCGCTGACCGTACGAGGGGGGCCACCGACGGCACGGCGACCGGAAGGATGATCCACGCAGTGACGGCAGCGACGGTGCTTGCGGCGAGTGCGGCCGCAAAGATCGTTGACGTCATCTCCGTCCAGCGTCGACGATCGAGGCCGGGCACCTGATCGACGAGACTGGTCGACAGGCCGAGATTGGCGAACACTGCCGCGACGTTGAGGGCCGCGATCACTGCGGTCGCCCGCCCGACCTCTGCCTCCGGGAACAAGCGGGCTGCGGCGATCCAGTAGAGAAAGCCAAAGCCTGCGTTGGTCGCCGTTGTGATCATGACGAGAAGGCTGTTTCGCACGAGCGAGTCTCGTCCGGCCCTGATGAGTGCACCCGCCGCCTGATTCCGCACCTGCGCAACCGCCACCCCGCCTCGGGAGCTGGTTGCCATTGACGTGGTGTCGGAAGGACCTCCACCCTCACCCAAGCTCGGACGGCCGAAATGATCCGAACGGCCCATGCCCGATCCCGATGAGCACTCAACTGCGTCGTCTTGGTCGCCGATTCCAGACGTGTGGCGGAAAAGCGACGGTGGACGAGAGTGGTTGCGGCCACCGTCGTCGCGCTCGGGCTCGGTGTCCACAGCAGCATTCCGCCAGCGAGCGCGCAGGACGTACCCGTTGACGAGTCCCCCGACATCGCGGACGAGGCCGAGCGACGTATTGGCGAGGCAGTGATCAGTGTCAACGGTCCGGTGGCAGATTCGACCGCATGGCTCGGGACCGATGAACTTGCGGAGTTGTCGGCAAAGCTCGACGACGTCGCCGGTGACCCACCGATCGAGGTCCTCGAGACGAACGGTGATTGGTTGATTCCCTTCGAAGCGGGTGGAGTTGGCACACACGTTTCGCTCGCCGGTCAGGTCGGTGAAACCGTTGTTCAGCTCGCCGTTCCAGATGGCTTCCAGCCTCGCTATCTCCGCGCAACGATGACGATCTCACCGGATGTCGACTCGGGATACATCGAATACTCGGCGGAGGGGATCGAGACTCGCACGATCAACCTCGGATCACGGCGAGATGGCACACGAGTCGAACGGCCACAGGTCGTGGTCTTTGACCTCCGAGGTATCGACGTCCGACGCGAGAAGATCACGCTGACGATCCGCAACCGTTTGCGCTCCGAAGACACGGCATGTACCACCACGCTGCAGGGCGCCTGGGTCGACCTCAACGCAGGCGGGTGGGTCCTTCGCGGAGCACCGACACCACCGACTCAGGTCAACACGTTCATTCCACCGCTGCTCACCGAACTCGAATTGCACGTTCCGGCTGAGCCGACGTCGAACGAAGCTGAGGCGGCGGCACTCGTCGCGCTCGGCGTGGTCCGCAACGTCATCGGAAACGCCCCCGACATCTCGATCGTTCCCCTCGACGATCCGGGCGTGCTCCCTCAAGTGGAGTTTTCGCCCACACGACGATCGATCGTCGTGTCCGAAGCGCTTTCCGCCGGTCTTCACATCGTGACGAGCAAGAACGATCAACAGGGGTCCTTGCTGGCGTTGGGTGGCGACGGCGAACAGCTCGTGCGTGAGGCTGCTGCCATGTCGGGCGAGTACCGAGCCCTGACGGCGGGAACGATCGTGGACGTGTCGCACTACGACCCCGACGGCGAGGCTGCGACGCTCGCATCGTGGGCGACAGCCCGCTACGACGAGGACGGTCTCGAGATCCTTCCGGTCTCCTCTGCAGACTCCGACATCGACGTCGCACGCCAAACCCGATTCACGCTCGACGAGTTGGAGATCTTCGATCTGGGCACGACTGGCGTGGGCCGAATGGAGATGCTGTGGTTCATCGATCAGGCGAGCCTGGGTGGTCCGGTCGAGGCGGCACGCCTTCGCGGCGAAGGCCGATTCACCCCACTCGCCGACAGCGCTCAGGCGACGATCAGTATCTTCTTCAACGGCGTCCTGGCGCACGCCGAGAATCTGCAGGGCAACGACGCCGGCCACTTCGAGTTCGACGTGACGCTCACGCCGGAGCTCCTCACTCGCACCCTCGGTCTGCAGGTGATCGTCGACTACACGCCGCCCAGTGGATTCTGCCGACCTGGAGAGATCCCTTTCGAGCTGCAGGTGGATCCTTTCACCGAGCTGATTGTCGTGCCCGGCCAGATCCAGGACCCGAGCTTCGATCGATACCCACAGGTCTTCGTTCCAGAGTTTCGAGTTGGTCTGGATGCGTACTCCCACGATCGGGTGGCGCTCGCCATTCGAACGCTTGCTGCGCTCCAGCGCATCACTCGCGAGCCACTCGAACCCGACTTCGTGGACTTGCAGACGGCGATGGCGACGAACCAGCCGTCTTTCCTCGTGGCCGAAGACACCGCAGACATCGGCCAGTACCTCGACCTCTTGGCCGACGAGCCGCTGGCGGTCGCATCGGAGGATCGTGTGGAGCTGTTGCGCTTCGACGTGGACGTCGGCCGCGCGATTCTGAGCGCCTACGAACTCGAGAACAACGATCGCTTGCTGCTGACCTGGACCGAGGGTGAGATCGGTGTCAGCGGACCAGAACTGGCCACCGACCTGATCGACAGCTTCAGCTCGCGGACCGACTCGTTCAAGACCTTGTTCGGCGACACCTACCTGGTGTCGGAGGGGTCGCCCCCGCTGAGCATTTCTGTTCGGGCCGGCGAAGTGCAACCCACGCCGATCCAGCTCGCTCCCGACTATCTGCAACGTGCAGTCCCGTTCCTGATCGGGCTGCTCGTCGCCGTGGCCGGAGTCGTCCTCTTCGTGTTGATGCAACGTCGCCGCAGCGTGGAGCACCCGCGCCGGTTCTACTGACCCTTTGCGGCAGCGGTTCCTCGGCGGAGCCGGTGTTCGCCACCGAATCACACGAGGGTGTTGGCGAAGATCTGCCAGGCGAGGATGCTCTTGGCGGTGATACTGAGCGTGATGTACACCCGCTCGCCAAAGAGATAGTCCTTCCATTTGCCGACTCTTGAGTACTGGAGCGCTTGGTTGACGGCGAAGCAGTTGAAGAACACGAACAGGGAGAAGAAGATCCCGTAGACGAAGTTCGGTACACCTGATCCTGGCCCAAACAGATAGATGCCGATCGCCACCCACGGCACGGCGCCAGCGATGCACCCGAACCAGAAGGGCGTCCACGTGATCGTCGTGTCGCCGCGGACGTCGTTGGTCGTTTCCATCAACCAGCCGAAGAGGATCATTGCGGCGTTCGCCCCGGCGATGGCCAGTAGTGCGGCCGCGTCCGAGATTCCGGTCAGCATGGCAATCAGCACGATCATGTGACTGGACGAGAGTGAGTATTCAACCCACCGAAAGCGGTTCTGGCCGCGCTCGAGCTCTCGGTTGTAGACGGCGTTCACACCCGGCGCAGCGATCACGAAGTGGGCGATCGCCGACATGAACAGGAAGGCCGCTGTCGCCCAACCGAGGCGGATGTCGATGGGGGTATCAAGTCGCGCGGGATCGATCGTGCCGCCCGGGATCCCATCGAGATACGTCGTCGAAACCGGAAGGGTGAAGTCGTTGGCGAGTGCCACCATCGCGATGCCCGACATCAGGTGAAGGGTGCCGAAGAGCACGTTGCGACGCCGGAGTTGTTGGTACTTCGGCTGTGGATCCTCATCCACGGGGTCGACGTGGTCGTGGTGGTGATCGCCGTGTCCTGGATCCTTGTGGAGCGGGTAGGTCACCATCGGGGGAATCGGAGGTTGGGAGATCATCGTCATGTCGGCGACCTACCCAGTGGCCGGGGCACGTAAACGTCGGTCGAACGTGGGAGCTGTCTCCGCCGACTCTCGGACCCGCACTGCACTCTCGGACCCACATGGCGATGTTTCGGCTGCACGCAGTGTGGGTAAGGCGACACCATGAGAGCACTCGTGTTGTATCTGACCGGATTCTTTGCGCTCTTCGTGGGCGGCTTGGCCAACGAGCTGATCGCCTATGGCGCCATCGCGTTCGCCGTGGCGTGGACGGCATACCTGCTCATCGATGGGATCCCGGATCTGCGCATCGACGCTGGTCGGCCCGAAGACTCGTTCGGCACCCGCTGAGCACGTCTCATCACGTCATGTCACCACTACTTCCGCCCTCATCGTTTGCGCACGGCGCCACCACCGAAGACTTGCTCGGTGTTGCACAACAGACGATCGTCGATGCTGCGCTCCACCTCGACATGTCGGCTGTGGACATCGAGGACCTTCTTCACGCCGAGCGGGCCATCGAAGTGCATCCGCGGGTGACCATCGAGGACCGTCCCACCATCGTGCGTGCCTGGCGGTGCCAGCACGACCGTCGTTTGGGTCCGGGGAAGGGTGGGATGCGATTTTCTCCCAGCGTCTCGGCCCACGAGGTACTTGGCCTCGCATCGGTCATGACGATGAAGAACGCGCTTGCTGGCCTTCCGTACGGCGGAGCCAAGGGCGGCGTGGCCGTTGATCCTCGTCAGCTCGATGACGAGGCTCGAGATGCGCTCGCCGACCAGCTCGCCCACCTTTTCGGCGCCTTCGTCGGCCCCTCGACAGACATTTTGGGCCCCGACGTGGGCACCGGTGCGCACGACATGGACCGCTTCGCGAAGACCTGGGGCGAGCTGCAGGGCATGGATGGCCGAGCCGTGGCCACAGGCAAGTCGCTCCAAAGTGGAGGGATCGACCTCCGCTCGGGCGCAACCGCAGCCGGCGTCAGAGAGTCCATTGCGGTGGCGCGCGAGAACCTCTCTCTCGACACCTCCGTACCCGTCGCAATTCAGGGTTTCGGGTCCGTCGGACAGCGGCTCGCCGAACTTCTGAGCGAGGACGGGCACCCCATCGTGGGCGTGTCGGATTCGGGAGGTGGAGTCGCTGACGATTCTGGGCTCGACATCGAGGCGGTCATCGACGCCAAGCAGGCGTCCGGAAGTGTCACCGCATACGAAGGAATGACGATGTCATCGTTCGACGTCTTGACCGAAACGGCGGCCCGCATCGTGATCCCCGCGGCGTTGGAGGGCGCGATCGACGTCGACACCGCCCGACGAGTCTCTGCCGACCTCATTGTCGAAGCAGCCAACGGTCCGGCGACGGCACGCGCCCTGCGAGTCTTGGATCGGCGTGGCATCACCACGATCCCTGATATCGCCGCCAATGCTGGTGGTGTCATCGGCTCGTACTACGAGTGGCTGGCGAACCGTTGCGAATCAACCGAAGGCGACCCGACCGAGGGACTTGTCGACCGGGTTCGACGCTCGAACGAACTCATGTGGGAACGCGCGGCTGCCGATCGCGTGTCGCTTCGCACTGCGGGCGCCGCCATCGCCGTCGAACGGCTACTCGACGCAGCACCGGCTCCGGACGATTGATCCCTCATTCGGGGGACAACGGGATGGCGGTGGGCCCCGAAGCTGAGGTGTGGCCCCCAACTCGCCTCCGATCGATGTGCTCGTCGTGAACGACGTCGAGCTGATCGTCGAAGGCGTCGTCGCCATGCTTCGTCCTTACGGCGATCAGATTCGAATCGTGGGCACCATTGCTGGTGAACTGAGACCGATTCACGCAGACGTCGCGCTGGTCGATGCGTTCGGGCATCCCCGAGCAGGTCTCGACCGGCTGCGCGACGTCACGAGTCTCGGGACCTGCAATCACGTCGCGTTGTACACCTGGCAGATCTCGACGTCGATGGCCGTCGAGATCGTCAAGACAGGCGCCGACGGCATTCTGTCGAAAGCGGCACCGGCGCAAGACATCGCCGACGCTCTCGTACGGATCGCCGCGGGAGAATGTGTCGTGCACGACTTCGGTGATGCAACGTTGTTGCACGAAGGTGGCGACGTTGCCGATGTTGCGCTCACCGAACGGGAGTCTGAGCTGCTCGTTCACGTCGCACGAGGTCTCAGCAACTACGAGATCGGCCACGCAATGTTCTTGGCCGAGTCGACCGTGAAGACCTACCTGAAACGGGTCTACCGAAAGCTCGGTGTGCACTCGAGGGCGCAAGCCGTCATGCGCGCCGTCGAGCTCGGAATCGCCCGCAAAGACAATGTCACTGACCTCAGACGGTCGGTCGATGCGTCCGATTGAATCAGCCAGCTACCGGTATTGCCTGTCTCAAGAGCCGGCCCGACCCATCGGACAGACCCATGTGCACGATCCTCGCCGCAGCGTGGGTGCGATTTCGTGCCCCGAGTTTGTCGAAGAGGCGCTGGGTATACGTCTTGACGGTCTCGATCGACAGTCCCAGCTCATCGGCAATTTCGCGATTCGTCAGTCCTTCGGACAACAGAATCGCGACATCGGACTCGCGTGCAGACAGCGGTTCGATCCACCCTCGGTGTTGAGTCGTGATCTTCGGGGGAGCGGTGCGAGGCGATGATGTTGCTGCACTCTCGATGGCGTCGACGACTTCGGCCGCAGGTGCAGTCTTCGAGAGAAAGCCAACGATTCGATCATCGGCTGGGGCAGAGGCCCATGCTCGAGCGGGGTCCCACGAATACAGGAGCAGCCGCCGTGTCGAGCCGCTGTCGAGGACCTCGCGCAGACGCAGCGAAATGTCACGTGCACCAGTCGTGTCGAACAGGGCAACGTCGACGTCGGCGTCTGGAACACCACCTGCGCTCGTGTCGACCACGACGACTCGCTGATCGAAGCCGGCGAGCATCGCCTCGACTCCTCGTACGACGAGCTCGTAGTCGTTGACCACGCTGACGGTGATGGGACGAGTGTCGATAGATACCGCATTCATGAATGGGGTTTTCCCAGGAGCAGGCCTAGGGAAACCTCATCTTGTCGCCAGCCTGGCGGAGTAGCGGTGTGTTGAGGCCACAGACCTCGAGTGTCCGTCGAAGGGTCCACTAACGGGGCCTCCGTTGGGGCCCGGAGCCATCGCGTGCTCGCTCGGCAGCCCACGTGAGGACGTCGGCGACATGGATGGTGGGATCGTGAACGTTGCGGTCGAAGGGGCGCCACGCTGCGCCGATGGGAGACACGACGGTGGCGATCATGGTCGCATTGTCGACAGCGCGCACGGCAAGTGCGACGTTCGACGAAGTGTTGGACGCGAGGTTGATCTGTGCATCGGCGTGGGCAACAGCCGCTCCCCGAATCTGGCTACCAAGAGACACGTCGTCGCTGGGGCAAACCTCGGCGACAACGGTCTCAGTCGAGCCGAAGTGGGTCGCAAAAGTGATCAGGTCTCGATCGCAACCACTCACGACAAGCGGACCGCCGGCTGCTTCCAGCTGATCCAGTGCTTGGCAGGCGAAGAACAGCAGCCCCGCGTCGTTCTCGCGAAACCGCCCGTGTTCAGCCGTGGTCCACACTGTTGTCGTTGATGTTGAATGGTGACCCCGAGGGGTCACCGGGCCGGCCACTGGCTTCGGTCTCGCAGTCGTCGTCCGCTTCTCGGGTGCTGTCGTTGATGTCGAACGGCTGCCCGGCGTCGGTCTCGGAGGCGGCGTCTTCGTGCGAGTGGGTGGTGTCGTTGAATTCAGTCATGCTCGGTCTCTACCCAAGACTTGTCGTCGGCAAACCCGATCGGTGCGCATCCTCCCGGAGACGAGCAACACCCCCCGATTGGGGACTTGTCGGCGTCGGTGATCACGTGTTCAGGTGGAGACTCGACGACCAGACGGAGGTCCGAATGCACAGCTCGGTCTCGATCGTCGACGTTGGTGCGGTGGTGCATCGACCGTGACCGTTGATGAAGAGGTCTCCGTCGAACGAGCGACGATCCTCGTGGTGGATCACTGCCCCGAGACTCGACAGCGCTTGCGGCGTTGGCTGGAGCAGGCCGGATACGGCGTCGTCGAGGCGAACGATGCCGACGCGTGCCTCGAGATGGCGCTCCGTGCGCCAGACCTCGCCGTCCTCGAAGTCGGACTTCCGGATCGATCCGGTGTCGAGCTCGCACGTCAGCTTCGTGATGATCGGCGTACGGCGTCGATTCCGATCATCCACCGCTGTGCTGTTCGAATCGACGAAACGGCGGTGATCGAAGGATTGCGAGCAGGTGCCTCTCAGTATCTCACCGAGCCCGTTTCTCCTGAGCTCCTGGTCGCGGCAATCGAGTCCTTGCTTCGGGACCGGGATCGAGGGCGCGAGCTCGAGGTGGCGCTCTCGCTTCCCTATTCAGGGACGTTCGAATGGGAGATTCCGACGGGGTTCGTCCGCTGGTCGGCGTCGCTCGAATCGTTGCATGGACTCGAACACGGCACGTTCGGTTCGTCGTTCGATGCGTTCCTCGAACACGTTCACCATGACGACGAAGAGACCGTGAAGGCGACGATCGGGGAGGCGTTGGGGGGCGCTGGCGACTATCGCATCCTGTATCGGGCTCAGCGTGCCGATTCATCGACGTTCTGGCTGCAAGCCAGCGGTCGGGTGTTCTTCTCCGCAGACGGACGACCCGTGCGGCTTCTCGGGTTCGCTCTCGACGTGACAGACAGAGAAGAGGCCTTGCAGCGAAGCACGCGCCTGCAACGCCTGGCAGCTGACCTGAACGCCGTGTCGTCGGTCGACGAGGTGATGAGTCAGGTGCGTGCGGTCCTCGACACGCTCGGCGGGGAGGTGCAACGGCTCCCGCTGGCCGATGGCAACCGGGACCAGCTTCTCCAACTCACGGCGCCACGGGAGGCGACGAGAGAGGACGAGGCCCACATCGAGGCGATCGCCGATCTCGCCACGAACGCGATCCTGCGCGCAGAGCGCTTCGACGAAGAGCGGCGCCACGCAGAGATGTTGCAGCACGTGTTGCTGCCTGGGGCCGTGCGCAACATCGACGGCTGGCGAGTCGATGCGGAATATCGAGCGCCGGGGAATCGAGATCGTTTGGGAGGCGATTTCTACGACGTGTTCATCACCGACACACACCTGACGTGCGTCGTGGGAGATGTGGCCGGGCACGGTCTGGCAGCCGTTGCGTCGATGTCGAGCGTGCGTGCGCTGACCCGCGTCGCGGCGCTTCGAGCCGCCGACCCGTCGGAGCTCCTACGCGAGGTCTCCGAACTGATTGTTCATGGCAGCGCCGGAGAAGACCCCGACTTCGTCACGATGATCGTGGCCCGGGTCAACCGGGTCTCGGGCAAGGTGGAGATCGCCTCGGCGGGACACCCGCCGCCGATTGTCCGACGCGGCGATGGTCGAGCCGAGGTTTGCGACGTCTCACCGCTCCCACCGCTCGGTTGGTTTGGCGAGAACCGTGCACAGGCGGACCACGTGTCGAATCTCGTGCTGGACCCCGGCGACTCCTTGATCCTCATGACCGACGGCGTGGTCGAGCGGCGAGATCAGCCCGTCGACGAGTCGCTGGACGGCTTGGCACGCTTCGTCTCTGGCGTGGTCGATGCCATCACACCCGCAGTGGTTCTGGACAGGCCGCAGAACCGTCGTGCCAACTCCGATGATCGTGTGGTTCTCTGCGTCGGACGGGAGAATTCGACGCCCGCAATCTGACCGACTCAGGCGAAGGGCCGCAGGGGCGAAACGAGTCGCCCGAGTCGTCGGCGCCACTCGAAGTGCCCTGGCCAATCGCAATCGACCACGCTGCTTCGGGCAATGTCGACTCGAAGGGCATCATCGATACGGGCCGTAACCGCCGCATCGATGATGACAAGGGCGGTTTCGTGGTCGAGGCTTCGGCTCCGCCGGTTGAGATTGGGTGACCCGACAACGGCGACCCTTCCATCCACCGTGATCGCCTTTGCGTGATACATGGAGGGTTGGTACTCGTGGAGTCGAACTCCCGCAAGAAGGAGGTCTTCGTAGTGCCCCCAGGCGATGATCCGTGAGATCTGTTTGTCAATCCTCGAACCCGGAACGATCAGATCGACCCGCACGCCCCGACGTGCGGCGGCACACAACTCTGTGCAGAGGTCGACAGTGGGGTTGAGATAGGCCGTGGCGACCGTGATGGTTGTCGATGCATCCCGAAACAGGGCACCGAGGAGAACGTGAATACGACTGACACGTTCCTCCGGTGAATCGGAGATTGCGGCGACGTGAGCGCCGTCCTCTGAACGGATGCCGGGCACGTCAGACTCGTTCCAATCGGCGGCGGCACCGCCTTCGTCGACCCAATTGTCGACGAAGGCAGCAGTCATCGCCTTGACCGACGGCCCTTCAATGCGAAGATGGAGATCGCGCCACTCGTTCTCGGATTTGCCGTCGCCGTCCCATTCGTCGGCGATTCCGACTCCACCGGTGAAGCCGATGTGGCCATCGCATATGAGCAACTTCCGGTGCGTGCGATGGATCAAGCCGGGCAGGTTCGCTACGGTCGGCCGCCGAAACAGCCGCACATCGCATCCTGCCGAGCGGAGTCGATTGTTGGCAGCATCGTCGAACCCTCTGGCGCCGACTGCGTCAAGCAGAAACCGCACTCGAACTCCGCGTCGAGCGGCATCCTC
The DNA here is from genome assembly GCA_020629635.1 of Acidimicrobiales bacterium. GTDB lineage: Bacteria > Actinomycetota > Acidimicrobiia > Acidimicrobiales > SHLQ01 > SHLQ01. The sequence continues at coordinate 120,489 of JAHDCX010000005.1, read as the reverse complement.
GAGAGCGTTGACGAACCGATCGGCAACGAAACCGGACCAGTACACGTAGGTCAACAGGTCAATCGTCGTTGTCGAAGCTCGTATTGCGTCGAGCATCGCCGGAAAGATTTCCTCCCCGTTCTCGAGAACATCGATGAGATGGGCTGGCTGGACGGTGGACCCGGTGAGAGTCTCGATCTCGTCAACGAGCGCTGCCTGCGCAGAATCGATCGCAGCTTCATCGATGCGGATACCCGACAGTTGGTCGCCATGAGCTTCGAACATCGGCGAGTCCTTCGCGTCCTGACGATCTTCAGAGTGCGTCGATCGCCGCGATCAGCTCGGGCTTGGACATCGACGAGCGTCCGGAGATGTCGAGAGACTTTGCCCTGCGATAGAGCTCCTCCTTCGTGAGGTCGGCGTAGGTCTCGTTCGTGAGAGCGACGTCGTCGTCGACCGCCACCTCGACAGCTTCGAGCACATCACCAGCGCGTGATCGCGCCGAATTCGCTGCATTCTTCGCATTTGCAGCCAAATCGGATCCTTCTGAACCGGCAGCGTCGGCTACCGAGCGGAGTTGAGCGCGGGTCTGGCCCACCACCGTTCTGCCAGCATCGCTGGCCACCGAGGCAGCATGCCGGGCGGTTCCAACCACGGTCTTCGCAGCGGTGAGTTGGGCGTCGGCGATCACCTTGGCGGATCCTGCGACAGCTTTCGTTCCGCTGCGTGTCGCGTCTGCAGCACGGCCGACGATCGTTCGCTGGAGGCGCAACGTTGCGTCGAGTGGTTGCGGGAGCGACTCCTCGAGCTGGTCGAGGCGGTCGTTGAGATCAACATCTGGGGTCTTCATTGAGGGCTCCTTCAAGAAACTGGTACGGGTGGTTGTCAGCAGGGACTCAGCGCGTTCGAGCGATCGAGTATCCGCCGGGGCCGATCACCGCGGCGGCAATCAGGAGGATGATGCCGTACAGCACAGCGCCATTGATCAGGCTGACGATGCCCATGATGGCGAGGATGACGGCAGCGATGGAAAGCAGGAGGTTCATGGTTGTCCTTTCGGTTCGAGAGTCGGCGCATCGGCCGACAATGGAACGTTTCCCACTCTTGTCGCTGTTCAAACAACACTGATCTCACCCAACACTGATCGTGGACGGAGAGGATGCTCGTTGCGTTTGGAGGACTTGATGATTCGATTTCGCCGCACTTGGGTACAGCCTTGGACATGACAACAGATCCAGCCAACAAAGACGCCCTCGATGACCTGGAACGGGAAGGGCACGAGTCGCGGGCCACGGACATGCCGGGCTCATACGGCTTTGGTGAGGCGGACGGCTCTCCGCCCGCTGGAGGTAACCCAGCGACGACCCTTGCCGATGCACATCTCACAGGCTCTGAGGCGATTCCTTTGGAACCCTTCGGTGACCTCGACGATTCAGGCAGCCCGGAAGACGGATAGTGGTCCACGAACGTCGGCCGACGGCAAGCAGCGTCTCAGCCCAGAGACACCATCACGTCACCCAGATCGGGGCGTAGTCGCTCGGGCGACATCAACCACCGTCGCATGCGACGCAGCGCCAATCCGTCCCTGCCGACGAAAGCGAGGCTCGGACTCGGTCGCACCCCTTCGTTCCGCTGGTCCGGTCTTGACGAGGTGAATCGACGATCGCTTCTTCACTGCGGTCAGTTCAGCGCTTCTCTTGCGGGCAGCTCCAGATCACTGGGCGTGGTGGCGAGCTGTAGAGCGGAGACGTGCTGCGAGACGACCACCGTCCTCCCGGCCGAACTGTGCTGAGTTGAGGACGGCGACGAAGAGAACTCCGCCGATGACATTGCCGAGCAGGACGGTCGCCACGAAGGCGGGAACTCCGGCCCAGTCCGCCGCTCCCGAGAAGACTGGGTAGGTGACCTCGAGCGTCCCGGTGACCACATGGAAGAGATCTGCGACTCCGATCAAGTACATGAGTGACCAGACGATGGCGAAGCGGGCGAGCGTGTCTCGGGCTCCGTGGAGGAGCCACACCATCGAGGCGACGATCCAGCCGGCAATGACTGCGCGGGCCAGCACGGTCGAGGTCGAAGCTTCGAGCGCATGTGCGCCGAGCTTCTCGGCCACGTCTGCAGCAGTCGGGGTGAACACGTCGGACCACGCCAACAGGGCGGCCATCCCAATCGCCCCGACGAGGTTTCCGGCCAGTACGACGAGCCACAAGCGGGTGAGCTGACGGGCCTTCGCCAGACCGGTGAGGACGAGCGCCACGGGCGTCAATGTGTTTTCGGTGAACAACTGGTACCGGCCGAGCACGATGAGGATGAAACCGATTGGGTAGAGCAGGTTTCCGATGAGCGGCGACGAGCCGATCTCGCTGAAGACCACTCGGGAGAGAAACGTCAATCCGAGAGCGAGGCCTGCTGCGACGCCACTCCAGAACAGTGGCGTGCTCGACCGTGAGAGTTCTTCGTGTGCAGAGGCGAGTACGCGACGGAAGATCTCCGAGAACGAGAACCAGTCGTCGAGGTTGGCTCCTGTGGCCGGCGGCGACGCAACGTCGACGTCGAGTCGGAGCTCCGAAACGTCGATGTTGGTGGATGTGCTTGCGGAAGTGTTGGACCGGCTCATTGTCGGGCTTTGCCCTCAGCGGCCGAAGTTCAAACCCAGATGTTGCGTTTCGTCTCGATCCTTCCAGGGAACAGCGACAGGCATGAGCAACTCCGAAGACATCCATGAAGCTGCAATCCCTGATCCCCAAGCACGGAATTGCGATGTGCGCAACGGTGGGACCTGACGGTTGCATTCACAGCACCACGACCTTCAACGATCCTTGATCGCGGAACTCACAGATACTCACGGCGACAGCAAGCGCCGGAAGGTCGCATTCGGTCGCTTGACAGCCGAGCTTCAAGCTCACGCTGGTGCTGAGGAACGGTTTTTCTACGTGCCACTGATGGAAGTCGACATGACACAGGACAACGCACGGCACTCCATCGCTGAGCACAAGGAACTCGACGACTTCGTCGAGAAGCTCTCCTCGATCGACATGAGTTCTCCAGGTTGGCTTCGGACAGCCAAGGAACTCGAGAGCCGTCTCATCCACCGCTTGGACGAAGAAGAGATCGAGGTCTTTCCCGTTGCCGGTCGAGCGCTCGATGACGAAGAGAAAGTGACGCTGGGTGCCGCCTACTGCGCTGACATCGATCGCCGCCGCAACGAAGATTGACGAACGGCCGCCAGGGGTCCGGGAACTCTTCGAGCTGGCGAGGAGATCGATGGTCTTTCAGCTGCCCGAATCTGATCGGAATTCGCGGGCAGGTGCCCTTCACGATTCCGGTGACGAGCGGCCCATGTCGTTGATGGTGGCGAACTCCATGCGATCGATGAAGTGCTCGACGATCGTGGTTCGGACCGCTTCCCAACCACGAAGCCGTTGCGGACCGTCCATGCCTTCGACCGACACGAGGAAGTCGTGGGCGGTGGCGTCCTCGAGGCCGAGGTCTTCGAGTACGTCAACGATGTCGTAGTAGCTGGCGCCCATGTCGAGCACGAGATCGCCGGACGTCACGTCGACGACCTGGATGTGGCGTGGGGTGGTCAGCTCATCCAACGGTCCGCTGATGACGGCGGCCCCCGATGAGGCGGCCCAGGCGTCCCATCCTTCGAATCGGCCGTCCCGAACGTTGTCGATGTCGTTGACGGTCGCGCCGATCGCCACGATTCCCATAGCGACGACGGCGAGACGCATCCACGGCTGAGTCGGCGGTTTGCGGCCGACCTCGACAGAGCCGAAGACGCAGAGTCCGGCCACAGCGACCCAGAGCGCGCTCGATCCGGCGATGGCGGGAATGAAGCCGTTCCCGTTGTTGATGTGGCCAAGGTCGAACACGATCGCGAATCCGATACCGCGAGCGACCCACCACGCTGGTCGAAGATCACGTGCCAAACGAAGGAACCACGGCAGGGCGCGATGCTCGATGCGGCTGCGTGCGTTGCCAACGGTGTCTCGAATGCTGCGAGATCGGCTGCGAGCTGGTTGGGGTTCGGCTGGCGGCGGGTGCCCGGACGTCCGTCGCAGTTCGCAGACGAAGGTTGCGGGGTCGCCGATGAGATCGTCGGGCCGCCCGTCGAGTTCGGTCGAGATTTCTTGGATGATCTCGTTGATGTCGTGGAGGAGTGAGAGTCGGGTGCCGGTGGGTAGGTCGTCGAGGTGTTCCTCGCACCGACTCAGGTAATCATCGAGATCGAGCTGGGCCGACGGGCCGATCGTGCGGGTCATGGTGTGTCCTCTCGGAGCAGGTAGCTCATCGTCTGACTGAAGCTGGTCCAGGTCTTGGTCCCGGCTCGCAGGCGCTCGATTCCGTCTTCGGTGAGCGTGTGGTACTTGCGGTTGGGGCCATGTGCTGACTGGACTTGGTACGTCGATACCGCTCCGTCGGCAGCGAGTCGCCGCAGCGTTCCGTACACCGAGGCTTCCCCGACGGTCTCGTGTCCGGCCTCACGAAGGGCGACGACGATTGCGTAGCCGTAGCTGTCTCGTTCGTCGAGAATCGCGAGCACCGCCAGTTCGAGCACGCCCTTGAGAAGTTGGGTGGTGTCCATGCGGCAAACCTTGTGCGCTCGACATCGGCGTGTCCGCCGTCGTGTACTTTGCGATGGACAGTACCACGGGTTAGACAGTAGTGTCAGGCACGTTGCTTCGCCCGGTCGTCAGTCAGTCGAAACTCTTGCGGTACTGCTCGTGACCGTCCGCCGCCTGCTGAAGGATCTCCTCGCTGGGCGCAACCGCACCACGGCTCGAGCCCGAGAACGAGGCATCGCGGAGCGTCCGGGCCAGACCGCTCGAGGTCTGCCGAGCCTCGTGACGTGACTTCCACCAATCGGACAAGAGAAAGCGAATGTTGTCGATGAATGCGACCACACGGCCAAGGTAGGGAGAGCCGATCAGCGGCGAAACGGGATCGCCTGATGTTGGCAGAAGGCTGCCAACATCGGGCAGTTGTCAACGCTGCGGTGCACCGAATCAGATCCAGCCGTTCTCGGCCGCTACGGCGACGGCCTCGGTGCGGTTGTCGACCGCCAGTCGGTCGTAGAGGTCTGCCAGCGCTCGGTACAAGCTTCGCTCGGAGTATCCGTGATCGAACGCGATGTCGATGATGCGGTCGCCGCGCCGGCTTCGCCGCAGCCAATCGAGTTCGGCTTCGCTCAGTGGGCAGGTGTCGGCTTCGCCGCAGGCACGTTCCACCCCGCCGGCTGCGGTTGCGAGTCTCCTCGCTCCTTCGGCCGAGACGAGCGCAGCGAGCTTCCCAAACGACATCACCGGAGGAGTGACAGGGTCGATGTCCTCGGCAGTGGGAATGTCATCTGAATCGATCGTGACTTCGCCCGCCTCGGAGATCGCCTTCGCTGCAGCGCGCAGGTAGTCGTGCACGAGCGACCAACCATCGAGGGAGACGTCGGGTGGGAGTTGGTCGGTGAGCATCCGATTCGCGCAGTCCTCGAACGCCGACGCGAGGCGCGTGAGGTACGGCCATGGAAGGGTCAGCTCGTAGACGCTCACTGCAGTGCGTTGGAAATCGAACGTCCACGGCTCGTGGTGGTTGCCAGGTGCGATGCCGAATTCGTGTCCCTGAATGATCGCCTCGGCGAATCGGCGAATGCGGCCCGCGGCGACACCAATGAGCGCCATGTCTACCCGTTGATCATCCGCGGTCATCGACCGTCGAGCGTAGACGGCCCCATGGTGCACGTCTGACGGCCCGCCATCGCGGTCACCCCAGCCGCACGTGCCCGTGTCGGTTGGTCACGCTGTCGTTGAGTGTGGGGCGAACTCCGCCGTCTCGATTCATCAACGTGTCGAGTGGGCCTTGGCAGACATCTGCCAACGTGGGTCCTGTAGGAACCACGGGCGACCGGAGGCCGTATCACTGGGTAAGCCGACGCACAACAGGAGCCATCATGCGACGTACACGAACCACTAGAGGCTGCGCCATCGTGGCGCTCGGACTTCTGCTGGGAGCCTGCGGGAGCGCTGGACAAGCCCTGGAGTCGGGAGCCCCCTTGGACAGCTTTGCGGCGGCCGATGTCGAGTGCAGCGAATCCGTGGCGGCGACCCTGCGGAGCGGACTGCCGACCTACGACTACGACCCCTCCCCGGACCTCGAGTCGCTCATTGCGAGCTCGGACCTGATCGTCAGTGGGACGTTGAACAGTGCAGTGCGAGAGTCGGGTTCGAACAGCCTGCTCACCGAATGGACCCGGGTCACCACCGCCGAGCACGTCGTCGTGCACGGCGAACGCAGTATCGCCGCGGATCGGTTCGCGGAGGATCGGGCGTTCCTGATCGATTCGAGCGGCCCGGAGGACGACCCACTCGCCTCACCGGTTTCGTTCGACCCGGGGACGACCCGCTTCATTGCCTTCCTCAACGTGAGCGGACCCGACACCCCGCTCCTGGTGCACATCGAGGGACTGCATGTGGGCTGCGGAGCTGATCCTGCAGTCCCGGTCATCCAGCCCCTTCCTTCGGGCATCGTCGGATCGGTCGACGACATCGAATCTGCCGTTCGCTCGATCGTTGATCCCCCAACAGATCAGAGCGACCTCGAGGTCGTCCCGCACCAGTTGATCGTGAGCGGCGTCGAGGTCGAGGCGAACGAGATGGCCAGCGTGTTGACGGCGGAACAGGTGCGGGCGCGATACGGCGAGGTCGAACTGTCCGGCGGCTCCGTGCCTGTCGAGTTCATCGTCGGAGAATCTGGTTCGTGCCCGCTCGGATCGCTCAGCCACCTCGAGTTCAACCGCACAACGAGGGAGCTGTATCCGGTCGTGAACGACGGGGACCACGGCAGCGACTCGTGCACCGCCGACTTCAATCCGCACCCGATCGTCGTGTCGATCCTGCCAGCCGATCTGCCGAGCGGCGAGGTCGTATTCACGACCGGTCCTGGGCGGCCGGGTACTCCGTGGGCCCGGGAGGCGTCCGGCTCGTCCTCGACGAGTCTGGACGGTCCGGTCGTCCGGCATCTCGGCTCATTCACGGACGACGGGCAGGGCGCCGAGATCCGAGGCGTCATCGACATCGAGGGTGACTGTCTCTACGTTCGGTTGGACGAGATCGGCGAGCGATTTCCGGTTGTATGGCCCGCCACGACGAGCTGGAATGTCGACTCAGAGCGTCTCACCCTTCCCAACGGCGACTCGATCGGGGCCGGCAATCTCGTCTACGGAGGTGGCGGTTACACCGGCCAGGAGTCGGTGGAGCGATTTGTCGACGAGGAGGCGGCGCAGCGGCTTCGGGCTTGTGTCGACAACGAGCACGGCGAGATCGCCATCGTGAACAACATGGTCGACGGCATCGGCATCGCACGCGAGGAGGGCGAATGAACATCGCCGGTTCGCCGATGTGGAGAACGTTCTGTGTGGGCAGCCGACTGCCAACATCTGTCAGACGACTGCCAGCCGGGAGGTGCATGCTCCACATAGGCCTTTGTCGATACGCGATCCGGCGGGTGGCCGACCTTCGGAAGAAAGACTGATGATCGTCAACTTCGGGAACCGAAAGCGACGCTCGGGATGGTTGCCACCGGAGTACTCCTCTGGGCAGGGAATTCAGAGGTGTCGGCGTCCGGCTCATCTGTGACGAATGAGTCATTCGAGATCCAGGAAGTAGCGGCCTTGTTCCCAAAGCCCTCACTCGCTGAGTTGGAGGATCTTCAAACGATTGCAGACGCGAAAGGGATCTCAATTGAAAGTGCGATCGTGCGCTATTCTTGGAATGACGACTTCACCTTCTTGGCAAAGATACGGTCGATGGCGACATCGCCTCTTTCACCGCCCGGTCGATCCATCGCATCCGAGGGGACGGTTGCACCGCCGATCAAGAACTGCGCGGCGTCGAGGCATCGATTCCACCCTCAGCGGCACGAATCGTCTCACGACCATCCGGCGAAACACTGTGGGAGCACGTCTCGGCCGGGTGACGGTCTGGCCGGATCAAATCGAACCGGCGCGCCGGTGCAAACAAGTCGACCTCAGTGCCAGTCGACTCGGCCGGTCTCGAGGTCATAGGTGGCCCCGACAACGAGGAGCGAGCCTTCGTCGACGAGCCCGCGCAGAACCGGACTCGCCTCGAGGAGACCTGCCGCCGTGCGGTCGACGTGGGCCTGTACGACCTGGTTGACGATGGCGTCGTCGCCAGATCCGGGAGCGGTCTCGCCGGTCACCGCCTCGACGGACGGGGTGATTTTGGCGAGCAAGCTGGTGAGGTGGCCGAGTTCGACGCCGTCACAGGCGCCTTTGACTGCGCCGCAGGCGGTGTGGCCGAGGACGACGATGACCTTCACGCCAGCCACCGCCGAAGCGAACTCGAGGCTTCCGATCACGTCGGTGTCGATCACATTGCCTGCCGTGCGGGCGGCAAACACGTCGCCGAGACCCAGGTCGAACACGACCTCTGGCGGAACCCGTGAGTCGATGCAACTGACGAACGCCGCGAGAGGGAACTGGCCACTGGCAGTCGTGTCGATGTCGGCCTTCCAATCGCGTTCGACGTGCTCTCCGTCGACGAAGCGCTGGTTGGCGTCTTTGAGCCAGCTCAGAACCGATTCTGGCGTGGCCGAACTCTGGAACTCGCTGGTGGGGACGGCGTGGGTGATGGCCATGGTCATGCTCCTGTCGTGGATTGGGGGTCGAGATCGGTGGCCGCATCGAGGTCGATGGGCAGTCGGATGACGTGCAGGGCGTCGAGGATCGAGTCGACGACGTGCGCCTCGTCGACGAGGGCGCCGATGATCTCGACGTCGCGGAGCATGTCCTGGGGTTGCTCGGCGATGTTGGCGAGTATCACCTGGACGCCGCTGCGCTCGGCGAAGAGGATTGCGTCTTCGAGTGCGTACAGACCGGATTGGTCGATGACGGGAACATCGGCGAAGTCCATGATGAGGACTTGTGCATCGGTGGGAAGCTGCTCGGTGACCTCCTTGAAGCCGGCGGCAAAGCCGAAGAACAGCGGTCCGTAGATGTGCTTGATGTAGATGCCGTCGCCGATCGACTCGAGGTCTTCGAGCTCACCGTGATGGACCTGTGTCGGGTCCACGGCGACGAGCTTGGTCCGGTGTTCGCCGAGGTCGGCCGTGCGCTTCATGAACAGCACGCAGGCAAGGGCAACACCCACGCCGACGGCCACGATGAGGTCACCGAAGACGGTGATGGCGAGCACGAGGACGAGCACGGCAGCGTCCGCTTTCGGAACGGACCGCAGATGACGGATGCCTTTCATGTCGACGATGGCGAATCCGATCGGGATCAAGATGCCGGCAAGCACGGCGAGCGGAACCTCTGCGACGAGCGAGCCGGCACCGAGGAGCATGATCAACAGGAAGAGACCGTGGAGCGCCCCCGAGCGTCGGGTTCGGCCACCGGCATCGATGTTGACGACCGTGCCCTTGGTGGCGCCTGCGCCAGGAAGGCCGCCGATGAGTGCCGCCGCCATGTTGCCGAGGCCCTGGCCGATGAGTTCGCGGTTTGAGTCGTGTTTCGTCCTCGTGATGTTGTCGGCGATCACCGACGTGAGCAGCGAGTCGATCGAGCCGAGCACGGCGAGAATCAGGCCGTATTCGATGACCAGGACGAGGTCGGACGGGTCGATGCCGAACATCTCGGCGATCTGCAGTGTGGGGAGGCCCTGCGGGATGTCGCCGATCGTCGGAACGTCCAAGCCGAGGACGCGCGCCGAGAGTGTGCCGACGATGAGCGCGCCGAGCGCTGCGGGGATGGCTGAGGTGAGCCGGGGGAGCGCGTAGAACGCAGCCACCGTGATCAATCCCACGGTCACGGCGGCGCCGTCGATCGCCGAGAGCGGCTCGTCGATGCGGAGGAACACGTCGAGGGTCGATTTCGGTGACGCGGATCCGAGCAATGGCCAGATTTGAAGCACGACGATGATCAAGCCGACGCCACTCATGAACCCGGAGACGACGGGATACGGGAAGTACCGGACGTACTTTGCAACGCCGAGGAAACCAAAGAGGATCTGGAACACGCCGGCAGCGAAGAACGTCAACAGAATCAGGCCGAAGGCGTTCTCGAGGCCACCTTCGCGAACGATGGCGAGCGACACGACGGTTGCGCTGACCACGGTCATCGGTCCGGTCGGTCCGGTCACCTGCGTGGCCGTACCACCGAAGATCGCCGCCACGATCCCGGCCGCGATTGCGCCGTACAGGCCGGCTTCGGCACCGAGACCAGATTGCACGCCGAAGGCGAGTGCGAGGGGCAAGGCGATGACGGCGGCGACGAGACCGCCGAGGAGGTCACCTCGCCAGACCGCTGATGGGGAGAGTTGGTCGACGCCCATCGGGGGCGAGTCGGATTTGATGGCCACGGTTCCTCGGTTTCGATCGAAGTGGTCGGTCGGACTCCGAAGTTGTATCCCGCCTCACCCTCCCGTAAACCTCCATGTCAGAAAATGTGCATCTTGGTTGGGGTTTCGGATCGTCTTTGCTCAGGCCGTCAAATCACAACGGCATGGGATGCGGGCGTGGCGAGGGCGATCGAGTTGGGTTGAGCCGCCACGATCGGTGCGGCAAAGGGACGCCTGGCGACGGCGTCGTTCGGCCAATCCGGCGTTCCTCGGACGAGTACGATCAATGTCTCACGGCACACGTAAGGTCTGTGGCTCACTGATCTCCAGGGATGACCCAATGCGCAGCTGAACAAATTCAAGCGATCCGAAGTAGTCGAAAGAGTGACAGCTCCGATCGACTTGCAGCTGCAGTCGAGTACGTGACGATCCGCATGGCCGAGAGAGGCGACCGCCATCGAGGAGCGGTGAAGCTCAACAAGATCGTGTGGTGGGCGGATCAGGAATCGTACCGTCGCGGTGGCTACTCGATCACCGGTAGCGACTACCAGCGACTACCGCAGGGCCCCGTCCCACACCGCCTGGACCTCATCCGACAACAGCTGGCGCGCGGAGCACGAGTGACCATCGGGCATCGAGACGTTGGCGCCCCGAACCCTGCCATCGTTCTCGAACCTGGGCCATCGTCGGACATGAGTGAGGTGCGACGGCTGCTCGATGAGGACGATGTGGCGATGTTGGAGGAAGCTCTCGCCAAGTTCCACAACTGGACGGGAACTCAAGTGAGCGAGTTTTCGCATCGGGAGTCCATCGCTTGGAAGAATCTCGAGGACGGCGACCTCATCCCCGATTCCGCATGGCTCATCGATACCAGGTCGGTTGCGACGGATTTCGATGTGAAGAAGCTGTTGAACGACAGCGGTTTTCCTACCTGAGACGAGCAAGCTCCGCGTCGTGACACCGTTCTGGCTGTTCTCTGTTGATTTTGGTCTGGCAGCCGAGACGGCACTGCGACGAACCTTTGGCGAACATCGGACCGCCATCGGCTGGCCGAGTTACACCGATGCCACGACGATCTGGGTTCCTGCCCTTTTGAGCTGAGGATCGCGGCTTCGGTTGCATACCCAGTAGAATAACCGTAGCATACCGAGTATGTCAGTTCGCCATTCGCTTCTTGCGTTGTTGTCGACTGCCCCGATGTATGGGCAGCAGTTGAAGTCTGAGTTCGAGTCTCGGACGGGGTCGTTTTGGCCGTTGAACGTCGGCCAGGTCTACACGAGCCTCGATCGTCTTGAACGAGATGGCTTCGTCGAGTCTCCGGGCGCTGATGTCGACGCCAAGACTCGACCGTACGTGATCACTGCTGCCGGACAGGTGGAGTTGGACTTCTGGTTGAAGGACGCTGCACCGCCGAAGGCACCGCCGCGTGACGACCTGGTGATGAAAGTGATGATCGCTGTGTCGATCGATCCTGAGGGGAGCGTTGAGATCGTTCAGAGCCAGCGGCGGCAGCTGATCGAGCGGATGAGAACGCTCACGCACGTGAAGGCGACCCCGGCTGCGGACACGCCGTTGTTGTTGATGTGCGACGCCGAGTTGTTTCGCCTCGAAGCATCGATTCGGTGGCTCGACACGGTCGACGCTCGGGTGCGGGCCGGCGTGTCGCTGCTTGGGGCACCGGACGAAACGAGTGTCGCTCCGGAAGAGATTGCCGTGGAGGAGCAGCGATGAACGCAATCAGCGCCCAGCCGAAGACCGTCGAAACACCCGCACTGGAGTTGACATCGGTGTGTCGAACCTATGGCGAACCACCGAACGAAGTGCGTGCGTTGGTCGATGCGTCGTTGAGCGTGGCTCGAGGGGAGTTCGTGGCGGTGATGGGGCCGTCCGGGTCTGGCAAGTCGACCCTGCTGACAATCGCTGGCGGGCTGGAAGTGCCGTCGACGGGAACGGTTCGAGTCGACGGGCAAGACCTCGGCGGAATGGAGGCAGCGGGGTTGGCCGATGTCCGACTGCGTCGAGTTGGCTATGTGTTCCAAGATTTCAACCTGCTCCCCGCTCTATCTGCGGTCGAGAACGTGGCAATGGTCTTGGAGTTGGCGGGCCGTGGCCGCCGGGACGCAACGCAGGCGGCAATCGAGCAGCTCGGGGCTGTCGGTCTCGCGAACCGGCTCGACCACTTCCCCGACGACTTGTCTGGTGGCGAACAACAACGTGTTGCGATTGCTCGAGCGCTGGTTGGTGGGGGTCGGTTGTTGTTGGCTGATGAGCCGACGGGCGCCCTGGACTCGGTGACAGGCGAATCCGTGATGCGAACACTTCGCTCCGCGTGTGATGCCGGAACGTCAGCAGTCGTCGTCACACATGACGCGCAACTCGCCGCATGGGCAGATCGCGTCGTCTTCCTTCGGGACGGCCGCATGGTCGATCACACCGAGCCGACAGTGCCACCGATGACCGGGCTGAGCCCATCATGAGGTCACGACTGGTCCTGTTTCGTTGGGTCGCCCGAGTCGTCCGAGTCGAGCGCCGTCAACACGCGCTCGTCGTCGGGATGCTTGCTCTCGGCATTGCGCTCGCTGTGGTGGTGGTGAGCATGGCGGTGCATCTCAACCAACCCCAACGAACGATCGACGGGTTCGAGAGCGAACTCTTTGTGCGATCCGTCAGCGAAGACAATGCAACGGTGCAGACCTTCAATGCCGAAGCGCAGCGGCTCATGGACCGGCACGGCGACCTGAGCTTCGTGGTCACATCACGGGAGGCTGAGAACCGACTCGTGCAGATCCTTGGGGCCAACCCAGCCGGATCAGCGCTCGAGCAGCGCTACCACCTGATCGACGGTGCGTGGCCCGCCTCAGGCGAGGTCGCCGTGACGCGCCGAGCCACCGACCGGCTTGTCGCCGATTCGGCCCTCGAGGCTTCGCCGATCGGCCTTGGCGACTCGGTGAACTTGGCTGGTGAGGATCGGTTCGTTTCTGGAATCTTCGAGGACCGGTGGGCGATCAACGACGCGGCCGCAATCGTCCCTCCCGCAGACATCGCGCCATTCTCCACCGTGCGCTTCTCGATTCCGGACGGCGGTCACCCCATCGTTGGCGAAGCACTTGACGATTGGGGCATTGACACTGACGCTGATGGCGACTCCGAGCAGCCCATCCAGGCGTTCATCTTCGACACTGCGCAAACGGGTGACAGCGATACATCGGCAGTCGCCGGCGGATACCTCGTCGGTGCTGTTCTCGCACTACAGATCGCGGTTCTGGGGTCGGCTGGTTTCACGGTGCTGGCCCAACGCCGCACGCAGCAACTTGGCATGCTCTCTGCAATCGGGGCGAAGCCGAAACAGTTGGCCGGTGTCCTCCGGGCCACCGGCCTGATCGTGGGCATCACCGGAGGCGCAATCGGGTTGATCGCTGGCGTCGTAATCGTGATCGCAGCTGTGCCATTGATCCAGCTCGCCGTCCCCTACCGGCTGGAGCGCTTCGATCTGCCGTGGGTCGCGTTGCTTCCCATGCTTCCGCTGGCGGTCGTAACTGCACTGTTGGCGTCGTGGTGGCCGGCCCGTCGAATACGCAAGCTGTCTACGATCGACGCACTCAACGCTCGCCGCCCCTCGAACGCTCGCACGGCGCCGGCGGCTGTCGTGGGCCTGATCGTGGCTACGGCTGGCATGTGGCTCACCATCGTTGGGGCGCCACGGAACTCGCCGCCGATGGTCGTTGGCGGAGTCGTTGCGATCACGATTGGCGCGTTGCTTGTCGTTCCCGCCGCGATCCAGCTCCTCGATGCCACCGCTCGATGGGCGAGGCTCCCGGTTCGGGTCGGCTGGCGGGACCTGAACCGGAACCGGTCCCGTTCGGCAGCGGCTGCTGCAGCAGCCGCAATGGCCATCGCAGTTCCCTTCGGCATCTCGACCTTCATCGCTTCGCTCGACGAGACGTGGCGGCCCGAACTCCCAAGCGACACGGTCGTCTTCAGTGGTGCATTCATGTGGGATCCCGAATCTCAAGACCGAGACCTCACGGCCATGCAGGTGACCGAGGCAGCCGGGCCGTTTCGTGACGTCGTCCCCAACCTCACGGTGCTCACGTTCGACGTTCCGGTGGATGCAGAAGGGGCAGAGCGAGCCGGGCACGACGGCACTTTCCCCTTCGCTGTGACCACAATCCGCCAATCCGGCACCCAACGCGCCTACACGGCGTTCGCCAGCGAAGAATTGCTCGCCGCCATGGAACTCGAGGCACCGGGTGAGGGAGTCGACGTGATCACCACACTCACCACACCGCTTGATCTCCCAGAAGACATCACGATCGAACGCCAAACCGCCCGCTACAAAGGATTCCCAGACGTCCTGCTCATCACGGAGATCGAAGGCACGTCCCGCAACGTTGTTATTCCTGGTGGCTGGTACCTGCAGAAACCGACCGATTTCGACCAAGCCGAACTCGACCGGATGGAAGCCATCGCCGAACGTTCACCGGAGGGACTGTTCGTTTCCGGATTCGAGCAGAAGCCGCCGTTCCTGCTCATGCGGATCGGAGCTCTGGCGGTCGCAGGACTCCTCGGACTCGCCGTCGTCGCAGTCGCCGTTGCCTTGATCCGGACCGAAGCCGAGCCCCAGATCCGGTCGCTCAACGCCATCGGTGCATCGCCCCGTGTCAGCCGGTCCATTGGCGCCGCCACCGCAGCTGGACTCACCTGGGTCGCCGTTGCCGTTGCCGTGCCCGCGACATTCGCGCTGCTCGCCGGTGTGTACCTGAACTCCGACGAAGAGTTCGACTTCACCATGCCATGGCTCGAACTCGCCATCATCGGTCTTGCCATCCCGGCAATCGCGGCCGCTGGCGGCTGGCTACTCACAACCAACCAAGTCACCAGAAAGTCGATCTGATAATGGCTGGACGCTTCGACTTCTCTTTAGTTGCAGGCGACGGCGTCGGATGCTCGTCGATAGGTGATGGTGTGGTCCGTTCCGGCGGCAGTCACGGAAAGCGAGTCGACGTCAATGCGTTCGACGAAGAGATCAAGCGTTCCCGAGCCTGCGTCACCGTCGATCGCCTCCTGCCATTCAATCGGAGTCGAGTCGAACGATGCTGCGTCGGTGACCCACTGGCTGTCGTCGATAGAGCGAAAGATGCGCTGAACGCCGCAGTGGGTATCGATGCCCGTCGCGAGCTTGGTCTCGCCGATGGCGATCGCTCCGTTCGCCGGGAGTACGACGACGTCTGCGGATGGCGGGTTGAGTTCGCCCGGCGCAATGAACACCAGTCGGTCGCTGCAGCACCCAGGGGGATCCTGCGCATCGATCCACAGACTGAACCCACCGGCGGGCAGTGCATTGCGTGGCACGGCGAGCAGGATGCCGTGCGGGTTTGCATCGCCTTCGCAGGATTCTCGTCCGGGATCGATCAAGGGGACCACGGGATGGAGCCGCTGATGTGGGTCGTCAAAAACGAGGTCGGCGATGGCATCGAACCTGCAGCTGTTGGACTCGGCCAGGTTGAAGTTCAGGACGATCTCTTCGGAGAAATCGACGGTCGGCGCCTCGATGTCGAGAACTGCCGCCAGGGCGAAGAGCCCGTCTTTGTCACGAGCGACACGGACGCTGTACGGCTCTGCGCCATCGGTGCCGATGTCATCCTCCAACACGCGGTGTTCGATGGATGTCGCTTCGGGAGACTCGTCGGTCGCCTCGACGAGCCGACGGACGTCAATGATGACATAGGCGAACTCGTCGTCGATCGCGTCGGGGATGGGATCGAGGCTCAGAAGCGTGGGATAGCCGAACTCGGCGTCGAACTCGGCGGCCAGTACTTCGCCGTCTCTGGCGACTTGCCGGACTTCTGCGAACAGATCATCGATCGTACGGACGAGGCCCTCGGGCTCGAGTTGACCCTCGAACCCGCGATCCACGATTTCACCGTCTCGTACCTCGACCCAAATCGGTCCGACCTCGACTCCTCCCTGAATGCGGTATTCAACCCGATAGTGGGTCAGCGCAGCATCTTTCCAACGCCGCTCCGCCTCCTCGAGACCAGCTACCTCGGGGGGAGCGCCGAGCCCCGTCTCGAGCGTGGTGCCGCAAGCGGTCAACGCCGCAAGCGCAACAAAAAGACAGATTCGGGTGAGCGACCGGGATTGCTGCTTCGTTGTTTCCATGTTGGTCAGACGCCCACTTCGATGGCCTGGTTCCCCGCGGCCAACAGCTTGGCAGTCGACTGCCAGAACGCGTCAGCCTCCGACCGGCCCGCGGCGCAGCTCGCGTTCGAGGTGGAGCTCGTCGGAGATCTCGGTGTACGGCTCCGGTGGTGTGCGGAACCACTCGATGAATTGCTTCAGGACGCTTCGCAGAGTCTTCATGTGCTCACCGTACGGATAGAGCTTGGCAGTCGTCTGACAGATCGTAATCGCTGGCTGCTGGTCTCAGCCCGTGCCGTGTTGTGGAGGACCGAGGATTTCGATGACGGCTGACTCGGCTGAGCGCACGGGAACGAGGGTCACGAGAACCCCGTCTGCATCGATGGAGGTCGCGTCGGCGGCAAGCGGCGCATTGGTGCCCAGCGGGGTCCAGCTGTCATTGCCTGCATACTCGAAGGCTTCGGGGCCGCCGCAGCCATCCCGAAGCAGGATCCGGTCGTCGATCGTGGCTGCAGCTTCAGCACCCTCGCATCGAGCGATCGGGGTTTCGGTCAGAACCTCAGTGACCGCTTGAACCCGAGGGTCGAAGATCGTCAAGCCGCTGTCGCCGCCTCCGACGCCCGCAACCGCCAGTGTGGACGAGGTGGTGATCACCTGCGGGATGGAGAAGTTGCCCAGGTGGACGAACGTGCTCCACTGGTCAGCGTTGTCGTCGTACACGGCGACGTGAACCGGATCGAACGACGGCCTGGGGTCGATCAGCACAGCGAGCCACGTGTGGCGACGTGTCCCGAGGAGTTCTGCGTGCCTGATCTCAACGCTCCAAGCGGTGCCGAGCGCGTCCGACGAGTCCAGAGTTGGCACGTCGTCTGCAGGATGGTCCGAAGCTTGCATAGTGCCGCCGGGCGCAGGGTCGATGACGATGTCTGCGCCCGAATCCAACAACACTTCGCTGATTCGTGTTCTGGCAGCTTCCGAAGGTTCGAAGACGAAGACTGTTCCACCGGTGTCCACTTTCAGCACTCCTTCGCACGACAGTGCGTCAGCGACAGTCTCGATGTCATCGATCAACGAGGACGTTGCGGCATCCGGCTGCGCATCGGTCGCCCCGACGATGGTCCAGCCGCAGTCAGCGGCGTAGCGACGAGCGAGCTCCTCGAAGGCTGGTGCGAAGAACACGTCCGAAGGCGATGCGAGCAGAAGTACGTCGCTCATCGAGCCAGCGGGCGCCCGCGACGTTGGTGGAGACGATTCCTCGACAACCAGCGGCGCGAACCTCCACGTGTCCCCATCGACCGTCGTGAAGGTGAGCACCTCGCCGCTGCGGGCGATGGTGGTCGACGACTCACCGAGGATGTCGTTCGCAGCGTGCGGTTCTGGTGCTGGCCCGCACCCCATCGCATCGCTGTCGAAGGCAGCGACCGTGTCCAGCTGGCCGTCGACGACGAAGCGGAAGCTGTCTGGCGAGTCGAAGATCATCACTCCTCGCCGATGATCGCACTGGAATCGGAGCGGAAGCCCCTCGGCGAGATTGCCAGCGAACGCGTGGTAGCCGACGCTGCCGTCTCGCTGGGTCAATGCGTCGATCCGAATGGTGAACAGAGGAAACTCGGCGTTGCCGCTGGGAACAGGCTCCGCAGCGTCGTCCACGAGTACGAAGGTCTGAGTCTTGAGATACTCGTGGTTGCCGTAGCGCTCCGGCAACGGACCCAGCGCGTCGAGGAGGATGCTCCCGCCGGCCCGGTCCTCGGGCTGGGCCGCAGTGGCCTCGATTGGCTCACCGCAGCCGGCAAGGATCAG
Source organism: Acidimicrobiales bacterium (assembly GCA_020629635.1). GTDB lineage: Bacteria > Actinomycetota > Acidimicrobiia > Acidimicrobiales > SHLQ01 > SHLQ01. Next base: position 102,217 of record JAHDCX010000005.1, on the reverse strand, counting down.
GACTGCGAGTGCGAGGGTTAGCAGACGTGAGGGCTCCGATTTCACCGGGTCCTTTCCTCAGGTTGTGAGCTTCCGCGCAGTTGCTGGATCAGGGCTCGTGGGTGGTCGCAGATGAGGAGCCCACCTTTGCCAGGAGCTGGTGGCAGTTGTATGACAGATCTGTCGACGAGTCCCCAGAGTCAGTCGGCGAAGCGTGAGAGGCGAGGCGGCGGGTGGACGGACCTCCAAGTCGCCGGGGGTGCCGCGACTGACGGTCGCGAAGTACCGGCTGGGTCGCAGCACCAGGTCAGTCGTTTCAGGACGCCGAACCGACGCTCGTGGTCGTGTCGATGTGGTGGTCGCCGCATGAGCCGGTCAACGTTCCGGCATTGGTGCCATCGTCGAATTCGACGCTGAATTCGAGGAAACGATCATTGACTGTCACGTCGACCACTGCCGCCGGGTCCAGGATCTCGATGGCTTCGCTGGTGACCGAGCCGGTCAGGTAGAACCCGTCCTCGGTGATGAGCGCAGAGCCGATCGAACCGTCGGTGACGAACGCGATCTCTGCGTTGAAGCCGTCGAAGGTCGTTGCACAGCCGACCGCGGAGATCGAGATCTCCTCGTTGCCATCGAGCTCGAGCACACCTTCGACGTCAGGATCGGGAAGCATCGCCACGGTCGTGACGGAGCCATCGACCCATTCGAGAGTGAGCGGGCCATCGATGGCTCGGTCGAACACAACGATGTTCTGCTGTGCCCCCGGTGCCTGCGTCTCGAGCCGCTCGTCACCGAGACGGACCGCAGCCACGTCGTCGGTCACCACGACAACCGCTGCACTCGCTTCCACGCGGTCCACGCTCAGCCAGTGTGCCCCCTGCAGGGCAACACCCATGACCGGGTTGCAGGAGCTCGATGTCGATGCAGAGACCTGGTCGTATTCGGCAATGCAGAGCAGCTGACCAGTCGTGTCGAGTCCGACAGCGAAGGTCACGGTCGGTGCGCTGTCGGCGCTCACGACGGTGACGCTGTCGAACATCGGCGTCCACTCCGGGTCGAGCCGGTCCAACGGGCGAGCCCGGGCCGAGGCGAACGAATCGGCCAGCGGTTGTGGAAGATCGGCGAGGGGAGTGCCGGGATCCTCGAAAAGTGAGATCGACCGGGCGACCGGCGCGTCAACAGATTCGATCACGTCAGACTCACCGGGACGAACGATCCAGATGCCGACGAGCACCGCGACACACGCTGCAGCGGCGAATATGACCGCTCGACCACGGCCGCGGTGGTCAGGTTCGAGCGGATGGACACCACTCGCAGGGTTCTGCAGTGTGATCCCAGCGGTGTTGGCCCCGGCGAGGTCGTCGAGGGCGATTCGGAGTGTGGCGTTCGAAGTCATGAGTCCTCCAGGACGAGATGGGTCGATGCGGCCAGCGATGTGAGGGCGCGTGAGAGATGCGTCTTGACGGAGCCGACCGATATCTCCATCGCCTCAGCGCACCCCGCAAGGTCGAGGTCACCCCAGTAGCGGAGCACGACTGCCTGCCGCTGGCGTTCGGGGAGTCGACGCAGTGCTTGGGCGAGGTCGGCGTGTTCGGTCGGCGGGGGAAGTGAGTCGGGAACCGACACGAGGTGTCGCCAACGCGTTCGGGTTCCGAGTCTGCGCCGCTCGTTGGACGACAAGTTCACGGCGACGCGATTCGTCCACGCCACCGGATCTGAGTCGGAGTCGCCGATCGACTCCCAGTGTGTCCAGGCCCGAGTCATCGCCTCTTGCGCGAGCTCGCGAGACCGATCCCGATCCAGGGTCAACAGCCAGCACAGCCGAATGAGTCGCTGTTGATGGGAAGCGAAGAAGTCATCGAAGCTGCGCATACCCATACAGACACGATGACCGGTCGAAAGGTTGACGCGCCACCTTGGATCAGGACCCTCCGACGACTCGGCTTGCGCAGTGCATCGCCCGGCCATGTGCGGCCGGGCGATGCGAGCGAGTCCGTTCGTGTCGTGCCGGTCGGGCTGCGCAGATGGTCGGTCAGCTGGTGCGGGTCCGTCGTTCGGCCGTGACGAGACCCATGCCGAGAGCGAGGGCCCCGAGGCCGATGCCAGAGAGGATCTGGGCGTGGCTCGGGCCGGTCAGGGCAAGGACCTCTTCGACCTGGGTGGTTTCGACCGCGGGCTTGACCTCGACGACGACGGGCGTGGTTGCTGCGTCGGTGACCGCTCCGATCGATGTGTGCTCTGCATCGGCGATGGGGAGAGTCGGGCCGGCGATGAGAGGCTCCGCGGCAGGCGCGGTGGGTTCGTCGATGACGGGTTCGGCGACTGTCGTCGTGGGACCTTCTTGGGCGGGTTCTGCCGGCGTTGGGGTGAAGCCAACGCAGATGGGGTCGACGGAGTTGACGTTGCCTTCGCCGCGATGGTGGAGGGTGACCGTCGTCGCCGCAGTGTCGATCACCTGCGCGTCCCAGACATCGATGGTGTGATTCGACGCATCCGGGATGTCGGTGCTCAGAGGCGAGGTGTAGCCGGAGTCCAGGGTGAAGTACCACTGTTCGGCGGTCTGGTCCGTTTGGCCCGGATGCTCGTCGTGCGCGTCGTACGACTGGACGATGATGTCGTAGGTACCAGCGGGAAGGGTCTCGATGGTGAAGGGCCCTGCGGTGTTCGAGATGCCGTTGTTGAGGAGGCGGGTGCCGTCGAAGCCGTAGGAGTGTTGGCCGCAACCCATGGTGGCGCCCGCGGCGGGGGCCAGGGCGATGATGCTCACGCCGGCGATTGCGGCAGTCGCAGTGGCGATCCGCAAGGATCGGTAGAAGGCGGACGGGGTGGGCACGATGGTTCCTTCGTGGGGTCGTTGTCGTCGCGAGGTGCGTCGACGTGGTGTTGTCATCATCGCCAGGGAGGCACCGCGCATCCATGACACAGCCATGTCATCTGCACGCAACGGCCGTACACCGGATGACAGATGGCCCCGATCGCTGCACTGCTGTGTACTGAGGAGCCCTCTACTCAATTGGCGCCACTCGACGCCGATTGCAAATGCACACGGACGAGTCACAAAGGCAATGCGGGAACCAGCCAAACACCTGTCGAGCACGCTCATACCGCGATCCGGTGCCGGGCTCTTCGTATGGTCGAGCGGCCAGACGACTCGATCCTGATTATCGTCGGCGATGTCGTCGGCCACAATCAGCGGGCAGCAGCGGCGATGGCGGGGCTCCGATCGGTGTGTCGCTTGTTTGCTGCCGAGACGGGCGATCCCGCGGCCATCCTCGAACGCCTCGATGCGTACGTCATCAACGAACCCGACGCCCGGTTCGCGTCGATGTGGATCGCACGCTTCGATCCGTCGGCCGGAGTCCTCACGTACTCCTGTGCTGGTCATCCACCCCCACTCGAGGTACTCCAGGCAGAAACGAGCGACCAACGTCGCGCGGTCGCCCTGGCCGACCAGCTTCTCGACGGGTCTCCTCGCGACGATGACGCGCTGCTTGTGCTCGTCGATATTCGAATCTCCGAATCCGCGTGACGGGATGCGTTGAGCGCCCCCCGACTTGTCACCGGTCGACGTTTCAACACGACCACAGGTGGGAAAGCTCTCTGCTGAAGGGAGCTGGTGACCATCAACGTCACGTTTCTCGCACAAGAAGACAACGTCGATGACGTGCTCTCCGCACTTGGCGGGGGGACTGCAAGCGGCTGGGAATGGGCTGTCGCTGCCGCCATGGCTGCCGCCGCCATCCTCGCGTCGCGGATCGCGAAGATCGGCGTGGGACGAGTGTTGAGCCGCCGTGCCGACGCCGCTGCCGCCGATCTTCTCGCCCGCCTGGTGGGCTATCTGATCGCCGCGTTCGGGTTCGTCTACGCCCTCGAACATGTGGGCATTGCCATTGCGCCACTGCTCGGCGCGCTCGGAGTGCTGGGTATTGCGCTCGCATTTGCGCTCCGGGAGATCCTCGAGAACTTCGTGGCCGGGTTGCTGATTCAGCTCCGCCGGCCATTCTCCTATGGCGACCAGATCACCACTGGCGAGATCGACGGTACGGTTCGGTCGGTGGACGCTCGGTCCGTGACCGTCCACACCGTCGACGGGGAGACCGTCCACCTGCCATCGAGCATGGTCATCAGCGACGCCATCATCAACCACACACACTTCGGTCGGCGTCGATCCACGATCACCATTGGCGTCGCCTACTCGTCCGACTTGGACCTGGTGTGCACGGTCTTTCTCGAGGCGGCGCGACGGACCGATGGTGTGCGGTCACATCCTGCGCCGACTGTTCGGGTGGAAGGATTCGGCGATTCTGCCATCGACGTGAATGTCCACTTCTGGCACGCACCTGATTTCGCCGAGAAGGTTCGCGTACGGCACGAGGCGATGCTCTCGCTCAACCGAGCGTGCCGCGATCACGCAATCGAGATCCCGTTTCCCCAGCGAGTGCTGTGGCACGAAAGACCGGGTGCGGATCCGCACGACCGAGAGCACGCAACGTCAGAGGTTTGAGGCCACGTCGAACGGGGTACGCCACGACAAGTCTGCCGGCGCCGTCGGCTTGTGTATCTCAGGAGACTTCATCATGACCACCCTCTTCATCGATCCCGCCAACGGCTATCAGCAGCTCGCCGACGACCGTCGAAACCGCGCTGAGCGGGTCCGAATCCGCTCGGCAGCTCTGCCCAGCGGGCTCGAGCCACTTCGGATCGCGATGAACCGGCGTGCGGCCGAACTCGAACTCACCGCTGCGGCTCTCGACGAGATCGCCTTTGGGCAGCGGTCCAATGTCGTTGCTGCCTGACGACATTGCGGGCCACGACGCCTGCCCCCGATGACCGACCGATTTGTACTCGAGACGACGATTCCTGCGCCGATCGACGCAGTCTTCGAACGTTCACTCGACGTCGACTTCCATCTCGATTCGATGCTCCACACCGGAGAAGAGATCGTCGCTGGGACGTCGAGCGGTGGAATGGTCTTGGGGGACACGGTCACGTGGCGCGCAAAGCACTTCGGTGTGTGGTGGCGGATGACCTCCGAGATCACCGAGTACGAGCCTCCACTCCTGTTCGTTGACGAGCAGCTGACCGGACCTTTCGACCACTTCAGGCACGAACATCGCTTCACCACCTTGGGCGCAGACTCCACGACGATGACCGATGTCATCGACTACGCAGCGCCGTTCGGCCCCGTCGGTGTCCTTGCCGAACGACTCCTCCTCGGCCGGCACCTGCGGGCACTCATCGCCTTCCGCAACGAGCACCTGCTGCGGGTCTTCGGAGACGAGGCACGGCCGGGGTGAGGGTCCGCCTTCTCGCGCCGGTCGTCTCCCTGGTGAAACGTGCAGCCGAGGGACGCTGGTGGACCGAGCGCCAACGGTCCGAACCGGGCAGCCGGTTGCGCCCATCACCTTCGGCTGCGCCCGCGCCTGGCGACGACATCCAAGCGCCGTCCGATGGCGTTGGGCCCCTCGAGGGTCGCCGGTATGCGATCACCATCGCCGACCCGAAGCTCGATGCGACTGAGCTGATCCGAGCGTTCCGACGTGATCCCAACCAGTTCAGCCCCACCGAATACGCCGTGTTTCGACAAGACAGCGATGCACCAATGGAGCGGGGCGACTCCCTTGTCGTCGAACTTCCGGGGCCATGGGATGGGCCCGTTGTCGTCGGTTCGGTGACTCCTGACTCGGTTGAGCTCGTCACCCGAGATGGCCACCTCGAAGCCGGGAGGATCGTGTTCTCGGCCAGCAGGATCAGTCCAACGATGCTCGAATTCTCGATCTCGAGTGTCGCTCGTTCGGGGGATCGCCTCTTCGATCTGGTGTATCGGTTCCTCCGCATCGGCCGACTCGTACAGGCAGACATGTGGAGCCGTGTCCTCGAAGCAGCGGTTCGGGTGAGCGGCGGTGTGGCTTCCTCGAAGGTTCGAATCAGTTCCGTCGTGTACGAGTCATGATGAAGGAAATGCGGCGTGTCGCCGCCCGAATCGATGTTTGCCCAGCTTGCCCCACGGGTATGACCTCGCCATGAAGCACGAAACCGTCACCTCCGAAGAACTTCCTCCGGTTGAGGCCCATGAGCTCATCGTCGAGCTCGAACACGCTGGTGTGCCGCCTCGTGTCATCACGATCGACACCACCGGAGAACGATCCACGAAGCAGCTTGTCGACGCCGACCGTCGAAGCATCCAGCGGCTCGTGAGTCGCGTGTCGATTGGTGCACTCGTGGGGCTGACGGCCGGTCTCGGCATTGGTCTTTTCACGTATCTGACGACGTCGGAGTCTGCGGCCGTCTCTTTCGTGTTCCCAACGATCGCCAGCACCCTGCTCGGGTCTCTGTACGGGCTGTACAGCCGTCTGAGTCTGCATCGCAATATCAGCGACTTGGACATGGCCGAAGCGGCCCGCGTGTCTGTTGACCTTCACGAGCTCGACGATCACACTGCAGCTGTCGTCGACGATCAGGTTCGCGAGAACCCAACGCTCGTCTCCTGAACGGTGCCACCATAAACGATGCGAATCATCACGCGATTCGGTATTGCAGTCGCCGGACTGACGACGATGGCAATCGCCGTCGTGTGGGGCATCGTCGATGTCGACGAGAATGTGCCCAACGATGCCAACATCGGCGCTGGCCTGCTGTTCATGGTCGGCGTGGCGCTCCTGTTCGTCGGACTGATCGTGGTGTGGACTCGCCGTCCTGAAGCAGCCAACTCTCCTCCACCACCATCTGCGAACTAGAGGCGCCCCGGATCGGCCTAGCGAGGCATGCATCTCCCGTGCAAGCAACTCCTGGCTGTCCTCAACGCGGAGACGCTCCGCGAAATGGCGCACCCAAGCCCCGAATGAGCAATTCGAGAATCTGGGGATCAGCCTGCGGGTCATGTTGCCACGCAGCGATCTGAGCCAACTTCGCCTGCACAACCTCCGCGTCGAGGCCGGGGGCTTGGGGGTCTTGTGGCATGTTGCTGGAGCGCCCCAATCGCGCTTTCGAGCGTTCGGACCGCTGCCGACGCTCCGTCGGCATCGAGAACATCTCGACGAATCGGCGGTTGCGACTCAGCGCCACCTCCGCCCGAGAGCATCCATCCGGCGATCAGCCGTGCCGTTCGGCATGTTGCTACGCACGACGGTTCGAAGGCACCCGCCGAGACTTTCGGACCGGGACAGGGCCGTCATCCGCTGAGGTCGCAGCGCCTCGGATGTCCTAAGCCGGGCCCGGAGATACCGAGTCGCACCCACATGGCGTTGTGCGTGCTTGACGCTGGCATCAGTGAGGAACCGCACGGTCGAGCCCGGCGCCGCCACAAAGGCACGTCGTTCATGATTCTCAAGCGCTGCCGTACTTCACGGCCGCCGGTGTGTGTAAAACCATCGACGCACCCCCGTCGCTGAGGACAGGGGTGCGCCGGTCAGGGTCAAGACAGCGGTGACTGGTGGTGACGTCAGGAATCGTCGACGAGGTCGACCAACAGGTCGAGGGTCTCGGTCGTAGGGCCGATCATGAAGCCACGACCGACTCCGTCGTCCCAGACCTCGGAGGTTCGGTCGAGCGATTTCTCGACGACGGTGTCATCGTCAATCGCAGGTGTGGCACGAGTAGGCGTGTTCATTGTCAACAGTCCTTTCGATGTGGTTGATGTCATGAAGGTTCCGCTCACGCGGCGACGAGCTTGGGCTCAGGGCTGGTGGTCGGGTCGGCCAGTCTTCGCGGCCAAACGGTCGACTGGTCGTCAAGGACGGCGCCGATTGCTCCACGGGGCCCGCGTGCAGCGTCAGGGATGATGCGAATATCCGTGTCCGTCGCAATTGCTGCGGCGACCGCTGCATCAACGACGCGGACCGGTGATTCGACAATGCCGAACACCGGGACGTGGTGCATGCGCTCCTCGTCGACGTATCGGGCATCGTCGGGGTCGTCATGGACGAGGAGTAACCGCCCGTGACCGCCACCCACAGCGGCAAGGGTCGACTCGACCCCTTCGACGACATTGTTGTGGGAGCGTTCAAATCGGAACTCGCGGAGACGAGCGACGGTCGCGTTCGCTCCGATTGTTGCGACCGATCGGACGATCGAATCAGCGAGCACGTCGACGTTGTCACTCTCGACGACATCGATGACCGTCTCGATGGCACATCGGTCTCGGAGGCGGGCCGCGACGGCTCGCGCCGCCGACGGCGAACCAACAACGGAAACGAGCGGGATGTCGGACTCGTTCGTCATCTCCGCGGTCTGGGTGACTGCGGCGCTCACAGAGCGGAATGTTCTCGGCACAACGTCCATGGCAAATGGCACGACGTCGACTTCTGTCACCTGGTCAGCTTCAGTTGCGTGTGGCGGGAGCGACAGCACGAGATGGGGGATCTCCCGTTGAGCCCACTCGAGGATCGGTGCCAGGTACGGCAGTGCACTGAGTCGCACGATGGTGCGCCGTGGAGCATCCGCCGAGTGGAAGATCGTCGACGACCCATCGCCGGTGACGATGCAGGCCCATCCGGCCACATCGGCGGTTGTGCCGGCAAGGTCAGCCGTGACCTCGTCCATGGCTGCTGCGAGCACCTGATGCTCCGCGTCCACGGGTTCGGTGCGCCAGCGAGCCCACTCATCGGCGGGGTGCGCCTCAGTGAGATCGACATACATCGTCAGAAAGGGCCCTGGCCGATCCAGGATCTTCTGGAGATCCTCGATGGTGGGTCGGTTCGAGATGATGTGGCTGCTCATGATTTCCTTTCTTGGTAGACGACTGGTTGACGGAGCGAGTCGATCGAGGCGAGGGTCCACGTGAGTGGTGACGTCGATGCGGGCGGGCCGAACTCGCGCCATGAGGCGGTTCCCTCGGCGGAGATTGCAATCACGACTCCGTCGACGCGTCCCTCGTCCGTGAGCCGAGGGATGTGCGAAACGCCGATTCCCGTGTGACTCGTGCGTGCGGCGAGGTGCGCAACGGTGATGGCGCCGCCGATGGAATGCACCGTCGGATTACTGACCCGCTTGGGCAGGGAAAGATGGAGTGTCCCCACCTCGGGATCCATGGATGACCACGGTCCGGATCCGTGTCCGTGGAGTACGACGTCCACGACGTTTGCCGAGCGAAGTGCCTGAGCGAGCAGCCGCCGCTGGACGACGTTCTCGTCAGCGAATCGCTGATCATCGCTTCTGAGATCGATCTCTGTTCGGGTGACGATTCGGTCCTTCATGGTGGCGTTGTTCCCAGACCAGAAGTGTTCGAAACCTTTCAACGAAACATCACATCAGGTTTGAGCAGATGAGCCGTCGGGTAGGTCCTCCATGTGTCCACTTCCAGCCCATCCACGCTCACACGACCCAGCCCGGCTGAACCTCGTCGCCGCGTCGACCAAGTGATCCGTGGTACGGGGGACGTCCTTCGAGTCCACTTCGTCGGCCCGACGTTTTCGACGCTCGCTCGGCTCCGAGCCATCGTCCGAGACAGCATCGATGATGTTGACGTGTTCGCACTCGAGCTGTGCTCGACCGAGCTCGTCGCCAATGCGATCGAGCACGGTGATGGCGGTGAGATCGAGTACGAGATCCGTCGGGCTGCCGAGCATCTGACGATCACCGTACGCAATCGGATTGCTCCCGAAGCGCTCGCCGACATGGCGCACAACGTGATTCGTCCGTCCATTGCGGAAACTCGCGGTACCGAAATCGACGTCCGAGGCCGTGGACTCGGCATCGTCGAACATCTCTGTACGAAGTTGGAGGTCGGGGCAGCGTCAGACGGATTGATCGAAGTGCGCGCACGCCTCCCGCTTGCGTTCGGCAGCCCGTGAGATCGTCGAGAGACCGGTCACGCCTTCTGGCCGATGGCCACTCAGAAGCTTGGCGGGTAGGTGCTTCGCACCTGATTGTGCCCGCACGCTCCTTCGTCATTTCTCCCGCTCCAATCGCCTTCGGCAATGGGCCGCTCGGGCCCTACTCGCGCGGCTCCTTAGGACGAGGGCGAGACCGACTTCACGACGGTGATGCCTCGTTCCGTACCCGGTACCTCGTTGACCACGAAACGGTCGACCGTCGCCCCGAGAATCGCCTGACTCAGGTCGTCGAGCGACCGCGGTGGGAGATCGACGCCGGTTCGGGTGCCGGTGATGAAGAGGAGCTTCTCGTCGTGGGCAAGACGAAGTTCGACCTCTCCGCCACAAGCGTCGTCGGAGAGAAGAAATGCCGCGGCCTCGGTGATCGCCAAACGGAGATCATCCAGCCCGTCCGTGTCGAGTCCGGCGTCGGCCCCGATCGCCGACGCATTGAGGCGACACACGGTGAGATACCCCGGCGTTGCGGGAAACAGCACCCGCAAGTCGTTGGCCCCATCGGCCACCGTCTGAGCGTTGGAAGTTTCCTGCTCCATCGACTGCATCGTAGCCGTGTCCCCATTCGGCGTCTTTACGCACGTCCTCTCTGAAAGGAAGTTCATCATGTCCAGTGATTCACGACCGACTGTCGTTTTGGAGCTGCATGCTGCGCGTGAGCTTCATGCGCTTCTCGAAGACCAACCAGGCCTCGCAGATGAAGAGCAACTCGATGCAGCGTTGGAAGCTGTGCGCGATGCCACACCTACGGTGGACGGATCGGCACAGTCCCGCATCGCTCGCGGCCACGCTGTCGCCCTCGGACTGGGCCCTCGGGCCCGTCGGGTAGTGACGCGGCTCATCATTGACAACACGGTGACCGACCGGCCGACGTTGCAGCGGGTTCGCGATCGGCTCGGAGGCAAACTGCACCGCGCTCGCAATCGGCGGGCGGTTCGCTGAACAGCGGACCCCGTGGCGAACTCGACGTTGTACGCTTCGAGGCCAGCAATTCTGGAGGAACGATGGAGATCGAAGTCGAACACTCGCCGTCGGTGACCGTCATGCGCGTCGCTGGCGAAGTCGATGCGGACAACTGCGCGGCGCTCGGGTCATCGATTTCGAACGAGGGCTCGCGCCCGACCGACGCCCTCAACATCGACATGGCGGAAACGACCTTTCTCGATTCTTCGGCCATCAGTGAACTTCTGCGGATCCACACCAGCCTCGCAGCTGATGGGATCGGGGTGTCGATCGTCAATCCGTCACCCGCGGTCCACCGGGTGCTCGAGATCACGGGTCTACTCGCCACGTTTGGCGTCGACGCTGCGCCGGCGTGACCGGCGGCGGCGCCTCACGGGTGGATATCGAAGCCTGCCCGTAGCTGCTCCAGTGAACGTCGTATCAGTCGGCTCACGTGCATCTGGCTGATGCCGAGTTCATCAGCGATCTCCGATTGTGTGCGTTCGTCGAAGTATCGCATCGTCAGGATCTGACGTTCGCGCTCGGGCAGGCGTTCCAACAGCTCAGTCGTGATCATTCGATCCTCGACGGTCGCCCGTGCTCGAGCGTCGTCCGTCGACACGACCGCCGCAGGCTGATCGTCGTCGCCACCGCGTGGGGCGTCGAGGCTCGGTGGGCGGTACGCGTCGCGAACATCGAGCGCCTCGAGCACTTGGTCCAGATCGAGTTCGAGGTGCTCGGCGATCTCTGCAGGCCGCGGAGTCCGCGACAGCGTGTTGGTGAGATCTTCGGTGGCGCGCCTCACCTGCAATGAGCGTTCCTGGAGAGAACGCGGAACCCTGGCAGCCCAGGCACGATCACGGAACCATCGTTTGAGTTCACCATCGATGGTTCGGCCGGCAAACGTCGAGAAGCTGACGCCGAGGTCTGGGTCGAAGCGCTCTGCCGCTCGAACGAGCGCCAGACGCGCGGTTTGCTCGAGATCGTCGTCTTCGACGCCACGACCGCGATAGCGGCGGGCGAAGAAGACCGCCAGGCCGAGGTGGTCAGCAACCAATGCGTCGCGATTCTTCCGGGTACGACGCGGGGAGTGCTCCTCGCCAACGGCTGGGTCGTGGGCAGCTTCTCGAGACACGCTGAAACCAACCTAGTGCTCGGTGACCGGCGACGGCTTGTCTGGCCCCACCGACTACCGTCGGATGTCGTGCGGCCCACTGACGAGGAGACATCGCCGTTCGGCGACAGAACCCGGTTCGTCGAACTTGCACAGAACCTCCACGCCATCGTCGAGCGAATCGTCGGCGTCGCAGATATGTGTCTGGTGCCACCGGACGGTGACCTGGTCGCCGTCGACTCATCCGGTCAGACCGAGGCCAGCGACGCATGGATGGCTCGCGTGCTCGGCGAATCTGTCGACGTGCTCGAGCAGCTCTCGGTGTCCGATCGAGCAAGCGGGATTCTGCCAATCGGACCAAACGGCGATCTCTTGTGGTGCCCGCTCCCAGGGCGTGCGGCAGCGTGCGTGGCACCGACGTCGCTCCACGGTGTCCGAACCGTTGATCTCGACGTGCTCAACCGGCTGCTCGAAGCCATCTCGATGTTCGCAGCAGGCAACGTTTGGCCTGCGGTCGGATCGACAGAGATGGCAGATCCGCTCGCCACTCTGGCGGCGGCGGTCAACCGCGCCTGGACCGTCGATGCCGTTGCCGAAGCAGTTGGGCGGCACGGTACCGAGACGCTCGGCGCAGCACTGATCTCCACCGCGCTCGTCGAGGATGGCCTGCTCAGGTTCGTTCACGGCATCGGGGTCGATGGTGCGGTTGCTGAAGCGTGGCCGACCGCGCCGTTGTCGGCCCCGATACCCATGGCGGTCGCCGCTCGTGATGGGCGTCCTGTCGTGCTCGGGTCAGACGAGGACTTCCGGGCCTGGCCGGTCTTCGACGAAGCGGTCTCCTCGCTCTCCATCTCGTCGTTCGTGGCACTCCCAGTCAGGAGCCGTGCGGGAGGCACCGCCGCCGCGGTCATCGGACTCGGATTCGCCCAGCCGCTGGCAAGCCCTGAACCGTCTGCGCACATGCAGCGGCTCGCCGAGCTCACCGAACAAGGCTTGGATCGTGCGGTCGGCTACCAGCGGGCGAGACGACATGCGCAACTGCTCGAAACGATCGCTTTGCCGACGCAGCTGCCGGTTGTGCCCGACCTCGAGGTTGGCGGACGGTACTTGCCGCCAACCGTTCATCAACGAGTCGGCGGCGATCTCTATGATGTCATCTCGCTCGATGATCGACGGGTCTCGTTCGTGATTGCGGACGCGTCCGGCCATGACCTCGAGGCGTCCAAAGCGATCGCTCGAATACGCCATGCCATCGGGGTGCTCGCCTTCGAGGAGACGTCTCCAGCTCAGGTGCTGCGCGCCGTCGACTGGTACTTGAAACGATCGGGCAAGCGCACGCTCGTGACCTGCGTGTGTGGCTTCGTCGACATCGAATCCGGTGAGTTGATCATGGCCAACGCAGGGCACCCGCAGCCTCGCCTCATCAGGCGCGACGGATCCGTGAGCGCCATCGGCCCGCTTGGTGATCCTTTGCTTGGCTACGGGCCATCGCACTATCGAGAAGACGTCGTGCACCTGGGCGTCGGGGACACGTTCGTTGCCTTCACCGATGGGTTGATCGAGCGGCGTTCGGAATCCTTCGTCGTGTCTGAGGCTCGACTCGACGAACAGCTCGCAACAGTGCGGTTCCGAAACGCCGAGGACCTCGCCCTCAGATTGACCGAGCGCCTTCCGGTCGAGCGGGACGACGACGTGGCCGTACTCGCGATCCGCCGCCCGGCAGAGAGTCGGTCGATGGATGTCCTCTGGTCGGCTCCCGCCGGTACTGCCGATCTCGCTGACGTTCGCGAGACCGTACGCCGTTGGTTGGACCCCGCCGAGGTTCGTCTCGACGACGTGCTCCTCGTGGTGACCGAACTCGTCACCAACGCCAGAACGGCATGTGATGAAGATGGCATCGTCGTCCTCAGGGGACAGGTCGTGACCGGTCCCGAGCGCTCCGTGGTCATCGAGGTCGAGAATCCGGGCGAACCGTTCAGCCACGTTCCCGACATGCCCGAACCGTCGGAGGTTCGCGGCCGAGGTTTGGCGATGACTGCGCTCTTGTCGGACCTGTCCGTCTTTTCGACAGGATCGGGAACCGTTGTCCGAGCGAGCTTCGGGGACAGGTGATCGACCTCTCCAGGGGGAATTTGAGTTTGAGGACCGCTGCAGCTGGGTACACCCCAAGTGAAGCCAACAGAAAGGCACCCATGAGCACCGTCCGAACCCCAGCGATCGATGGCCTGGAACTCGACAGCGTCCGAGAAATTCACGCCGTCCTCCAGCAGCGCCTGAACAGTCTGATCGACCTCGCATTGACGCTGAAACACGTCCATTGGAACGTGATCGGGCCGAACTTCATCGCCATTCACGAGATGCTCGACGAGCATGTCGTCGAGGTCCGATCGATGTCGGATGCGCTGGCCGAACGTCTTCGAGTTCTCGGAGGAGAACCGATCGGCACGCCTCAACATCTCGTTTCTCAGCGCACCTGGTCCGACTACCCGCTCGGAAGAGCGGAGTCCGACCTCCACCTCCACGCGCTCGACAGCGTGTACTCAGGGATCATCCTCGACCACCGGGAGGCCATCGCGGCGGCTGAGCCGGATCCGGTCACCGAGGACCTGCTCATTTCGCAGACGGCCACGTTGGAGTTCTTCCAATGGCTGGTCCGATCACACGTCGCGAAGATGGTCCCCTGAGGTCCGGGTCCTCCCGTGAGACCCCACCGCCGTTCCGGTGGGGAAGAGCCGGCGCCGCATGCCTTCGGGCTGCGGCGCCGGCCCGCGTTCTGGCGGCCGACGCGACATCGCCGCACGTTGCCGGGCCCGTTCAGGCGGCAGGCAAGTGCGAGTTTGCTTCGTTGAGGCGTGGTCGGGCGATCGTCAGATAGAGGACCGGGCCGACAATTCCGACGAGAACCACGACGAGGAGCCAGGTTGGTCATTTGGCGTGTTGACACATCTGCGTCATGGCCCGTCGGACGCTGTGCGATGACACTTCGCTCCGAGAGCGACGAATTCTCGTTGCCGCACGAGCCAAGGAATGCCCAAGATGCCCACGTTCATCGCCGATCGAGCACACACGAAGTCAACAGACCCGAGATCTCCTTGGGCGTCCGACCATCCGATTCTCCGGATCATCGGCGCCGTTGCCCTGCTCGGACTCGGTGCCGGAGTCGTGGTCCTCGGTGCCGTTGTCGTTGCGGGTCGCAACGCTCCAGTTTCAGGCGCTCGGTCGGTTGTCGATCTCGGAACGCCTGTCGCCGCTGCGGTCGAGTCAGAGCAGGACGATGTTGATCGGGAGGTTCCGTCGGTCATCGTGACACCGACGACGATCGAAGACGGCACGCAATCGACTTCGGGGACGACGGCCAGCCCGCTCACCACCACCAATCCGCCAATGACGTCGAGTACCCCGGTCGTGCCAGTCGAAACCGATGCTGCGACCCTTGAACCGCCCCTGGACAACTTTCTCCACGACATCGGCGCTGCCACAGGCGAAGGCTCCGCTCGCCCGGACTCTCGACCCACATGATCTCCGGGCCGATCTCGGACGTCGATGTGGGTGTGCCATTGCCCCCCTCAGGGAGGCGTGTAGAGCGCGAACCGGCCGGGCGTGGATGGGCGGACCCGGCCGGTTCGGTTGAACACGATCAGTTTGTGATCGGTTCGCTGACGCGGGGGCGGTCGTCGTGGTGTTCGAGTTCTTCGGCTTCGAACCAGGCATCGCGTGCCCAGTCGACGGCCGTGGCGACTGCGGATGCGATGCCGACGGCCATGACGATCGTCCCGATGAGGGGAAGGTCGACCCCGTTCGTCTCGACGCTGATCGCGTAGCGGAGCACGGCTCCGACACCGATCACGAACAAGCTGAGAATGAAACCCATGGTGCTCCTTTGGTTGGTGGGCCGAGGAGATCTCGGCCAGTTGTCACGATGCCGGAGGGCCCAGGTGTCGCACATGACGTGTTCGTGTCACCCGCGACCTGGGGATCAGTTGTGCCAGCCGTAGCGGCCGTGAAATCCGTCGCCATCGACGTGGCAAAACAGCGCATCGAGATCGAGACGGATTCCGTTGCACTCGTCTGTGCGCCAGCCGGCCGAGATGATTCGTCGGTCGTCGTCGATTGCAATCCAACGGAGCACGCCGTTGGCGAGTTCGGTCTGGATCCGTGCGCCGACGACGAGTCGGGTGAGGTGGTCGTCGACCACCGGCCAGGCGGTTTGGGGCAGCACCGAAACGGCGCCAGATTCGGCCGTGGCGCGAGTCATGACGGCGGCCCCGACGAGCAGTGTCATTTCGGCGTCAACGCGCACGATCAGGTTTTCGAGCCGGCCGTGCACCCGGCTCACTTCGAAGCCTTCGAGGACGCCGGAGCGCCTGTCGTCGAGCGAGATGAGGTCACCGAATCGCAGGCGAATTGCCTGCGCCGAATCGATGGCGCTCATGGTGTCACCGGCGGCAGGGTCGGGGCTGGCCCGAGGAGTCCGGTCTGGCCGTCGACGACGATGACCGTCATCGGTGTGCCGTCGCGGTCGGAGACGACTGTGTCGCCATGGTTGCCCACGATCACCGGCGTTTCAGGAACGGGGACGATCTGTTGGGTCGGGAGCGCCAGGGGGCCGCAGGATGTGGTGATGAGCACAACGAGAGCCAGCGTTGTGGCCGGAACGAAACGTCGTTGATTGAGCATGACCACATGATCCGCTCGCCAGTTCAAAAGGTCATGACATGAACATGTCATCGTCCAGCAGAGTCATCCGCCGGCCACGATGACATTTCTGTGCCAGGTGACGGATCAGGGCGTTTGGGCAAGGTGTTCCCATGACCCTGACTCTCAAAGGCGCTCCGTCGATCACCCACCTTGGCGCAGGGCTGCACGATGCCAGCAGCAGCTTCGGTGGTCGGCGGCCCAGCTTCCGATTCGCCTATGCGGTGATCGTCGTCCTCATCGCGGTCGCCGCCCAAGCCATCATCGGCCCCACAGACCCCGGGGTCGTCGAGTCCGTCGCAGTCGTTGACCAACCGCCTCACTTTGAGCTACCACGGCGCCCTTCATCGTTGACCGTGTCAGAGCTGCTCGCCTCTTCGGAAGGACTCGAACATGCGTCGGACTGGCTTGCAGAGCACCCGATCGATCCGCACCCTGTACTTCCCTACACGTGGTTTGTCGTCGTCGCGCCGAGTTCACACGGTGATGCGGCGATCTTCACCATCGATGGCGTGATGTCTGACCTTTCGTTGATGCGCGAGTCGTCCGCGACGTTTTCCGATGGAAACGAGGTAGCCGTCGATGCCGCAGCGGGCACGATCGGAGGAGCGCGAATTCTGCGAGGCAATGTTCCCGTGCAGGACGGGATTGTTCACTTGCTCGACAGCGCACCGGTGGCTCGCTGAACAGCGAGTCGAACGGAGATGCGTTCAACGGCGATTGCGCCATCACTGCCGTCGTCGACTGAGCTTTTTCCGGCGCGGATTCGAACGGCGCTCTGCGAGGTCGACCGTGGTTGGCGAGCGGACAGCTTCGAGCACACTCCTCGAGATGGCGGTTTCTGATGGTCGCCGACGCTGCGGGCTGTTGAGCCACCCGAGCCGGAAGAAGACGAGCAGAGACAGCACGGCCCCGGCGAGCATCGCTCCGACGATGTAGAGGAGCGCTCGCGGCGAGTCCCCAGCGGGAATCTCGACGTTCATGCCGAAGATTGCGGCCATCAACGCGAGTGGCAGCAGTACTGCGGCGTAGACGGTCAGTACCCGAGTGATCTCGGTTGCTTTCCTGGCCTCGGCGCCCTGGTAGGCACCGAGGATCTCCGCCATTGCAGTCCGTGCGCCGTCGAGCTCGTGCACGGCGCGACTTGCCGTGTCATAGGCGTCGGAGAATCGTCGCCGACCAGCTTCGGTGACCAGCGGTGTCGGTTGGCGAAGCTCGTCGAAAACGTCCCGATGGGGCCGTAGGAGCCCCCGTACTTCGGCAACCGATCTCCGGAGCCCGGTCAGTTCTTCGAGGAGATGTGGGTCTGCGGCGAGCGCCATCTCGGTGAGGGGCTCGAGGTTTTCGTCGATGATGCGTTCGAACAGCAGATAGCGCCGACAAACCGACTCGGCGATCGTCGCCAGGAGCTCGTCGGGGCCGCCGAGATCGAAGTTGCGGCCGCGGTCAGCGAGATCATGGATCGCCGTGAGGACCGGTGAGGCCTCTCGGCGTATCGTGACCAACCCGGACCCGTGGAGGAAGCCGTTGATCTCATGGGTCTCCACACGGTCGGCGGCGAGTTCTCGCAGTACGACCAACACGTGATCATCGAAGTCTTCGTGTTTCGGCAAATCGACATCGGGTCCAAGCGCATCACGAATCGCAAGCTGGTCGAAGTCGAAAGTTGCGAGACGCTCGGTGGCTGCCTCGGGCTGTTCGTTGGGGTCGATGACCAGATCGAGCCAGAACCAGTCCGATTCAGACCGCTCCGCGTCGGCGTTGCGACGAAAGCGGCCCGACTGGCGCTCGAACCAACGCTCGGTCACCTCCACGGAGACAACGCTGGCACAGAAACGCGATGTACGTCATCCCGGCGACCGGTTGGTCGGTTCAGCGGTTCGTCACGAGGTGGGTTCGAGATCTGTCTCGAGCGGCTTGATCTCCGGCAGCCGTTCGCGTCGCTTCCGCTTCGGCACGAGGGTTCGCAGCACCTCGAGGTTGCCGAAGCAGACGACGCGATCGCCGGGATGAAGAGGACGGCCATCGCGCGGGTGAGGGATCACCGTCCGATCGTGGTGAAGGGTCAGGACAGTGATGTCGAGCTCGCGAAGGTCGCCGACGGTATCGGCACGATCGAAGATCGCAGCTCCGTCGTTCAGGGTGAGTTCGGCCACGCCGTAGTTCGCCGAGACCGACAGGCGCTGACGGACATCGACGTCAGGAAACACGATACGGGAGGCGACGTGGTCGACGATGGCTCCAGCGATGTCGAGACCCGTCGCCCCCTCGATGCCTTCGAGACCCGGTGAGGAGTTGACCTCCATCACCATTGGACCATCGGCGCCCTCGAGCATGTCGACGCCGGCGACCTCGAGGCCCATGATCTGCGCCGACCGTACGGCCGTCTCGGCGAAGGCATCAGGGAGGTCGATCGATTCTGCGTGACCACCTCGGTGCACGTTCGACCGGAACTCACCCGGTTTGGCGACACGTCGCATCGCACCAACGACGCGATCTCCAACCACGAAGGCTCGAATGTCGCGACCCTTGCTCTCCGCGATGAACTCCTGAACGAGCACGTTGTGCCGTGTGGAATGCAGTGTTTCGATCACGGCTTCGGCGACCTTCACATCGGGGGCGAGGATCACGCCGATTCCCTGTGTGCCCTCGAGCAGCTTGATGACGATCGGAGCGCCACCGACACGTTCGATCGCCGGGAGTATGTCGTTGCGGTTCTGTACGAAGGTCGTCCGGGGCATGGCGATCCCGTGCCTCGCCAGCACCTGGTTCGCACGCAGCTTGTCGCGCGACGACGCAACGGCGTTCGACGTGTTGGGGGTGTACACATCCATCTGCTCGAACTGTCGAAGTACGGCAAGGCCGTAGAAAGTGATCGACGTACCGATTCGCGGGATCACGGCGTCGATCTCTTCGATCCGCTTGCCACGGTGAAACAACTCGGGGTTTCTCTCCGAAAGGTCGATTGCGAACCGGAGCGTGTCGAGAACCCGAGGCTGATGCCCACGATCCCGAATCGCCTCAACGATTCGCTTGGTTGAATATGCCTCGGGAGCGCGAGACAGAACCCCGATGTTCAGCGGCGCGTCGGAGTGGTGCTGGTCGATCACGCCTTCAGTATGAGAATCAGATCCACGTTCCGACATGACATGTTCATGTCATGGCGCAGCGGTGGTGTAGCCGAGATGATGACGGTGTTCCGGACTGGCCGGGACGTCCTCACTAGAGAAAGCTGCACCAGATGCTCCTTCGCAAGGGTTTGCTGTCGACCCGCCAAGGTCTGCAGCCGCCCATCTCCATTCGGCTGCGATCGCGTGTTGCCGCCAACGATCACGTCAACCTTTCCGTGCATCTCGCTGATTCACGAGACTCGGGGGTGGCAAGCGCGTGGCTCGTTCTCGATGGTGTGGCGTTCAATGGGTGGGATTCCATCGATGTGCAGTGCAAGGACGACAGAAGCGACGATCTGTTCGTCTCGGGAAGTATCCCGCTCGACCATGTAGTGCCTTCCCAGGTCAACTTCTGGGGCCAATGCGCTCTCGGCGGATCCGGGCGCTTCGAATGGTCGCACGTTGACGGAGCGCTGATCATCAACGGCCGAGTCAGCGAACGCTTCTCTCAGACGGTCAGCTCTGGGCAGCGCATGCTTGCTCTGCTCTCCGGACCACGCCAACGCAAGTCTGCGTCACGACGGCCGTGATCGATTTTCGGCAGGCCCCCGCACCCGTCGCCGAACACAGGCATGGTCGCATTGCGCCGATCGAACTGGCTGCTTCCGACGGTGCTGATGTCGCTCGTGTTCGGCTCCATGGCGACGAGCGCCGGGTCTATCTCGCGCTGTGGCTTCATGATGCGATGTATCGAGGTGACGGCTCGTTCACGATCGATCACACGGTGACGCACGCAATCCTGCAGTTCGAGCTGCCGCTGTGGCATCACCGCACGGTCGATTTGAAAGGCGGCGACCTCCACGTGGCCGGCCAAATACTGATTCCGCGCACCACCGATGCGTCGAGTGGACATCTCACGATTCGGCGGCCAGACGGATGTTTCGTTCGGCATCTCGGGTTGCACGCTCCGCGAACTGCCTGAGTCTCGTCAAAGGAGATCTTCGATTGCTGCAAGAAGGTCCGTGCCATCGCCTTTGATGAAGACGGCCCGTGCGCCGGATTCGAGGAGCTCGGAGCGGGTGCGCCTCGAGCGGTTGGCGGTGAACGCAAACACGGGCAGGACTGGTCGTTCGGCGTGGATGAGCGCCACAGCGTCCACCCCGCCACCGGGCATCATCACGTCGACGATCGCCAAATCGGGATCGTGCTCGTTGGCAAGCTGGGCAGCTTCCCATCCTGATTCGCCGGCTCCGGCAAGGACGAACGTCGGATGATCCGCAATGAGATCGGCCAGCGCTTCGCGGACGACATCGTCATCATCGGCGATGATGACCGAGCGTTCCGTGATTGGTTTGTCGGTCATGATTCGTCGATCGAGATGAGCCGCAGTCGGACGGCCTTGACGACCGCCTCGAGTTTCGTGTGTGCCTGCAGCTTGGTCATGGCATTGCGAATGTGGTTTCGGACGGTGTGCACGCTCAGGTACAGCTCGGCAGCAATCTCCTCTGGCGACCGACCCTGCGCCGACAGTTCGAGGACTTCTGCCTCGCGATCGCTGAGTTCCTCGGCGTCAAAGATCTCGAACCGTTCGAGGTGGCGCAGATGCCCGATCACATCGCTCGTGAAGACGCTCTCGCCGCGGGCTGCCCCCCGGACGGCGGTTTCGATCTCCGCGGGTGCGGCGTTCTTCGACAAGAACCCGATACACCCGACCTCGAGCGCCTTGGCGACGACCCGTCGATCAGCGGCGGCCGTCACCATGACGAAGTGCGCGCTGGTCTGGCTCTTCGCCGCGCGGACCAGGTCGATGCCATTGCCGTCCGGCAGTCGGTAATCGACCAGCACGACGTCCGGGGTCGTTGCGGTCAGCTGCGCCAGCGCATCGGCCTTCGAGCTGGCAGTGCCGAGCACGTCGATGCCAGCATCGTCGAGCAGGGCGGCCATGCCACCAGCGACGATGGTGTGGTCGTCGACGATGAGTACGGATGGGGAGCGGTCCATAACGACCTTCCTCCGGGTTGGACGTGCCAAGGACGGCAGGCACTCGTCGTGTCAGAGTAGGGCGCATGAGCCCGAACTCGAAGCCTGAGGTGGTCGAGGCCGACGTTGACGACCTCGACGCCGAGCAAGCCCGAGCCGTTGCGGACACACAGGGGCGAATCGTCGACCTGCTGGCGGGGGACTCGTCCTTCGACGATGCCCTCCCGGTGATCATCGAGGAACTCGAATCTCTGTGGCCGAACTCGAGAGTGGCGGTCGTCTGGCCCGATGCCGAAGCAGACAGTGCGATTGCGGGTGCGGGCTCGGTGAGTGACGACGTGGTCGGGATTCTTTCCGAACTGACCGTCGATGATGCTCGGATTGCGCGCTATGCCCGGCTGGCGGACGACTCGCATGCAGCGATTCTCCGACCAACTCGGGACACATGGGGTGAGATCTCGTCGACAATCGAGGCTGCGGGGTTCGGGGCGATCCTCATCGTCGAAGTGTTCCCCGGGCGGGACGATCTGCGGGCGTGGCTCGTGGTCCTGTCGCCGGAGAAGATCACGGCGGTCGACGAGGTTGCGGTGCTCATTCATCATGCTGGCCTGATTCGGCTCGCATTGAGTCAACACCTCAGCGAGCTCACGATGCACCGCCTGATCAGCGACGAACGGCGAGCCCTCGCCGGAGTGCTTCATGATGATCCGATTCAGGTGATGACCGGCGTGTCGCTCCGCCTGCAACGTCTCCGCCCGCGGGTCGACGAGGCCGGTGTGGCGATCCTCACGGACGTCCAGCAAGCCGTCACGGCCAGCATTGAGCGGCTCCGTCGGCTGCTCGTCGACCTCCACCCACCGTCGCTCGACGATGATGGACTGGCCGCAGCGATCGAAAACTATCTCTACGAGGTTGTCGAGCCGCACGGAATCCACGTCGACTTCGCTGCGACCGAGGACGTCGAACCCGACAGCGGCACTGCCGCATTGGCGTATCGGTTGTCGGTGGAGGCGCTGTGGAATGTGGTCAAGCACTCTGGGGCCTCGACGGTTCGAGTCGATGTCGCCGCCCACGGCGGCGGTGTCGACATCGCCGTGCGCGACGACGGTAGGGGATTCGATCCAGCCGTTGCCCAGCGACGCAAGATCGGACACATGGGTATGGCCAACTGCATTGAGTTGGCCGCACGCGCATCGGGCAGATTCGAGGTCGAGTCCGAGCAGGGATCGGGGACAGCCGTCCGTATCCACCTGCCCGGACTCCGACCCGTTCAAGACACGACCTGAATCAACTCGCCAAGACCGGAGCTTGGGCGAGGACGTGTTCGTTCGTCGGATCGACACGGATACCGGCGAGGGCGGTCCGTCCCAGGATCATGGGATACCGAAGACGCGACCGGTCGGTGAGCGTGCACTCGATCCGACGAGACAACGGCCCGAGTTCGAGACCGATCTCCACGACGGGGCGAAGCTCGGAGTGCCCATTGGAGGACCGCACCAGGCGGTGCTCGATCAGTGGCAGACAAATCCGCTGTTCTTCTGAGGTGGGGGACACCGACTCGAACTCCACGTAGTCGACACCGCCTTCGCTTCGGTAGTCGATGTTGACGGCGTGCAACGCCGCCGTTCTGGCTCCGGTGTCGAGCTTGGCCGCGAAGGGCTGCGCCGAGACTTCGGGGACTCGCACCGCTTCGATCCAACCGAGGGGGAGGGGAACACCGCCGGTCGCTCGATGTCCGGTCGGGTGAGGAGAGATCGTCGCCATCAGTGGAACTCAGCGGAGGGTTGAAGAATGGTGGAGCCATCGACCCACTCGAAGGCGTTCCGGCGAACGGTCTCGACGAGCCCGTCGGCGGCGATGACGTCGAGGGAGTTCACGAAGCCCTCGTGATCGATTCGGACGCACGACAAATGACCGACTGGTCCGCTGGAGTCGGCAATGACTGTTTCGCCGAACACCGAGACGTCTTCGACCGGCGCCGGGCGCATCAGCGTCGGCTGTGCTTCGCACCAGGACACAAGGCGACGAGAGAAGGGGAGCGATGAGCCCGTGATCGACCACTGCGGGACCCGATGGAATCCCCGAGCGGTCGTGACGACGGCGGCCAACACCCGACGTCGATCCAGGTTGACGACGACTCCGATTTGTCGGCCAACGATGCCGTCGGCGAATTCGATGATCGTCGATCGGCTCATCGAGCGAGTGTCGATGTCCGGCGGCGAACTGAGGTTTGCGGTCATGAACTCGACGATACGGATCGCCCCCAGGGCGATCCCTGACGCAGATGTGTCATCGGCGAGCAGGCCGTCGGAAGGGCGGGTGCGCTCGGTCGACCGACGGCTCAGCCACGAGCGTTGGCGTGGCGACGAGGCGTCCACGGCAATCGAGTAGGTGTGCGTCCGATCGGCGGCACGTCCAGCCTCCGGACGTGCGCGTCCAAAGACCGGAGAATTCCAGCGAGCTCACCGGACTCGAGGGCAGGGGAATGACGCCCGCGATGGCGAGCGTGGAGCCCGTCTGGAGTGCTGGACAGATCGACGAGCCGATCAATGGCCCTTCCGGAAGCACGACCCCCGCACACAGGACCGCGCCCTCCAGGTGGTACGTGACGCGCACGAGGACGGGTGGCTGCGTTGACACGGACACCGCAATGATCGGCTCCATCTGACCCATGAAAGGAGGCTGGCGACCCCAAGGCTCGAACGCGATGACACAGGTGTGTCATTGGGCAGGGTGTGCGTCGGTTTCGTCACCGTGAGCGAGCCAGGTGCGGACGATCGCGTCCTCGACAGCGCCAGCCGATCCTGCCGCGACCGGAACACGAACCGTGAGCTCGACGACGTCGACGTCGACCGACCGGAGGAAGACCAGCGGTACGACGTTCGGTGCAGACAGCGCATGGGTTCGTGCCCGTTCCTCCATCTGGTTCCTCGCCGGGTCGACGTAGGGACCGGCGTTTTCCTGCGCAGCAGCGAGAAGGACCTGTTCCGCCGTGCGCCAACTCGTGCGCTTCACCAGGACGGCAAACGAATGGAGAACGTACTCGTGTCCTGCAGTTTCGTTGAGCAAGGGTTCGGTCAGCGGAAGACTGTTCGGAATCGTGATCGTCCGCCCGGTCCGCGTGCTTCCGGGTCCGATCTCGATCAGTGTCGTCGTGAGAAGCGAATGGTCGATCACCTGCCCTCGGATGTCGCCAATTTTGATCCGGTCACCGACGGTGTAGGTGCTGCTCGTGGCCCGGACCGCTGCGCCGATCGCAGACTTCACGACGTCTTGAAGGGAGATGGCGATTGCGACACCGAAGGCGACGAGTGACAGACCGAGTACCTGCAGTTCGTCCGCCCAGATGAGGATCAGCAGGAGCGAACCCGTCAGCAGGGTGATGTTTCGGAGCAGGACGATGTGGCTCCGCCGCTCTTCGACTGGCGTTCGGGACTGCCGGGCCAGGACTCGTCCGAAGATGACCCTGCTCGCAATGACCAGGAAGGCGACCACGGCGCTGGCGACGATCTTCTCGACCATGGGTCGATGTTGCCGCCCGTGTGCTCCTGCGCAAAATTCGCCATGTTTGGTCGTTCTGTCGTTTGCGCCCGGTCGGCCCTCACCCCATTGAGCTTCGGGTGACCTGATCCGACGAACCATTAACTCCGGGTCGATGAGTGTCGAAATTTCAAGGGTGCCGATGGGAGTGCCTCACGACGATTCAAAAATCGGCCGGTCGGAATGAGTAGCCGTTTGATGAAACCACTGAGCGGGCGGATGCCGCAGTCCCCTCACTTGGATGACTCGGCGACCCAGCTCAGGGCATGGGAACGCGTGCTCACGCGGTTCGCCCCCATCTATCTGGCGTTTGTCGTCCTCGTCATTTCGTCAGCCCCGTCCTACGGGTGGCAGGCGGCAGCGTTCATGATCCTCGACCTCGTGAAAGGCGTGCTGACACATCTCCTCGGGTCACGCATGAACCGGGTCGGTGCTGCCTACGACATCAATCAGTACTCAGGCGCCGTGCTGATCGGCGCAATCGTGTTCGTCTCTGGAGGGGTTGGCTCTCCGTTCTTGCCGTTTCTCGTCGTGTTCGCGGGGATCTTCCCCATCCTCTATCGAGAGTCCCGGGCGATCGGCAGTTTTGCGTTCCTCATCGTGGTCGCCGTCGTTGCGTCGCTCGGACCAGCGCAGTCGTCGGATCTGGACGGGGTCTTTCGGTTCGGGACCCTCGTCTGCGTGATCTTGTCGTTGCGGGTCTTCGGGACCGATCTGCTCAACTCCGGCTTGGACTATCGAGCAGCATCGCTGATCGACCAACTGACCGGCTTGCCGAATCGCCGCTTCTTCAACAAGGAGCTGAAGACGATTTCAGCCGAACTGGCCAGCCGCCCCGAATCGGCTGCGTTGATCATTTGCGACGTCGACCACTTCAAACGAGTAAACGACACGTACGGACACGCCACCGGCGATGTCGTGCTCGAACAGGTTGCGTCGATCCTGGGCGATTCGTTCCGCTCCCACGACCGAGCATTTCGGATCGGCGGCGAGGAGTTCGCCATTCTGGTTCGCGGTGTGAACGCCGAACGAGCGCTGTCTGCGGCCAATCAGCTACGGCAACAGATCGTCGTCGCACGGCCCGCCGACATCGAGGTGTCGATGTCGTTCGGCGTTGCTATGCACGAAGGTGACACGGGTAGACAGTGGCTCAAGCGCGCGGATCAGGCCCTCTACAAAGCGAAGGACTCGGGGCGAAACCGCGTCGAGCTGGCAGAGCGACTCCGCTCGTAGCCACCACGCCGCACGCGTGCCTGGAGAGTCGTCGGCGTCAGATTGCAAAACGGCGAAAGCCCCCCTTCGGCAGAACCGAAGAGGGGCGATCGCCCTCCCATTGGCTGGCTGGCGTGAATGAGAGGAACTACGCAGGCGGGCCGGACCTCGTTGCGTCGGTCTCGACCCGCCTGCTCGCCCCCGGAGCGGAGGGACGGTGCGCCGGGGTCGATGAGGATCAGCCGGGGATCAACACCGTGTCGATGATGTGCACCGTTGCGTTGGCCGTGGGCACGTTCTGGCAGAGCGTGGTGGCCACACCGTTGATCCCGGTCACCTCGCCCTCGGCGCTGAAGGTCAGCTCGGTACCGGCCACCGTCGTGACAGTTCCAGCGGCGATGAGGTCGGCGCTCGAGAGCGAGTCACCGGCGATGACGTGGTGGGTGAGCACCGTGGTCAGCAGGTCCTTGTCGGCGAGCACCGCAGCGAGGTCGGCCTCGGGGATGGCGCCGAAGGCATCGTTGGTCGGGGCGAAGATCGTGAACGGTCCGTCGCTGTTGAGGGTGTCGACGAGGTCGGCTTCGACCACTGCGGTCACGAGGGTGGACAGCAGCGGGTTGTTGCTCGCTGCGGTGGCGGCGGTGTCGTCGGCCATGCCGGCGAACGAACCTTCACCGTCGGCCGGCACTGCGGAGCACGCCGGACCGTTTGCGCCCAGCATCGCTTCGGCAGCCGTGATCGCCTCGATCGCATCCAAAGCAACCTGCGGCAAGAGCACCTGGTCAACGATGTGCACGACACCGTTCGCCACAGGAACATCGGAGCAGATCACCGACGCGTCATTCACGGTGGTGCCGTCAGCGCCGAATGCGATCGTTCCGCCTTCGACCGTTGCGAGTTCGCCGGCCGTGCCGAGCCCAGCCGCCTGGGTGCCCTCGCCTGCCACGACGTGGTACGTCAAGACGCTGGTGAGCAGGTCCTTGTCGGCGAGCACCGCACCGAGGATGTCCTCGGGGATGGCGCCGAAGGCGTCGTTGGTCGGGGCGAAGATCGTGAAGGGTCCGTCGCTGTTGAGGGTGTCGACGAGGTCGGCTTCGACCACTGCGGTCACGAGGGTGGACAGCAGCGGGTTGTTGCTCGCTGCGGTGGCGGCGGTGTCGTCGGCCATGCCGGCGAACGAACCTTCACCATCGGCCGGCACTGCGGAGCACGCCGGACCGAACGCTCCCATCATCGGGTCGTCCATTGCGCCTTCATCCATTGCGCCCTCGTCCATGTCTTCCATGGCCTCGGTCGTGGATTCTGCGGGAGCCTCGGTCGTCGTGGTGGTTTCTTCGACGTCGGCTTGGGCGACGTCGTCACCGTCGCCGCCACATGCCGCCAGGAACAGCGCTGCTGCGGCGAGGAGTGCGGCCGTACGTTTTCTCGGAGTTCGGGAGTTGTTGAACATGATTCCTTCTTGGGTGGTTGGTCGAGCCCGGGGGTCAGGCTTCGTCGACGAGCACGACCACCGTGTGGTGTCCGGTTGCGCCGTCTGGGAGTGGTTCGGAGCGGTCCTCGGTTTGGATTGCTCCATTTCGAGAAATTGCGCGGGCCTCGATCGTGTGGCGGCCGGGAGTGGCGTCCCACGGCAGCGACCACTGCCTCCACGTGGATTCGTCGAGCTCGTCGGCAAGCGTCGCCGCAATCCAGTCATCCCCGTCGATGCGGACCTCGACGGCGTCGATACCGATTGGCTGATGCCAGGCAACGCCGCCAATGACGAACGGTCCGGCAGCGATTCGGTCGAGACCACGGGGAGTGTCGATGCGCGACTGCAGCTTGATCGGAGCCTGCGCTGCGTACCCTCGCGGAACCCAGTAGTGATCGAATCGGTCGAATCTCGTGAGCTCGATCTCGGTCAGCCACTTGGTGGCGGATGCATACCCGTAGATCCCTGGCACGATCAGACGTGCCGGAAATCCGTGTCGCAACGGGAGCGGTTCGCCGTTCATCCCGATCGCCACGAGAGCGGCCCGTCCATCCAGCGCCTCGACAGGAAACCCACACGTGTACCCGTCGATGGATCGGCCGACGATCTGGTCGGCCTCCGGGTCCACGCCTGCGCTCTCGAGGAGATCGTCGAGGCGAATTCCGAGCCATCGTGCAGTGCCGATCAGGTCGCCGCCGACCACGTTCGACACACACGTGAGCGTGATGTCGTGCTCCTCGATCGGTCGATCCACCAGGTCGGCGTAGGTGAGTTCGATGTCACGCTCGACCATGCCGGTCAGGCGTAGCGTCCAGTCGTCCGGTGCGATCTGCGGGATCGTGAGCGCCGTGTCGATGCGATAGAAGTCCCGATTGGTGGTGAAGAACGGTGCTGCGTTCGGTGCCTGAATTGCCGTGCCAGGGTCTGGCGCCGGCGTCATGGGGGTTGGGAGCGTGATGGCATCGCGTGAACTCGCGACCTCGAAGCGCCGGGCCAAACCTCGTCCGGTCGCGGCGACGATTCCCGCGCCGAGCGCCACACCAGTTGAACGAAGCACGAAGTCGCGTCGTGAGGGCGTAGCTGCGGTTGCTGCCCGAGTCGACAATGCCGCTCGCTCGGCGTCGGTCAACCAGACGAATGCCGCGATGGCGACGATCGTGCCGAGCGCAGAAGGAACTGTCTGCAGTGGCTCCCAACCAGAGATCGCCGGTGTTGGCGCGCTCGCAGCGAGCGCGCCAAGTGCCCCGATGATCACGATTGCGGCGAGCACGATCTTGCGACGGCCACGAGCGGCGAGCACGCCGAACCAGGCAGACAGCAACCCCAACACGACGATGATCCCGCCGAGCAGCACAACCTTGTCGTTTGTGCCGAACCACTCGATTGCGAGTTTGGTCAGCGCTTGCGGGCTGCGCTCGACCACACGATCGCCGACATCGAAGATCGGATTGCGCCAGGTTCGCCGCAGGCCCGCGAGCAACTCGGTCGTGGCGAGTCCGAGCGCGCCGGAGAGCACACCCAAGAGCGCAAGCACCACGCTCCGTCGCCGAGAGCGTCTGGCCGTCAGGGTTTGATTGGTATCGGGCTGAGGGGTCATGGCGGAGGTTCGGTGCCGACCCGCCGCCCGGATTGGACACGTCATGGATCCTCTTTCTTCGTGTCCAATCCAGATGCGTCGTGTCTCCGAAGAAGAGGTGTGACTGCCGTTGTCGATCACCCCTGTCGCCAAAGCGTGAGCGAAGGTGCGACGATGATCGACATGGCCCGATTTCGCCTGCGCTCCGTCGAGGCCACCACGCGCCCCGAGACCAGTCCGGCGTGCGATGCGCTCGTACGAGCGGGACGGGGTGATCAGGCGGCGTTCGCCGACGTCTACGACCTGACGTCTGCCTCGGCGTACGGGATCGTTCTGCACATCGTGCGCGACCCGTCGATCGCCGAAGAGATCACCCAGGAGGTGTACGTCGAGGTCTGGCGTTTGGCGCCGAGATTCTCACCCGACAAGGGCACCGCCAAGGCATGGATCAACACCCTTGCGCACCGGCGGGCCGTGGATCGGGTCAGATCCGAACAAGCGCGACGCAACCGAGAAGAACGAGACGCACAACGTGAAGCGGCCACCACGGTTCCGTCGACTGCAGAGGTCGTCGAGGACGAACTCGATGCCGAGCAGGTCCGCGCAGCGCTCGAAGGGTTGACCGATGCGCAACGCGAGGCAGTGTCGCTCGCGTACTACGACGGGTACACCTACCGCGAGGTTGCCGCATTGCTCGATGTTGCGGAGGGAACCATAAAGACGCGAATCCGAGATGGGCTGAAACGGCTTCGCACGAACCTGGGAGACCCCCATGACGAGTGACGACCTCCAACATTTGGCGGCCGCATACGCGCTCGATGCCCTCAGCGACGACGAGCGAAGAGCGTTCGAACGCGACGTCTTGACGCAGAACGATCACCAAGCCGAGGTGCGAGCCAACCGAGAGGTTGCGGCTCGCTTGGCAAGCGCTGCAGCGGCCCCACCGCCGGAGGAGCTTCGGGCCAACGTGCTGGCCGAGATCTCTCAGACTCCACAACTTTCGACACGAGTCGAGGCAGAGCCAGACGCGGAGGTGATCGACCTCTCGACGCACCGGCGCCGGCTCGGCGCAGGCGTACTGGCCGTGGCGGCCGCGATGGTGCTCGTCGTCGGCTTGCTTGCGATCCAGTCGGGCACAGATGCGATCGAGGAGGTGATCGCCGCTGCAGATGCGGAGGTCGTCACCCTCGACGGCGAGGCTGGTGACCTTCAACTCGTCTGGTCCGACGACCTGGATCAGATTGCGCTGCTCGCCAACCAGGTGCCAACGGTGGGGGAGGACGAGCAGTACCAGCTGTGGTTCGTCTTCGACGACGAGACGGTTGCGTCCGCTGGGGTCTTCGACCCCGATGACGACGGTCAGGTACGTACCCTGCTCGACGTTGGCGACGGCGACGGTCGCCCGCCCGTGGCATGGGGTGTCACCATCGAGCCCTCTGGCGGATCACCACAGCCAACGTCGGACATCGTCTACGTCGGATCGGCCTGAGCAATAGGGTTCGTTCTCGATGGAGTTCTGGCTTATCGCCGTTGCGTTCGCCTTCGGATTTGGTGCAAATCATGTTCGGCTGCCTCCGATGGTCGGCTACCTCGTCGCGGGGTTCGTGCTGCGAGCGGTGGGACAGGAGTCGACCGAGACCATCGAGCTCATCTCCGATCTCGGCATTCTGATCCTGCTTTTCGGCATCGGCCTGAAACTGCAACTGCGTTCGCTCGCTCGACCGGTCGTCTGGGGTGGAGCGACGCTGCACATGGCCGTGACGACGGGCGTCATCGGTGGCGTGATGCTCGGTCTGGGCGCGCTCGGCATGCCCCTCGCCACAGATCTCGACGTCCGCTCGGCGGCTCTCGTGGGATTCGCGTTCTCGTTCTCGAGCACGGTCTTCGCCGTGAAGGCGTTGCAAGAACGCAATGAGAGCGACTCGCTCCAAGGAATTCTGGCGATCAGTGTTCTCGTCGTCCAAGACATCTACGCCGTCGCCTTTCTGACGCTCGCCGTCGACACGCCCCCATCGATCTGGGCGGTCCCTGTCGTTGCGGCCATCGTCCTCGCCCGGCCGGTGTACGGATGGATCCTCGATCGAAGCGGGCATGGTGAGTTGTTGATGCTCCTCGGACTTGCGCTTGCGGTGGGCGTCGGGGCAGAGGCGTTCGATCGTGTTGGGGTGAAGGCGGATCTGGGTGCGCTCGTGGTCGGGTTCACGCTCGCCAATCACCCGCGGGCTCCCGAGCTCGCCAAGACCCTGCTCGATCTCAAGGATGTCTTGCTGATCGGATTCTTCCTGTCGATCGGACTCGGCGGGCTTCCGACCGGACGAGAGCTGGCGCTCGCAGCCGTCGTCCTTGTTCTTCTCCCGCTCAAGACGGCGGGCTTCGTGGCGTTGATCACGTCGTTCGGTTTCCGTGCTCGCACCGCTTGGCACACGTCGTTGAGCCTCGCCTCGTACAGCGAGTTCGGGTTGATCGTCGCCCTGATCGGCGTCGAACGATCGATGATCGACGAGCGATGGACCGCAACGATCGCGGTGGCCGTGGCGGTCTCGTTCGTCGTCGCCTCACCATTGAACACGAAGCGATACGAGTGGTACGCCCGCGTACAGCCAGCACTGACTCGACTCGAACGCGACACGGTGCAGCCGGAGGACGCACTGATCGAACCCGGCGAGGCCAACATCATCGTCTTCGGCATGGGGAGGATCGGTGCCGGATCGTACGACGAGCTCGTCATTCGGCGAGGTGATGTGGTGCTCGGCGTCGACCGCAGCGCCGCCACGGTCGAACATCACCAGGGCGAAGGTCGACGCATGGTGCGCGGTGATGCGCTCGACGTCGAGTTCTGGGGCAGGCTCCGCCTCGATGCTCGCATCGACCTCGTCGTGCTGGCGATGAGCGATCATGAAGCCAACCTCGTTGCCGTCAACTGGGTCCGTCAGTTCCTCCCGTCGGTCCAGATCGCCGCAACAGCAACGCTCGACGACGAGGTCGCCGAGCTCGAAGCGGCCGGTGTCGATGTCGCCCGCAACCTCTACGGCGAAGCCGGTCAAGGTCTTGCCGACGACGCCTGCGACCTCCTCGAACCGGGCGCACCACGACGCGAACGTTGATTCCGTTCGGTTTCCGCACCTCGAGAGGTCGGGCCGGCGAGCCCCGCCCAAGTTTAGCTTGACACGGTCCTTCCGTAATTCATGTTCGGGCACGATCACCCTCACCAACACGGGTTCGGTCCGATCGCCGACGGGGGCCTTTCGCATCATGGCTGTCTGTCGGCTCGTGAGTCATCTCACCCGGAAAGTGGGTCGCACGTCTCAAGCCAGACGGGCGTTTGCCGATTGAACGAGGTCTGCACCTGACCCTGGGAGTGCTCAATGGCGCGCAACCGCAAGCTCGTTCCGAAGATCGCCACGCTGGTGGCGATCTCGATGGCGTCCACCGTCTTCGCCATCGCCAATCCGTCCCTCGCTGCGGCGGGGACGCCGACGCTCGATCACACGTCGTCGATCGAGTTCTCGGGCTCATCGCCGTTCTGGGACCCCAACGGCAACGGCGTCGCGGATCCCGGTGACGACATCGGCGGCGGCGTCTCGGACGGCTTCGACGGGATTCGCCACTACGTCCGTACCGGGGATCGGACGAGCTACAAGCTCGAGTACAACGTCAACGACCAAGATGCCGACGACCTCGTCCTCAAGGCGTCGCTCATCGAGGTGGACGCCGCCGGCAACCCGACCGGCAATCCGATCGCCGAGGGGGTGACGTTCCCCGAACTGCCTCCGGCCTGTCAGGGCGGGTCCGCAATCGCTGCTGACGGACACAGTGTCGAATGTGTGATCGGAAGCGTGCCGTCCGGAACGACGGCCTTCGTGACGATCCAGGTCGAGGCAGACAACTCCATCCCCAACGGCTATCGCTACGCCATCGTCTACGAGGTCTGCGAGCGTGCTGACGACGGCTCGGTCGAAGTGACGACCGGTCCGCTTCAGGGAGAATCCGTCACCGTCTCGAGCGCCCCGCGCTACGACCTCTGGAAGCGCCGTGCGCACAATCGTGGACCCTTCCCGATGCCCGCAGGCGGGCCGGGCACCGAAGGCGATGTCGGCGTCGTCATCCAGTACGCCGTCGGCGTTTTGGCGGGAGACGGGGACGCACGAGGACTCTCGATGCTCGCCGAGTACGACGAGGATGTCAACGGAAGTGGGTCGATCGACAACGTCGTGACCATCACCGACGACATCGCACCGATCAGCGGTGGCGCTGGCCCGTACGGCACCCCGGCTGGATCGTACCTCTTCAACTTCGGGAACCTTGGCGATGGCTGTGGTTCGAACTACGGCACCGATGCGCGTGGCGAGCTAAATGTGTGGGGCGATCAGCCCCGGGGTCAGATCGGCCACGACGGTGGCACGCTCGCCAATGCGACACCGGACTCGGGTGTGTGGACCTGCTCGCAGAGTGGCACGACAATCACGATGGACATCACCGGGGCAGACTTCCGGGGCCAGAGCTTCCCGACGGCGTCAGCCAACAACGCCGCCATGAGCGCGGACCAGAAGTGGTTCTCCTCGGGTTGGTTCGCCGTGTGGATTCCGATCGACGCGATCGAGGACGGCCCCGACGGCGTTCCCGGCACCGCCGACGACGGCGAGTACCTCTCGAGCGACACGCTCGGCACATTCGATGGCAACGACATCTGGGGGGCCTCCAACTACGGCGGCGGAACCGAGCCCGTCGTCGACGACGCAGACCTCGGTCACCGCCAGAACGGCCTGCAGTTCACCCTCGAAGAAAAGGGCGTTGGCTGGGACAAGGAGTTCCGCAAGTCGATCCCCGGCGACTGGGGAGGGGTGTGGAACGGCTGGGGTGAAGCGCCGTCCAACGCGACGTCACGAGACTCCGGCGACGGCCAGGCGATGAACGGCACGGAGTGGGCCACCTACCTGACGACGATCAACGAGTCGTTCCAGTCCCGGACGTCGTTCCAGCAGTGCGACGCCATCGACAACTCGACCTACCAGATCGCCCCCGACCGAAACGGGTTCATCTGGGTCGGCTGGATGGACGGCAACTCCGTCGACACGACCTACCCGACATCGCTCGACACGTGGGACTCGGGCTTCAGCGGACGGGCAATCAATCCGGACCAGCACGTCATCATCGAGTTCGGCACGGGCCTCAACGGCGGCGTCGCCGGCAACTGGGCTGATGGCAACTTCGCCGTGCCGTCGGACCCGGCGACGTGGGGTGGTCTCGATCACTGGCAGCGCCCCGGATGGAACCTCATGGACGATGCCACCTGTGGCGACGGTGACTCCGCAAACGGCTGGTTCGAGCTGCCCAATCCCTACGATCCAGCCGATCTGCCCGCTGGTGTCGACCTGACCGACATCACGAAGTTCCGCGTGCGCATCGACCATCCCGACGCCGATCCGGCCGGAACGTGGCAGGAACGCTCCGTCCTCGCTGCCGGGCAGCGCATCAACGTCGCCGTCCACCACGTGGCCTACGACAACACGATCTTCAACAACTCGAACAACCCCAACGATCCGTATCCGACGATCCTCGCCAACATGGCGTTCGACTCGTACACGAACAAGAACGACACGCTGTTCACCCGTGACGTCTTCTTCGACCCGCTTGCATATTCGAGCATCAGCACTGGTGATCGTTTGATTGCGACGAAGGCGCAGGTGCGGATCGACAAGGAGTTCGTCGAAAAGACCCTAGGCTCGGGACCGAACTTCCTGGGCGGGGACCCGGTCACTTGGACGTTGTCGCCAACGGTGGCTTCGCTCACCGACATTGCCTCCGACCCGGCCGAGGACGTGCGCGTCGTCGACGTCTTCCCCCAGCCGTATCTCGAGTACGCGCCGGGGTCCGCGTCGCCGGCGCAGTTCACCGACCTCACGTCGGGCGATGTCCACCCGGTCTACTTCTGCGTCGTCGCCCCGTGCGACAAGGACACGCCGTCCCACTGGGTCGACGTCGAGCCAGCCGATCCGGCGACCGTGCTCGGCCTGATGTGGGATCTCGGCGAGGTGCCGCTCGGCGCTCCGCTTCCGCAGCTGACCTACGTCACCTACACGTCCATCGACACCCCGACCAACACCGACATCCCGAACGTGGCCACGATCTACTCGCCGTCGGACAACGCCAGCGAGGATCGCCGCAGCGACGAGACCGGCATCAAGGTCATCCAGCTCGGGTCGTTCGCCGTGTCGAAGCGAGTGAACACACCGATCATCTTCACGGACGAGATCATCGAATGGGAGCTGCGCTACGCCAACGTCTCTGCGGTCGACGTGAGTTGGTACGACCTCATCGACATCCTGCCGCACAACGATCAGGAAGTCGTGGCTGACCCACTCCTCTTCCCGTCGGACTATCAGGGTGACCTGGAGCTGCTTTCGGTGACCCCTGATGGCGGCAACGTCGCCTCGGTGACGTACTACAGCGCAGCGGCACCGACCGCGATCGTCGAGAACGCATCAGATGCGTCGAATGTCCTGGGCGCCGGTTCGATCTGGTGCTCCGATGATGCCGGTGCAGTGGCCGGGACGCCGGCGCTCGGTACCGCCGGTTGCCCGGCTGCTGACCTGTCCGACGCAACGGCGTTCCGCATCACCGGCGACACGCTGGTCGGTCCGCCGACGCCGTCCGGCATTCAGATCGTGACGGTGCGGGCGCAGACGGTCGGCAACGACCCGATCGATTTCTACGCCAACGAGTACGCGGTCAAGCTCCCGGACTCCGTGCTGACGCTGCCCGTGAAGTCGAACGAGGTCTACACCCGAGTGTGGGGTGGCTCGATCGGCGACCTCGTGTTCGTCGACGAGAATCGCAACGGGGTGTTCGACACCGGCGACACTCCGATGCCCGGAGTCGACGTGACCCTGATCGACGTCACCAACGGCAACGTCGTGCTCGACACGGCGACCACGGATGGAGACGGCCGGTACGTCTTCGACTTCATCGAGCGTCCGGGCGACTTCAAGGTGCAAGTCGATTCGTCGAACTTCGCGACGGTCACCGATCCGCTCTTCGCTCACGAAGTCACAATCGGGGCGGCTGCAGACCCCGATGTCGACCGCAACGAGAACGTCGACCACGACGCCGCGGTTGCGCTCCCCACCAACGGACACGAATCCGGCGTCCTGACGCTCGGGGTTGGCACCGAGCCGAGCAGTGAGGACGTCCTCTCCAAGGACGTCTCCGGTGCAGTCGACACCGACACCAACCTGAGCGTCGACTTCGGCTACTACCTGCCCACGGCCGAGATCACGATCGAGAAGAAGGTCGAGGACCCCGACAATCCCGACACGTTCGTCGAGTCGATCACGATCGGGTCAGCGACAACGGTCAACTTCCAGATCGTCGTCACGAACACCGGCGAGGTCGCCCTCGAGGACGTCACCGTCTCGGATCCGAACTTCGCTGCGTGCGACAACGCAACGATCGGCGATCTGGCACCGAGCGCGTCGGTCACGTACGAGTGCTCCGGGACGGCGACCAACTCGCTCAACCCGAACACCGCATCGGCGACCGGCACGCCTGCCGACGGCCGTGACGATGTCAGCGACTCCGACACCGCAGCCGTGGCGATCTCCGGCGTGGCGATCATCAAAACCGTCGCCGACCCGGACAGCAGCAGCTACGTCGACGACGCGGAGTATGCGATCGGGAGCGATGTGACATTCCAGATCATCGTTCGGAACACCGGCTCGGACCCCGTGACCGACGCCGCCGTCGCCGACCCGAGCTATCCGGCGTGTGATCGCACGTCTGCGGAGCTCGGGATCACCGCCTCGACCCCCTTGGCTCCGGGCGGATCGGTCACCTACACGTGCACCGTCGCCAATGTCACCGACGGCCTCACCAACACGGCGACCGTGTCGGCGACGACGGCGACGGGTGCCACCCCGAGCATCAGCGACACAGCAAACGTCGAAACGTACGGCCTGTCGATCACGAACACGGTCTACGACCCCCTGACCGAAGGCGAGG
This sequence comes from Acidimicrobiales bacterium, assembly GCA_020629635.1. GTDB lineage: Bacteria > Actinomycetota > Acidimicrobiia > Acidimicrobiales > SHLQ01 > SHLQ01. The sequence continues at coordinate 64,773 of JAHDCX010000005.1, read as the reverse complement.
TCGAACTGGCCGAGTTCGAGCCGGGTGATGAGGCGACGTTCACCTTCACGATCACGAACGACGGTTCGACCGATCTGACCGGAGTCGAGTTCGTCAACGATCTCTACCCCGACTGCGACACGACCATCGGCGATCTCGCCGCTGGCGAGTCCGTGGAGATCACCTGCGATGTCACGATCAACTCGGCAGGCACCAACACCGGAAGCGTCGACGGCGACACGCCGGACGGCAACAATCCGACGGCATCGGACACGTCGGCCGTCGAGGTCTATGCGATCGACATCGCCAAGACCGTCCTCGATCCGGTTTCGGGAAGCCAGGTCGAGCTCGCCGAGATCGCGGTCGGAGAGACCGCCACCTTCGAGTTCGTGGTGTCGAACAACGGCTCCGTCGACCTCACCAACGTCGAACTCGCCGACGATCTGTACCCCGAGTGCTCGGTATCCATCGGGGTGCTGGAGGCGAACGACTCCACGACCCTCACGTGTGACGTGGTGATCACCGACGGCGGCACGAACACGGCGAGCGCGGATGGTCTGACCCCGGACGGGAACAACCCAAGTGCCGCCGACACGGCCGCGGTCGAAAGCTATGGCGTGTCGATCACCAACACCGTGTTCGACCCGATCACCGGCATGGAGGCCGAACTCGGCCAGTTCGAGGTCGGCGAGACCGCCACGTTCACGTTCACGATCACCAATGACGGTTCGACCGATCTGACCGACGTCGAACTCGTCAACGATCTGTATCCAGACTGTGATGTCACCATCGGTGAGCTCGCCGCGGGTGAGTCGGTCGAGATCACCTGCGACGTCGTGATCACGGACACCGGGACGAACACGGCGACGGTCTCTGGCTCGACGCCCGAGGGCAACGAACCTACGGCTGATGACACGAGCGCTGTCGAGGCGCGAGGCATCGAGCTGGTCAAGGAGGTCTGGGACACCGAGACCGGCCAGTGGGTGGACGCGGCCACGGTCGTCGACGGTGGCAACGTCATCTACCGCTACACGGTCACGAACATCGGCGACGTGGATCTCAGCTCGATCGATGTCACCGACCTCGATGTGCCGGAGTGTGGCTCCGACGAAGCCGGCGTCACGGTTCCGACGTTGGCCCCCGACGAGACGTTCTCCTACGAGTGCCCCACGATTCACGAGGGCGGTCCGATCACGGGAGACGCTTCGGTCGTTGGTCAGGATCCGAACGGCAACCCAGTGTCGGACGACGACCCGGCTGGCGTGACCGTTGCCGGTCCGTCGATCGACATCCTCGTCGAGGTCTGGGATCCGGTCAGCGAGACGTGGGTCGACGAGTCGGTGAGCTTCGCCGACGGCCAAGACGTCGAGTTCCGGGTGACGATCACGAACACGGGCGATGTCGACCTCTTCGATGTCACGATCACGAACCCGCTGCTCGCCGAGTGCGCAGACGTCGTCTCATCCCTCGAGGTCGGCGGCGCAGTGAGCTACGAGTGTTCGACGACGATCTCGGAGAGCACCGGAGACCTGTTGCTCGAGGGCACGGTGGAGGCGCACCCGGACTGTGACCTGTTCTACCCGACGGCGGACGCACCGAACTCGTTGGCGCTCGGTGACTGCCCCAGCGTGTCCGACACGGACGACGCCACCGCGACCTACAACCCGGGATCGATCGTGGGCACTGTCTTCAACGACGCTGACGGCGACGGAATCGTCGATTCTGGCGAAACGGCGATCGGTGGAGCAACGGTCACGATCACGGACGCTGACGGCAACGTCGTCGGTACCACGACGACGGCTGCCGACGGCAGCTACACCTTCGACGGTCTGCCGCCCGGCGACTACACCGTGACGGTCACCCCGCCGTCCGGCGTCACGCTCCCGAGCGGATACGAGCCCGTCGTGGCGACGGTCAACGGTGGCCAGGAAACGCTGGTCAACCAATCCGCTGCGGCCGTGCCGGCGACGCTCGCACTCACGGGAATCGACGCCGATCAGCTCGCTGCCTTCGCGGTTGCGCTGATCACCGTGGGTTGGGCGATGGTGCTGTGGACCCGTCGTGAGGACGAAGCGGCGGTCGTCGTCGACTGAACGTGGAGTCCGGCGGCGGTGTGTGGCCGTCGCCGGACTGCAGTTCTCAAGACGGTCGATCTCGTGCCGATCCCAGAACCGTGAAGATCGACATTCGCTCCCTCCTCGTCATCGTCGTCCTGGTGCTTGCGGCGTCCGCCTGTTCGTCTGACGGCGGGACTCCCGCAGAGCTGCCGTTTGCTGACGACGATTCGGTCGAAGAGCCAGCGGACATCATCGAGGTCGAGTCTCCGGTCGAAGAAGAAGCGCCCGCGACGACCGTGGACCCCGTGGACACGACGGTCGCGCCAGCAGCAGATGCGATCGTCGAAGCACCAGTTGCCGACTCCGACCCGGCCGAGATCGCCTGCTACGCGCAGGTGTTCGTCGACGAGCCGATCGTCGACGTGAGCGACGTCGCCCAGCGTGCGGGCGAACTCAGCTACGAGGACCAGGCGCTCCTTGCCTCGTGCCTCGACGCCGGCGAGTAGCGGGCCAGATCTCGCTCAAATTCCGCCGATCGCCCATGGACTGGTACGGGATGTGGGCGTAGGCCCACTGTGCGCGCGTGCGGGCAGAATGACTCGTGCAATCTGACGGTGCGTGGACCAGACTTGGGCTGCGGCTGCACACGGTGGTGTGCCCGCTCCCCCGAATCTCTCCCGCAACAGGGCACCCACGACGCCCAAGGAAGACCTTCTCGATGCACGCCTCACGGAATCTCTCTCTGCCTCGCACCCCGGTGATCTGGGTGGCGATGATCCTCGCCATCGTCTCGCTGCCGCTGCTCGCGCAAGCGATGTCGAACGACAACGCTGCGGGCGCCGGGACCGGTCTCGTCCCCGAAGCCGTCCGGACCGACACACCACGAGTGCTCGACGGCGTCGTGCTCGACATGGAGCAGCTCGGCAATCGAATCATCGTCGCCGGCACCTTCACCCAGGTCGAACCCCAGGCCGGTCAAGCCGCCGTCGCACAGCGGTACCTCTTCGCCTACGACCTCGACACTGGGGCGTTCGACGCGGCATGGAATCCCCAGATCGACCGCGAGGTCGAACAGATCGTGCCCGACCCCGACGGCTCGGGGCTCTACGTCGTCGGCAGGTTCAACAACATCGACGGCGTCAAGCGGCGCAAGATCGCCCGCCTCGATGCCAACGGCAACCTCGACACCAACTTTGCCGCCAACGCCGACTCGAAGGCGACCGCCGTGGCGATTTCGCCGGACGGCAACCGGCTCTTCGTCGGTGGTTCGTTCACGTCGATCCGCGGCGTCGCCCGTGCCGGCCTCGCCGAGCTCGACCCCAACTCCGGCGCCGTCAAGAACGGATTCACGATCGGCATTGCCGAAGGCATCGGCGTCGGCGGCTCGCTCGGCGTGAAGGGACTCGCCGTCACGCCCGACAACCGAACCCTCGTCATCTCGGCATCGGCCCGAACCATCGGCGACCAGGTCCGCTGGGGCCTCGCCACCGTCGACCTCTCCGGTGGCACCGCAACCATGAACCCCTGGCGTACCCGCCTCTTCGAGGACAACGCCGACCGTGCCGGCGGCCAGTTCTGGCTCCGCGGATTCGACCTCTCGCCCGACGGCACCTACTTCGTCATCACGACGTCCGGTGGCGACCGTCCGCCGACCAACGACGTCGCCGTACGGTTCCCCGTCTCTGGTGGCGACTTCGTCGAACCCGCCTGGATCACCCGTAACTTCGACTCGACGTATGCGGCGGCCATCGACGATGACGTCGTCTACATCGGTGGCCACTTCCAGTACACCGAAGCCCCCGGCGCAGCCGACCCCTACCCCGGCGATCCCGACCGGTCCTACGGCTTCGGCGGCGACATCGACGCCTCGGTCCTCGGCGACCAGGTCATCGCTCGCCGCCAGGTTGCCGCCCTCGACCCGGCCACCGGCCACTCGCTCGGCTGGAACCCCGGTGCCAACGGCTTCAACGGCGTGAACTCGCTTCGCATCATCGACCGCGGCCTGCTCCTCGGCCACGACGGCAACATCATTTCGGACAAAGAGGTCGGCCGACACGGCTTCTTCGACCGCAACAACGGTGGCGACGACGGCGGGGGCGAACTGATCCTCGACACCTTCATCGACTCGCCGCTCACCGGCGCTCAGGTGACGGTCGACCAGACGGTCACCCTCTCCGGGCGGGCAACCGCACCCGAAGGAATCTCCCGAGTCCAAGTCACCGTCTACGACCTGACCCGGCGCACCTGGCTGCGCCCGGACGGGACCTGGGGCGGCTGGGCCGGTATCAACGCTTCCCTCGCAGCCGGCGCCGGTGCCACCGAGAGCAACTGGTCCCTCGACATCGTCCTTCCGGAAGGCGGGCAGTACGAGATCAAGGCGAAGACCTTCGACAACGCTCGTGGCAAGGACCCGGCTCAGCCGTCGATCCGCATCACGGCAAACGCACCGACCGCAGACGCCAAGCCGAACTCGTTGCTGGCCCAGGTCGACATCGGCGACCCGGGCAATGTCCTGACCTACCGAGGCACCTCGACCGACGACCGTGGCGTCAATCGAGTCCGAGTCGAAATCGTGAATCTCGACAACGGTCGCTATCTCCAGCCCGACGGCACCGAAGGCAACTACATCGCCTACGACGCCACGGTGACCACGCCCGGCCAGACCGGCGTCAACTGGACCTACACCGCCACACTGCCGGACGGCCTTTGGCAGGCGACTTTCATCGCGATCGACACCGCCGGCCAGCGCGACGACTCGCCCGTACGCCGAACCGACCGGATCGCGCTCGGCGACGGCGAGCCGATCTCGATCGACATCACCTCTCCGGACACGCTCAGCTACGTCCCCGCCGGGCAGGGCTTCCGCATCACCGGAACCGCCGTCGACGACGTCGAGGTCAACCGCGTCGAAGTGATGGTCCGAGACGAAGCGACGCTCTACGGCGTGCAGATCACCGGCCTGGCAGGAGAGAACGCTCGCTACACCCCCGCCACTCTGCTCAACCCGAACAACGCATCGACCGGCTGGCGCCTGGACGTGCCGCCGCTTCCCGCCGGCCGCTACCTGATCCGTGCTCGCATGTACGACACCGCGGAGCAGGTCCTCAACGCGACCAGCATCGAGGTGTTTGTCGGTGATCCGTCGGACACGATTCCTGACGGCGCGATCACCAGCCCGGCGAACAACGCCAACGTCACGGCCGACACGCTCGACGTGCGGGGCAACGCCTTCGACGACCGCGGAATCGCCTCCGTCGAAGTCGGCCTCTACTACATCGATCCGGCCAACGGTCAGAACAACGGCTGGGTGCGGACCGACGGTTCGATCACCCGGGCAACCGAGATCTGGCGTGACGCCAACCTCGCGTCGCCGAACGCCACGTCGACCACGTGGTCGCTGCCGGTCGCGCTGCCGCTCGAAGGCCGCTACTACGTCTACATGCGCACCTTCGACACGGCTGGTCAGGCCAACAGCGCCCGGAAGCAGGCGCTGATCACCTTCACGCCCGGCGACGGTCCGCCCACGATCGAGATCGCGAACTTCGCCCAGGACGCCGTGGTCGAGCCCGGCTCGCTGGCGATCAACGGCGTGATCCGAGACGACGTCGCCGTCGAGCAGGTGCGGTACATCCTGTCCCGGGACTTCTACTGGGAGGGCATCAACACCCACGGCGACAACACCTTCCCGCAGTGGTTGCAGGGTTTCGTCACCCAACCCGGTGGCGTCCGGTCCAACTTCACCATCACCACCCCTGAGCTCGAGGGCGGCCGTTGGCGAATCCAGATCGAAGGTCGGGACCGCAACGGCCAGTGGTCCGAGCGGGAGCGCATCGACTTCACCGTCCAAGCAACGGGTGACACGCTGCCCGAGTCGACGATCACGGCGCCTCAGCTGTACACGTCCGACTTCGATTCGACGACCTTCACCATCACGGGCACCGCGACCGACGACCGTGGCGTCGACGAGGTGTTCATTCGGGTGTACCACCAGACGCTGCGCAAGTGGATCGCCCCCGACGGCACACTCAGCAGCGAGCCCGGCGCCAGCAACTGGCCCGTGTCGCTCGCCAACGCCGGCGCCACGAACGTGTCGTTCAGCCGCCAGGTGACGATCCCCGAGTCTGGTCGGGTCAACATCTACGTCAACGCCGTCGACACCGCCGGCCAGCGTGAAGACCCCCACTGGGGACGCAACGCCGGCTGGATCGACGTGACGCTCGGCGACCAGAAGCCGACGGGCACGATCACGAGCCCGGCGACGACTCCGGTCACCCAGCAGACGCTGACCGTGTCGGGCGAGATCAGCGATGACAACAAGGTGTCGCGAGCCATCATTCGGGCGCTCGTCAATGACGATCGTACTCAGGGCATCCGCGTCGACGGAACCGTCGGTGATTGGCAGTGGCACACGGTCTTCGACATCACGGGTCGCCATACGCCCGATGCGACGTTCAGCCATACCTTCGCCGATGCCCCCGCGGGCACGTATCTCGTGCAGGTTGTCGTGTACGACGATCAGAACAAGGGCACCTGGCTGCAGAACCGGGTGATCACCATTCCGTAGGTCCCACGGGAGGGCACCACACAATGACCAACGCTCTGGGTGGGTAAATCCACCCAGAGCGTTTGTCATTCATAAAACCGGTCCGACGCGCCGATGGGAGTGAGTCCCCTGACTCACCCGAGGTACTCCCGTGTCGTTCCGAACGGAATCGAAGCGCGTCTTCGTCGCCGGCCTGGCCACCTTGATGGTTGCGGCTGTCACCGCCCTCGTCCCGAACGCGCCGGCGTTCGCCGACGACAACGCGGCCACTGAGGGCCTGACGACGACGTGTGACGTCGTGCCGGCAGGGACCCCGGTGGGCATCGACCAATCCGGTGTGCAGGGCGCCGTGCCGGGCGAGGTGATTGCGTTCCGCGACACGATCACGTTCGCCGAAGGTGAGGTGTACCAGGACATCCTCACCCGTCCCGACGGATCGACCTACTGGGCCTCGTACATGGAACTCACGTCTCTGCCGAGCGACCTCGTCCTGGACCCTGACAGCGTGAACCTCGAGATCGAGGGGACAGACATCACGCTCGTCGCCGGGACCGAACCGGACCCTGACGACTTCGTCCTCGAAGAAGACACCACCACCCCGGGACAGGTGACGTGGCGTGTGCTCTTCCCCGGCGATGTTGCGGCGATGACCGCCGCCCAGACCGGCTTCGGTGAGGTCTCCTACTCGGTCCCGGCAGGTGGCGAGACGTTCGTGCTCTCCTTCGAGACGCTGCTCCCGACCGACGCAACGTGGGGCGAAGTGTTCGAAGGATCCGAGTGCTTCAACTCGATCTCGACCGGTCCGTCCAACCGGGACACCGATCGCGTCCGGGCCGCGGTCTCGGCGATCTTGCCCGAGATCGAGCTGACCAAGAACACGTCCCCCGACAACGTCTACCTTCCGTATGCACCGGTCTCGTACACGCTCGTTGCCACGGTGCCCGAGGTCGACCTTGCCACCCAGACGCTCGTCGTCGCGCCGGCGCGCGACGTCGTGATCACTGACAACGTGCCGGACGAGCTCGTCCCGGTCGACGCCAACCTCGATCCGGTCGCCGATGGCGGTACCACGTTTGGCGGCGGCATTTGGACCGAAGCCACGCGCACCGTCGTGTACCCGGCCTTCGACCTGATGCCCGGCAACTCGGCGGAGATCGATGAAGTCATGCGGGTGGCGTTGGGTACCCCGGCGTCGACCAACATCGTCAACGAGATCGTCGCCGACATCTCCTACCTCCCCGGCACGACCAACCCCAACGACACCGTCGTGCTCGACGCCGACAACGACGACGCCCTCGTGACGGTCGGCTCGCCGGCTCCCAGCGTCTCGAAGACGTCGGGGGTCGATCGCTACGGCACTGGCCTGCCGATCCCCTTCACCGTCGTCGTCGACATTCCGGCCGGCGCGTCCTTCGAGAACTTCACGATCGTCGACACGCTGCCAGATGGCATGAGCTTCGTCTCGTACGACTCGGCGACCTGCACCCCAGCTGGTCCGACGTGTCCGGACCCGATCGCGACCCTCACGCCGACCGCCTTCCCGGGTGGTGGCGCCGGCATCGGCTGGTACCCCAACACCATCGACGCCGACCTTGCCCCCCGCCAGATGACGTTCGTCTACTCGGTGCAAATCGATCCGACCTACGGCTCGGGTGATCCGGTCGAGTTCCTCGACAGCTTCGCCAACGACGTGTCCGTCAACTGGAACACGGTTGACCGCCTCGGCGACATTGAGCCGTCGACGGCCTCGCTTCCTCCCTATGACGGTTCGGTTGACGCAACGGACACGGTGATCTTCGACCGTCCGATCCTGACCGTCGACAAGCGTGGCCTCACCTCCGATGGCGACTTCTCCGACACCGAAGTCACCGACTGGGACTTCCAGCCCGGCGACACCGTCGATTACACGACGACGGTCACCAACACCGGCTCCCGTCCGGCCCAGAATCTGTCGATCACCGACGTCGTCGTTGGCGTCGGTATCGACGTCGCGACCGTCCTGATCGACGGCGGCCCGTGCGGCGACTGTGCCATCGACGGCGACGGTGTGCTCTCGTTCACCTACGCCGGCCCCGTCGCGCAAGGTGATTCGTTCGACGTCACCTACCAGGCGACCGCCACCGCCACCGGTGTCGTGAGCAACACCTTCAGCATCCCGGCCTACAGCGACGATCTGGGCAGCACCTACACCGAGCAGCCCGCCGACACGGTCGAGTACGAGCTGCCCGACCCGGTCTTGCGCATCGACAAGTTGCGGACCGACACGCTCGACTACGCCAACTCGGTCGGTACCCAGGTGCCGTTCCGTTTCCGTGTCCGCAACGTCGGCACCGCCACCGCCTACAACATCGTCGTCACCGACGTGCCTCCCACCGGATTCTGCAACGTCGACGGCGGACTCGACGCTGGCGCGACCGGCGTCACCGAGACGGCTGCGGGCGTCTGGCAGCTCGATTCGCCGCTTGCCGGCGGTGACGAGTTCTCCTTCGACGCGGTCATCGAGATCTGCGACCCGGTCGATCCGGGCAACTACGAGAACGTCGCCGAACTCCGCTGGGAGGACACCGCCGACAACCTCGACGCGGATGGTGACGCGTACTACGACGAAGACCCGGCCGACGTCGACCTGATCCCACCGGTGTTCGAAGTCATCAAGGCGCCCTTCGTCGACGACGGCGCCACCCTCAACTGGACGACCGACACCGCCAATCCGTCGGAGGGCGCATGGACGATCACCGTGGTCAACCGCGGCGACGTCCCGATCGGCGGACTGGTCGTCAACGACCCCATGCCCGACCCGTTCGAGTACTTCCCTGGCGACGCAACGATCGTGTGGGTTGGCCAGTCGCCATCCACGATGGTCGACAACTCGGTCGCCGACCCTGGCGCGATCCTCGCCGGTCACACCCCGAACGTCAGCCTGACGCTCGGCCAGCTCGAACCGGGTGCACAGGCCCGAATCACGGTGCCGTTCGCCCACAACGGTGAGACCCCGTCGGACGGACAGTTCACGCGCCTGAACACGGTGACGGTGACCAACCCGGGCATCGACTTCGATGCAGACTCCCACCAGGCCGACGGTGAGTACACACTCGTCCCGATCGAGCCGGGTCCGTCGGTGGACAAGACCGTGTCCAACGACGGCAGCAGCCCCGGCGCCGAAATCGCCGAATCGGCGCCAGGCGGTGTCGTGACATTCACGATTGATCTGACGATCGATGGCGATCCCGCCAACCCGGCAGATCCGCTCACCAGCCACGATGTCCTGCTCGTCGACACGTTGCCCGATGGGCTCGTGCTCGGTGCCGAGCCGACCTATGGCGAAGAAGGCACCTCTGGCTCACTTCCCGCCGGATGGACCGTGAGCTGTGTTGCGGGTCCGTGCTCGGCCGAGTTCACCGGCGCCTACCTCGGCACCTCGCTCAACGTGCAAGGACGCACCGTCCTGCACTGGTGGTTCGGTGACTACGCCGACGCTGCCGATTCCACCTACCGGGTCACCTTCCCGGCCACCGTCGACACGACCTATTCGACTGGCGTCGAGGTGATCGATGGCATCGGCGAACCGATGATCAACTCGGTCCGGCCGTTCTTCAACCGCGACGTCGACGCAGGCGTCGGTGCCTCAGGTGACGTCTTCCCGGGTCTGCCCGCATCGATCCCCGACTCTGGCACCGAGTTCGACCGTGCGTTCCCGAAGGACCGAGCGTCGGTCGACATCGTCACACCACGACTCGACATCGAGAAGCAGGGCTTCGACTCCGACGGAAATCCCGTGTTCGAAGTCGAGGCCGGTGAGGTCATCGACTACCGCATCACGATCACCAACGTCGGCTCGGGTCCTGCTTTCGACATCGACCTCATCGACGACCTCGCCGTCGATCTCGGCGTCAACCGGATGGACATCGACGAGACCAGCGTGCTCGTGTCACCCGCGGGCGTCGCATGCGCCATCGTCGGGACACCGCAGGAACTCCAGTGTGAGTTCGCTGGCCCGCTCGCCGGCGACCCCGACGGCTTCACCGGTCCCGGTGTCGGTGGCCAGATCGTCATCGAGTATCAGGCGACGCCACTCGTGTCACCCGACATGCTGTCGCCGATCTCGGCCCTGAACAACGCGCCAGACGTGATCCGCAACGAGGTACAGGCGACCGAGTACTACGAGGTCGCTGGCCCGGATCACACGGGTGACACCGTGTATTCGACCGGAAACGCCGTCGTGCGCACATTCGTATTCACGCCGGTCCCTGAGGTCGAAGTCGCCTGCGCCAACGAGATGTGGCTCGAACCGATCGGTGGAACGGCTCTGTGGAGCGTCCGTGTTTCGAACGGCGACATCATCGGTGGCACGGACTACGACTCCGACATCCGCTTGGAGCCCTCACCGACGCTTGATCTCGATGGCGATGGTCGTCTCGACCATGCGGTCGGCTACTCGCCGGAGCTGATCGTGACGCTGCCGGACTTCGACATCGTCGGCTACGCGGCGACCGGCCGTGGTCCGCTCACCAACGATCCGGACCACGACGCGATGGTTGCGTTCCCCGACCCCGACGTGATCGTCGACAACGGCGACGGCACCCAGACCCTCACGTGGAACCGCGGCTCGATCCCCGATGTCGCATACATCCCGAACGCGAACTACAGCACCGGTGTCGAGTACTACATCGAGATCGAGACCGTGATGAACGACACCGGTCCGTTCCGTATCGACGGTCAGCTCAGCTTCCTCGATGGCTCCGGTGCGACCGAGCGCGGCCAGAACTCGGGAGAACCCTACGAATACCTCGAGACCGATACGCAAGGTTGCCCGAACCCCGGCGACAACCGGGTCCACAAGACTCCCGACGCCGAGGACAACGTCGCTGGTCGGCCCGGCGAGATCGATGAGTTCACGATTCGCCTCGAGAACTTCTATCTGGACGATCACGATGTGGTGAACAACCGCTTCGTCGATCTCCTCCCGCACGGTCTGGAGTATCGAGGTCTGCTCGACCCGGCCGACCCCGACTATGCCGTCGCGACCATCGTCGACGCGCCGCCGACGTGGCCAGCCGGTGCCGAGCTGGAGGACTACTTCGTCTCCGCAACGGTCCTTCCTGACGGCGAGACCGAGATCATCTGGGACAACGTGCCCCCGATCCCGTCCGGAAACTGGTACCTGAAGATCCCGGTCAGGTACGCCGACGTTCCGCCGTTCCCGAACGATTTCTTGACCAACAACTTCGAGTGGCACTCCGACGACGGTCTTCGCGGCGACGCCGGTGACCTGTACTCGATGTCGGCAGACACGCCGACGCTCGAGAAGCGCGTCGACCACCCGGTCGATGCGTTCGGCAGCACGTTTGCCTACACGGTCGAAGTCACCATCCCGGCCGGCTTCTCCTCGAAGGACGTCGTCATCCGAGACTGGATCAACCGTCGCTCCGGTTGGTCCCAGGCGGAGTACACCTACGACAACGCAACGATGCTGCCCAACGGCGGCCTCGACAAGAACAACGATCTCCCGCCGGTCGAGTTCCTCACCTACGTGAGTGAGACGTGCATCGTGGGCTGCACCACCGCAGCCGACACGATCACGCCAGTCGGCCTCGCCCCCTTGCCGCTCGTCGAGTACGGCGACCCTGCGGACGGACCGGTCTCGGCGTACAACGATGATGACAACAACGCCATCGGTTGGTACCTGGGCGACATCGATCCTGACCCGGAGGGCCAGGATCGTGTGCTGCAGCTGACCTACGCCGTGCAGATGCCGACGCTCGACGAGTTCCGAGAGATCGTTGCCGATCGCCGCCCAACCACGTTCCCCGGTGGTGCGACCGACCCGCTCTTCGACGAAGATCCGACCTGGCTGCTTCGCCTGGCCGAGATGCATCGCCCCAATCTGGCCATCCTCGATGGTGGATATACGGGCGACAACACCTGGTGGGACACCAACGATGGTTCGACGAACACCGACTGGTGGAACCAGGTCACAGGTATTCATGCCGCTGCCGACGAGCAGGAGGCCATCATCTCCTACCCGGTTGTCACGATGGACAAGCAGTGTGGAGCTCCGGGTTCGGAGCTCGACGCTCAGCCAATCGTCACGGCGATTGGCACGCCGAACGTGGAGTGCACGATCACGGTGACCAACGAGTCACCGGTCGATGCCTACGACGTGATTGTCGACGACACACCCATGACCGACTGCGTCTATGCGTTGCGCCATCTCAACGGCACGACGTACTGGCGTACCGCTGCGACGGGCGGTGGGCATGCCGGAACCGATTTCGAGGATCCCGACATCGCCCACTACGACTGCGACATCTCGTCGATCTCGCTCAACCATCCAAACCTGTCGACCCCGGTCAACAGCCTCCCAGCACAATGGGTGCTCGAGCTCGAACCCAACCAGGTCGTCGAGCTCTCCTACGCCCTGCGCATCGACGGTTGGTCCAACTACGCCGGATCCAACCACTGGCGTGACAGTGGCGACTGGGAGACCCGGGGTGCGTGGCGCAACGACGCTCGCTTGGCCCCGTGGTCCGACACGCCGGGCGGCGAGACGATCGGTGCAGAGGTGACCGCCTGGGAGCAGGTCAACTTCAAGGAGCCGTACCTCGACATCAACAAGTTCCCGTTCCCTGTGGGTCGCGACGTCGCCTCGATCGAGGCGGATGCCAGCCCATTCATTCAATACAACGACCCTGCCGAGTGTTACCTCCAGACGACATGGCCGTACCGGCACGGTCCAGGATGTCGTGAGGATCGGACCTCGTTCGATGCGAACTTCCAGGACCCGCTGAACGCCTGGGACGTTTACGGCGGCGACTACTGGACGGAAGGTGACGATGCCACCGACGTTCTGGACCCCGTCGAACGCCGGCTGACTCGATTTGTTCATCCCATCGAGGTCCGCGCACGTCAGCTCGGCGTACGCGGCAACGGCAACTGTGGCGGATGGAACGACAACAACCAGTGTTGGGATCCATTCGACACGACGACCGACAATCAGGGTTGGTGGTCTGACAGCTCGTACGGAACTCCGTCTCTTGCGCAGCAGGAGAACTGGGCGGAGATCTTCGATGTCGTTCCGGGTCAGCCCTATCGTTGGTCACTCGACATTCGTGCAGATGAACTCTCACGGCTCGAAAGCATGTCGATCACGGATCAGCTGCCATACGGCTGGACGTACGTGACCGGTTCGGCCGAGATTCTCGACGGCAACTGGTTCTTGTCCCACGACGGCCCGGGCACCTTCGACTCCGAGATCGACAACTTCGAGACGAACTACGGCGCTGTTCCTCTACCGGACCCAGTCATCGACGGTTCGACGCAAGGGGACTGCCACGCCGAGCACTACCACGAAGATGGTCCGACGATGACGTGGACCTTCCAACGTGACGTTCCGGGCAACGACCAACCGTGGGAGTACCGATACGTCGACGCCCGCACGTGGGACTACGAGCACAGCACGCCCGAACGGAGCTACGACCAGGGGGAGTTCGACAAGTACAACTGGATTCGCATCCACTACGAAGCCACGCCCGACCCGTCGATCCTGGCCTGCGACCCCGACGACACCTCCACGGACAAGTGGTTCATGGAGAACAATGTCACCCTCGAGGCCGTGCGCGATTACGACGCTGTCGTCCTGACCCAGCCGTACAACGCGATCGTCCCGGTGCCCACGCCGGTTGCGCTTTCCAAGACGCCGGACGACGACTACGTCACCGATGACACGTTGACCGAGTTCACCATCACGTTCACGAACGACCTCGACGTGCCGGTGACCGACATCACGCTCACCGACAACCTGACCATCACCGGTGGGGTACCGCTCGGCACGGGCTACACGTGCGGTACGGCATCCACGCCTGACGGCACTGGCTTCGCCGAGACGCGCTGTGATCAGACGCCGACGACCTCATCGGTCGACTGGTTCTTCAGCTCGATCGCTCCGGGTGAGAGTGTCGTGATCACCATGCCGATCCAGGTACCTGCGGACGAGAACAACAACACGCGCTACGACAACACGGTGACCACGACGGTCAAGGAGTACTTCGACACCGAGCTGACCGATGCCGGTCGCATCACGGTGATCAACCCATCGGAACCGCCGACACCGAGCAAGGGCTCGACGCCCAACCCGGCCACGATCAACGACGTCGTCGAGTACACCGTGTCGTGGACGGCGAATGCGACGCAGATCTTCGCCGACCTGGCCTACATCGACACACTGCCCGACGGTCTCACCTTCATTGAGTACACCGACATCACGTGCGATGGTTCGTGCCCCTCCGGCTACGACCCGGCCGATGTCGTGACCTACACCCCGGTCCCGAACGGCGACGGCACGACCACCTTGATGTGGTGGTTCGGTGACATGCCCGGCTCGGGTGCGTCGCACACCTGGTCGATGTCGTATCGCGTTCGCGTCAATGACGAGTTCGTCGTTCCGGCGGTCGAGACGATCGAAGACGGCGACTCCGTGACCAACACGGTCGTTGGCTACTCGAACGAGGAAGATCTCCTCGACGAGCCGGCCATGATCCCGCCGCCGTCGACGTGGACGACATATCCGCCGTCCGATCCGGGCAGCGAGACCGTCGACATTCGTGAGCCGGAGTTGGCAATCGCCAAGACGGCGACGCCGTCGTCGACGCCTGTCGATGGCTCATCGACGATCGCGTACACGGTCGAGGTGACCAACACTGGGGTCATGAACGCCTACGGGGTCCAGGTCTCCGACACCCCCAACGGGGCGCTCGAGAACATCGTGATGGACCCGACGACCTTCCCCGGTTCGGTCGTCACCCGTGGCTGGACCTCGATCGACCCGACGGTCGGCTGGTTCATTCCGGCGATCGCGCCGGGTGAGACGGCCACCTTCACCTACACCGCTGAGGTGGCCGACGACTTCCTGATCTCTGGCTACGGCGACGCAGAGAACGAAGCAGCAATCACCGAGTTCCGTGCCCGTCCTGGGGTCGAGCCCGAGCCCGGCGATCGCATCTACGAACCGATTCTCGTCGCCACCACGACCGACCCCCTCGTTGGTCCTCGCATTCGACTCGAGAAGTTCGTCGGTGGCTGCGCGGACGAGTTCCAGTTCGTCGATCCGGACACTCCGGTGACCTGGTGCATCCAGGTGATCAATGACGGCGAAGCCCCCGCCTACGGTGCCGTGGTGCGCGACACCTTGCCGTTCCGGTGGGAGTACGACGCCGGCTCGACGGCGGCCGATGGCTGGACCGCAGTAGAGCCGACGGTCGGCACGCTGGCAACGGACGTCCAGACACTCGAGTGGACGATCGGCGATGTTGCTGCCGGCGAGACCAAAGAGATCCAGTTCACCGCTCAGGCCGACCCCGCTGCGCCGCTGAACGTGACGAACCGCGCCGCGGTCGAGACGTTCACGGCCGGTGGCGGAACGCTACCGGCGTCGCTCGACGGTGCACGAGACTCCGACATCGCCCGCGCCGCAACCGGCGGGCATGGACTCGAGATCGCCAAGGTTCCTGATGAGCAGCAGGGCGGCTGGGAAGCGGGCGAGAAGGCGACGTGGGATCTGGTCATCACCAACCCGTCGTCTGACACGACGAACAACAACCTCGTCGTGACCGACTTCCTCCCCGCGCCGCTCACCTACGACACGTGGAACTCGACCGATGGCCGAGTCACGCTCGACACGGCCGGCGCCGTCGGCGCAGGACCGGGTGGAACGCAGGAGATCGTCTGGAACATCTCGAGTCTCGGACCGAACGAGACGATCACGATCGAGCTGATCGCCGACGTTCCGGCAACCTTCGTCGAGATGCAGTGGTACGTCAACGACGTCCAGGTCGTGTCCGACGAGGTCACCGACCTCGTCGTCAACCAGGCCAAGGGCCGTTGGTACGAAGCAGCGTCGCTGGGCGACTACACGTGGATCGACGCCGACGCAGATGGTGTGCAGGACCCCGGTGAGGATGCCATCGACGGCGTCACCGTCAACTTGTTGGACGGCAGCGGCAACCAGCTCTACCGAGATCCGGCGAGTGGTGCGATCACCACCAATCCGGCACTCGGCTACCCGGCCATGACCACCACCACCGGCGACGATCCGTCGACGACGGGCACGGTCGAAGAAGGTTGGTATGAGTTCGGCGACCTGCCCGCAGGCGACTACATGGTCGAATTCGTCGAGCCCCCGGGCTACGTCCTGACGTTCAACGATCTCGGTGGCGACGATGCGGAGGACTCCGACGCCGACCGTGCGACCGGGCAATCTCACGTCGTCTCGCTCGATCCGGGCGAGCACGACCCGACGATCGACGCCGGCTTCATCCCTGGCGCCGTCAACGAGATCGGCGACTACACGTGGATCGACACCGACCGTGACGGCGTCCAGGACGCAGGCGAAGATGGTATCGACGGCGTGATCGTCGACCTCATCGGCCCCGGCCCCGACGGCATCTTCGGCACCGCCGACGACGTGGTGCTCGCCACAACGACGACCGGCGACGACCCATCGACGCCCGCCGTCGAAGAAGGCTGGTACGAGTTCACCGGCCTGCCCGACGGTGAGTACGTCGTCGAGTTCCGTCTCGACCCGACCAACCCCGATCACGACGGCTACGACTTCACCTTCGCCGATCAAGGTGGCGACGATGCCGCCGACTCCGACGCTGATCGCCTGACCGGCCAGAGCGGCGTCATCGATCTCGACTCGGCTGGAGTCGACGATGACCCCGTGGTCGACCCGACCATCGACGCTGGCTTCTTCCAGGGCGGCGACAACAGCTTGGGTGACTACACGTGGATCGACGCCGACATGGACGGTGTCCAGGATGCCGACGAAGACGAGTTGCCTGGCGTGCTCGTCGACCTGATCGGCGCTGGTCCCGACGGCATCTTCGGCACCGCCGACGACGTCGTGCTCCAGTCGACCGCCACCGACGCAAGCGGGTTCTACGAATTCACGAACCTTCCTGACGGCGAATACCAGGTCGAGTTCAGTCTCGACGCCACCAACCCGGCACACGATGGTCTCGCACCGACGTTTGCTGATCAGGGCGCCGACGACGCGGCCGACTCCGACGCCGACCGTGTCACCGGTCGATCGCACACGATCGATCTCGACTCGGCCGGGGTCAATGATGACCCCGTGGTCGATCCGACAATCGACGCGGGCTATTTCCCCGGCGGCGTCAACGAACTCGGCGACCACACGTGGATCGACCTCGACGCAGATGGCGTTCAAGATGTCGGTGAGCCCGTCCTTCCGGGCGTCATTGTGACGCTCTACGGTCCCGGACCCGACGGCGTGTTCGGCGGTGCCGACGATGTTGCGTTGCAAACGACGACGACAGACGCATCCGGTTACTACGAGTTCACCGAACTACCCGACGGCGAATACGTGGTTGGCTTCGAACTCGATCCGACGAACCCCGCCCACGACGACCTCGGCCCGACCTGGCCGAACCAGGGTGGCGACGATGCGGCCGACTCCGACGCCGACCGTGCGACCGGGCTCAGTCCGGTCGTCGATCTCGACTCGGCCGGAGTCGACGACGACCCCGTGGTCGACCCGACGATCGACGCCGGCTACATCCCCAACGCGGTCAACATCGTGGGTGACTACACGTGGCTCGACGCAGACATGGACGGTGTCCAAGATGTTGGTGAAGACGAGTTGCCTGGCGTGCTCGTCGACCTGATCGGCGCTGGCCCCGACGGCGTCTTCGGCACCGCCGATGACATCGTGCTCGCCTCGACAACAACCGATGCGACCGGCTGGTACGAATTCGCTGATCTTCCCGACGGTGAGTACCAGGTCGAGTTCAGTCTCGATCCGGCCAACCCGGCCCACGACGACCTCGTGGCGACCTGGGAGCACCAGGGTGGCGATGACGCAGCCGATTCGGATGCGAACCGTCAGACAGGTCGCAGTCATACGGTGGATCTTGATTCGGCTGGTGTCGACGACGATCCCGTCGTCGATCCGACGGTCGATGCGGGCTTCTTCGAAGACGCGGATGCAGTCAACGAGATTGGCGACTTCACGTGGCTCGACGCCGACAACGACGGTGTGCAGGATCCGGGTGAAGCCCCGCTCGAGGGTGTCATCGTGACGCTCTATGGGCCTGGTCCCGACGGGATCGCCGGCAACGGCGATGACATCGTGATCGCCACCACGACGACCGATGCCACCGGGGCCTACGAGTTCACGAACCTGCCCGACGGTGAATACGTGGTCGGTTTCGAGCTCGACCCGACCAACCCGGACCATGACGGTCTGGACTTCACGTTCGACAACCAGGGTGGCGACGACGCCGCCGATTCTGATGCGGATCGCACGACGGGTCTGTCGCAGGTGATCGATCTCGATTCGGCTGGTGCTGACGATGATCCGGTTGTCGATGCGACGATCGACGCCGGATTCGTCGACTCCGACGCCAACGAGCTCGGTGACTTCGTCTGGATCGATGCAGATCAAGATGGTGTGCAGGACGCGCTCGAGGATCCGGTCGAGGGTGCCCTCGTCGATCTGATCGGCGCCGGCCCGGACGGTGTCTTCGGGACCGCCGACGATGTCGTCCTCGACTCGACCACGACCGATTCAAGCGGCTTCTACGAGTTCACGGATCTGCCCGATGGTGAATATCAGGTCGAGTTCAACCTCGATTCGACCAACCCGGACCACGATGATCTCGTGCCGACGTGGGAGCACCAGGGTGGCGACGATGCTGCTGACTCTGATGCGAACCGTCAATCGGGTCGCAGCCATACGGTGGATCTCGACTCGGCCGGTGCAGATGACGACCCCGTGATCGATCCGACGATCGATGCAGGCTTCTTCGACGGCGCTGATGCAGTCAATGCGATCGGCGACCACGTCTGGATCGACGCCGACGGCGACGGTGTCCAGGACGCTGGCGAGTCCGGTCTGTCCGGAGTCATCGTCACCTTGTACGACCCGGGTCCCGATGGTGTGCCCGGCGGCGGTGACGACGTCGCGATTGCCACGACGACCACTGACGCCGATGGTGCCTACGAGTTCACCAACCTGCCCGATGGCGAATACGTCGTCGGCTTCGAAACGGATCCAGCCAATCCGGCCCACAACGGCCTGGACCTGACGTTCGAGAATCAGGGAGGCGATGACGCCGCAGACTCCGACGCCGATCGACTGACCGGCTTGACCGATCTCATCGATCTCGATTCGGACGGAACCGACGACGATCCAGTCATCGATCTGACCATCGACGCTGGCTACATCCTGACGGGCGACAACAGCCTCGGCGACTACGCCTTCATCGACGTCAACCAGGACGGTGTCCAAGACGGCGGCGATACGCCGCTCGAGGGGGTCATCGTGGACCTCTACGGCGCAGGTGCGGACGGCGTCTTCGGCACCGCCGACGATGTCTTCCTCCAGTCGACGACGACCGACGCTGCGGGCTTCTACGAGTTCACGGATCTTCCGGACGGTGAGTATCAGGTCGAGTTCAGTCTCGATCCGGCCAACCCGGCTCACGATGATCTTGTGCCGACGTGGGAGCATCAGGGTGGCGATGACGCCGCCGACTCCGATGCGAACCGTCAATCGGGTCGCAGCCACACGGTGGACCTGGACTCGGCTGGTGTCGACGACGACCCGGTGAACGATCCGACGATCGACGCGGGATGGTTCGACGATGCCGATGCGGTGAACGAGATTGGTGACTTCACGTGGCTGGACGCCGACAACGACGGTGTGCAGGATCCGGGTGAAGCTCCGCTCGAGGGTGTCATCGTGTCGCTGTACGGACCCGGTCCCGACGGTGTGTTCGGTGGAGCTGACGATGTGGTCCTTGCGACCACGACGACGGACGCGACCGGGTTCTACGAGTTCACGAACCTGCCCGACGGTGAATATGTGGTCGGTTTCGAGCTCGACCCGACCAACCCGGCCCATGACGGTCTGGACTTCACGTTCGACAACCAGGGTGGCGACGACGCCGCCGACTCCGATGCCGATCGCACCACAGGCCTGACCGCGGTGATCGACCTCGATTCGGCGGGCGCCAGCGCCGACCCGATCGTCGATGCGACGATCGATGCCGGATTCGTCGAGGCACAGAACAGCCTCGGGGACAGCACCTTCATCGACGTCAACCAGGACGGCGTCCAGGACGCTGGTGACACACCGCTTGCGGGTGTCATCGTCGAATTGATGAGTGCCGGCCCCGATGGCGTGTTCGGAACGGCTGACGATGCCGTGCTCGACACGACGACCACCGATGCCTCGGGCTCCTATGAGTTCGTCGATCTTCCGGACGGTGAGTATCAGGTTGCGTTCAGCCTCGACCCAGCGAACCCGGCTCACGATGATCTTGTGCCGACGTGGGAGCATCAGGGTGGCGATGACGCCGCCGACTCCGATGCGAACCGTCAGACGGGTCGCAGTCACACGGTGGACCTGGACTCGGCTGGTGTCGACAATGACCCGGTGAACGATCCGACGATCGACGCAGGATGGCTCGACGATGCCGATGCGGTCAACGAGATCGGCAACTACACGTGGCTCGACACCGACCGCGACGGTATCCCCGACGTGGGTGAACCACCGCTCGAAGGCGTGATCGTCACCTTGTACGGTCCTGGCCCGGATGGCATCGCTGGCAACGGTGATGACGTTGCGCTCGCCACCACGACGACAGACGCTTCCGGCTTCTACGAGTTCACGAACCTGCCCGACGGTGAGTACGTCGTCGGCTTCGAGCTCGACCCGACCAACCCTGATCACGACGATCTCGGGTTCACGTGGGCCGACCAGGGAACCGACGATTCGATCGACTCCGATGCTGATCGGGTGACTGGCCTGACGCACGTGATCGACCTCGACTCGGACGGAACGAGCACTGACCCGATTGTCGATCCGACGATCGACGCCGGGTTCGTCGAGCCAATCGGGATCAACTCGATCGGCGACTACACCTGGATCGACGCCGATCGCGACGGTGCTCAGGATCCGGGAGAGGTACCGGTCGAAGGCGTGCTGGTCTCGCTGATTGGCGCAGGTCCCGACGGGGTCTTCGGCAACGGCGACGACATTGTCCTGCAGGTTGTCAGCACGGACGCCACCGGTTGGTACGAGTTCGCCGATCTTCCCGACGGCGAGTACCAAGTCGAGTTCAACCTCGAGCCGACCAACCCGGCACACGCCACGCTGATCCCGACCTGGGAGAACACGACCACCGACGAGACCGACTCCGACGCCAACCGCCAGAACGGCCGCACGCACGTGATCGATCTCGACTCGGCGGGCACGAGCGCCGACCCGATCGTCGATTCGACCGTCGACGCTGGCTACATCGACGACCCATCGGCGATCAACCGCATCGGTGACACGACGTGGATCGACTCGGACGGCGACGGGGTCCAGGACCCCGGCGAGCTGCCATTGGCCGGTGTGCTCATCGAGCTCATCGACCCAGTGACCGGTCAGGTCATCGCCACAACGGTCAGCGATGTCGACGGGTTCTACGAGTTCAGCAACCTGCCCGATGGCGAGTACATCGTGCGATTCACGCTGGATCCGGACAATCCGACACACGCACCCTTGGCGCCGACGCCGGCGAATGAGGGGGCGGACGATGAGGACGACTCCGACGCCGACCCGTTCACGGGCATGACCGGAATCATCTCGCTCGACCCGAACGGGGTCATCGACACGGCGGTGGAGGATCTGTCGGTCGAAGCGGGCTTCACCAGCTCCGCATCGATCGGTGACACCGTGTGGCGCGACAGTGACACCGACGGACAGCAGGACGACGGCGAGCCCGGGATCCCGGACGTCACCGTCGAACTGTGGAGCCCGGGACCCGACGGTGAGTTCGGCGGCGACGACGACGTTCTCGTCTCATCCACGAGCACGGACGCCGATGGCAACTACCTGTTCGACGACCTGCCGCCAGGCGAATACCGGGTGCGCTTCGATCCGTCGACGCTGCCGCCGGGGTACACCCCGACGACGACGCCTTCGGACTGTGGATGCCCGGGCACCGACAGCGACGGTGGCGCCGACGGGTGGACGAGCTCGATCAATCTCACATCGGGAGAAGACCGCGACGACATCGACTGGGGTGCCTACACCGACGGCGATCTGGCGGCGAACGGGCCATCCGGTCCGCTGGCCTTCACCGGTCGGGAAGCGCTCGACCTCGGCTCCCTCGCCGCAGTGCTGCTCACGGTCGGCTTCCTGCTCGTGTTCGCCTCACGCCGAGCGCGGCGAGAGGACGAACTCGCAGCCTGACCGAAACCGTTCTTTGGGGGTGGGCCGTCGCAGCTCATCCCCAAAGAAGAGGTCAGCGATCTGGGCCGAACGACTCATGTGTGGGTCATGACGTCCGACAGGGACACCATGAAGATCCGACGGCTTGTGGCAGTGTTCGCACTGGTCATTGTTGGCTGCGGCGACGGAGAGGGCGATGAGCCCGGTGCACTCGCCGACGTCGATTCCTCGACGGTGGTCGCTGCGACCACACCGACCACCGTCGCGATCGGTGGCATCGACGACCTTCCCGAAGATGCCATCAGCATCGACCCAGAGACGGGAGAGATGGTGATTGAGGTCGGGCAGGTCGCCGACATCGGGGGCCATGCCGACGCAATCGAAGTGGATGCGCCGCTGTCCGAGCTGGAGGAGCTCTGGATCAGCCTTGGCGTCGAGATGGAGCTCGCGTCCTGCTACTCGGCGATGTTCGAACGCCACGGGCTCGATGCCAGAACCGAATCTGAGTTGGCCGAACGCCAGGCAGCGTTCACCGATGCGCAAAGCGAGGAGTTCGCCCAATGCTGACCATCCGCCAAACCATCAGCATCTTCGTTGTTCTCGGGGCGCTTGCACTGGGTTGCACCGCCGATGACACGCCGGACGAGCTCCCGTTCGACGACCGCACGCTCGAGGAGCCGACCGATTCACCGTCAACGGTTGCTCCCACCCCGGCCACCGACACGGTCGACGACGCAAGCCTGCCGGTCGAAGAGGTCTTCGAGTCGGTGGGTGTCGAGGACGAACTGGCGGCCTGCTACGCGGAGATCCTTGGCGAATCCGGTCTCGGCGAGATCGATGATCTCCGTCAGCTCGCCGACATCGACCCCGAGGATCAGGCTGCGCTCAACGAGTGCCTCACGCCATAGGCATCCGGGTACTTCGACCCTCGAGCCCGCTCGGTGAGGCGAGATAGGATGAAATATTGCGCGACGTGAGCGTTCCCTCGAACGTCATCACGCACAGCGAACCTCGCACCTCTGTCTCGCTCGGAACTCACCATGGCTGTACCCAATCGTCGAACCTTCCTCGCTTTCGGTCTGATCCTCGCCGCCCTCGCGGTCCTGGTCGGGCTCGCGGTCCGTGAAGCGGATCCCGCGTCGGCCGGCACCGGTCTCGTGCCCGATCGTGTCCGCACCGACGTGCCGGTCGTCGTGGACGGCACCGTCTTCGACCTCGAGCAGATGGGTGATCGAATCCTCGTATCGGGATCGTTCACGAGTGTTCGTCCGGCCGCAGGAGAAGCGCCGATTGCGCAGAAGTACCTGTTCGCCTACGACATCGACACCGGCGAACTCGACCGAGACTTCCTCCCGCAGATCGATCGTGAGGTGGAGCAGATCGTCGTCGCCCCCGACGCGTCCGCGGTCTACCTGGTCGGTGCGTTCAACAACATCAACGGTGAGAAGGCACGCAAGATCGCCCGGATCACGGCCGACGGAGTGCTCGACACTGGATTTCGCGCCAATGCGGACTCCAAGGCAACGGCGGTCGCCATCTCCCCTGACGGCACCCGACTCTTCGTCGGTGGCACCTTCACCATGATCAACGGCATTGCCCGTGCCGGACTTGCCGAAGTCGATGCCGCAACCGGTACGCCTGCCGAAAGTTTCACCCTCGGCCTCAGCGGTCCGATCGGTGTCGGTGGCTCGATGTCGGCCAAGGCGCTCGAAGTGACCCCGGACGGCCGCCAGCTCATCGTCATGTCGTCGTCGCGTTTCATCGGCGGCGAAGAACGATGGGGCTTGGGCAAGATCGACATCGCGGCCAACACCGCCCGCATGAAGAACTGGCGGACGCGCCTGTACGAGAACAATCGCGACCGAGTCGGTGGTCAGTTCTGGTTCCGTGGGTTCGCCCTGTCGCCCGACGGGAAGTACTTCGTCGTCACGACCTCGGGTGGCGATCGTCCGCCGACCAACGACACGGCTGTCCGATTCGACGTCCGCGCGGATGGCTCCGACGACGTGCAGCCCGTCTGGATCACCCGCAACTTCGACTCGACCTATTCGGCCGCGATCGACGACGACGTCGTCTACATCGGTGGTCACTTCCAATACACCGAAGCGCCAGGCGCCACCGATCCTTATCCGGGCGACCCCGAGAAGAGCTACGGCTTCGGTGGCGACCAGGACGCGTCGATTCTTGGCAACGAGGTCGTTGCCCGCCAGCAGGTTGCGGCACTCGACCCGGATACGGGTCACTCCCTCAACTGGAACCCCGGCGCCAACGGCTTCAACGGCGTCTACGAGCTCCAGGTCATCGATCGCGGGCTTCTGCTCGGTCATGACGGTGACACGGTCGCCGACAAGCCGGTCGGTCGCGCCGCGTTCTTCGACCGCCTCAACCCCGGTGACGGCAATCAGGGCGGGGGCGGCGGCGACGTCGACACGCTCGACACCACGATCACGTCACCCATCACCGGCGCGCAGTTCCAAGCGGGCACGACAATTCAGCTCGAGGGTGAGGCGACGGCGCCCGAGGGTGTCGACCGCGTGCAGGTGACGGTGTTCGATCTCGGCACCCGAACATGGCTGCAGTCCGACGGGTCCTTCGGGGCGGATTGGTCCGCGTCGGTCGCGTCGCTCGGATCGCCTGGTGAGACCCGCTCCACCTGGAGCCTGCCGATCGTGTTGCCTCGAGACGGCGACTACGAGATCAAGGCGAAGGCCTTCGACCGGGCCGGCGGCAAGGACCCCGCGCAACCGTCGATCCGCATCCGCACGGTCGGCGGAGCCGTGGACGAAGCACCCGACACCCTCATCACCTCGGCGATCGTCGATCACGATGCTCGGACCATCACGGTGTCGGGTACGGCAACCGACGACATCGGCGTCGACCGGGTGCGACTCGTGTTCATTCTCCGCGATCAGTTGGGCACCGAATATCTGCGAGAGGACGGCTCACTGGGCGACTGGTACGCCTTCTCGCCGACGCTCACGAACCCTGGCGAGACCGGAACGAACTGGAGCATCGAGGTCACCGTGCCCGTCGATGGAACGTGGCGGATGCAAGCGTTCGCCGTCGACACGTCAGGCCAGAAGGATGCGTCGAAGTCCTCTGCCACTCGGCGCGTGGGCGACGACGGGGTGGACGAGCCACCGACGTTGATCACCATCGACCAACCGGCCAAGGACTCCACGCTGACCGCCAACCAGGGGTTTGTCATGCGGGGCCTCGCCGAGGACGACTTCGGCGTCGATCGGGTGACCGTTCGGATCTACAACTACGCGACCGGTCAGGGACTGCAGCTGGGCGGCACGATCGCCGGAGTGGACGGGGTGACCGCGCAGGTCGACGCCACCCTCGCCAACCGCGGGGCGACATCGACTGCCTACGAGATTGCCGTACCCGGCCTTCCGCCCGGCCGATACCGCGTCGAAGCCCGGGCGATCGACGACTTCCCGCAAACCAAGGCGATCGCGCAGAACATCACGGTTCTCGCTGATGCAGGCGAGCAACTTCCGGTCATCGGGATCAGCGAACCGGTCGCCGGCGAGATCACCGATCCGGCGGTCAACGCGCGTGGCCGCGCCACGGACAATCGTGGCGTCGCTCGCGTCGAGGTCGGCTACTACTTCTACGGGAACGAAGACCAGACCCGTGGATGGCTTCGTGCGGACAACACGACGATCTCCAACGTCACGCAGTATCGCGACGCGACGCTGGCCTCGCCCGGAGCGGCGGCGACCGACTGGAGTCATCCGACCGTGACGTTGCCGTTCGAGGGTCAGTGGCTTGTCCGTGCCCGAGCCTGGGACGACGCCGGGCAGCCGAGCGGCAGTTACGTGCAGAGCGTCATCACCTATCGGCCCAACAACGAGGCGCCGACGCTCGAGATCCAGTCGCTCACCGAGGGCGACCTGATCGCGCCCGGACCGCTCGCGGTCAACGGCGTGATCTTCGACGATCGTGGCGTGCAGCGTGTCCGCTATTACGTCCGCCGCGCCCACGTGAACGAGGGCCCAAACCCCAATCCGGGTGTGACGACGGCGAACTGGTTCGATGCGTTCGTGACCCAGCCCGGCGGGACGCGCTCCAACTGGGCGTTCACGACACCCGATCTCGAACCCGGCCAGTGGTTCGTGTACATCCAGCCACAGGACGACAGCGGCCTGTGGGGCGAGCGGATCAGCATCAACTTCACCGTTGGCTTCGAGGGAAATGCTGCGCCCGACACGCGGATCACCACGCCACGCAACCTCAGCGCGGATGCCACGAGTTTGCAGATGTCCTTCGCCGGAACCGCCACCGACGACACCGGTGTTGCCGAGGTCCGAGTGCTCATCTGGGACAACGATCGCCGCGGGTTCGTCATGCCCGACGGCTCATTGACGAGCGAGTCGGCTCTTGCGTACCGGTCCGCATCGGTCGACCAGGTCGGGGCGACGTCGACGACGTGGACGTACGAGATGACGATGCCCGCCGAAGGTCGCTACTGGGTGCGCTCGTTCGCCTACGACACCGACGGCATGCGTCAGACGGCAAGTCGGTATGCGTGGTTCTGGATGACGCCCGGTGACGCATTCCCGACAACCGAAACCGTCTCGCCCGACAACGGTGCGACGGTCGGAAGCCCGTTCACGATCACCGGAACCGCTGTCGACGACCAGGGCGTCACCCGAGTCCGATTGCTGATCCGGAACGAGGACAACCGTTCGGAGGGCCTGCGCGCTGACGGCACGATCGGTGCCGGTCAGTGGCTCGAGCTCGACATCACCCCAGGCACGACCGTCAACTGGTCTCGCACGATCGACGTCCCCGCCGGCCGTTGGCGCATCGACGTCTTGTCGTACGACGCCACCGGCAAATACGACTACGCACCGGCCCGCATCGTGACCGTCCCATAGGGAGATCACCGGCGCTCATCCAGCTCGATGCCGTCGAGTCGGCCACCGACCTAGGCTCGCCTCATGAGCGAGATCTTTGACCTGTGTGACCGGGCGACCGACGAACTCGCCGCGGCCGATCCGATCATGGCGACGATGGCGGGGATCGCCGGCCACGACGATCGGTGGACCGACCTCTCCCCGGACGGAGTGGCCGAACGCCGTGCTCAGTGGGAGGCGCTTCGCGTCGAAGCCGACGGGGTCGAGGTCGACACGCCAGTCGATCGGCTGGCCAAGGCCGTCTTCGTCAGCGAGCTCGACCGATGGGTCGCCGACGCCGACGCCGGGCTTCACCGGCGCGATCTCAACAGCATCGCCAGCCCAACCCAGGATTTCCGGATGCTGCTGGACCTGATGGCGACCGAAACGGTCGAGCATTGGGCGGCGATCGCTGCTCGCCTCGAAGGTATCGAGGGTGCCCTCGCTGGGTATCGAGCGAGTCTCGAGGCAGGCCTTGCGGCCGCAGACATCGTTGCGCAGCGTCAGGTGCGAGAGGTGATTACGCAGTGTCGTGACACCACGTCGAAGCACCTGTTTGGTTCTGTCGTCACCCGGTTCGACGACAACGAACTCGACGACGCGGACATGCGCTCCCGCCTCGAAGCAGGGGCGACAGCCGCCGAAGCGGCGTACGGGGCCTTCGCTGACTGGCTCGAAGCCGAGTACCTTCCGCACGCACCGCTCGAGGACGCGGTCGGACGCGACCGCTATCTTGCGTCCGCGCAACGGTGGCTCGGCTGCAGCGTTGATCTCGAGGCGACGTACGCCTGGGGTTGGAGCGAGATCGATCGTCTCTGGAACCGGATCGGTGAACTCGCACCGAAGGTGGATCCCGATGCCACGGTCGACGAGGTCATGTTTCGCCTCATGAACGATCCGTCGATGGCGGCCCCCGACGTCGAGTCGTTCATTGCCGACATGACCGAGCGCCAGCACCTCGCGCTCGAGAAACTTGCGGGCGTGCACTTCGACGTCCCCGAAGAGATCCGAGCGATCGACGTGAAGGTCGACGAGGCCGGGGGTGCGCTCGCCGCCCATTACACGCCGCCGTCGGAGGACTTCAGTCGACCCGGTGCTGTCTGGTACCCGATCGCTGATCGGGAACATCTGCCGATGTTCACCGAGGTCACGACCGCGTACCACGAGGGCTTCCCGGGGCATCACCTCCAGGTCGGCATTCAGTTCTGCCGGGCCGACGAGTTGTCTCGCTTTCACCGGATGATGGTCTGGTATCCCGGCTCGGGCGAGGGGTGGGCGCTCTATGCCGAACACGTGATGGGAGAGCTCGGCTTTCTCGAGAAGCCCGAGTACGAGATCGGTCTCGTCGTGTCCAAGCTGTTCCGTTCGTGCCGGATCGTGATCGACATCGGCATGCATTGCGGGTTCGCCATCCCCGACGACCAGCCCTTCCATCCCGGCGAGAGCTGGGACTACGACCGCGCCCTCGAGCTCCTCCTCACCCGCGGTTTCCTCACCGAACAGGAGGCGAACTCCGAGGTCGTCCGCTACTTCGGTTGGCCGGGTCAGGCCATCAGCTACAAGATCGGCGAACAAGCCCTGCTCGACCTCCGAGAAGAGGCAATGGCGACCGACCGCTGGGATCCCAAGGTGTGGCATGACGACGTGCTCGCCGTCGGCGCCGTCGGGCTCGACCTGCTGCGCAGTCAACTCCGGGAGAAGTGGTGAGCGATCCGAGCTCCGCGCTCGTCCTCGACGATCTTCAGCTGCGTGATTTCCGTTCGCACGAGTCGCTCGATCTCGAGTTCTCGGCGGGCTCGACGGCGATCATCGGCCCCAACGGTTCGGGAAAGACCAACATCGTCGAGGCGATCGGATGGCTGGCGACCACCCGGTCCTTCCGCGGCGCGCCGACCGATGCGTTGATCCGAAGCGGGGCGGAGGCGGCGATTGCCCGGGCGACATTGCACTCCGAAGCCCGCGAGCTTCTCCTCGAGGCCGAACTCCCGCGGACCGGGCGTGCGCGCATTCAGCTGAACCGCCAGCGGGTCGCGAGGGCGAAGGACCTGCTGGGCGTTCTCAACGTCACCGTGTTTGCTCCCGACGATCTCGAACTTGTCAAGGGTTCGCCGGGCGAACGACGCGCCTGGCTCGATCAGGTGGTGGTGGGCCGGCATCCGCGCAACGAGGTCATCCGAGCCGACGTCGACAAGATCCTCAAGCATCGCAACGCGTTGCTGAAGGGTTGCGGCGGTCGGCTCGACGCCGATGCCGGCTTCACACTCGACGTCTGGGACACCAAGCTCGCCGCCGCAGGTGACGCGCTTGGAGCGTTGCGTGCCGCAGCGGTCGCCGAGCTTCTTCCGCACGTGCAGCGGGCGCTCGAAGCGGTCGCCGGCGCGTCGCACGAGATCACCCTGCGATACGACGCACCCTGGTTCGACGGTGGGTTGGCGGCGTCGCTGACGCAGGCTCGGCGTGACGACGTTCGACGAGGCGTGACGACGGTCGGGCCGCATCGCGACGAGATCGAGGTCATGCTCAATGACATGCCGGCCCGCACGCACGCCTCACAAGGCGAGCAACGCTCGATTGCGCTCGCCTTCCGGCTCGCGGGCCACGAGTTGGTTCGCTCGTCCACGGGAGTGGCGCCGCTGCTGATCCTCGACGACGTGTTCTCCGAGTTGGACGACGACCGGGCAACGGCGCTCCTGGTGGCGCTTCCGGGCGGGCAGACCCTGCTGACCTCGGCAACCGACCTTCCGCCACAAGCGAACGCCGATCACGTCGTTCGACTCGGGAGGGGCTCGTGACCAGCAGACCTCAACGAGGTCGGCGGTGGGCGGACGGGCCGCGCCCCGTCGGCCAGGCGATGGAGCGGCTGCTCGGCCACATGGACGCGCCGACCCCGTCGGTCATCGACTCGGTGTTCACCCGATGGCCCGAGCTCGTGGGCGAAGTCATCGGCACCCACACCCGGCCGATCCGGATCGTCGACGCCGTGCTCCACATCGAGGTCGCCGACCCCGCCTGGGTGAGTGAGCTGAGCTGGATGGCCGACGAGCTCGTTCGACGCATTCGCGACACCCTCGACACCGACGAGATCCGGGCGATTGAGGTACAACTCGCTCGCTGAGCAGTAGGCAAAATCACTCAAGACATTCGGCCCTTGGGCCGTTGTGCCTTCATGGTCAAGAATGTCCTCGCGGCGTTTGCCAGCACCGGCGGCAAGG
The DNA here is from genome assembly GCA_020629635.1 of Acidimicrobiales bacterium. Lineage (GTDB taxonomy): Bacteria > Actinomycetota > Acidimicrobiia > Acidimicrobiales > SHLQ01 > SHLQ01. Next base: position 33,832 of record JAHDCX010000005.1, on the reverse strand, counting down.
TCGCAACCGGAGTGGCGCTGGCGGCCAGCGCCACGGGTGGGGTCGTCGCCGCCGATCTCTTGGAGGCCGACCCGCAGCCCGTCGTCGTATACGCCGCCGAGACGCCTGGCGATCTCGACGCCGACCTGGAGTCGGAGGTGGACAACGCCGCCGTGGAGGCCGAAGAGACGACGGCCGAGACGGACGTTCCCGCAGAAGACGACCGTGGCGAGAACGAGCTTGTCGAGGAAGTGCCTCCAGCCGACGAGGAGCCTCCGACCGATGAGGAGACGGAGGAAGCTGATGACGCCGAGGAACGGGAGACGCACGGCCAGCAGGTGAGCGACTTCGCCACGTCGACCGATCTCAAAGGGTGTGAGAAGGGCCAGGCGATCGCCGAGATCGCGTCCTCGAAGGCCAACCGTGGCCCGAATGCCGACGGCGACGAGAATGACGACGACCATGATCCGTGCGCGGACCGCGGCGACGCCGGAGAGGACGACGCCGACGAGGCCACCGACGACACCGTTGAGGCCGACGACGATGACGAGACCGACGAGAATGACGGCGACGAGACCGATGCCGTCGATTCGGTCGTCGACGAGCCTGTGGAGACGAGCACAGCTGACCGCACGGGGCCGCCGGTGGACACGCCAGGCAACGGCGCCTCGGCGGGCAAGAACGGTCCGGAGAATCGCGGCAACAACGGCGGCAAGTGAGCCACGCGGCAGCGCCTTGACAACGCCAAGATCGTCGGAGGTGTTCGGCGCCTTGACCCGGACGCACTGGTAGACTTACACGGTTGCAACTTGCCCGTGAAAGGCGCCCGGTTTGTCTGAAGAATCAACCTCCTACGGCGCAGAGAACATCACGGTTCTCGAGGGGCTCGAGGCCGTCCGCAAACGTCCCGGCATGTACATCGGTTCGACCGGTCCGGCCGGTCTGCATCACCTCGTGTACGAAGTCGTCGACAACTCGGTCGACGAAGCGATGGCGGGCTATTGCACCACCATCGAAGTCATTTTGCATCCCGATGGCTCCGCCGAGGTGCACGACGACGGCCGCGGCATTCCCGTTGGCGAACACCCTCAGTACGAGGGGATGTCGGCAGCCGAGGTTGTCCTCACCGTGCTCCACGCCGGCGGCAAGTTTGGCGGCGGCGGCTACAAGGTGTCTGGCGGCCTGCACGGTGTGGGCGTCTCGGTCGTGAACGCCCTGTCGACCCGGGTCGAGCTCGAGATCGACCGCGACGGCAAGCACCACTTCATGGACTTTGCCGACGGTGGCCAGGTCCAGACCAAGCTCGAGGTGCGCGGCGATGCGCCCGACGACCGCACCGGCACCTCCGTGCGCTTCTGGCCCGACGGCACGATCTTCGAAGAGACCGAGTTCCGCGCCCAGACGCTGCTCGACCGACTCCAGATGATGGCGTTCCTCAACCGTGGTCTCCGGATCCGATTCCAGGACCTCCGCAACGAAGATCCCCACGACGACGCTGACGACGAGGGGTGGATCGAGTTCCACTACGAGGGCGGCATCATCGACTTCGTCCGCCACGTCAACCAGACCAAAGAGCCGCTCTTCGCCAAGGTCGGCTACTACGAGGTCGAAGAAGAGGACCAAGAGGTCGAGATCGCCTTCCAGTGGAACACCGGCTTCAACACCGACGGCCTCCACAGCTTCGCCAATGGCATCACGACCGGCGAAGGTGGCATGCACGAGACCGGATTCCGGTCTGCCCTCACCCGCACGGTCAATGCGTACGGTCACGCCAAAAACCTGCTCAAGGAGTCCGAGACGCTGTCGGGCGACGACGTCCGCGAGGGCCTCACGGCGATCATCTCGGTCCGGCTCGCCGAGCCGCAGTTCGAGGGCCAGACCAAGGGCAAGCTCGGCAATGTCTCGGTGCGCTCGATGGTCGAGAAGGCGACCAACGAAAAGCTCGCCGAGTGGCTCGAGGAGAACCCCGCCGAGGGCAAGCTCATCGTGAACAAGGCGATCGCCGCGCAACGTGCCCGCGAGGCCGCCCGAGCCGCGCGTGACACGATCCGCAACAAGACCGCGCTCGACGGCGCCGGCATGCCCGAGAAGCTCAAGGACTGCTCGAGCAAGGACCCGCGCGAACGTGAGCTGTTCATCGTCGAGGGCGACTCGGCCGGCGGTTCGGCGATCCAGGCGCGCGATCCCCGAACGATGGCGATCCTGCCGATCCGCGGCAAGATTCTCAACGTCGAACGCGCCCGCATCGACAAGATGCTGAAGAACAACGAGGTCCAGACCCTCACCCAGGCGATCGGTGCAGGCATCGCCGAAGAGTTCGACATCGACAAGATCCGCTACCACAAGATCATCCTGCTGGCGGACGCCGACGTCGATGGCAGCCACATCCGCACCTTGCTGCTCACCTTCTTCTTCCGGCAGATGCGCGAGCTGGTCGAGAACAATCACGTCTACATCGCCCAGCCACCGCTCTATTCGACGACGGTCGGCAAAGAGAAGATGTACCTCAAGGACGACCGCGAAAAGGATGCCTTCCTCGAGGACAACCCGAACCACAAGAAGGACTTCCAGCGCCTGAAGGGTCTCGGCGAGATGCAGTGGCAGGAGCTGGCCGAGACGACGATGAACCCCGGTCAGCGCACGCTGCTTCAGGTGTCGGTCGAGCAGGCAGCGATCGCCGATGAGGTCTTCTCGACGCTGATGGGCGAAGACGTTGCTCGCCGTAAGCACTTCATCCAGACCAACGCCAAGGACGTCCGCTTCCTCGACATCTGATCATGGCGAGCTCGCACACCATCACCTCCGTCGACGATCTCGCGGCCCTCTATCGCCAGCCGACGGAGGCCGTGCTCGCAAAGGAGTCGTCGGTCTTCGACGACGGATGTCGGCGGTTCATCGAACGCTCACCGTTCGTCCTTGTCGCAACGAGCGATGCCGACGGTGCGCTCGACGTGTCGCCGCGGGGCGGGCCGGCAGGCTTCGTGAAGGTGCTCGACGAGCATCGACTGGTGATCCCGGATCTCAACGGCAACAACCGGCTCGACTCGCTCCGCAACATCGTCGAGCAGGGACACGCGGGCCTGCTCTTCGTGATCCCCGGAATGGGAGAGGCGCTGCGCGTCAATGGTGCCGCTCAGGTAACCACCGATCCGGGCGTGCTGGATCTTTTTGTTGACGAGCTGCGCCGGCCGACCACCGCCATCGAGGTCACGATCGCCCAGGCGTTCATTCACTGTGCGAAGGCGTTCCGCCGCGGCAACGTGTGGTCGCCCAACGAGTGGTTGCCCGCTGAGGACCGACCGTCGCCGGGAGAGATCTTTGTTGCGCACACGGGAGCGGACGACGTGACCGGCGCAGAGGTCGACGCAAGCCTCGAAGCGGCCTACGTCGCCGACCTCGCTGCAGATCTGCCTGAGGGCCTCGGCCAGGCCTGACTGCAGACTGGTCGCAATCTGTCGGGTCGCGACCCTCCTACGTCGAATCGCGACCTGTACGACTCTGCCAAACCGGTTTCAGACTCACCTCTGGTCATTCAGACCACGAACCGGGGAGACATACCGACATGAACTTCATCAAGGCCGAAGGCGTCCACATTGCGATCACGCTCTTTGCCATTCTCATGGGACTTGGAGGCACGATCATTGGGATCGGAGCGCTCGTCGATCCGACGTCAGCCGTCAACTTCATCGACGGAGCCGATGATCTCGCCACCTCATGGGCGGGGCGCAACCTGGGCTTGGGCATCGCCATGCTCGTCGCCGTCGCACTGCGGCATGCCGCCGGTTATGCGGCGGCCTTTGCCGGCGCAATCTGTCGCGAGCTCAGCGATGTGATCGTCGAGTTCAACGCCGCGTTCTTCGCGATCATGGTGATCGAGGTCGTCTGCCTTGCCATTTGCGTGCGAGCGGTGGTCTCGATGCGAGGTGCCGCTACCGCCTGATCTTCGGCACAGGAGATCCACAGGTTGCCTCTCTACGGTGACCGCCATGTCCAAGATCAACGGTCCCCACCACCGCTTTCGGAGTCTTCTGCTCGCTCTCGGAATCGTCGGAATACTCTGCTCGTGCGCCTCGGCTGCCGACCCGGAGACTGCGAGCGCCGACGCTGCTTCGCCGACAACGTCGAACGACGACGACGTCGCTGCTGTCGAGGGCGATGCCGTCGCTGTGGATGATCCGGTCGATCAATCCACGACCACGACCGGGTCGGCATCCGAAGACACGACGGACTCAGAGGAAGGGACGGGGACGGCGACGACGGACGCAGGGGAAGGAACGACGACGGGGGCGACCGTCGCTTCCGATGAGCAAGACTCGATCGAGGCGCCGAGCAGTAGCGGGGACTGCGAGTCGACTGCCGCGCTCTTCGTCACTGGACCGTCGGCCAACCCTGACCTCGAGGACCCCCGTGTCGATGCCACCTGCGACGGCGACACGATCGTCGTGGTGGGCAACGCCGTTCCGGACTACACCTACATCGGCACGTCGCCCGGTGTCCCAGGGGGACGAGAGGTCTCGTTCTCGATCCCCGCGACGCCCACGATGGCCGATGCTGTGACGGACGTGCCGTATCTGGGCGCCGCTGCGGTCACGCTGACCGGCATCCCGATCTACGGCCCGACAGAGGGAACCGGCGGAGACGTCGATTCGCTGCCCGGCATCATCTCGGCGTGCGGGAGCCACATGGGGCCGACCGGATTCCATACCCACAAGATCCTCACGAGCACCGAGACCGACTGCCTCTTCACGCCCGAAGAGGTCGCCGCGGGACCCCAACTCGTCGGCTACGCATTCGACGGCTTCCCGATCTACACGGGCGGCGACCTGACGTCGTCGTGGCAGCTCACCGACCAGAGCCTGTTCGCTTCCGATACCTGGGCCGCACACACCTACGTCGAGGGCTCGGGCGATCTTGATCGCTGCAACGGACGACTGGACGCCGACGGCAACTACGCCTACTTCACGACCGAGGGGTTCCCCTATGTGCTCGGGTGCTTTGTCGGCGAGGTCTCCATCACGGAGGCAGGTCGGGGTGGCGGCGACGATGGGGCACGTCCGGAACGCCCCGAGGGCGGAGACGGCGAGGAGGGTGAGCGGCCCGAGCGGCCAGCGCAACCCGAAGACGGCGAGGATCCTCCGGAGGGTGCAGAGGTCGGGGGCGGCGACCGACCGGAGCGGCCAGCGCGCCCGGAGGACGATGGTGGCGAACGTCCCGAGCCTGGCGAGGGTGAGGACGGGGCCCGTCCTGAGCGTCCGGCTCGGCCCGACGATGGCGGCGGCGAATGAACTCGTCGGTCCGTCGCCGTGATCTCCTCCAGACGCTGTCCATAGGCACCCTGGGGGTGGCTGTTGGGGCGGGCGGCGCAGTCGGCGTGCACACGGTTGGGCATGCCGTGGCTGCGCCGACCGAAGCCGATATCGGGTTCTGCACAGACATGACGATGCATCACTTGCAGGCATTGGCGATGTGTCAACGAGTGCTCGGTCGTCCGACCGGCGACTTCGTTCAGGCCGCCGCCGCCGAAGTCCTGCAGACCCAAGCGATCGAGATCGGCACGATGCGCGCCTGGTTGACCGACTGGGGTCAGCCGACCGACGTTCCCGATCAGGCGATGGGCTGGATGGGGATGAACGATGGGGCAGGCATGCCGGCGGCGATGATGCCCGGACTCGCCAGCGAGGCGGACATGCGTGCGCTGGCGACGGCAGAGGGATGGGAGCAGGGACGGCTCTGGCTGACGCTCATGCGTGCCCACCACGTCGGTGGAGTGGACATGGCCAACGCCGCCGTGGCGATGGCCCATAGCGAGAAGGTCCGCCGACTCGCATCCGTCCAAGCACGAGTCCAGACCTACGAGATCGAGCAGTACGACCTGCTCCTCGCCGACGAGTACGCAACCGAATGACCTTCTCGGGAAGCACCGACTTCAGTCTGCGCGGAGCACGTCGAGGATGTCGGTTGTCGCTGCCGAGCGAGCAGGGAACCAGCTCGCGGCAACAGCGCCCGCCAGACCGGCAGCAACGATCAACAGACCGGTGATGGGGTCGACGGTCGGGGTTCCAATCTGACCACCCGACAGCGTGTTGAAGAACGCCGCAGCAGCCACCCAGGCGAACGCCAATCCGGCGAGGATTCCGACCACGGCGAGCAGTCCGAACTCGGCGAGCAACGACCAGAAGATCTGGCGGCTCGATGCCCCCGCAGCCCGAGTTGCCGCGATTTCGCCCACCCGTTCGGAGATTGCCAGCGACACGGTGTTGGCGATACCGATCAAGGCCACGATCACGGCGACGGCGAGGAGCGCGTAGACGAGCGCCAGAATCGTGTCGAGGTTGGAGCTCAGCCCGTCGATGTAGTCGTCTCGTGACACCACTTCGACTGTCGGAAGGTCAATCGCTGCGTTGATGGTGGACGCCGCAGCCGGCCCGACGACATAGGCCGCCGTTGCCGGATCATCGACACCGAGCTGACCCCGTAGGTCGAGTGCCCCGATGATCGATGGCTGGGGCGAGCCCGGAAGCGACGTCTCGATAATGGCGCCGAGCTGGAGTTCTACCTGACCCGCCAATGAGGTGACCTCGACGGAGTCCCCGATGCCGATCCCCAGCCCGTCGGCTGTCGCCTGATCGATGATCACGGTCGAGCCGCTGATGGACGCCAGAGTCCCGGCATTGACCACAAAGCGATATGCGGTCTGGAGTGCGCCGATGTCGGTGAGCGTTGTTCCGAGGCCGCCACCGCCGCCTGGGCCGGCGCGTTCGAACTCCGCATCGCCGACCGGACTGACCGAGGTCTGGTAGAGCGGGACCAGAGCGTCGACGCCGTCGATCTCCGCGATGCGGTTCAGCGCAGCGTCGCCGATCGCAGGCTCGGGCTGGCTGCCAATGCCTTGAATCACGAGATCGGTCTCGAGCGCCGCGCCGGCGTCGCCAGCAATGAACTGTCCGATCGTTGCGGCCATCAACGTGAAGAACGCAATGAGACTGATCCCGATCATCAAGGCGCTTGCGGCCGCAGCCGTCCTTCCAGCGTTCTTCTCGAGGTTGCGGCTGGCGATCGTTCCGGTTGGGCCCGCCCGGCCGAGCACTGGCCGCGTGATGCGGGCGGCGAGACGAACGAGCTGATCCGCTCCAAGATACAACGACAAGAAGATCGCCCCGATTGCCACGCCCGTGAAGAGGATGTCGGATTGGGCGATTCCCCAGCCCAACGCGACCAGCCCAACGACGAGGACGGCGAGCGACATGATCCGTCGACGAGCGCTGTCGCCGCCGACCTCGACGTCAGCGGACCGAAGGGCCTCGATGGGCGCCACTTCGGTCGCCTTCCAGGCTGGTCGAACGGAGGCGAAAACGGTCACGCCGAGCCCGACGGCCACCCCGATCCCAAGAGCCGTCGGTGAGATCGTATTCGATCGCTCGATCACGAGACCGAGGACGTCGAGGAACCATCCGAGGCCCGAGACGCCTGCGAGGCCCAGGACGATCCCGAGCACGGTGCCGACTGCACCGAGCAGTATCGCTTCGAGCACGACTTGTGCGAGCAGCTGCTTGCGGGTGGTTCCGACGAGGCGGAGGAGAGCAAGTTCTTGCGTTCGTTGCGAGAGCGACACGGTGAAGGTGTTGGTGACGATCACCATTCCGACCACGACAGCAACAACAGCGAAGACGGTCAGAAAGGTACTGAAGAATCCGAGGAAGTCGTTGAGGGCGTCCACTTCGCCGGCGATCCAGGACGCACCTGACTCGACCGTCGTGTCGGGCGCAAGAGTGCCGATGGCCCCGATGGTCGGCGTTGCCGATCCTTCGGACACGAGGACCCGGTCGAAGCCTTGGGCCGTGCCGAAGACCGGATGGTCGGGTGCGAGGAGAAGGGTCGAGGTGTATGGGTCGTTGCTGGCGCCACCGAATTCGGCAATACCAACGAGTGTTGCTTCCTGAACTCCGTCGTCGGAAACGAATTGGATCGCGTCACCCACATCGAGTGCGGCTGATTCGGCGGTCGTGGCGTCGAGCACGGCTTCGTCGGTGTTGGTCGGTGGACGACCGTCGATCACCGAGAATCCGTTCAACGGCGAGTCGGCGAGCCATGGTTCGGCGATGTTGGCAGCGGCCTGGTCCTGGCCCCCTGCTTGCCCAGTGGCCGTGAGGATCTGCGCGTAGGGATCGCTGAAGCCGACAGCATCGAAGCCGGAGGCCCGAAGGTCGTCGACGATCGAGCTGGGAACGGGAGTCAAGATGGCCCGGGCTGGACCATCGCCTCCGGCGACTTCTGTGCCGGTGATGACCACGTCCACGTCGGTGTACGCCGCCCGAAGGGGGTCGCCGACGTCGGCGATCGAGGTTGTCAGTAACAGGGTCGAGACGATGAAGGCGACCGACAGGGCGATCGCCACGACGGTGAGGGCGTATCGGTTGCGTTTGAACCAGGCGAGTTTGAGTGTTCGACGGATCACGTCAGCTCAGTTCGCGGATCTTGTCGAGCACATCGTCGACGGTGGGGTTTCGGGCCTCATCCACCAGAAAGCCGTCCTGGACGTAGACGACACGATCGCAATGGCTGGCAGCAACCGCGTCGTGGGTGACCATCACGATGGTCTGTCCCAGGTCGTCGACTGCCGTTCGCAGATAGGACAGCAGCTCTCCTGATGTCTTCGAGTCGAGCGCCCCGGTCGGCTCGTCGGCAAAGATGACGTCGGGCCGGGGGATCATCGCTCGAGCCACCGCAACTCGTTGACGTTGTCCACCTGAGAGTTGACTCGGGAGATTCTCGAGGCGGTGTTCGATGCCCAGAACCGATGCGAGCTCTGCGAGAAACGCATCATCCACTACAGCGTCGGAGTCCAGGTCGACCGGCAACGTGATGTTCTCGCGTGCGCTGAGCGCAGGCACGAGATGGAACGACTGGAAGATGAACCCGAGCGTTGAGCGGCGGAGCACAGACAGCTCTTGGTCGGTCAGTGTCGACACGTCGACATCGCCGATGTAGGCGTGCCCGCTGGTCAGTCGATCGAGCCCCGACTGGCAGTACATGAGGGTCGACTTGCCCGACCCGCTCGGCCCCATGACGGCGGTGAACTCGCCTTCGAGGAAATCGATCGTCGCGTCGTTGAGTGCGGTAACTGCAGCGTCGCCGGTCCCGAACGTCTTCGTGGCATGGACGAGGCGTGCGACGGCGCTTCGATCGGTCGACGCCCCCGGCTCGGTCGAGTGATCTTCGGGCACAGTCATCGGCTTGTCTCTCCACGGGGACGGCTGCGGACCAAACGTATGTCCCCGCGTGACCGCAATCTTCGAGCGCAACGAACTCGTCACGTTCGGACCATGGGCTGTCGAGTTGTGACCGGGACAGCATCCCGAGCCTTCGGAGACGATGTTGATTCAGGACCAAGAATCAGGAGAACCAACCCATGCTGACCGACGCAGAAGCGCTCGCCGTGTTCGACGGAAAGACCCTGAGCTACACCTATGACAACGGCATGGCGATCACCAACACCTTCGCTGGCGCAGATCGCACGACCTCGTTCGGTGGGGTGGATCTGGTCGAACAGGTCACGGTGAAGAACGTCGCCGACGACACGTACTACATCGTTTGGGAAGACGCCGAGCGTGGACTGTCGACCCAGTCGATCAGCTTCGCCACGAACGACGTGCACACGGCGATCACGATGGACGGCGTGATCATGATCATGTCCGGCAGCATCACCGACTTCGCCTGATCACCCCGACGAGACGAAGGAGATCGGCCAATGACCGAGTCGGTCCACAAGATCCTCGAGCACGGTGAGCTCGACGACGGACGCGTAACGACCGTGACGGTGGGCCATCACACGCTCGCCGTGACGCACCACGAGGGCCGGTACGGCTGTCTCGACAATCACTGCCCTCATCAGGGTGGGCCGCTCGGTGAGGGCTCGATCGAAGGAGGCAAGCTCCGCTGCCCGTGGCACGGGTACGACTACGACCCGACGACGGGCCAGCCGCCACCCCCGTTCGACGACGCCCCAGCCTGCTACCCGGTCGAGGTGCGCGAGGACGGTGTTTACGTCACTCTCCCCGATGAACCTGTCCGCACCCGCACCGTCTCTGATGCGATGGTCGAGACGATGATGGCGTGGGGAGTCGACACCGTGTTCGGGATCGTCGGCCACTCCAACCTCGGCTTCGGCGACGCCATGCGCGAGGCCCAGGCCCGCGGTGACCTGAGCTTCTTCGGCGTGCGCCACGAGGGTGCTGCCGCGTTTGCGGCATCGGGCTACGCCAAGCTCACCGGCCGCCTGGCAGCGTGCTTCGGTATCGCTGGCCCGGGCTCGACGAATCTCCTGACCGGGCTCTACGACGCCAAGGTCGATCGGGCGCCCGTGCTCGCTCTGTCCGGCCAGGTGCCGTCGGGGACGATTGGCCGCGGTGCTTTCCAGGACCTCGACTTGGAGGCGGCCTTTTCGGATGTCGCCCGAACGTCGCACACGGTTCTCCCGGGAAGCGACCACACGGAGCTCATGAACCTGGCCTGCAAAACGGCCCTTGTCGAATCGGACGTGACACACCTCGTCTTCCCAGACGAAGTACAGATCCAACCGAGCGACGCGCCTGCGTCAGGCCCCGACGGCCGAGTTGCTCCCAGAACTTCGCCCGCCCCCGCCGAGTCGCTCGACGAAGCTGTCGGCCTGTTGTCCGCGGCTCAGCGTCCATTGATCATCGTCGGAGCGGGTGCGCGACGCGACATGGATGCGATCATCGCGCTCGCCGAACGGATCGGTGCCCCCGTGGCGACAACATTCAAAGGCAAGGGTCAGATCAGCGATGCTCACCCCCTCGGCTGTGGGGTGCTCGGCCGCTCCGGAACGCCGATTGCGAGCTGGTTCATGAACGAAAGCGACCTCATCGTGGCGTTCGGCGCGTCGTTCGCGAACCACACCGGGATCTCTCCGTACAAGCCGATCATCCAGATCGACCGCGATCCCATGGCACTCGGCCGCTTCCATCCCGTTGCGGTCGGGGTCCTGGGCGACGTCGGCGTCGTCGCTCGCGAGATTGACGACGCACTTCCGGCGAACATGCCCGCCGCCGATCGGCGTGAAGAAGTCGCCGAGCGCTGGGCGATCTGGCGATCCGAGAAAGATGCTCGTGTTGCCGATGACCGGGGCAAAGGCATTGGCTCAGCGGCGATCTTCCGCGAACTCAGCGAAGCTGTCGACCAAGACGCCATCCTCGCCGTCGACGTCGGCAACAACACCTACAGCTTCGGCCGGTACTTCGAGGTCGAGCGTCAGCAGGTGTTGATGTCGGGCTACCTGGGATCGATCGGCTTCAGTTTCCCCGCTGCCATGGGGGCGTGGGCGGCGAGAACAGGCCGACAGGTGGTGAGCGTTTCGGGCGACGGCGGATTCGGGCAATACGCAATGGAGCTGACGACCGCCGTGAAGTACGGAATGAACATCACGCATGTGCTCGTCAACAACGGCGAGCTCGGGAAGATCTCCAAGGAGCAACGCTCGGCCGACCTCGATGTCTGGCAGACGAGCCTGCACAACCCGAACTTCGCCGACTTCGCGAACAACTGCGGTGCCCGAGGCTGGAGCGTGGACGACCTCTCAGAGCTATCTGGAGCCCTGAAGGCCGCACTTGTGCACGACGGTCCGACACTCGTGGACATCAGTTCGGACGCCGCTCTCGTCTGATCACGTCAACGTTGTCGGGTCCGGACCCTTGCGTGTCGATTGACCACCTCGGGTTCGTCGCCGGAGGTCGAGATGCTCGAAGGGTGACGCCCCTCCGACGGGGAGGGGCCTGACCGAGGAGACCTCGAATGAACCCCCGACGACCGGTGATATGGCGGCTCCTGGCCGTTCTTCTTGCCCTAACGCTGATCGCCACCGCGTGCGGCGACGACACCGACACAAGTGCCGCAGACGAATCGGCGACGACGGTAGCTGAAGAGATGGCGGATTCCGAAGATGCGCCGACGGACGAGTCTGCTGGTGTGATGATTCCTGATCCTGAGTTGAGTGTTCGAGAGTCGGGTCTGACGGTGCGGGTGTACGAGCTCGATGGGGTGACGTTGCATACGCTGACAGCGCCGGTTGAGGTGTTTGCGAACACGACGTATGTGCTGGAAGGCGAGAACTCATTGGTCCTGGTGGACACGCAGTTCTTGTTGCCGAACGCGTTGGACATGCGGGCGTATGCGGATTCATTGGGCAAGCCGATCGATCGGATGTACATCACCCATGAGCATCCGGATCACTTCTTGGGGAGTGAGGCGTTTGCCGATGTGCCGATCTTTGCGCTGACCGAGGTGGCGGAGCGGATCGCAGAGATTGGTGATGCCGAGGTTGCGGAAAAGCAGGCGGACTTCGGGCCGGAGGCGATCGCGGGTTCGTTCGTGTCGCCGGAGCCGATCGAGCCGGGCACGGTCGAAATCGATGGGATGACCCTCGAGCTGGGTCGAGTGGTCGATGCAGAGGCGCCCGTGCAGTTGACGATCGCGTTGCCCGGGACCGGCGCAATTCTCGTAGGCGACATCGTGTATTCCGGTGTGCACCTGATCATGGCGGGTGCTCCGGACACGTGGACGGTTGCGCTCGAGGACTTGCAGGCGACGGCGGATGAGTATCCGTTGGTGCTACCGGGTCATGGTGATCCGACGGATCCGTCGGAGTATGCGGTGAACATCGAGTGGCTGGCGACGTTTGCGGAGTTGTCGGGCACGGCGGGGTCTGCGGATGAATTCAAGCAGGGGCTTGTCGATGCGTTCCCGGGTCGTCCGATGGAGTCGGCGATCGATTTCGTCCTCCCCTTCCTCTTCCCAGCTAGCTGAATCAAGTCAGCACGATCAGGAAGCGAAAATGATGATGGATTCAACGAGTAGGGAGACGCTCGACACCGTGATGGCCTTCATGGGCGCCATGGGGTCTGGAGACATGGAGACCATGGACAGCCTGATGGCTGACGACATGGTGTGGCACAACGAAGGTGACAGTGCCATGCCATGGATCGGACCGTGGGACGGCAAGCAGACCATCTTCGGTTTCCTCGAGACCTTCACGGCCAACATGTCGACCACACTCTGGGAGAACGAAGACGCCTTCGCCTTCGGCGACACTGCGGCGATCTTCGGCCGAATGAACGGAACGATGACCGGCACGGGCAAGGAGATCGGCGAGTTCACCTTCGCCCTCCGAGCCAAGGTTCGCGACGGCCAGCTCGTGCTGTGGAATTGGTTCGAGGACAGCTACGCAGTCAGCCAAGCCTTCCACGACTGACCCCCCGATGTGCTTCCGGGTCGGGATCAGCGCCGCGCGGCCCTGATCTCGCCCGGAAGTTCGCCGAGGTGCCGCTTCACGAACTTCGAAAAGTTCGACGGGTCGCCGAAGCCGAAGTCTGCAGCGATCCGGCCGAGCGGACGATCCGTGTGGGTCAACAGGCGCTTGACCTCCAGGGCGACACGCTCGTCGAGCACCTGCTTTGCCGTCTGGCCGGTGACGTCGGTGCAGGCGCGGTCGATCGTGCGCGTGCTGTAACCGAGTTCGGAGGCGAGTTCGACGACCGTAGGTCGAACGTAGAGCCGCTCCTCGATCTTTGCCCGGAAGTCAAGGTATGCCCGGGGCAGCCGGGAGGCTGACGGTCCGGCTTCGGGGAGATCGATTGCCAGTCGCCAGGTGAGCGCGCACAGCAGTGCGGTCATGAGGCCGCGGTGGGCTGTCGTCCCGTCGAACTCGCGTTGGGCGAGCTTCAGTTCGGTGATGCGGGCGAGAACGTGGGCCATCTGCTCGGGTTCAAGCTCCCAGTGGGACGGTGCACCGCTGCTTGAATACCAACGAGGTGCCTCCGGATCGAAGTGATGCGATTCGATCGGCCAGATCACCATTGCCGCCTCGAACTCGGGTTCGATGACGAACTCCTGAACCTGGCCCGGATGGATGCGAATCAACGTGCCTACGTGGATGTCGATGGGTTCGAAATCGACGATGTGCACACCATGGCCTCGGGTTCCGAGAATGAGCTGGTGGAAGCCGGAGCGTTCCCGGAGTGCACGGTGATCTGCTTTGCGTCGAACCATCACATCCGACCGTTGCAACACTTCGACCGGAATGTTCGGGTGATGTGCCTGCGGGGCGAACGCGAGCGGTGCCGGCGGCTGGTCGTCTGGGTGTCGTGATTCGACCATTCGTCCACGTTTGCTGGTGTTCCAACACAACGGCAAGGTCAGAACTCGTCACCGGATGGTCGTTTCGTGACTGTCGAGGCGGATGTGTGTGGTGGGGAATTCCCCGTCATCTTGACGAGTTGTTAAGCACGCCTAACGCTTACAGAAAGGAAGCGCCTTGCTTCTTCAAACCCCGAACCCCGAGGCCCAGGCTGCCTCATCAGACCCCCGTCCTCGCTTTGCGATCGGCCACGTGCCCCTCGCCGTCGGCGACGTCGACACGATGACCGAGTTCTACACGAACATCGGGATGCGTCTCGTCGTCAACATGGGACGAGCCTCGATCATCGAGCTCATGGGCGGGACCCACATCATCCTCCAGGAAGGACGACCCGGATCGGGCTCGCTCGATCTCATCGTCAACGACATCGACGACACCTGGTCGGTCATGGAGGCCGCCGGTGCCAACCCGACCCGAATCCAGCGAGGAAGCCCCCACGATCGGTTCATCGCGACCGACCCCGAGGGCAACACGCTGCACATCAGCTCGACCCACGCGATTGGTCCGGTGTGACCCCTGATCGGCTTCTGTGGACCGCCAGCCCCGCTCCGCGGGGCTGAGCGTCCACAGATGCCATCGCGGGACCTTCTGACACAGCATCTTTGGTAGAATGACGAGGTTGTCATTCGCTCCCAAACGGGGTTGCGAAGAGGCCTCGAGGAGTGTTTCGTGACCGACGTTTCGGCCGGCGGTGAAGGCGCAGAGTTCGCCATCGAACCCATCGAGATCCAAGAGGAAATGGAGCGTTCGTTCCTCGACTACGCGATGTCGGTCATCGTCTCGCGTGCGCTGCCCGACGTACGCGACGGACTCAAGCCCGTGCACCGCCGAATCCTCTGGGGCATGAACGAGCTCAACGCCAACCCGGATCGCCCCACCATGAAGTCGGCGCGCATCACGGGCGAGGTCATGGGCAAATACCATCCCCACGGCGACTCGGCCATCTACGACGCCCTCGTCCGCATGGCTCAGGACTTCTCGCTGCGTCACCGCCTGATCGAGCCCCAGGGCAACTTCGGGTACACCCCCGACGATTCGCCCGCAGCAGCGAGATACACCGAGTGCCGGCTCGACCCGCTCGCCCTTCGGCTGCTCGCCGACATCGAGGAGAACACCGTCGACTTCGTCGACAACTACTCGGGGGAGTTCACCGAGCCGAAGGTCCTGCCCGCCCGATTCCCCAATCTGCTGGTCAACGGAAGCCAGGGCATCGCCGTCGGCATGGCCACCAACATCCCGCCCCACAACCTGGGCGAAGTGATCGACGCCACCGTCCACCTGATCGACAACCCCGACGCCGAACCCGGCGACCTGATGCAGTTCGTCAAGGGCCCGGACTTCCCGACCGGTGGCTACATCATGGGTCGGGCGGGAGTGGCCGAGGCCTACCGCACTGGTCGCGGCAGCATCAAGATGCGTGCCAAGGCCGAGATCGTCGAAGGCAAGAACAGCGACACGATCGTCGTCACCGAGCTGCCGTACCAGGTGAGCCCGAATGCGGTGTTCTCCAAGATCAAGGAGCTCATCGCCGCGAAGGAACTCGACGGCATCTCGGGCATCGATGACTTCTCGTCCAAGGGCGAAACCCGGATCGAGATCAAGCTCAAGCGTGATGCTCCAGCGCTCGTCGTGCTCAACAACCTC
The DNA here is from genome assembly GCA_020629635.1 of Acidimicrobiales bacterium. Lineage (GTDB taxonomy): Bacteria > Actinomycetota > Acidimicrobiia > Acidimicrobiales > SHLQ01 > SHLQ01. Next base: position 18,000 of record JAHDCX010000005.1, on the reverse strand, counting down.
TACAAGCGCACACCGCTGCAGACCAGCTTCGGTATGAACGCGGTGGCGCTGGTCGACGACGTGCCCCGCACGCTCAACCTGCGCGAGTTGCTCGTCCCCTACGTCGAGCACCAGATCGACGTCATCACCCGCCGCAGCGAGTACCGCCTCGAGAAGCTCCAGGCTCGTGCACACATCGTCGAGGGGTTGATCAAGGCGCTCGATCTGATCGACGAGATCATCGCCCTCATCCGGGCCTCCGAAGACCGAGCCGCCGCGACCCAAGGCTTGATGGGGGAGGGCTTCGAGTTCTCCGAGATCCAGGCCAAGCACATCCTCGACATGCCCCTCGGTCGGCTCACCCGGCTCGGTCGGTCCGATCTCGAAGAAGAGATGGCCGAGCTCCGCGAGAAGATCGCCGGCCTCGAGGCGATTCTCGGCGACGAACAGATCCTTCGTCAGGTGATCAAGGACGAGCTCGCCGAGGTGCGCGAGAAGGAAGCTGACGACCGACGCTCCGAGTTGCAGCACGATCCGGGCGAGATCGACATCGAGGACCTCATCGACGACGAAGACCTCGTGTTCACGATGAGCCAGGGCGGCTACGTCAAGACGATGTCGATCGACGAGTTCCGCACGCAGACCCGCGGCGGTCGCGGCGTGTCGGGCGCCAACCTCAAAGACGACGACTACGTCGTCAACATGATCCACACGACCGCGCACGCGTACCTGCTGTTTTTCAGCAACCGCGGCAAGGTGTATCGCCTCAAGGCCCACCAGATCCCGATGACCAGCCGCACCGCCCGCGGCACCGCGATCGTCAACCTGCTCCAACTCCAGCCGGACGAGAAGATCCAGGCGATCATCGACACCCGCGACTACGAGACCAACCGGTATCTGTTCTTTGCGACCAGGCTGGGTCGGGTCAAGAAGACGCAGTTCACCGCATACGACAGCAACCTCAAGGCTGGCCTCATCGCCATCAAGCTGAACGACGACGACGAGCTCGTCGACGTGATCCCGCTCAACGAGGGTCAGGACGTCTTTCTCGTCTCGCAGAACGGGCAGACGATCCGATTCGACGAGAGCGACGTCCGCGCCATGGGCCGGACCGCAGCTGGTGTGCGGGGCATGAAGTTCCGCGAGGGCGACGAGCTGGTCGCCTGCGCCCGCGAGCAGGCGGACACGCGCCTGCTCATCGTGACCAGCGAGGGCTACGGAAAGCAGAGCGACCTCGATCAGTACCCCGTAAAGGGGCGTGGAGGTCTTGGCGTGCGAGGCATCCGGGTCAACGACAAGAAGGGCACGGTCGTCGCTGCGTTCATGGTCGCCGACGGCGAAGAGATCCTGCTGATCGGTGATCGAGGAACAATCATCCGGACCGCCGTCGACGACATCTCCGTGCAGGGCAGAGACGCCTCGGGCGTCCGGGTCATGAACGTCAGCGAGGGACACCAGGTTGCTGCCGTCGCACGCGTGCTTGGCGCCGACGACGAGGTGGATGCCGACGACGCCGACAGCGACGCCGACGAAGGGGTCGAGGGTGCAGAGGGACCCGACACGACCCCGGCTTCCGAGGACGACTAGCGTCTCGACACACTTCCCCCGTTCCCCTTCTTCAGAGAAGGAGCAAACGTGGAGATCCGGGATCGTGGCACGGCCACGCTCTGGTCGGTGGTGTGGCTGGCGCTCGCTGCGACGCTGATGGTTGCTCTGGCCGAGGTCGGTGCGGCCGCTCGAGACGCTGCTCGTGCGCAATCGGCGGCAGATGCTGCCGCGCTCGCGGGTGCGTTCGACGGGTTCGATGGCGCCCGAGACGCGGCACAACACAATGACGCCGTCCTCATCGAGCATGGCTGGACGGGCGACCGATTCGTCGTCGTCGTCCAGGTGGGCGAGGTCGCACGTCGCGCCGTTGCGGTCCGGGGGTTGGTCCCCGCACGACGCGGGCCGTAGGTCTCCGCCGCATCGCATACACTCACACCCGTGACCGCAGTAGAGAATCCGGAAGAGAGCGTCTTCCCGGTCGAGCCCGTCGAGGACGACGGCTTCGACGAACGGGTCGACACCTTCTTCGAAACGGGCGGGGTTCCGGCGCGCACCGACGAAGAGCCACCTCGGGCGATGGTCGAGCGTCTCCAAGAACGCCGACTCCGGGCCCGAAAGGTGCGCCGACTCGTCCGCCACATCGAACCCTGGTCCGTGCTGAAGGTCTCGCTGCTGTTCAACTTCTGCATGTGGGTCGTCGCAATGGTGGCCGGCGTGCTGCTCTGGAACGCGGCCGAGACCGCCGGAACCGTCGACGACATCGAACAGTTCGCCCGGGAGATCTTCGCCCTCGAGGACTTCCAGATCGAAGGCGAAGCGATCTTCAACGCAGTCGCCCTCGGTGGACTCGTTCTCGCCGTCGCCGCGACGGGTTTCGCCGTGCTCGTGGCCATCTTGTTGAACCTGATCAGCGACCTGACCGGAGGCATCCGGGTGACCGTCGTCGAAGAAGAAACCGCACGGCCCATCACCACGTTGCCGCGTCGGGGCTGAGTCGCTACCGTTTCACTGCTTCGGGCCTATAGCTCAGTTGGTTAGAGCGCACCCCTGATAAGGGTGAGGTCGCTGGTTCGACTCCAGCTAGGCCCACCGCCGGTCGCCCCGTTGGGGCGACCTTCAGCAGTTTTGGGGCCAAGCTCAACACTGCGCCGGTCGTCCCGCCGAACGCCACGTAGGATCCTGCCATGCAGTTGCTGGGGTTGATTCGGCGGGCTGCGGTGGCCTTGGGCATCGCAGCGGGCGTTGCAGGGGCACTACGGCTTCGTGGTACCGGTGGTGTGCCGCCCCGCGGTGGTGGCTGGCGAGAGCTCACCGGGGACGAGCTTCGGTGAGTTCGCGCTGACATGGCCCGCATCGCGATCGTCGGGTGCGGCGCAACCGGCGCACGTGCGGCACGCCAACTCGCCCGTGGGTCAGACGACCACGAGCTGCACCTTGTCGACGACGCGGCCGGCGTCGCTGGACCGCTGGCCACGAGCCTCGGTCCGAGGGCGCGCGAGCGTCGTTCGACCGAGGGAGCGGACATCGTCGTGCTCGCCACACGCACAGCGGATCACCCCGACCTGGCAGTCGAAGCGGTGGCTCGCGGCCAGCACGTGGTGAGTGTCGCCGATGGACTTCCGCAGGTGCGGCGTCTCCTCGCGCTCCACGAGAGCGCTAAAAGGCGGGGCGTGACGGTGGCCGTGGGCGCGGGCATGATGCCGGGCCTCTCCGATTTGCTCGTCGCGCACGCCGCCGATCGATTCGATCGTGTCGACGAGATTCACGTCGCCAAGTTCGGTACCGGCGGCCCCGACTGTGCCCGGCAACATCACCGGGCGCTCAAGAGCGCCTGCATCGACTGGCGTGACGGTGCCTGGGTGACCCGCGCCGGCGGCTCGGGGCGTGAGCTCGCCTGGTTTCCTCAGCCCGTCCAAGCCGCCGATTGCTATCGCGCCGCACTCCCGGACCCGCTCTTGTTGTCGCGATCCCATCCGACAACGAGTCGAATCACGGCCCGAATGGCCGCCACCCGTCGTGACCGGGCGACGATGCATCTCCCCATGCTGCGGAGGCCGCATCCCGAGGGGCTCCTTGGCGCGATCCGAGTCGAGCTGCGTGGCGAAATCAACGGTGCACGGTCTGAGCTCGTCCTCGGGTGTGCCGAGCGGCCCGCAGTCGCCGCCGGCACGGTCGCTGCCGCCGCCGCGTCTGCGCTCGCCGCGCAGTCGACTCCCGTCGGCTGCGGCTCGCTCGCAGAGCTCTTCGATCCGCTCGCAATGCTGCACGATTGCCGCCGGCGGGGTCTGACCCTCGAAATATTCGTGGGGGCCGACGAAAGCACTGCCTGAGGCGGATTTCGACGGATCTGCTCAACGAAATGGGCCGTTCGGCCCAGAGGAAACCGCTTCAGGACCGGCTGTTGTGCGCCGATTCTGTGAACGAGTTCGCGATTTCCAAACTTTTTTCTAAAGGTCTGGCCTGTTCGCTCCGAACCCTCTCTCTGTGATGGCGGGGGACCATCCACATGCACCAAATGAGGGAGTGACTCAACCAATGGGCGACAACGCTGGCACCACGACGCCATCCGGACTCGATCACGCAGAGATGAATGCGCTGATCGAGCAGAACCTGCCACTTGTGAAACACATCGTGTTGCAGGTTGCCGTGCACTTTCCACGACACGTGGAACGTGAAGAGCTTGCCCGAGCAGGAGCGCTCGGCCTTGTCGAGGCGGCGCGACGCTACGACGAGAGTCGGGGCGTGCCGTTCGACCGCTTCGCAGCGCAGCGCATTCGTGGCGCAATCCTCGACGCTGTTCGTGCGGCCGATTGGGCGCCGCGCTCGGTCCGGACACTCGCTCGGAAGCTCGAGGCCACCGAGCAGCGCTTGGCGTCGAAGCTCGGTCGTGTCCCGACCATCGAGGAGATGGCGGAGTCGCTCGGTGTCGAGACCAACGAACTCAATCGTCTTCGTGACCGCATGTTCCGTTCTGTCGTCCTGGCGCTCGAGCACGAAGTGTCCGATGACGTCGACGACGATCTCACGCTGGTCGACGTGCTCGTCGACCATGCGGCCATCGAGCCCAGCGAAGAGCTCGAGACCCGCGAGCTGCACGCGTACCTCCGCGATGCCATCGCGTTGCTCCCAGAGCGTCAGCGTCTGGTGATCATCGGCTACTTCCTCGAAGGACGCACCAGCCAGGACCTCGCCCGCTTCCTCGACGTGACCGAGAGCCGGATCAGCCAGATTCGCTCCGAGGCCATCGCAATGCTCAAGGAAGGCATCGAAGCCCAGTACGCCGGCACGGCTGGCCGTCCGTCTCAGCCCCGTGGCCGTTCGGCACGTCGCAAGGCGGCCTACATCGACGCCATTGGCGATCGCAGCGACTGGCAGGACCGCATGGAACAGATCACGCTCATCGAGTCCAGCGCCGGCGAGGTGCCGGTTGGGGTGCCCCTCTCCTGAGCGATTGCAGTCGCTAGGGTCACGAGCGATGTGGCGCCCGCTGTTGCTTCTTCTGATCGTCGTCGTCTCCGCGTGTAGCGGGGGCGACGACGAGTCGGCTTCTTCCACGCCGGACTCGACCACTGCACCCGCCGTTACGGTCGAGCCATCTGCGCCGGGCACGACCGTAGTGTTCATGCAGCCGGTCGCCGAGATCTCCGCAGATCATGTGGACCCGCCGGTGTCGTTCGAGCAGTCGCCGTCGATCGGCGGTCCGCACTATCCGTTCTGGCACAACTGCGGCTTCTACGACGTCGAGCTGCTCGAAGGGGCGGCGACGCATTCGATGGAGCACGGCGCGGTCTGGATCACCTACAACGCGGACCTGGTCGATGTGGCCGGCATCGCCCTGCTGCGATCGATGGCGGAGGCGAACCCGAAGCTGTTGGTCTCGCCGTACGACCACCCCGAGCCGATCGTTGCGAGCGCCTGGGGGGCGCAGATGCGCACCTCAGGTGGTCCGGGAGCTCCCGAGGTCGCGGCGTTCATCGAGGAGTGGGTGGACAACCCCGAACTGCCCGAGGCCGGGGTGACCTGTCAGAGCGCGTTGGGGGTGCCGCCGAGCGATGTGCGCACCTTGTCGGATGGGTCGGCGCTTCCCGACGAATGGAACTGAGTCAGTCGTCGTCGGCCGGAACGTCGATCGGCGTGTCTGAGAGCACGGCCACGAGCTCATCGTGGATCGTTCCGGCGGTCGCAACGAACGATCGCTCCTGATTGGGGACCCAGGGCTGGCCGAACTCGTCGGTGATCCTGCCTCCTGCCTCGGGGATGATGACTTGCATCGGTGCGACGTCCCAGAGGTTGACGAGCGGGTCCACCATCGCGTCGCTTCGACCGGTCGCCAGGAGCACGTAGCCGTAGGCGTCGCCCCACGTTCGGACCACAAGCCCCGATTCGAGGAACCGATGGCGCATGTCCTTGTCGGGCCAGTAGTCGAAGCCGCTGGTGTTCGCGTAGCTGCCCTCGAGCGACTCGGGGGCTCGGACCGAGGTTTCGCGACCGTTGTACGTGCAACCGAGCCCCCGTCCGGCGGCGACGACCTCGTCGAGCGCTGGCATCACGATCACGCCGACCGCCGGGCCGTGCTCGTCGACGACGGCGAGCAGGGTGCCGTACAGAGGCACACCATTCATGAAGGACTTGGTTCCGTCGATCGGATCGATGATCCACGTCCGACCGCTTGTCCCTTCACGATCGTCTTCTTCTTCACCGACGATGCCATCGGTCGGAAAGGCGAGCGCGATCTGCTCCCGGAGGTACCGTTCGGCCGCCTTGTCGGCTTCGGTCACGGGTGATCCGTCGGCCTTGGTGTCGAACTCGACCGTTCCTCGATCGAACCATTTTCGGGTGAGAGCTCCGGCGCCGGTGGCGAGTTCGACCGCCATCTCGACGAGGCCCTCATCTGTCTCGGGTCCAGTCACGTGCGGCATCCTAGTGAGGCCGACTCACCAACCCGGCAGTGTTCATACCCGGGCAATGTTCCCAGATTTGTCGTTGTGCGCACGTTCCGTGGCGGGCTGATCACCGATCGCGTGCTGTTTGCTGATCCATTCGTCGAGCTCGAGCCAACGATCAAACAGCCAGTCGATTCGCCCTGCTTGGTCCTCCGGCACGCTGCTGCGAGGGTGGCGCCACGCGGCGACCCGGACCGGATGATCGGCGCCGATGCCCGCGAAGATCTTGCCGATCGTGCCAAACGGTTCGAAGCCGACGTGGCCCAGGATGATGATGTCGGCGCCGGGGGCACCCTCCATCAGCGCGAGTGTTCCCGCAGGGCGTGGCGGGAGCAGATGGTTCATCTGGCGAGCCGCGTCGGCGTGCTCAGGGTCCTTGCGTTCGAGTGCAGCGATCACCTTCGCCTTGCGGGCTTCGGTGAAAAAGGTCCCTTCGGGAAAGATGACGGCCACCGAGTCGTCGTCGACCCGGGAGGCGAGCGCCCGGATCGGTTCGAGCTCGGCGTCGAGATTCTTTGGCGCACGACGGACAAAGCGGTGGCCCATGCGGTGGCCGACGACGTCGATGTTCGGCTCCCATCGCAGATCCTCTTTGAGCGTGTAGCGGGCGATGAGTCCACGTGGGCCGAAGATCGTCGACGGGAGGACCGCATCGAGCAGGCTCCGATGGCGCCCAATGACGATCGCGTTTCCCCCGAGGGCGTCCTCGTCGAGTTGCGATGTGTCGATCGGAAGCGGAACGGTGGTGGAGATGACCCGCATCAGCCGCTGCGTCCACCAGGTCATGATGCGGTGGTACCGCCACTGGACGGTGGGAGACTGCATGCGCAAGCCAACGGGCTGGAGCAGCCACGCACCGGTCGTGACGACGAAGCCCGCCAAATCGACGTACAGCAGCCCGAGGACGAACATGACCGTGCGCAACCTTCGCCAGCGCCGTTCACGGGTGACGAGATCGACAAGGGCGGCCAGAACCATCGCCGGGAGGGCCAGAGGTGCCGCGACGACCGAACCGATGACCAGCGCAGACATGGAGATCGGTCGACGGATCCAGGGTCCGGGTACACCACTCGACATCCCCGAAATGCTTGCACGATCGGGTGACGGCTCGCCAGATCGGCAAGTCGTCGTTCGAACCGGTTTACTTGGAACGTGAATTCCATGATGCGGGATCTGACGGGACGGTGGCGTCTCGGCATACGCCGTCAGCTCGAGGATCTCGCAGTCGTTCCACGACCCAGCGTCGGTGACGCGGTTGGAGGGCTCAGTGTCGCCCTCGTCCTCATTCCGCAGTCGTTGGCCTACGCCGACCTCGCCGGTATGCCCGCCGTCCACGGGTTGTTTGCGTCTGCGTTCCCGCTGCTGGTGTTCGCCGTCGTCGCCTCTTCGCCGTATCTCCAGACGGGCCCGGTCGCGCTGACCAGTCTGTTGACCGCTGGCGCTCTTGCGGGCGCGGGACTCGAAGAGAAGACGAGCGCCTGGGTGGCCGCAGCCGCCCTGCTCGCTCTGATCGTTGGCGTCACGAGACTGCTCCTCGGGATCTTTCGCCTGGGAGCCGTCGTCTACCTGATGGCGGAACCCGTGATGATCGGCTTCACGTCGGGAGCCGGCATCGTCATCTTGTCGAGCCAGCTCCCCAAGGCGTTGGGGGTCAGCCTCCCGACCGACGTCGCCGACTGGTCCAACCCCATCGCACGAGCTCTGTGGGCAGTGACCCACCCGGGGGAGTGGCTGGTGGAGGCGCTGCTGATCTCCGTCTTCACGCTCGTGCTCATGCTCAAGGGGCGTTCGTGGCATCGACTCTTCCCTGGCGTGCTCATCGCCGTGATCGTGTCGTTGCTCTTCTCCCGCCTCACCTCCTACGACGGTCCGGTGATCGCTGACATCCCCGGGGGACTCCCGGCGTGGTCGTTCGATCTGCCGTTCGAGTCCCTTGGGACGCTTCTCGTCGGCGGGGTCGTGATCGCGCTCGTCGGATTCGCCGAGCCCGCCTCGATCGCCCGCACCTTCGCCAACGAAGAACAGCAGGTCTGGTCGTCGTCACGCGAGTTCTTTGCGTCGGGCCTCGCCAACTCGGTGGCGTCGGTGACCGGCGCGTTCCCGGTGGGTGGCAGCTTTTCTCGCAGCTCGGTCAATCGGTTTGCCGGCGCCCAGACACGGTGGAGCGGCGCGATCACGGGCACGGTGGTGCTGGCGTTCCTTCCGTTCGCTGGGCTGCTCGACCGGCTCCCCGATGCCGTGCTCGGTGCCATCGTGGTGGGCGCCGTGCTGTCGCTCATCAAGCCTCGTCGACTCTGGAAGCTCTGGACCCGCTCGTCATGGCAGGCGGGCCTCGCGTGGGTGACGTTCGTGGCCACCCTCGTCACGCCGCCCAACGTCCAGTTCGCCGTGCTGCTCGGCGTCGGTCTCACTGCTGCGTTGCACCTCTGGCGTCGTTTCCGGTTGGAGGTCGAGGACAGCCCCGCGGGGGAGCTTCGTCTTCGCCCCCGGGGTCTGCTGTGGGTCGCCACCAACAGCAAGCTGAAGGAGGAGCTGCGCTCGGTGATCGGCGCCGACGAGGGGTCTGGGCAGGTGACGATCAATCTCGACCGGAGCACGGCAATCGACGCGGCCATCGCCGATTCGATCGCCGCGGGCGATGCGGTTGCTCGACGGCAGGGCCGTGCGTTCACGGTCGTGAACGCCCCAGAAGGTGCGTTGCCGATTCTCGAGAACGTCGACGTCGACGTCTCCTCCTGACAGGGCTACCCTGAAGGCCCACAACTGGAGAGGTGGCCGAGTCAGGTCGAAGGCGCTCCCCTGCTAAGGGAGTAACTCTGGAAACGGGGTTCGTGGGTTCAAATCCCACCCTCTCCGCTCGTGAATCCGTGCAGGCACCACCTGCACGGATTCTCTCGTTTTGGTGCGGCGGCTGACGCTCTTCGTGATGCCCTACGATCGCTGGCTGTGAGCCTTGTATGGGAACAGGTCGTGATCGAAGCCGAAGATCCATCGGCGTTGGGTCACTGGTGGGCCGAAGCGCTTGGCTGGGTCGTGGTCGACGATGATCCCCCGGTGTTTGAGATTCGTCCGACGCCCGAGCAGGTTCCGGGGCTGTTGTTCTTGCCCACGCCATCGGCCAAGGACGCGAAGAACCGACTGCACCTCGACTTCCGACCCGACGATCAGAACACCGAGGTCGAACGATTGGCGGCACTCGGCGCAACCAGGGTCGACATCGGACAGGGCGACGTACCCTGGGTCGTCATGGCCGACCCCGAGGGGAACGAGTTCTGCATCCTCGGCCAGCCACACTGACGCGCAATCGGGGTCAAGTCTTTCCAATCGACAACCGCAGTTGTGCATTGGAAAGACTTGACCCCAGTGGCGGAGAGAGGGGGATTCGAACCCCCGGGACCCGTAAAGGCCCAACGGTTTTCAAGACCGACGCAATCGTCCGCTCTGCCATCTCTCCGCAGTCAAGGGTAGCGGTGCGACGCGTTTCGCCGTCACGGCGTAGACTCGTCGATCTGCGCCTGTAGCTCAATTGGATAGAGCATCTGTCTACGGAACAGAAGGTTTGGGGTTCGAGTCCCTACAGGCGCGCTGAACTCTGATGAGGCGCGAATGCACGCGTCAGGTTGCGGCGTTCTGCTCGCGCCACGGCGACATCGGGTAGGTGCCGAGGCGCTTCATCGTGGCGCAGAAGAACTGCAGTTCTTCGAGCGCGTTCGCGACAGCGGGATCCGAAGGATGACCTTCGAGTTCGGCGTAGAACTGGGCGACGGTGAAGCTCTGGTCGGTGATGTAGCTCTCGAGCTTGATGATGTTGACGCCGTTCGTGGCGAAGCCTCCGAGCGCCTTGTACAGCGCTCCGGGAATTGACCGCACCTGGAAGATGATGCTCGTCAGCGCACGTCCGTCGAGCGGGTCGGGCTCCTCGCCACGGCGAGACATGATGACGAATCGGGTGGTGTTGCCCAACTTGTCTTCGATTCGAGATCGCACGATCTCGAGGCCGTAGATCTCGGCGGCGAGCTCGCTGGCGATCGCGCCGAAGGTCGGGTCGTTGCGTTCAGCCGCTTCGCGGGCGGCACCGGCGGTGTCGCCGAAGTCGAGTGCTTCCGCGCCGAGCTCGCGGAACAGCTCACGACATTGGGCGAGCGCCTGTTCGTGCGAGGCGATCGTCTTGAGCGAGTCGAGGGTGGTGCCCTTCGGGCCGAGCAGCTGGTGGCGAACCGGTTGGAAGTGTTCGCCGATGATCGACAGGCTCGAGGCTGGCAGGAGATGGTGGATGTCAGCCACGCGGCCACCGAGGCTGTTCTCGATCGCGATCATGCCGAGATCGCACTGGCCCTTCTCGACGGCGGCGAGCGCCTCGGCAAAGGTCTTGAAGCCAACCGGTTCCATCTCCGGGCGTGCAGCGGTGCACGCCATGTGCGAGTAGGCGCCGGGGACGCCCTGAAATGCGATGCGTGGTCGATCGGTCACCGCTCCAGCCTAGGGTTTGAGCCATGGCAGACGACCGTCTCTATTTCCGCCAGCTTCTTTCGGGTGTGGACTTTGCCCAGGACGACCCGTTGGCCCAGCAGATGGTCAACTTCGTGTACCTCATCGGCGATCGCGAGACGGGAGAGGCCCTCATCGTCGATCCGGCGTATGACCCGGTCACGTTGCTCGAGTTGCTCGCCGCCGATGGCATGCGATGCACGGGGATGCTCGGGACGCACTATCACCCCGATCACGTGGGCGGCTCGATGATGGGAATGCATGTGGTCGGTGCGGCCGAGCTGCTGGCGCTCCACGATGTGCCGCTCCACGTGCAGGCGGATGAGGCCGAATGGGTCAAACGGGTCACCGAACTCACGGATGACCATCTCGTCACGCACGACGGCAGCAGCACGCTCGATGTAGGCGCGATCACCATCGACTTGCTGCACACGCCCGGGCACACGCCGGGGTCGCAGAGCTTTCTGGTCGACAACCGTCTCGTGGCTGGCGATACCTTGTTCTTGCAAGGTTGTGGGCGCACCGACCTGCCCGGTGGGGATCCGGCGCAGCTCTACGACAGCCTCGTCAACGTGCTCGGTCGGGTGCCCGACGACGCCGTGTTGTATCCCGGTCATCGCTATTCTCCCGAGCCCCACGCGACGATGGGAGACACCCGTTCGGGCAACATGGTATTTGCGCCGAAGTCACCCGAACAGTGGTTGGCGATGTTCGGCTGAGAATCGCGCGGGATCGTCTGCGAACGAGCGCTCAGGCGCTCTTGCGCTCGACCTCGTAGGCCTCGGTCCACACGTGATCGCAGGCGGCGCAGCTCGCGTGGACCTTTGCACCCACGGGATCGTCGAGATCGACGCGACCGTTCTCTCCACAGCTTGGGCAGACCGGGGTGTAGTCCTTGCGGGCCTCGACCTGGTCGGCGAGCGCTTTGCGTTCCGCTTTGCGACGCCGGCGCTCATCACCGCCGAAGAACCGTGGGCGGTTGGCCCAGAAGCCTGAGCGAACCTCGGAGTATTCGTCGGGTCGCATGTGCGCCCACGGATCGGCTTGTTCGTCTTCGAGACCGACGCTGACCCAACGAGTGGCGGCTGGGGCTTCGGGTGTGGGGGCGTCGAGGCCGAAGACGTCATCGTCGGTCGGTTCGACGTCGTGGATCTGGACGACGTTGTCCGGGCTTCCGGCCTCGTCGGGGAAGTCGGCTTCGATGTCGGCTTCGTCGATCTGCCAACCGCCGAGGTCGGCGTCGTCGTCGGCGAAGTCGAACAGGTCCTGCAGGTCGTCTTCGATGGCATCGGCCGTAGCGATCGAATCGAAGCCCATTCCGGTGGGGGTCGACAGCGGCTCGGTCGTTGGCCCCGTCTCGGGGAGATCGAACGTGGAGAGGTCTGGTTCGGCGGTCGCCCAGCTGGTCGAGTCGAGGTCGTCCGAGCCCTCGCTGGCCCAGTCGACGGTCGACCAATCCAGTTCGTCGAGGTTCTCGAGTTGGTTGGTTGGCTCCGAGGTCTCGGGCTCGCTGAAGTCGGTGGGGGACAGCTCGAAGACGGGAGCGAGCTCTTCGACGTCGGGCTCCTCGGAGGCGAGGAGATCTGCGGCGACAGGAAGTTCGAACGCGGCTTCGCGGTCGATGTCGTCGTTGCTGACGCGGGGCTCCTCGGAGGAGTCCAGCTCGATGCCGTCCGTAAACTCTGGCTCGGCGGTGAGCCAGTCGGTGTCCCACTGCTCGGTGTCGTCGGCGGTCAGATCTGCGGCGTCGGCCGTCTCGAGGGTTGCCGTCGCGACAGGATCGTCGAAGGCGAGATCAGGTGCCGGAAGAGGCTCGAGCGCAGTGCCGAGGGCCGCCCGGTCCTCTTCAGAGAGGCCGCCGGGCGAGAGCAGGTTGTCGAGGTCGATGTCGTGGATTCTTGTTGGGGGGAGCGGCTCGGGGAGCAACGTCGACCCGATTGGAGCGGGTTCCGTTGCGCGGCGAGCAGCGTCGAGCACCTCGTCGAACGAGGGCCAATCCTGCGCTTCCATCGTCATGTCCGAATCCACCATCCATCTGACGTGCAGGCCTTTGGCCCGCTCCGTACGGGGTTCTATCGGACGCCGAACGTCATCAACTGAGGGATCCGTTCGGCCTTTCGGCTACCTACGGCGAACAGGGCGCGAGACCCATGTCTGTGGGGTCAATGGGTGTCGACCTCTACAGGATGGACGCGGTCGATGTTCGTGGACCCGCTGTGCGGATAGCTCAGATGGAGGTAGAACGTCTTCGGCGCGAGCTTGCAGAAGCGACCCATCGAGCCGAAGTCGCGGAGGCGCAGCTGCGACGAGTGCACATGGCGATTCGCCAAGCCAAGGATGCGATCCGCCAAGCCAAGGCTGAGCGCAACCGGATGCTCGAGGACGCACGTCGGCTCGCCGACGAGATCGTCTCGCGGGCCGAGCAGGATGCGTCGACTTCAGGTGGTGGCGCCCCGGGCGGGCGAACTGGGATCGTGTCCAACTGGGCGGCGGGTGATCCGGACCTCGACCAACGGTTCGATGACTTCCTCCAAAACGCGCCAGAGCCCGATCACACCAGGCAGTGGATACTGCGAGACGGATCGGGCTGAGGCATCTTTGCGCCGCGTCGGCGCAGAGGCGGGGATCAGCGGAGTCGGAACTCGATTCGGCGGCTTGCCTGCTTGTCCTCGACACCATCGACGAGGATGGGTTGAGTCTCACCGAAGCCAGCGGTGGTGAAGCGGTCCTCGGCGAGGCCTTGGGACACCAGGAACGCCTTGATGGCTTCGGCCCGGCTCTCCGAAAGGGCCTGGTTGGCTTCGTCGCTGCCGTCGGTGTCGGTGTGACCTTCGATGAGGGCCTGGGCGTCGGGTGTCTCGGTGAAGAAGGTGACGGCCTTTTGCAGCTCATCCTGGCTTGCCGCCGTGATGTTGGCCGTGTTCACCTCGAACTCGATGTTCTCGAGGTCGAGCACCTGATTGATCGTCGGCGGATCGAGGATCACGTCGATGATGTGCACGATGCCGTTGTCGGCCTCGAAGTCGGTGGCGACGACCTTGGAGGTGCCGTTGATGATGACGTCTTCGCCGTCGACGGTGATGTTGAGCGGCAGGCCGACCCGTGACGGGATGGGGGTGCCCGCAGCGGCGACGAGGTCTTCGGCCGTCAGACGGCTGTCGATGAAGTGATAGCCGACGAGGGCACTTGCGGCCTCTGGGTCAGAGGCGAGGGCGCCAAGGGCTTCAGGTCCGAGCAGCGCCAGCGCTTCGTCCGAGGGAGCGAAGAGGGTGCGGTTGACCGGGTTGCCGTCGGCGTCTTCGAGGGCCTCGAGGTCTTCTTGAAGGCCAAGTGCCGCACCGATGGTGGCGAACTGCGTCGCTTGACCAGACGAGTTGAGCGCGTCCCACATGGTCACCGGATCCGGAGCGGGCGCTTCGGTGGTGGTGGTTTCGGCTTCCGTCGTGGTCGTGGCCTCGGTCGTCGTCGTCTCGGCCTCGGTCGTCGTGGGCGCTTCCGTTGTCGTGGCGGGTGCCTCGGTCGTGGTTGGCGTGGCTGCGGCAACATCGTCCGCGTCGTCCGAGTCGGGACGAACGAGCTCGATCTCGTTGATCAGCTCGGCTCCGCCGAGCGCCGCTGCGCCGAGACCGGCTGCGTAGGCACCGCGACGTACGCCGATGCTCTCGGCCGTGCCCGACAGGACGACGTCGCCGCTGCGGTTGATCGAGCAGGTGATGTCTCGCACGTCGTCACGGTCGTACTCGGACTCGATTTCGTCGAGGACGGAGTCGCAGCGCTCGTCGTCGAGGTCTTCGGCAGCCTCGGTGAGGTCGTCGGTGACCACTTCGTCGTCACCGAAGAAGAAGTCGCTGATGTTGCCTCCGAAGAGGAACAACAACGCCGCAAGGAGGCCGATCCCGAGGATCTGCATGCTGCCGGAAACAGGGATGTCTGCGAAGAGCTTCTCTTCGTCGTCATCGTCGTCGTCGAAGCCGCCGCCTCCAGCGCCGCCACCGGATCCTCCGGAAGCACCGCCGCCTGAGGCGCTGCCGCCTCCGCCAGAGACGGATGCGGTCGTGGTGGACGACGTCGAGACGGTCGTGCTCGCTGCAGCGGCGGTGGTACCCGCCACGGCGGCGCCGGCGTCTTCGGGGTCGATTGCGGCTTCGCCGGTGGCGGTGACGTCAGCGACGGTTTCCTTCGCCTTGTCCGCCATCGAGCCTGCAGCACCGGCGACCCCGCCAGTTGCACCGGCGGCGGCGCCCGAGACCTTGTCGCCGGCGGCCGAGGCGGCACCGGAAACCTTGTCGCCGGCGGCCGAGGCGGCACCGGAAACCTTGTCG
>JAHDCX010000005.1:0-2620 GCA_020629635.1 Acidimicrobiales bacterium | reverse complement strand
GGCGGCACCGGAAACCTTGTCGCCGGCGGCCGAGGCGGCACCGGAAACCTTGTCGGTGACGCCGCTGGCGGCGTCTTTGGCTTTGTCGGCCATGCCGGAGAGCTTTCCGCCGAGTCCGCCGGCGGCTGCGGCTGCCCCGCCAGCGACGGCTGCGGCGCCTCCTGCTGCTGCGACTCCTGCTCCGGAGACCTTGTCGCCGGCGGCTGAGGCGGCACCAGTGACCTTGTCGCCGGCGGCTGAGGCGGCATCGCCTGCTGCTGCGGCGGCGCCACTCCCGTCAGCCGACATCGAGAGCGAGTCGGTCACGTCCGGATCGGGCATCGATACGTCGGGATCGAGCGCATCAGCACCAGCACCGGTCACTCCGGCGACGGCATCTTTCGCCTTGTCAACCAAGCTTCCGCCGGTGTCGCCGACGCCGCTCAGGGCGTCCTTGGCTTTGTCGGCCAGAGATGCGTCGCCGTCGGCTCCGGTTCCACCCCTGACCTTGTCGAGCATCTCCTTGGCGCGGTCTGCAAGACCATCCACGCTTTCCTCTGATGGAGAATTGTCGGTCATTGAACGCCCTCTTCTCGATGTGTCCGTCCGGGGTGGGACGCTAGCCGAGGCCCCAAAGTCGCGCCCAATGGGATTCGAGTCCGTGACGGGTTGCCGCGGAGCGTGTCAGCGGACCAACAAAACGGGGATCTCCGCGCGACGAACGCACTTCGTCACCGTCGAGCCGAGGGGTCCTTCGAAGCCGCCTTGACCGTGGCTTCCGAGCACGAGGAGGTCGACCTTCTTGGCGGTGGCTGTGGCCAGGATCGTGCGGGCGGGTTGATTCTCCGTCGCGCTCCAGCTGATCGACGCCTCGACGCCGGCTTCTGCGAGCATGTCGACAAGGGGACCACACGACGCTGAGGCCGTCTTGTCGAAGTAGCTCTGCGCGACCTGTTGGGGGTCGGCTGGGCGACTGGTGGACTGGGTGCTTGCGAGGCGTTCGGCGGCGACGGCGCCGGAGTTGAGCGCTCCACCGGCCGCATCGGCGATCGCCGCGAGGCCTTCGACGCCGCCGATCTCGGCGACGCTCTTGAGTACCGAGCGCGGGAAGTGGATGGCGGTGAAGACCGTGACCGTGTCGCCGTCTTCGACCAGACGAGTGAGGAGTTCGACGGCTCGTTCCCGATTGAGCGACCCGTCCGTGGCAACCAGGATGTGCATTGGCGCACCCTAACGGATTCGACTGAGCCAGGCCCTCTTGACGGGCGTGGGTCGCAGGTCGTCGACCAGCCCAAGGATCGCTCGAGTCAGTCGGCGAGAGCGGCGAGCTCGCGCGCAAGGTTCGATCGAGCACTGGCCTCGAGTCGCCCATGCGCGGACTCGGTGAAGAAGAGCCGGTCGCGCGAGACGAATCGTTCCAGGAGGTTGCGGCGGCCCGATCGCCACGTCGCCTCATCGACGTGGCGATATTCGATTCGCACGTGGTCGACGTACTGGTCGTAGCGGTCGGCGGGTGCTCCGAGGATGGCGAGGTCGGCGTCGAGGAACGCAGCCGTCTCGGCAGGAGCGCCCGGGCTCAGCTGGTGCCCGGCGGTCGCGCATATGAGCCGATACGTCTCCGCGATGATGTTCGAGTCGACGGCGAGCGCAGTCAGTGATGTCTTGGCCAGTCGTGCGCTGCGTTCTTCGTTGTTGGATTCCGCTGCGTCGTAGATGGCGTCGTGAAAGAAGGCGGCAAGTTGCGCGGCTGCCGTGGCTGCGTTCAGCACATCGAGCTCTTCGAGGACCGCAACGATGTGTTCGTGGGTGTGGTAGCTGCGATGCGTTTCGCCGTGACGTGCAACGAGATCGGTCAGGACCCGGTCCGAGCTCGCGCCGTCGACACCAAGCGACTCCGCGAGGTCGTGCCAACGCTCGACGAAACGTCGCTCTGGGCTGTCGGCTATCGGCATGGAGATCCTCATCGCAGAAGGTAGTCGGATCATCTCCAGCTGCTCTTCAGTCAGGCCGATGATGTTGTGGAGAAGAGGAGCTCTCTGAGACCCAATGGTTGACGTCCTGAACGCCTTTCTGGTGCTGCTCACCTTCGTGGCCCTGTCGTTGGCCTGGGCGTGGGTCAACGGTCTGCTGGGGCTGTCAGTCGCAAAGCGGCGAGCCAACAGAGACTCCGCGACGTTCATCGAGGGCGTCACAGGTAGCCCGCCTCGAGCGGGTGAGCAGGACGTGCCCGTTGGCTACCTCGTCTACGGCCTTGCGCGATTCTCCTCATCCGAAGCCGTTGTTCGAATAGGAAATGACTTCGTTGCACTGAAGCGCCGACATGACAAGGCGTGGATGCGGATTGTGAAAATTGAACTGGGTTCGAGCTTCTTTGCGTATGGCGCGTGCTGCGCATTCGTGTGCGATCGGAGAGCGAAACATGTCGTGCGGATCCGGTACGAAGACTTGGGCCGGTTCGATCCGGTCGAGACCATCCTCGGCGCATCGAACGTGAAGCGATGACCCGAGGCCGGTTGGTCGGCGGTTTTCGCCGTGCTTCGAGCTGGCGTGGGTTGCGCTGATGTGAACTGGCCGACAGGTCAGGCTGCGCGGTGATGGTTGGTGGTGGTTTTGAGTCGTTGGTGGCGTGCCCGGTGGCAGG
>JAHDCX010000017.1 GCA_020629635.1 Acidimicrobiales bacterium | reverse complement strand
ACGACATGGCCGAGCTTCGATCCGAAGTCCGACAGGAGATCACCCGGCTCGACGCGTCGATCACCGACCTTCGAGGACGCACCGACCGCGTGATGCTCGGTGGAGTCGTCGCCACCGTCCTCGCCGTGTTCGCCGCAGCCGGACTCGCCTGATCCGCTTTGTTGAGTCGTCATGCTCCGAGTCTCCGGTTTGGTGTCAGTGGGTCGCAGTAGCTTCTGGCCATGATCGTCAAAGCGAAACCCGAGGCGGCGGTGCCTGAGTCATGGATGCGAGAGCCGTTTGCGATCCAGGAGTACGTCCTCCACTTGACCAACCCCGGCGCTCACGTGCAGTTCCGTGTCGAAGATCCGGGCGGGACAGTGCGGCTCGTCGATGCGTTCCCTTGTGAAGCCATCGACGTGACGCTTCCGCTCGATTGGACCGGCACGTGGACCGACGGACGAAAGGCGATCATTGGCCCCGAGGCCTGGCAAGATGCCGATTATTGGACCCGGTACTCCGCTGGCGAAGCCACTGCGGTCGCCACATACGTCAGGTATCGCACGAACTGCACCGGCGCAGACGGTCTCTGAGATCTCGTTGCAACGTTCAGCGAGTCCAGCCGGCCTTGCCGAACTCGTCGAGCAGTGACGGCTTGTTGGCGTGGTCAGCAAGGATTTGTTGCACGCCGGCATCGAAGATTGTTCGAGCCGTCCCTTCCGTCGATGCGCAGAACCGACGCTCGGTGTCTCGAAGTGCTCGCACCGCTCGCCGATAGTGCTTGCGGTCGCGGCCATCGATCTCCATTGCGGCGACCACCAAACCCCACCGCACCCCGTCGTCTGGCCGTGACCCTCCTGTTTTGGTGATCAGTCGATCCCAGTTGTGCCGAGACGCGCCGAACTCCATCGCGACGGCCCAGGCGTGGTCGGTCTCGGCGAGCGCGACGAACACGTCGATCGCCATGTCGGAGCCGAACCGCGCCCCAGGCCGATGCGCCGGCGCTGCCCCCACCTCGCCGATCTGCGCCGGAGACGTACCGCGAGGACGCATCGTGGGCGGATCCACGGCCGCTGGCAAGGACCGGAGATCATCGAGCGACTCGTTCACCCAGTCGAGCACGCGCGTTGCCGCGGCGTTGCGGTCAACCGCGTTGTCGAGCAGGTCGTGAACTGCGGCAGCGGTCGGCCGCCGAACGAGCGCGTTCCAGTACAACGCCTCGACCTCCGCAGGGTCACCAGCGAGTCGGAGCAGCTTCGCCCGCACCGACCGCAGACCGTCGAGCTGGCGATGCCCCGCCCGCTCCTCGAGCCCTCGGTCCGCCCAGTCCGCCGCTTCGTCCAACCGATCAGCAGCGATGAACAATTCGACGAGATCGACGTAGTCGCCGGGCAGCATCGTGTCGCCCTTGAACACCTCGACGAACCGGTCCGGGTCACCCGTGGCGATCGCATGGCCCGCTCGTGCGTGGCGCACCCGAAAGGCCGGGCCCCAGCGCGGCGCGTCCGGTGACAGCTTCGCCCAGGCGGCATCCACCGCCTTCCCGTACACCGCCAAGCCCTCGCCACCCAACAGGTCGGCGTAGGTGATGGCGCTGCGGTGGAACGTGTCGAGCTCGGCCGACAGTTCGAGCTTGGCCAAACGCTTCGCCAACGCCTTCGGCTCGTACGCCCCCAGCTCGGCCGCCTCTCGATGCAGCTCGGCGGCGACCTCGACGATGCCGGTGATCTCGCCACCGGAGTCGTCGACCCGCTGCATCGCGGACTGGGCTCGCAGATGCGCATGCTCGGCAAGCGCGGCGACCTCGGTGGCGTAGCCGGCACCCAACAACGCTCGCACCGCATCCAAGAACTCGTGGATCTCGCTGGCCCAACCGGCTGCATGACGCCACTCAATGAACCCACCACCGCCACGAAACACCGCGGTCATCCGCTTCTTCCAGTCAGCAAGATCGAGCGGTTCGCCCGCCGCTGCGACGGCGGCGATCAACAGTCGATCCGCGAGTGCCGGATCGTGCTTCGCCTGATCGACGACGATCTCGACCAGCTCGTCGTGGGTCAACCCCGCCACGTGAGTCACGAGTCGCTCCAGGTCGGACGGGGCGTCTGCGCTGACGGGCGCGTCGACGGGTTCTGGATCATCGGGCGAGATGACCACGCAGATCACCGCCACCGCGTGCTTGCAGAACGAACCATCGGCGGCGTACGGGCACGAACACGACCACGTACTTGCACCCGCGTCGACACGCACCAGATACCGCTCGGTCCCTTGCACGCGAGCCGTCACCACGTTTCGCTCGATCGAAGAGATCGAGACCGCATCGTCGTCGGCAAGCCACTCGCCACGCTCCAACGGTCCGGGATCGGCGCGAGCCAGCATGGCCGCCAGGCCCGCGATGTCGACATCGTCCACTTCGCTCATCTCCCCATGTTGGTCTGATCAAGACCTCCCGGGTTGCACAGCTCGCCGCAGGTCACGTTGGTGTCTGACCCCGATGTGACACGCCCGACGACCCAGCACCGGCTGGACAAGCGCTGTCAGACCACCCACCT
Source organism: Acidimicrobiales bacterium (assembly GCA_020629635.1). Classification (GTDB taxonomy): domain Bacteria; phylum Actinomycetota; class Acidimicrobiia; order Acidimicrobiales; family SHLQ01; genus SHLQ01. Next base: position 100,276 of record JAHDCX010000017.1, on the reverse strand, counting down.
ACGCTCGGCGTCACGGCCTCGTGGAACGGCCCGCTCAGTTCCTCCGCAGATCCACGCCCTGTACGGGCACCCAAAGAACTGAGACACTGACATGACCGACATCACCGACCGCGAACGCCGCGACGCCTACGAAGGCCTCGCCGCCGTCCACGGCGAACACGTCACCGACATCATCATGCGCATGCTCCCCCACCAGCCAGCCGACCAGCTCGTCACCCGCACCGACATGAACGCGTTCGGCGCCGAACTTCGCGGCGAGATGGCAGAACTTCGTGGCGAACTTCGCGGAGACATGGCCGAACTGCGCAGCGAACTTCGCGGAGACATGGCCGAACTGCGCAGCGAACTCCGCGACGACATGGCCGAACTCCGCAGCGAGCAGGTCGTGATCCGAAGCGAACTCACTCAGCTTCGCTCCGAGACGATCGAACGCTTCGCCACCGCCAAGGTCGAAACGCAGCGCCTCATGATCACCGGAATGATCGCCAACGTTCTGGCGATCTTCGCCGCCGCCGGTCTCACCTGAAACTCGCCAGCCAAGTTCTCGGGCTGGCGAGCTCTCCCGGGTCCGTATCGATGGTCCGCCCTCTTGTCTGGGCCAAGCCCCGCGTTGTCTGGGCGAGATACCGCTCGAGAATGTCGTCGGCCCTGGCAACGGACTATCGGGAGCTCACCGAGGCATATGCCTGATCCAACCGCAGGTGCCCGCACAGCTGGAGCGCGCAGGTCACGTTGGTGTCTGACCCCGATGTGACCGGACCGGGCGCTGGTGTTTGCCAGCGCCCGGTCCCGGCGCGTCATCAGGCGAGGATCTCGACAATCACGATCGGGAGCACCTCTCCCTCGTCGGTGATGTTGATGGGCTGTCCGGTCTCCGGGTCGAGCGCGACCGGCAGATCGGGCGTCGGCCCCTCGACGAGGATCACCACGATCGGCTCACCCATGCCATCGAGCGGCTCGATGAGCGCCGGCACACCAGGAGGTCCGCCCAGAAGGTCGAACGGGCTCTCGAAGGTCGGCTCGCACGAATCGATCGGCGGGATCACCGTCGTGAGCAGGTAGCTGTCCTGCACGAATGCCGCACAATCAGACCACTGCACGGCGATGTGCCCGCGCCCACCGACGACCTCGATCAATTTCGAGTTGCCGAGCTCGGCGTCCATCGCCCGAGCCCCCTCGATCGGGGTCGCCGGATCGAACGTGTTGTTCAGGATCAAGACGGTGTTGCACGTGTCGGCGTCCCACGGTCCGGTGTAGCGGTCTTCGTCGGCCGACGGCCAATCGCTGCACAACGATCCGTTCCACGTCCACAGCGCGCCGAACACCGACTCGGCCTCGGTCGCGTCTGCCGCGGCGTAGTACGCGTCGATCGAATCCGGGTTGTCCGAATCCGTGCACAGCACCGTCGGAAACGCTTCGAAGTTGAAGTACCTGGGCGTACGCGAGAGGTCCGATCCGGACCGAGCGGAGATCGAGTTGGGCTGACCAGCCGCCAACGCGGCGAGGTCGGCGCCCGTGCGTTCGAAGAACATGGGCGGCGCTCCCGCGATCAGGCCTTCGAGGTCCGCCACGATGAACGCGATGTCCGGCCAGAAGTCCCCGGCGTAGAGCACACCGACGGTCAGCCCGAGGAAGTCGCCACCACGGAAGGGGAAGGTCTCGCCAGTCGGCTCGCCCGTCAGTGGGTCGAAGTCCGGAAGTTGCAGCGGCTCAGCATCCAACGCATCGAGCACGCCCTGCCAACGACCTTCGGGGTCATCGGCGATCGGGCAGAGCTCGGGGCCCGCTTCTTCGCATAGGCGGAAGAACTCGTCCAATGAGTCCTGCGATCCGATGTGACTGCCGAGTCGGGAGGTCACCGGCACGGTGTCGCCGTCGCCGCGGCCCGTCGTCCATGCGACCGGATCGAGTGCCGAGTCGAGCACCATCGCCCGGATGTTGTCCGGGAAGAGGTTGGCGTACGTCGCTCCCACCATCGTGCCGTAGCTGTAGCCGGCGTAGGTGAGCTGCTCGTCGCCCACGGCCTGCCGCAGCAGATCCATGTCCCGGGCGACGTTTGCCGTCGACATGTGGTCGAGGATCCGCTTGCCCTTCTTGGCGCACGCGGCCTGGAGTTCGGCGTCGGCGTCAAGCCAGGACTGGATCTCCGCGTCGGTCCGTGGCGTCGAGAGTCCCGAGGCCGTGGCGTCGAGCTTCTGCTGGTTCGCATAGCAGCGTGCCGGCGTACTCAAAAGTATTCCGCGTGGGTCGAAGCCGATGATGTCGAACTGACTCCGCACGTCGGGCCCAAAGGCGAACGGCGCAGAGAACAGCGCGAACTCGACACCCGACCCGCCCGGGCCGCCCGGGTTCGTGAACAGCGAGCCGATCCGACTCTCCGGATCGAGCGCCGGGAGCCGCACGACCGCGAGCTTGATCGTGCCGCCGTCGCCTCCGTCATAGTCGAGCGGAACGGGCACCGACGCGCACTCAAAGCTCACCTCGAGCTCGGGAGCGAACTCCGCGTAGTCCGCCGCGATCTTCTTGTAGCAGGGGTGCCAACTCAGGTTGGGCACCTTTGGAGCGGCCGTGCGCTCGGCCTTCGCCTCCTGGCCAGGCGGCGTCTTGTCGTGTTTGGGAGCCGCGACTGCGTGCGTGGTCCCCAGCACCGAAGCGAGGAGCGCCACGACAAGCCCCAAAGCGAGGCGATTTCGGAATCTGGACATGTGTCCGCCTTTCAAATGCGTCGATCGGGCTGGGGTCCGACACCCCTTCCCACCACTCTCCATCGCTCGACGCCTCGCGAATCTGTCTGTGGATATCTCCGTCGCTGAGGCGACCCGAAGCGGTGCTGAAGCTCCTCCAGTCGAGTGAACCCGGCACAGCGAGGGCAACCGCCCGCTACAGCGGTGGCCACTCCACGGACTCGGTCGGGTCGGCCGGATCGTGCAGCACCCAGATCCGGTCCCCTTCGGCGAAGTCTCCGAGCCGGTCGTTCATCGATGACCGTTTGCCGTGGTACGCGATGTCGTGGAGGTAGAAGGTCCAGCCGATCTCGTACGGGTGCCGTCCGTTGATGCGCATGTTTGTGTTCAGTCCGACCCGATCGATCGTGGCGGTTGCGGCCATGCCATTGGCGAAGAGCCGCTTCCGCCGCGAACGTTGACGGAGCGAGTGCGCCAGCAGCACGACGCCGATGACCAGATGCACGATCGGAAAGAGGCCGAACAGGAGCGCACCGAACTCTCTGGTCGAGACATAGACGCTGAGTCCGATCACCATGAAGAGCAACGCCAGGCCCGTGAACATCGCGCCCACGAGCATCAACACCGGCGGGCCACCCGCACCGGCGGCTCCGCGCGGCACCTGTCGCGGAGCGGTCGGCGGTGGCGCACCGGCTGGCTCAGACCGGAGCGGGCGCGAATCGGCCAACTCGACCGACAACACCTCGCCGCCGTCACGCTCGACCAGACGCAACGCCTCATCCACCGACGATGCGTCGACCATCGTCACCTCTGGGCGACCATCCTGGGGAGCCATCCGTATGCGAAAGCGAGACACGATGAACCCGCTTCACTCAGCCAGAGTTTGGCTCGAGACGGACCACGCTGCCCGCAACAACCAGATCAGCACCTTGCCCTCGGATACCTATGCCCATGGTCTCAACGTCCTCACCCTCACGAGCGTTGAGGTCAATCACCACGACCCGGTCGCGACGCGACGTTCCGTGGGCATCGTCGAGCAGAAGGTGATCGCCGACCCGGACCTCATGGTCGACGCGTACAACGCACATCTGGTCGAGTCCAAAGATGGGCCCAAAGGTGTCGACAACAACGATCTGCTTCACCGGCGTCCCTCCAGGTAGTGGTCGACGAACGAGTCCTCCGCAGCGTAGGCCCGCAACTCCGGGTCATCGAAGACCGCAGGTCCCCAATGGAACCTCATCTCATCGGCGTCCTGAAGAGCTGCACGTCGCCGGCGCCGCAGGCCGAATCCTCACAGTGCCGAGGTCATGCCGCCATCGACGATCAAGGTCTGGCCGTTCACGTAGCTGGCTTCGTCCGATGCGAGGAACACCGCAGCGGAGCCGATTTCGGCCGGGTCACCCCACCGTCGAGCCGGGGTCCTGTCGACGATCATCTGGTTGAACTCGGGATCCTCGGCCAGCGACCGGTTGATGTCGGTCACGACGTAGCCGGGGCCGATCGCGTTGACCGTGATTCCATGCGGGCCGAGCTCCACGGCCAACGCCTTCGTCAATCCCATGACCGCCGCCTTGGTGCTCACATACGCGGGGATCGTCGGGCGGGCCACCTCGACGCCCATGATCGACGCGGTCGTGATGATCCGCCCGCGGCCCGCCTCCATCATCGGGACCGACGCCGCACGAGACATGGCGAATGGCGTGCTCAGGTTGACCTGCACGACCCGCTCCCACTCGCCCTGATCGAAGTCGGCCAGCGGCGCCTTGTGGTTGACGCCGGCGTTGTTGACCAACACGTCGATCCGACCGTGATCGGCCACGACTGACTTCACCAGCTCCACACCCGCAGCCTCGTCGGCGAGATCGGCGGTCACCCCAGAAGCCGTTCCGCCGGCGCCGCGGATCGACTCGACCACGACACCGACATCATCGGGAGAACGTCCGGTCACAATCACGTGCGCGCCCTGCGCCGCAAACGCCTCAGCGATCGCTCGCCCCAAACCTCGCGTGCTTCCCGTGACCAACGCGACCTTGCCATCGAGTCGGAACATGCCCCGTGCCTACCACGGACCTCGTTGTCACGTTGGCGCCAGCCGGCTCTTCACTCTTTCCCCCGCCTTTCGCAGCCGATCCCCACCATCGCTTGCGTGCCACTGACCTTTCCCGCGCACCAGGCCGCGGTCATCCCTCTCAAGCTGTGGAAGCCCCGCTGGTTCGACGGAATCGCGCTCGTCGTCGGCTCGGGCAGCCCCGACCTCTTCTATGCGTTCGCCGACACCAACCTCGACTCACACAGCTGGCAGGGAATCTGGGTCACCACGGCCTTTGCGATCGCCTATTCGATTCTGCTCCGCCGCTATGCGGTCGACGGCCTCTTCGGTTCGGTCCCTGACTTCGGGCCGCTGCGGCTACGGAACTACCGAGTTCTCCGGCTTGGGCGCCCGCGCCTTCTCGTCACCGCCTTGTCGTCGTTCATCGGCGTGTTCAGCCACGTCGCAATCGACAGCTTCACCCACGCTGGCAGATTCGGATCGAATCTCTTCGGCCTCCAACGGACGCTGGTCGATTCACCCTTCGGAGAGGTCAGCGGTGCACGACTCCTTCAGTACCTCGGCCATACCGTCGGCTCGCTCGTCGGCATGATCCTGTTCGTCCTGGTCGTCTCGCGGCGACACCTTGGAGAGTGGTACGGACCAGATCAGATCCACGTCGCACAGCGAGCCCCTGTGCACCCCGCAGCGACTCGTCGCCTCGGCCTCGTCCTCGGCGCTTGCCTCGTGTTCTCGGGGGTGTGGGGCGACGCCACCGAGCGCGTGCCCATCTTTCATCTCGGTCTCTGCGTCGTGATCGGACTCCTCTTCGCCGGCACCATCAACCGGGCACCGGAGCCCATCGACACGTCACCAACGGACCGAACCGTCCTGAGCCGCCGCGGCACCTGACCACTACGGTTGCGCCATGGGCGGGCCACGATGACGATCACGCCGGAGATCAAGTTCGCGCGGGCGTCGGGATCCACGATTGCGTACATGACCTACGGCGACGGTCCGGTCGTGTGCGCGATTCCACCGATGGCCCAGAACGTCGAGATGGCGTGGGAGTCGCCCGTCATCCGCTACATGCTCGAACGCTTCGCCAGCTTCAGCCACCAGATCGCGTTCGACAAGCGCGGGACCGGCATGTCGGATCGCAGTCTCAACATCCCCGGCATCGACGAGCGCGTCGATGAGCTCCGTGCGGTCATGGACGCAGAAGGTGTCGAGTCCGCGTGGCTGCACGGGCTCAGCGAAGGCGGACCCATGGCGATCATGTTCGCCGCGACCTACCCAAACCGGGTGACCGGTCTCATCCTCGAAGGCACCGGCGCCCGACTCTGGCCCGATCCCGAGCCCGAACACGAAACCCCCGAGCACCTTGCCGACCGGGCCAAACGTCGCCAGGCCTTCATCGACGCGTGGGGAACCCCCGATTCGATCACCCTGTCGCTGTTTGCCCCGTCGCTCGCCGCCGACCCCGAGTTCTCCGCGTGGTGGCCCAAATACGAGCGCAACGCCGCCAACCGAGACGCCCTCCACACCCTGTTCGACCTCAACGCCGAGATGGACGCCCGAGAAGCGCTGCCGATGATCCAGTGCCCCGTGTTGATCGTGCATCGGCGCGGTGATCGCATGGTCCCGGTCGAGTTCGCTCACGAAGCCCATCAGCTGCTCGAACGTGCCGGCGTCGATGTGCAGCTTGCGATCCTCGACGGCGACGCCCATTACTCCTTCGCCGACGACGTCGACGCGAACGTGGATGTGATCGAACGATTCGTCACCGGCACCGTCGCCCCACGGCCCCACACCCGGACGAGCTCGGTGGAGATCCAGACCCTCGGCGCATTCGAGGTACGAGTCGACGGCCAACCCGTCCCGACGTCGGCCTGGGGATCACGCCGAGCCCGCACCCTGCTCCAGCGCCTCTGCGCCGCACGCGGCTGGCCGGTCACCAGGGACGAACTGATCGAACTCCTCTGGCCCGACGATGCCTCCCCACGTCTCGGCGCTCGCCTCTCCGTACAGCTTTCGGCCGTCCGTCGGGTCCTCGACGGTGGGGTGATCGCCGATCGATCCACCGTCCGGCTCGACACCGACGCCGTTGCACTCGACCTCGTCCAGTGGTTCGCCAACGACGCAACCGAAGCGATCGTTGCCGGCTTCGGCGGCGAGTTCCTTCCCGACGCCCGGTATGACGAGTGGGCCACACCGACCCGCATTCAGGTGCAGAGCCGCTTTGGCGGCGCGGTCCACACGCTCGCGACCAGCGCAGACGCCGCCGACACGCTCGTGGTGGACGGTCTCACGACACTCGTCGGGCTCGATCCGTTCGATGAGCTCGCCCTCACCCGGCTCATCGGCCGGCTTTCCGCCATCGGGCAGCTGGGCTCGGCGCACGCCGCCTACGAGACGTACCGCTCCGCGATGAGCGAGCTCGGCGTCGACCCTCGCCCATTCGACGAGCTCACCGACTGAACCAGCCGACTTCGAACGCGTCGTCGAAAGGATTTCGAAAGGGTCGCCCGTCATCGTCGAGGCATGGAAACAACAACAACCTCCACCCCGACCATGACCGACCTCGCTGCCGTGCCGCCCGGCGAAGGAAACCACCGGTTCTTCCTCAACCACCTCGCCACCGTCAAGGTGAACGCCGGCGACTCGGCGAGCGGAATGAACGTCGTCGAGTTCGACGCGCCACAGGGCTTTGGCCCTCCGCTCCACCAGCACCAGGACGAAGACGAAATCCTCTACGTCATCGAGGGCGAGGTCCTGCTCAAGGTCGGCGACGACGAGGTCATCGCCACCCAGGGGACTGTCGCTTCACTGCCGGCGAAGGTGCCGCACATCTTCCAGGTCGTGAGCGAGTCTGCCCGATTCCTCACCGTCACCTCCGGCGGCGGTGGGCACCCGACCTTCGACCAGTTCGTCGAAGAGCTCAGTGACCCGGTCAACCCGAACGAACTTCCCGAGCCGGGCCCTGTCGACCCCGGCCACCTCGCCCGAGTCTCCGCCGCCTACGGCATCGAGATCCTCGGCCCCCCGCTCGCCGCCATGGGCTGAACGAGATCCCAGAACCGGGGATTTGTCCTCAAGGTTCTGGCGGTACTGGGTCGATAGACCCAGCGGGCCGCGGGTGGAGTGAGGACGACAGCGATGTCTCGGCATTCCGACAATTGGATCGACGTTCTCGACGAACTCGATGAGACCGTTTACATCGAGGGCGAACAGCGGACGCAATGGCAGCGCCGCACCGTCCTCAGCACCGGGGCGGCGTTCGTGCTCGCTGCGTGCGGGCGCGCCGCCACCACCGACGAGACCACCGGGCTCGCCGGGTTGCCCGATGCGAACGACCCTCGCTTCGATCCTCCGGTGCCCGCATCGTCGAGCACGACGACCTCGAAAGCGCCCGTGCAAAAGCCGGCCAAACCGGCAATCGACGAGGTGGTTGCGGCCGACTCGACCACGACGACGCTGCCGTCCGCACCGTCGTCCACCCAGGCGCCCACAACGGTGCCTCCCACCACGGCACCGGCACCCACGACGACATCGTCGCTGCCGCCGCTGCCCGATCGCTCTCCCCCCGCTCCGAACGCGCCGATCGTCGACCCCCAGCTCGTCGTTCCGGTCGCGGCCGAACGTCTACCGATGGTCGACGGCGGATCGGGCTCCATCGCCCCCGACAACGCGGGTCCGCTGGTGGTCGACCCTGCTGACCTCGACCCCAACTGGACGCCGACCCCAGTCGCGTCCTCCACCACCACGACGGCGGCACCACCAACCTCGACCACCGCATCGCCCACCACCGCGGCTCCGACCACGACGACCATCGCCGCGTCGACCACGACCGCAGCCGTTGCGACGACGGCCGCTCCGGCCACGACGGCGGCGCCGACCACCTCCGCCGCCCCAGCCACGACCGTTGCGCCCACGACGTCGGCCGCGCCCGCGACGACGGCGGCACCGACCACCACGGCAGCGCCGACGACCACCGCGGCACCCACGACGACCGCAGCCCCGACCACCACAGCCGCACCCACAACCACCGCAGCCCCCACAACGACCGCAGCCCCGACCACGACTGCGGCACCAACCACGACGTCGACGACCACCACGGCAGCGCCGACGACCACGACCACTGCGGCTCCGACGACCACCACGACCGAGGCGCCGCCGACGATGCCGGCCAGCACGGCTCGTCTCGTGAGTAGCCGCCTCACGTTCGCCGCCACCCCCGAAACCGACCAGGCCGTCCTCAGCCTCGGCATCCAAGGCTTCATCGAAGACCAGCTCGCCAAGAGCTCGCCAGACGCCACCACCGAAACCCGCGTCCAGAGCTTCGGTTCGATGCAACCGACGATGCGAGCCCTTCGCTCCCGCAAGGACGACAACTCCGGTCGCCTCGCTCGCGAGATCCTCTACGCCAACGTGCTCCGCAGCCGCTACAGCCCGAACCAGCTGTTCGAGGTCGTCCAACGCGTCTGGATGGACCACTTCAACGTGTCGTTCGACGGGCAAGAGGACTACATCGCCCACTACCAGGAGCAGGTGATCCGCCCGAACACGATGGGCCGGTTCGAAGACCTCCTCATCGCCACCGCCGAGTCGCCCACGATGATGCTCTACCTCGACAACGCGAGATCCGACGCCCGCGTGGGCGTGAACGAGAACTACGGACGAGAGCTCCTCGAGCTCCACACGCTCGGCATCGACCAGCAGGGTCGTCAGATCTACTCCGAAGCCGACGTCGTCGCCGTGTCGAAGGTGATGAGCGGCTGGACGATCGACTTCGACCGCAACTCCGGCACCTGGCTCGAATTCATCTTCCGGCCCGAGCTCCACTCGACCGAGGACGTGACGATTCTCGACGGCGCGTGGAGCAGCGCCGGCCTCAGCGGCAAGTCCGCCGGCGACAGCCTGCTGCGCTTCTTGGCCAACCACCCTCAGACGGCGCGCTACGTGGCCACCAAGCTGATCCGCCGCTTCGTCAACGACAACCCGCCCAACGATCTGATCGAAAGCTCAGCAGCCGTATACCTGGCCGGCGGCACCGCAATCGTCCCCGTGCTGCGCCACATCTTCGGAAGCACCGAGTTCGCCAACTCGGCCGGCCAGAAGGTGCGCCGCCCCTTCGAACATTCGATCGCTGGTCTTCGGGTCCTCGACGTCGAGATCCCGAACGACGCCGAGAGCGACATGTCGAACCGGGTCCGCAACTACCTCGGCGACCTCGATCATCGCCCCTGGGACTGGCTGACCCCAGACGGCTACCCCGACGAAGCCGAGCCTTGGGTGAGCTCGCACGGCCTCATCGAACGATGGGAATACACGGCTCGCCTCGCCAGACGAAGTTTCTCCGGAGACGCCCAGATCGACCTGGTCCGCCTCCGCGGCTCGGCGACGACCGCAGGTGAGCTTGTCGACCGACTCGCCCTCCTCTTCAACCTCGGGACCCTTCCAGAGGCGCTCCGCAGCGAACTCCTCGGCCGCATCGGCGCGAATGACGCCTCGCCAATCGGCGAGATCGACGACCGCGACCTCGAAGACCTCATGTCGTACCTGCTCGCCCACCCGCTGTTCCAGCTCCGCTGAAAGGACCCAAAACATGGCTACCAGAACGTCACGTCGCCGATTCCTCGCCGGGTCTGGAGCCTGCGTCGCCGGTGGTGCCGCCCTCGGCACCCTCGTGCCCAGCCTCGCTTTCGCCTCGCCGTCCGACCCCAGCCGCGGCGACGCTGTCGTCGTCGTCTTCCTGCGCGGCGCCGCAGACGGGCTCTCACTGACCCCGCCGATCGGCGCGGCCTTCGATTCGTATCGCCGGCTCCGCCCCACCATCCACCTCACGCCCAACCGTGTTCGGGCACTCGACTCGTCCAACCCCAACGTGGTGTTCCCGCAGGGGCTCGACGGTGTCGTCGGCATCCACCCAAACCTCAACGGACTGTTCGACACGGTCTGGCAGAGCGGCAACATGGCCGTGATGCCGGCGTCGGGCATGCCCGACAACGAGTCGACGACCCGCTCACACTTCGAGGCGCAACGCTTCGCCGAGTACGGCTCGGCCAACTTCTCGGTCCGCTCCGGCTGGCTTGCCAGGGTCATCGCCGGCCAGCCACCGTCCGGTATCGCACCAGGTATCTCCAAGTCCGGCGGCAGCCAGGCGATCTTCCGCGGCACCCTCGATGCCCTCTCGGTGCCGACCGTGTCTCGGTTCGGTGTCGACGGGTTCCGCCGTCGCGACGACGCCCAGAGCGTGCTCGCCTCGATGTACGCCGGCGCCGGGCTCATCAACCAGGTGGGCACCTCCACCCTCGAGGCCGTCACCGCGGTCGGCTCGGTCAACACGGACTCCGCAACCGCCTACCCAAACACGAGTCTTGGCCGGCACCTGCGAGAGATCGCCGCGCTCCTGCGGGCCGACATCGGGCTCACCACCGCCATCGTCAACAGCGGAAACTGGGACCATCACGACAACCAGATCAACCGCTTCGACGAGCGTTCCCGCGAACTCGGCGACGCCCTCACCGCCTTCGTCACCGACCTCGGCCCGGCACTCAACGAGACGCTCATCTACGTCGTCAGCGAGTTCGGTCGAACGATCGACGAGAACGGCAACGGCGGCACCGACCACGGCCGCGGCGGCACCAGCTTCCTGATCGGCGGCGGCGTGCAGGGCGGGGTGTACGGCCACGACTATCCCGACGAGATCGTCGACACCCGCGAGAACCGCCGCGCCCTCCCCGTGCTCACCGACTTCCGCCAGGCCCTCAACGAAGCCCTCGTCCAACGGGTCGGCGTCAACGGCGCCTTCCCCACCCTGCGAGACGCACCCACCCTGGGCGTCGTGCGTTGACCCGGATTCACCAATACCGCTACAGCGGCCACCAGTCGGGTTTGTCGCAGCCGACCACGTTGGGCGAAAGGCCGTCGTGGAGCTCGCGCACCGACGGGATCGACGCCATCAAGCCCGGCTCCGCGGCTTCGACCACCTGGAATGGGCGTCCGGTGTGGGAGATCGTGATCACCTGGCCGAGCACGACCGGCGCGCCCGACACGGTCGGGACTCGGTAGAAGTCGCCGACCTTCCACGACCGGCTCCCGAGCTCGGTCTCCAGCTCGAGTACCCGCGCCTGAAGGCGAAGCAGTTCTGCCTGCGCAGCCTCGTCAGCCACGTCCACGAGATCCGTTGGGTCAGCCATCGCCAATTCCTCCGCAGTGCACACCGATGCCGTACTCCGTTCCCATCGACACGGCGATCGACTCGCTGAAGCAACGCTCGGTACTCTCCAAAGCGTGACCCGACGCAACCGCCGCAGACGCTCAACGGCAGCTGCGCTCCTCAGCACGGCGATGCTGACGGCCGCGTGTTCGAGCACCGTGCAGTCGTCAACGTCGCCGACCACGACGGTCGCAGTCGAATCGCCGAGCGTCGGCGCCTGGGTCGATGGAAGCTCCGACGTGCTGTTCGACCAGAACGAGTTGCACACGTTCGAGCTCACGCTGTCCGAAGAGGCGCTCGCCCAGATCGACGCCGACCCCGCCGCCGAACAGTACGTCGAAGGTTCGCTGACGTTTCGGGGCGAAACCGTCGAACCGGTCGGCATTCGGTACAAGGGCTCAATCGGCGCTTTCGTGGGTTGTCTCGACGGACGGGACTGGGCCAACCCGTCAGGCGCCAAGACCTGCACCAAGCTCTCGATGAAGGTGAAGATCAACTGGGACGACCCCGACCGCGAGTTCTACGGCGTCCGCAAACTCCAGTTCCACTCGATGAACCTGGACCCGACCCAACTCCACGAACGTCTCGGCTACCACCTGTTCCGGGAGATGGGTGTGGCCGCGCCGCGATCGGTGCACGCACGACTCCTGATCAACGGCGAGTACTCCGGCCTATACGCACTCACCGAACAGATCGACGGCCGATTCACCCGACATCACTTCCCCGACGGCACCGGCAACCTCTACAAGGAGGTGTGGCCGTTCGGCCCGGACGGCGAGGTCCAAGACGCCGACACACTCATCGCCTCGCTGCGCACCAACGAAGACGACTCGCCAACCGCCGTGCTGACCAACACCTTTGCCGAGCAGCTTCTGGCAACCGGCAACACCGAACGGATCCTCCGAGACTGGATGGACCTCGACGCCGCCATCGCTCACGTCGTCGTCGACCGGACGATCCGCCACGACGATGGCCCCTTCCACTGGTACTGCTCGCCCGACGGTTGCGAACCGCACAACTTCTACTGGTACGAAGACCCGTCCGGGCCGACGCTGCACCTCGTCCCGTGGGATCTCGACAACGCCTTCGAGAACCTCCAGTTCGAAACCAACCCCGTCACCCCCGTCGCCGACGAGCTCGGCGAGATCACGAACGACTGCGAACCCTTCGCACACGGGGCATTTCGGCTGCAGCAACGGTCGGCGACCTGCGACCCGCTCTTCGCCGCATTCGCCGAGCAGACGTCGATGTACGACGAAATCGAATCCGCCCTCTGGGACGGCCCCCTCGCCAAGGACACCGTCGAGCCGCTCCTCGACACGTGGGTCGAGCAGATGACCGCCGCCACCGCCGAAGCCGCCGAAGCACATCCGGACGCTCCCGAGGTCGACGAGTGGACGAGACGTGTCGACGACCTCAAGAACGCGCTCGACTACCTTCGCTCCAACCAGTAGTCATCGGCCCCGATCGGATCCACGTGGAGCAGCCGTACCTCTTCCTCATCAACATGGCAGCCATCGTCGTGCTCGTCTTCGGCGTCTACTGGCCGCGCTACCGCCAGGCCGACATCGCTGTCGCCCTGCTCGGCGTGAACATCGGCGTCATGGCGGTGGCCACCGTGCTTGCCAACAGCAACGTCGCCGCTGGACTCGGGCTCGGGCTGTTCGGCGTGCTGTCGATCATCCGGCTTCGCTCGGCCGAGATCGACCAGCGCGAGGTGGTCTACTACTTCGCCGCGCTCTCGATGGGTCTGCTCGGTGGGGTCACGGTCGACCCGCCGTGGATCAGCCCGACCTTCATCGCCATCATCGTTGGCTCGCTCTTCCTCGCCGACCACCCGAAGCTCTTCGTCGACTACCGCTCGCAGGTCATGACGCTCAACGAGGCGTTCACCGACGAGGTCGCGTTGCGCGATCGACTCGAGACGATGCTCGATGCCGACGTCAAGGTCATGCGGGTCAAGAAGGTCGACACCGTCATCGGTCGCACCGTCGTCGACGTCCGCTTCCGGCTGCGAAACTCACCCGCGACCCAATAGTTCGGTCGCCGCGAACAGGCACGCAAGGGCCTGCGAGCCGAACACCGAAACGCCCGACTCGCAGCCCTTCCCGCTCAGCAATCGGGCGCTGGTCGATAGCCCGCCGGCGACATCGCGGCCGAAGCTCTGCCCTGACTCACCGAACGCAGTGCGTCGGTGAACCCGAACAACTCGGCCAACGGGACGACGGCTCGCACGATCGACACGCCGTGTCGTTCGGTCAGCTCGCCGACCTCACCACGCCGGGCGTTGATCGCACCGATGACCGCTCCGAGGTAGTCCTCGGGCGCCTCGGCCTCGACCGCCATCACCGGCTCGAGCAACCAGGTGCCCGCACGCTCGGCCGCCAGGCGAAGGGCCTGCGCACCGGCGATGCGGAACGATCGCTCGCTCGAGTCGTTCGAGTGGGTCGCCCCATCGGTCAACGTGACGTGCACGCCAACCAACGGGAATCCGCGCGGACCGGCCGTCATCGCGTCGCGACAACCATCGGCCATCGCCTTGGCAAACTCGGCCGGCACGGCACCACCGCTCGTGGTGTCGACAAAGCCGAGCTCGCCGATGTCGACCGAACCGGTCGGCTCGACATCGATGACGACGCGGGCCCACTGACCGGGACCACCCGTCTGCTTGTTGAGTGTGTGTTCGAGACCTGTCACCGGTTGGGCGAGGGTCTCGCGGTAGGCCACTTCGGGTTGGCCAGCATTCACGGCCACGCCGTGATCGTTGGCGAGACGGTTGAGCGTCACCTCGAGGTGCAGCTCGCCCATCCCGGCGATCAACGTCTGGCCAGTCTGCTCATCGGCACGAACGGCGAAGGTCGGGTCTTCGTCGGCCATTCGGCCGAGCGCCACCAACAACTTCTCCTGATCCGACGACGTCGCCGGTTCGATCGCGACGGTCATCACCGGTTCGGGGAAGACCATCGATTCGAGTTCGACGACTGCCGACGGGTCGCACAACGTGTGGCCGGTGACCACATCGCCGAGCCCGAAGACGGCGGCGATGTCGCCCGCCACCACCGTGTCGACGTCGTGGGTCTTGCCGGCCTCGAGCCGAACGATCCGGCTCGCCCGAACGGTCGCCCTCGTCGACGCGTTGCGCACCTTGTCACCCTTGGCGAGGGTGCCGCGGTACACACGAATCCACGTGAGCTTTCCGCCCTGGCCGTGCACGACCTTGAACGCCAACGCCGCGAGCGGCTCGGCGACCGGATCGTCGTGCGCATCGCTGGACACGTCGTCGGGGCTTGGCAGGTAGGCGACCACTGCGTCGAGCAGCGGCTGCACGCCGATCCCTGACAACGCCGATCCGCACAACACGGGCACGACGTCGCCGTCGATCGTCAACCGGCGGAGCGCCGCACGGATCTCGTCGATCCCTGCCGCACCGTCGGCCCACGATTCGAGCAGCTGCTCGTCGCGTTCGGCGATCCGATCGACCAGCAGCTCTCGTTGCCGAGCGACTTCGACCGCCAAGGCCGCGGGCGTCGGCGCCGGGTCGACATCGGTCGGGTCGTCGGAGCGCCACCGCCAGCAGGTGCCGGAGAGCACGTCGACAACACCGACGAAGACATGGCCGTCCCAGACCGGCAGCTGAAGCAGCAGAGGCGTGGCATCGAGGCGGTCGCGGATCTCCGCGACGCACGCATCGAGATCCGCGCCGGGTCGATCCATCTTGTTGACGAACACGAGCCGCGGCACACGATGCCGATCCGCTTGACGCCACACCGTTTCGCTCTGCGGCTCGACTCCGGCAACCGCGTCGAAGACTGCGACGGCGCCGTCGAGGACGCGCAGCGATCGTTCGACCTCGGCCGTGAAGTCGACGTGACCAGGCGTGTCGATGAGGTTGAGTTGGTAGCCGTCCCACTCACAGGTGTGAGCAGCGGCCATGATGGTGATTCCCCGAGCCTGCTCTTCGGGCAGGTGATCGAGTTCGGCTTGGCCGTCGTGGACCTCGCCGATGCGATGGATCTGCCCCGTGAGGAACAGGATCCGCTCGGAGACGGTGGTCTTTCCGGCGTCGACGTGAGCCATGACGCCGAGGTTGCGCATACGGGCGCGCATGATGAATGTCCTTTCGATTCTGAAGTGTGATCGCGTAGTTCCGCTACCCAGACACCCGACCAGAAGGCGAGGGCGTCAGCGAAGAGGGAGCGGAACCGATCAGGACAGCTTCAGGATCTCCCGAACGCGCGAGAGGGTCACGACGGTGGCGACGGAGCGTGCAGTCATGAGTTTCCCTTTCCGTTCGAGGAGCACAGGCGATTGCGCCTGCAAGAACAGTGTCCGACGGTACGGGAGCGCCGATGGATTGACAAGGTTGGACCGGCGAGCGCAGCTCAAACCTCGTCCTCTTCGTTGGGTGGGTCGACGAGCCCCAGACCGCGAGCGACTCCGTAGTTCATTGATCGAATGTAAAAACTGCTCGAACACTGCGTCAACGCTCTTGACCTCTCGCCACCTCGTGCCGATGCTCAAAACGTGATCACGCGGAAGAAGAACTCCAACGGCACCATCAAGGTGACCTTTGCACTCCCCCTCGACGCCGCACCCGAGCCGACCTCGGTGACCGGTGACTTCAACGGCTGGGACCCGATGGCCAATCCCCTGAAGAAGCGCAGCAACGGCACCCGAAGCGCAGCGATCGAAGTGCAGCCCGGCGATGTCGTTCGCTTCAAATACCTCGCCGACGGCGGCCGATGGTTCGCCGACGCCGACGTCGACATCAACGACGACGGGGACAACGTCCTCGCCGCCTGAGGTTGAGCGGCGCCCCTCGTCGGCGCTCAGACGACGAGTACCGACTCGCCCGCCGGCGGGTCCTCGTTGGCTGCCTCGGCCTCACGAGCGGCGCGACGCTCGGCGTGATCGTCCCACGCGAACTTCCCAAACGCTCGCAGTGCCAACCAGCCCAGTCGACCCTTCCATCCCGACACTCGTTTGGTGCCCGAGATGGCGACGAGTCGCCAGATCTCGTCGGCCTCCGGCTGGGGCACGCCCACGTAGTACGCCCAGTCGTGGCACGTGCCCGCCAGGTCGACCGAGTCGAAGCGATACAGCGCACGCGCCACCCAGGGAATCGAGCTGAAGTCCGTGTCGAATCCGGCCGGCACCGTGATCACGGTCGACCCCGCGGTACTTCGATCAAAGCCCGGGTACCGATCGTCGCCGAGTCCCAGGTCGACGTGAAGGTCGATCACGAGGTCTCGAAGCAACAATCGCCGCCCATCGTCTTGTCGTTCGACCCGAAGGGGTTCCGACAACCGCACTGCCATCACCATCGTTCGCTCCTTGCAACGTCGTCATTGCGCACACCGGCACTCGCCAGCTCACAACGTTCATCGCTCAGTTGACGTGGGATCCGTCGGTTCGCCGACCAGACGGAATCCCGCTGGCCTCAGGCGAAGGAGACCCGGTTTCGACCGGCCGCCTTGGCGGCGTACAGCGCCTGGTCAGCACGCTCCCGCACGTCGTCGGGCCCGCCCGAATCCAGCGTCGCAACGCCGATCGAGATCGTGAGCGACCCGCCGGGCTGCTGATCCTCCCCCGGGAAGACCGCGTTCTCGACGGCCGCCCGAACGCGTTCGGCCACCGCTGCCGCATCGGTCGGCGTCGCCCCCGGCAACAGCATCGAGAACTCCTCGCCGCCATACCGATAGACGACGTCGCTGTCGCGCACACACGACGCAATCGTTGCTGCGACCTTTCGGAGGACGTCGTCTCCCGCCGAGTGCCCGTGCGTGTCGTTGTAGGTCTTGAAGTTGTCGACGTCGATCATGGCGAAGCCGAGCGGCGTGTCTCCCGCCACCGCCGCGGCGACCGTGGTTTCGAGATCGCCATCGAGCCGTCGCCGATTGCCGAGCGACGTGAGACCGTCGACCATCGCCAGCTTCGACATCGTGCCGAGCTCGGCCGTGCGGGCGAGCGTGCCGCCGAGTGTCGGAGCGATCGCCTCGAGCTGGGCCAGGTCGGCACGGGAGAAGGGCTCGTCGGCGGACCGATGGGCCGCCAGGACCGCGCGGACCGAGCCTGCGGAGATCACCGGCACAGCCATCACGGCGTGTTCGCCTGCCGGAAACGCGGGGTCGTTCTCGAGCAACGTGGTCGAACGTTGTCCCGTCCGGACGATGCGCATCAGATCGGTGTCGGCCAGCGCCCCGATTCCGCTGCCGCCCGCAGGTGTCACCCCGGCGTCCGTGACGTGGAACAGCGACAGCGGGGCGCGCACGTGTTGCTCCGCCGCACGGTCGAGGATCGAGAGAATGTCGGCCTCGTCTTTGGCTCCGGCGAGCAGCTGCGTGGTCGCCAATGCCTCGGCCCCTACGGGACGAGCGGGGTCGCTGGCTCGACGTCGGCGCGAGCGGACGACGGCGAAGACACCCGCCAGCGCCAACAGGACGCCTCCGACGGCGAGGCCCGTGTACAACACGAAGTCACCCTCGCCGCCGCCATCGTTTCCGTCCTCCGATGTGTCCAACAACAGCTCGATCGCTGGGCTCGACAACGCCGCGACCTGCGCACGGAGATCGTCGATCTCGGCACGCAACAGCGAGTTCAGATCCTGCTGAATCTCGAGCGCGACGATGGTGCGTCCAAGCGCCGTCTGCAGGGTGACGATCTCGGTTCCGCCCGTGGCGACGAGGTCGGTCTCCGCTCCCGTCGCCGTCAGCCGGGCGAGCGCAGCCGCGTGCTCGAAGCCGACCATCGGTGCGAACTCTCCATTCGCCAGATCGGTGTAGAACTGATCGGGCAGGGGGTTGACGGCCCAATTGACGTAGAACTCGTCGGGGCCCGTGATCTGGCCAAAGATGTTCTCTCGCCGGGCGAACTCCAAGTCGACCGCCTGGAACAAGGCGAGCACCTCTTGGCGATCGGCGGCCCCGATCTCGAACTGAGCATGGATCGCGGAGAAGGTGTCGTGCCAGGGCGTTCCTCGCGGAAACGCGTTCAACTCGAACAGCAGCGCGATCTCGTAGCTGAGGAACTGGAAGGCGTCATCGACCGCCCCATCGGGCAAACCCTCGATCGCGTACGGATCGAGGTCTGCTCCGGAGAATCCGGTTCGGTACAACGCAAGCACCGGGTCATCGTTCTCGAAGTCCGTCGGACCTGCAGGGGGCTGGCGAAGCGTCGGCGGTGCGTCCGTCTGGGCGCCCTCGACGGCCGGTTCGACATCACTGTCGGAACGAACCGGAGGCGCAGCGACTCCACGGGCCGGATCGACGAAGCTCGTGTTCGGCGTGCCATCGGGACCGAACGACAGCAACTCCATCGGCATCGGCGGAAGCGGTTCGCCGGTTCCGTAGACGGTGGCCGCGCCGGTGTTCAGGTCGATGACGATCCCCGGGGGAAACGCCGGGTCATAGGCCGTTTGCGTTTCGAAGTTGTA
The DNA here is from genome assembly GCA_020629635.1 of Acidimicrobiales bacterium. GTDB lineage: Bacteria > Actinomycetota > Acidimicrobiia > Acidimicrobiales > SHLQ01 > SHLQ01. The sequence goes on along the minus strand of JAHDCX010000017.1, from coordinate 80,909 downwards.
CGCCACTCCGAAACCGTCGAGTCGAACGTGGTCGAGCGATGGGTCGTACTCCGGCGGGTACGTGTACTCGTCCGGCGGCACGAAGCCTCCGGGCCCGAATGGCTCGTCAGGCTGCCCCGCTGCGGGCAGGGCAACGAACAGCCCGGCCACGAGCAGAGCAATCGCAACGATCGAGACTCGCCTGAGCAGCAACAATCCCGCCATGCCAAAGAGATCGGCAGTGGGCGAAAGAACTCAACCCGATCGACTTTCGATTGAGCCGTCCGACCCACCGCAGCTCAGGCGGGATCAGAAGTCGAGCACGTCGTCGAGGACGTCCTCGAGCATCGACCCCCACCGCGCCGCCTTCGACTTCTTCTTTTTCTTCGACTTCTTCGACTTGGCCGATTCGGCGGTCTTGTTCGACTTCTTCTTCTTCTTCGACGCCGAGGGGCCGGACTCGACGTGAGCTCCGTCGCTGACCGCCGGTCCAGACGACGCCAACACGACGGGACCGTCGCTCACGCCGCGGTCGTGCGTGCTCGGAGCCGGACGGGCGCGCTGCACCAGCTCGTGGAGCTCGCCGTGATCGAGCCACACGCCTTTGCAGTTCGGGCACACATCGATCTCGATCCCCTGGCTGAAGCGCTCGTCGAGCTCGACATCGAGACACATCGGGCAGCGCATCAGAGTTCGTTCACCTCTCGTCGGGCGGCATCGAGCGCGTCGGCGTCGGCGCGAAGCCTCCCGAGCTCGTCGGTCACGTCACGGGCAGCGGAGTCTGCGCCGGCCGCTGACGCCACATGGCGAGCCGCCAGCGACTCGAGGTCACTGACCGACGTGCGGAGGGCGCGTTCGAGATCGTCAATCTGATGCTCGAGGTCCAACGCCACCTGACGCTGTGCTCGCACGGCGACGATCTCAGGATCACCGTCGTCGACCGAACGCATCAACGCTTTGAGCCGGCGATCAATGCCCCGCCGATCGAGCGTTGCCGACGCCTGCTCGAGACGTCCGCGGCGACGCAGCGAGTCCTGCACCGCATCGACGACCTCGTCGACCAAGGCGAGCGTCGACGGCATTGGCGTGGACGAACGAATCGCCGACCGGGCAACGTCGACCCTCCGGAGGGCAGCCTGTGCCTCGAGGGGCGTCCGAATCACGGCAACCGTTCTATCCGGTCTTCTCTCTCGGTAGTGATCGCGGCAACGACGCTGTCGAGGTCGAGGCGATGGGCGAGGGCTGGCCGTTGTGGACGCGCTCGATAGTCAACCCGCCAAACCTCCTCGAAAGACGGCGCTTCGTGTCTCCCAACAACCCGATCCTCGACCGCCGCGGCCCGAGGTACACGGCGTGCGCCTTGTCGGCCCACGGAACGACCAGTTCGTCGAGCGGAGCACCCGACACGTAGGTGGTGGTCGTCGACGGATCCGCTCCGGCTGCTTCGACGGCGAGATGAATCTGCGCCCACAGGGGATTGCCCAACTGCGTGGCAATCGAGGCGCTCGGCCCGTTCTGGACGGCGACACCCGAATCGGTCGAGTGCAGCACGACCAAGTGTGCGTCGCGCCGCTCGGCCATGTCGATGGCTCGACGAAGCGCTCCTCGACAACGCGTCGGATCGTCGATCGCCACGATGACATGAGTACGTTCCGAAACCTCCATGGATGAACCATATGGAAAAGAGGGGTTTCGGAAACCTCTTTTTCGAAATGGCCGAATCAGTCGGCTGAGCCCGGGTCAGTCGGGCGTACCACTCCGGTGGATCGCCCGGATCAACAGGTGCATCCCGAACGGCAACGTGACCGCCATCGCCACGACAGCGAGAAGCAGGATGCCCGCGGCAGACCATCCGAGGTGAATCGCCGCGCCGGCAGCAAGCGCCATGGCGGCCACCGGACTCGCCTTGCCGGCCGCGTGGAAGCGCGAATACGGCGTTTGGAACTTCAGAATTCCGATACCAGCGAGGACCGCCACGAAGGCACCGAGAATCATGAGCAGGTCCGCCACGACCGTCATCGTTCACCCTCCGGGCTCGGAAGCGCATCGATCTGATCCGACTCGATGAATCGGCTGGCCGACACCGTCGCCGTGAACCCGATGATCGCGATCACGACCAGGAGGATCAGATACGACGTGTCGTCCCGACGAGTCGCATCGACCGTGATGCCACCCATCAAACAGATCAGGCTCACGTCGAGCGCCATCACCCGGTCGGCGAGGCTGGGCCCCATCACGAGCCGGACGAAGGCACACAAGAACCCGATCCCGAATCCGATCAACGCAATCACGCTCACGACGTCACCTCGTCGACGGTCGGAAAGGCCTGCTCGGCGAGCGTCGCCAACTCATGGACATGGGCGACGGTTGCCTCGGTTCGCTCGCCGTGCAAGAGGTGGAGCATCAGTTCGCCGGTGTCGTCGTCGACGTCGATGACTGCCGTTCCGGGCGTGAGGGTCACCGCAACGACCAACAAGAGCACGTGGCCGCGGAGCTCGGGAGGCAACGACACCGGGACGAGTTGCTCTTCGGTGTAATCGGTCGGCGTCAGGATCTCTCGGGCCACATACGCGGTCGACGTGATGAGATCCCAGGCAATCAATCCGAACAGCCGAATCGCTGCGCCGACCCGAATCGGGCCCCGGTGCGGAGTCGAGAAGAAGCCGTTGCTCGCCACGCCACTCACGATCAGCCCCGACGCAATGTTGGCGACCGAGACGTTGCCCCACAGCGCGCACCAGGCAACGGTGAGGCCCGCCATGACGGCGAGTCGGCGGGGAGCGAACACCGCCATCATCGAAGCACCGCTTCCCGATAGGCGGTCGCCGATCGCAGCTCTTCGGCGGCTTCGATGCTCAGCTCGAACAAGGCGCCCGCAAAGAACGAGATGGCCAGCGTTCCCGCCACGGCCATGCCCGTTGCGACGAGCATCGTCGTGCGATTGCCCGGCGGGTCGTCGTCGTCATCGGAGCCATCCGGCGGAGATCCCCAGAACACGCCCAGCCAGATCTTCGTCATCGACAGCAACGTCAACAATCCGGCGAAGAGCGCCAGCACGACGATCGGGGTGGCGCGGGCCTCGATCCCGGCCGAGATGACCGAGAACTTGGCGATGAAACCCGAGAACGGGGGCAGCCCGGCCAAGCTGAGCGCCGGAACGGCGAACAGCGCAGCGATCAGCGGTCGCCGCGAGGCCATGCCTCCCGACCGGTCCAGATTGCCAGTTCCCTGGTCGTTCTCGATCAGTCCGCCCACGAGGAACAGCACCGTCTTGACCGGCATGTGGTGCACGAGGAACAAGATCGCGCCGGCCGTCCCAGCCGCACTGAACAGGCCCAAGCCCATGAGCATGTACCCGATCTGGCTGATGATGTGGAACGACAGGATCCGCTTCACGTTCGACTGCGCCAGGGCGCCGAGCGCACCGATCACCATCGTCACGCCGGCGATGATCAACATGGCGCCGCCCAGATCGTCGAGCGCCATCAACGTGTGGAACCGGATCATGGCGTAGATGCCGATCTTGGTGAGCAGGCCGGCAAAGACCGCAGTGATCGTCGTCGGAGCCGTCGGGTAGGAGTCCGGCAACCAGCTGAACAGCGGGAAGACCGCAGCCTTCGTCCCGAACACGACGAAGAACCAGGCGCCGATACCGATCCGGACGCCTTCGGGCAGATCGCCCATGCGCTCGGTCAGCAACGCCATGTTCACCGTGCCGGTCGCGGCATACACGTAGGCGAGCCCGAAGAGGAACAGCGTCGACGCCAGCAGGTTCATGACCACGTACGACATGCCCGACCGAACCTGGGCGCGCTGGCCCTGATGGGTCAACAACACGTAGCTCGACACCAGGATCAGCTCGAACGCCACGAACAACGTGAACAAATCGCCGGTGAGAAACGCCAGCGAGACGCCCGACGTCAAGACGCCGAGGAGCGGGCCGGCGAGCTCGGGGTTGGCTCCCCACGCCGTGCGGCGCTGACCGATCGCGAAGATCTCGACCACGAAGATGATCGCCAGCGCAATAGGCAGGACCAGCGCGGCGAAGCGATCAGCCACAAGCACAATGCCCAACTCCGGGTCCCAGCCGCCGACGCGCACCGTCTTGGTGCCCTCGGAGGCCACGATGCCAAACATCACCCACGACGCAGCGGCCGCCGTGCCCGAACCGATGAGCGTCGCAACGTCTCGGGCGCTCTCCCGACCCCGGACAAGCAGGCCCGACGCAGACGCGACCAGCGGCGCCACGATCATCAACGCGAAGAGAAGATTCATGACTCCTCTTCCTCGGCAAGCGCCGCCTCACGCAGCTCTTCGAGCGCCGCCTCACGTTCGGCGCGCGCCGCGAGCCGTCGGTCTTCGAGATCGTCCTCGACGAGGTCGCTCCCGCTCAGGGTCTGCTGGCGGCCGGCGAGGGCCAACATGAACAACGTCAGACCGAAGGAGATGACGATCGCCGTGAGCGCCAGCGCCTGCGGCAGCGGATTGGCGATCGGATCGTCGGATCGGCCGGCGATCGGCGCCTCTCCCGGAGGGCCACCGGCGGTGACGAGCGCGATGACCGCGGCATGTCCGAGCAGCACGAACCCGAGGATGATCCGGCTCAACGAGCGCGAGGTGATCAGATAGATCCCGACCCCGGTCAAGCCGAAGACGGCAAACAGCAGGGCCGCACTCATGTGGTCGCCCCATCTCGTGCCTTGCGGGCGTCAGCCATGACCTGATCGGTGATGGTGGAGAGCCCTTCGATCGATGCGGTGATCAAGCCGACCACGATCGCTGTCACACCCAGATCGAACACGAGGGCGCTCCCGGACTTGATCGTGCCGAGCATGGGGACGTCGATCGAGCCGATCCACATGTCGAGGAACGGATCACCGAACAGGATCGGGACGAGCGCCACAAACGCGACCGTGAGGGTGCCGATCGTGACCGCCTTGCGCGGCTTGACGCGCCGCGGCAGTCCAGCGACCGTTCGCAGGATCACGGTCGACCCCAGGACGAGTCCTGCCGCAAACCCGCCGCCGGGATTGTTGTGGCCCGCAAAGAACAAGTACGCCGCCAAGACGATGGCGAACGGAGACGCGATTCGGATGGCGGTACGAACGGTCGGCGACGGCGTCGAGATCAAGGCGTAACCCGTTCGCGTTGCGACTGCGCCCTCGCTGACCTGCTGTTCCTCCCGCACGACACGGGCGAGGGCGAGGATGCCGGCGGTGACCGTGGCCAGCACCACGACCTCGCCCAGTGTGTCGAGCGCACGAAGGTCGGTGAGGATCACGTTCACGATGTTCTTGCCGCCACCGATGTCTTTCGCCCCGTCGGTGAGCGCCTCGATCGGCGGGGTGCCGGACGGGTCGGACGCCGACGCGGCCAGGGCCATCGTGACCCCCGCGCCGCCGAGCACGGACAGCACGAGCCGAACGGTCCGCCACGAGTCCCGGGTCTCGGGGAATCGGGTGGTCAACGCGCCAAGGCCAACGACGAATCCGACGACGATCACGGTCTCGACAACGAGCTGAGTGAGCGCAAGGTCCGGGGCCCCGTGGATCACGAACAGACCCGACACGCACACGCCCACGGCACCCAACGTGAGCGTCGCGCCCAATCGAGATCCCACGAACGCGCCCGCAAGGGCGGCGGCAACCGTCAGCACCGCGAGCGCCAGCTGCGCCGGGTTGTCCCAAGCGACGAGGTGGTCGGTCTCGATTGCGAAGACGAAGGGGATCGCCGCCACCACCATCGCAAAACCCATCGTGGCGAGATACACGGGGAGCGAACCGTGCTGGATCGCCGCGGTGATGCGTGGTGCCCACGAGAGCACGCCGTCGACCATTTCGTCGGCCGCGTTGGCGCCAACCGTGTCGGGCACCCGGATCGAGCGTTGCGACAAGAACCAACCGAGGATCGCACCAAGCACGACCACGATCACCGAGATGACGAACGCCGTCTTGAGCCCTGGCCACCGGATCAGCTCGTAGACCTCGGCCTTCTCGTTGCTTTCGATGGCCGCCGCACGGACAAGTGCCGTGGCGGCGGGCGCAAAGACATACCCGAGCACGGACAGCGCACCGAGTGTCACCGTGGCGACCGTCATCGAGACCCGCCGGGGTGCCACTTCGGTGCGGCCTTCGAGGCCCGGACCGAACGTTCCGATCAAGAATCGGGTCGTGTAGGCAACGGTGAGCACGGCGCCGCCGACGATGGTGGGTAGCGCAACGGCGCGCTCGGTACCCGAGAGACCCAGGGCCGCCTCGATCGCCGCCTCCTTCGCCGGGAAGCCGAGCAGCGGCGGCACTCCAGCCATCGACAATCCGGCGACGACGGCAACGCCGAACGCGATCGGCATCGATCGATTGAGTCCGTCGAGCTTGGTGATGTCCCGGGTACCCGTCCGAACATCGACCTCGCCGACGACGAGGAACAACGGCGCCTTGAACACGGCGTGAGCGAGCAACAACGACGTGCCGGCGAAGATCGCCTTCGCGCTACCGAGACTGAACAAGGTGATGAGCAGACCGAGCTGCGACACCGTTCCCCAGGCGAGGATGAGCTTGGCGTCGGTCTGGCGGAGGGCTCCGATCGCTCCCCACAACATCGACGCGATGCCGAACGCCACGCCGGTCCACTTCCACGCGCCAACGTCGACAAAGACGGGGCTCAGGACCGCGACGAGCAACACGCCGGCTTTCACCATCGTCGCTGAGTGCAGGTACGCACTCACGGGTGTGGGCGCCGCCATGGCGCCGGGCAGCCAGACGTGGAACGGGAACTGCGCGGACTTGGTCGCCGCACCGATCATCACGAGCACTGCGGCCGTGGTCGCGGCGGCACCGGACACCGCACCCATCTCAGAGATGGTCGAGGTGCCAGCTTGTTCGGCCAGGATCAGCAGACCGGCGAGCAGCACCAGACCTCCGGCACCGGTGATCACGAGGGCGCGCCGGGCCGAGTTGCGGGCATCGGCGTAGGTGTTCTTGTGGCCGACGAGGAGGAACGACGTCACCGACGTCGCCTCCCAGAAGATGAACAGCGTCCAGATCGAATCGGCCCACACGAGGCCGAGCATCGACATGGAGAACGCAAGCAGGGTGGCCGGGAATCGGGTGCCACCGTCGGCGTCCGCGGAGAAGTAGCCGGTGGCGTTGATGAAGACGAGCGTGCCGATACCCGAAACGAGCAACGTCATCAGAAGCGCAACATCGTCGATGCGGAACTCGAAGCCAATGTCGAGCGCGTCAACCCACATGAGCCGGGCGGTCGCCTCGGTGTCGCCATCGATGATCTGTGTCAGCGCCCAGACCGTCGTGATGGCAGGCGCGACCGCGGCAGCGATGAGACCTGTCCGGATTCCTCGTCGGCCGCCCAGCACAGCAACGCCGATTCCAAGCAGGTGGAGCACGAGGAGCCACCAGATCACAGCACTCAGACTATCCCAGTCGGGGTTGGTCGAAACCCGATTCGCTGCGTGTCACATCACTTGTTCGCCGTCCCGCGAGACGAGCGGCCCGAACCGATCGACGACCGGTCGACGGGCGGCCGAAACGCCCACGTACGGGATCCTGTGAGACACTGACGCACTGTCCCGCACACGACAACAGGGAGCGTCACATGGCCATCACTGATCTGCCGACGTTCGTCCGGGCCGACGGCCCAGACAAGGTGACCGGATCGGGCCGCTACACGGCGGACATGACCCTGACCGGCATGCTCGCGGCGAAGTTCCGCTACGCCGGCGTTAGCCATGCCCGCATCACGAAACTCGACGTGTCCGCCGCCAAGGCGATCCCCGGAGTCTTCGCGGTGATCACAGCCGACGACGTGCCCGACGTCCGCTACAGCTACGGCATCGCCGACCGCACCCTCTTCGCCAAGGGCGTCGTGCGTTACGACGGCGAGGTCCTGGCCGCCGTCGCCGCCATCTCGCCCGAGGTCGCCCAACGCGCGGTCGACGCCATCGTCGTCGAATACGACGAGCTGCCGATCGTCACCGACCTCGAGGCCGCCGTCGCCGACGACTCTCCCCTGGTCCACGACGACCTCGACGGTTACGCGATCACGGGAGACACGCCACATCACGGCAACGTGGGCACCCACTCGTCAATCGAGATGGGCGATCCCGATGCCGCCATGGCTGCCGCCCACACCGTCGTGTCCAGCCGCTTCGTCGCCGACGCCAGCCACGCCGTACCGATCGAACCACGGGCCGTGATCGCGCAGTGGGAGGGCGACAAGGTGACGATCTGGACGAGCACCCAGGTCCCCTTCGACGCCCGCAACGGTGTGTGCGAGACGCTCGAGATGCCGACCACGAAGGTGCGGGTCATCGTGCCGCACGTGGGAGGCGGATTCGGCGGCAAGTGTGGCCCGCACTACGAGCCCCACATCGCCGCGCTGGCCCGAGCCGCCAAGCGCCCCTGCAAGCTCGTCTTTTCCCGGTGGGAAGAGTTCACCGCACCCGATCGCCGACGCGAGGGCATGATCGTCGACGTCACCACAGGCCTCGACGCCGAGGGCAACATCGTCGCCCGCACCGGCGAGCTCCTGCTCGACAACGGCGCCTACATGGCCGACTCGAGCTTCTTCGCCCAGGCCGCCGCAATGCACGTCGCCGGGCCATACACGATCCCCAACGTGCGGATCGATGCCCAGCTCGTCTACACCAACCACCAGCCGTCGGGCTCCGTGCGAGCACCGACTGCCCCGCAGGGCTGCTGGGCCGTCGAGTCCCACACCGACGAGCTCGCTGCGGCGATCGGCATGGACCCGCTCGACTTCCGTCGACGCAACATCGTGCGCACCGGCGACGTCGGCCCCACCGGCCAGACGTACGAGGAGATCGGTCTCGACCGCTGCCTCGACATGGCCGCCGAGTCCGCCGGTTGGGGCACGACCGAGCTCCCCGACGACGAAGCCTTCGGCATCTCGATCGGGTGGTGGCCGTCGTTCCACATGCCCGCCGGCGCGTACATGAAGATGCACGCCGACGGGAAGGTGCAGGTCATCACCGGCGCCAACGAGTGCGGTACCGGCTCGGTCATGACGCTGCGCATGCTCGCCGCCGACGAACTCGGCCTCGACCAGACCGACGTCGAGCTCGTCTATCAGGACACCGCCGCCGCACCCGACGGGCCCGGCGCGTCGGGTTCGATGACGCTGTTCAACCACGGCCGAGCCGTCGAGAAGGCCGCCAAGGAGATCGCCGGGCAGCTCCGCGAGCTCGCCGCCACAAAGCTCGAGGCCTCCGCTGCCGACATCGTGCTCGCCGACGGCGCCGCATCGGTGGCGGGCACGCCGACCAAGTCCGTCCCGATCGTCGAGCTCGCCGAAGCCGCAGCCGAAGGCGAACTCCTGCTCGGTTCGGGATCCACCGACGAACTCGAATGGCCCGAGATCAAGGGATCGAGCTGTCTCGGCGAACAGGGCTTTTCGTCATTCATGGCACCGCAGTTCATCTGCCATGTCGCACGGGTCCGGCTCGACAAAGACACCGGCGTCGCACGCGTGCTCGAAGTCCACGCCGTGCACGACTCCGGGACGATCCTCAACCCCGTCGCTGCCCACGGTCAGGTCGAAGGCGGCATCCTCATGGGGATCGGCCAGGCCCTCACCGAAGGCACCCAGTACGACGAGACCGGCAGCCAACGCAACGCCGCCCTTCTCGAGTACAAGTTGCAAACGATCGCCGACGCACCGGAGATCCACACCCAGTTCGTCGAGATCCACACCCCCAACGCCGGACCCAAGGGCGCCAAGGGGCTCGCCGAAGCGCCAAACGTCCCGACCGCCGGCGCGATCTCGAATGCGATCGCCGCTCTCATCGGGCGTCCCGTCCGACAGCTTCCGATGACCGCCGAACGAGTGTGGTCCACCATTGCCGAGGAGGTGACGGCATGAGCTTCGCCGTCGCAACATCACTCGACGACGCCCTCGCTGCCATGGCGGCTGGCGCTCGTCCGATCGCCGGAGGGACCGACCTCGTGGTCGGCTCCCGGCAAGGCAAGGGCGCGTTGCCCGACGCCATCATCGCCATCGACCGCTTGCCCGAGCTGGCGGCCATCGAGGTCGGCGACGACGTCACCCGGATCGGCGCCGGCGTCACGCACGCCACGTTGATGACCGATGCCACCGTCGTCGATCAGTTCAGCTCGATCGCCGACGCCGCGGCGCTCGTCGGATCGCCGGCGACCCGCAACGTCGGCACGCTCGGTGGCAACGTCATGAACGGGTCGCCCGCAATGGACACGGGCGCACCGCTCGTCGTTCTGGGCGCCGAGGCCGAGCTCCGCTCGGTCGATGCGACCCGCTCGGTCAGCCTCGACGAGCTCTGGACCGGGCCCGGCTCGACCAGTGCCAACGCCGACGAGCTCTGTACTGCCCTGCTCATCCCCAATCGGCCCGCCGCCTCTGGCAGCGCGTATGTTCGCCTCGAATACCGGCGAGCGATGGAGATCGCCGTCGTCGGCGCCGCTGCAGCGGTCACGCTCGACGGCGACACTGTGTCGACGGTCCGCGTGGCACTCACCGCCGTGGCTCCGACGATCCTCGAAGTGACCGGCCTCGACGCAGTCGTGGGGTCGACCATCGACGATGCGGCTGTCGCGGCGGCCACCGCTGCGTCCGAGCAGGCCACACCGATCAGCGACCTTCGAGCCAGCGACGCCTATCGCCGCCACACAATCGGCGTCATGGCCCGGCGTGCCGTCGACGCCGCCGCCCGTCGAGCCATGGGCGAGACCATCGCCGTCCCCGTCAATCGAGCCCTCGGAGTGGGAGCCGTCGCATGAGCACCGACATCAACGCCATCGAACTCACCGTCAACGGTGTCCCCTACCCGGTCGCGATCGACACGAGCCGCAACCTCTCGGGCGTGCTCCGCAACGAGATCGGCCTCACCGGCACCAAGGAAGGATGCGACGACTGCGAGTGCGGCGCGTGCATGGTCCTGCTCGACGGGCAACCGATCAACTCGTGCTCGTACCTCGCCGTTCAGGCGCAAGGCCGGGAGATCACGACGGTCGAGGGGCTGGCCGACGGCGATGAGCTCCACCCGTTGCAACGCAACATCCTCGCCACCGGTGGCGTCCAGTGCGGATTCTGCACTCCAGGCATGCTGATGTCGGCCCAAGCACTTCTCGACCGCAACCCCGACCCATCGCTCGAGGACATCAAGATCGGGCTCTCCGGCAACCTCTGCCGCTGCACCGGCTACGCCCGGATTCTCGCTGCGGTCGACGCCACGGCGGTGGAGCTTCGAGGAACCTCCGACAGCTGAGCCGCCGGGGTCACGCCGCCAGTGAGGCGGAACACTACCTGAGGGGAAAGAAGGCGTGTTCCGGGTCACCAAGCGGCGCAACCCAGGTCGGTTCAGACGTGGCGCCTCCGGTCCTTTCGAACCGTTGGCGACGCCGTGGAAATCACCATAGGCATCCCACATGTCGCCCATGTCGCGTGAATGTGAACGCCGTGTGCGCGCCCGAGACACCCGTCACGCGGTTGGCCACCACGGCGCCCGGGCCACGCCGTTCCCGGCGCCGGTGTCGACGACGGATCGCAGACACCGGAACGGAGTCGCGAGGTATGGCATGACCCGGGGACTCCAGCACTTCGCCCTTGAGTGCTGGGCCGTGGTCGTAGGCCTGACGCTAGGAAACGGGAGTTTCGCCTCTGTCTACGCCGTGTGAACGGGGTATGACGTCGGTCAATCGACTTGACGAACGTCCGACTTTTTCCGAACATTCGACACATGCCGGATGAAATGCACCCGCACACGACCCCCGACTACGAGCTCGACGACGAGGTCATCGCCTCCACACCCGCGCAGATGAAGGCGCTCGGCAACGAGGTCCGATTCCAGATCCTCGACCTCGTGCTCGAACGCGCGGCGACTGTGACCGAGCTCGCAGCCTCGCTCGACCGACCGCGTGGGTCGATCGCCCATCACGTCGACGTGCTCGTCGACGCCGGGCTCCTTCGAGTCGTCCGCACACGCAAGGTCCGGGCGATCGAGGAGCGCTTCTACGGCCGAACCGGCCGGACGGTTCGGATGATCGCGTCACCCGAGGGCATCGAGGCGACGCCACGCAACGGCTTTCTGACCAAGGCGCTGCACGATTCGCGCAACACCCCCGGCGAGCACGTGCTGGCGACGCTTCGACACGCCCGGATCCCGGCCGATCGAGCCGGCGAGTTCTTCGACGCTGTGGTCGCTCTGGCCGAGGACTTCACCCGACTCGAACGCGGAGGCGACACGGTCTGGGGATTCGTCGCCTCCGTCTACGCAACCGAACTTCCGTCATTGCCCGACCCTGAGGAGCGATCATGACCAACATCGAGCAGAACCCGAAGGCGGGATCATCTCTCGGGCGGTCGTATCGCCTGCTCTTCAGTGCATCGACGCTGTCGAACCTCGGCGACGGCGTCGGCACGATTGCGTATCCGTGGCTGGCCTCTGCGGTCACCCGCAACCCGGTGTTGATCGCGCTCGTCGTCGTGGCACAACGACTGCCCTGGCTGTTCATGACGTTGCCCGCCGGCGTGCTCGCCGACCGGATGGAGCGACGCCAGCTGATGATCACCGCCAATCAGATTCGATTCGCGATCACGATGGTCGTCACCGCCGTGGTGTGGCTTCGCCGGGACGCGCTGCCGTCATCGGATGAGGTGGCTTCGGGTGTGGTGGTCGACACCGAGATCATCGCCTACCTCGTGCTCTTGGCGGCGACGCTCCTGCTCGGGTGCGCGGAGGTCGTCTACGACAACGCCGCGCAGACGATCATGCCGTCGCTCGTCGACTCCGACGATCTCGAGAAGGCCAACGGACGGCTCTGGGGGATCGAACAGGTCGCCAACACCGTCATCGGACCGCTGCTCGGTTCGGCGATGCTCGTGATCGCCTTCGCGGTGCCCTTCGGGTTCGACGCCGTGACGTTCGGTATCGCCGCTGTCCTGATCGCCGCCATCCCGAAGGCCGCGCCGGCGCCTTCGGCTGCCCCAGTCGACGATGGCCTCAGTCCGCGGCAGAAGTTCGTGGCGGAGATGAAGGAGGGATTCGCCTGGCTCTGGAACCACGACTTCCTCCGGCCCCTCGCCATCATCCTCGGACTGTTCAACCTGCTGTCGTTTGTCGGGACCTCGACCTTCGTGTTGTTCGCACAAGAGAACCTCGGTGCGGGTGCGGCGGCGTTCGCGCTCATCAACACCGGCGGCGCGCTCGGCGGCTTGATCGGCGGTTGGACGGCCTCGCGGATCTCCAAGACGATCGGACCCGGCGCCTCACTCTGGCTCACGATCACCCTCGCCGGGCTCACCACCCTGATCATCGGCCTCACCTCCAGCCCCGTGCTCGCGTGGGTCATGTTTGCCGTCTTCATGCTCGGCGCCGTTCTGTGGAACGTGATCACGGTGAGCCTTCGCCAAACGATCATCCCCGACGAACTCCTCGGGCGGGTCAACAGCGTCTACCGCTTCTTCGCCTGGGGCATGATCCCGTTCGGGGCGCTCCTCGGCGGGGTGATCATCGCCATCGCCGAGGCCTGGGGCGCGAGCCGTGGTGCCGCACTGCGGGCCCCGTGGATCGTCGCAGCTGTGCTCCACATCCCGCTGCTCGTGTTCGCCGGACCAAAGCTCACCACCCGTCGGATCGAGGCGGCACGAGCCGAAGCCGTACGCTGATCAGCCGGGAGGCACGGTGAGCAACGACTGGTTCGAGACGGTGGCGATCGCGCAGGAGCGGGCGAAGAAGCGACTTCCGCGCTCTGTCTACGGGGCGATCATCGGCGGCGCCGAGGCCGGCATCTCGATGCGCGACAACGTGTCGAGCTTCGACGAGCTGGGCTTTCGACCCGTCACCGCCGGACAGTCGGGCGAACGCTCGATGGACACGACGATCATGGGCCAGCACGCGTCGATGCCGATCATGATCTCGCCGACCGGCGTGCAGGCTGTTCACCCCGACGGCGAGGTGGCCGTCGCCCGAGCCGCAGCCGCCCGGGGCATTCCGATGGGGCTGAGCTCGTTCGGATCCAAACCCATCGAAGACGTCTGCGCCGAATGCTCGCAGGTCTTCTTCCAGATCTACTGGGCGGGCGACAAGGACTCGATGATCGGCCGCCTCGAACGTGCCCGTGCCGCCGGTGCGGTTGGCGTCATCCTCACGCTCGACTGGTCGTTCTCGCACGGCCGCGACTGGGGATCACCAGCCATCCCGCAATCGATCGATCTCAAGACCGCGCTCTCGCATGCACCCGACGTGTTGACCCGCCCGCAGTGGCTGCTGGATTGGGCTCGACGTGGCGAACTTCCCGATCTCGGCGTCCCCAACTACACCTTCGGCGATCGCCCGGTGCCCGGCTTCTTCGAGGCGTACGGCGAGTGGATGGGCACGCCGCCACCGTCCTGGGAGGACGTCGCCTGGCTCCGGGAGCAATGGGGTGGGGAGTTCATGGTCAAAGGCGTCGGCCGGGCCGACGAAGCACGCCGGGCAGTCGACGCAGGTGCGACCGCGATCTCGGTGTCGAACCACGGCGGCAACAACATCGACGGCACGCCCGCCCCGATCCGTGTCCTGCCCGAGGTCGCTGACGCGGTGTCCGGTCAGATCCAGATCCTCATGGACTCGGGCATCCGTCGCGGTTCCGATGTCGCCAAGGCGCTGGCCCTCGGTGCGGATGCGGTGATGATCGGTCGCGCCTACCTCTGGGGGTTGGCCGCCAACGGACAGGCGGGCGTCGAGAACGTGCTCGACGTGCTTCGGGGTGGCCTCGACTCGACGCTCCTCGGGCTCGGGAAGTCGGCGGCCTCCGAGCTTTCGCCGGACGACGTTCTGATCCCGGACGACTTCTCCCCACCACGTCTCTCCGCGTGACCTGGCTCGCGGACCAGACCTGGCCCGAGGCGTCGACGGGACCCGCCACGTTGCTGATTCCGCTCGGCTCGTGCGAACAACACGGACCGCATCTGCCGGTCGACACGGACACGGTCATCGCGGTCGAGCTCTGCCGCCGTGCGCTTCGCCAGGTCGGGGACGAGGCGGCGACCGTCGGACCAGCGCTGGCCTACGGCGCATCTGGCGAACACGCTGGGTTCTCGGGGACCCTCTCGATCGGCACGGCAGCCCTCACCACCGTGCTCGTCGAGCTTGGGCGTTCGGCGATTCCGCCGTATGGACGGCTCGTCTTCGTGAACGGCCATGGCGGAAACGTGCCTGGGGTCGACGCTGCATGCCGACTCCTCGATTCCGAGGGGCGAGACGTCGCGTGGTTTGCGCCGCGGTTTCCCGACGCTGATGCTCACGCGGGCCACACCGAGACCTCGATCATGATGGCCATCGAACCTGATCGGGTTCGATCCGAGTTCGCCGAACCCGGCAACACGACATCGTTGGCGGAGTTGATGCCTTCGCTGCAAGCTGGAGGCGTCAAGGCCGTCTCGAGCAACGGCGTTCTCGGCGACCCTTCCACGGCGTCGGCTGCAGCAGGCCACGCGCTGTTGGCGACCGCCGTCGCCCAACTGGTCGAGTTGTTACTTGTTGGGACCTGACCCCAGGACGACGGGGACGCCTTTGCTGTGGTCGACCGTCATCTTCGGGCGTTCGTCGGGGGCGATTGCGGCGAGGGCCTCGTCGGCGTGGCCGTGCACGCAATCGGGATCCGGACCATCGAGCGGGAGTCCGGTGAAGAACTTGCTGGCCATACAGCCGCCGCCGCACGCGTCGTAGCTCCCGCACGATGCACATGCCCCAGCACTCTGCGGCTCGCGCATAGCGAGGAAGGCATCCGACTCTCGCCACACGTTCGTGAACCCGCCGGGGTCCCGGACGTTGCCGGCCTTGAACTCGTCGTGGATCACGAACGGGCAGGCGTACACGTCGCCGACCGGGTCGATCAGACACACGATGCGTCCGGCGCCGCACATGCTGAGACCGGGCAGCGATTCGCCGAGGGCGTTCAAGTGGAAGAACGAGTCCCCAGTCAGGACGTCGGGCCGATCGAGAAGCCAGCGGTGGATGTCGATCTGTTGGTCGTTGGTGAGCCGCAGGTCGTGGTAACTCTCAACCCCACGGCCCGACGGTCGGAGTCGAGTGAGCCGCAGCTGAGCGCCATAGGCGTCGGCGAGCGCCTTGTACTCGTCGAGCTGATCGGCGTTGTGCCGGGTCGCGACCATCGAGATCTTGAACTCGCCGAAGTCCGCCGCGGCGAGATGCTCCATCGCCTCGCGGGCCTTCGCCCAACTGCCCTCGCCACGGACGGCATCGTTTGTGTGCGCATCGATGCCATCGAGGCTGACCTGGATGTCGAGCATGTCCATGTCGGCAAAGCGGCGGGCCGCCTCGGCGTCGAGGAACGTCCCGTTCGTCGAGAACTTCACGCCGACGTTCTTCGAGATCGCCCGGTCGACGATCTGGTGGAAGTCGCGCCGGATCATCGGCTCACCGCCGCCGATGTTCACGTAGAAGACCTGAAGGTCGTGCAGCTCGTCGATGACGGCGAAGCACTCCTCGGTGCTGAGCTCGTTCGGGTCGCGACGACCACTCGCCGACAAGCAGTGCACGCAATCGAGATTGCAGGCGTAAGTCAGCTCCCAGGTAAGACAGATGGGTGCGTCCAGGCCCAGCTTCAGTTGCTCGGTCAGGGGGGCGGGGCTCACGTCACGGATTCCTTGTTTGGTTCGATCACGCCCGACTCGGCGAGCGATTCGAGTGCCTTGAGATGCGACCGGCGGCTGCGCTCGGAGTCGATCGCGGGTGCGTGGGCAAGTGCGTCGGCGACCGTGTCGTGATTCTCGAGGTCCTCGACGAGGTCGACGAGGTCGGGTGTCTTCAAGAACACGAGCCGCCGCGTGACGAAGTGGTAGGCGAGCGCGCCGAATGGTTCGGGTCGTAGCCCGACCTGTCGGCTGCGCTGCCAGGGCTCATCGAGCATTGGCGATGGCGTCAGTAGACGCCGCACATCCCGTCGATCGAGATCTCCTCGACAAGCACGTCATCGATCTCTTCGTCGGCGGTCACGTCACCGTCGACGGTGTCGGTGGCCTCTGCGAGTGGTTCTTCGATGTCGGCCTGGGGGGTGTCGAACTGGTCCACGGTGTCCTCCCGAGAGAAACGTTATCCGCGGAAACGTATACTCGGCCTCCGCATGGCGACGACTCCGCTGCCCCGAGACTACGGCATCTCGGCGGCCGACGGCCTGCGCGTGGACGCAACACACCGCACGATGATCGGCGGCGTACCCCTTCGGATCCTGCGACTCGCGCCGGGCGCCTTCGAACGTGCACAGCGCCTCCTCGGGGGCGAGTTGGTCGCCGACGAGCTCGACGGCCGGGTCGCTCGCACCCTTGTCGACGCCGCGGCGGCCCACCCACTTCCTCCTTCGGATGCGACCCCACCGAACTACGACATCGTCGTACCGACGACTGACGCCACCCATCAGCCGGTCATCGAGCGGAGCATCGTCGAGCACGACCCCGACCGCACCGGGCCCGCCGCCACCCGAAACCGCGGCGCCGCCCGAGGGACGGCCGACGTCATCGTGTTCGTCGACGACGACGCCACCATCGACAAGGCCTCCATCGACGCCCTCCTCCGCCACTTCGCCGACCCCGACGTCGCCGCCGCCGCCCCCCGAGTCCGATCCAGTCGCATCGCGGTCAGACACCAACGTGACTCACCGTCGGTGATCGACAACTACGAAACCGTTCGCTCGCCACTCGACATGGGAGATCGGCCCGGCAACGTCCGGCCCGGCGGGGCGCCCTCCTACGTTCCTGCCGCGGTGCTCGCCGTGCGCCGTTCGGCCTTCGATGCCGTTGGCGGATTCGACGAGAACCTCCGCTTCGGCGAAGACGTCGACCTGATCTGGCGGCTCGTCGGCGCCGGGGGATCCGTTCGGTACGAACCGACCGTCCAGGCTGGCCACGCCAATCGTCGAGGTCTCATGGCGTTCGCACGACAGCGCGTCGGCTACGGCTCCTCAGCAGCTTCCCTGCATAGCCGCCATGGTGATGCCGTCGCCCCGCTCCGGGTCCATGGTTGGAGCGCAGCGGTCTGGTCGGTCGCCGCGCTCGCACGAGGACGAGGTCGCCTGCTCGCGCTGTTGCCGCTGGCGATCTCGCTCTGGCGTTTCCGGCGTGAGATCGGCGAACACGCCGAGGACCCTCGGGTCGCCGTCCGCCTCGGGCTCACCGGTCACGCCAACGCCGGTCGGTGGGTGGCCCACGCAGCTCGTCGCGAGTGGTGGCCGATCCTCGCGGTGGCTTCGGTGTTCAGTCGTCGCGCCCAGGTGACGGCGCTTGCGGCCCTGCTGCCAGTTGCGGTCGACTGGGTCCAACAACGACCCAAGCTCGATCCGCTCCAGTGGACCGCGCTCCACCTTGTCGACGACCTCAGCTACGGAGTCGGGGTCTGGCGAGGCTGCGCGACCGAGCGGACCCTCGGCCCCCTTCTCCCGGTCACGGTGTCTCGATCAAGCGGGCGGGGTGAAGATCCGACACACTGAGACATGGTTCGTTTCGCTCCAGGTCTCTTCGGATTGGCGGCGCTCGCGTTCTGGGTGTGGGCCGTGCTCGACGTCATCGCCACGGACCGGATCCTGATCCGCAACCTCGACAAGATGGCCTGGCTCTTCCTCGTGCTCATCTTCCCGACCGTCGGCGGAGTGGCGTGGGTCGCCCTCGGGCGACCGGCCAACGCCGGCTTCAGTCCCGGATCGACCAGCACCCGACCAACGCTCACCTACCAGGACCGCAAACCCGCGCCTCGCGGTATCGAGGACTCCGATGCGTGGCGTGCGACGACCCAACCGAGTGAGCCATCGTCGGAGTCGCAGGCCGCCAGAGAACGTCGTCTCCAGGAGTGGGAAGCCGAGCTCGACAAGCGAGCCGCCGAACTCGACGACCGCACCGACGAGTCCGAATAGCTGCGCTAGTACATGATCACGCCGCGGATGTTCTCACCGGAGTGCATGGCGGCGTAGCCCTCATTGATCTGGTCGAGCGTGTAGGTCTGGGTGACGAGCTCGTCGAGCTTGAGCATGCCGCCCTGATACATGTCGAGCATCCAGGGGATGTCGCGGTGCGGGTTGGAGGCGCCGTAGATCGAGCCCTGAATGCGCTTCTGGAAGAGGGTGAGTTCGGCGGCCGGGATGTCGACCTTCGATTCCATGAGGTTGCCGAGGCCGGTCACGACCACCGTGCCGGCCTTGCGGGTGGCGGTGAACGCTTCTTGGACGTGCTCGTTCTGCAGCACGCCGGTCGTGACGATGACCGAGTCGGCGCCCTGACCGTTGGTCACCGACTGAGCGAACTCGGTCGCAGCGGCCATGTTGTCGAAGCTGTGCGTGGCACCGAGCTGCTCGGCGGTCTCGCGCTTCATCTCCACTGGATCGACGGCGATGATGTTCATCGCACCCGAGTGCTTCGCTCCCTGCACGGCGTTGATGCCGATGCCGCCGATGCCCATCACGATGACGGTCTGACCAGGGCGAATTTCTGCCGAGTTGACCGCCGAACCCCAACCGGTACCCACGCCACATCCAACGAGGCACGCCTTGTCGAGCGGAATGTCCTTGGCGACCTTCACGACTGAATCCACGGCGGTCACGGTCGTTTCACAGAACGTCGAAATGCCACACATCTGCCCGACCTCGTTGCCGTCGACCCGAGCACGCATGGTGCCGTCGGCGCGGGAGCCAGCGAGCAGCGTTGCGCCGAGATCGCACAGGTTCTGCATGCCCGACGAGCACCAGCGGCACTTGCCGCACGCAGGCAGGAACGACATGACGACGTGGTCGCCGACCTCGAAGCCCGGGGTGTTCGGTCCGACGGCGCTCACCACGCCCGCACCCTCGTGCCCGCCGATGAAGGGATAGATCGCCACCGGGATGTCGCCGGTCTTCACGTGGTCATCGGAGTGGCACATCCCCGAGGCGGTCATCTCGATCGCCACCTCGCCCTGCTGTGGGTCGTCGAACTCGATGTCGACCACTTCCCAATCGCCGCCGATCTCTGGCATGACGGCACCACGTGTCTGAATTGGCATGTCCGAGTCCTTCTTTCCCCTGTTGTGTCCTCGGTCACAACATTCCCACGAGATTGAGAATCCGTGCAATCGCATCTCGGCTTCTGTGGACGCTCAGGCCCACATGGCGCGGCTCCGGGTCCACAGAAGCCGGGTTGCGTAGGGTCTGGGCATGGCTGAAGAACGTCCGGTTGCGCTCATCACGGGTGCGGCACGCGGGATCGGTGCGGCGACCGCCCGTCGGCTCGCCCGCGACGGATGGGCCGTCGTCCTGGTCGATCGCTGCGCAGACGATGACGCGCTCGGCTATCCACTCGCGACGGGTGCCGAGCTCCGGACGCTTGCTGCAGCACTCGACGGCATCGACCACGTTGGCGACGTCCGGTCACCGGACGATGTTGCGGCGGCGGTCGACGTCGGCCTCGACCGCTTCGGTCGGCTCAATGCGGCGATCCATGCCGCCGGGGTCATCGCCGGCGGTCAACCGATCTGGGAGACCAGCGACGAGGCGTGGAACGTCCAGTTCGACATCAACGTCGGCGGCGCCCGAAACCTGATCCGCGCCGTCGTCCCGCCCATGCTCGACGCCGGCGATGGCCGCGTCGTGCTGGTGGCCTCGGCGGCGGCCCAGACCGGCAATCCGGGCATCGCCGCTTACAACGCCTCGAAAGCGGCCGTGGTCGGGCTCACCCGCGGATTGGCCGCCGACCTCGCCGACTCGGGCGTCACGGCCAATGCCGTCAGCCCGGGATCGACCGACACGGCAATGTTGGCCGAGAGCGCTCGCATCTACGGACTCGCGTCACCACACGAGTTCGCCACACATCACCTCAACCGCCGTTTGCTTTCGTCCGACGAGGTGGCCGGATCGATCGCATGGTTGTGTGGGCCCGATGCGTCGGGCATCACCGGCGCGGTGATCCCGGTGGACGCGGGCATGACGACGGGAGTCTGATGAGCGACTGGAACACGGCAATCGTCGAATGGTCGAGCCTCCGTGTGGTCGGGCGCCGTCGAGAGATCGAGCTCGTCGTCGCCGCGCTGGCGGCCGGCCGTCATGTCCTGCTCGAAGGTCCGCCCGGCACCGGCAAGACGACGCTGCTTCGGGCCCTGTGTGCCGGCGGCGACACGCCGCTCGTGTTCGTCGAAGGCAACGCCGAACTCACCCCGGCGCGCCTCGCCGGTCACTTCGATCCGTCCCGGGTTCTCGACGCCGGGTACGACCCGGAGGTCTTCGTGCCCGGACCGCTCGTCGACGCGATGCAGCGAGGCGGCGTGCTCTACGTCGAAGAGATCAATCGAATCCCCGAGGAGACCCTCAACCTGTTGATCACCGTGATGAGCGAGGGCGAGATCACCGTCCCGCGCATGGGCACGATCGTGGCCGACCCCGGCTTCCGCTTCGTCGCTGCGATGAATCCGTTCGACGCGGTCGGCACCGCCCGCATCTCCGGCGCGGTGTACGACCGGGTCTGCCGGTTGGCCTTCGACTATCAGTCCGAAGACGACGAGCTCGACGTGGTCGCGCAAGAGACGAACCAGTCCGGGCTGCTCGCCGCACGAGCCGTCGAGGCGACCCGCGCCACCCGCGACCACCCCGAGATCCGGATCGGGTCGTCGGTCAGAGGCGCCATCGACCTGGTCCTGATCGCCGACGAGCTCGCCGCACTTCGGCCCGACGCCCACACCGAAGCGATCGGTCTCGACGCGGCGCTCATGGCCCTGAGCGGAAGGATCCGAGTGCTCGAGTCGTCGCCTCGCACCGCCGAAGAGATCGTCGCCGAGCTGTGGGCCGCCACCCGCCCACGCACCGACGAAGACCCCGCTTCTCCGGACGACCCGGGAAAAGCCTGAGCCCTCCGGGCGGGGGCGACGACAGCGGCCGTACGCACGAGGGCCCGTCCGCCCGCGAGCAGCTGGCTGACGAGCAATCGCGGACCACACCCCGCAGCCAACTGCGTGCGGTGGAGGGCTTCGACGCAATGTCCCCCGAGGTCGGCGAGCTCGACGAGACCGCCGTCGAAGAGGCCCTGGCTCAGGACCCTGACGCCACGCTCGCCCTTCTGGCGGCGATGTCCACGGCGACCGACGAAAGGCTGCGAGCGCTCGCTCGTGCCCTCGCCGGCCGCATCGCACTCGACCTCGGCCGCCCACGGGGCGCACCGCGGCGAGGCGTCGGCCGGATCGAAACGGCTCGCCTCGACCACGACGGATCGGACCTCGACATCGATGCGAGCCTCGACGGGATTCTTCGAGCCCGAGCCACCAAGACCCCACCGACGACGTCGGAGCTGTTCGTTCGTCGATGGGCAGCACCCGACACCGCGGTTGCCCTCGTCATCGACCGGAGCGGATCGATGTCTGGTGCACGCCTGGCGACTGCAGCCGTGGCCACCGCAGCCGCAGCACACCGCGCGCCGGAGCACCACACGATCGTCGCGTTCAATGATGAGGCCGTGGTGGTGTGCGGCCCGAGCGACCGCCGGCGCATCGACGAGACCGTCGACGACATCTTGGGGATGCGCGGATCGGGGCAGACCAACCTGGCGCTTGCGTTGAAGACCGCGTGCGACCAGCTCGACCGCACCGGTGCTCAACGCCGCCACATCGTCGTGCTGTCGGATTGCCGCGTGACCTCGGGGTCTGACCCCGTCGTCGCGCTTCGGGCGGTCGACGACGTCCTGATCATCGCTCCGGCCGACGACGACGCCGACGCCATCGACTTCGCCTCGACGATCGGCGCCCGCCTCGCTCGGGTCGCCGGCCCGTCCGACATCCCCGCGGCCTTCGCCTCGTTCTGACGGGCTTCTGTGGACGCTCAGCCCGGCCATTCGGGGCTGGGCGTCCACAGATCCCGGTGAGGGAGCCCGCGTGGCATGATTTGGCATGACTGCTTTCTTGCATCCCTTCTCGGATCCCGCGCAGGCCGAGGGGGACTTCATCAACGTCGTCCGAGCGAAGGGGTCGACCCTTTGGGACGACACCGGCAAGGACTACATCGACGGGTTGGCGAGTCTCTGGTACTGCCAGGTCGGGCACGGCCACGAAGAT
Organism: Acidimicrobiales bacterium; assembly: GCA_020629635.1. Lineage (GTDB taxonomy): Bacteria > Actinomycetota > Acidimicrobiia > Acidimicrobiales > SHLQ01 > SHLQ01. Next base: position 57,865 of record JAHDCX010000017.1, on the reverse strand, counting down.
CTGATCAAGGCGATCACCGACCAGCTCGGCACGCTCGCCACCTACAACACGTTCGCCCCGTTCACGAACGACGTCGCTGCTCGTGCGGCCGAGGCGGTCGCTGCAGTGTCGCCTCATCCGGACGGACGCGTCTTCTTCGGTTGCTCGGGCTCCGAGGCGATCGACACGATGCTGAAGTTCGCGCGCCTCGTCCAGCAAGAACGCGGCCACCACGACAAGCAGATCATCGTCCGTCGAACCCGGGGCTATCACGGCACGAACTTCGGCGGCACGTCCGCCCAGGGGATCGAGCCGAACCGCACCGGTTGGGGCGACCTCGTCCCCCACTTCATGGAGGCACCCGCCGACGACATCGAAGCGATGGCGTCGATCTTCTCGGAGCACGGCCCGCGCATCGCCGCCGTCCTCACCGAGCCACTCCAAGGAGCCGGCGGCGTCTTTCCGCCGCCAGAGGGCTACCTCGAGTCGCTCCGCCGACTGTGCGACGATCACGGCGCGCTGCTGTTGCACGACGAAGTGATCTGTGGGTTCGGGCGGACCGGCGAGTGGTTCGGCAGCCAGACGTTCGGAGTCACGCCAGACATGATGAGTTTCGCCAAGGGCGTCACCTCGGGCTATCAGCCGGTCTCGGGCGTGGTGGTGAGCCGTGACGTCTCGGCCGAACTCGAGGGTCGCGGCGCGATGCTTCGCCACGGCTACACGTACTCGGGCCACCCCGCTGGCATGGCTGCGGTGATCGAGAACATCGGCATCATCGAACGTGAAGGCCTCGTCGAACGGTCGCGCGAGATCGGTGAGCAGATGAGCGCTGGCCTGCAGGCGATGCAGGACGACGGGCTGATCCACTCGTTCAGCGGTGCGGGTGCCGTGTGGGGCGCCGAAGTTGGCCGAGACACGACCCCGGTTCGCGACCTGATGCTCGAGCACGGAGTGATCGTCCGGCCGGTCATCACCCGCCTGGCCATGTGCCCGCCACTCGTGATCACCGACGAGGAGATCGCCCGTATGCTCGACACGATGCAGACGGCGCTCACCGCCACCGCCTGACGAGGTGAGCGACCTCCACCTCCAGCGGATCGACGCCGCCGACCCCACCGCAACGGTCATCCTCGTCCACGGCGCGCTCGACCGGCACAACTCCTTCCGCCGCGTCGCCCGCCGATTGGCCGACGACGGCATCTCGTCGGTGCTCTACGACCGGCGCGGCTACAACAAGTCACTCGACGTGGGCCCACCACGCGACTTCGAACGCCACGTCGCCGACCTGTTGACGATCGTCGACGAGGTGTCGCCCGACAAACCTGCGACCGTCGTTGGCCATTCGATCGGCGCCCTCACCACCTTGACGGCGGCGTCCGTGGCGCCGGAGCGATTTGCGTCGATCGGTGCGTTCGAACCTCCGACCGGATGGAAGGACTGGTGGCCCGACGATCTCTGCCTGCTCGACGGCGAAACGCCAGAGCAGAGCGTGCGCCGATTCCATGACGTGATCATCGGGCGAGCCGCGTGGGAGGGGACGACGGAGTCGGTTCGAGCGATGTACCTCGCCGAGGGCCCTGCGCTGCAGATCGACCTGGCCGCTGGTCGCCGGGCGGCACCGTTCGAGCCCTTCGACATCACGGCGAAGGTCGCGCTCGGCAAAGGCGATGCGTCGATGCCCGAACACATCCGCGCCGTCGACGAGTTGGCCGACGAAATCCCCGACGCCAGCGTGATCACGATCCCCAACGCCGGCCACGGCGCCCATCGCAGCCACCCCACCGCCTTCGCCAACTTCGTGGGGTCAAGTCTCAACAAGTAACAGGTGCTGCCCGCCCCCGACCTGTTACTTGTTGAGACTTGACCCCGATAATGGTGAGGGCATGATCTTTTGGAATCCTGACGCGCGCATCCCTGATGGGATCTCGACCGACGAGTTCACGATCCGCCCGTTGACCGTCGGCGACGTTGAGCCGGACTACGAGGCGGTCATGGAGTCGAAGGACTTCCTGCGCGTGTGGGAACAGTCGACGTGGCCGGCCGATGACTTCACGCTCGACGGCAACTATGCAGACCTCGACCGCCACGAGCAGGAGCACATCAGGCGCGAGGGGTTCACCTTCACCGTGTTCGACGCGGCCAACACCACCTGTCTCGGCTGCACCTACCTCTTCCCGATCACCTCGAGGTACTTCACCAAGACGACGGTGACGCCCACGAGCGACCACCGGTACGAGGACTACGAAGTCGTCATCTCGTTCTGGATCCGGACCTCTCGACTCGCGGACGGCATGGACCACCGCCTGCTCGACGTCATCGAACCGTGGTTCACCGACGCATGGGACTTCGACGGCGTCCTCTGGTCAGTCTCCGAACCACTGACCCAACAGATCGAGGTCGTGGAGAGCAGAGGGCACCGAGAGCGGTTCATCATGCAGTACGAAAAAGACGACGCTCCGTACCGACTGTTTTCTCTCGGCTGACCTGACGAGCCTGCGTCGACGTTTCGGTCACACGTCGACAGCAACCGAGGGGCACCCTCGTACGGTGCGAGAGATGGCATCGGCACCACCACAGCAGACCGGCTCTGCCCGCGATGCGCTTTCGGTGCCGGACTTCCGCCTGCTCTTCATCGCCTCGCTGATCTCCAACTCTGGCCGCTGGATGCAGTTCGCCGCGCTTGGCGTGCTCGGCTGGGAGCTCACCGAATCGAACGCGTTTCTCGGGTACATCATCTTCGCCCAACTCGGCCCGCTCGGCTTCTTGAGCCTGATCGGTGGATCGCTCGCCGACACGGCCAACCGACGCACGCTGCTCATGTCGACCCAGATCTGGCAGATGGCGTTCACGTTCGTGCTGGCCGGCTTCCTCATCGACGACGGCATCAGCGAGTCGCTGCTCCTTCTGCTCGTCTTTGTGATCGGTCTCGGCCAGGGTCTGTATGCACCCGCGTTCACGTCGGTCCTGCCGCTCGTGGCGGGCGAAGCAAACCTGAAGGCGGCGGTCTCGCTCAACTCGGTCCAGACGAATGGCTCGCGCATCATCGGTCCGGCCATCGGTGGCGTCCTGACGGCCACGTTCGGCTTCGCCGAAGTGTTTGCGCTCAATGCGCTCCTCTACCTCGTGGTGATCGTCGCCATCTCTCGACTCGACCTTCCGCCGGCCACGGCGGTCTCGCGGTCCTTGTCCGACCGAATGCTCGGCGGACTGCGGGTCGCGCACCGGGCACCGCAGGTCGGCCGACCACTCGGGCTGATGGCGCTGTTCGCCTTCTTTTGCCTGCCCTTCATCGGGCAGCTGCCCGCGATCGCCGAGGTCAACCTCGGCGTCGATTCGCGCAGCAGCGAGTACGGCCGCTTCTATGCGGTCTTCGGGGCGGGAGCGTTGCTGGGCGCGTTGATGGTAGGAACGGTGCTCTTGCGGGCGCCTCGGATGCTCGTGATCCGTGGAACGCTCATCGGCTTTGGCCTGAGCCTCTTCTGGCTGTCGACGATCCGCTCGATCGGCATTGCGTACGTCGCCATCTTCCTCGTCGCCCTCTTCTACTTCACGCTCCCCACCGCGTTGGCCGTCGCCTGGCAGGAACACGTCGACTCGTCCATCCGCGGCCGGGTCGCCGCGATCTGGGTGCTGTCCTTCGGTGGCGTCGTTCCGTTCGCCAACCTGCTCGGGGGCCCGTTCGCCGAAGCAACGTCGCTGGGCGCACTCCTCACGATCGGCGCAGCAGCCGCATTCGTCCTGGCCGCGTTCTTCCGCGTCCCGGAAGGCCCCGTCGTCGACGAGACGATTCTCCACTCCCCGACGCGTTAGCGCTCTTTCGCCGCCGGTTTCGTCGGGGCTGAGGCCGACGTCACACCAGAAATCGACGCGATCCACTTGACGCTTACTGTGTAAGTCTGTACGACTTACGATATAAGTTTACTTCGTAAGTTTGCGGAGTAAGTCCCTTCCACCTGGAGCGTACGCAGACCCATGTTCAGCCGACTCGCCAACGCCGTCGTCCACCGCCCCAAGACCGTGCTTGCGGCCTGGCTTGCGTTCGTCACCATCGCCGTCGTCTTCGGCGGCAACGCCGTCGAACGATTCGAAACCGTTGCCGAGGGTGACACGAACACCGAGTCGGCGATCGTCGACGAGACCCTCGCCGAGTACGGCGCGAGCGCCGCCGACGTCGTGGCGCTCTACGACGGGATCGATCTCACCAACCCCCAATTCGCACAGGAGGTGCGCAACACCGATGACCGACTTTCACGCAATGCTCATGTACGAACGGTCCTCCACACCTACGACGAGGGCCCGCTCTTCACGTCGATCGACGAACGGGCGACCATCATCTCGGTGGTTCTCGACCGAGACCTCCCCGAAGACGAGTTCACCGAGCTCGTCGAGGAAGTCGAAGCCGAGCTTCGGGCTGTTGAGGCTCCGGAGGTCCTGGTAGGCGGCATCGCCGTGCTCGACCGAGAGTCGGTCGAGCAGAACGAACGGGACATCCAGCGGGCGGAGTTGCTGACACTGCCCGTCACGTTGATCGTCGCGCTGTTCGTCTTCGGTGGCCTCCGGGCGGCGAGCCTCCCCCTCGCCGTCGCGTCGGTCGCCGTGCCGGGCACGCTCTTCATTCTCTGGGGCCTCACGTACGTCACCGACGTTCAGCTCTTCGCCCTCAACGCCGCGACGATGCTCGGTATCGGACTGGCCGTCGACTACGCCCTCCTCGTCGTCTATCGCTTCCGAGAGGAACGTGCGGCCGGACTCGACGTCACCGCAGCGACAACCCGAACGGTCAAGACTGCGGGCGTCACCGTGTTGTTCTCTGGCATCACGGTCGCCCTCGCACTCGGCGGCTTCCTGATGATGAACGGCAACGTGTTCCCCTCGATCGGCATGGGTGCCATCGGCGTGGTCTTCTTGGCGATGGCCGCCGCCATCACGCTGCTGCCGTCCTTGCTCATGCTGATCGGCGAAAAGATCGCCCCGGCCGATCGCACCAAGGAGTCCGGCGCGTTCTTCGGACGGGTCGCCCGCTTCGTCCAACGACGGGCGCTCCTCGTGGCCGTCGTCGTGGCCGCCGGCCTCATCGCACTGGCACTCCCCTTCGCCGGCGTCCGCCTGCAGATTCCCGGCGCCGACCAACTGCCCGAGTCGCTCGAGACGCGCCAGTTGCTCGACGTGCGAGACGAACGATTCGCCATCGGTGGCGAAGAGCCGATCACGGTCATTGCCGAGACCGCGGACCCTGCGGCGATCGAGACCTACCTCGCCACCGTGTCGGCGACCGACGGGGTGCTCGGCGCCCAGGTCCGTCCGATCGGCGCCACCGAACTCACCGTGATCGACATCCTCCCCGACGGACCCGCACAGGGATCGGTCGCCGAGGACGTGGTCCAGGATCTTCGCTCGCTCGAGCCCGGCTTCGAGACGTCTGTCGGCGGGCCCGCAGCCATGCTGATCGACCAGCGCGACGCGTTGTTCGAGCGCACCCCGTGGGCGCTTGCCTTCGTGATCACCTCGACGATCATCCTGCTGTTCATGCTCACCGGGTCGGTGATCATGCCGTTCAAGGCCTTGGCGATGAACATGCTGTCGCTTACCGCCACGTTCGGGCTCATGGTCTGGGGCTTCCAAGACGGAAATCTCGGTGGCCTGCTCGACTTCGAGACCAACGGCTACATCGGGCTCTGGAACCCGTTCCTCCTGTTCTTCCTCGCCTTCGGCCTCTCCATGGACTACGAGGTGTTCCTCCTGTCCCGGATCAAGGAGATCCACGACGAGACCGGCGACAACGACGAAGCCGTCGTCCAGGGCCTGCAGCGCACGGGCCGGGTCATCACCTCGGCAGCACTGCTGATCGCCCTTGTGTTCGGTGCCTTCGCCACGGGCGAATCGATCGACATCAAGGTGCTCGGCGTCGGCCTCGCCGTGGCGATCCTGCTCGACGCCACGATCGTGCGCTCGCTGTTCGTGCCTGCCGCCATGAAGCTCATGGGCGAATGGAACTGGTGGGCGCCCGCTCCCCTCCGTCGCTTCCACGACCGGTTCGGCCTGCACGAGCCTCCAAGCACGCCGGCACCAGCGTCAGCACCCGACGCAATCGAGCCCGATCACGCGCTCGTCGTCTGAACGAACCGCTCCCCCGCCGCAGCTCAGCGCACGACGTTCGGCGGTGACGGCTCAGGATCGCTTCTGGAGTTCCATCTCGATGCCGGCGATCAACATGTCGTAGCCGCGTGTCAGGCGATCCTCGGGAGTCCATGCACTGCACGCCTCCATGAAGTCGATCGTCGAGTGCATTTCCGTAGGGACATCGTCTTTGCTGATCTGGATGCCGTCTTCTTGGAGGCGTCGCATGAGCCCCAACTCTGACCGGACCGTGCCGGTCAGCCAGTTGGATGCGATCGAGAACATGAGGCCCGCTTCATCGTTGGAGAAACCGGCCGAGACGAAGATCTCGTAGACCGTTCGCAGGAACTCGATCTTCGTGCCCGACGGGAACGGTCGATCCGAAATCAGTGGGAACAGGTTCGGGTGCCGCATGGCGACGTCGTAGTAGGCCCGGACCAGCACGAACGCGTTCTCACGCCAACGGAGAGACTCGTCGATCTCAAACTCGTCCATGACCTCGCCGTAGAGCACCTCGCCCATGGCGTCGAAGAGGTCTTCCTTGTTGGCGATGTGGTTGTAGAGCGACATCGCCTCGACCCCGAGCGCGGCTCCCACCCGTCGCATGGTGAGCGCCTCGAGGCCCTCGGTGTCGCCGAGCTCGATTGCGGCGTCAGCGATCCGCTGACGCGTGAGAGGCAATCGTTCGACGGTGGTCATCGTCTCTAGTGTATCGATCGTCACACCGTCGACTCTGAGTCCAAATGGCCAAACGATCGCCGATCTCCCACGCCACGACCACCAGCGCGATGCCAGCCACCGCATCGAGGATGTAGTGATTGGCGGTCAACACGACCGACGCGATCATCAGTACCGGGCCCGCCGCCGCGAAGAAGCGGAGTTCGGGGTTGCGGGAGGCGTGGTACACCGCGATCGCGACCAGCACGTTCCACCCGACGTGGAAACTCGGCATGGCCGCGTATTGGTTGACGAGCGACGGCGGTTGAAGGATCTGATATGAGCTCGACAGGTCGTGGACGGTGTCGACCATGCCGATGTCGAGCAGGCGTGGCGGTGCGACCGGGTACAGCGCGAAGACCACGAGTCCCATCAGGCCCGACAACACGAGTGCGTTCCGGTACCGGGCAAAGGTTTCGCGGCGATTGAGGAACAACCAGACGGCGGTCACGCCGAGCACGGGCCAGTGACCCCACACGTACACCCAGTTCATGAGCGTGACCATGACCGGGTTGTCGATGATGAGCGCCTGAGCACCTGCCTCGAAGTCGAGTCCGAAACGCGCCTCGAACGCCAAGATGTCGAATGCGTTCTGCTCGGCCTGCTCGATCGAGCCCATCGTGACGCGGCGCGTTGCCAGGTAGAGCCCGAGCGCGCCAGCGAGCACGCCGACCTGGAGCGCGACGTCGCCAGCCCCGGCGCGCACCTCATCTCCACACGTCGTCGTCGCCGCCACGACACCCTCTCCTTTGATCGCGAGCTTTCTTCAACGATTCTTCATCAAGCGTATTCCGCCCGGCGAGCCGATTTCACGCGGCAACGGGTGAATTTCGTCAAGTCACCTTCTGGATGTCCGATCCATAGTCCAGACGATCGGTTCTGGATGGACCGGATCGGCGGATCGTCACCGAGAGGACCGACATGCACCCGACTCGCCCGAGCCGTCGAGGCAAGCTCGCCATCGCGGCAATCACCGGCCTACTCGCAGCGCTCTTGAGCGTCTCAACCGCCGGCGCGCAAGCCAACGACAGCGAGATCCCCGACATCTCGCGGATCGTGCCGCAATGGCATCCCGACTCCCGTCCGCCCGATGCCCCGATCTCGGAGTTCGTCCAGTACGACAAGCTCGTCGTCACGGTCGAGCTGGACGATCGCCAGCCGACCAACGTGAGCGCACTCACCTTCTTCTTCGGGCCCGACTACACGCCGGCAATCACCCACTCGATCGACTGGACGTCTCGGTGGACCTTCGACGTCACGATCACCGTCGTCGGAGGCCCCGGACGCCAAGACCTCTCCGGGATGATCCTCGAGGACACCGACAACGACGCTCGAACCTGGGATTGGACACAGGATGCGTTCACGCTCACCGATGGCGAATGGTGGGGTCCGACGCTCAACTTCCTCGACATCGAGATGTCCAAGATGGCGCACATCACGACGCCACGGCCCTGCAACGGGTTCGAACCCACGGTCGACATCGCGGCCGGCGAACAGCCGACGGAGGGCGACGACGTCATCCTCGGCACACCCTTCGACGACTTCATCGACGGGCTGGGCGGCAACGACACCGTCTGTGGGCTCGACGGGGCTGACCTGATCGTCGGCGGGATGGGTGCCGACACCATCTACGGCGATGGCGGCAACGATCTGCTCGTCGGCGACCTGCCCGAAGACGGCATCACCGGCGACGACGACCACATCGACGGTGGTCGCGGCGATGACGTGGTCTTCGGTGGTGGCGGCCGAGACCAGCTCTTCGGCTCCAAGGATGACGATCGAGTCTTTGGCGAGGACGGCAAAGACCACGTCGTCGGCGGCACCGGAAACGATTTCCTCCACGGCGGCCGAGGCCACGATCGCCTCCGTGGACGCGCCGGCAACGACGTCCTCCACGGCGGAGCCGGGCGCGACACGATGTTCGGCAACGCCGGACGCGACGAGCTCCACGGCGACAACGGCGACGACATCCTGCGGGGCGGACCTGCTCGAGACACCGGAAACGGCGGTCCCGGAACCGACGACTGCAGACTCGACGACGCGGTCAACTGCCCCTGACGAGCTGGGTCAGCGACGGATCTCGTCGAGGATGGCGCGGAGGCGGCCCGCGTCGTCCTCGCTGGTGACCGGGATCGAGAACTCGATCCGGTCGCATCGGCCGAGATAGCGGTCCCGAAGCAGGTCGCCGATCTCGTCGTGCAATCCGATCGTGGCGACGGTGTGCAACATCTCGTCGTGCACGAGGTCGGGCAGCTCGTCCCACCGCTTCTCCCGAGACAAGGTGGAGGCCTCTCGGGCGATGCCCTCCCACCCATGCAGCGCAAACGTCCGTCGATACGACGGCGTGGAGAGATAGAAGGCCACGCGAGCTCGAACGGTTCTGATCACCGAATCGAGCGCGGCGGGTGTTTCCGCCGTGCCGACGAGCGGCTTCATGCACACCTCGAACCCATCGAGACTCCGGCCAGATCGGGCCGCACCACGACTGACGGCAGGCAGCACTGCTTCGTCGATGAACCGCGGCGTGCAGACCGGATGGAGCCGCACACCGTCCGCGACCTCGCCGGCCATGGCGCACATGTTCGGGCCGATTGCGGCGACGTGGACCGGGATCTCGGGATGGTCGATCGGACCGGGGTCGAAGAGCGGAACCATCAGGTCGAGTGAGTAGTGCTCGCTCTCGAAGCGCAGCGTCTCGCCAGTCTGCCAGGTCTGCCACACCGCACGCATTGCGCCGATGTAGTCGCGCATCCATGGCGCTGGCGCCCGCCACGGCAGCCCAAATCTTCGCTCCACATGGGCCCGCACCTGCGTTCCGAGCCCCAGGATCGCCCGACCGTTCGACAGCTTTTGGAGCGACCAGGCCGACATCGCCGTGACCGTCGGGCTTCGGGGAAACGCCATCGACACCGACGTCCCGACGCCGATGCGTTCGGTCGCAGCGGCGCCGAGCGCGAGCAACTGGAACGGGTCGTCCTTCGTTTCCTCGACCAGCACTGCGTCGAGACCCACCGACTCGGCGCGCTGCGCCAGTGTCGCAAACTCACGGCTGTCGAGCGGCGTGTCCGGCTCACGGAGACCGGGATCGAGCTTGCCGAGCGGAAGGAGCGTTTCGACCAGCATGCCTTCGACACTAGCCATCGGGTGGACGCCCTCGATTACCCTCGACCGATGCCCGAAGGTGAAGGACCGACCTCGTTCGGTGTGGCGAACTGGCGAGCCTCGCCCGCGAATGAGCGGCTACTCCGTCAGTTCAGCGACCCCGACTACGACGACTCCGACTGGGCCCCCGTCACCGTTCCCGGCCACTGGCAGACCGAACGCGCCTTCGCCGATCACGACGGAACGCTTCTTCACCGAGCCGACCTGACCGTGCCCCGACTCGGCGACGGTCAGCGCCGGTGGATTCGATTCCGGGGCCTGTGCGACGCCGCGGACGTGTTCCTCGACGGCGTGTATCTCGGCCCCACGGACGGCTACTACACCACGCATCGATTCGAGATCACCGATCTCGCCCAGTACGCCGGCACCTCCGTGCTCGCCGTTGAGGTGGCGGCCCCCAACGTTCGTCCCGACGGCCCGAAACGGTCACTGACCGGGTGGTTCACCGACGCACCAGCAATGCCGGCGTCCTGGAACCCCGCCGGGATCTGGGGTTCGGTCGAATGCAGCGACACCGGCCCGATCGCGATCCGTCACTTCCGAGCGATCTGCGCCGACGCCGACGCGAAACGCGCCACCCTTCAGCTTCGCGCCATCGTGCTGGCTGCCGAACCCGGGACGATCACCCTGCAGACGGAGGTATGCGGGCACCACGACACGACCGAGCAGGTCGTCGCCGCGGGCGAGAACCGACTCGAGTGGACCGTCGACGTTGCCGACCCCGTGCTGTGGTGGCCGCACGGCCACGGCGACCAGGCACTGCACGATCTGCGAGTCACGGTCCTGACCGAGCGTGGCTCGATCTCGGACCGGGTGGCGAGACGTATCGGCTTCCGGACGACGTCGATGACCGACTTCATCGTGCGGGTGAACGGGCGCCGCATCTTTTGTGCCGGAGTCAATGTCGCGCCGTTCCGTCCCGACCTGGCCAATGCGACGGCTGACGAGCTCCACGCCGAAGCACGGGCCATCCGAGACGCCGGGTTCACGATGGTCCGGATCCGCAGCCATGTCACCCGTCGAGAGTTCCTCGATGCGTGCGACGAACTCGGTTTGCTCGTCTGGCAGGACCTACCACTCGTCGGGCTGCTGGAGCGCAGAGCAACGGCACGAGCCGAACAGCACGTCCGCGAGCTCGTCGACCTGCACGGCCATCGCCCATCGATCGTCGTGTGGGGCGCGCACATGCGGCCACACACCAACGAGCCACGAACGACCGCCGCACCCAACCTCCGCCAACAACAGTGGCCGTCGTGGAACCGCACGGTGATCGACCGGGCAATCTCTCGGGAGTTCCGCAAGTCCGATCCGTCCCGGCCGTGCGTGTCGCATTCCGACGTCGCACCCCACGTTCCGCGGCTCGCTGGCTCCGACGTGGCCCTGCACTTCGGTTGGCTCGATGGGGACGCCGCCGATCTCGTCGAATTCGCGGCGACGCTGCCAAGGCTCGTGCGATTCGCGACCGACCTCGGCGCACAGGCGCTCCCCGCCGACCTCTCGGGCGGGCTCGATGCGCTGCTCAGCGCCCCGGGCGCTGAGGCCGACGCCCTCCGGGCACAGTTGCCGCCAGCGAGCTTCGACACGGTCGATGAGTGGGCTGACGCCTCGCGCTGGTACCAGGCAGAGGTGATGGCCACCACGCTCGACATCCTCCGCGTCCTGAAGTACCGGCCGTGCGGAGGGTTCTTCGCCGGACTGTGGAAAGCACCCGGACCAGGTCTGCACCGAGGACTGTTCGACCACGACGGGACACCCCGGCCGGTCCTCGACGCCGTGCGGCGCGGCATCCAACCAATCCACCCCGTCGTCTATCCACCGCTGCCCGACATCCCGTCGCGGACGACGAGCCGGGTTTCCGTTCACCTGTGCAACGACTCTCACGACGACACCGATTTCGAACTGTGGGCGACGATCGTCGACCAACGCGGCGAACGGACCCAAGTGTGGTCAGGACGGGCCACCGCCGACGAGGTGAGCTACGTCGCCGAGCTCACGATTCGGGGTGGACGGATCGGCGACATCGCCACGGTTCGCCTCGAGGTTCGGGCGCCGGGAAATGCCGGCGACCCGATCGCGACCAACGAACGACACTTCCGGGCGATCTGACGAGGCGGCGGGCGTCTGTCACAGGCGTCACGTTGGTTGTGCCATCTCTTCGGCCGATCACTAGGTTCGAAGGCAACGTGGCCGATGATGGAAGGGCACGGTTCTTCGTGCCCCAGTCATCGATCCCCGAGACGACACGACCAAGGAAGCACCCATGGCCTCGACGATGCCCAATCTGCGTGACCCCCAGCCGATCCGGTCACGCAAGAAGGACCTGCCGTTCCCGCTGAACATCTGGCAATCGGCGGTCGGGCGCAAGTGGGTGATGGCGGTCACGGGCGCTGGCCTGATCGGCTTCGTCATTGCCCACATGCTCGGAAATCTGAAGGTGTACCAGGGCCCGGTGTCGCTTCACGAGTACGCCGAACTCCTCCGAGATCTCGGTGGCGGTCTCGTGCCACGCACCTGGTTGCTGTGGATCCTTCGCTTCGGGCTGATTGCAATGTTTGGACTGCACATCGCCGCGGCGTACACGACGAAGGAAATCAGTCGGTCGGCCTCCGAGGGCGCCAACTTCATGGACGGGCAGAAGAGCTACCCCGGCGGCCGCGACTACATCGCCGCCAACTACGCCAGCCGGACGATGCGCTGGACGGGCCCCATCATCTCGCTGTACCTCGTGTTTCACCTCGCCGATCTCACCTGGGGTTGGCTGCCACACACCGACTATGTGCGTGGCGACCCGTACGGCAACCTCGCCAACAGCCTCGGCAACCTCCCCGTCGCGATCGTGTACATCGTGGCCAACGTTGCGCTGTCGATCCACATCTTCCACGGCGCATGGTCGATGTTCCAGAGCCTCGGCATCAACAATCCGAAATACAACGCGGCCCGTAGGGGTCTCGCCGCCGGCCTCGCAGGTGTCATCCTTGTGGGCAACCTGAGTTTCCCGATCCTCACCCAGGCGGGTGTGATCGACAATGACAGCAACCCGTGCGCAGCCGAAACCACCGAAGAAGGTGCGATGGAGTGCTTCGAACACGAGATCGAGAAAAAAGAGGCCTGACATGACCGCAACCATGGAGCCCGATTCCCGAGTCACCAGCCCCGCGCTGGACAGCAAGGTGCCCGACGGGGACATCGCCACCAAGTGGGAGAACCACAAGTTCTCCATGAACCTGGTGAACCCCAACAACAAGCGGAAGTTCACCGTCATCGTGGTCGGCACCGGCCTGGCCGGATCGTCAGCCGCGGCCACGTTGGCCGAGCTCGGCTACAACGTGAAGGCGATCACCTTCCATGATTCGCCACGGCGCGCCCACTCGATCGCCGCACAAGGCGGCATCAACGGCGCGAAGAACTACCAGAACGACGGCGACTCGGTGTACCGCTTGTTCTACGACACTGTGAAGGGCGGCGACTACCGGTCTCGCGAGGCCAACGTGCATCGCCTCGCCGAGGTGTCGGTCAACATCATCGACCAGGCGACGGCACAGGGCGTGCCCTTCGCCCGCGACTACGGCGGACTGCTCGACAACCGTTCGTTCGGTGGCGCCCAGGTGAGCCGCACCTTCTACGCCCGCGGGCAGACCGGCCAGCAGCTGCTGATCGGCGCCTACTCGGCGCTCAACCGCCAGATCAACGCCGGCAACGTCGAAATGCTCAATCGCATGGAGATGCTCGACGTCGTCGTCAAGGACGGCGAGGCCTGTGGCATCATCACCCGCGACCTGCTCACGGGCGAGGTGCAGTCGCACTCGGCGCACGCCGTCGTGCTCGCCACCGGCGGCTACGGCAACGTCTACTACCTGTCGACCAACGCGATGATGTGCAACGTCACCGCGGCGTGGCGGGCACACCGCAAGGGCGCCTTCTTCGCCAACCCGTGCTTCACCCAGATCCACCCGACCTGCATCCCCGCGTCGGAGGATCACCAGTCGAAGCTGACCCTGATGTCGGAGTCGTTGCGGAACGACGGCCGCATCTGGGTACCCAAGGAGTTCGACGAGAGTCGAGCTGCCGGCGACATCCCCGACAGCGACCGCGACTACTACCTCGAGCGCAAGTACCCCGCGTTCGGCAACCTCGTTCCCCGCGACGTTGCATCACGCAACGCCAAGACGGTGGTCGACGAGGGACGTGGCATCGGTCCGCTCAAGAACGGCGTGTTTCTCGACTTCGCCGATGCGATCGCCCGCGACGGCGAAGACGTCATCCGCGCCAAGTACGGAAACCTCTTCGACATGTACGCCAACATCACCGGCGAGAACCCGTACAAGACGCCGATGCGCATCTACCCCGCCACCCACTACACGATGGGCGGACTGTGGGTCGACTACCACCTGATGACGACGGTGCCCGGCCTCTACGCGATCGGCGAAGCCAACTTCTCCGACCACGGCGCCAACCGCCTCGGCGCCTCGGCGCTCATGCAGGGCCTGGCCGACGGCTACTTCGTCCTCCCGTACACGATCGGCGACTACCTCGCTGACAAGCTCGGCGATTCGGCCGTACCGACCGACGATCCGGTCTTCACCGAAGCCGTCAAGGAGGTCGAGGACCGCACCAATCAGTGGCTCTCGATCAAGGGCACGAAGTCGCCCGAGCACTACCACCGCGAGCTCGGCAAGATCGTGTGGGAGCGCATCGGCATGGCCCGAGACAAGAACGGTCTCGAAAAGGCGCAGGACGAGATCACGTCGCTCGAAGAGGAGTTCAAGAAGAACGTACGAGTCATGGGCGACAACACCTCGATGAACACCGAGCTCGAGAAGGTCGGCCGGGTGGCGGACTTCTTCGAACTCGCCAAGCTCAAGGCCCACGACGCACTGGTGCGCGAAGAGTCGTGTGGCGGCCACTTCCGGGTGGAGAGCCAGACCGAGGAGGGCGAGGCCCTTCGCGACGACGAGAACTTCCGCCACGTTGCGGCGTGGGAGTGGAACGACGAGTCGACCATGCAGACCAAGCACGAAGAGCAGCTCGAGTTCGAGAACGTGGCGCTGACCCAGCGGAGTTACAAGTGAGCGAGCAAACCATCAATGTCACCCTCGAGGTCTGGCGCCAGGACGGCCCCGTTTCGGAGGGCCGTTTCGAGACGTACGAAGCGAAGGGGATCAGCCCCGACGCGTCGTTCCTCGAAATGCTCGACCTCGTCAACGAGCGTCTCGTCGACGACGAGGTCATGCCGATCACCTTCGAGTCCGATTGCCGCGAAGGCATCTGCGGCACGTGCTCGCTGATGATCAACGGGCAGGCGCATGGCCCCAACAAGGGACAGGCCACGTGCCAGCTGCACATGCGCACGTTCTCTGACGGCGATCACATCACGATCGAACCGTTCCGGGCGACGAGCTTCCCCGTGATCAAGGACCTGGCAGTCAGCCGGGCGGCCATGGACAAGATCCAGCAGGCCGGCGGCTACGTGACCGTGTCGACCGGGTCGGCTCCCGACGCCAACCTGACACCGGTGCCGAAAGAAGCCGCGGACATGGCGTTCGACGCGGCGGCGTGCATCGGCTGTGGCGCGTGCGTTGCGGCATGCCCGAACTCGGCGGCGCAGCTCTTCACGGCGGCCAAGGTGCAGCACCTCAACCTGTTGCCGCAGGGGCAGGCCGAACGATGGATGCGCACCGAGGCGATGGTCGACACGATGGAGGACTTCTTCGGCACCTGCACGAACCACGGCGAATGCCATGAGGCGTGCCCGAAGGAGATCAGCCTGGACTTCATCGCGTTCCTGAACCGCGACTACGTCAAGGCCAAGATCAAGAACCGAAAGCTCGCCGGTCAGAGCACCTGAGCGTCAGCGACGCTCGAAGTCCTGCCAATCGATCTTTCATGACGAGGCATCCGTGCCGGGCGTGGGGATTGCCCGCGCCTCCCAGCTGTCTGCGACGAGCACGACCGAGTCGTCGACGTGAACGACGTCTCGTTCGTCGGTCAGTTCTCTGATGGCGGCGGTGGCCCACTCACCCGTCGAGACTCGTCCGATCCAGACCTGACCGGGGCCGAGGAGGGCCACCACGTCGCCGCCCGACGATCGCCGAGCGAGACTCGTGCGCGGAGCGGCCGTCGGTGCAGCCAGGGCGGTACGCCATTGTCGAGCACCTTCATCCAGGACCAGGAGCTCGTCATCGACCCACTGCGTGATCTCTCCGCCGTGGCTGAAGAGCGTGCCCAGCACACCGGCTCCGTCGACGGTGGCGAGCGGTAGCCGGCCGGTCTCGCCACCTGGGGTCAATCGGAGGATCGACGGTTCGGGGAACTCGATGTCGACGATTCCTGCACACGCATCGACCACTTCAGAGGCGAACGTGTCTCCGGCGTCGACCACGAGGAGGTCGTCTCCATGGCTGGACCAGCTCCCCGGGCTCAGCGTCGGATCGTCGAGCGTGCCGACCACCCCGGCGTCGAGGTGGGCAATCGTGTAGCTCACCGAGGGAACCCATCGAAGGGAATCACCACAGGCCCGAAACGAGTCGTAGCGCTCAGCGTCGACCAGATCGTCGGCCTCCAGAATGGAGCTCGTCGTGTCGTCGCACGGGAAGACGATGAGACGAGACGCCTCCCAGCGCACATCGCATGCATCCGACGGGACGAGGCCGGGCCGCACCGCCTTCGCGAGCAGCTCAGCTTGCCACGGCGACGGGCGCCAATGAGCCAGGACGACGTGGTTGTCTCCGTGGAAGGCGATGAACCTCTGCGATCGTTCGTGGTCGGCCACGATGGGTTCGGCCGTGCGCGATCTCCATCGCACACCATCGTTGGAGACGAGCTGGCGGAGAGATCCGAAGGTGCGGCGAGGGACGACTCGGGTGCTTTCACCGACCTCTTCGTCGACCGCTTCGGTCGTCAGCGACCACATCAGGAGCGCAAAGCCTTCCGGGGTCGATCGCAGGTGGGAGAACCGGGCCGAAGCGCTCACGTCGACCGAGGCTGGTCCGGTCAACGTCGGCTCGACGGAATCCCAGGTGATTCCATCGGCGGAAGCGAGCAGCAGAGGTGCCGCCTCTGAGGCATCGCCGTGAATCAGCGCGAGATGGCGTCCGTTGGATTCGGCCATCGAGTCGACCCGTCGCACGTCGAGCCCGACGACGGGAAACGACCCCACGTCTTGCGCCTCGACGTGCGGTTCGGTTGGGGTGGATTCGGCCGTGTCGGGCACGGTCGTCCGCGGCGTTCCCGCTGCGGTCTGGCCCTCGGGTGGCCGTAGCAGCAACGCCGTGGCGATCACCGACACGAGGGCGATTCCGGTGATGAGAACGGTGCTCCTTCGCCCGTGCGAATCCGAAGGGCTTCCGTCGTCTTCGGGTGACGGGGCGTGGTGGTCGAGTTCGACCCTCACCGACTCGTCGCCGTCCGCCTTCTCGTCGCCGTACACGACCAGATTGTGTCATCTACGACAGCGTGACCCAGATCGTTCGGGTCGCGGTCGAAATCAGCGCTCCGTCGTCCTCCACATGAAGCAGCATCGACTCTCGACCCTTCTCGTCGAGCGAGACGATCTCCCAACTACCGTCGTCGACGTCTCCAATCGCCAACGTTTCGGGCGTGAGGAACCCCATGAGCGTGTTGTCATGGCTGAATCGGACGGAAGCCGACGCCGTGCGCAGGTCGTCGGGGACCTCGAGCAATACCTCCCACTGACCATCGGGCCGAAGATGGGCGAGCTGTTCATCATTCCAGATGCCCACACGCGTTCCATCACTCCACAGGGACGGATCGGACAGGTCGGGGAGGTCGATTCGCACGTGGGAATCATCTGAGTATTGGACGAGTGCAGCGGAGCGAACGACGGCCTCCAACAGCCGCTCGCAGTCCGCTGGGAGCGCTCCAAACTGCTTGTCGCCTCGATCGAGCAGGTACACGTCGCCATCGACGGCAGCGACTTGATCGATCTCACGGTGATCGATCTCGTAGTCAACGACCGTTCCATCCGACACCTCGGCGATCGAGACAGTGAGGGCCCCGAGTGGATAGCGGGCGGCGGCCTCAGCACAGCTCTGCAGGGTCGCAGGCTCCAGGCCGGGACGAAGCTGCGCCTGCGTGATGGTGACACTGTCGCCATGACAATCGTCGACACTCACACCGCCCGGAGACACCTCCATCCCACAGGCCGATGCCGGAACGGGGACACCTTCGACCACTGCAGAGCGCAGCAAAGACCTGAACAGCGCATTCCCGCTCCGGAAGACGATGAAGCCGACGCGTTCGGCATCGTGAAGATCGGTGGTCCATATTCGGCCGGAGCCGGCAAGAACCGGAGAGATCGGGCCGCGCTCCCAAACGATGCCGTCGACCGACACGAGCAGATCGACCTCGAACGACGCATCCGGTGCCGATGCGTCGTCGGCGTATTGCGTGAGGTGCAACATCATGAGTCCACCGGCAGTCTCGATCGGCCCCGAGTAGCGCGTGAACTCGGTATCGGCGTCCGTCGAGAGCGCTGGCAGTTCGACCGCGACCTGCTCCCACGAAATCCCATCAAACGACCGATACACCTGCAGATCACCCGAATTGGACGCATCGTAGGCCAGTCGACCAGCCTCGGTTCGCACGACGCTCAGGTGCCCACGCGGTAGCCCGGTCACCATCCCGATCGATGCCTCGCGAGGCGTCACTGTCGTCGCCGGGGCTGCCGCAGTGCTGGTCGTCGCGGCCTGCTCCGGCTCGCCTGGCTCTTCGTTGTCATCGGAGGTGACGACGAAGACAACGGCAATCGCAACATGCGCCACGGTGCTCATCGCAAACCACATCCACCGTGAGCTGGGCTTCCGCGCAGGTTCTTCGTGTTGGGGGTGATGCACAGAGAAATTGTGTCATCGTTGGTGGGTGAGCAGTGACCGTGCGTCAGATGGGCCCGACCAGTGGGTCATCTTCGGGTCGTCGCTGCTGGGCACGCTGATCGCCGCAGGTCTCGCCTGGTGGCTCTTCGGACCGGCGGCCGCCGGGATCACCATCTTGTTGCTCTTCGGTTCGGCGTCGTTCCATGCCGGTCGACGTCGATGAACCCCTCACCGAAGCGCTAAACAATTCGCCGTCTTCAGTGCCTTTACGGATGTGATGGACCGACAGGCAGCCTTTGACGACTGGTTCGCCGAGGCGTACCCGCGTGTTTTGGCAGCTGTTCTGCTGTCGACGGGAGGCGATCGGGGTTCGGCGGAGGACGCCACGGTCGAAGCCTTCGTCGTTGCGCTTGATCGATGGTCGGACGTCTCAGCCATGTCCAGCCCCATCGGATGGACGATCCAAGTCGCGCTGAACAAGTCGCGTCGACGATGGAAGCGTTCACGACGCGGCCATGCCCTCGAGTCCCTCGGCGCTGCCACGACGCCGGAGCCCTTCGCTGAGGTCGATCTCGACCTGATCGCTGCGATCGAACGTCTGCCTCGCCGACAGCGCGACGCCCTCGTGCTGCGCTACGTGGAAGGCCTCACGCAAGGCGAAGTCGCCCGCGAGCTCGGGATCGCTCCTGGCACCGCTGCAGCGACGATCCATCACGCGAAACGGAATCTCGCCAAGGAGATGAAAGCGATTGGGCGCAATGACTACTGACCAGGTCACCGATGCCGAAATTGCCGAGCTGATCGAAAGACTCGCAGACACACTGCACGCTCCCGCCGTTGAGGTGGTACACCGACGCCGTTTGGCAAAGCGCCGTGCGCGCCGCCAAGTCATCGCTTCCGGAGTGTTCGTCGTGTCCGTTCTCCTCGTGGTTCTTGCAGGCACAAGCGTTGCCAGTCGGCCAGACGTCGTGGAGACCGCCGATCCTGTCGACAGCGTCTCGCCGTTGACGCTCGATTCCGACGACCGAGCTGTCTCTGAGTCAACGACCACCACCGTCGAGCTGGCGACCACGTCTTCGTCAAACCTGCCCCCCGCAAGTGAAGATGCTGTTGGGCAGAGTGACGTGACCATCACTGATCCAGCGATGTTGGCTGCGGGCTATGCCCACGCATACGAGACGTGGGCGAGTGACATCACTGCGTGCATGCGCGAGGCGGGACACGAATGGACCGAGCGATCACCTCGCGCTCCCAGCGCCGGAGAGTTCGTGGACGAAACCAGCTCGGTTTCGGTGCTGGAAAGCTACGGCTACGGCTTGTCGGCCATGGTCGATTCGCATCGAACTGTCAGTGAGAATGATGACCGTCCGGCGTTCGACATGACCGGTATGGATGAGGCTCAGTTGATGGTCCTGGCGATAGACCACGAACGCTGCACGCGTCTTGCCCAGAGTCGCACTCCGCTTCCCGACGAGGTGCCGCTTTGGCGCGCCGACCAGCTCGTGACAATCGATGTCGAACTCCACTCCGACCCGAAGGTGATCGAGGCGAAGTCCGCCTGGATCCGGTGCATGCAGCAGGCCGGCTTCCCAGCAGATTCGCGCGGCGAGGTGATCAACGAACTCCACCTCGAGCTGAGGTCGATCCTCCAAGCAGTCGAACTCGGCACCGACCCACGAACGTCGGCCGTCGTGCCTGCGCTCAACGAGCTCCTGCGACGAGAACGACAGATCGTCGAGGCCGACCTTGCGTGCGAGGCGGAGAGCGAATTGGCCGACACGATCGCCGACGTGTCCAAACGCCTGGAGGACCGTGCCGCTCTGTCGGGCGTGCCGACAGAGTAGCGAGGGCGTGTGACATCGACCGCTGGCACCGCGGTGCCAGGTCCCGCGGGACTCGCAGCGTCGGTCGAGTTCGGCGCCGCGGTGCCAGGCAACGGTGTCGTACCCGATCGCTACTCTGTCGTTAGTGACAGAGTCCAACCTGTCGACAGTCAGCCGAGACCACGGTCGATCCACGATTCGTGGACCCGCAGCCACCGCAGACCGTTCGGGGCGCCGTCGTGCTTGCGGAACACTGCGGTGGTGCGGCGGTGGTTCGTGCGTTCCCGCAACACGTGAGTCTCGATGTACTCGGCGATGACGAGCTCCGTCGTTTCCGCCACGAGCGACGGCTCACGGATCTCGATCGTGAGCGAGTCGGTGTGTGCCCGACCCGCAACGATGGCCTGCACGGTCGCCGCTCGATCCGCGGTCTCCCCGGTGGGGCCAACCATGGTGAAGTCCTCGGCGAGCGCGACCTCGACTCGATCGTTGTCGTCTTCGGTCCCGAGGAACCATGCCTCGAAGTGTTCGTGCAGCTCGACGATCTCGCGATGCCAGGCGTCCATGTGTGAGGTCCCTTCTGAGATGGTGGTGTTCACTCGTCGATCATGAGATCGACCCGAAACAGGTCGAACCCCGAGAGCAGGTAGGCGGCCGCGTCGTCGAGATAGACGACACCGC
Organism: Acidimicrobiales bacterium; assembly: GCA_020629635.1. Taxonomy (GTDB): domain Bacteria; phylum Actinomycetota; class Acidimicrobiia; order Acidimicrobiales; family SHLQ01; genus SHLQ01. The sequence goes on along the minus strand of JAHDCX010000017.1, from coordinate 36,555 downwards.
CGTCGTAACGCCGAACCGGAAGCTCGACCCGCCTCCAGCTTCCGCCGTCGAGGTCGGCGAGGAAGAGCTCGGCTCCCTGAACGATCGCGAACGTCGATGACTCGGCGTGGAGCGCCGCTCGCCACCCGAGCTCGCCTCCGTCGGTGACTTCGACTCGATCGATCAACGCCATCGTGCCCGGATCGAGGATCCGCAGCACCCGGCCGTCCCAGAAGGCGACGGAACCCTCGAAGGCAAAGAGCTGCGGCGGAGCGCCAAACGTCGTCATCGGGACGTCGAATCGGGTCACCGAACCGTCGAAGTCGTGACGGACCACCGCAGCCGGCACTGGAGCGGCGAGGTCCAACCACGGATCGCACGACGAAACGTCGAACGCAAAGCGTGCGCCAAAGTCGAAGCCAAAGAGGGCATCCGTCGCCGGCACGATCGCGGTCAGACCAGGCGCAATGTCGACCTCCGTTTCGGGAAGACCGTCGGTGGAGATGATCGACACGGTGTACCCGCGCTGCCACTCCTCGCCGACGTGGTCGGCGCAACGTCCGACATCGGTGACCGTGTCCGGGTCGACGAAGTCCTCTGCCCGAAACTGTTGGGACTCGCCGTCACACCACTGGACCACGACGCCGTCGGGCACCGGCGCCGCAGAACACGGCAGGCGATCGGTCGGCGCCAGGAGGGTTTGTTCAACGAGTTCGACCAATGCCGGATTCGGGTCGGACCGGAGTTCGGCCACGAGCAGTCGCTCGGCGTCGTGATGGGTGATCCAGCTCTGTCGAGACAGCCGTCGAGTGCCGACCTGGGGATCGATGCTCCACGTCGCGCCATCGGCCGAGACGAACCGGTCCAGCTCGAGAAACGAACCACCGTCCTCGGTGGCGATGAGCGTCGAGCGAAGCATGGCGAACTCATCGTCGGCCGCGACGAGATGGGAGTAGTCGACCTTGCGGAGCAAGATGTCACTGGCAAACGGTCCGGCCACATCCACGCTCGACCAGGCGACACCGTCGACCGAACGCACGACCTGCGGTGCACCATCGACGTCGGCCGGCGATACGAGTCCGAGAAATCCGACATCGGCTCGCACGAGCCAATCGACGGGATGCTCGGGACCGGTCGCCTCCTGGACCACCAGCTCCAGATCCGCCGAGGCCGGTTCATCCCCGCTGACCGACGTTGTCGGCAGGATCGTTGTCGGCACTGCCGCCGAACCCGCATCGTCTCCCTCGTGGCCGCCCCGCAACGCAACACCAAACAGCAACGCCGCAACGAGACCCACAACGGCGACGGCCAGCCACGTCGTGGTCCGGCGCGGCGGCCGACCCGGTTCGCCCGCCGCTGTCGGGGCGCCGTCAAGCTCGACCCGGACCTGGTGGTCCGACACGTCCGTCACTGGGTGACCTCGACTCGGAACAACGAGACGCCGTTCGTCAGGAAGATGTTTCGGTCGTCGACCTCGAACAACGACGCATTGGGCAGGACGTCGTCGAAGATGACCTGTTGCCAACGTGGTGTCGGTCCGTCGAGGTGGGCGACGGCCAGCCCATCCCAGTCTTGGAGAACGAGCGAGGTTGCGTCGTCAGACAGGATGGCGATCCGGCCGGGTGCGACGTCGTCAGGGCGCTCCAGCAGAACGGTCGACTCACCGCTCGGCGATACCTCCCACAACGTCTTGCCGTCCCACCACACGACCGAATCCCCACGACCGACCGAGGCCGTTGGGAGGTACTCGACGGACTCGGCGACGGGCAGCTCGACGTCTGTGCGCCCATCGACGGTGACGAAGATTGCCCGTGGCGGAGGTGAGGGCGCGATATCGACCAACCCGTCGCATGCGGTGCCGATGTCGTCCGACGCTGATCGGGCCGTGTCCAGGATGACCACCCCTCCCTCGACCAGGTTGGAACCGGTGAACGCGGTGTCGGAGATGTCATGGCGTACCGACGTTGCGGTGGCGATGTCGTGGAGCACAACGATGTTCGACCAGCCGCCCGGCCGTGCCGTGAGATGGGCGGCACAAAGGCGTACCTCGTCGAATAGCTCGGGTGCGACGGTGTCCTCGGCAGAAACTCGTGTCCCGCCACCGCGGCACAACTCCACAAGCAGCGTCGACCCGACCGAGTTGACGGCGCACGGTTGACCAGCGAGTTGGTCCGCGAGCGCGTCGTCGAGCAACTCGGCAAGGAGCGGTGAGCCGGTCTGGCGTCGTTCGAGAAGCACGACCGTGGACGCATCGTGTTCGAGAATGGTCGTCTGCCCGTCGGCGACATCCCACACGAAGTCCGGATCGAGCCGCCAGTCGAGGCCGTCCCGAGACTCCAGACGGTCGATCGCCGCCGTCGTCACCGCACCGATCCTGCGGGTGGCCATGAGCGCCCAACCCTCGGGCGTGACGGTGAGCGGCCCGAAGGTCGTCACGTAGTCGATCTCTGGATCGACGAGTCGATCGCCGGTGATGCGCAGTGTCTTCCAGTCGGTGCCGTCCAGGGATCGATGCAGCTTCGGGAGTCCGTCGTCGCTCTTCCACCGCAGCGCGAGGTAGCCGTTGCCCGCATCGACGATGGCGCTGAAGTCCCGGGCGCCATCGACCCGTTCGACGCGTGCGGTCACCTCTGCCTCACTCGGGGTCGTGATCGTGGTGGTTGATGGGGTGACGACGTCGTCGGGTTCCGGATCCCCGCCCCCCGGCCGGACGACGGCGAGCACGCCAACTGCCACGATCGCCCACAGGAGCACCACCGGCACCCACCCCCGACCCCGTCCGGGCGGCCGGGGGTCGACGACGGGCGAAGTCGAGTCTCCGTCGTGGAGTTCGATCACGACGCTCGAGCCGCCGGAGTTCGCCATGCCTGATTCTGGCACTCGAATCGGGCAGCCGCCGATTGCTAGGTTCGTTCCATGCTTCAGACCGGTGACACGATGCCCTCGATCATGGGGCGCACTCACGATGGTGAGCCGATCGACCTGACCGCCTCGGTCGCTGGCCATTGGGCGGCGATCCTGCTGTACCGAGGCGACTGGTGACCGTATTGCCGTCACCAGTTGGTTGACTTCGCAGTACACGGACTCCCGCTCAAGAACCTCGGCGTGAAGGTCATCGGCGCGTCGGTCGATTCGGTCGAGTCCACCGCCGCGCTTCGTTCTGGGCTGCACGTCGGGTTTCCGATGGCCGGTGAGCTCGACGCCCACGCGGTCGCCGAGGCGACCGGGGCCATGATCCAGACCGGCGACAAGACGTTCTTGCATGCCACTGGCTTCTTGCTCGCTCCAGACGGCACCGTCTCGATCTCGGTCTATTCGTCCGGTCCGATCGGCCGCTTCACCGCCAGCGAAGTGATTCGCAAAGTGATCTTCGAGCAACAGAAGTGACGTGTGGCGCTTTTGGGAATGACTGAGAATCGAATGGGGATTCCTCACCCATGACCCTCGAAACCCATCCCCTCACCATCAACGCCTTCGGCATCCCACTCGCTGGCGAGCTCCGACTGCCGCACGGATCCGGGCCGCACCCAGGGCTCGTGTTCACCGGGCCCTTCACCGGGGTCAAAGAGCAGGTGGTTGCGATCTACGCCACCGCGCTCGCCGAGCGCGGGTACGCGACTCTCACCTTCGACCATCGGAACTTCGGCGCGAGCGGCGGGGCTCGGCGACAGCACGAGGACGCCATGGGCAAACTCGACGACCTCCTCGCCGCCACGAGCGCCTTGGCCGAACACCCCGACGTCGACGCCGAACGGGTGGGCGTCGTCGGCGTCTGCATGGGAGGGGGCTATGCCCTGCGCCACGCTGCGTTCGATCCTCGAGTCAAAGCGCTCGGTGTCGTCGCTGCGGCGTTCAACGACCCAGCAGACATGCAAGCCGGGATGGGCACCGACGGCTACCGAGCCGTGATGGCCGACCTCGCGGAGGTCGCCGCCGCCGAAGTCGAGTCGGGCGAAATCGAGTACATCAATGCCGTGTCCGAGAACCCCGATGTTGCGGCGGCGATGCCCGGTCAAGAACCGTTCGACTACTACGGCACGGATCGCTCGGCCGCGCCTGGCTGGCGCAACCAGATCACCAGGCTCTCCATCCGCGAGCTCCTCACGTTCGACGCCGCCAAAGGCGCCGACTTCCTGGGCGAAACCCCGTTCCTCGTGGTCCACGGCCGCACCGACGACTTCTGCTCACCCGAGGCGGCCGCCCGGATCGTCGAACGGTCCGGCGACAACGCCGAAATCCGCTGGCTCGACACCACCAACCACATCGACTTGTACGACAACCCCAAGTTCGTCGAGCCGGCGATCGACCACCTGACAGCGTGGTTCGATCAGCACCTCGCCTCCACGTCGTAGCGCCTCAGCGGTGACGTTCGCCCGCATCGTCTCGGCCGAGTACCGTCAGGGGCGATGAGCGACCTCACCGACACGCAGAGTTCCTGGTTGTCCGACGACGACATCGAGACGATGCGCGGCAAGATGCCGATCGTCTACGTGAACGCCATCCCGGTTCGCACCGACGACCTCGGCGTCGTCAGCCACCTCGGGCTGCTGCTCCGCCTGGATGCAACGGGCGAGGTCAACCGCGAGGTCGTGTCCGGACGGGTGCTCTACGGCGAGCGTGTCCGAGATGCGCTGCTCCGACATCTCGAGAAAGACCTCGGACCGCTTGCCCTTCCACGGATCCCGCCATCGCCGCAGCCCTTCACCGTGGTCGAGTACTTCCCGAACCCGGACATCACGGGCTTCTACGACCCCCGCCAGCACGCGGTGAGCCTCGCCTACGTCGTCCCGGTCGAGGGTGACTGCGAGCCGTCCCAGGATGCACTCGATCTCGTATGGCTCCGGCCCGACGAAGTTGTCAGCCCAACGGTCGCCGCAGAGCTGTCTCCGGGCCATGAGAAGCTCGTCCGACGAGCGCTGGCCCACGTCGGTCGTCTTCCCTAATCAGTCTTCCCTAGCCAATCGAGCGGGGCTCACCAATCGACGAGCGTTGCACGAAGCCCCTCGGCACGTAGCGCTTCGAGGACTCGTTGGGCATGGTCGGCGTCGAGCGTGTCGATACGGAGCTCGAGAATCGTGCTGCGCGCCCCGGTCGACCCGAGACCGTCGTGATCCACCTGAACGACGTTCGCCGCTGCCGCGGCGATCACCTGGGAGACGAGGGCAAGCCTGCCGGGCGTGTCATCGAGTTCGACTCGCAACCGCGACAACCTCCCCTGGTTGGCGAGCCCGCGGAGGGTCACCTGTGCCAGCGTTCGGGGGTCGATGTTTCCGCCGCACAGAACCAACCCGATCGTCGAGCCGGCGAAGCGGTCGGGGTGTTCGAGGCAGGCGGCGAGCGCCGCCGCTCCCGCGCCCTCGACGACCGTCTTCTCGATTTCGAGCAGCATCGCAATCGCCGCCTCGATCGCGGCCTCGCTGACGACGAGCATCTCGACGTCGTGTTCTCGCAGAATCTGCTCGGTGAGCACCCCGGGTTCGCTCACGGCGATGCCCTCGGCGATCGTGCTCCCCGACGTCGCCGTGGTGGAACGTCCGGCGAGGAGGTCCGTCATCGCGGGGTACCGCTCGGACTGCACGCCGATCACCCGAGTGCGCGCGCCGCGACCGTGGCAGGCAATGGCGAGGCCAGACGCGAGCCCTCCACCGCCGACTGCCGAGATCAAACAGTCGAGCTGCGGCACCACGTCGAGCATCTCGAGCGCAATGGTTCCTTGTCCGGCGATGACCGCCGCATCGTCGTAGGGGTGAATGAACTCGAGGTCCCGCTCTTCGGCGAGCTGGCGGGCGTGCGCCGCCGACTCGGCAACGTCGGCGCCGACGAGGACCACCTCTGCGCCGTGCTCCTGGGTCCGAGCCACCTTCACGAACGGGGTGTGCTCGGGCATCACGATCGTTGTCGGCAGGCCGAGCAGCGAGCCGTGGTAGGCCACACCCTGCGCGTGGTTGCCGGCCGACATGGCGATCACCCCGCGTCCCGGGGTGACCTCGAGCAGCCGATTCCGGGCACCCCGGCCCTTGAAGCTGCCCGTGTACTGGAGGTTCTCGAACTTGAGGTGGACGTCGGCACCGCAAATGTCGCTCAGCGTCTGTGAGCGGGTGAACGGCGTGACGGGGATGACGTCGGCGAGGCGGACGCGCGCCGCATCGATCTGCTCAGGAGTGACCGTCACCGGAGCGAGCGTAGCGAGCACCGTCGGATTCGGCCCGTACCTCTCGTCGTATCCGCCATACCTCGAGCAGCGTCGTCAGGTACGCCGAGTGGCTGACTCGACTGTCCTCTCGATGTTCCCAGGTCACCGGGACTTCGAGGACGTGATAGCCGAGCGATCGAGCGATCGCCAGTGCTTCGACGTCGAACGCCCAGCCGTCGGTCGCACACCGACGGAAGATCGCGTCTCCTGCCTCACCGGTGAACACCTTGAACCCCCGTTGCGTGTCGGCGATCCCCGGGAGGACGAGTCGTTGGATGATCCGGTTGCCGAACGCGCCGAGGCGAGACCGAAGGCCCGGCTGGCGCACCGTGACGTTCGCTCCCTCGACCGCCACCGACCCGATGACGACCGCAGGAAAGATCGGCTCAGCCGCAGCAGCCGACATCAGCCGGTCGAACTCGCGCACATCGGTCGAGTTGTCGGCGTCGAGAAACAGTCGCAGGTCGCCGTTGGCATGCAACATTCCGGCACGAACCGCGTGGCCCTTGCCGATGTTGCGGGGCGTCGGGAGCACGACCAGACGGTCAAAGTCTCCTCGCTTCGATTCGACGACGGCGATGGTCTCGTCGGTCGATCCGTCATCGACGACAATCAGCTCGTCGTCGTATCCCAAGGCGCGCCGCTCGGCCAGAAACGCGGCGATCGAATCGAGCGTCTCGACGATCCGGTCGGCCTCGTTGTACGCCGGGATGATGATCGAAAGATCGGTCATCGGGCGAGCCTCGTCGAAAGGTCCGGACGCACGGAGATCGCAAACACCGACGCCACCACGAGGATGAGCGGCGTCGCTCCGAGCGCGTCGTTGCTCAGATGCACCCAGGCCGTCAACCAGACGGCGACGCCCAACAAGAGTGCAAAACGTTGCGCAGCCTCGGTGCCAGGTGCCGCAACGGCGAGCACGGCGATGACGAGCAGACCGGCGTCGTAGAACATCGTGTGCGGGCTGATCAGCAGGACGCCGGCCGCAGCAGCCCCGATCCCCTGTGCGAGCGGGACGTGCCCACGCCACCAGAGTCGCATCAAGATCGCGACGACCGCGCCAGCGCCGACAAATCCGACGACGTTGACAAGCGTGTCTTCCGTGCCGAAGAGCGCATGCAGGAATCCGAGCACCGAGATCGAGTTCGCGGCGTTGACCTCGGCATCGCGTTCGATGAATGGACGCACCTGATCCAACCACTCCACGAGCCAGCTTCGGCCCATGATCACCGACGTCCCCGCCCAGGTGATCAGCGCCGTCGTCGCCGCCGTGACCGTCGCGAGCCCGTGGCCGCGCAGCAGAACGAGGCCACCGAGCGGAAGGGCATATTGCGGCCGGTACAGGAGCAGCCCGATCACCAGACCTGCCACCACCTCTTGGTCGTCGTCGAGGGCTCGCCAGACTGCGGCGAACGCAAGCACCGTGAACCCGGTGTTCTGACCTCCGCCGAGGGCCGTGAAGAGCGGAAAGAACGTGATGGCGGCTGCGACGACCGGAACGAAGTGGTTCTTCAACGCCGGCACGACAGGGCGGAGGAGGCCGAGTGCAAGCACGAGTGCGGCAGTCGTGAGCAGCGAATGGAGCGCGTACGAAACGCGGAAATCCAGCGCACCGAACGGCGCGTATCCGAGCGCCACGTGCGGCGGGTACGCGAACGCAAGGTATCCGTCGACGCCGAGTCCTTCCTGCGCCTGTTGTTGACGATCCGCGTCGTACAGCCGATCGAGGTCGCCATCCCACACGATCGAACCGGCGCCGTAGAACGCGGGGAAGTCACCGCCGAGACGCGGCCCCGTCCCCGGTTCCGCGTCCAGCCCTGCGCCCATCACGACGGCCCCAACAAAGGCCACCGTCAGGCCCATGAGCACGGCGACGGCGATGCGATGCACCCGACCTCGGCGGGGCGCGCGTACACCGTCGGTCCTCTCGTCGGCGGCAGCGCGATCGCGGGTCGGGGTGGTGACAGCGCTCATCGCTTCACCATCGGCAGAATTGCGGCTGGCCGCACGGGCCGGACGACCCAGGAGTCGCGCGGAGGGTGGTTCAGGCCCGGTCGAGAATCGCTCGAGCTCGCCGGATGATCGGGGCGTCAACCATGGTTCCCTCGTAGCTGACCACGCCGCTGCCCTCGGCCTCGCCCGCTTCGGCTGCCGCGATCACGCCGCGCGCCCACTCGACCTCTTCGGCGGTCGACGTGAACGCCGCATTGGCGAGCGCAACCTGGTTCGGGTGGATACAGAGCTTTCCGGCGAAACCCAGACTCCGAGCAACCGCTGCCTCGGCAGAGAACCGTTCGGTATCGCCGTAGTCGGCAACGATCTGATCGAGCGCGTCGATCCCGGCGAGACGCGCCGCAATGCCGACCTGGGAGCGGGCATAGAGCACTTCGGTGTTCGACGTCGTACGGACTCCGCCGAGGTCGGCGATGTAGTCCTCGGCGCCGAAGTAGACCAGATCGACACCTGCGCCCGAGATCTCGACCGCTCGATGGACCCCAGCCACCGACTCGATGCCGCCGCAGAGTTGCCCGCCGAAGCGGCGACGGACGAGTGCCTCCCGGACTTCTTCGACCTGTCGGTCCGTCTCGAGTTTCGGCACGATCACGCCGTGCACTCCCGACGCCGCGACGGCGTCGAGGTCATCGGCGAAGTGTCGTGTACCGATCGCGTTGACTCGGACGAACAGCCGCATCGACCCCAGCTCGACACCCGACATGTCCAAGTCGGCGACACCGGCGCGAGCGGCATCCTTGGAGGCTTCGGCCGTGCCGTCCTCAAGGTCGAGCACGCCGATGTCGGCGCCCGAGCGAACGAACTTGTCGACGAAGTCCAGCCGGTTGGCGGGACCGAACAACATGGAGCGACTCGACATGGCCCCGACGGTAGTCGGAGCCCGAATTCGAACTTGGCATGATGGTCGTCGTGGACTTTGCCCCGATGCCACGGCGACGCACCGGCCTACTCGCTCGTGGCCTGTCAGTCGTCGCCGATGGCGTCCGGCGAGTCGAGGCAACACGCGAGTCTCACGCGGCGTTCTGGGACGAGTGGAATCGAGATGCGGCCAAAACGGACGGCCCGCTGTGGGTCGTGCTGGGCGATTCGACGTCGCAGGGCATCGGTGCACCGGATCCGCTGGACGGCTGGGTGCCTCAGATGCGCGACCGGCTCCGCAACGAAACCGGCGAGCCGTGGCGAGTCCTGAACCTTTCGATCACGGGCGCCCGCCTTGCCGACGTGGAGACGATTCAGCTCCCGCGCCTGGCCGAGATCGAGGCTGCAGGCAATCGCGCCCAGCTCATCACACACCTCGCCGGAGCAAACGACCTGATGACGTTGCCTCGGCCGTTCTCTCTGCCGCCGACCCTCCGCCGTATCCTCGACGCCCTGCCCGACCACAGCGTGGTCGGGCGAATCGGGGTGGCGTCACCCATCAACAGCTTCATGGCACGACACCTCACCGGGATCATCGAGTCGAACGCCGAACAACGACCGTTCCATCTCTTCTGGCCGTGGGACTGGCCGAGCCGGGACGGCGTGGGCGCAGATGGCTGGCACCCCGGCCCGACGGGATACCGCTACATGACCGATCTGATCTGGACACCGATCTCGGCTTCGTTGGCCGCACGCGGATCGGGTTGATCGTCAGGCGGCGGCCTCACCAGAAGCGATCGCAAGAAGGGCGTTCAGGGAGCGTTCTTGGTCGAGGACAAGATTCACCGGTGCCACCACTCGTGATCCGGCGAGATCGACAACCGCCGCCTCGACGGTCTTTCGGGCGGCTGCGCCGCGCCGCGCCGCTCCTGCAGCGAGGAATGGTCGCATGAGGAGCGCAACCAACATCCCGAGGACAGCACCGCCCAGCAACATCGTCGTCGGGAGCGGGCTCCACTCCAGGCCCGGCGTGTCGGGAAGCAGCGGCTCGATGTCGAATCGGAAGAAGCCACCGAGGACGGCGACCGCCACGAGCCAAACGAGGCCGACGACGGCGACCACGGCAAGCGCACGTTGCAGCCAGGCGATGACGGTCCACCATCGAGGTCGCGACCCTGCGCCCACTGCGGCTCGACCGACGGTCTTGCGGAGGTCGTCGACCAGTGCGTCGCGCTCGGCGAAGGCCGCTTCGCGCACCCGGTTCGGCCACGGAGCTCGCAGGGTCCCGGCGCGAGCTTCGGCGTAGTCACGAATGGCGAGGTCGGTTCGTGGTTCGGAGGCACCGTCTCGGCCGGGCCCGGGCAGATCAGCGAGCGGTTTGCGAGCCAGCCGACGAAGGAACCGGGTGAAGGGCCAGCCCATCGCCAAGGAGCCCTGCCGGGTGTGATGGCGAGCGGCCACGTCGCCGATCGCCTGACTGCCTGCAGCCTGGGCAAGCTCCGTGACGAGCTGATCGTCGAGACGTTCGAGTGCTCGGCCAGACTCGGCGGCGCCGGCTCCCCCGAGATGACCGGCGGCATCGCGGAGGTCGTTGTCGATTCGGGCGAGGACTGCCTCGCGGGCATCGATCGTCTCGGTGAGCAGCCCACCAAGCGATTCGAAGCCTGCGCCGGTCAACGCCGACACGGACAGCACGGCCGGATCATCGATGCCGTCCTCACGTAGCAGCCGCTCGAGGTCTCGGGCCACCTCCACGCCGTCGTCGTCGAGCCGATCGACCTGGTTGAGCACAAACTGCAGCGTCGACTGATGGGCGGCGAGGGGACGGATGTAGCCCGCGTGAAGCGCCTCGTCGGCATACTTCTGCGGGTCCGTCACCCAGATCAGCACGTCGACGAGTTCGACGAGCCGGTCGACTTCGAGCCGGTGCTCCACGGCGGTCGAGTCATGGTCGGGCAGATCAAGCAGGACCAGTCCGTCGAGTGCCGGATCCACACGGGACGGATCGGGCGCTCTCCGTCGGGGCACCTCGAGCCAGTCGAGCAGTGCGCTCGCATCGTCGTTTCCCCACACGACAGCGTGCGTCATCGAGGTGGTCGGCCGCCGCACGCTCGCCGTCGACACGTCGCTTCCGGCGAGGCGGTTCACGATGGAGGACTTGCCCGAGCCGGTCGCTCCCGCGATGGCGACGACGGTGTGAGACGTGCCGTGCCCGAGGCGATCTCTCGCCCGAGCGACGACCGCTTCGATGTCGGTGACGAGCTGGTCGTCGTGCACTCCTCGAGCCAACGCCGCTGCGTCACCCAAGGCATCGACCCGGTCTTGCACGTCAGCCACCGATCCGAGCGGCGAGAGCCCGCAGCTCGGCTGGATCCGTCTCGTCGTCGGCGATGAGTTCGTCGAAACGACCCCGGTCCCGGGTGATCACGTCCTCGAGGCGACCCATGAGGTCTTCTCGTGCTTGCCGAGCGAGATCGCGGACAGCCTGCTCGCCGAACACGGCCGTCAGCACGGTCTGGGAAACGGCAGCCGTGCCTCCGGCAACGGCGGCTTCGCCACCGGTGATGCCACCGGTCTGGCTGAACACGGCAATCATCAACGCCACGCCAATCCCGTTGATCCCCGTCGTGATCGTCCGCGCGATCGTCACCTTGTCGCCCGACTGCTCGCGGACGAGGTCGAGGACCACCTGTTCCCAGGCGTTCAGCGCTCGCTCGACGTCATCGCCGAGCTGCCGGCCTGCGCGTTCGATGCCTCGTGGCGCATCGACGAGGACTCGACGACCGCCAGGCATCGATTCCCAGAGTTCCACCGTGTCGATCGCAGCGCGATCGACTGCGTCACGGGCGACCACCACGAGGTTGGATTCGAGCTCTCCGGTCACCGCCTGATCCGTGCTCGGTCCGGTGCGGAACAACCCACCGACTCGGTCACGGATCCGAGAGATCCCCGCCTCGAGCCGCGACATGAACTCGCCCGTTCCGACGAACTCGCGCCACTGGTCGAGCACCTCGCCGCGCAACAGCGTGCCGCGGTCGAGCTCGGTGTCGATGTCGACCACGGCTTGGGCGAACCGTCGTCGCATCACCGATTCGAGCTCGGCCCGGCTACCCGCTTCGTGCTCGATCGCTGAAGCGATGCGGTCGACCCGCGCCGGAATCGAGGCGAGTGCACCGTCGAGCGTGGAGCGCACGAGCGTCTGGCGAGCCTCCGCGTTTGCGGCGATCGACGCGAGCCACGACCTCACCGGTTCGATGCGCGCCGGCATTCGTCCATCGGTGAGCTCGTCCTCCGGGATCGAGAAGACCTCGACGCCGCGCAGACCCCGCTCGGCGAGCATGTCACGAAAGTGCGACTCCACCTCCGCCTCATGGCTGGGCGGGATCCGATTGATCACGACGGCCAGTGCCGCCGACCGCTCCTGGGCCATGCCGAGGTACTCCCACGGAACGGCGTCCGCGTAACGCGCTGCGGTGGTCACGAACACCCACAGGTCGGCCGCACCCAGGAGCTGAGCGGCGAGATCGTGGTTGGCGACCTCGACCGAGTCGATGTCGGGTGCGTCGAGGATCGCCAGACCTGGCGCAAGTCCGTCGTTGGTGACGATCCGAAGTCCGCTCGAGGCCGTGCCGGCGACGCCGGTCGTCCGAGGCAGGCCGGCGAGCACGCCATCGGGATCGGAGAACCAGTCGGCGTCAGCCGGATTGCACACCAGAACTGGAGCTCGCGTGGTCGGGCGGAGCACGCCCGCCTGGCTCACGTCATCGCCGATGATGCTGTTGGTGATCGTCGACTTCCCGGCCCCTGTGGAGCCTCCGAGAACGGCGAGCAGCGGCGCGTCGAGCCGCTGGAGTCGCGGCAGCAGATAGTCGTCGATCTGGTCGACGAGTTCGGACGACTCGCGGGCGGCGTCGTCGGCCCCCGCAAGCCCCAACCTGAAGTCGACGCCGCTCAGCGCCGACCGCAGTCCCCCCAGGTCGTCAGCGGTCCCGGAGCTCACGTCGGAGGATCTTCCCGGAGGCAGACTTGGGGATCTCATCGATGAACTCGACGAGTCTCACCTGCTTGTAGCTGGCGACCTGATCGGCGATGAAATTCTGAACGTCCTCGGCGGTCGCCTCGGCACCGGGCTTGAGGGTGAGGAACGCCTTCGGCAGTTCTCCCGCCTCATCGTCAGGGATGCCGATCACGGCGGCATCAGCGATCGCCGGATGCGTGAGCAGCAGCCCTTCGAGTTCGGCTGGCGGCACCTGGAACCCCTTGTATTTGATGAGCTCCTTGATGCGATCGACGATGTAGATGTGGCCGTCGGCATCGAAGTGCGCCACGTCACCGGTGTGCAGCCAACCCTCCGAGTCGATGGTGGCCGCCGTCGCCTCCGGATTGTTGAGGTAGCCCTTCATGACCTGTGGTCCACGGATCCACAGCTCGCCGTCCTCCTCGACCGCAAGGTCGTTGCCTTCGGGGTCGACGATGCGGCACTCGGTGTTGGAGACCGTGATACCCGAGGAGCCGGCCTTGCCTTCGCCCGGGATCGTCGCGTGGCTCACCGGCGACAATTCGGTCATGCCGTAGCCCTGGATGACGGAGCAGCCGAGCCGGGCAGCGGCTTCTTCGCCGAGCTCGGCCGACAGCGGCGCAGCTCCCGAGAAGATCACCTGCACCGAGGACAGGTCGTACTCGTCGACCATCGGGTGCTTCGCCAGAGCGAGCACGATCGGCGGCACGGCGAAGAACCACGTGACCTTGTGGTCCTGCACGATGGTGAGCGCCTGTTCGAGATCGAACCGCGGCATCGTCACGACGGTGACCCCGTTGGCGAGCAGGCCGTTCATGAGGACTTGCATGCCGTAGATGTGGAAGAAGGGCAGCACGGCGAGTGCGACGTCGTCGGAGCCGTAGCTGAGCACGTGCCGGCACTGCTCGATGTTGGCGGTGAGGTTGTCGTGGCTCAGGATCACGCCCTTGCTGCGGCCGGTTGTGCCCGACGAGTACGGCAGGACGACGGGGGTGGAGTCGGTGTCGACCGGAACCTGTTCGGTCAGCGGCTCGCTGGTCAGGAAGTCGAACATCGACTGCTCGCCTTCGACCGGGTCGATCGAGACGATGTCGGTGACGGCGGTGCCTTCGGCGGCAGCCTTGGCCGTTTCGAGGAACATCGAGATCGTGACGAGGATCGTCGCCCCCGAATCCTCGAGCTGGTGGTGGACCTCGTCGGCGGTGTACGTGGGATTGATCGTGGTGACGGTGCCCCCGGCATAGGCCGCTCCATGGAAGAAGGACGCGTACTCGGGAATGTTGGGCGCCATCAGGGCAAGCGTCGATCCCGGACCGAATCCGCGCTCGGCGAGCGCTCCGGCGATCAGCTGGATGCCGGACTTGAGTTCGTTGAAGGTCTGGGTCCGCCCCGAGGGACCGTCGATGATCGCCGGCTTGTCACCGAGTTCATCGGCCATCCGCAGCGCGTAGTCGGTGATCGAGATGCCCGAAGGGATCTCGACATCGGGGAGAGTCGAGGTGTATGGCATGGCGCCGACAGTACCGGATGCGCTCGATTCGGGGAGTCGTCCGGAGTGGAGAATGACGAACGGGCTTGACTCGACCGGCCCGAGGCGCGAGAGTGACGTCAGTCACCAAGCCGTGACCGGAGTCACACGGGGCTTCGATTCCGGGACTCGGGCGTGACATTCACCGGCTGATTGCGCAGGCACCTGAAGGGGGAAACTGACAGCCACGACAGCCACAACCGAACCAAGGATCGTGACCGATCCCCTCACGTTCTCTCACCACGAGGCAGACAGAGGCACCGATGTGCCGGTTGCGCCATCCGGGAACGCAAGTGAGACGAGTCAACGACCGACGTTCCGGTTTCCAAGGGCCCGCCGTCACGGGGACGGCGGGTCCTTCGGGTTTTCGGGAAGTACGACGGTGCGCCGGATCTCTCGGCCGAGTTTCTCCGCGAGCGGAATCGTGATCTCGTGCCCGAGGCCATCGATCATCTCCAACGTCGCATTCGGAATCCGGTTTGCGAGTTCGATCCCGTGCTCGACCGGGTACACCGGGTCGTGGGTCCCGTGGACGACCCGGGTCGGTATGTCGATCTCGGAAAGCGAACCCCACCACTCCCCCGCCTCGACCACTGCGTGCCCATGGCCGGTCACGGTTCGCCAATGTGCAGAAACCTCCGAGGCAGCTGTTCGTTCCGCAGCCAAGCGGTCAAAGCCATCCCGACCCGAGAACCACTCCTGTTGCGTGACGAGATAGTCGACCTGCTCGATCGGATCCGTCGGCGGGTCGGCGAAGAGCCGTTCGGCCATGCGCTCGACGAGCCATGGTTCCGGCCCCGGCAGGTCGTCGCGAGGCCCCGCCGACGTGGCGACCAACGTCAGCGTACGAACGCGCGACGGTCGAACGAGCGCGAGCTTCTGTGCGATCATCCCGCCCATCGAGGCACCGATCACGTGTGTCGACTCGACGTCGTAGAAGTCGAGCACAGCCAACGCATCGGCGACGAGATCGTCCAGGAGATAGGGCTCAGTCGCATCCCCGCTCGATCCCGCATCTCGGGTGTCGAATCCGATCACGTCCGCGACAGCGCCGATCGTCGCCAAAAGTTGGTACGGCCAACGAGAGCTCGGCGCTTCGGCAGGCGACAACAACAGCACCGCCGCGCGATCCGGCTCACCAGTCCGCCACGACCAGGTCCACAGTTCGGGCTCGCCGGCTCGAACAAGCCGGGCATATTCCTTCACGCTCCCATTCAATCCGACCGATAGGTTCATTGGCTGTCTCGCCCCGGAGGTACTCCACCCGATGCTGCAACGAATCGGCGCTCAACTCGCCCGTGGTTTCGCCATGGGGGCCTCCGACGTGGTCCCCGGCGTCTCCGGGGGCACGATCGCGCTCGTCCTCGGGATCTACAACGATCTGATCGCCAACATCGGCATCGGGTCCAAGGCCCTCGGCCGGCTCGTCCGGGGTGACGTCGGAGGCATGATCGACCGGTTCAAGCAGGTCGACTGGGTGTTCCTGCTCCCTCTCGCTGCGGGAATGGGCGCCGCCGTGGTTCTTCTCGCCGGCATCATCGAGACCGCACTCCACGACCACCCCGAAGCCATGGCCGGGCTCTTCTTCGGGCTCGTGATCGGCTCGATCGTCGTCGCCCGCCAGCTCCTTCACCAGCCCGAGCCTCAGCATCTGCTGATCGCCCTCGCGGTCGGGGCCGTCCTCTTCGTCCTGCTTGGGTTCCAGAGCGGGCCGGTCCTCGATCCGAGTCCGATCCAACTCGTCGCTGCCGGGTCCTTGGCCATCTGCGCCATGATTCTCCCGGGGATCTCCGGTTCGTTCATTCTGTTGATGATCGGCATGTACGCCGCGGTGCTCGGCACGATCACCGACCGAGCGTTCCTCGACATTGCGCTCGTCGGCATCGGCGCGACGATCGGACTGGCGCTGTTCAGCTCGCTGCTCAATCTGCTCATCGATCGCTATCACGACGTCGTCATGGCGGCCCTGATCGGGTTGATGCTCGGATCGTTGCGGGTGCTGTGGCCGTGGCCCAACGGCGTCGGGATCATCGAACGGGAGGCCGAGGAGACCATCTCGGGAACGGGCCTCGGTCTACCGGATGGCGCGCCCTGGGTACTTCCGATCGTTCTCGCCGTCATTTCTGCCGCGGTCGTGATCGTGGTCTCCAACCTGGTCCAGCCGAGCGACGAACACGCCTGATCAGTCGGTCAGGTGATGATCTCGAACCACCCCGCGCCGCGTTCTCCGGCGACCAGTGCTCGCGCATGACGGCGGCCTCCACCGGCCGCTGGGGCCCAACCCACCACGTCGACGCCGCGCTCGATCTCTCCAACCGGAAGCGCCTCGACGATGGCGTCGATCGACGGTCGACGCTCGTCGTTCACGGCGCCGAGATCGCTCGTGATCAACTCGCCGTCGCGGCTCGCCCATCCGCGCCACACCGGCACCTCCGGCTCGAGGCCCCACCAATGGTCACGAACACCGATTCCGCGGATCTCCCACCGGGCATCGTCGAGCAAGACCTCCCCGTGCATCGAGCCGACCAACCGGTACCCCGAGGTCCCCGGGACGGGTGAGGGCCCCGGCTCACCTTCGCTGTCCCAGTCGAGCTCGAGTCCTACGGCGACCCGATCTCCCCAGGCTCCCCGCCACACGTCCGTCGCGGGATCGACCGACACGCCGAAGGCTTCGAGGTCGGTCGTGAGGTGCTCGAACGGCCGGAGCACCGTGGTCTCGGTCCAGATGCCGGGACCGCGCATCTCCATCGACGTTCCCTTGGGGAGCGGAACGTCGTCGGCCAGCACCGAGACGAGCGGACGACCGAGCCCGACCAACGCTGCCCAATACCAACACACCCCGTCGTGCGGCCGGATGGTGAGACGCACGTAGCCGCCCTGACGTTCTTCGGGGATCACGAACCACTGATCCCACACCTCCACCCAGTCCGGGTGTCCCGTCGAGTCGTGCAGGGCTTCGGACCCGATCGGCAGCGTCACCCCAGCAGTCTGTCGGCGGCCGATGCCGCTCGCTCGATCCGGTGGCAAACTGACCCCATGACGTCGTTCCGCTCCAGCACCGAGGCGAGTCTCGCCGCGCTCGAGGCGCCCGACGACTCAACGGCGTTGTCGGTTCGGATCGGACAGAAGATCGTCTCGGACGGCGCCGTCATCGAGCACTACGTCGTCGAGTTCGCCGAAGGTGCGGCCCGCGTCGTCGATCCCGACCCCGATCGCCCGGCGGAAGTGACGCTCATCCAGAACGACGACGTCGCTCGCTCTCTCCGTTCGGGCGAACGACACGCTCAACACGCCTTCCTCACGGGCGAGCTCACCATCGTCGGCGACCCGGCTGTGCTCACCGCAAACGCCGACGCGTTGACCGCGCTGAGTCGGGTCCTCGCCGGGCGAGGCTGACCGGCAATGCCCGAGATCGGCGAGATTCAGGCGCACGCGGAGCGGGTCGCCGAGGAGTTCGGCGGACGGAGGCTCGCAGCCTTTCGCCCGATCACCTTCCACATCCTGAAGACCTTCGCCCCCGATCCCTCCGACGCAGTCGGCGCGACGCTCGACGCCGTCGAGACGCGAGGGAAGTTCATGATCATGGTGTTCGGCGGCCATCGATTCGTCGTTCACCTGATGCAAGGCGGCCGGCTGCGGCCCGACCCGAAACAGTCGGCGAAGCCGCGGGGCGGACAGGCGAGGTGGACGTTCGACGACGGATCGGCGCTCCTGTTGACCGAAGCCGGGTCCGACAAGAGCACGGGCGTCTGGGTGTTCGACGCGGACACCGACCCGCTCGCTGCCGAGCCGCTCTCCGAGCTGGGCCCGAACGCGGACGCGCTCGATCAGGCCACGCTCGATGGTTTGCTCGATGAGCACTCGATGCGGGTGCACGGACTCCTCCGCAAACAACGCATTCTTGCGGGGGTCGGTCGTCGACTCGCCAACGACATCTGCCACGAGGCCCGTCTCAGCCCGTTCGCCAATGCGTCCAAGCTCGACCCCGACCAACGTTCGGCACTCCTCGAGGCGATCCGGACCTGCATCGACCGCTCGCTCGAGTTCGAACGAGCGCAGTCCGAGATCGTGGCTTCGGGCAAGCGACCCTCGGCCGTCCACAACCGAACCGGCGAGGACTGCCCTCGATGTGGCGACACCGTTCGTGAGGTCGCCTACTCGCGCTACCAGGTCAACTACTGCGCGACCTGTCAGACCAACGGCAAGGTGCTGGCCGACAACACCACCTCGAAGTTCTTGAAGTGACGACGGCGCGGTGACCGGGGCTCGACCTCAGCCGAGCAGCACCTCACATTGCCCGAGCCGGTCGGGTCCGTTGCCGCCGATGCATCGATCGCGATCGACGCCGCCGCTGATCGAATCCGCACCTCGTCCACCGTCGATACGATCTCGACCACGGCCTCCGCGCAGGACGTCGTTGCCGTCCTTGCCGTTGATGTGGTCACGGTGGGAGCCGCCGTCGATCCAGTCGTCGCCTTCTGCCCCGATCAGCAGATCTGCGCCAGCGCTACCGAAGATGATGTCGTCGCCGGCATCGCCGCCGACGATGTCATCCCCCTCGCCGGCGTGGATCTCGTCGTCTCCGCTCCCGCCGCAAATAACGTCGTTGCCGCCCAATCCGACGATGAGGTCGTCGCCGTCGCCGCCGTAGATGACGTCCGCCCCGTCGGTCCCCGTCAACGTGTCCGGGCCGTCGGAGCCCACGATCGTGGCGTCCATACCACGGCATGTCGGAACGGCCACGGGGTCTCCCCCATCGATCGGCGCGCCTTCTCGGCAGTCGTCTCGGACCAACGCGGCGAACCGGGTGTCCGGGCCGAACCAACGGATGGGCCCGTGTGCGGCATAGTCCTCGCCGCCGGGCACTCGAATCGCCACACCCGCCCACGGGCAGACGTAGCGAGTGATCTGGCGAAGCACCCGGAAGTCCGCCGGGTCGATCCAGACCCGCCCGGAGTCGACATCGGAGGTTTGCTCGATGCGGGCCGAGGTCATTCCCATCTCGACGAGCAGTGCGCGGAGCTCGGTCATCCGTCCCCGTGTGAAGCCGGCCGTGCAACACGTGTCCTGGTCGTAGATCAACCCGTTGGGAAGGCCTTCCCCTTCGATCACCGCCCCGAGGAAGTTCGGGTTCCGAACCGCCTCTCGAGTCCGTGCGTCGTCATCGGGCAGGCCGTCCTGCCAGTCGTTCCAGTCGTAGGGCGCCGGGAGACGGAAGATCAGATTCGATCGGTCGACCCACGTTCCGCCGTGTTGCTCCACCAGCGACTCGATGATGGCGCGTCCTCCACTCGGGGCGGTTGCGTCCCACATGTCGCCGGTCTGTGAGCCGTCGGCCCAGAGGTAGCCGAGCAAGCGGGCGGTTTCGGCGATGTCGGGCGACGTTTGCGCCTGGGCCCGGTCCGGGGTGATGGGCGCGCCGACGATGAGCAACGCGGCGGCGAGCAGCGACAGCCCCAGGCGGGCCAATCGGGTGGTCAGTCGCACGCGAGGTCGACTGTCGAGCCGTTGAGTCGGTAGCGGACGGTCCAGTTGCCGTTCGTGTCGCCCGATCCGGTCCAGCTGGTGCCGGTCACCGAAGCCTTCCAGCCTCCGTCGACACGGACCTGATAGGTGCTGACGCCGGCGACGGCGTCCCAGTCCAGTCGCACGCCGCCAGCTGCAGCACTGACCGAGCACGGACCTTCACCGCCGCCGTCGCCGCCGCAGGCCACGTCGATTCGCTGCCCATCCTGGCGATAGCGAATCGTCCATGCATCGTCGACGGATCCGATGTTCGTCGTGTAGCTGGTGCCGGTCACCGAGGCGACCCACGAGCCGTTTCGACGGACCGAGTAGGAGGAGCGGCCGAAGTCGTCCCACGTCAGCTGGATGCCGCCTGCCACTTCGCGGACCGTGCAGGGTCCATCGTTCCCGCCCCCGCCATCACCGCCCACGGTGACCGAGCCACAGTTTGCGTCGCCTCGTTCACCGAACGCGTACACCCGGAGGTCGTAGGTGTGTGTTCCGTCGGGTCGGCTCTCGGTGTACTGCACCTGACGGGCCGGAACGTCGGTGACGTACCCGCCATTGCGGCGAACGACGACATCGCCGATCGAGAACGACCAGGTGACCGTCACCTGATTGCCGTCGGCCGAGACCGAGCACGTTCCAACCGGCGCCTGCGGAGCGGGGGTGGCCTGGCCTTGGGTGCAGTCCGTGCGGACGTGCGAGGACCACCGAGTCCCGTCGCCGAACCAGCGAAGATCGCCGTACCGGCCATAGTCGGTGCCACCCGGGATCCGGACGTCAGAATCGCGGACCGGACAGACGAATCGACGCGCGGCGCGCAGCTCGGCAAACTCGCTCGCACCGATCGTGATCTTGCCGCTGTCGACGTTGTTGTATCGCACGAGCGCCGCGGTCTCGAAGCCGACCTCTCGCAACAGGTCGCGCAGCTCGGTCAACCGGCCGATCGTGTAGCCGGGCACGCAACATGCGCTCTGGTCGTACACCAGCCCGTCGATCCCGCCCTCAGCCTCGAGCAGAGCCGCCAAGAAGTGGTGGTTTCGAACTGCCTCCATCGTGCGGGCGTCGTCGTCGGGAAGTCCCGTCTTCCAATGAGCAAAGTCGTAGGGGGCGGCCAAGGTAAAGCGAAGCTTTCCGCGGTCGACCCACTCGCCGCCGTGCAGTTCGACGAGATACTCGATCAGGTTGGAGGCCCCGCTCGGTCCGTTGACGTCCCAGACGCCGTCGGTCTCTTCTCCGTCGCCGAACATGTAGCCGAGCAGTCGGGCGGTGTCGGCGATGGACGGATCGCCGACCGCAGCATCTGCGCGGTTGGTCGGCTGCGCGACGACAAAGACGATGAGGGCGATCACGGACGCGAAGGCGACCATGAGAATTCTCGCGATGCGGGACAGGACCACGACGTACCTCCACGTGGTGAACGCACCGAGAATATCGACTCTCGGTGATGCATGGCCATCGGCCGTTTTACCCAGGGTGGACGCCTTGGCGGGGCCAGAGGTCGCGCGTGACCGATGTCTCAGATCAGTCCGAGGCTGGCAACCGTGTCGCGTTCGGAGACGAGTTCGTCGTTCGACGCATCGATCTTCGATTGGGAGAACTCGTCGATCTCGAGTCCCTGAACGATCGAATATTCGCCGTCAGCACACGTGCATGGGAACGAGGTGATAATCCCCTCCGGCGCGCCGTAGCTGCCGTCGGACGGGATGGCCATCGACACCCAGTCGCCGTCCGGTGTCCCGAGCGCCCAGTCGCGCATGTGATCGATGGCCGCGTTCGCCGCAGACGCCGCCGACGAAAGCCCGCGGGCCTTGATGATCGCCGCGCCTCGCTTCTGGACCGTCGGGATGAACGTGTTCTCGAGCCAATCCTGGTCGTCGATCATCGCAGCCGCGTTCTGGCCGTCGACCATCGTGTGGAACAGGTCGGGGTACTGCGTCGCCGAGTGGTTGCCCCAGATCGTCATGTTCGTGACGTCATTGACCGTCGTACCGGTCTTTTGGGCAACCTGGGTCTGCGCCCGGTTGTGATCGAGCCGCGTCATCGCCGTGAACTGGCGCGGATCGATGTCGGGGGCCGCCGACTGGGCGATCAACGCGTTGGTGTTGGCCGGGTTGCCGACCACAAGCACCTTGACGCCCCGACTGGCGTTGTCGTTGATCGCCTTGCCCTGCGGTCCGAAGATGCCGCCATTCGCCTCGAGCAGGTCAGAACGTTCCATGCCGTCTTTGCGCGGCATCGCGCCGACCAAGAGCGCATAGTCCGAATCCCCGAACGCGACGTTTGCGTCGTCGGTCTGCACCGTTCCGGCGAGGAGCGGGAACGCACAGTCGTCGAGCTCCATCGAAACGCCCTCGAGCGCAGCGAGCGCGGGAGTGATCTCGAGCATCTGAAGGATGACCGGCTGATCAGCGCCGAGCATCTCGCCGGAGGCGATCCGGAACAACAGGCTGTAGCCGATTTGTCCGGCTGCTCCGGTGACGGTGACGCGTACGGGGTCCTTCACGATCGCTCCTCGTGGTTGGGAAACGTCGCTCAGGTTACCCGTACGCGTCGCCGACGCCCGGGTTCTACAAGCCGGGCAGGATCGAGAGGATCACCCGGATGACAAAGCCGATCAGAATGACCAGAACCGTCTTGCCCGACGAGATGTCGAGTCCGGCGCGAACCGCCTTGAACGCCACCCAGAGAAACCACAGCCCAGCGAGCCCTCCAACGACGGGGATGACCGTCAACCACAATGCCACGTGGGCAAAGCCGATCACCCGAAGCATCTCGCCAATCGACGACTGAGCGCCAAAGAGCGACGAACCAATGAAGTGGGTGATGGCCGACCAGACGAGCCAACCCAGCAACGTGCCGATGATCGTGGTGATGAGGGCTCCGCCGAAGCTCGGCGCATCATCGCCACCGAGGATGCCGGTGTTCAAGCCTGCACCGATACCACCGAGCACGGCCGCGATGACCACGACGATCGCCGCCTGCATCGTTGCCGCTTCGTCGTGTTCGACCTCTTCGAATGTTGCGACGTCGCCCTTCAGCGCGCCGATCAGTCGCGGGATCATGACGTCGAGCTCAGCCAACCCTGACGGATCGCGAGCCACAGGATGCCCGCGCCGACGAAGGCCGCGACGACGATGGAGATGATCGGGTTGTCGGCAAGTCCCTGGAAGAGGACCGAGACGACGAGGTTCGAGATGATGCCGAGACCGATCGTCTTCGGAAGGCCGATGTCTTGACCGCCGGGCAGAATGGCGCGTGCGCCGAACCCGATGATCGCACCGACGATGATGGCGCCGATTATCGCTGCAATGAATCCCATGTGGTGAAGCTCCCCCTGGAGTTCGATGCCAGCGACGTTCGCTGACTCGTCAAGCCTTGTGGCCCTCCACAGGCGACGCCAACCCGAGAAGTCAGGAGTGGGCGCGTTCGGCCGCAGCGACGGTGTTCGACAGCAACATCGCCACGGTGAGTGGTCCGACCCCGCCGAGACGAGGCGTGATCCACGACGCCACCTCTTCGACGTCTTCGTTCACGTCAGGGAGAAGTTTGCGACCCTCCCAGCTGATGCCGCCGGAAACCACGACCGCACCCGGTTTCACCATGTCCTTGGTGATCGTGCCCGGACGGCCGACCGCCGCCACGATGATGTCGGCCTCTCTCGTGTAATGCTCGATGTCGGGCACACCGGTGTGGACGACCGTTGTCGCCGCGTTTGCACCGTTCTGCTTGGTGGTGAGCAGCAGTGCCATCGGCCGGCCAAGCGTCGTTCCCCGACCGACGACCACGACGTTCTTGCCCTTCACGTCGATGTCGTAGTACCGGAACATTTCGACGATCCCCGCTGGGGTGCACGGCAGCGGGCCGTCCTCCATCAGGACGAGCTTGCCCAGGTTCTCGGGGTGCAGGCCATCGGCATCCTTGGCCGGATCGATCATCGCCAGAGCTTCGCTCGCGTCGAATCCGTCGGGGAGCGGCAGCTGCAGGATGTAGCCGTGGACCTCGGGGTCGTTGTTGAACTCGTCGAGCGCGGCGACCAGCGCCTCCTGACCCTCTTCGGCACGAATGGCCTTGTGATGCGACACGATGCCGACCTGTTCGCACGTTTCGTGCTTCTTCTTCACGTAGGACGCCGACGGCCCGTCGTCGCCAACCAGGATCGTGCCCAATCCGACACGGACGCCCTTGTCGGCGAGTGCGGCCGCACGTCCACGGAGATCGTCGAGAATGGATTCGGCCACCGGTCCACCGGCCAGATACTGAGCAGTCATGGCCGCGCAGACTAGCGGTTCGGCAGTCCTTCGCTCACGCGTTCGACCCCGGAATTCGACCGAGCGCCGATGTGCCCTAGTGTCATCGCCGTGTTCCCGCTCAAGGACGAGAACCCGACGATGCGAACCCCGATCGTCACGATCGCGCTGATCGTCATCAACGTGCTCGTCTACTTCCTCGTGCAGCCCGTCGAGTTCGATGCCGGCACCGACTTCACGTTCGGCACCGCGGCGATCCCCGACGAGCTCACCTCGGGCGAGCCGCTGACCGAAACCGAGTACTGCTCGGTCATCCGGCCCGAGTCCTTCACGGCGATCGCCGGAAGCGACGTCTGCGATGCGCCTCGCGCCGACACCGCACGATTCCCGGAGAAGAACGTCTACCTCGCTGCCGTGTGGTCCATGTTCCTCCACGGCGGGCTGATGCACCTCGGCGGGAACATGTTGTTCCTGTGGGTCTTCGGCAACAACATCGAGGACCACTTGGGTCGCCTGAAGTACATGATCTTCTACGTCTTGGCTGGAGTCGTCGCGACCATCGCCCACGTGGCGGGCGATCCGGACTCGATCATTCCCGTCGTCGGTGCGTCGGGGGCCGTGGCCGGCGTCATGGGTGCGTACGCGGTGTGGTTTCCCTGGGCGAGAATCAAAACCATCGCCCTCATCATGTTGCTCAACCTCAAGGCATGGATCGTGCTGGCGTTCTGGTTCGTCAGTCAGTTCTTCATCAGCCCGTCCGACGGCATCGCCTGGCTCGCACACGTCGGAGGCTTCGTCTTCGGTGCGGCGGTCGCAATGGTGGCGAGGCAGAGCGAGTCGTTCCGGACCCAGCTCTGGGAGCACAAGTATCGAACCGAGAACCCGGGAGCCCCGTGGGACAAGCGGTACGGCGGACGTGAAGTTCTCCAGGACGGGCAGGCGCCCGCCTGGTTGTCGGGGCGGTGACGGTGCGTCGATTCTGGGTACTCGCACCGCTCATCACCCTCGTGGCCATCGGCATCGGGCTTCGGATCGTCCATGGCCGCGCCGGTGACGAGCAGGTGCTCTGCGACACGGGCACGTGCTCCGTCGGGAGCGGCGGCAGCTGGTTGCTCACGGGTGTCGTGATCTCCTTTGGGGTCCTTGGGCTGCTCGGTGCCGCGTGGACGCGACGTGTGCATCAGCGCGGCAGGCTCGGCCCCTTCAAGAAGGCGCTGATCCCCGATGGCGGCGAGATCGTCGAGGGCCTCTGGGTGATCGTTGCGGCGATCGGGGCGTGGTGGCTGCTCACCCGCGGCCCCGAAGCGTGGGTGTTCGATCCGGGTGCGCCCAACTCGTGGACCGAACGGCTCCGTCCTCAATCGATTTTCGGTCTGTCGGTCGTGCCGAGTCGCTTCGCCTGGTTCCTCACCGGCCTGCTTCTGGCGTCCCCGTTCGGCTTCAGCTTCGGCTCGATGGCTGCGCGGGAGTGGTACATCCTCGCCCGGCGGCGCTCGCTGAACTCGCCTGAGCAAACGGCGTCCAACGAGGACGAACCCGAAGAGGACGACTCAGCAGACGAGGAGTCCACAGACGACGACTGACCGCGGCAAGCCCGAAGGGCGCGAACTCGCAGCGAGAATCTGCGCATGAGCGCCCGAAGGGCGCGAACTCGCAGCGAAAATCAGCACGGAGCCGGCTCGGCCGGTCCGTGCGGGAGTGGGCCTCCGGCAATCTGCGCATGAGCGCCCGAAGGGCGCGAACTCGCAGCGAAAATCAGCACGGAGCCGGCTCGGCCGGTCCGTGCGGGAGTGGGCCTCCGGCAATCTGCGCATGAGCGCCCGAAGGGCGCGAACTCGCAGCGAAAATCAGATCGCGTCGATGATGGCGTTGAGGGTGGCGCTGGGGCGCATGGCGGCTTCGGCGAGGGCGAGGTCGGGCGAGTAATAGCCGCCGATGTCCATGGGTTGGCCTTGTGCACCGTTGAGTTCGGCGACGATCGTCGACTCTGCGGCCTTCATCTCGCCGGCAATCGGGGCGAAGCGGGCGGCGAGGTCGGCGTCGTCGGTCTGGGCCGCGAGGGCCTCGGCCCAATACATGGCGAGGTAAAAGTGGCTGCCCCGGTTGTCGAGCTCCATGACCTTGCGGGACGGCGACTTGCCGGTGTCGAGCAGCTTCTCGGTGGCGACGTCGAGTGCATCGCCGACGATCTTGGCCGCGGTGTTGCCGGCCGTCTCGGCCACGTGTTCGAGCGAGACCGCCAACGCGAGGAACTCGCCGAGCGAGTCCCACCGCAGGTGGTTCTCCTTCTCGAATTGCTGGACGTGCTTGGGGGCCGAACCTCCGGCGCCCGTCTCGAAGAGGCCACCGCCCTGCATGAGCGGGACGATCGAGAGCATTTTGGCGCTGGTACCGAGCTCGAGGATGGGGAACAGATCGGTGTTGTAGTCGCGCAGCACGTTGCCGGTGACCGAGATCGTGTTCTCGCCCCGGCGCTGGCGGTCGAGGCTGAAGCGGGCGGCGTCGCCGACGTTCATGATCTCGATCTGGAGGCCCTCGGTGTCATGATCGGCGAGATAGTTGTTCACCTTGGCGATCAGCTGAGCGTCGTGTGCTCGCGTCTCGTCGAGCCAGAACACGGCGGGCCAGCCGGTGGCGCGGGCTCGTCCGACGGCGAGCTTGACCCAATCGCGGATGGGGGCGTCCTTGACCTGGCACATGCGCCAGATGTCGCCATCGCCAACGGCGTGTTCAAAGACCGTCGATCCGTCGTCGGCGACCACGCGCACGGTGCCGGCGGCGACCTCGAAGGTCTTGTCGTGGCTGCCGTACTCCTCCGCCTTCTGGGCCATCAGCCCGACGTTGGGGACGGTGCCCATCGTCGACGGGTTGAATGCGCCGTTGGCGATGTGGTTCTCGACGGCGGCCTCGTACAGGTCGGCATACGACGAGTCGGGGATGACGGCGAGGGTGTCCTGTTGGTTGCCCTCCGCGTTCCACATCTGACCCGAGGCCCGGATCATGGCGGGCATCGACGCGTCGATGATGACGTCGCTCGGCACGTGCAGATTGGTGATGCCTCGGTCGGAGTCGACCATCGCAAGCCCCGGGCCGGCGGCGTACACGGCGTCGATGTCGGTGAGGATCTCCGCTTTCGTGTCTGCGGGGAGCGACTCGATCGCGGTGAGGAGATTGCCGAACCCATTGTTGAGATTGACGCCAGCCTCTTCGAGCGCAGCAGCGTGCTTCGTGGTGACGTCGGCGAAGAACACGTCGACCGCATGGCCGAAGATGATCGGGTCGGAGACCTTCATCATCGTCGCCTTCATGTGCAGCGAGAACAGGAGGTCCTCGTCTCGGGCGGCGGCCACCTGGTCGGCGAGGAACGAGCGCAGCGCTGCCGTGCTCATGAAGGTGGCGTCCACCACTTCGCCCGCGAGCACGGGCACGGACTCGCGGAGCACGGTGACGGTGCCGTCGGCGGCGACGTGCTCGATCCGCAGGCTGCCGTCGGTCTCGACCGTGGTCGATACCTCGTTCGAGCGGAAGTCGTCGGCGCCCATGGTCGCCACACGCGTCTTGGAGTCGGGAGCCCACGCGCCCATCGAATGCGGATTCTTCTGGGCGTACTTCTTGACCGCGCCGGGCGCTCGACGGTCCGAGTTGCCCTCACGCAGGACCGGGTTGACCGCGGAGCCCTTGACCTTGTCGTAGCGGGCTCGGATGTCGTGCTCGGCGTCGGTCGATGGCTCGTCGGGATAGTCCGGCACGGCAAAGCCGTCGCCCTGCAGCTCGGCGATGGTCGCCTTCAGCTGTGGCACCGAGGCGGAGATGTTCGGCAGCTTGATGATGTTCGCGTCTGGGGTCTTCGCGAGATCGCCGAGTTCGGCGAGTGCGTCGGGGACCCGCTGATCCTCGGTCAGGTGGTCGGGAAACACGGCGAGGATCCGTGCCGCGAGACTGATGTCCGCAATCTCGACGTCCACGCCCGCAGCACCGGTGAAGGCGCGCACGATCGGAAGGAAGGACAGCGTTGCGAGGGCCGGGGCCTCATCGGTTCGTGTCCAGATGATCGTGGAATTGTCGCCCATTGAAAAAATGCCCCGGCTTTCTGTCCGTCCCGCTGCGGAACGGTCGGACAAAAGGCTACCCACCGAACACCGGGTCCCGTGGCTTCGGTTGGGCTCTTATTCGGCGATCAATGAGGTGTATGCGGCAGCATCCATGAGTGCCTCCACCGCAGTCGGATCGAAGTCGGCGACCACACACAGCCATCCGCCGCCGTAGGGGTCCGAGTTGATCGCAGACGGTTCGTCAGCCAGAGCCTCGTTCACCTCGACGACCCGACCGGTCACCGGCGCGTAGATGTCGCTCACCGACTTGGTCGACTCGACCTCGCCGACGCTGTCCCCGGAGGTGATCGTCGACCCGACCGCGGGCAACTCGACGAACACGACGTCGCCGAGGGCGTCCTGGGCGTAGTCCGTGATTCCGATGCGCAGGACGGGTCCGTCGGCGCCCTCCTCGATGCGTACCCACTCGTGGTCGGTGCTGTAGCGCAGGTCGGTCGGGCTGTTGGTCTCGGACATGTCAGTTCTCCTCGGGTTGATCGGTGTAGCTGGAGAGGGGTGGGCAGGTGCAC
The DNA here is from genome assembly GCA_020629635.1 of Acidimicrobiales bacterium. Classification (GTDB taxonomy): domain Bacteria; phylum Actinomycetota; class Acidimicrobiia; order Acidimicrobiales; family SHLQ01; genus SHLQ01. The sequence goes on along the minus strand of JAHDCX010000017.1, from coordinate 7,587 downwards.
TGGAGGTTGCGGTCGCCGAAGGCGTTGTCGACGCGTCCGACCGACGGCCAGAACTTTCGAGCCGCCGACCAGGGCGCCGGCCAGGCGGCCTGGGTCCTCGTGTATGACCGATCCCAGTCCTCCGCGCTGACGGCTGCCGCCGTGTGCGGCGCATGCCGTAGCACGCTGGTCTCGGGGTCGACGCCGGACGTCTCGACCTCACGAATCTCGTCGCGGATCGAAATCAGCGCATCGCAGAACCGGTCGATCTCGTCGAGGTCTTCGCTCTCGGTCGGCTCGATCATGAGCGTGCCCGCCACCGGCCACGACATGGTCGGCGCGTGGAATCCATAGTCGATCAGTCGCTTGGCGATGTCTTCAGCGTCGGCGATTTCGCGGTAGTCACGGATGTCGATGATGCACTCGTGGGCCACCCGGCCATCAGCGCCTCGGTACAGCACCGGGAAGTGCGGCTCGAGCCTTGCGGCCATGTAGTTGGCGTTGAGCACGGCCAGGCGGCTCGCGTCGGCAAGACCATCCGGACCCATCATCGCGATGTACGCCCACGAGATCGGCAGGATCGACGCCGATCCCCATGGCGCTGCGCTGACGCCGGTCGGTATGTGGTCGCGGAGGTGCTCGGCGACGCAGATCGGCCCGACGCCGGGCCCGCCTCCACCGTGGGGGATGCAGAACGTCTTGTGCAGATTGAGGTGACACACGTCGGCGCCGTAGTCCCCGGGGCGGGAGAGCCCGACCTGGGCGTTGAGGTTGGCGCCGTCGAGGTACACCTGGCCGCCGTGTTTGTGCACGATCTCGCAGACGGTCCGGATCGACGTCTCGAAGACGCCGTGGGTCGACGGGTAGGTGATCATCAAGGCGCCGAGGGTCGCGGCGTGCTCGGCCGCTTTCGCCCAGAGGTCGTCGACGTCGATGTTGCCGTCGTCGTCGGTAGCCACGACGACGACGTCCATGCCGGCCATCACCGCACTCGCCGGATTGGTCCCGTGTGCGGACGACGGGATCAGGCAGATCGTGCGATCGGCGTCCCCGCGTGATGCGTGGTACGACCGGATCGCCAAGAGACCGGCGTACTCGCCCTGCGATCCCGCATTCGGCTCGACCGTGGTGGCAGCGAAGCCGGTGATCTCGGCGAGTTGAGCTTCGACCCGAGAGACGAGCTCGGCTGTGCCGGCGAGCTGGTCGGCGGGCGCGAACGGGTGGAGGCGTCCGATGTTCTCCCACGTGACCGGAATCATCTCGGTGGTCGCGTTCAGCTTCATCGTGCACGACCCGAGCGGGATCATCGAGTGGGCGAGCGAGAGATCCTTGTTGCGCAGCGCCGTGATGTAGCGAAGCATCCGGGTCTCGGAGTGATGACTGTTGAAGACCGGATGCGTGCAGAACGGTGTCGCCCGTTGCAGCGACTCTGGCATGTCGAACCCGTCGGTCGTCTCCGCCGCTGATTGTCCGAAGCAGGCCTGGCAGAGCGCGTCGAGGTCGGCGTCGGTGATCGTCTCGTCGAACGCAACACCAACCGCGCCGGAGTCCAACGCCCGAAGGTTGAAGCCGGCGGCGAGCGCGTTCTCGATCAGGGATCCCAGAGCCGCTCCGGCATCGAGCACGACCGTGTCGAATCCTGCCCGATGGCGAACCGTGTATCCGGCTGCCACTGCGGTCGAGGCGAACCGGCGGGCCTGTCGATGGACCGAGGCGGCGATGCCCCGAAGCCCCTCAGGGCCGTGGTAGACGGCGTACATCGAGGCGATCACGGCGAGGAGGACCTGCGCCGTGCAGATGTTCGACGTCGCAGAGTCGCGTCGAATGTGTTGCTCTCTCGTCTGCAACGCCATCCGCAGGGCCGGGTTGCCGTGCGCGTCGACGGATTGCGAGATGAGCCGCCCGGGGAGGTTGCGGGCGTTGGCCTCGGCGGTGGCGAGAAACGCAGCGTGGGGGCCACCGGCGCCCATCGGGACGCCGAAGCGTTGGGAGCTTCCGACAGTGAGGTCTGCGCCCCACTCCCCCGGCGGAACGATGGTCGTGCAGGCGAGGAGGTCCGTGGCGGCGACGACGACCGCGCCGGCGTCGTGGACCCGTGACGCGAACCGTTCCCAGTCGGCGAGTTCGGCTGCGCCAGTTGCGGGTGCCGCGAGGCCACCGACGGTGTCGGGGTACTGAACCATCACCCCGAAGACGTCGTCATCGAGCGCGTCGAGTGTGGTTTCGTCGATCGGTCCGACCTCGAGGCTGATGCCGAGCGGTTCGGCTCGGGTGGCCAGCACGGCGAGCGTCTGGGGGTGGCAGGAGTCGGAGACGACGAACCGGTGTGCCCTCGTGCGCCGACCCTTCATGCGGCGCGCCATCGTCATCGCCTCGGCGGCCGCGGTGCCCTCGTCGAGCAGGGATGCATTGGCGATCTCGTGTCCGGTGAGGTCGGCGACCATCGTCTGAAAGTTCAGCAGCGCTTCGAGGCGGCCCTGCGCGATCTCGGCTTGGTACGGCGTGTAGGCGGTGTACCAGCCCGGATCTTCGAGCACGTTGCGCAAGATGACCGGCGGCGTGACCGTGTCGTGGTACCCGAGCCCGATCAGCGATCGAACCACCCGGTTCTTCGCGGCCATCTCCGCGAGCTGGCGGAGTGCCTCGACCTCGGAGACGGCAGGGGCCAGATCAAGGCGTCGTCCGTCGACGTCGAATCGGATGTCGTCGGGGATGGTCTGGTCGATCAGGTCGTCGATCGACTCGACGCCGATCGTCGCGAGCATCTTGTCGATCTCGGTGGGATCGGGGCCGATGTGGCGGTCGGCGAAGGTTCGGTTCACGGATTCCATCAGGTCCTCCGGTAGAGGGGTCGGGTGGCGACGTGGGCGCGCTTGGTGCGTCCTCGGATGTCGACGATCACGTCGGTATCGACGGCACCATGGCTGCGGGGCAAGAAGACGTTCGCGGCGAACAGATCGACGGTCGGGCAGAACATGCCAGACACGACGACACCGAGCTCGTCGCCGTCGACATCGAGCACGTGTGCCCCCTCCCTGGCGACACCGCGTTCGTCGAGCACGATTGTTTCGAGCCGGCGTGCGACACCGGCCTCCTTGATCGCAACAAGCGCATCTCGGCCAATGAAGTCAGCGCCGTCGAGGTCGACCGCCCAGCTCAGGCGCGCCTCGAAGGGGTTGATCAACCGGCTGAGCTCGTGCCCATAGAGCGGATAGCCGGGTTCGAACCGAAGGCTGTCACGGGCACCGAGCCCGACCGCCGTCACGTCGATGCCGTGGTCCGCGCCGGCGGCAATCAGACCCGTCCAGACAGCGGTGACGTCGCCCGAGATGTACAACTCGCCACCGTCCTCACCGGTATAGCCGGTGCGACCGAACAACGCCGTCTGGCCGAACAACGCGACCGGCGACGAGTGGAATCGCTCGGTCGCCGATGCGGCGCCACCCGTGCAGGCGTCGAGCAGCGCGATCCCCTCAGGTCCCTGCACGGCGATCATCGCGAGTTCGTCGGAACGGTCGACGACGTCGACGCCAGACGTCGAGGCCGTGATGTGGGCGAAGTCGGTCTCGCGGTTGGCCGCGTTGACCACGACCATGTACGTCTCGACCTCGGTGCGGTACACGATGACGTCATCGATCACGCCACCGTCCTCCGCGCACAGCAGCCCGTACCGGGCGGCGCCGACCTGCAGCCCGACGATGTCGGAGGTCACGAGACGATCGACAGCATCAACGGCGCCGGGGCCGGCGACGGTGATCTGTCCCATGTGGTCGATGTCGAAGAGTCCGACCGATCGGCGAGTGGCGTGGTGTTCGTCGATGGCGCCCGTCTCGTAGAAGACGGGTAGGGACCATCCGGCGAAGTCGACCATGCGGCCTCCGTGGTCGACGTGCCAGTCATGGAGTGCGGTCGTGTGCAGGGGCTGGGGTGCTGATTCGGTCATGCGAGGTCCAGTGGTGTCGTCCGCTCGTGGCGGCGTGTGCCCGACTGTCCTCTGTCTTCGAACCTGAGAGATTGAGCCCCGTTGGTGCGCTCACCCGGAGGTGAGCGGCTTTCCAGAGTTGTGCGTGCGGCGATCCTGGAGCCTGAGAGTTTCCGTCACCGATCCGGGCAGGACCGACAGCGTTGCACCTTCGGCAGGTCGCGGTGACCTTCTCTCACCGCACGACGACGACGGTAATGAAGCAGCGCGATTCTGGCAAGGGTGAAATGATCGTCGCTCAGGAGCTCAGCGGGCAGGCGCTCCGCACCTGATTGTGTCCTCAGCGGGCGGCATAGCCGTTGATCAGCAGCTGCGTGAACTGGTCGATGCGGTGGTCGAGATGCTCGATTCCGTCGACCTTGTTGTCGGCGCCGAGGCTGAGCACGGCGAATCCGTGAACCATTGACCACGTCAAGGTCGCCGCTGCGTCGACGTCGAGGTTCGGATTGACCGCGTCACGGACATCACGGATGGCCTGAAGCAGCGTCTCGTAGGCCCGCTCGGCGTTGTGACTGAAGGTCTCGTTGTCGTGGTCGATCAGGTCACCGCTGCACATGACACCGAAATGTCCGGGAAAGTCGAACGCGGTTCGGACGTAGGCCTTGCCCATGGCGTTGAGCCGCTCGATCGGATCGTCGACGCCTTCCCCGGCTGCGGCAAACGCCGTGTTGAGCTGCCCGAAGCCGTCGGCGGCTACTGCGGTGAGCAGCCCCTTCGAATCACCGAAGTGGTGAGCCGGTGCGGCGTGGGACACCCCCGCACGACGAGCAACCTCACGGAGCGAGAACCCGCTCGGCCCCCGTTCTGCCACGAGCTCTGCGGTTGCCGCACGGAGCGCAGACGGCAGATCTCCGTGGTGATACGGGGTCTTCGTCGAGGATTCCTTCACAGCCACACCCCCAATGTAAACGAGACAACGCTGCCACTGTCAAGATTTTCTCTTGACAGTGGAAAGACGCATTCGTACGGTGCACTCACCAGCAACTTGACACTGGCAACTGCGGCCGGAGTCCGGAGGACCGAAATGACCGATCGACTGACCAACACCTACGAACATCTCCAGCGCCACCCCGGGCGGGTCGTTTCGGCCGTCATCGCCCTGACGGCCCTCCTCCTCGTGCCGTTCCTGACGATGGCCCCAACCGAATCCGCCTCGCCCGAACCCGAGGGCGACGTGTTCCTGGCTCGCGACCTCATCGACGAGACCTTCGTGTCATCCGTGCACCCCACCGGCATCATCGTCGAACACGAATCGGGCAACGTCCTGACCGCAGAAGCGCTCGGCAGCCTGCTCGCCGCCGAAGACGCACTCCGGGCCGACCCAGAGCTCGGCTCGACCCTCTTCTCGTTCTTCGACACCGAGACCACGACCGAGGTCGACGGCGTGTTGACGCTGGCCGATCTCGCCGACGCCGAACTTCGGGCTCGAGGCGTCGACGGCATCGCCAGCGCCACCGACGAGCAGATCCAAAGCGTCGGCTCCGCGATCATCGACGAGCTCGGCGAACGCTCGACCGTCCTCGGGATCTCGGCCCAATCCACACGTGGGGCCGACGGGTGGACCGTGCCGGCCCTGTTCATCGCGGTCCTCTCCGACAACGACGCCCTCGGCTTCGGCAACACCTCGGTCACCCTCGGAAGCGGAACCGAGGCAGAAGAGTTCGACCGGGAGATCCAAGAGGCGTTCCGCGTCGACGGTTGGCAGGCAAACGGCGTGGCCATCGACGTCAACCTGACCTCACAAGAGCAGGGTGCCGTGGCCGGCCCGTTCATCGGTTTCACCATCCTCGCGGTCCTGATCCTCGTCGGGCTCACGTTCCGCAGCTACTGGGTGATGGCGACCGTGTCGGCCAGCTTCCTGGCGCTGATCATCTGGCTGAAGGGCATCTCCAATCTGATCGGCCTCAAGGACGACCTCGTCCTCTCGCTGATCGTGCCGATCGCCATGGTGAGCTTCGGTGTCGACTTCGCCTTCCACGCGATCGGTCGCTACCGAGAGGAACGCGCCGAAGGTCGCCGCTCGGCCTCCGCGTTCGTCGCAGGCATGACGGCCGTGTCCGGAGCTTTGCTGCTCGCGCTCGCTTCGGATGCCACGGCGTTCCTCGCCAACCTGACCTCCGGGATCGAATCGATCAACCAGTTCGGCATCGGCGCCGCCATCGCGTTGGCCTCGGCGTATCTGCTGCTCGGCGTCGTCGCCCCGATGATCATCGCCAAGATCGAAGCCGACGTCCCGACTCCGGCCGTCGGCCGCCGATCCACCGCCCTGCGGGTCCTCGGTGCCGTGCTCGCCGGACAGATGGCGATGGCGTCGGTGCTGTTGTTGGTGTTCGTCCTCCCCTGGCTCGGCGCGATCCTTTCGGTCGTCACCGTCGTCGCCACTCTCGTGGTGCCGTGGATGATCCAGCGCCGCAAGGATGGCGAGCGGGTCGGCGACGTCGATCTCGACGGCGCCGAATCCCGTCTCGCCAAGCCGCTCGGCCGCGGCGTCGCCGCACTGGCCACCCGGCCAGCCCTCGTCATTCCGGCGGCGGTCGTGATCACCGCTGCCGCCGCGGTCTTCGCCATTCAGGTGCCGGCTGAGTTCGACGTCGAAGACTTCTTCTCTGCCGACACCGACTTCGTGATCGGCCTCGACCAGCTCGACACCCACGTCGGCGATCGCGGTGGCGAGCCCGCCCAGCTCTACATCGAGGGCGACCTCACCGACCCGATGGCGCTCGCCGCGATCGCCACTCGAATCGACGAGATCGAGGCGCTCGACACCCCGTCGCTCGCCCGCAACGACTCGGGCGACGTGCTCGTCGAGGGCGGCATCCTCGAAGTCTTCGACACGGCCTTCACCCAGGGCCCGCTCCTCGACATCGTCGCCGCACAGACCGGGGTGACCGTCACCGACACGGACGACAACGCCATCCCAGACACCACTGAGCAGATCGAGGCACTCATCGGCGTCGCCAGCCAGATGGGCGTCCCGTTCGACGCCGAGCGGTTGGCCATGACGCCCGACGACGTCAACACGGTCGTTCGGCTCGACGGCGCCGACAGCCGGACCGTGTTCCAGATGGGCGTCGTCGACTCTCGGGCCCAGGAATCGGTCACCGCCGTGCGTGATGCATTGGCGCCGATCGCCGACGACCTCTCCGAGGATCTGGGCGGCAGCTTCGTCGAGGTCACGGGCTCGGCGCTCGTCCGGGAAGCGTCGCTCGACGCCACCAACCGTGCGCTCCAGGTCTCGCTCCCCGTCGCGCTGCTCGCCTGTCTTCTCATCGGCAGCATCTTCTTGCGGTCGCTGCGCTACGGCCTCGCCGCCATCGTGCCGATCATCATGGTCGTCGCCTGGCTGTACGCCTTCATGTACGCCACGGGCTACGCCATCAACCTCGTGACGGCCACGATCGCTGCGGTCTCGATCGGCATCGGCATCGACTTCGCCATCCACTTCATCGCCCGATACCGCGAAGAGCTCGACCGCACCGGCAGCCGTGATGACGCCGTACGGATCGCCGGCGAGGGCACGGGCCTGGCGCTCGTCGCCTCGGCGATCAGTTCGGCCATCGGCTTCGGCATCCTCGCCTTCGCTCCGATGCCGCTCTTCGCCGCCTACGGGTTGCTCACCGCACTGA
>JAHDCX010000004.1 GCA_020629635.1 Acidimicrobiales bacterium | reverse complement strand
ACACACCATTCATGTGGCTCGTCGCCGACCACGTCCACCCCTCCTCGCTTGGCGGGATCACCGAGCTCGACAACGGCGAGATCCGTTGCGGCATCGAAAACTCGGGCAAAGGCAACACCCCCGGCCTCTGAGGTCTACGCCGGATTGCTGGACGCCTCGCGGGCGTTGGCGGTAACGAGCAGGTACACGCCAACGATGACGAGCAGCCCGCCGAGGGCCTCGACTCCGCCGAGGACTTCGTCGCGGAACAGCCATCCGAAGAACACACCGAACAACGGGATCAGATATGCGGTCGACGACGCCACCGTGGGGGTGGCCCGCTTCACGACCGTCGCCATGAGTGAGAACGTGATCGCGTTGGCGGGTATCGCTGCGTAGAACAGCGGGACGAAGAGTCCCAGCGACCAGTCGGTGTCCGCCGTGCCCTCGACAATGAGCGCAAAGGGCAGGAGCATCATCGCCGAGAAGGCGAGCTGCACGCCGACGAGCATGATCGGCGATACCCGCGAGAAGTCCTTCCACTTCATGTAGACCGTGCCAAAGGCCCAGGCGATCGCGGAGAACACGAGCGAGATGACTCCGACGGCTGTCGTCTCACCTCCGAGGGAAGGGGCCGCCAGGACGGCTGTCCCGACGAAGCCGATTGCCAGTCCGATCTGACCGAGTCGGCTCGTGACCACGCCCAACATCAGCAGCGTCAGGATCGCCGTGAACAGCGGAAACGTCGAGGCGACGAGCGATGCGAGCCCGGCGGGCACCCGATTCACGCCGTACAACAGCAGACCGCTCGATACGGTCGTGATGCTGAAGCCGACCACCCAGATGTTGGCGTAGTCCTCCTGGCGGGTCGGCAGACGCTCGCCCCGAAGGTGAGCGAGCACCAACAGAAACGTGCCGCCGAGGATCGTGCGCATGGCCGCCATCAAGAACGGAGTCGTGTGGTCGAGGCCGAACTTCAAGACCGAGAAGTTCGCTCCGATCAGTGCCGCGATCAGCACCACGATCGCCAGAAGCGACTTCGAGTTCATCGGGCCATGGCTATCGCATCCCCACCCAATTCGCCATCGATGACCGCGTTGGGGTTCGGGGAGATTGTCCTGCGGTGAAGGCCAGATGGACCATCCGGCTCGATCGTCATCTTGCCGTTGCTCTGCAGATGCCGGGAGCCACGCCGACATCGCCGCCGCGCACCACATCTCCCGATGGCCGAACGCGGCAGTGGCGCGCCCACGAGCGCGGAGCAATCCTGCTCCGGATCGGTCTGGTTGTGGCGCCGATCGTCCTTGCGCTCCTTGCGTCGTTCGCGGCCGCCCGATATCTCCCTCATGAGCGCATCGGTATGCCTCGCATCATCTGGTGGTTCGCCATGGCGCTCCTCACCGTCGCCATCGTGCACCTCGCAGAGCGGATGCTCCGTCGGGTGGTCCCCCTCGTCTCGCTCCTCCACCTCAACCTGGCATTTCCCGACGAAGCTCCGAGCCGGTTTCGCGCCGCCCTGCGTCGACCGTCCGCCCGACAACTCGAACGAGATTTGGAGTCCGCAGAGTACGGGACCCACACGACGCAGTCTCAGCTGCTCGTCACGCTCATTCAACGCCTGACCAGCCACGACCCGCTGACGCGCGGCCACTCCGAACGAGTCCGCGCCTACAGCGTGCTCATCGGTGAAGAGATGGGACTCCCCCAGCACGATCTGGACAAACTCCAGTGGGCGGCGTTGCTGCACGACATCGGCAAACTCGACGTGCCGTCGGAGATTCTCAACAAACCGGGCAAGCCCAACGATGCGGAGTGGCAGATCCTCCGGACCCATCCTGCGGCAGCGGACACGTATCTGGCGCCGCTCACCAGCTGGTTGGGCGACTGGCGCAAGGCCGCGACTGAGCACCATTGTCGATTCGACGGAACTGGCTACCCCGCGTCGACCGGGGGCCGCGACATCTCGCTCGCCGGCCGCATCGTCGCGGTGGCCGACGCATTCGACGTGATGACGAGCACGCGCAGCTACAAGAAACCGCTCGACGCTGAGGTCGCACTCCAAGAGCTGGTGAGCTCCTCGAGCACGCATTTCGATCCAATCGTCGTCCGAGCGATGCTCGGCGTCGGCACCGATCGTCTCGCACGGATCGCCGCCCGGTTCTCGTGGGTCGGCGTCCTCGGGGGCGTCGACGGGGCGGGCGGAGCCGTGTCGTCGGTTCGGACCGCGGGGTCCAACCTCGTGAACTCCGGAGCCGTCGCCGCGCAGTCCGTCGCGGCGGTCATCGGCCTCTCCACCATCGTCAGTCCCGTCACCGGGGCCGATGTCGACAACGCGCTCGCCTTCGTCGACGAAGTCCCGTCGATGGTCGCTGGATCGGGCGACGAAACCCCGCCATCGACGATCGTGCTCACGCCCGACCGTGGCCCCGCCACCGCGACGTCACCGACCACGACCTCCAGCCCCGAATCGATCGTCGTTCCGGGTCCAGGCGAGACGACGGATCCAAGCGCACAACCCGACGCCACGGCGACGCCGACCACGCTCGCGTCGACCCCGCCGACTGGCGGGCCGACGCCAACGGCCGCACCAACGACGACCGCTGTCTCAATCGGCGAGCCAACCGCTCCCGCTGCAACGGTGTCGACAACCACAACAACGGGTTTGACGACGACCACCGCGGCACCGACGACGCCCGTCGTGCCCAACCGCGCCTTCGGCGGAGTGCCCCACGATGCACAACAATGGGTCGCCGCAGAGGACTTCGACATCGGTGGCGAAGGCGTGAGCTACCTCGACGACGGCCAACGCGACCTGGACTACGACCCCAATGCCACGCCGCTGTATCGACCGGATGCCAACGTCGACACTCTCTGGAAAGCCAACGCCTACGACCCCTCGACACAGGCCACTTCCGGATACGCCATCGGTCACGTCCGCGACGGCGAGTGGATCGAGTACACCATCCAGAATCTCGGTGGGGGCGGCTACACGTTCGAGCTCAGGTACTCGGCGAGAGGGACCCTCGAGGTTGGGGGGCTCCGGGTGTACGTCGACGGCCAGCTCGTCTCATCGATCGGTCAACTGGAGGTCACCGGCAGCTGGAACGCGTTCGACGTGCTTCAGCTGACGGCGAGCGTTCCGCCCGGCGATGACGGCCAGCTTCGGGTGGTGCGACTCGAGGCAAACGGCCCGGGGAACTTCGACCTGGATCAGTTCCGCTTCGTCAACTGACGAACCGCTACCGCATCACGAACGGGTTCGCCATCGGCGATCCCGACGTGTTGATCCACGTCGCCTTGGTGCGGGTGTAGTCGTGGATCACGTCGAGGCCGGCCTCACGGCCGTAGCCGCTCTGCCCGAATCCGCCGAAGGGCGAGATCGGCGAGATTGCCCGGTACGTGTTGACCCACACGATCCCGGATCGGATCGCCGCCGACACCCGATGTGCCCGGGCGACGTTCTCGGTGAAGACTCCCGCACCAAGCCCGAAGCGGGTGTCGTTGGCGAGGGCGATGCCCTCGTCTTCGGTCTCGAATCGCAGGACCGACATGACCGGACCGAAGAGCTCGACCTGAGTGCTCGTGATCGACTGATCCGGGCAGCCGATGACCGTTGGCTCGTAGTACCAGCCCACGTCGAAGCCGGCGGGCACCTGTCCTCCGGCGTGCACGGTTGCGCCCTGTTCGATCGACTCGGCCACCACCCGCTCGATGTTGCGGCGCTGCGCCTCGGTTGCGAGCGGCCCCACCTGCGTGTCGGCATGAAGCGGATCACCGATGCGGATCGCCCGAGCCCGTTCGATGATGCCCTCGATGAACTGGTCGTGGATCCCGGCCTGGACGAACACGCGTGATCCGGCCACGCAGCTCTGACCCGTTGCGCCGAAGTTGCCTGCAACCGCGCCGTTGAGGGCGCCTTCGAGGTCGGCGTCGTCGAAGATCACCATGGGGGACTTGCCACCGAGTTCGAGCGAGACGTGGGCGAAGTTCTCGGCCGTGTTTCGCACCACGTGCCGGGCCGCCTCGACCCCGCCGGTGAACGCGACCCGGGCGACGTGCGGATGCGCGGTGAGGGCTCGCCCGCACGGCTCACCATGACCCGTGATGATGTTGATGACCCCGGGCGGAAACCCGACCCGGTCCACGATCTCCGCAAACGCGAGCAGCGGTGCCGGCGCATCCTCGGACGCCTTGATGACCACCGTGTTGCCCGCCGCGAGGGCCGGACCGACCTTGGTGGCCGTGAGGAACATCTCGGCGTTCCACGGGACGATCGCCGCGACCACGCCGATCGGTTCACGAGTGGTGAACACGGTCATGTCCGGCTTGTCGATCGGCAAGGTGGCGCCCTGGATCTTGTCGGCCAGTCCTGCGTAGTAGCGGTAGTAGTCGCCGACGTAGGCCGTCTGCGCCTTGGTCTCGGCGGCGAGCTTGCCCGAATCGGTAGTTTCGAGTTCGCCGAGGCGTTCGGCGTCGGTCTGGACCGCATCGGCGAGGGCGTAGAGCAGCTTGCCCCGTGCGGTTGCGGTCATGTCAGCCCACGGGCCGGACCGAAGGGCTCGTTGCGCAGCCATGACGGCACGATCGACGTCGACCTCACCGGCAGCTGGTGCCGTCGACCAGACCTCACCGGTGGCGGGATTGATCGACTCGACGAGCGCGCCATCGGCGGCTTCGCAGAACTCGCCGTCGATGTAGAGCGGGAAGTGGATCGGCGTGGTCATGAGGACTCCAAGAAGTCGAGAACGGTTCGGGCGAACGCATCGGGATGTTCGATCGGCGGGAGGTGACCGGTATCGGCCATCACGTGGGATCGGGCGCCAGGGATCGCGGCGGCCATGGCGTGGGTCATCGCCGGCGTCGAGCCGGTGTCTCGATCCCCGGTCACGACGAGCACGGGGTCTGTGATGAACCCGAGGTTGGTGGCCTCATCAGGGTCGCCGTCGATGAAGATCCGGTACGCCGCCAGGTAACCCTCCAGATCGGTGTTCGAGATTCGGTCTCGGATCGCGGCCACCCGATCGGGATGTTCGGTCTGCCACTCGGTGGTGAACCACCGGTCGAGGGCGAGCTCGGCGATCGGCGCCATGCCTCGCTCACGGGTGAGTTCGAGCCGTTCGGCGTTCGCTCGGCGCTGGGCGTCGCTGCGCAGGTACACCGTGTTGGCGATGACGGCGCGGCAGAAGTGGCCGGGATGCCGGGCGAGCGCACCGCGCACGATGGCTCCACCGAGCGACAACCCGACGACCGTCGAGCTCGGCTCGGCGACCTCGACGAGTTGGGCGACGAAGTCTGCGAAGCCGGTCGCCGGCGGCGTCGGGTCGTCGCCATGGCCGAGCAGGTCGTATCGGATGATCTCGCGGGGGCCAGACCCGTCGTCGAGGAACGTCGGGATGACGAGGTCCCACAAGTGATGGTCGAGCCCGACGCCGTGCACGAGCACGAGCGGCGGACCGGTTCCGGTCCCGTGGTCGACGACACGCACTCAGCTTCCCTGAGGTGGCGTGATGCCCATCTCTTCCATGTCGGTGTACCGGTTGCCGATCCGATGGTGCGGACGACCGCCGACCGATACGCCGAGGGCAATCACGATCTCGTCGGGTCCCGGAGCGTCGTTGATCGTCATCTCCGCCGTCAGGTAATGCGAGCGGAACCCCGGGTCGGACTTGTGCATCATCGGGATCGACACCGTCGCGGCGGGCCCACCCCGGGTGTTCGTGAACGACAGGTACGACGTGCCGCCGACGGCGTCTCGGAACACGTTCCCGAAGCGGAGCGTGTGGATAATCGCCGAGCCGTGTTCGACCTCGCCGTTGAGCCCGACCATCGACGCCTTGCCATAGGCTTCGACCTCTTCGCCTCCTCCCGCGAGCGCAACGAGTCTCGGCACGATGACCTCACCGAGCCGTGGTGCGACGTCGAGGATCACGGGCCGAAGGTCGTCGACGAATCCTTGCCCAGCCCACGGGTTGGCGATGACGGCGGCGACCGCATGCATGTATAGCGGCGGGTCGGCGGCCTTCCCGCCTTCAATCAGGATCTCCTCTGACTGCGAGATCACCTTCCGAATCAACAACGCATCAGACATGACTTGGGGCCTCCTGGCGCTCAGACAAATCTGCGGCGCGAGCCTGTTGCGAGCCCGCAGCAAAGTAGGGCATCACGGCTTCGGAGAAGCCAGTGATGCTGTTCATGGCGGCGGCGTGGTCGGTGCCGGGGAAGCTGGACCAGACGAGCAGCTTCTGCAGACCGAGCTTGTCCTGCATCTCTTCGATCTTCTCGATGATGAACTCGGGCGTGCCGAACAGCAGGTTGCGGGGGTGGAGGAAGTCGTAGCTGAGCAGGTCGAGTTTGTTGTCGGTGGCCGGGAGTTCTTCGCCCGGGAAGCGATGGTTGCCGAGACCCCGGAAGTGGCAGACCCACTCGAGGTAGCGGACGATGCCGTCGCCGGCGAGGCGTTCGGCTTCGGCCATGGTGTCGGTGACGAACAGGTCGCGCAGCACGGCGCAGCCTTCGCCGAGCGGGACGTCCCGCCCCTGCGCTTCGGACGCGGCGTCGCGGTACATCTCGAATCGGGGGACGAGAGCGTCGGTGGGCGGGATCCAGAACATCGCATTGAGCCCGGACGCCGCCGACCCCCGGATCGAGGGTTCGGTGTCGACGACCTGCCACAGCGGTGGGTGCGGTTGCTGCAACGGCCGTGGCACGAGCGAAAGCGCCGTGATCTCTCCGGTCTCCGGATCGGTGTTCTGCGGCAGTGGCGGGCTCATCGCGTGCGGGAAGGTGAGCCCCGGCATCGGGAACGTGTAGAACTCACCGTCGTAGGAGAAGAACTCCTCAGCCCATGCGGTGCGGATGATGTCGAGCGTTTCGGCGAACAGCGCGCGGTTGACGTCGGCGTTGCGGACGTCTGCCGTCGGATTCATGTTGACCGACTCGCGCGGGTAGAGGCCGCGGCCGACGCCGACCTCGAGTCGTCCACCGCTCAGGTGGTCGAGCATGGCGAGGTCCTCCGCCACCTGCAGCGGGTGACGGAACGTGATGATGTTGGCGGCCTGTCCGATCCGGATGCGCTCGGTGTGGGCGGCGAGGTCGGTCGCCATGAGGATTGGGTTCGGGCAGACCTCGAGACCTTCATGGCCGAAGTGGTGTTCGGTCGTCCAGATCGAGTCCCAGCCGTGCGTGTCGCAGTGTCGGGCGATCTCGCGCCCTTCCTCGGCGACCTGGTGGAACGGCTTGGTGTTGCCCCAGTTGTTGTGGTTCAGGAAGTACCCGAAGTCGAGTGTGCCGGTCATCGAAACCCCCGTCGATGTCACCTGTGGTGATCGTGAATGTGATGGCACACACCTATTAACCTCGCTGCCTGCCGAGACTCGAGGTGCACCGAGCGTAGGTCACGGAGTGGCCATCGTCACACTTCGCCCTCCATACTCTCGGGCGATGGCAACGCCCAACATTCTCTTCGTCATGGCGGACCAGCTGGCGCCGCACTTCACCGGCACCTACGGACACCCGGTCGTGCAGACGCCGCACCTCGACGCCCTCGCCGAGCGCGGCGCCCGGTTCGATGCGACGTACTGCCACAGTCCGCTCTGTGCACCGTCGCGGTTCGCGATGCTCGCCGGGCGGCCGATCTCCGAGATCGACGCCTGGGACAACGCTGCGGAGTTCGCGGCGAGCATTCCCACCTTCGCCCACGCCCTCCGGATGGCGGGGTACCGGACGTCGCTGTCCGGCAAGATGCACTTCGTCGGACCCGACCAACTCCACGGGTTCGAGGAACGGCTCACCACCGACATCTACCCGGCCGACTTCGCCTGGACTCCCAACTGGGACGAACACGACGTCCGCATCGACAAGTGGTACCACGGCATGGACACCCTCCAAGAGGCCGGACACGCGGCGATCACGTACCAGATCGAATACGACGACGAGGTCGGGTTCGCTGCTCGTCGGCGTCTCTTCGACTTCGCCCGTGACGCCGATGAGAGGCCCTTCTTCTTGTGTACGAGCTTCATCCACCCGCACGACCCCTATGTGGCTCGCCCCGAATGGTGGGACCGCTACTCACCTGACGAGATCGACCTCCCCGATGAGCCCGACGACGCCGTACTCGACCCGCACACGCGCCGCATCCGAGCGGCCATCAACGCCGAATCGGTCGGGTGGACCGAAGACCAGGCCCGCAACTCCCGTCACGGCTACTACGCCAACACGAGCTTCGTGGACCATCAGCTTGGCGAGCTCGTCCGCACGCTGGAGGAGACCGATCAGCTCGACAACACGATCATCATCTTCACGAGCGACCACGGCGACATGCTCGGCGACCGCGGGACGTGGTTCAAGATGTCGTTCCACGAGCGCTCCGCTCGGGTCCCGTTCGTGATGGCAGGCCCCGGCGTTGCCGAGGGACGCACGGTCGGCGAGGTGAACAGCCACCTCGATCTCTTCCCGACGCTGCTCGACATCGCCTGTGATGGAGGCGAACACCCCGAACTCGGTGTCGAGCTTGCCGGCAGCAGCCTGTGGGAGGCCGCTTCGGGAGGCGCTGCTGACGTCGACGAGACGTTCGGTGAGTACACCGGCGAGATGCTGTCGCATCCGATGTTCATGATCCGGCGCAGCCAGTACAAGTACATCCACTGCGACTCGGACCCGCCGCTGCTCTTCGACGTCGATGCCGACCCCGGCGAGCGAACGAACCTCGCCGACGACCCGGCGCATGCACAGCTCGTCGCGGACTTTGCCAGCGAAGTCGCCAAGCGGTGGGACTCCGAAGCGATTCGCAGCCGCGTGATCGCGTCGCAGCGGATGCGCCATGCGCTGCATGCGGCAATGGACGTCGGACCAATCACGAGCTGGGACTGGGACCCGCCCCGCGATGTCGCCAACATCTACGTCCGCAACCACATGGACTGGGAGGACGCCGGGCCGCGGAGCAGGTGGCCGCGACTCTGAGATGATCGTGTCGTGACTCCCGACATCGAAGCGACCAACGACCCGGAGGTCTTGCGTCGCTGGATCGGCCGCACCGAGACGCGGGTCGACGCGCTCACCCCTGAGCGTGCGGATGCAATCGAGCACACCCTCGATCGTCCCGCCGGACTCCGCATCGGCGACCCGATGCCGGCGCTCCGTCACTTCCAGACGCATGTGGGGTCGGTCCCGACGTCGGAGCTCGGCGCCGACGGCCATCCCCGGCGCGGCGGCTTCTGGCCGCCGGTCGCGCTCCCCCGCCGCATGTGGGCCAGTAGTGAGATCGCGTTCGAGGCGGCAATCCGGATCGGCGACGAGATCGAGAAGACCTCAACGATCCGCGACATCGCCTTCAAGGACGGCCGGACCGGGAAGCTCTGCTTCGTCACGGTCGAGCACGAGCATCGGGTGAACGAGGTCGTGGCGATCCGAGAACGGCAGAACATCGTCTACCGAGACGACCCCGACCCGGCTGCTGAGCCACCGCCGATCAACCCCGCCCCTGACGAATCGGACTGGAGCCGCACGGTCGTCCCCGAAGCCGCATTGCTGTTCCGGTATTCGGCACTCACCTTCAATGCCCACCGCATCCACTACGACCGCGGCTACGCCCGCGACGTGGAGGGATACGACGGTCTGGTCGTGCACGGCCCGCTCCTCGCCACCCAGCTGGCCGATCTCGTGACGGACGAGACCGGTCGACCGATCGAGTCGTTCGCCTTTCGCGGGGTCGCTCCGATGACCGACCAGGCGCCGTACTCGATCCACGGCACCAGGACCGGCCCGGACAGCTTCGAGCTGTGGACCCGGCGCTCCGATGGTGCCATCACGATGCAGGCGACCGGAACGTTGTCGCCCTGATACAAGACAAGCGTTAGGGCTCCGGGTCTGTCGAAAACCACTCCGTGCACGCAAATCCTGTCGACGCGCGCAAGCGGCGATCGTCGACACCCTCCGAGCATCGATGGCAGGCGCGGCGCAAGACCGCCGCACTCCTGCGAGCCTTCATTCTCCTGGCGCCGGTCTCGCTCGGCATCGCCGTGTCCTACAGCGCCGCACGATGGTTCGAACACGAGACCCTCGGACTGCCCCGGATCCTCTGGTGGATCATCGTTGCGCTCATCTCGACGATCGTCGTCTTCGGCACCGACCGAACAATCAGCCGCCTGCTCCCACTCGTGTCACTGTTGCGCCTCAACCTGGCCTTCCCGGACGAGACGCCAAGCCGGTTCAGGGCAGCCCTACGCCGTCCATCCGCCCGCCAGCTCGAACGCGAGATCACCGACGAGGACACCGCCGAGGTCTCGAAAGCCCAGCTGCTTCTCAACCTGGGTCTGCCCGAAGGCGACCTCGAACGGCTGCAGTGGGCGGCACTCTTGCACGACATCGGAAAGCTCGATGTGCCAGGCACGGTCTTGAACAAGCCGGCGGCCCCCAACGACGACGAATGGCAGATCATCCGCCGGCACCCCGCGGCAAGCGAGCCCTACCTCGAACCACTGTCGGGTTGGCTCGGCGACTGGCGATTCGCCGCCAGTCAACACCATTGCAAGTTTGATGGATCCGGGTATCCGCTGGCCTTGTCGCAGCACGACATTTCGCTGGCCGGCCGCATCGTGGCGGTTGCCGATGCGTACGACACGATGACGAGCAAGCGCTCACCGGGTCCACAACATCGACGAGCATCGCCGTCACCTCGACCACCGACACCGCGACAACAACGTCCACCTCGACGACGACCACCACCGCCCCGACCACGACCGCCGTGCCGTCACTCGCCTACGGCGGAACACCGAGGGCGGCAACGGCGTGGGTGCCCGCCGAGGCGTTCGACACCGGCGGGTACAACGTCTCGTTCTTCGACACCAACCGCGTCCGCGAGAGCAGCTCCACCTTCCGAGCCGAAGAACCCGCCAACATCACCAACAAGAGCAACGCTTTCGACGAAATCCGGTACTCGTCGGGGTCCAATCGAGCACCCGGCGGGATTGCGGTCACCGTCGACGGTGTCGAGGTCGGCCGCGCCGAGCACGTTCCCTGGACCGGTGGATGGAATGAGTTCGCCGTCGTGTCGATACCAGTCGACATCGCTCCCTCAGACGTCGAGGTTCGGACCCTCCGCTGGACAGTGGTCAACGGAGGCTGGTTCGACGTCGACCAGTTCCGCGTTGTGCCTGGCGAGCAACGCCCGGTGGAGACCCCGTCGGCCGTGCTGACCCACGTCGATGTCCCCGCACACCGTCCGATTGAACGCGTCGGGTGAACCGGGAAGTCCGAACAGATTGACGCAGCCATCGGTGTGACCAAATTGTCTCACTGAGCGGACGATGCGGCACCACGGCGGAAGTGTTTCTCCACATCTCAAGTCGGCAAGCCAATGAAAGTCTGATCCTCAACTTCTGCAGATAGAGGCAGCCGCTCAGGCGAGCTCCATCTGCCCGGCAGCCCATGAGCCCCAGCCGCCGAGCAGGTCGGAGACGTTGACAAAACCTTCGCCGGCAAGATGGCTTGCGGCGATCGACGACCGGAACCCTCCTGCGCAGTAGACGATTGTGGGACGTTCTGGGTCGAGTTCGTGGCAACGAGCGGTGAGCTGTGTGAGCGGAATGAGCACGGCGCCGTCGATCACGCCCTGCTCGGTCTCCCCGGGCTGACGAACGTCGACGAGTTGGAGGTCGTCAACTGACTCGATCGCCTCTCGCAGCTGGTCCACGTCGACACGTTGGCTGTAGGCGACGACATCGGGACGAGCCGCCAGCGATGCTGCCGGAGAGGACAGCGCACCGATCACCCGATCGAAACCGATTCGGGCGAGTCGATTCTTCGCCTCCAGCGCCCGACCGTCGTCGGCGACGACGATGATCTCGCGATCGGGGGTGATCATTCCGCCCGCGAACTCGGCGTACCGACCGGCCATCCCGATGTTGAGCGAACCCCGAACATGGCCGTGCGCAAACTCGACCGGCCCGCGTGTGTCGAGCACGACCACGCCCATCGCCTGCGCCGCAACGATGTCGTCGATCGTCATCTCCCGCGGTGGCGTTGCCTCGTCGAGCAACGCCCGGAGCTCACGGTTCAGTCCTGCGTCATAGGCGAAGTAGGCGGGCGGTGCCGTCTGGCCGGCCGTGACGACGGTGACGAACTCTTCTTTCGACATCGGCTGGAGGGCGTAGTTGGTGGCGCGTTGCACCCCGATCGTTGACCAGGTGTCGCTCGAAAGGTTCTTGCCGCAGGCCGACCCCGCACCGTGTGCGGGGTACACCCGTGTCTCATCGGGGAGGCTGAGAAGCTGCTGGTGGAGGGAGTCATAGAGCATTCCCGCCAGTTGCTCCGCCGTTACGCCCTTGGACGACAGGAGGTCCGGACGTCCGACGTCACCGATGAACATCGTGTCGCCGGTGAGCACGGCGTGCGGGACGTCGTCGTCGTGGTGCGCCCACACGACAATGCTGATCGATTCGGGGGTGTGGCCGGGGGTGTGGCGAATTTCGAGCAGGACATCGCCGAGCTCGATGTGTTCGCCATCGAGAAGTTTGCGGGACTCGAACTCGGTCTCCGCCTTGTCGCCATACGCGATCTCGGCCCCAGCCGCCTCGGCCAGCTCGAGATGCCCGGAGAGAAAGTCGGCGTGAAAGTGCGTCTCGAGGACGAGCTCGATCGCCAACCCGTGTTCTGCCGCCGCGTCGAGATACACCGACACGTCTCGACGCGGGTCGACCACGACCGCTCGCCCTGTCCGCTCATCGCCGATGAGATACGACGCCTGAGACAGGCAATCGAGGTAGTGCTGTTCGAAGATCATCGGTGTGCTCCTGTGTCGACCGTCACCCTAATGTCCGATTGTACGGACATTGTCGCTTCTGTGGACCGCCAGCCCCGCATTGCGGGGCTGAGCGTCCACAGATGCCGTAGTGGGTCAGACGCCGGCCATGGCGGCCGGGCGGGGCACCGAAATGCGTCCTGGCGGCACACCGATCGAGCTCGGGCGAGGACCAGGACCGGCTGCGGGAGCCGACGGACCGCTCGGCTTTGGCGTGGGCACATCGGTCTTCGCGGTGTCGGGACGATCCGACGACGACGCGTAGGTGTCGACGTACTTCTGGCCGGTGAGCTGCGCGATCTCGAACATCACGGCATCTGCGAAGGGCCGGATGGTCCGAGGATCGGCGAGATCACCGATGTCGGACGCCCGCATCGGCGCACCGAACTTCACCGTCACCGGGAGACCCGGCTTCATCATGAACTGATCGGGTGGCTGGACGTCGAGCGTGCCGATGTGGCCGACCGGAATGATCGGCGCGTCGTTCTGCACGCTCAATCGTGCGGCTCCCGTTCTCGCCTTGTGGAGGTTGCCTGACCGCGATCGGGTGCCCTCGGGATAGATCATGAAGAGGTGTCCGCCCTGGAGAACTCGCGACGCCGTGTCGAGCGCTGCCTTGGCGGCGTCGCCACCTGAGCGGTCGACCGGGATCATCCCAAACGCCGGAAACAAGTGCTTGGTCTTCCAGTCGTCCATGTACTCGCCCTTGCCGATCGCCCAGACGCGCCGTGGGAGCGACATCGGAACAAAGACGGAATCGCAGAAACTGAGGTGATTGGGGCACAGGATCGCCGGCCCGTCGAGCGGCACGTTCTCGAGGCCTTCGATGGTGACATCCCAGAGGCGATGTACGAGGCGACGAATGGCAGCAACGCCGTACCGCGAGAGATTCTCGTTGCCCGGGAGTTCGGGCGCTTCCTCGAAGCTGAAGTCCGGCATCTCGGTCGTGATCGACCGGTCCTGGTTCAGTGTGGCCGTCATCGCAGCTCCCGCCTGATCAGCTTGCCGGTCGGGGCGACCGGGAGTTCTTCCACGAGGTGATACTCCGTTGGACACTTGTAGCGACTCAATCGTGCTTGCGCGAAGGCGTCGAGTTCGGCGGTGTCGACGTCGCCGAGCACGTGGGCGATCACGGTTTCGCCGGTGTCGAGGTGAAGTCCACCGACGACGACCGCACCGCGCACGTCCGGGTGCTCGATCAAGATGTTCTCGACCTCCGCCGGATACACGTTGAACCCGTTGACGATGATGATGTCCTTGATGCGATCGACGATGTAGAGGTAGCCATCGTCGTCGAGCACTCCCATGTCGCCGGTCCAGAACCAGCCATCTGCGGTGAGGGAACGATCGGTCGCCTCGGCGTCTTCGTAGTAGCCCGAGAAGACGCCCGGACCGCGCACCACGATCTCGCCGGCGTCACCGGCGTCGACGACGGTGCCATCGTCCTCGACGAGCAACATCTCGATGCCGGCAACCGGAACACCCACCGACCCAGGCTTCAGGTCATGGCCGCGGCTCGTCGTGAGCACGGCACAGGTCTCGGTGAGGCCGTAGCCCTCCTCGACGGCGACACCGTGTCGGTCGCGCATCGCCTCGAACACCTCATTCGGCAGGGCGGCGGCGCCCGAAACCGCGAGACGTACCGAATCCCACGTGCCGTCGGGGGCATCGATCATGCTCCAGCGACGCCACATCGGCGGCGCACCTGCGAGCACCGTGATTCCGTGTTGTTGGACGAGTCGCAGACTGTCGTCGACGTCGAAGCGGGTCTGCATCACGACGGTCGCACCCATCCGGATCGCCGCGAACAGCACGACGTTGAGCCCGAAGATGTGAGCCAGCGGCAACGCACACAAGACGACATCGTCGCTCGACATGCCGCCCTCGGCGTGTTCACACACGGCCTGTTGCGCCCACTCGAGACTGCCGTGGCTGACCATTGCCACCTTTGCGTGTCCAGAAACCCCGCTCGTCAGCATCATGCACGCAACGTCCGCTGGATCGCGCTCCACCACCGGCGGCGGATCGTCGGTCGTTCGCGGTACTTCGCGCATGTCGACGATCGGGCAGGAGACCGCATCGGGATGCTCGAGCGTCCAGGCCGCATGGGAGCACAACAGCATGATCGTCGGATCGATGGACGCCAGCTTCCGCTCGAGCTCGGGAATCGGGTTGGTGGGCTTCATCGGCACGACACGAGCACCGACCCCCAGCGCACCACAGGCCGCCGCGATGAACATCGGCTCGTTTCCGGTCGGAATGGCGACACGATCGTCCACGCCCACTCCTCGGTCCACGAGCAGCCGACGAACAGCCGCTGCCCAGTCCCGGAGTTCGCCGTAGGTCACCGACGTGTCTCCGTCGATCACGGCCACGCGGTCCGCGTCGTGTCCGTCGAGGATGTTCGCGAGGTTCATGGAGCCTTTCGGATCGGTGTCACCCCCGGACCCGAACCGTGTCCCATTGTGACAGCTCTCCGGCGACTCTGCATTCGGGGCCACGTCGACCCCGGGACCACGTCAGGAACGCTCCCACAGCCGGTGAGACAGGACGCCGTTTCGCTCCTCGATCGCCTCGAGCGCGTCGCAGATCAGGTCCTCGCGGAACCGTCGTCCGATGAGGTGCACGCCAGCCGGACGCTCCTCGACGAGATCCATCCCGATCACGCCTGCCGGAATGCCCAGCCAGTTGATCCCGGTCGAATACATCGCCGACTCGAAGAGATCGTCGAGTCCCTCATCGCGGGCATCGGCATCATGGTCGAACATCGGACGCATGAGGAACGGGGCGAGCAGCAACGGGTGCTCGTCCAAGAACAGATTCCACTGACGCATGTGCCGCGTCCGGTCCCCCAACTCGCGAATGTGGTCGTCGCGATCGAGTTGGGTTCCGCGCTCGTAGTAGCGCTCGAGGATGGCCATCACGGTCTCGCTCCCGACCCCATCGGGCACGTCCCTCATCGAGTGCGCAAGCTCGGTTGCTCCGGTCCGGAACCACTGTCTGGCGGCCTCGTTGACCGGCGGCGGGTCGGCGGCAACGACGTCGTACCCGGCGTCCGCCAGGAATCCGGCCGCCCGTTCGATCAGCCCGACGATCCCGGGATGGATTGGATAGCCGTGCGACTCGGTGGTCACGGCGACCCGTATGGGGTTCGACAGCTGTGCTCCGTCCCACGGAACCGGAGCATGCTGAGGGTCTCGTGGGTCCGGCCGGATCATCACCGCGCTGGCAAGCCGGACGTCAGCGACGTGGCGAGCGATGATCCCCTGGACCGACATCGCCTGCAGAAGGAAGCCGCGTTCGGCGGGTGCGGTGGAATTGAAGACCGGCATGCGAAATGACGTTGGTTTGACCGTGGCGACGCCATTCGCAAACGACGGGAACCGCAGCGATCCGCCGATGTCGTTGCCGTGATGCAGTGCGCCCATTCCCGCGGCACATGCGGAACCGGCTCCGCCGGACGATCCGCCGGGCGAAACGTTGGGCCCCCACGGGTTGTTCGTCCGGCCCCGCAACGGGTTGTCCGTCGTGGCGCGCATCGAGAACTCGGGGGTGTTCGTTCGCCCGATGACGATGGCGCCCGCGTCCTTCAGGTTCTTGACGATTGGCGCGTCTTCGGTGGCCACGTTGTTGGCCATCACGGGGAGTCCGTGCGTACTCGGCTGCCCGGCGACGTCGATGTTCTCCTTGATCGTCACCGGGACGCCGTGGAGCGGCCCGAGTTCGGCGCCGGCGATCACCGCGTCGTCCGCAGCCTGTGCCGCCTCCTCGACGCTGGACTCGTCCATCCACGTGATCGCATTGAGCGCTGGGTTCTCCGACGCGATGCGGTCGAGCACGTCGGCGACCAACTCACTCGGCGCGACCGCTCGTGACCGCACGGCTGCTGCTGCCTCGACGGCGCTCCACTTCCACGTCTCCCCCATCGGTGTCGTTCCCTTCGTGTGGTCCGGGCGGACGGTTCGTCAGCTCTTCCGGAGATCGACTCGCTCGACCGTGTGGTCCGCGCCCTTGGTGAGGATGCAGCGGGCTCGATCGCGACTCGGCAGGATGTTCTGCTCGAGGTTCGGTCCGTTGATCATGTCCCAGATCCCGACGGCCGTCTTGATCGCCGCCTCCTCGTCGAGTGACGCATAGTGCGAGAAGTACGAGTCCGGGTTGGTGAAGACGGTGCCTCGAAGGGTCAGGAATCGATCCACGTACCACGACTTGATGAGCGACTCTTCCGCATCGACGTAGATCGAGAAGTCGAAGAAGTCCGAGACGAACAACTGGCCGAAGCCCGGGTTGCCCTGAAGAACGTTGAGCCCCTCGACGATGACGATGTGCGGCTGATCGACGACGACTTCCTCGTCGGCGACGATGTCGTAGGTGAGGTGGCTGTAGACGGGCGCACGAACATCTCGCTCGCCCGACTTCACCCGTCGAAGCACATCGATGAGCGCCGCGGTGTCGTAGCTCTCCGGGAATCCCTTCCGCCCCATCAGACCGCGGCGCTCCAACTCCGCGTTGGGGTGCAGGAAGCCGTCGGTGGTGATGAGGTCGACCGTCGGGTGCTCGGGCCAGGCCGCCAGGAGCTGCTGGAGAACTCGTGCGGTCGTGCTCTTGCCGACGGCGACAGAGCCGCCGATCCCGATCACGTAGGGCACCGGCGCCGGCGGGGTACCGAGAAAGGTGTCCGTGACGCGGTCGAGCCCCTGAGTCGCTTGGACGTGCAGGTTGAGGAGCCGAGAAAGCGGCAGATAGATCGACTGAACCTCGTCCAGATCGAGCTGCTCGTTGATGCCGCGGATTCGATCGATGTCCTTGGCGTCGAGCGTCATCGGCGTCGACGCGCGCAACGCCGCCCATTCCGCCCGTTCGAATCGTTCGAACCGAGTGTGGTTCGGGACGTCCACGCCTACAGCATGGCTGGTGTCACGCAGCGTCGCGAATCCGGAGCTGATCGGCGATGACGTCGGAGAGTTCTCGGCTCGACACCGGCTTGGTGAGGTAGGCGTCGACTCGGAGCGCTCGTTCGTCGGAAACGTCGTCGCGCTCGGACGTACCCGTGAGAAGCACGAACCTCGGGCGTACCTCACCCAGCGACTCGAGAAGATCGAGGCCGGATTTCTCGGGCATGACGTAGTCGCAGACGATCACATCGACGGCGTTGTCGGTCAGGTGCGACGTTGCGGCGTCGACCGAATCGACCGACGTCACCTCGAGGCCCTGCTGAACGAGCATGTGTTCGACAACCATCCGGGCAACCGTGTCGTCGTCGACAACGAGCGCCCGAGGTTTCTCCGCCATCAACGGGTTCACCAGGACCCGCGGGCCTCGTCCGCGGTCGAGAACATGTCGAACACGGCGTCGAACTTCGTCAGCTCGAAGACACGCATTGCATCGGTGGCAGCTGGCGTCACGAGCCGAAGATCTCCCCCGGCGGTACGCGCGTCCTTCATCCCGCGGACGAGCGCGGCGAGCCCGGCAGAGTCGACGAACTCCACTGCAGCGAGGTCGACCACGATCCGGTTGCGGCCCGCCTCGAGATGTTCGGCGATGCTCGCACGCATCGGACCGGCTTCGAGCGCGTCGAGACGACCATCGCAGGTGATGACCGCGATCTCGATGGTGTGAAAGTCACTGGACTGCGCCATGGAGTCATGATCGGCAGTGCAGACACCTCGGTTGAGGAGAGTGTCACGCGTGTTCGAAGGTCAGACGCCATTCGTTGCGGTTCTTTCGGCGCACGTACTCGACGCTGTGGGCGAGCTGTTCGACGATCATCAATCCATACCCCCGGACCTGCGGTGCTTCAGGCGCCGTGACGACGATCTTCTCTTCTGCGGGCGCTCCGTCGTCGGCGACGACGATCGTGACGAGGCGGGCCGTGCTGTCGAGCGAGAACTGGATCGTCGTTGCCTCGGCATGATCGATGGAGTTTGTCGCGATCTCGTGGACGGCGAGCTCGATCGTGCCAGCGATGGCGTCGGCGTCGATCTTCGCGTCGGCGAGTTCGCGTCGAAGCCATGGGCCGAGCGCCCGAATCGCGAGATAGTCGGCGTCGACGCTCAACATGTCGACCCGTCCGTCCGCTCGATCACGACGATCGTCCGGTCGTCGCTCTGCGTTTGACCGGCGGCATGGGCATCGACTGCGTCGAAGAGCCGATCGACGGCCTCACGGGCGCCGGTGGCGGTGCACACGGTGTCGACGAATCGATCCTCCCCGAAGAACCCACCCGACGGATCGGACTGTTCGGTGAACCCATCGGAGCCGATGACGATTCGATCCCCGACCGACAGATGAATCCGAGTGTGCGGAAGCTCGTCGAGGGGAAGCACGCCAACAGGCGGCGCACCGGGGCGAACGTGCTCAACCGTGCGGTCCGCTCGCATGACGACCACCGGACTGTGGCCCGCATTCGCGATCGTCGCAATCGATCGATCGACGTCAACCGACACCGCAACGACGGTGACGAATCGTGCTGCGTCGGAGAGCCGCTCGCCGAGCCAGCGGTCGATTTGTGCAAGCACCCCGACCGCGCGCTCGGCCTGCAGATCGTCGTGCAAGAAGGCAGCATTGGCTGCGGCGACCACGTTGCTCATCATCACCGCCGCCGGAAGTCCCTTGCCGGACACGTCCCCGACCACGAAGTCGACCACACCGCCGCCGGCTCGCCAGGTGTAGAGATCGCCTCCTGCCGAACTCGCCGGAAGGGTCCGGGCCGCGACGGTGAGGCCGCTGACCTCCAGCTCGCCACGCGGAAGTGCGTCCTGGGCCAGCGTCGACGCCGTGTCGTGCTCGCTTCGGACGACCGCTTGTGCGACGCCATCACGGTGAAGTCGACTGGTGCGAATCACGCCGACCGCCATCGTGGCGATCGCAGTGAGGAGCTTCGTGTCGCTGGTACCGAACGATCCTCGGAGCCGGCTCGCGGCCAGCGTGACCCGCTCATCGGCGTTCGGACCCGCCACCTCGACCGTCGTGAGCGAGGTCTTGGGGTCGAGCAGTCCGTGCCGGTGCGACGGCGCGGTGCGCAGCTCGAGGCCGTCGACCCTCGCGACCTCGGCGGCTCGGGCCAGGAGCCCCGCCACCGCACGCTCCTCGTCGAGCGAATCAGTCGACAATGCGACGAGTTCGTAGAGCGCGAGGAGCTGGTCGTTGGCCTCGACGAGTGCCCCGGTGAGGCTCGCAACGGGATCGACCGGGGTTGTCGTCATCGAATCGTGAGCGCCTGATCGAGTCGGGTCAGCTCGAGGATGACGCGGACGGGATCGGACACGCCGACAATCACCAACTCGTGTCCACCTTCACGACAGCGCTTCATGGCTCGCACGATCTCTGCGAGGGCGGTTGAGTCGATGAAGTCGACGGCCGCGAGGTCGAGGTGGACATCGCCTCCGTGGGCGGACACGATCGATTCGAACGACGTCCGGAAAGCGTCGGCTTCGTGAGCATCGAATCGACCGGAGAGCTGAAGGTTGTTTGCGTGGTTTTCGAGCTGCATGACGGGGTCCTGTTTCACGCGGCGAGTTGGCCACGGGGGTCGTCGGAGAGGGGTTTGGGGTCGTGATTGTCGGCGTCGTAGACACCGCGCCTGGCGTTGGCGCGGATGCGAACCATGTCGCGCAGGAACTCTCGTGCGACCTGGAGGGCGTCGACGGTCGAGCCGGGCGCATCGATCCACGAGACTGGGACCTCAGCGACCGAGAGTCCGAATCGGTGCGCCAGCCAGAGGATCTCGAGGTCGAACGAGAACTCGTCGATGACCTGTCGCCGGAAGAGGAGGTCGGCGGCGTCGGCCGTGAACATCTTGAACCCGCACTGGGTATCGCTGACGGGGATGCGAAAGGCGCCACGCTGAAGGGTCTTGAGGCCCCAGCTGAACAGGTCTCGGACTTTCGACTTGTTGGCGACTGCCGCACCATCTGCCGCACGTGATCCGACGACGACGTCGTGACCCGCCTCGATCTTTCCGAGCAGATCGGCGAAGTGCTCGATGGGCGTGGATTGGTCTGCGTCGGCGAAGAGCACGATCTCGCCTCGACTGGCGAAGACGCCACGCCGTACGGCGCTGCCCTTCCCGCCGTTCTGATCAGCGACGAGCACTCGACAGTTGGCGAGTCCGAGGTCTTCCACCAGCGCGACGGTGTCGTCGGTCGATCCGTCGTCGGCGACGATGAGCTCCCACGGTTCGCCGAGGGTCGAGACGTGAGCGGCGATTGCGCCGATGGTCGGGACGATCCGAAAGCTCTCGTTGTATGCCGGGATCACGATCGAGTACCGAGGCGCGGTTCGGAGTGGTTCTGCGGCCCATCGCCGATACGACGCGAGTCCGGTTTCGGTGCTCATGCCGCTGCCTTTCCGTCGGTGTCGTGCTCCAATCGGCGGGAATCGAGCGAAGTGGAGACGGCGGCAGTTGCGGCTCGCTGCTCGGTGGTGGAGCGACCGATCTGCCAGCTCACCACGACGCCGACGAGCAGGAGTCCCATGGCGATGACTTGGGCTTGGATCAGCGAGTCGATCGATCCGCGTCCGACCAGGAGGAGAACGGTCTGCAGTCCTGCGCCCGCGAGCAGAACGATCGCCTCTCTCAGGCGACCCATGGCCAGATGGTGGCTCACGATCAGATTCGCCATCGCAAAGAGCGACGTGGCGAGTGCGTACCAACCGAGCGGTGTGCTGACCTCGGAGTACTCGGGCCCGAAGACTTCTCCGAGCACCAGGCCGCCGAGCGTCCAGCCTCCGACGGCGAAACACGCTCCCAGGGCCGCGACGATTCCCAGGCCGCCCCAGAGAAGTCCGTCGCTGCTCTCTCCGGCCGCATCTCGCTGTGCCGACGCCGGAAACAAGGTGGTGGCGACGGACCAGGACAGAAAGAACACGGCCCTCCCCACGAGCGCGATCGCTGCGTACACCCCGGCGGTGTCGGGGTCGAGGAACCGCTTCGCGATCAGGACGTCGCCATTGTTGATGATGATCTGCCCGAGCAGCAGCAGTGCGACCGGCCCGGCGTACGCGACCATCTCGGCTCGCCGGCCGGTGGCCAGCCGAGCCTGTCGATCTCGTCCGGATCTGGTGAGCACGCGCACGTGGATCCAGGTGGTGACGAAGGAGGCGGTCAGCCCTGCCGTTGCGCCGACGACGCCGAAGCCGGCTGCGACCAGCGGAACGGCGACGCCGAGCCGGACGACCATCTCGACGACGAAGGTCGACGCGAGAGGCCCGAAGTCCAAGTGCCCCTGCAGCACCCCTCGGCCAACACCCTGAGCCAGATAGAAGGGCATGCCGATACCGAGAAGGGCGAACGGCCACGCGGAGTCGCTGTTGAAGAAGTCGCGCCACGACGGTGCGAAGGCGACGAGGGCGAGCCCGATCACGAGACCCGCGACCACGGCCCGGCGTTCGAGCCACTGCGCCATGTTCATCGTGTCCGCCGAGGACTCCGCAAGACTCGAGAAGCGGGCGGCGATCAGTTGCACGCTGATCGCGATGGCCGTCACCAACAACATGATCGTGACGATGAGGTTGGCGTCGGCGAACTCTGCCGGCGTGAGCCACCGTCCGAGAAGCGCGTTGAGGATGTAGTTGCCGCCGTTCGCCACGAGCATCGCGATGGCGAGCAGCGACCCCCCTTTCGCGAGATCGGTCGCGCCGGTGGAGCTCATCGCCGGAGCGACCGCCGACGAGAACCTGATCGCGAAGCGAGCCGCGAGTCACCTGATCGCGAAGCGATCAGCGAGTCACCTGATCGCGAAGCGAGCCGCGAGTCACCTGATCGCGAAGCGATCAGCGAGTCACAGTGCAGCAGATGCCACTCGACGACTTCGGCCATCGGGATGCCGGTGGCGGCGAGGAAATTGCGGCGACCGTGCTCTTCGGTGAGCGTGGGGTCGTCGAGCAGTTTGGCGAGCGCGTCGGCGAGGGAGGGGGCGTCACCGGGTTCGAAGTACTGGCCGACGAATCCTTCTTCTTCGATGACTTCGGCGAAGTCACCGATCGCGGGGAGCACGGCAGCGCGACCGTACGAACCGGCCTGGTGCAGCACGCCCGAGCTCCCGGTTGTCGAGGTGTAGGGGAACGCCGTCACGGCGGCCGAGGAGAAGAGGCCCTGGACGTCTTCTTCTTCGACGTATCCAGTGAAGACGACGTTGTCGAGGTCGGCACAGCCGTCGGCGACGCCAGCGAGGTAGCCGGGCGAGTTCGGGCTGTCGGTACCGGCGATCACCAACTCGAGATCGTCGTAGCCGCGTGCCATCAGTTCACGAACGGCGTCGACGAGCACGTCGACGGTCTTGTACGTGCCCCACTTTCCGAACGCGAGGATCTTTCGAGTCGGGGAATCCGGTATGCCGAAGTGTGGTTCGTCGATCTCTTCGAAGCTGCCGTGCGGCGCCAGGATTGCGTTGTCGGCTCCGTAGTCGCTGCGGAGAAACTCGACGTAGCGAGGGATGGTGAGCGCGACGTAGTCCGCTTGGAGGATGGCCCGGGTCAGCAATCGTCCGGCGGCGCTCATCGCTTTCGCCATGATCTTCGACGACGCGAAGCCTGCGTCCTCCATGTCGACGTTGTCGGCGAGGTTGTGGAGCACGACTGCGGTCGGGGTGCCGCTGAACTTCGTGAGCGCCGGGATGAGGAGTCCGAGCCCACCGGGAATCCTGTCGTCGCCGAACGTGGCGAACTGCAGGTTGATGATGAGCGCATCGATGTTCGCCCGTCTCACCGCACGGAGCACCCTCCAGGGGTTGGTCGGGTCGTTGAAGGCCCAGCAGACGAGCGGCTCGACCTTGTCGCTGTGTTCGGGCAGCGACTTCGGCGGACCGGCGTCGGTGTCGTCCGCGAGCAGCACGACGGATTCGACGTCATCGTTGGCCGCCAGGTGGGCGACGAAGTGCCAGCCGAACTCATTCAAGGAGTTTCGGCCTGGGGGGAACGCTGTCAGAACGCCAATGCGTCGACGTGTCGTGCTGGTGGTCATGCCGCCTCGCTTTCGGTTTCGCCGACCGGCCGTTCGTCGACCCCGTGTCCCAGCGGGAACTCGAGGCGGGCGACCGTGGCGGCGTTGTCGTCGCCGGTTTCGATTCGATGGAGTGAAAGGGACCCACCGAGGAGTTCGGCAAGTCGACGGCTCAACGAGAGCCCCAATCCGAGTCCTTGGGTCAGGCGGGTCGATTCGACGTCCGACGCGTTGGGCTCGAAGACCCGCTCGAGCGTGGCGTCGTCCATCCCCGGCCCGGCGTCTTCGACCTCGACGAGCAACCATCCGTCGACTTCGCTCAGTCGCACCTCGAGCGTTCCGGGGTCGGCGTGGGCAACCGCGTTGTCGATCAACTCGTCGACAATCTGAAACAGCCGTTCGGCGTCGGTCAGAATCGTCTCGTCGTCGATGAATGACTGCACGACCAGCAGGTGACCGCAGCGCATGGCATCTTTCAACCAGCGCCCCTGGATTCTCGCAGTGAGCTGCCGGGTCGGGAGTGGGGCGATGTTCGCGTGGATGTTGCGCGCCTGAAGTTCGACGAGATCGAGCAGCCTGCGCAGCAGCGTGCTGAGACCGTCGGCCGACTCGATTGCAGAATCGAGGTAGCGCTTCTCTTGAGGATCAACGACGTAGGGCTCGAGCAGCTCGAGCATGCCCAGCACACCGTTGAGGGGTGTACGCATCTCGTGGCTCAGCGTCGAGAGGAACCGTTCGCGGGCGGTGATCGCGACGTGGAGCTCGTCGAGGGTTTGGGCGAGCTCGGCGGTTCGGTCCGCCACCCGTTGGTCGAGTTCCCGATTGGCGAGCCACAGGTTTCGCATGCCTTCGTCGGCGATGCGCTCGGCTTCGAGACGGCTCTGGCGTTCACGTTCGAGGCGACGTTCGAGACGCCGAATCTGCGCTGCTGGATCGCGCTCGCCGGAGGCCTCCGACGACTCAGGCGGCGCGGACATCCTCGTTCGCCACTCGTTCGATGTCGAAGGTCGTCTCCGATTCACCAGCTCCGGAGACAACACTGATCTCGACCCGTTCGCCGAAGTGTGCTGCGGCGCCATGAATCAGTCCTTCGGCCATGACCCCGAGCTTTCGCTCGGATTTGTAGGTCATCCGCAGAACGGTGTCGCTGTGTTGTTCGAACTCGAACTCGGGCGGTTGGGCGTCGGGGTGAAGCTTGAGCACCTCGGGATGGATGATGTCGTTCACCGATCGCAGAAAGTCGAAGGTGTTGTCCGCAACAACGAACTCTGGGTGGCGCTGCACGAGGTGTGGGAAGGCGTGTTCACCCAGGGCTCGCACCAGGTCGTTGGCGTCGAGCCCGGTCGCTTCGCATCCGGCCACGACCAACGCGATCAGTTCCTCGTCGTCGTAGGTGCCGAGCGAGGTGTACTGGCCATCCAATCCGGCGGCGTCCAGCAGGTCGTCCCAGGTGTCCTCCGAATAGAGGGTGGTGACCGCAGCTTCGACGGCGTTGAAGATCACACCTTTCATGGACTTCTCCTTTCCCGGCGATGCAGCAGCCGGCCAGGGTTCTCGTCGGCAATTCGGCCGGCGATCTGAACGGTCAGGCCGCCAACGTGCGATGAGTGTCGCCGAGTGACCCGTGTGCCGACGCGGCTTCTTCGAGGAACCGGTCGAGCGACGGCCCGAGGTCGACGATCTCGGAGCGCTCGAGGTCGGCACAGGCGAGCGCCAGTTGGTGGCGGCCGAACATCGCCGCCGTCGACTTGATCGTGTGTGCGGTTCGTCGGACGGTGTCGAGGTCTGATTCGGCCACAGCGTCTTCGATGTCGGCGATCCAGCCGGGAAGTTCGGCCAAGAACGTCCCGAGTACCGACGCCACGATTCCGGCGTCCCCAAGATCGTCGATGAGCGCATCGATGGCGCCATCGTCGGGTCCGGGCTCGGGTTCGATCGATGTCGTTGCATCTCGGCCGTCGACCGCAACCCAGGCCTCGAGCATTGTGGCCAGTGCGTCGATGGCAATCGGTTTGGCCAGATAGTCGTCCATGCCCGCCTCGAGGCAGCGTTCGCGATCTCCCGACATGGCGCTCGCGGTGACTGCGATGATCGGCGTCCGTTCCTGCTCGCTCTCTCGGATACGTCGGGTGGTCTCCAAACCGTCCATCTCCGGCATGTGCCAGTCCATGAGCACGACATCGACGGCGTTGTGCGTGAGGTGGTCGAGCGCGGCGAATCCGCTGTCCGCGAGAACCACGTCGTAGCCGAGCCGCCCGAGTTGCGCCTCGGAGAGCATCCGGTTGACCGGACTGTCGTCGACGACCAGGACGGTTCCTGCCCGGCCGGTCGAGGCCTCTTCGGCGTCGGACGCTCGAATCAGTGCAGGATCGGCGGTCACGATTGGCAGGTCGAACCAGAACGTCGTGCCCGACGGGCTCGTGTCGAAACGGAGCTCGCCACCCATCAATGCGACCAGACGGTGGGAGATGGCGAGGCCGAGGCCCGTGCCTTTGATCGTGTCCTCGCGCCGCGCCTGTTTGTACGGATCGAACAAGCTGTCCTGGGCCCGCTCGGGGATCCCGGGACCCGTGTCGATCACCCGATAACGAAGTCCGTCACCGACAGGCTCGAGCGTGACCCGCACCGACCCGCGTTCGGTGTACTTGACGGCATTCGAGGTCAGATTGACAAGTACCTGACGCAGCCGGTGCGCGTCTCCGCGGAGTGCTCGAGGGGTCGCGGCGTCGACCTCGACGTGCAGGTCGAGGCCGCGCTCGATCGCCTTCGACTGGAGACCGCCGACTGCGCCATCCAGAACCTGAGCCGGACTGAAGGGTTCGTCGAGAAGTTCGAGTTCGCCGACAGAAACCTTCGAGAAGTCGAGCAGGTCGTCGATGACGTGCGCGAGTGCCGCCGTCTCCCGACGAATCGATCGAACATGCTTCATCGCTGCCGGGTGGACGTCGGGGTCGAGCTCGAGAAGCTCGGCCAGGCCGAGAATGGCATGCAGGGGGCTCCGAAGCTCGTGGCTCATGGCCGCGAGGAAGAACTCGCTGCGGGACTCGTCGAGGTGCATCGTCAGAAGAATCGGCGTCGGCACGTGGCCTCTTGAGGATTGGACCCTCCAGGCCGATTGGAACGGATGTCTGCCGTTCCGACGCGTTTGCGCCTCGCGCTTGGGCTCACCGTGCTGTTCCACGGCAGCCTGCTCGTCAACGGCACCTTCCGTTCGACCTACGACGCGTACGTGCACATCTTCCTCGGCGATCACTACGCCCGGGACTGGTTCAGCACGTGGGATCAACGGTGGTACACGGGATTCACGACCACCTCATATCCACCCGGAACGCACCAGGCGATCGCCGCCTTCTCCAAGCTCGTCGGGCTCGAAGCGGCGTTCGTCATCGTCCAGATCTGCGCCTTGCTCCTGTTGACGATCGGGGTCTACCGGTTCTCGCGCCTGTGGGTCGACGACGAGGCTGCCGCCAACGCCTCGCTACTGCTCGTCGTGTCGTCGGCCATCGCCGAGACGGTCCATCTCTTCGGCCAACTCCCGACCACGTTCGCCTTGGCGTTTCTGCTCAACGCACTGCCGTTCATCCGGAGCTGGGTGTTCGACGGAAGGATCGTCGACCTGGCGAAGGGGACCGTCGTGCTCGCCGCCTGCACGGCCGGCCATCACGTCACGACGTTGTTCGGCTCGGTCTTCTTCCTCGGACCCGTGCTCGTCGCCGGGCTGCTGCATCAGTCCCGAACTCCGCTCCCCGACGAAGACGAGTCGACCGCGGTTGGGGCCGTGGACCGACGCACCCTCGCCCCACTCATCGCGCGGCGCATTCGTCGGATCCTTCCCGCGGTCGCCCGTGGGGCCGTGCTCGGCCCGTGCATCCTGGGGGCCCTCGTCATCGTCGTGTTGCCGTACTGGCTGTGGTCGAGCAGCGACCCGATCGTCCAGATCCCGATTCCGCATGGCAGCCGAGCGAACTTCCTCGCGGATCTCAACATCGGGTTGATCTTCTTCTTCCTGCCGTGGGGGCTGATGCTCCTCGCCATTCCCTACGCATTGGTGCGGGCGACCTTCGACAAGAAGTGGCCGCTCGCCGCATCGATCCTTCTGCTCTTCGTGCTCGGCACCGGTGGCACGACGCCCGTACCAAAGCTCCTGCTCGGGCCGGCCTTCGACATCTTGACCCTGGATCGGTTCACGTTCTGGGGAGCGATCCAGATCCTGCCGCTCGGCGGTCTCCTGGTCACGAGCCTCGAGCGGGGAAGTCTCGCCCAGTGGCTTCGCCGGACGGGGGGTCGCCCCCTCCTGCGTGGCGTGCAGGTGTCGTTGATGTCGGCGATGGTGATTCTGGCGATCTTCACGGCGTCGCTGTCGAAGTTCCGTCCGTTCCAGCCGGACCGGATCGACACTGCTCCGATCGTCGCGTTCATCGAGAAGGACCAGCACGAACGCTGGCGATTCTTGACCCTCGGCTTCGGCGACCAGATGGCGTGGTTGTCCGCCCAGACCACCGCCACACAGGTCGACGGCAACTACCACTCCGTCCGGCGCCTGCCCGAACTGACGTCGACCTCGGTGGAGCGACTCGAGGGCGCCAAGTACCGCGGCATCTCCGGACTCGGCAGCCTCCAGCAGTTCCTCGAAGTCCCCGAGAAGTACCACCTGAAGTTCGTCTTCTCGAACGACGCGTTCTACGACCCGCTGCTTGCGAGTCTCGGTTGGAGAAATCTCGGACCGTTGGAAAACGGAATCGAGGTCTGGGAGCGCGCAGACATCGAACCCCTCCCCGCGACGCTCCCGACGCGGGAGGTTCCCCCGTGGCAACGGGTGATGTGGGGGACGGTTCCGCCCACCGCGATCCTCTCTGCGGTGATCGTGCTCGGCGCTTCGACACTGCCGATCACCGTGTGGCCGTTCCGCACGTCGCTTTTGTTCGGGCCGATACGTCGACTCGACCAACGTCTGAAGCGGTGGGCGACGCTCCCTCCCGACGCTCAGTTGGGGAACGCCGGCTTGCGAGTGCGATGGCGGCCGCGAGTCTTGATGAGAACCCGCCGGTGGATCGGTCGGGAGGTCGAGATGACGACCCGTCGGCGCCGGCTCGCGTTCAGCGGACTGATGATCGTCGGGCTCGTCGTGATCTCGACTCGAGAAGCGACGGCACCGGCCGCACCCGAGCTGGTCGTCGAGGCGTACTACGACGATCTCGACTTCCGTCGATGGCGAGACGCCTACGACCGCCTCGACCCCGAGACGCGGCCCGGCTACGAGCTCTGGAGGTTGCAGCAATCCGTGAACGGCGGCTTGCTCGCGTCCTTTGCGAAGCTGGATCAGATCGACACATCGACCCGATTGACGGGTGACGACACTGCGGTCGTACGAACCGAGCTTCGATATCTGACGTCGCTCGAGTGGTACCCGAGTGTCGAGGACGTCGAGCTCGTCCGGCGAGACGGCGGCTGGTTCGTGATCGCCGACGAGCCCGATCTCGACATCCCGCCTGACCAGCTCGCTCGACGCCCCGACGTCGA
Source organism: Acidimicrobiales bacterium (assembly GCA_020629635.1). Taxonomy (GTDB): domain Bacteria; phylum Actinomycetota; class Acidimicrobiia; order Acidimicrobiales; family SHLQ01; genus SHLQ01. Next base: position 276,290 of record JAHDCX010000004.1, on the reverse strand, counting down.
CTTCCTCGTCCAGGGCCGACGACGGGTCACGAGTGAAACGAGTGAGCTGACCGACATCCAGGATCGACCCGAGCTTCGCCTCGACGACGCCCGACTTCTCAACGCGAACGGACGGCCGGTCGTCGTCGGTTCGGTGACCAACATCGATGTCGACCCGGCCGACCTCACGATCACCGCCATCCTGCGCGACCAGGACGGCAACCAGCTCGCCCGGTACAACGCCACCGACCATCTTCGTCGGACGCTCCTTCCGCGAGAGTCGACCTCGTTCCGGATCGACTTCGAGCAGGTCGCCGCAGGCACAAAGGTCGACTTCGACCCACTTGACTTCTCGCCACTCGAGTTCAGTGACGAGATCGCCTCAGTGGAGGTGTACGCGCGGGCGGCCGTGACCAGCGACGGACTGTTCCGTGGACTGCAGCTGAACGGTCTGACGGTGCGCGACGACGCCATCGAGGGTCGTGTTCGCAACGACGGCACCGACGAGGTGGTCGTGCCGATGGCGCTCGTCACCCACTACGACGCCGACGGCCGCATCGCGTGGGTCGACCGCACCTACCTCGCCGACGCCGTGCGCCCACAACGAAACCAGCCGTTCGACCTCGACAGAGCCGACCTCTCTCGCATCGAGCCGACCACGGTTGCGGTGCGCGGCTACGCGTCCGTGGTCGACGACCTCGTCGGCTCCGATCGTTCGACGACGACCTCCACGGCCCCCGAGGCGCTTGCGCTGCAGGACGGAACGCGCAACCGAGTCGACGTCACCGTGATCTCGGTGTTGGTCAACTGATGCGCGGCGAGCTCCGAACCCTCCTGGTCGTGCTGGCGTGCGTGACGGTTGCGACGCTCAGCAGCGCCTGTGCGGGCGCAGAGCCTCCCGCACCCATCTCACTCGGGGGCATCGAGGTCGAGGTTGCCGACCAAACCGTCGCAGGCGACCCGCTGGTGATCCGGGTGAGCGACCCGCTGCCACTCTCGACCTATGAGATCACGCTCGATGACGGCCACGCCCCGGACCGCACGGTCATCACGACCTCTGCCGAACCCGGCAGTGCGCTTCTCGTTGCGTTCGACACCCACCACCGCCCGTTCTCCGGCCGTGCCGTCGTCACCGTCCGAACCGGCCGCTCTCTGACAACCCATCAGACGGAGATCCTGCCCTCGGAAGCGGTTGACCCGGTCGATGTCTTCGTGGGACCCCGGACCCTGCCGGCCGGTTCGGACCAACTGGCGATGCTCGTGGTCGTGCCCACCGACGCCGCAGGGAACCCGGTCGCTGCCGGAACGGACGTCGAGCTTCACGAAACCCGACCGGACCGATCCACCTCGACGGCAACCGTCGAGACGAATGGACTTCTCGGCTTCGAGACGTTTGGGCCAGGCACGCTCGCCGGAACGACCAGGCTCGGCCTCGAGGTGCCCGATGCCCCCTCCTCACCGAGCGCAGACGAACGCACGTTTCTGACCGTCGCCGGACGGGTGGAGTCTCTGACCCTCGAAACGCCGACGGGCCCGAACGGGCTGGCCGACGGACGGTCCCTTCATACCGTCCGTACGGAGCCGATCGTCGACGTGCACGGAAACCCCCTGCCCGACGGCACCCAAGTCGCCCTGTCGATCGACGGCCCCGACACCGTTCGGCACCTCACTGCGTCGACGATCGATGGCGTCGCAGAGTTCTTCATCGAGGCCCCCGTGGTGCCGGGCCGGTCGACACTCACCGCACGCGTCGAATCAACGATGAGCGATCCGCTCGAGATCGACTTCGACAGTGCCGTCGTCGACCTCCCCGCCGAGGTCCGTGCCACCGACGATGGCCTCATCCTCGCCATCGGACGCGTCAGATCGCCGACGGGCGCCTACGTGGCCGACGGAACCGCGGCAACGGTGCACGTCGACGGTCAGAACCAGGTCGTCCCCCTCGAGCGAGGCGCCGCGCTGTTCGAACTTCCCGCCGATGCATCACTCGTCGAGATCGAGGTGCTCGGAAACCGCCGGACGATCCCCGTTCCCCCAACGGTCGAGAGGGGCGGGCGATGATCCGCCACGAGCTCGATCTCGCCACTGCCAGCGCGACCCGGCATCGCCGCAAGTTCCTGCTCCGGGCGGGACTCGCTTGCATCGTGGGGTTCGTGGGCTTCCTCTTTCTCGTGGGCGGCGCAGCACTGCTCGGTCGCCTCACCCAGAGCGACGACACAGCTGCCGTGTTCAACGAGGCAGCCGAGCTGCCACCTTCACTCATCGATTCATCGACCTGGACACCCGATCGTGACGATCTGGCTCGGATCGTCGATCCGCTCACACGCGATGATTTGACCCGCAGCTGGCTGCGGGCATGGGCGGCGATCACGGTCCTCGCCGAGACCGGCGACCGCAGCGCCCTCGAGACGTACTTCTCCAACGACGCCCTCCGGGCGGTGAACGCCGCGTCGACTGAACCCGCCCAGTCGCCGATCAGACAGATCAGCCACGACCTCTCGATGGAGTTCTTCAGCGTGGACGGTCAGGTCGCCGAAGTTGGCGTCACGAGCCAGTTCCTTCGTGGCGAACGCTTCGGCTCCGATGTTCGATGGCTCGCCACGACAGAAACACATCGAGCGGTGATGTTGCTCGAAGACGGCAACTGGCGAATCCAGCACCTCGTGCGAACCTCGGTGGACGGACGATGGGCCACCGGCGAGGTCGGGCCGAGCGTCCCGGTCGAACGGATTCTCACCGCGACACCGGTCGACATGCTCCGAGAAGACCACGCTCCAGAAGCACTCGCGCTCGTCGACGAATCCTCGGCGCATCTGGGCGACGAATCGTTGGTGCTCCGACCGTTCGGGGATCGGCCACCCGGACTCCCCTCGACATGGCTCGCCGACCTCGAACATCTCGAGCAGGTGGCAGGACAGGTCGCGTCGCTGCCGGCCGAGCCGATCGCTCTCGAGCTCGGCCTGCTCTCCGCCGACCCAGACGGCCTCCACGAAGCCTGGGCATGGATGATGGCGAGCCGCTGGCGCGAACTCGACACGACCACCCCGTTGGTCATGCGGTGGGATGCGATCGACGCCGGGCTCCACACGCACGTTCGACTCGATGGTCAGTCGACCTTCGACGAGGGGCGTGTCACGATCGCACCGGGCGCAGAGTCGCTCGCTCGGATCTCTCGAGGCGGTCCGTCGGCGATCATGCTCATTGCGCTGGTGCTGTTCAGCATCGGATTCGTGCTGATGATTCGACGGAGGGTTGCGCTGCCCGATCTCCGTCGCCGACGCGACGAGACCTAGCATCTTCGACAGTGGCTGAGACGACGTTCTCGTTCGCTGGCGAGTCCATTCCGGTCACGCCTGGCGACTCTGTTCTGACTGCATTGCTGCGCGCAGGTCGGCGACCGACCGTTGGCGGAACCCTGTGCTTTGCGGGCGACTGTCCGAGCTGTCTGTGCACCGCCGACGGCGTTGCCTATGTTCGGGCCTGCCAAACCGCCGCCGCCGACGTCGATCAGGTCGAGCCTCATCCGTCGTCCGGGGAACCGGCCTTGCCCGACTGGGACGAAACCGCGGTCGAGATCGGTGTCGATCGGCGTCGAGCAGACGTCGTCGTGATCGGCAACGGACAGTCCGGTCGTGCCGCCGCCAGCGCAGCTCGCGACGAGGGGCGATCCGTCGAGGTCCTCGATGCGGGTGACGGCAGCGAGGTTGTGGGCATCTATTCCGGCCCGCATGTCGTCGCAAGAAGTGCCGGCGGAATGATCGAGGTGCACGCCGACGCCGTGATCGTCGCCACGGGTTCGGTCGAGATCCAACCGGTGGTGCCGGGAAGCGAACTCGCCGGGTCGTACACGCCCCGAGCAGCCAGCCAGGCCATCTCTGCGGGTGTCGACCTGGGCAATCTCGTGGCGGTCGGCGACGTGGCTCCCGAAACGCTTGCCTTTGCCGGAATCGATCGACCGATCCCCGGAGACCTGCTTCGATTCGAATCCGATGACAACGGTTCGATCGCTGCGGTCGTGACGTCCGTCGATGGATCCGAGACCACGACGCCGTGCGACAACGTGATCGTTGGTTTGGGCCGGTATCCCCGGGACATGCTCGCTCGGATGGCCGGTCCCGGCGAGGCGACGATCGTCGGGTCTGCCGCCGACCCGGCACCGTTGCCGAGCTGTCCGTCCGACGGCGTCGTGTGTCCGTGCAGCAACGTCACGATGCAACAGCTTCGCGACGTCCACGCGCGAGGCTTCACCCACATCGAGTTGCTGAAGCGCTCGACCCTCGCCGGAACCGGCACGTGCCAGGGCGGCGTGTGCCTGCCGTACCTGCGGAGCTTCTTGGCCGCCGAAGGCGAAGAGGTGCAACCGTCGTTCACGGCTCGCCCCGTGTCACGACAGCTGACTCTGTCGGAGATCGCGGCCGGCGCGCACGTGACGACGGCCGCCCGAACCGGACTCGACGGGGTCCATCGCCAGCTCGGCGCGCGGATGGATCGTATGGGTGGGTGGTGGCGGCCGTGGACCTATGGCGACTCCGACGACGAATACCGGGCCGTTCGAGATGACGTGTCGTTGTGCGACGTGAGCACGCTCGGGCTGATGACCATTGCTGGTCCCGACGCAGAAGCGGCACTCCAGCGGCTCTATCCAACCGATGTCTCGACGATTCGGGCCGGTCGTTCTCGATACGTGCTGATGCTCGACGAGCGTGGGTATGTGTTCGACGACGGCATGATTGCCCGCCGCGACGATGACACCTTCTTGCTCACGTTCACGTCTGGCGGCGCGTCGATGGCCGAGATGTGGATCCGAGACTGGGCGGCCGGTTGGGGTCACGACATTCGACTCCTCAACCAAACGTTCTCGACCGGCGCGATCAACGTGACCGGCCCGAAGGCCACGGAGCTTCTCGCTCGAATCGGCATCACCGAGCCTCCGCCCTGGCTCGGCCACGGCGAAGTCGACGTCGCTGGCGTTCAGTGCACGATCTTCCGTCTCAGTTTCACGGGGGAGATCTCTTACGAGCTCCATCACCCTGTGGAGCGGTCGGTCGAGCTGTGGAACCTTCTCATGGCCGAGGGGGCCGACCTCGGTTGCCGCCCGCATGGCCTCGAGACGCTGCTCCGTCTCCGCCTCGAGAAAGGCCACATCATCGTTGGTCAGGACACCGACTACGACTCGACACCGAGGCGTCTCCGCCACGAATGGGCCGTCAACCTGCGATCGGGCGACTTCATTGGTCGCCACGCCGTCGAGCGCACCAACCGGATTCCGCTCGACAAGCATCTCGTCGGCCTGAGATTCGAGGGACCTCCCCCGATCGAGGGGGCGGTCGTCTGGCACGGCGACACGTATGCCGGAGCGATCACCTCTGCGACGTGGTCACCTGCGCTCGAGGCCGGAATCGCCCTGGCGTGGGTGTACGAGATCGACGGCGAGTTTCCGTCGGAGGTCCGTGCCACGGGTCCCGATGGTCGCGACATCGTCGGCACGGTCGTCGACACGCCGTTCTTCGATCCCGAAGGAGCCCGGGCTCGTGCGTGAACGTTTCGATTCGACCCACATCATTGCGCTCCCCAACGCCCTCGATCGGCTCGAGATGGATGCGCTCGATCTCGCCGACGACGTCATCCCGATGCGGTTCGCTTCCGACGAGCTGGTTCTGCTCGGGCACACGAGCGCCATCGACGTCGATGACCCGCATGCGATCGTCGTCCGAGACGGTTCGTGGCATGGCGAATGGCTGTCGGCGAGCCAGAGCGAACTCCTCCTCCGAGCGGAGTGTGCGTGGGCTGTTCCAGAACGCCGGCCGGCATTCGCCCAGGGACTCGTTGCGGGATTGCCCGCCAAGCTGTGGTTCGAGCCCGAGCGGACGCTCGTGGTGGTGACGCAAGCTCGTGCCGTCGATTTCGCCGAACGCCTCGCACCGTACCTGGGGTCAGCATGAACGAGTTCTGGGAAGCGAAGGTCGCGCTCGACTGGGCGCAGCTGTCCGACAGTTACGACGTCGTGATCATCGGCGGCGGCGGTCACGGTCTCTCGACCGCGTACCACCTGGCACTTCGGCACGGCATCACGAACGTTGCCGTCATCGAGAAGTCCTACATCGGTGGCGGCAACTCGGGGCGCAACACCACGGTGATCCGGGCCAACTACGGCATCCCCGAAGCGGTTCGCTTCTATCAACGGTCCCTCGACCTGTACCAGAACCTCGAAGCCGAAACCGAGCGCTGGATCATGCACCGTGTCGGCGGGAACTGGTGGCTGGTCCACACCGAGGCCGGACGCCGGACCGAACAGGCTCGAGCTGCGGTGAACAAGGCCTTCGGAGCAGACACGGACTTCGTCGAGCCCGAGGTGATCGCACGCGAGATCCCCGGGATCAACATGAATCCGCTCGGCCGCTTCCCGGTCATGGGAGCGTCGTTGCACCACGGTGGCGCAACCGCCCGTCACGACCGCGTCAATTGGGCCTTGGCCGAAGGCGCAATGCGCGCAGGGGTCGACATCGTCCAAGGCGTCGAAGTGACCGACATCCGCACCAGCGGCGGCCGCGTGGTCGGCGTCGACACCACGGCTGGATCGATCGCAACCGAAACGGTGATCAGCGCGGTCGGAGGTCACGCAAGCGTGGTGGCAGACATGGTTGATGTGCGACTACCGATTCGCACCCACCCCCTCCAGGCCTTCGTGACCAACCACTACGAGCGGAAGTTCGATCCGATCATCGCCTCTGCGGACCTCGGCTTCTACGTGAGCCAAACGGCTCGAGGCGAGATGCTGGCCGGAGCGCACATCGACCCGGAGCCGAGCTACAGCCGCCGAGCAGGCCATCACTTCGTGAACTCGATCGCCCGAAACATGGTCGGACTGTTCCCGTTCATGGGAAATCTCCGGGTCCTCCGCCAGTGGACCGGAACCTGCGACATGTCGCCGGACTACACGCCCGTCATGGGCGTGACCCCAGTCGACGGGTTCTTCGTGACGACGGGATGGGGCACGTGGGGCTTCAAGGCAATCCCGGCGGGAGGCGAGGCGATGGCGCAACTGATCGCCACCGGCGAGACTCCCGAACTCATCGCCCCGTTTGCACTCGACCGGTTCGAACGCGACCGCACGCTCGCGGACCGCAGCAGTTCGGGGACGCACTGATGATCATCACCTGCCCCCACTGTGGCGACCGCCCCATCGAAGAGTGGGTGCACGGCGAGATCCCGGTCGTCCCGGATTCGATCACGGATCCCGATGCCCGCGACGTCGATCGTGCGTACTTTCACACCAACGCCGAGGGCGACGTGCGCGAAGCGTGGTTCCATCTCGCAGGCTGTCGCCGCTGGACCACGATCACGCGCAACACCCGCGGGTACGTCTGAACGAAATGGGGTCAGGTCTGACATAGCTGTCAGCTATGTCAGACCTGACCCCATTTAGGTGGTGAGGAGTTGGGCGGAACGGCGCGTGGCGAGGGCCCGACCGACCGCCACCATCGCGCAGAGATAGGCAACGTTGCCGACCGACGACCAGGCGAGCGTGCCCCGTGCAAGATCGCGAATGAGGTCGACGCCGTGATACAGCGGCGTTGCCTGGACGATCGGGCGGGCCCACTCCGGGTAGACCTCGAGCGCAAAGAACGTCGTCGACAACACGAACAACGGTTGTGTGGCCAGGAAGAACAGGTCGAAGTCCTGCCAGCCTCGAACAAAGGTCGTGGCCCAGGAAGCCAGGCTCGCAAACCCAAGACCCACCAACAGCGCAGCGAACGGGATGAGGACAGACCACCAACTCGCCAGCAGCCCGAAGAGTGCGAGCGCGACGAGAAAGACGATCGAGTAGAGGCCGCCCCGAAGCATCGCCCAGGAGAGCTCGCCGTCCACGACATTGCGCAGCGAAAGCGGAGTCGCCAGAACGGCGTCGTAGGTCTTCGACTCTCGCAACTTGAAGTAGAAGTTGAACGACATCTCGAAGAGCGCACCGTTCATCGCAGCGACGGCGATCAGGCCGGGGGCGACGAACGCCGGATAGGAAATCGCGTCGCCGTGCCACTCGACATCTTCGATGAGCTTCCCCAGACCGACCCCCAGGCCGAACAGGAAGATGAACGGTTCGAACATCGCGCTCAAGAGCACCGCCGGGGTCCGACGGTAGGAGAGAAGGTTGCGCTCGACCAGGAGCCACGACGCCATCATGAGCCCAACACCCGCACGAACGTCCGTTGACCGACAGCGATGCCCGCTGCGGTGTAGCTCAGGAGCACCGCGACATGCCCGAGGCCAGCCAGGAGTCCGACGCCTTCGCCCAGAATCAGCGCCCGAATGAGCTCGACGCCATGCCAGACCGGGACAACTCTGGCGATCCATTCGAGCACGATCGGAAGCTGCTCGATCGGGTAGAAGGCGCCCGAGAACAAGAACAACGGGATGATGCCCAAGCGCAGGATCATCGGAAAGCTCTGCTCCCCCGGCCCCTTGCTCATCGACCAGCCCGTCCATGCCGAGATCGGTGCGGCGAAGGCCATGCCGGTCAACGCAGCCACGACCGGCGCCAGAAGCGCCAACGGTGACCCGACGATCCCAAATGCGAGGAGCACGATCAGGTACATGACGGCCGAGACGAATGTGCGGAATCCGATCCACGCGACGTGACCGACGAAGAGCTGGGTGATCGCCAGCGGTGTGCTCGTGATCGACACATAGACGCCTCGCCAGCGCAGCAGCCCACCGGTCTGCCAGAGACTTTCGCTCGCGGCGAGCTGCATGGCCGACGCAGCCATGAGGCCCGGTCCCACGTAGTCGACATAGCTGTCCGTGCCGAGCTCGGCCGCGCGAGCGTCGACCTGCGTGCCGAGACCGATCCCGATGCCCAGCAGGTACATGAGCGGACCGACAAGGCCGGCCGTGATGGTCGATCGAAAGGTCTTGCGGAATCGGATGAACTGGTGCTCCCAGAAATGCAGGAGTACCCGCGGTCCGGTGACGGCTACCGGCGCAGTCATTCGACGAGCCGTCGCCCGGTGAGGGCGAGGAAGACGTCTTCGAGGCTTGCGCGCCTCACCAAGCTCGATGACGGCGTGCGCCCGGAATTCACGAGAACGGCGAGTGTGTCTTCTCCGCGGTCGGTGTAGATGAGCGTGCGGTCTGCAAGCTCTTCGGTCCGGAGACCGAGGTCTGCGAGGTCCACGTTGGCCTCGGCGGGATACCGAATCTCCAGCACCTCTTTCGAGACATGCTCGGCGATGAGCGAGCTCGGCGACCCCTCGGCAACGATTCTGGCCTGATCCATGACCACAAGACGGTCGCTGAGCTGCTCGGCTTCGTCCATGTAGTGGGTCGTCAATACGAGGGTGACGCCGCGCTCTTTCAGTTGGTAGAGCCGCTCCCACAACAGATGCCGAGCCTGGGGGTCCAGGCCCGTGGTCGGCTCGTCGAGCAGAACCAGATCCGGATCGTTGACGAGGGCACGGGCGATCGCCAAGCGACGCTTCATCCCTCCCGACAGTGAATTGACCTGCGCACCCGAACGGTCTTCGAGCTGGGCGAACTGGAGCAGCTCATCTGCCTTTGATCGAGCCGCCGCCCAGCTCAACCCGAAGTAGCGCCCGTAGATCATGATGTTCTCGCGGACGGTGAGTGCGTCGTCGAGGTTGTCGTCCTGCGCAACGACGCCCATCCGGGAACGGATGGCCTGACCATCGGTCGCCGGGTCGAGACCGAGAACCGACAGTTGCCCGCTCGTCGCAGGACTCACGGTCGAGATCATTCGCATCGTCGAGCTCTTGCCGGCCCCGTTGGGACCGAGCATGGCAAACGACTCGCCGCGCTCGACTGTCAGGTCGATGCCATCGACCGCCGTGAATTCGCCGAACCGTTTGGTGAGTGAACGTGCCTCGACCGCCATCGCCATCACGTCACGCTACCGACGAAGGCGATGCACCGATCAGTGGGCGTGCGCGGCGTCGTGCTTCTTGCCGATGGGAAGGCGCTCGACGACCAACACGATGATCGTGCCGACAATCAGACCGATGATCGCGGACAGGAACGTGTTCACGAGCCAGGCGAGGAAGCCACCGACACCGGAGACGTCCTTGACGATGTCCTCGGCGCCGTGGACGAAGTCGTACAGCGGGTCGAAGCCGAGCTCGTGAAGACTGACGACGAGCAGGTGTCCACCGACCCAGAGCATGGCCGCGGTTCCGATGACCGTCAGGAAGAGCAGCAGCTTGGGCATGGCGGCCACGAGCGTGCGGCCGAGCTTCTGTGACGATTCGTCCTCTCGTTGTGAGAGTCGCAGGCCGACGTCGTCCATCTTCACGATCATCGCCACCGCGCCGTAGACCACGACGGTGATCAGAATCGCGACGACGACAAGGATGATCGCCCGTGAGACGAGCGGTTCGTCGATCACCGACTTCAGGGCGATCACCATGATCTCGCCCGAGAGGATGAAGTCGGTGCGGACGGCGCTGGCGATCGTCTCTTCTTCGGCCTCGGGGCCCTTGGTGACCGACGGTTCGTCGTGGTCGTGGTCGTCGCCGCGGATCTTGTGGATGATCTTGTGGGCGCCCTCATAGACGAGGAAGCAGCCACCGAAGATCAAGATCACGTCGATGATCGGCGAATACACCTCGCTCAGAATCATGATCGCCGGGATGATGAAGACCAGCTTGTTCTTGATCGAACCCGTGGCGATGCGTCGAATGATCGGGAGCTCGCGGTCAGCAGCCAGGCCCTGGACATAGGCGGGCGTCACCGCGGCATCGTCGACGACGACACCGGCGGCCTTCATGCTCGCTTTGCCTGCCGCAACACCGATGTCATCGACCGAAGCGGCCGCGAGCTTGGCGAGCGCCGCGACATCATCGAGCAATCCGACCAATCCACCGGCCATGTGACGTTCCCTTCTTCCTGCGTCCGATCCCGATATCGGTCGGGACCAGTGCGTGTCTGAGGTTATCGGCGGGCGTTCCGACGGCGGGCCACCGGGTGAGGCGTTACCGTTTCGTCCGTGGCTCGGAGACGTGCGGACACTCAGGCAGAGACGCGTCGACGATTGCTCGATGCGGCCTATGTCGAATTCACCACGCGGCGATTCGGGTCGGTGTCCGTGGACGACATCGCCTCTCGGGCGGGGTTCACCAAGGGCGCGGTCTACTCCAACTTCGACTCCAAGACCGACCTCTTGTTTTCCGTGCTCGAGGACTACTTCGCTGCCGTCGGAAGCCAGTACGTCTCGGCGGTCGTTGACGGCGAGGTCGGCGACATCGGTGCAGGGGTCGGTGGACGTGCGGGACGCACGCAAGACGACAACACCGGGTTCTTTCGACTCCTCACCGCCGTGTGGTCAGAGGCCGTGCACGACGACGTGTTCGCCGCACGGTTCCTGCAGATTCGCACAGCCCACCGTGGCCGTATCGTTGAGGCGATCCTCGAGCGGGGAGCCTCGGTGGACATCGACCTGTCCGATATCTCCGACGATCTGGCCATCGGCATCATCGCGATGTCGATGGGAACACTGCTCGAGGCCTCGATCGACGACTCGGTCGATGCCGACCGCGTCCATCGAGTCCTCGTCGATTCGATCGTTGCGGGGCTCTTGGCGACGCGTCTCCCGAGCGACTGATCGGCCGATCGACTCAGCCGAACGGCAGCGCTTCGTATCGGCGGCCGCCGACGAGACCGCGAGGGTTGGGCTCGGTGTTCGAGAACGTCACCGGGACCCCAGTCCACGGCCAATCCGTTGGTGTTTCGACGACGATGTAATGCAAGTGCGGGTACCCGGTCGTGGATCCTGTCGCGCCCGAACGACCGATCACGTTTCCTTGACCGACCTGATCGCCAACCGCCACATCGATGCCGCCCACGTCGAGGTGGAGATAGGCCGCGGCGGTGCCGTCGCCGTGGTCGATGATGATCAGATTGCCGCCAGGGTCGCCGCCGAGGTCGGGTTGGTCATCGACCACCCTCGTCACGACGCCGCCTCGGGTGGCGAGGATCGGGGTTCCGCGGGGCATGTCGAAGTCGTAGGCGTGCGAGTCGGGTCGGTCCTCGTCATGGAATGAGGAGGTGCAGTTCACGAGCCCCATCGGCTGGCTCGTACCCGGTTCGAACGGAAGCGCATGCGGGGACGTGCGCCAGTCAGGATAGGGCCCCGGACATCCTGCGGCGATGAGCTCCGGAGGCGCTGGGTCGATCAGCTCTCCCGTGGCGAACCATGTCGAGGCTGTCGCCAGGAGGTCGCCGACGATCGTGCGCACGTAGCGGACGCTGTGCCCGTCGAGGCGGTGGCCGTTGGTGGAGGTGATCGTGCTGAGGTGATCGACGCCTGCCGCTGTGAGGTACTCGGCGAACACCTCGTGGTTGCGTTGCAGCCCGAGTTCGTCTCGTCGCCCCGCCCACATCGCGACATCGGCGTCGATTCCTTCCGGGTACGCCCGTTCGAAAGCGGCCGGCGTCTGGCACACCATCTCGTCGCAGAGCGAGGCCATGGCGATGGGCATGAGCAGCCCGAAACGGCTGGGGGCTCGAGTCCCGATCTCGAGCGTGCCGAATCCGCCGGCGGAGAATCCGCCGATTGCGCCGTGCTCGGATCCGCTCGCGATCGGAACGTTCGCCTCGACCGCACCAAGCACTTCGTCGAGGATGTGGTCGCGGTACGGCCCTTGGTAGAAGCCGTTCTCTGCGCTCGGCATGACGATGACGAATGGCTCGATCCGGCCGGCGGCGAGCAGGCGGTCCATGGCGTTGGCGACGCCGATCGAGTCCACCCAGTCAGTGGATGGCTGCCCGAAGCCGTGGAGCAGTACGAGCATGGGATGGCCATCGGGTGGCGCGGGATGCGTCGACTCTGGAGGCGTGTAGATGACGACCGGCAGCGAACGGCCGAACGCGCGTGCGTCGACGTCGAGCACGTCAACTCGTCCGGTTGGGATGCCCGGTTGCGCATCGGCCAATGAGGTCGACTCGCCGACCACGAGCACCGAGTTGCGTTGGCCATTCTCCGCGCCGACGCTGCGCGGGTTGGCCGGGTCGGTCACCCACGCCCGATCGACTCGGAATCGGTACAGCCACTGTCCCTCGCCGAGGTAGAGCTCGACCTCGTGCGTCGCGTCTGCGGCGTCGGTCGGCTCGAGTTCGATCGTGTCATCGGGGTGGGCGTTCCAGTAGTTGCCAGTGAACTCGAGCCGAACAGTCGACGCGGCCGGCGCGTCGAGTGCGAAGCGAACCAGCGAGCGACCGGGACCAGGAGTCATCAGTTCTTGCTGAATTGCCGACCGAGGCCGTCCCTCGACCGGCGTCGCCCCTTCAGCGGCGAGGAGTATTTCGACCTCGGCGTGACCGGCGCGTCTCGCGGCGTCGATTGGGGTCCATCCGGCACGATCGATCGGTTCGACCTCCACACCGTGGTCAATCAGAAGCTGGACCGCGTCGACCGTTCCGACCCCGGCCGCCAGCGCCAAGGCGGTCGCTCCGTTGCGATCTCGGGCTTCGGGATCGACGCCGACGTCGAGCAGGTGTCGGAGCATGTCGGCCGAGGCCCCTTCGACGACGCCGAGCTGGATGGCGTTGCGTCCCGTCAGCGAGTCGGTGCGATCCAGTTCGACTCCCCAATCGACCAGGACGTCGACAATCTCGAATCGGTCCGCAATCGCCGCCCGGATGAAGGCCGTTTGACCGTTCTGTCCGGGAGCGTCCGGGTCAGCACCCGCAGCGAGAAGCGCCTCGACGATCTCGACTTGGCCCTCTTCGGCCGCAAGATGCACGACGGGTATGATCGATCCGAGCTCGGCATTGGGGTCGGCGCCCGCACGCAGCGCGCCTCGAACTCCGTCAAGGTCGCCCGCAGCCTGTGCCGCCAGCAGCGCCTCATCGGGCTGATCCAGCGTCGGCGGTACAGCCTGGTCCGTCTGGTCCGTCTGGTCCGCCGTATCGACGATCGACGTTTGTGGTGGGTTCGGCGTGGGCGTGAGGACATCGACCTCCTCCCCTTCGCACGAGGAAGCAAGGGCGAGCCAACACACGAGTGCGACCATCACCGCCATCCCAACGGACGGAATGCGTCGCAGCAGGGGCGGCGGATCAACTCGTGAACGTGTGGGAGGCGACACCATCTCAGATACCGACAGTATCCCAAATGGATCAACCGGGCCTCCTTCACGACCTCGTTCCACAGAATTCCGGACGGTCAGGTCATGGGAATGTTCAGCTCGATCGGGACACCGTTGGGATCGTTGGTGAAGATCTGCGTGACGCCGAGATCGGGGCGCTCGGACACTCGATACGGATGCCCAGCGTCGTCGAAGGCCGCCCGCAGGCCGTCGAGATCGGAGGCGTTGAAGGCCACGTGGTTGAACGGGCCCGTTGCCCGGCTTCCGGGTTCGACGATCGTGGGCACCTCCACGACGTTCACGTGGACGATGGCCCGTTCACCTGAATAGAGCCACGAACCCGGATTGCCCGACGGCTTGGGTCGAGGATCGAGTCCGAGCACCTGTTCGTAGAAGTTGATCGTGGCGGCGAGGTCGCTGGTGTCGATGTTGACGTGGTCGACGGCGTGCAAGGGCATCGATTCACCGTACCGATCGAGTTCAGCGCTGACGGGACCGCATGATTGCGGCCGCCGCGTCCGGGAGGGCTTCCATGCAATTCGGATTGATCCGCACGAGGGTCCGGACGCCATCGCGTTCGCTGAGCACGAACCGTTGCTGCCCCAGCACTCGGAGATGATGCGAGACATTCGACTGGGTCAGCGCGAGCGCTTCGACGATGTCGCCAACGGTCGTGGGCCCATCCAAGCCAGCAATGTGATGGAGCACACGCAGCCGCGTGCCGTCGGAAAGGACCTTGAACCACGAGGCCCACTCGTCGAAGTCGGCTGGCGAAGGCGAGTCCACGAAGCCCATCGTATTGCCCCAGAAGGTTGCGAACTCGGCTTTTATCTACCATCATTGATGATTGATGGAGTCAGGGACCCGCACGATCATTCTCGTCATCGAACTTGCTGCGCTCTTCTTCGCGGTCACCGTCGCCGTGCAACTCTTCCAGGCACGGTTCGGCTCCGAACGGTTGCGGCGATGGATCGGCGGACGCCCCGCGGTTGCGGCCCTCAAGGGGATCGCCCTCGGGTTCGTGACCCCGTTCTGTACGTTCACTGCGGTACCGATGGTGATCGGACTTCGACAGGCGCGCGTGCCCGCCGCCGGCTACGTCGCCTTCATCGTTGCGGCCCCGGTGCTCGATCCGGTGCTCTTCGGCGCCCTCGTCCTCATCGCCGGAGCGCAGACGGCGGCGATCTACGCGGCAATCGCCTTCGTCGGCGCCTTCGGCCTCGCGATGATCGCCGAACGTGTCAACCTCGACCGCCGGCTCCCGCCAGCCGACCAACTCATCACCACGACGACGTGTGGGAGCGAGTGCGCAAGCGGGACGAGCCAATGGCGGGGGCTTCGCGCCGAACTGCCTGCAGCCGCTGGCGCCGCACGTTCGCTCCTCGTCGGGATGGCCCCAATCCTGATCGCTGGCATTGCGTTGTCGCTGGCGATCGAAGCACTCGTGCCGCCTTCGGTCACCGAGCGCCTCACGGCCGCCAATCCGAGTCTGTCGATCCCCATCGCGGCGGCGCTCGGGACGCCGCTCTACGTGAGCACGGCGCTCTTCGTTCCTCTCGCCGACGCACTCTCGACGTCGGGTGTCGGCATCGGGGCGATCGTTGCGCTGACGATCGCCGGCGCGGGCGCCAACCTTCCCGAGTTCGTGATCCTCTCCAAGCTCGCCCGGCCGCGCATCATTGCGACGTTCTTCGCCTACGTGTTCGGGGTTGCGGTCGTCGGCGGGTTCGTCACCCAGGCCGTCGTCGGCTGACCCCTCGTTCCGTGATACTGCGATGATGCAGGTCATGACTGAGCTGACCCCTCACGACATTGCGTCGCTTCCGAAGGCGCTCCTGCACGATCACCTCGACGGCGGACTTCGAGTCTCGACCATCCTCGAACTGAGCGACGAGATCGGACACGCTCTCCCAACCACCGACCCTGACGAGCTTGCCGCCTGGTTCGTCGCCGGAGCGAACACCAAAGACCTCCTTCAGTACCTCGCCACCTTCGAGCACACACTGGCGGTGATGCAGACCGCCGAGCACTGTGCCCGCGTGGCACACGAGGCGGCGGTCGATCTGGCGACGGACGGGGTTGCGTACGCCGAGGTTCGCTTTGCGCCCGAGCTCCACGACGGGGGTGAGCTCGCACTCGACGACGTCGTCGAGGCCGTCCAGGACGGGTTCCGGAGCGGAATGTCCGCAGCCGCCGAATCGGGGCAGCCGATCGTGGTCAACACGATCATCTGCGCCATGCGTCAGGCTGATCGCAGTGTGGAGATCGCCGAGCTTGCGGCC
The DNA here is from genome assembly GCA_020629635.1 of Acidimicrobiales bacterium. Taxonomy (GTDB): domain Bacteria; phylum Actinomycetota; class Acidimicrobiia; order Acidimicrobiales; family SHLQ01; genus SHLQ01. The sequence goes on along the minus strand of JAHDCX010000004.1, from coordinate 259,933 downwards.
CGTTGGCGGGCCCGCGACGCGCGGATCGTCTCGTTCGATCTCGCCGGCCCCGAGACCGGCTTTCCGCCCACCGACCACCTCGACGCCGTCGAGATCGCCCGACGCGGCCACCTTCACCTCACGCTCCATGCGAGCGAGCCGCCCGGGCTCGAACTCATCGACCAAGCCCTCCAGTGCGGCGCCGAACGAATCGGCCATGGGGTGCGCTTGTACGACGACATCGCTGGAGACGTCGCCACCGCCAATCCCTCGACGGGCGAAGGAGTCGAGCTCGGCCCACTCGCCCGATACATCCTCGAGCGACAAGTGCATCTGGAGATGGCACCGAGCTGCCACGTGCACGTCGGTGCGGTCCCCGAGTTCGGCGCGCATCCGATCGTGCATTGGCATCGGCTGGGATTCAACGTTGGCGTCAACACCGACAACCGACTCATGAGCGGCGTTTCCGTCGGCTCCGAGATGGCCCTACTCGCCGAACACTTCGACATGAGCAGGGGCGAGATGCAGGCGATGACCGTGGCCGCAATCGACGCAGGATTCGGCGACTGGCACGAGCGTCAACGAGTCATCACCGAAATCGTGGAGCCCGCATACGCGGCAGGCTGACAGCGAGCGTCAGTCGACGTCGAAACCCGCTTCGTCGATGGCGGCGATGATCGCCGAGGACTCGCCGCCGACGACGGCAACGATCTTCGTGTCGAGATCGATGGAGACCGACTCGACTCCCTCGACCGCGCCGACCTCTTTCGTGATCGCATCGATGCAGTGCTGACAGCTCATCCCTGAAACAACAAACTCCATGGGGTCAAGTCTGACATAGCAAGAGGTTCATCTCCTCGTCGCTGATCGGGGGCGCCTTGCGCATCTGGTTCACGATCGATGCCATCCCGCCGGGCGATGTGCCGAATGCGTCGGCGATCGTCGCATACGACGCACCGGTTCGGCGGTGAACGACCCAGATGGCGAGCTTGCGGATCGGGTTCGCCTTTCCCGGTGTTGGCGTCAAGACGTCGTCTTTCTCGATCTGCAACGCACCGATGAGCTCTTCGATCGTTTCGAGGACCGTCGGTCGCTTCCCGCCCGTTCGTTCATCGTGAACCGGCAAATTGACAGGGTCGACCGCGGCGAGCCGCTGTTCGACCCAGTCAAGGTCGCCAATGGCCGCCAACCCGAGATCGAGCACCGCCTCCTCGACCTCGAAGTCGTCGTCGATCATCGCCCTGAAGGCGCTCCGTGAGTCGATACCTGCGACGTCGAGACCTGCTGTCGTCAGCCATGCCGGCCGGCGGTCGAAACCCAAGAATGCTCGGGCACTCGACCAGGGATAGTCACTGGCAGCTCGGGTCATGCCGGCTTCGACGGGGTTTCTGTGCACGTACCGCATGAGCTGCCAGAGATAGCTGCCTTCTTGAACGAGCCGAGACCCGTACCGACCACGGAACAGCGCACCGTCGTGGCCCCATCGCCGGTTGAATCGCTGGGTGTAGACGCCATCCACGTGACGAAGCGCGTCGGCAAGCCGGCCGTCCGGCGTGTGCAGCACGAGGTGGTAGTGGTTGTCCATCAGGCAGTAGGCCGCCACCTGCACGTTCATTCGATCCGGCAGATGCGAAACGAGGTCGATGAAAGACCTGCGGTCGTCATTGTCGGCGAAGATGGGTTCGCGCCGCTGGCCGCGGTTGAAGACGTGGTGCCAGGCGCCGGGGTAGTCGATCCGAAGTGGTCGAGCCACGGGGTTCCTCCGGTAAGGATTCGATGACCGGGGGAAGTCCGGCACGACCCTACGAAGGCGGTCTGACACAACCTCTTGCTATGTCAGACTTGACCCCATGCGGTAGCCGGTGAAGTTGCGGAGGCGAAGGCTGTTGCTGACGACGAACACCGACGACAACCCCATCGCCGCGGCGGCGATCATCGGGTTGAGGATGCCGAACGCCGCCAACGGGATCGCCGCCGCGTTGTAGGCGAAGGCCCAGAAGAGGTTTCCTCGGATCGTCGACAGCGTTCGGCGGGCGAGCGCAATGGCGTCGGCGACGGCTCGGAGATCGCCCGAGACGATCGTGAGGTCCGACGCTTCGATCGCCACGTCGGTCCCGGTGCCAACGGCGATGCCGAGGTCGGCTTCGGCCAGTGCCGGGGCGTCGTTGATGCCATCGCCGACCATGGCGACGCGCCGTCCGTCGGCCCGGAGGTCGGCCACGACCTGTGCCTTGTCGGCGGGCTTCACCTCGGCGATGACCCCGTCGCCGGCCGCCGTCTCGATGCCGACCGCGGCTGCCACCGTCGCTGCGGTGGCCGCGTTGTCGCCCGTCAGCATCGTGACCGTCAACCCGAGATCGTGGAGCGCAGCGATGGCGTCGGACGACGTCGACTTGATGGCATCGTCGATCACGAAGGCGATCTCGGCGAGATCGCCCCGGCCGGCGAAGACCACGGTCGAGCCAGTTTCGACGGCACGATCGGCGGCTTCGACCAGCTTTGGCGGCACGGCATCGAACAGGCTCACCTTGCCGACCTGAACGTCCTCGCCGTCGACGACGCCCGAGACTCCGGCGCCCGGGGTGTTGACGAAGTCGGACACCGGGAGGTAACCATCGGTCGACCCCGCAATCGCCGCAGCGATGGGGTGCTCCGATCGGGCTTCGACGGATGCAGCGAGGAGCCTCACGCGTTCGACGTCGTCGACGGATCCCTCGGTGAGCACCTCGCGCACGACCATCTGGCCCGTGGTGATCGTGCCGGTCTTGTCGAGCACGACCACCTCGACGTCACGGGTGTCTTCGAGAACTTCGCCGCCCTTGATGATGACGCCGAGCTGTGCGCCTCGACCGGTGCCGACCATGATCCCGAGCGGGGTCGCCAGACCGAGCGCACAGGGACACGCAATGATGAGGACCGACACGGCGGCGGTGAAGGCATCGTCGACCGAGTCACCGAGGACGAGCCATGCCACGAGTGTGACGATGGCGATCACGATTGCGGCAGGGACGAAGATTGACGACACGCGATCCGCGAGCCGCTGCACCTCGGCCCGACTTCCCTGAGCCTCGTCGACCAGCCGGATGATCTGGGCCAGGGCCGTGTCGGAGCCGACTCTGGTCGCCTCGACCACGAGCGACCCGTTGGCGTTGATCGTTGCCCCGATCACCTCGTCGCCGATCGCGACATCGACGGGCACCGGCTCTCCGGTGATCATCGACGCGTCGACCGCAGATCGCCCGTCGACCACCACGCCATCGGTGGCGATCTTTTCGCCGGGCCGCACGACGAACCGCATCCCCAAGGCGAGGTCGTCGAGCGGGATGTCGCGTCCGTCTTCGAGCCGAGCGGTGCGGGCCCCGAGGTCGGCGAGGGCGCGAATGGCGTCGCCTGAGCGGCGGGTGGCGCGATGTTCGAACCACTTGCCGAGCAAGATGAGCGTGACGATCACGGCGCCGGTTTCGAAATACACGTGGCCGTCCCCGACATCGCCGACCAACACCACGAGCGACCAGATCAAAGCGGACAGCGAGCCCATCGAGACGAGCGTGTCCATCGTCGTTGCGCGTTGTTGGAGGTTGAGCCAGGCGGCCCGGTGGAACAGCCAGCCCGACCACACGATGACCGGCGCCGAGAGGCCGGCCACCACCCACTCCCACCCGTCGAAGCGCAGACCGGGAATCATCGACAACGCCACCGCCGGCACGGTCAGAACGGCGGCCACGAGCAGGCGTCGGCGAAGTTCGGCTTCTCGGCGAGCTGCTGCCGCCTTCGTTTCGGCGGGATCGATCACGGCATAGCCGAGCGCCTCGACCTCCCCCGCGAGAAGGCTCTCATCGATGGTGTCGTCGAAGACCACCGTGGCGCGACCCGAGGCGAAGTTGACCTGCGCCTCTTCGACGGCGTCGAGCTTGCCGAGGCGACGCTGGATCCGGTTCGCGCACGCCGCGCACGTCATGCCGTCGATCGTCAGATCGGCCCGTGAGCGCACCGGAGTCACCACCTTCGCAAGGCTACGGCGGAGCCCGGTATTCCCGAGGCCTGCCTGGTCATGAACGTCGCCGAACCCAGGCGCTCGAATACTCCTGCAGATGTAGGCCCCACCTCTTCGGAGCGGATTCCGGAGCGCGCCAAAGCGCTGAAGATGCAGATGTCTCCGAAACCCGGAGGCGTCCTCAACTTCAGGAGCATCCAATGACCACCTTCCGCAACCGCACCATCGCCGCCGTCTTCGCCGTCGCCACCCTGGCAACCGCATGTGGCAGCGCCGCCAGCACCGAAACTTCCGTCGCCGACCAGACACCGGCCACCGAATCCGCAGAGGCTGGCCTCATCCTCGACTACACCGCATTCATCGCCGGAGCGATCCAGCCGTCTGGCATCGGGATCAGCCCGGACGGTTCGCAGGTCGCCATCGTCACCGACTTCGAGAAGGTGGTCGTCGCCGAGACCGCCACCCAGGAGGTCGCCAACGAATTCGCTGTCGGACGACGGGACCTTCCCCGCCAGGGAGCGACCGAAGCCATCGCCTTCGTGAGCGACGACGAACTCGCCGTGCTCTATCCCGATGACGCCGTCGTCGGCTTCTTCGACGGATCTGGTACTCCACTCCGGGAGATCGAGATCGATGTGCCGGGTGGAATCGACGGAGCGATGGCGGTCCTCGCCGGAGAGCTCGTGGTCGTTGCTCGAGCAGACGGCACCACTTCGCTCGCATTCGTCGACCCCGCATCGGGTTCGACCCGACTCGTCGAAACGTCCGACGCGACACTGCCGATCGAAGGCCTCAGCCCCGGAGCCGATGGGGGGCTTGTCGGTGTCGACAACGGAGGAACCGTCTACGAGATCGATCCGGAGACCGGCGCCTTCGACGAGATGGGTGAGGCTGCCGATGTCGACGAACCGTCGGGACTCGAGATCTTCGTCAACGTGAGCGAAGCCGAGGTCCAGATCGCCGTGACCGACGATGCCGACGCCTACAACGACGAGCCCTCACCCCTGCGGCTCTATGTTCGCTGAGCGTTCGAACGACAAATCCACATGGTTTCGACATGCGGCGGTCGCCTACTCTGGCGGCCGTCGCATCGGCGCGTTTCGGAGCGGCAATGACAGAAGAAATGGCTGACAAGGGGGAACTTGAGATGCCGAGGTATTTGTTGAGCTACCACGGGGAGATGCGTATGGAGGACATGCCGTCGGACCCGGAGGCCATTCAGGCCGTCATGGCCCAGTGGGGGGCCTGGTACGAGAGCATGGGCGAGTCGCTCGTCGACGGTGGTGCACCAATCGCATTCTCGACGGCGATCAACGCGGACGGCGCCGCCGAGGCTCCGGCGCAGCTTTCGGGCTACACGGTCGTCGAGTGCGACGACATGGAGGCGGCGACCACGATCGCACAAGGGAGCCCCGTGCTGGCCAACGGCCACTCCGTGCAGATCTCCCAGTGCATCGACATGGGCTGATGACCTGGTCGGAGTTGCCGGGCGGTCTCGACCTCGATGACGTCGAGGCGCGCCTGGCGGCCGGCCGAAACCTGCCAACGCAAACCTACGTTCGGCCCGAGTTCCACGAGTTCGAACTCGACGCGGTGTTCACCGACTGTTGGCAGTACTTCACGCCGATACACCGGGTGAGCGAACCGGGCTCAGTCGCCACCGGGATGGTCGGCCGCACGCCGATCGTGGTCGTGCGGGGGGACGACGGCGAACTTCGGGGATTCGTCAACGCGTGTCGCCATCGCGGGTACCGGGTCGCCAACGATGGGCACTGTGCTCGTATCCAGTGCGGCTACCACGGGTGGATCTACGGGCTCGATGGATCGCTGCGACGGACGGGTAAGGCCGAGTCCGACCTGTCGATCGTCAAGGACGACCTCGGCTTGCTGCCGGTGTCGGTCGACACCTTCGCCCAGGGCGTGTTCGTCAACCCGACACCCGATGCGGGGACCCTGGCTGATGCCTTCCCCGGCATCCACGAGGTCGGCGCAGAGATCGGCATCGACGCAGACCCCGAGCGATACACGCCGTTCACCACCTATCGAGTCGAACAAGCCTCCAACTGGAAGCTCTGGTACGACAACGGCACCGAGTGCTATCACTGCCCGACGGTCCACAAAGACAGCTTCGGTGCCGCGTACGACACGACCGACGGCGAGCTCTTCTTCTCGACGCGCGAGGGCTACAGCTCGTCACACTTCGACCCCGCGCCGAACGCGGACGGACTGGTGGGCAGCGGCTACCGGTCGATCCAGTTCTTCCCCGGAACCCAGTTCATTCAGCAGGACGACATCATGATCATGGCGAGAGTGATTCCGCTCGGCCCGGATCGATGCGCCTTCCAGGCCGACTACCTCGCCGAGCGGGGGTCCGACCCCGAGCGCGTCGAGGAGTGGGCAAAGCTCTGGTCGCAGACGTACGACGAGGACGGCGACATCGTCGAGACCATCCAGCAAAACCTCACGAGTGGACGCATCGACGAGCTGATCTACGTCGACGAGATCGAAGACAACAGCCGGTTCTTCCACCGCCTCATCTGGGACCGCTACCGTGCGCACGTCGCGTGACGCTCGACCAGCTGCTCGCCGAGATTCGCTCGTGCACGGTCTGTGCCGATGCGCTCGATGCCGGGCCTCGCCCGATCGTTCAAGCCGGATCAACCGCCGGCGTGGTGATCATCGGACAAGCGCCGGGTCGTCGGGTGCACGAGTCTGGTGTTCCGTGGGATGATCCGAGCGGCCGGACCCTGCGGGGGTGGCTCGGCGTCTCGGACGAGGAGTTCTACGACGCCTCGCGCGTCGCCCTGGTCCCGATGGGATTCTGTTACCCGGGGTCCGCACGATCGGGCGACAACCCGCCTCGACCCGAGTGCGCACCGCTGTGGCACGAGCGCCTGCTCGCCCACCTGCCACCGCCGGCCGAACGGCTCGACGTGATCATCGGCGCATACGCGCAGAAGCGCTACATCGCCGAGCGGGAGTCGACGCTCACGGCCACGGTCGCCCGCTGGCGCGACTACCTGCCCAACCAGATCGTCCTGCCACACCCCTCGCCGCGCAATCGCCACTGGTTGGCCAAGAACCCGTGGTTCGAATCTGAGGTTCTGCCAACCATCCAAGCTCGGGTGCGGACGGTCCTCGATCAGGCCAGCAAATCGAGCTAGTCCCGAGCCTGTTCGGCGAGGAACTGGCGCTTGACGGCGCGCCAGTCCTCGTCAGTGTGCTTGCGCCGCCAGTAGGGGGAGATCGACTCGTTGGCGACGTCGACGTCCCGATCGGCAATGAGGTGCTTGCGGACTGCACGGACCTCGCCGGCCTCGCCGTGGACGAACACGTCGAACGAGCCGTCCGGGAAGTTGGCGGCCCGGACTGCGTCGACCAGCAGTTGCTCCGGGTCGTCTGACGTCGCTCTGTGGAGCCAGACGATCTCCGCCGCCGCAGCGGAGGGGAGGTCGATCTCGTGGTCCGGCCCGTCGACGAGCACGAAGACGAGGGCCCGGGCGGAGGCATCGAGCGCCTCGAGGCTCGCACCGATTGCGCCGAGCGCGCTCTCGTCACCAACCATGAGGTGCCAGTCAACGTCGGACCGCGGTCGGTAGCTGCCTCCGGGTCCATCGAATTGCAACCGATCACCCGGCTTGGCTCGCTGAGCCCACGATCCGGCGTATCCGACATCGCCGTGGGCGACGAAATCGATGTCGAGGATGCGCTCGGCTTCGTTCCATCGCCGAATGGTGAATCGACGGGGCCGTGGCCGGTGCTCGGGGGGCAGACCCTCGAGGTCTTCGGGGCCGAATGGGACCGTGATCGGCGAACTCTCGGGGACAAAGCGGGCGTTGATGTACCCGTCGGTCGCCGTCGTTCCGGCGAACTGGTCGAGTGTGCCGCCCTCGAGCGAGACACGCAGGAGGGTGGGGCTGAGTTGGGTGACGTTACGTACTTCTGCGTACAAGCGGAGCTCCTGGGATTCTGTTAAGCACTCCTAACAACTCAAGGGAAGATTGCCACATTCCATCCACGCGCATGCCGCCCGTCACACCAGAGAGCAGCCCACAGTGCCCGAACCCAACGCGCTCGCTGCCGTGTGGCACCCGATCCGATGCGCTAGTTCTGGTGCCATGTCCGGACCCGATGGCTTCGAATGGGAACAGCGGTCGAATGGCGACATCGTGGTCTTCCACCAGGGTCGGCGCGCTGCGACGTTGCGCGGCCGGCGCGCCGAGGAGTTCCTCGCAGAAGTCGAAGACGGCGACGACCAAGAGCTGATGGCTCGACTGACCGGCAACTACAAACGCGGCAACGAACGACTCGCCCGTCAGCATCCCCGGAACTGTCGACGTCGCTGACGCACGAATGCCGGTCGACACCTACGCTCGGCACATGACGCTCCTCGACTCGTTGCGTGCCCGCCTCCCGGATGAGTGCATCCAGACCGACGCCGATGTGATCGAGGCCTACAGCCACGACCGCGCCGTGTTCGAAGCGCACGGCGAGGCCGCCGTGCTGGTCATGGCGCGCAACACCGCCGATGTCGTCGCGGCGGTCGAAGCGGCGGTCGAAGCCGACGTGCCGATCGTGCCTCGGGGTGCCGGCACCGGACTGACCGGCGCAGCCAACGCGAGCGACGGGTGCATCGTGTTGTCGCTTCACCGGATGAACGCGATCCTCGAGATCGACGAGACCAACCGGATGTGTCGTGTGCAGCCCGGCGTGATCAACAGCGACCTGAAGGCAGCCGTAGCCGAGAAGGGCCTCTTCTATCCGCCCGATCCAGCATCGGTCGACATGTCGAGCATCGGAGGCAACGTCGCCACCAATGCCGGCGGCCTGTGTTGCGTCAAGTACGGCGTGACCCGCGACTACGTCATGGGGCTCGAGGTCGTGATGGCCTCGGGCGAGGTGATGAAGACGGGCCGCAAGACGATCAAGTCGACCACCGGCTTCGATCTGACGGGCGTGTTCGTCGGGAGCGAAGGCGTGCTCGGGATCATCACGGAGATCACCCTCAAGCTCGTACCCACTCCCCCACCCCCGGCCACTGCGGTTGCGTACTTCGACGAGCTCGCCCCGGCGGGCGATGCGATCGCGCAGGTGTTCCGAGACGGCCACGAGCCAAGCCTCATGGAGATCATCGACCGGGCGTCGCTTCGCCAGGTCGAGGCGGTCTATCCGATGGACCTCGACGTGGACGCCGCCTGCCTTCTCTTGATGCAGACGTCGGGCGAACGGTCGGCCGAACGCATCAGCCAGATCGCCGACATCTGCACGGCCAACGGGGCGACATTCGTGTACCACGTCGACGATCCACACGAGGGCGACATGTTGATCGAGGTCCGCCGCAAGGTGTGGCCTGCGTTCGAGCACCTCGGCAAGGCGCTGCTGCCCGAAGACGTGGCCGTCAAACGCGAGCGCCTACCCGAACTGTTGGCGGGCATCACCGAGATCGGCGAACGACACCAGGTCATGCTGCCGACGATCGGTCACGCCGGCGACGGCAACATGCACCCCCTGCTCGTCTTCGATGGCAACGATCCGGACGAGACGGCCCGCGCCAAAGCGGCCTTCGACGACATCGTGCGCTTGGCATTGGACCTCGACGGCACGATCGCCGGCGAACACGGCGTCGGCACGCTCAAGAAGAAGTTCATCGAAGAAGAACTCGACGAGGTCCAGCTCGCCACCCAACGCAAGCTCCAAGCGATGTTCGACCCCGACAACCGCCTCAACCCCGGCAAAGCCCTCTGACATGGGGTCAGGTCTGACATAGCAAGAGGCTGCGTTGTCCGTGGCCCCGCAGTATGAACCTCTTGCTATGTCAGACCTGACCCCATTGGGGGGTCGAAGGTTGGGTGGAAGGTGAAGGCGTGGTCGGTCGGGCCGTGCTCGGCGAGGTGGTCGACCCGTGCTTTGGCTTCGTCGAGCGTGGGCAGGTGACCGGCCGGCACCCACCACATCGTGAGCACCGGCAGGTCGTCCATCGGAGCGAACCATTCGCGACGTCGTCGCAAGAACCGGGCGTGATCGGTCCGGAAGACGTAGTTCTTCAGCGCATCGATCGACTCCCACACGCTGAGGTTGGGGAGGATCGTCTCGTCCTCGAACGCCCGGATCGCCGTGGCGTTGCCGGAGTCATCCTGGAGGCGCCACACGAATCCAGGTGACGCCTCGGCGAGCGCGTTGATCGGATCGAGATTGTCCATGAACTCGGCGACGCGGGGGTCGTCGACGGGGTGATGCAACCGGCCGATGTTGAGCTGGGCGAGGTGCCAATCAGGGTGCGACATGTGGTCGTCTCCTTCGGTGTCAGAGTCGGGTGGGGCGGTTGACGGTGAGACCTCGACCGGCGGGAGATCAGCCGGACTGTCGCCGAGGAGGTAGCGCGGCCCGACGCCGAGTTCGGCTGCCGCGTCCTCAGGGTTGTGCAGCATGCAGACGTCGAGCGACAAACACCCGCAGCCGATGCAGCCGTCGAGATGATCGCGCAGCGTCAACAGTCGCTCGATCCGGTCGTCGATCTCGTGCCGGAAATCGTCGGCGAGGGTCGTCCAATCACGATCCTTGGCGACGCCGTCGGGGAGAAGGCCGAGACGATCCTTGATCTCGGCGAGCGAGTAGCCGAGCCGCTGACACACGACGATCACGGACAACCGACGGATCGCGCTCCGCGGGTACCGACGATGCCCGGAGTCAAGCCGCACCGGCGCGAGCAGGCCCTTCGCTTCGTAGAACCGAATCGCCGTGATCGCCACACCCGTTCGGGCAGCGAGCGTCCCGATCGTCAGAAGATCTTCACCCGGCATGAACCTCTACCTTAGTAGAGATTCATGGGTCAGTCACTCGGCTGGAGGTGGCGGTCGAAGAAGTCGAGGATGAGCTCGGCGCGTTGTTTGCGGTGGAGCGGGGTGCCGCTCCGGGAGAGCTCGTGCGTCTCGCCCGGGAAGAGGTAGTACTCGACCTCCTTGCCGAGCAACTGGCAGGCGACGAAGAGCTGCGTCGCCTGATCGACCGGACACCGCAGATCTTCCTCGCTGTGCACGATCAAGAGCGGCGTGTTGAGGTCTTTCACGTAGGTGGTCGGCGACATTCGCACGTACTCGTCGGGGTCGTCGACGAACGTCGGACCCATCTCGCTACTGAACACGCCGGCGATGTCCGAGGCGAACTCGAGCGACAGCAGGTTGTTGGCGGCACGTTCGCTGCACGCGGCGGCAAAGCGATCTGAGTGGGTCACGATCCACGTCGTCATGTAGCCGCCGTACGAACCGCCGAGGACGCCGAGTCGATTGGGGTCGATGAAGTCGTACCGCTCGAGCGCGGCATCGACCACCGCCATGCAGTCGTCGTAGTCGGCGCCACCCCAGCCGGTTCCGGCCGCACGATGCTTCGGACCGAGGATCGCCGCACTCCATGCGTTGTCGCGCCCGGATCCCCCGCGAGGGTTCGAGCACAGCACGACATACCCGGCGGCAGCCTCCATCTGGAACTCGTCGAAGTAGTAGTTGCCGTACTGGGTGAACGGCCCGCCGTGGATGTTGAACAGCATCGGGTACGTCTTCGACGGGTCGAAGTCGTGCGGCGTGTACAGCCAGCAGTCGACTTCGTGGCCGTCGGACTCGGCGAGGAAATGCTCCCCCGACTGCGGCGCCGTCCGAGCGACGAAGGACGCGCTCACGTTGGTCAGTTGGGTCTCGGCACCGTCGATGGCGACGAACAGTTCGGTGGGCGCGGTCCGAGACGTTGCGGTGAAGGCGACCACCGTCTTGCCGTCGAGCTCGCCGGCCGCCCACCCGGTGACGCTTCGGTCGCCGCCGATCACGAGCTTTGCGGGCTCATCGTCGAGCGTCACGCGGTAGAGGTGAATGTTGCCGCGGTCTTCGATGCCGGCCAGGATCGCCCCGTCCGCCATCCACATCGGGGCTTGCCCCGCCATGAAGGGCATCCACGTCCGGTCGATGTCCTGCGTGATCCACTCGGGCGTGCCGACTGCATCGACCTCGAGGGTCCCGAGGTGGCCGTTCTGCGGGAACCACCACACGTCGTCATGCCCTGAGGCGACAATGCGCTCGTCGCCCTCGACCACCAGCGGCGAGGTGAAGCGGCCCGACCCGTCGGTGAGCAGCGTGTACGGCGCCGCCCCGTCCACCGGGGCGGCCCCGACGTCAACCACGGCGATGTCGGTCGAGAACGAGGTCCCCGGTTCTTCCACGGCGAAGGCGATCCGCCGGCTGTCGCCGAACCACGCCGGTGCCCCACACTGCGACGAGCAGGGCGCGACGTTGCGAAGTCCGGCGGAGCCGTCGGTCGGCACGACGTGGATGTTGGACGGACGGTCGAATACGAAGCCCTCGCCGTTGAGCATGAACTCGAGCGACTCGATCTTGCGAGGCGGTCGCCGCCCGATCTCGTCGGATTGGTAGTGCTCTCCTCGGACTCGATGGGACACCGCCAACCAGGCGCCGTCCGGCGAGAACGTCAACCCGCCGAACCCTTCGTCGGCCTCGGCGAGGGTCACCGTCTCGCCCGGCACCCCGAACGGCAGCAGGTGCAGGCTCGCCTTCGTCTTTCCGGCGGGGTCCTTCGCCCGTGCCGAGGTGAAGGCGAGCTGTCGACCATCGGGGCTCCACCGAGGACTCGAGTCGCGGTGGGTGCCTGCGGTCAGCGCGCGTGCAGGAGACGAACCGTCGGTCGCCACCACCCAAATCTGGCTTCGATACGTGTTGGCGTCTTCGTCGATCCGCGACACGACGTAGGCGACGTGCGAGCCGTCCGGTGACAGCTGGGGATCGGAAACGTTGGTGAGCGAGACGATGTCCGACGGCTTCATGGCCGGAGACTACTGGCGATCGAATCGCCGATGTCTCAGGACGGGCGACGTCTCCCGCCACGCCCCGACGGGCGACCGCCTGACGACGATTTGGCGCCCTGGTTGTGCTTTGCGGGCCGGCGACGCTTCGACGAGGGCTTGCCGCCCGACGACGCTCCGCCGCCGTGCTTCGAGCCCGAACCGCCCTTCGCGGATCCGCCCTTCTGGCCAGACGTACCGCCCTTGGACTGGGTGCCGCCCTTGTTGCGCGGCTTGCCGCCCGAATTGCGACGCTTGCGTCCACCGCCCCCGCCCGACTTGGGCGGACCCTGCTGCTGCTTGGGTTGCACGATGGGTTCGCCGAGGTTGAGCTGATCCTCGGGCAACGGATCCTCGAATTCGCAACGGACACCGATCTGGCGCTGGAGCTTCTTCGTGTCCTTGAGCTGCTCGCTCGTGACGAAGGAGACGACGGCACCGGTCGCGCCCGCACGAGCCGTACGACCGGAGCGGTGCGTGTAGGCCTTGTCGTCCTCTGGCGGATCGAAGTGCACCACGCAATCGACGCCGTCGACGTGAATGCCGCGGGCGGCGACGTCGGTCGCGATCAGTGCCTGCACCTTCTCGTCCACGAACGACTTCAGCGCGTTGTCTCGCTGGTTCTGGGTACGTCGACCATGGATGACACCGGTCTTCACGCCGTAGCGCTTGAGCTGCCGAGCCACCCGATCAGCGCCGTGCCGGGTGCGACAGAACACGATGGTCTGGCCGTGCTCTCGGATCTCGTGAGCCACGAGCGGCACTTTCTGGGTGCGTTCGATCCGGACGAACCGGTGCGTCATCCGGGTCATGTCCGGCTTGCGCTCCCCCACCTCATGGGTCACGGGGTTCTTCTGATAGCGGTCGGTGAGAACCTTCACCTCTTTGCCGAGCGTGGCGGAGAACAGGACGGTCTGGCGCTTGGTATTGGTCGCATCGAGGATCTGCTTGACGACCGGAAGGAAGCCCATGTCGGCCATGCGGTCGGCCTCGTCGACCACAGCGATGCTCACGAGGTCGAGCGAGACCTCACCCTGGTCCATGAGGTCGATCAACCGTCCGGGGCATGCCACGAGCATGTCGACTCCCGACCGCAGCGCCTTCAGCTGCGAACCGAAGCCGACACCGCCGTAGACGGCGTGGACGGATCGGCCTCGTACCTCGGCGAGGGGTGCGAGCTCGCGGCGGATCTGCTCGGCGAGCTCTCGGGTCGGCGAGAGGATGAGACCTGTGGGGTGATGCGGCGCCGCCGACTCGAGGCGGGTGATCATCGGGATGCCGAACGCCAGCGTCTTGCCCGATCCGGTGGGTGCGCGTCCGAGGACGTCACGACCGGCGAGCGCGTCGGGGATGGTGGCGCGTTGGATCTCGAAGGGTGCAGTGATGCCCGCCCGATCGAGCTGACGAACGATGTCGTCAGGTACGCCAAGGTCGGCGAACGTGCCCGCGCCCGTGTGAGATGTGCTCGCCATGACGGCCTCCAGTCGGCCCACGTCGAGATGTCGATACGAGCACGTCAAGCCTACGCGGCTCCGGCGAGGTCCGGAGTCGAACGGCTCTGGCCGTCGGTCACGCCATCAGACGCGATCGCAGGTAGCGGTGAAAGTCGACGAGGACCTTCTCGATCTCGAGGATGGGCCCGGGCTCGAAGTTCCCCGAGGCTGCCCGCTGGCCCCGCTCGCAGATGGCGCGGTCTTCTGGGAGGAAGTCGGGGACGAGCGACTCGGACACGCGTGCCGACGCACGTTTGAGAAAGCCCGAGACCGCCGAGGACCGAGCGGGGTCCGTGTCGGAGAAGGCGCCGCCCGAGATGACACGTGTGGCCGAGACCCCGAGCGGCTCGACCACTTGATAGAGGAAGGTGCCACGCGTGATGACCCCCACGAAGTTGGGCGGGAGGCTGAGCAACACGTAGTCGTCGCCGCCGTCTTCCGAACCACCGGTTGCGGCGGCGTGTTCGTTTCCGACGATGTAGTACGAACCGGCGGTCGGCGTGTACGGCTCGAGCGTCTCGGGATGGATGGCGAACAGGTGATAGCTCTCCATTGCGTTGGCCATGACCAGTTTCCAGTTGGCAGCCCACTCCTCGGACGCTCGTTGCGACGTCCAATGATGGAGTTCGGCGAGTCGATGCGGGCCGACGACATCGTCGAGATGTTCGAAGCGTTCGGAGAGCGGCGCGACCTCGGCGTTCATGGCGACGAACACGAGGCCGTTCCACGAGTCGCACCGGTACCGGTCCAAGCACAGCGCCGACTTGTCGACTTCGTCCGGCGAGGCGTGGGGGACGGCCATCAGCGACCCGTCATCGCGGTACGTCCATGCGTGGTACGGACACTGGAAGCGTTTGCTGTTGCCGGTGCCTTCGACGAGCAGCGTCCCTCGATGAGCGCAGAGGTTGGACAGGGCGGCGAGCTGACCCGACTGGTCGCGCAGCACGATGACGGGCTGGCCGCCAAGATCGGCGCTGAACCAGTCTCCCGGCTCGGCCACCTGATCCACCGTGCCGACGAAGACCCAGTCCCTGTGCCAGATCTTCTGGCGCTCCAGTTCGAACAGTTCGGCGTCTCGGTAGAAACGCGCCGGGAGGGCTCTGGTCGGATCGAAGTCGTCCATGTCCATCTCCGCAGTCTCACATTCGTCGGATGTCGGGGTTGAACGCCCGAGGCGCCCGTCTCGGCGGTGTGACCCCGGACGCCATGATCAGTTTCATCACGCGTTGACGATGACCTCGCCACGGTTCGAGGTGGCGCAGCATCACGTCATCGCCGCCCCGCTCGGGCGCCTGGCGTGTGGCGTCTCCGGTGAAGAAGTGGTTGACGAGGGTCGGCATGCCGTAGTCGCCCAACATCACGAGGTCGGGATCGCCATGGGTGATGACGAGCGTGGCGGTGGCCGTCCACGCTCCGAAGCCGGGCAGCGCCGTGATCCGGGTGATGGCGTCCTGGGTCGTCATGTCGACGGCTTCTTCGATGCGGGTGTACCGCTTGGCGGCGACCCTCAAGGCGTCCGCACGCTTCTTCTCGAGCCCGATCTGGTGGAGGTCGACGTAGCTCAGCCGGTCGAGCACCTCGGGGGTCGGCGGCACACGGAGTCCATGGGGCCCCGGTGCGTCGCTTCCCCATTGGCGGCACAGCTGTGCCCAGCTTTGGATGGCGTTCTGCGAGGTGACTCGCTGCCCGATGATGACGAGCAGCAGCTCCTGCCAGATCGTTCCGACGGTGGACATTCGGGCACCGCCGTGCCGCTTCCAGAGTTGTGCGAGTCGACGGTCAGCCGTTGGGTCGAAGCCCGACGGGTCGTCGTGGAGTCCGCACCATCTCGGCATCTGCTCGAGCAGCCATTCGGCGCCATCGCCCCACGCCGTTGCGTGAACCTCTTCTGCGATCGACCAGTCGAACTCGATCGTGCCCGGACCGGCCGGGGTCAACATGGCCTTGGCGAACCCTGCGGGTCGCCACTCCTTGGTGGGGTCTCGCGGGTAGATCCCGAGGTTGCCGAGCGTGGCCCGCACGTCGATGCCGCCGACCTGCAGCGTTCGACTCGTCATAGTGTCGAGTGCACGCAGACCATGTGGCGAGGTTAGGACCGTCTCGCTGGGCGGGTGCGCTTCGATCGTCACCGTTCGCCGTGTCGATCACTCTTCTTTCGACGGACGGCTCCTTGCGAAGTCGCTCACGGCGTCGAGTCGGGCGACCCCCTCGGCCGACAGTGGGTTCTCGAGTGAGGCGAGCGTGTCGCGCAGCTGATCTGGGCGGTTGGCACCGATGATCGGGGCACTGACCCACGGCTTGGACCGCTGCCAGTTGATCGCCGCCTGGGCCGGGGTCAGACCCTCTTCGTCGGCGACCTCGACGAGCGTTTCCATGATGTCCCAGTTCTTGTCACTGAACCGATTGGCCGCGTTCTCCTCGGCCCGCACGCTGTCGGGCAGCTCGTCACCACGGCGGTACTTGCCGGTGAGCATGCCGCCGGCGAGGGGGCTGTAGGGCACCATGCCGATGCCGTACTCCAGGCACATCGGCGCGAGCTCCATCTCGACGAACGACCGGGCCGGGTCAAGCAAGTGGTATTCGGGCTGGACAGACACGAACGTCTCCAGGTGGCGGCGCTCGGCGGTCCAGAGCGCTTCCATGATTCGCCACGCCGTGAAGTTGGAGCAGCCCAGGTACCGCACCTTCCCCTGCCGCACGAGGTCGGTCAGCGCCGACAGCGTCTCTTCGATCGGGACGAGCGGGTCGATCCAGTGCACCTGGTACAGGTCGATGTGATCGACACCCATCCGCCGGAGGCTGTCCTCGCACGCCTGCATGATCCAGCGACGCGACAGACCCTCACGGTGCCTCGACGTGCCGCGGTGGTCGGCGAACATCCGCCCCATCGCGCCACGAACCTTGGTGGCGATCACCATGCGATCCCGATTGCCGCGCGCTGCGAGCCACCGGCCCACCATCTCCTCAGACACCCCGCCCTCGTTCACCGGTCCGCCGAGCTTCTCCGCCCACGCCGAGTACACGTCCGCGGTGTCGATGAAGTTGCCGCCCATCTCGTCGTAGGCGTCCATGACATCGAAGGCACCGGCCTCGTCGACCGACCAGCCGAACTGCATCGTGCCGAGGCCGAGGGCGTAGACCCACAGGCCGCTCTTGCCGAGCTGAACATACGGAAACGTGTCGTCAGGGGTCATTGGTCCTCTCCGGAGTAGTAGCTGATCTTGTGGTCGATGAGGTCGAGCGCACAACGACGCTCCTCGATCTGTTGCTCGACGAGGGCCCGATGCCGCTGCAGGATCTCGAGCCGCTGCGGTTTGGTCGACGGACCCACAGCCCCCAGCGCGCAGTAGTCACGGAGCTGTTCGATGGTCATGCCTGTGTCGCGTAGACACCGCAGCACCTCCACCCACAACACGTCGTCCTCGCTGTAACGCCGGTGGCCGTTCTCGGCTCGCGCCACGTCGTTGAGCAAGCCCTCGGCCTCGTAGTAGCGCAACGTGTCGAGGGATACGCCGGTACGTTCGGCCATCTCTGCGGGAGTGAGTGTCGTCATCGCCATGGCGACCAGTGAACAACCTGGAGTGCGCTCCAGGTCAACCTCGGACACACAACTTCCTCGGAGGCTGCTGTCACCAGTGGCGAAGGTCGATCGCCCATCGGTCGACGACGGCGTCGCCGACCACGAGCCACATGACTTCGTGGCGGGCGACCGTCGGATCGATGTGCGCCGGGGTGAGTCGGGTTCGGTCGCCAACTCGCCAGGTTGATCCGTCCGTCGGGACCAGGGTGGCGTGCTCATCGCTCAAGAAGAAGACGTCTCCGTGCGACCAGCTCGGATCACCGTGATCCATGCCCACGGCCTTCAATCCGACGTCGACCACGATCCAACCCTTCGCACTCACCGAGATGACTGTGCCGAGCAGCGACGTGGCGGGCCGGAACGGAAGGTCGAGACCGTCGTAGTGAGTGTCCATCAGGGTGTAGCTGCCGGCCTGGATCTCAGTGCACCACGTGTTCGTGTCGAAGGTCCCGGTCCCGCCTCCGGACACGATCTCGCCACCGACCCGGTCGTGCGCATCCCGCAAAATCTGCATCGATTCCTCGACGCGTGCAATCCGGTCAGTGCGGTCGTCGACCATCATCAGATGCCCTTCGTATCCCATCACCCCGCGGACCTTGACGCCTGCGGACCGGGCGCGATCGGCGAGGACGGGGGCGTCGTCAGGTGAACATCCGCAGCGGGGCAACCCAACCTCGACATCGATCAGAACGTGGCGAATACCACCGGCGATCGCCGCGTCGAGCGTCTCCTCGCTGTCGACTGCAACGGTGATCTGGGCGAGGTCCGCAAGCTCGCCGAGCCTGGCGACATCGAGCGACTCGTTGGCGAGCAACAGATCGTCGGTGAGGCCCGCAGCGACGAGCCCTTCGACCTCACGAGGGGTCGCCGCGCAAAAGCCCGTGTGACCGTCCGAAGCGAGCCGAGAAGCAAGGGCTGTGCTCTTGAACGCTTTCACGTGTGGACGCAACCGACGGCCCGGCAGGACGGCATCCATCGCCGCGAGATTCGCATCGAGCACCGCGGCGTCAACCACCAGCGCTGGCGTCGGGAGGTCGTCGGTGCTCTCGGGAGATTCGTTCGCCATCTCGGCAGTATGACCGGCGGCTGTCGCCAGCTCTATCGTTTGGCATGGCGATTCGGACGAGCGTCACGACCAACTGGGCCGGGACGGCGTCGTGCTCGCCACAACGTGTCGCGGCACCGACATCGACCGAAGAGCTCGTCCGCATCGTCGCCGGGGCCACGTCGATGGCCCTTCCGGTCAAGGCGATCGGTGCCGGACACTCCTTCACGCCGACGGCAATGACCGACGGAATCCTGATTCGGCTCGACCGGCTCGACGTCGGGCCGTTGCAGTTCGACACCGGGACCGGACGTGTGGTCTGCTCCGCCGGCCTCACCCTGCACGACCTCAACCATCAGCTTCATCGCTTGGGACGTGCGCTCCCCAACCTCGGCGACATCGACGTCCAGACGATTGCGGGGGCGACCCAGACGGCCACCCACGGCACGGGTCACGCCCACCCGAACCTGGCGGCAGGCATGACCGGCTTCGAGCTCGTCACCGCGGCCGGCGATGTGCGGTGGTGCAGCCCGGACTCGAACGTCGAGCTGTTTCATGTCGGGCGCGTCGGGCTCGGCGCGCTGGGCCTGGTCACCCGCGTCGAACTCGAGACCGTCCCGGCCTTCAACCTCCGCGCCGTCGAAACGGTCGAGCCGCTGGCCGACCTGCTCGCCGACTGGACGGCGTTCACGCGCAGCGCTCCCCACGCGGAGTTCTTCTTCCTTCCGGGCGTTGACCGCGTCCTCGTGAAACGAAACACGCCAACCGACGCGGCGCCATCGGTCGGGACCAACCGCCGCACGAAAGCGGAGAAGCTCCTGGTCGAGAACCTGGCCTTTGGCGCCGCAATGCGACTCGTCCGCCGGGCCCCGGCCACACGATCATCGGTCTTGAGCCTCATGAGCTCGCTCACCTCAGGTGCGACCCGAGTCGCGCCGAGCCACGAGGTCTTCGCGTCGCCGCGACACGTCCGTTTCGTCGAGATGGAGTACGGCATTCCGGTCGACGCTGTCCCCGAAGCGCTCGAGCGTGTGCGGCGGCTCGTCGACACGCTCAGCGATCCGCCCTCGTTCCCGATCGAGGTACGCGTATCAGCCGCCGACGGCATTCCGCTCTCCACCGCCACGGGTCGTGCGTCGGGGTGGATCGCCGTGCACCGCTATCAGGGCACCGATCACGAGCCGTACTTTCGAGGCGTCGAGTCCATCATGGACGACTACGACGGCCGGCCGCACTGGGGAAAGATGCACTTTCAGACGGCGGCAACCTTGCGCCACCGCTACCCCGAGTGGGACCGCTTCATCCGGCTGCGAGACGAGCTCGACCCCAACCGCACGTTCGACAACGACTACCTCCGACGGGTGATCGGCTGATGACGCTGACGACCGAACAGATCGAGCACTACGAGACGCATGGGTGGTTCGCCCCGATCGACGTGATGTCACCGACGGAGGCCAACGACCTCCTCCAAGAGCTCGAACGAGCGGAGGAGCACTCTCCAGATCAGCTCCACGCCGAACATCGCAACAACGCCCACCTCAGCTTCGACTTCCTCGCCTCGGTGGTGGTCGACGATCGGATCGTCGACCCGGTCGCCTCACTCATCGGCCCAGACATCTCGCTTTGGTCCACGGTCCTGTTCGTGAAGGAGCCCGACTCGGACGCCTGGGTGAGCTGGCATCAGGACGGCCACTACATGGGCCTCGGAGGCGAGAACTTCGTGACCGCCTGGCTCGCGTTGACCCCCTCCACCGTTGAGAGCGGATGCGTTTCCGTGGCGCCCGGCTCGCACCGCACGCGGCTGGACCACGTCGACACCTACGGCGTATCGAACATCTTGACGCGCGGCCAACGGGTCGAGTCGCCCGATCCGGACGACGTCGTCCATCTCGAGCTCGAACCGGGCCAGATGTCGTTGCACCATCCCTGGCTGGTGCATGGCTCACAACCGAACCGGTCCCGAAACCGCCGGATCGGCCTCGCCATGCAGAGCTACCTGGGTGCAGGCGTGTCCGTTCAGCGCGGCGAACACCACGTGGTCTCGGTGCGGGGCGAACCCAACCCGGACTTCACCTACGTGCCACTGCCAGGATCTGACCCCACGACCAATCGCCACGTCCGTGACGAGGCCAACCGAGCGCTGGCGTCCGTCTTGTACGACGGTGCCGAGCAAACTCGTCGGCTTTGATCGCCGAGTTCGACAGAATGCTGTGATGCGGTCGACCACACCCGCCCAGTTTCCTCTGGCTCTCGAGAGTCGATTCCGGCCGATCATCACGCCGCTCGGCGTGACCGGGAACGACGGCGTCACGGTGACCGACGACGAACTGATCGCGACGTATGGATGGGTCTCGCTTCGGACGCCGCTCGAGAATATCCGTGGCGGATCCATCAGCGGGCCGCACCGCTGGTACACCGCGGTCGGTCTTCGGCTGTCGTTCAGCGACGACGGCCTGACCTTCGGTACGACGCCGACCCGCGGCGTCTGCATCGAGTTCATCGAGCGAGTCCCGAGAGTCATCGGCTCTCGCGACCATTCGGCGCTGTGGGTCAGCGTCGCCGACTGCGAAGGCCTCCTCGCCGCCCTTCCGGGGTCAAGTCTTTCGAATTGACAACTCGGGACCTGGCAGACCTGTTGCTATGTCAGACCTGACCCCATGAGGCGGCCGAGTCCGGGGACCTCGTCGGAAACCCCGGCCAGGCGCAACAGATGCCAGTAGAGCGCAAGGTTGCTCGACACGACCGGGACGCCGACCTCGGCCTCGAGATTCGCGACATCGGCGAGAAGTCGAACGCTCGTGCACGACACGAACACCGCGTCGCACTCGACCGTGGCCGTCATCGTACGCACGGCGTCTGCGACCGAGGACGGTGAGATCCGGCCGACCACAAGGTCGCTCGTTTCGAGGAACGACCCCAGGCCGACAACCTCGATTCCGGCGCGCGCAAACCGCTCCGCGACGGGTCTGGTCACGTCGGCCGAGTAGGGCGTGACCACGACGATCCGGCGGGCGCCGAGGGCGTCGAAGCTGGCGATTGCGGCGGCGATCGGATCCGAGGACGGCACGCCAGGGTGGGCCTCGCCGATGAGCTCGGCGACTCGACCCGAGCCGATCAACGTCGCGGCAGAGGTACAGCCATAGCCGATCGCGTCGAAGCCGAACTCGGAGGGCAGCAAGGACGCGGCGGCCGGGAGGCGATCGGCCATCGCGGTCAGCGTCTCGGGCGTGACCTCGAGGTCGTTGGCGATCCGGGCGTGGTAGACGTCGACACCGGGCAGATCGATCAGTCGGCCCTCGGCCTCGATCGTCTGATCGGACTCGAGCACGATCAGCCCGATCCTGGCCCGCGCCCCGAATCCCTCATCGGTCTCGAACGCGAGCGGGACCAGATCCGGGAGGGTCACGAGGGTTCGGCCCGCTGCGCTTGTTGCTCGAAGAACGATGCGCCTGTCGGTACTTCGGGATACTCCATCTCGTAGCTCGAGCAGCGCACGCGGTTGGTTCGCTCGCCGCGGACGAGCTCGCCGTCATGTGGGCTCGGGAGGTGGTTCACCTGCAGGGCCTTGGAGTCTTCGGCCCGGTATTCGCTGATGAAGAGGGTGCGTGGCGCGTCGGACAGATTGGGGGCAGAGCCGTGCAACAACCGCGTGTGCATCAGGCACGCCGTCCCGGCAGGACCATGGACCGGTACGGCGCCCGGTGCGTGATCCGCCTCGACCTCGGGGGAGACCGCTCCGGTGTAGACGCCGTCGTGCCAGTGATCGAACAGCGGCCCCCGGTGCGTGCCGGGCACGACCATCAACGGCCCGTTCGCCTCGGTCACCTCGTCAAGGAAGAAGAGCACGGCGATGAGGTCTTCGTTGGTGTGCGGCTGAAACATGAAGTCCTGGTGGTACTTCACCTCGGTGGCCGAACCGGGGTGCTTGGCATTGATCTTGGAGTTGTTGAACTCGACGTTCGGACCGATGAGCTGCGCCACGGCGTCGAGCGCCCGGTTGTCTCGCATCGTGTCGAGAAACGCGTCGGACACGTCGACCGGCGAGGCCACCCGACGCAGGGCCGGCCGCTCTGGCGAATGGTCCTTCTCCAGGTCAAAGCGAGCCCGACCGTCGGTGGTCTCGCCGTACGGCACCGTGTGGTCGCGGCTCTCGGCGACCCACTCGGCGAAGTCATGTTGCAGTGCAGCGAGCTGCTCTGCGTTCAGTGCATCGTCGACGACGGCGTAGCCGTCACGCCAGTAGGCCTCGATCTCGGCTTCGGTCAGGACGGGGGTGGACATCGGGGCTACCTCACAGGCGGGGTGGGACGATCAGATGATCGGCAGTTCGGGAGCGGCCCTTCGGCTGAGGAGCTCGGCCCCATCCGAGCGTACGACAACGTTCTCCTCGTGCACCATGGCCTTGCCGGGTGCCCACAGCAGACCGGGCTCGAGCGTGAGCACCATGTTCTCCTCGATGACGGTGTCGTCGGATGCCGTGTGCGACGGCCATTCGGTCACTTGCATGCCGAGCCCATGACCCATCCGCCCGACGTCGTTGCCCAACGAACCGTTCGCCTTGAGGACCTCGTTCATCGCCGTGAACACGTCGGTTGTCGTTGCTCCCGGGCGGCAGGCCGCAAGCCCGGCCTCGGTCGCCTCCCAGACGGCCCGGTAGGCATCGATCGCGTCGGTCGTCGCGCTGCCAAAAGCGAAGTTGCGGTCGAAGTCGCTGAAGTAGCCGTCGTAGGTCGACCCGGTGTCGAAGATGAGCAGGTCGCCGTCGGCAATCGTGCGGTCGCTCGGCTGGCGGATGATGTCGTCGATCCCGCCCGGCCCGGTCGCGCCGACGAGGTAGGGCACGTCATCAGCGCCCTGGGCGATGATCTCGGCTCGGAACGCCTGGAACGCCTCGCGCTCGGTCATCCCGATCGACAGGATGTCGGGGAGACGATCGAAGGCGTCGGACACGATGCCGCAGATGTGGCGATGCTTGGCGATCTCGCGTTCGCTCTTCACCATCCGTAACCCACGCACGACGTCGGTCGTGTCGACGAAGCCGCCGAGCATCTCGCGGAGGCGATCCAGATCGCGCAGCGGCATTCGGACGTGTGTCTCCGGTCCGGTCGGCATGCCGATTCGGCCAGCAGCCCCGGCGACCTCGCGCACGGTCTCGGCGAGCAACGTGACGCCGTCGTCGTGCGGTTGCGGAGACGACCACGTCCGCACATCGTCGATCCAGGTGTCGGTCATCGATGCCGCCCCGATGCTCGGGATGACGGCGATCGGCTTGCCAGCAGAGGGCACCACCACGAACCACGGGCGGGTCGGGCTCTGCCAGAACGGCGTGTGGAAGCCGGTGAAGTAGCGCACCTCGGGTTCGGTCGACACGATCATGGCATCGACCCCGAGCTTCGCCATCCGGGTTCGGGCGTTGCGGGCGCGCTCGGCGAACTCCTCGGCCGGAAACCCTCGTTCTGGTGCCATCGGTGAGCCCCTTCCGGGCTGGGAGTACATTCGCTCCGTGCCCACCGAATTCTCGCTTTCTGCCGTCCGCGACGCCACGCCCGGGGTCGACGAGGTCCTGCACTTCAACAACGCGGGAAGCGCGCTCCCGCCCCAGATCGTCCTCGACACCGTGGTCGACCACCTCACGCTCGAGGCAACCATCGGCGGGTACGAGGCCGCCGCAGAAGTGTCGGCCCGACTCGACGCGGTCTACGTCTCGCTCGGCCATCTGGTCGGCGCCGCCCCGGAGCACATGGCCGTCGTCGAGAACGCAACCCGGGCGTGGGACATGGCCGTGTACGGCTACCCCTTCGAACGAGGCGACCGGGTGCTCACGAGCCGGGCCGAGTATGTGAGCAACGTGATCGCGATGCTTCAGCTCCGCAAGCGGCATGGCATCGAGATCGTTGTGATCGAGGACGACGTCCACGGTCAGCTCGACCTCGACCATCTCGAAGCCGAGCTCGTGCGCGGTGCGTCGATGGTGGCGATCACGCACGCGCCCACCAACGGCGGCCTGATCAATCCGGCCGCTGCGGTCGGGGCGCTCGCCGAGCAGCACGACACCTTCTATGTGCTCGACGTCTGTCAGTCGGCTGGCCAGGTCCCGCTCGACGTCGACGAGCTGCGGTGCGACGTCCTGACCGGGACGGGACGCAAATACCTG
This sequence comes from Acidimicrobiales bacterium, assembly GCA_020629635.1. Taxonomy (GTDB): domain Bacteria; phylum Actinomycetota; class Acidimicrobiia; order Acidimicrobiales; family SHLQ01; genus SHLQ01. The sequence continues at coordinate 234,846 of JAHDCX010000004.1, read as the reverse complement.
CGTGGTCCGCGCGGCACCGGCTTCCTGTATGCGGGACCCCGTGCCCTCGAGCGCATCGAGCCGCCGTTCCTCGATCTCCACGCCGCCGAATGGACGAGCGAGTCGACCTACGAGATCCGCGCCGACGCCCGTCGATTCGAGAACTGGGAGACGTACTACGCCGGCAAGCTCGGCCTTGGGGCGGCGGTCGACTACGCCCTCGACATCGGGATCGAACCGACGGCGGCACGCATCGCCGCCCTGGGTGCTCGCCTGCGAGACGAGCTCGGATCGATCGACGGGGTCGAGGTGCACGACAAGGGTGCCACCCGTGGGGGCATCGTGACGTTTGCGGTCGACGGGGTGGATGCGGAGCACGTGCATCGGTCGCTGCTCGAGCAGCGCATGAATACGTCGACGTCGCCGGCCGGGCACGCTCGACTCGATCTCCCACATCGAGGGTTGCCGACGCTCGTGCGAGCGTCGGTCCACTACTACAACGACGACGAGGAGATCGATCGATTCGTCGCGGCCGTCGGCGAGCTGGCGCTCACCCGATCGAGATGAGCGCCACCGACGCTCCGGCGCCGACCAACCCGAGGGCCTGCCACCACCACAGGCGCTGACCCCGGAACACGAAGGCAAGTAGCACCGCCACTCCGGCGTACTGACTGCTGACGACACTGACGATCCCCAGATCGCCGCGCTGGAACGCCAGCACGATGAGGACGACTGCGGCCGACGCGAAGATCCCGATGGCGAACGAGGTGAGTGCGTCTCGTCGGTCTGCGGGAAGGATACGCGGGCCAGTTGCGCGGGTGACCGCAGCGGCCACCGCCAGTCCGAAGATCCGTTGGAGCAGCAGCGGCGTGCCTCCGGCGTCATCGCCGATCTGGTCGAGCAGGATCAGCAGTACCCCGAAGGTCACCCCGGCAGCCATCGCGATCGCCACGCTGCCGCGCCCGCCAACCGACTCGCCACGCTCATACGAGGTGAACCCGATCGACACCACGCCCAGGGCGAGGCCCGCAGTGATCGTGGCAGACGGCGAGGTGGCCTCGACGATCAGGTCCCACGCGACCGGGACAGCCGACATCACCACGGCAGCGGCCGGTGCGGCCGATCGGAGCGCTCCGCGGGAGTAGGCGATGTAGAGCAGCAGGATCGCGGCGCCGTTGGTGGCGCCCGCGATCGAACCGATGATCAGATCGCGGGTGGACGGGCTGCCGGGCCAGACGACGGCAACCACCGCCATGAACGCCACGCCTCCGACGAACATCGTCGCGGTGACTTCGTTGGCACGAGTCCGTTTGGTGACCCCATCGGCGAGGAACTCACCGATCCCGATGGAGAGGGTCGATGCGAGGGCGAGGAGGACCGCCACCGAGTCGTCGGGCTGACGGCGTCAGTCGACGAGGCCGTCGACGACGGCGAGGGCCCGCTCGTGATGCAACGGCGTGGCTCGCCCGTAGATCGTTTCGGAGTGGTAGGGCCGGTTCATTCGGTAGGGATCGTGCACGTAGGTGGGCAACGCGATGACCCGGGTGGTGTCGCCTTCGATGGGCGTGACACGGTGCATCGAGAAGCGACCAGCGAACAGCTGGAGATCACCAGGTTGAAGGTCGAGGGTGTGGACGCCCTCACGTCCACCAGCGAGCACGTCGGCCACGAGGTCGTAGTTCTCCGACTCGGGGTTGCGAATATTGGGGACGTACTCGAACACGCCGCCCGAATCCGCCTTCTGCACGAGCACGCTGACGGTGAATTCGTTGCCGTCGAAGTGCCACGGAAGCACGTGGCCCGGTTGCATGACGCCGTACGGGTTCCGGCCGAGCGGATCGGCCCAGCGATAGATCGGCCGGTCGACACCGAGGCAGTCGTAGATGAAGTGCAAGAAGACGTCGCTGTCGTAGAGCTGTCGCAGCAACGAGTCGCTGACCAGGATGTCGGAGTTGATGAATCCGCTCTGACGATCCTGAAACGTCTGCTGCGGGTGGTCGGCTGCGAGCGTGTCGTCGCCCGGCGAGAAGTAGGGGTTGTGCTGTTGGTTGGACCAGTAGGCCTGACCCATCAGCTCGTTGGCCTCATCGGCCATCTTGGCGATCGCCTCGGGGCGAATGAACGAGCTGATGCGGAAGCAGCCCACGGTCTCCATCTGCGCCCGCACCTCGTCGACGATCGCGTTCCGGCGGGGGTCGGTCACCTCCTGGATCGGAAACTCGTCGAGGTCGATGAGTGCGTCGAGGTCGATTTCGACGGCGGCAAACGCGGTGGCCATGGAGTCCTCCGTCAGAGAAACTGAACGATCGTTCAGTCACGTTACGAGGAACCCCTCCGTGTGTCTAGACCGATCGGGACACGAGTGCCCTCACAGGGTCGGGACGATGACGGCGAACTTCGGCACCGTCGACTCGATGCGCTCGCCGATCACCGCCTGGTATTCGTCGGAGTCGTAGGCGGCCTGAGCGGCCTCGACCGACTCGAACTCGAGCACGACCGTTGTCGTACCGGCCGCGGGAGCCTCGCCGAGGTCGACGGTGTCGCCGGTCGAGACCCGCGCCGCTCCCTTGCCGGATTCGTCACCGACGAGCGCGGCCCCCGCAGGTCGGCGATAGGCCTTGAGTCGCGCGGCATCGGTGACGTCGTAGTTGATGATCATGAGTGCTCCCATGTCGTCAGTTTCTCAGATCGGCGATCACAGCGAATACACAGGATTGCGGCCGATAGTGAAGCCATGCTTCGACTCCTGGCACTTCTTCTGGCCTTTGTGATGGTCGCCGCCGCGTGCTCGTCCGACACCGACACTGCGCCCGACACGGCGGCGGCAGCCACGACGACCGCGGTCCCCAACGACGACACGGACGAGCCGTTGGCTTCGGAGCCCGACGCTGATGTGGCTGTTGCGAGTCTCGATTGCGAAGCGATCGCCGCGCTGTTCGAGGCTGGTCCGTCCGTGAACCCGAACCTCGCGGATCCCGAATCGAGCGCGACCTGCGACGCCGAAACGGTGACCATCACCTCGAACGGCATTCCCGACTACACCTACATCCAGACCTCACCCGGCGACCCGACCGCCCAGGACTACGAGTGGACGATCCCGGCATCACCGGTCGCCGCGGACGAACCGACTGCCGTCGCCATGCTCGGCCCCATCGCCGTCGCGCTCAACGGTGTCCCGATCTACGGGGCAACCGAAGGAACCGGCGGTGACGTGCTCTCCCTCGAGGGCGCCCTCAGCGAGTGCGGCAGCCACAACGGTCCGACGGGATTCCACATCCACATCGTCTCGACGTCCGAGCTCACCGACTGTCTCTTCTCGCCGGTCGAAGTCGAAACCGCTCCACAGCTCGTCGGCTACTCGTTCGACGGTTACCCGATCTACACCGGCAACGATCAGTTCACCTCGTCGTGGCAGCTGACCGACGAGTCGCTCTTTGCGAGCGACACGTGGTCGGCCCATTCCTTCGTCGAAGGCTCTGGCGACCTCGATCAATGCAACGGTCGGACCGATGTCGACGGCAACTACGCCTACTACACGACCGACACCTTCCCCTACACGCTTGGTTGCTACTCCGGCGTCGTTGACGAAACACTCGCTGCGGGAGCGGGCGCACCCGGCGGACGACCACCTCGCGACGGGTGAGCACCGTCGACCGCCGCCGTTTGCTGGGCGCCCTCGGCGCCGGCCTGTTCGGTGCCGCGACGCTCGGCTGTGCGAGCGCGGAGGCCGACACCGCGAGCGGCGAAGAACCGAACGACGCGGACATCGGCTTTCTGTCCGACATGGCGGCGCACCATCTCCAGGCCCTGGCAATGTGCGAACGAGTGCTCGGCCGCGAGACGGGCGGACCCGTGCAGTCGGCGGCGACCGAAGTGCTCCGCAATCAGTCATACGAGGTCGGGACGATGCACGCCTGGCTCCGCGACTGGGGCCAGAGCACGGCGACCCCCGACACGGTGATGGCATGGATGGGCATGCACGAGGGGGCGGGCATGCCCGCGGCGATGATGCCCGGACTGGCGTCCGACGAGGACATGTTTGCCCTGGCGACGGCCGAGGGAGAATCACGTGGCCGTCTCTGGCTCGAGCTGATGCGAGCGCACCACGTGGGCGGCGTCGCCATGGCGGATGCCGCAGTCGATCTGGTGGCAACCGACAAGGTCCGCCGCTTGGCCGGCACACAGTCGGCCGTCCAGACCTATGAGATCGCGCAATACGACGAGCTGCTGGCCACCACCTACGCGAACGCTTGAGGCCCCTCGCCGTTCAGCCGACGCGACGGCAGTTTTTGTTGGTTTTCCCGTTGCGAAAGACCCCTTGAAACACTATCATCGAACACATGTTCGAGGCCGGGAACAGTGCGATCAGCGGAACGCTCGCCACCGCCGTCACCAACGCCCACACCGCGTTCGACGACGTCCACGACCTCGCACTCTCCGGTCTTGATCCGGCCGCGCTCGAAGCGTTTGCGGTGGCCGCGTTGGAACTCGCCGAACGCGCCACCGCGTTGAAAGCCAAAGTCGCCGCGCACGCCGATCGCACCCAAGTCGCCCGCCGCCGATCCGGTCGCGCGATCGGGATCGGTACACATCTCGCCGCGTTGACCGGATGCCCGACCGTGAACGTCAACGGCCCCAAGAATCTGGGCCGCTGGCTCGAGGACTTCCCGACGCTTGCTGACGCCTGGGCGGCCGGAAAGATCACTGAGGCGCATTTGCGGGAACTACGGAAAGCCCACAACGGGCGGATTCATCTCGACATGATCCGAGCGCAAGACCTGTTCGTGGAACACGCGAACACCCTGGACTTCACGGGATTCCAATCCGCGTTGGCCTATTGGTTGTTGCATGTGGACCCTGACGGTGATCCGCCGTCAGAACGGAACCGGTCCTACGGGGTGAAGTTTTCGAAACTCCCGAACGGGGACGTGAAACTCGCTGGGGTGTTCGACCCGATCGTCGGTGAAGCCATGCAGACCGCCGTCGAACACGAGTTGAAGAAAGTCATCGACCGGGACAAGGCCGACAACGACGGTGACATCGAGAACCTTCGGTCGTTCCGTCAGAACACGTTGGTCGCACTCGCCAACCTCGTCACCAGAGGGTTTGAACGTGATTCGGGCGGGTTCCCGATCCCGTTGGTCAACATCGTGATGTCCGAAACGGTTGCCGAAGACCTCCTCAACCGGGCGTTCGACGGTGACCACGATCCGTTCACCCTCCCCCTCGACGCAGAAGACGTGGATGGGCGGTGTGAAACGATCCGCGGCACCCCAATCCACCCCCAACACGCCCTCGCACCGCTGTTGATCGGCCGGTTACGAAGACAGATCTTCACTGCGAAAGATCAAACCTTCTCGAAAGACACGCGGCTCTTCAACTGGGACATGCGAAACGCCCTACTCGTCCTCTCACGCGGACGATGCACCAGCTTCGGATGCGACACACCATTCATGTGGCTCGTCGCCGACCACGTCCACCCATCCTCACTTGGCGGAATCACCGAGCTCGACAACGGCGAAATCCGTTGCGGCATCGAAAACTCGGGCAAAGGCAACACCCCCGGCCTCTGACACCTCGAGCGCTACGGTGGACTCGCGGTGCCTTCAGACGTCGAAGCGGTCGATGACGGTGATGCCCGGCGGCTGCTCGCCATCCATTGCGGCGAGCGCCTTTCCGGCGTCGTCCAGTCCGATCCGGCGTCCGACGAGCGCGCTCGGGTCGAAACGACCGGTCGCGACGAGATCGAGCAGATCTGCGAAGCCGGACGCGTCCAGACCACGCATGCCGAAGATGGCGAGCTGACGGCCGTAGACGAGCTCGAGCAATGGGAGCGAAACGGTGGCATGCCGGCCGACGGGCATCCCAACCTGGACGTGTCGCCCAAGAGGCCGAAGTGATCGCAGCGAGTTCTCGAACGTGTCGGCGATTCCGAGGCAGTCGATGGAGACGTGAGCGCCGCCGTCGGTGATGTCTCGCACGGCATCGCCGACATGAGCGGCCTCTCCCGCATCGAGCACCGCATCCGCCCCCATCGCCGTCGCCGCGCCGAGTGCCGCCGGGCTGACATCGACGGCCACGACGCGTGCGCCGAGCGCACGCGCGAGCAGGACGGCCGAAAGTCCGACGCCGCCCGCACCGTGTACACACACCCACTCCTGCGACGCCACGTCGGCCCGATCGACCAGCGCCCGCCACGCCGTCGTGACTCGACACCCCATGCCGGCCGCATCGACCGATTCGAGTCCGTCGGGGAGTCGGACGAGATTGAAGTCCGCATTCGGGACGGCCACGAACTGAGCGAAGGCTCCCCACATCGTGAAGCGGATCACGTCCTGTTGCGAGCACGTCGTCGCTCGACCGTCTCGGCAATCGTCACAGGCCCCGCACCCGAGGATGAAGGGCGCAGTGATCCGGTCGCCCACCGCGAAGGTTCGACACTCCGGTCCAACCTCGACGATTTCGCCGGCGAGCTCGTGCCCCATCACATGGGGCAGGGCGACGTCCGGGTCGGCCCCCTTCCAGGCGTGATGGTCTGACCGGCACACCCCGCAGGCGTGGACGGCGACAACCACGCCGTTGGCGGGGCAGGCCGGGTCGGCGACGGTCTCGACGGGGACATCGCCGTCGAAGTGGTGGAGTACTGCGGCCCTCATCGTGTCGTCCCGCCCCAACCCCCACCGCCGGGCGTGTCGATCTCCACGCGATCGCCTGGAAGCAGGGCCGTTTGGTCGACGCCGTCGAGTTCGTCGATCGAACCGTCGGCCCGCAGCACCCGGTTTCGCCCCAGCGCACCCGGCGCGCCGCCGTTCATCCCATAGGGCGGCACACGACGACGGTTCGACAAAATGTTCACCTCGACCGGCACATCGAAGCGCACCCGCCGAGTCGTGCCATCACCGCCCACATGGCGACCCTCGCCGCCCGATCCGCGACGAATGCGGAACGTCTCGAGCATGACGGGGAAGCGCCACTCGAGCACCTCGGGATCGGTGAGCCGAGAGTTGGTCATGTGCGTGTGCACGGCCGACGCACCGTCGGCAGTTGGCGTGGCACCGGCGCCCCCACAGATCGTCTCGTAGTACTGGATCTCGTCGTTGCCCCAGATGAAGTTGTTCATCGTCCCCTGCGAGGCCGCCATCACGCCGAGCGCGCCGAACAACGTGTCGACGATGAGCTGAGACGTCTCCACGTTTCCGGCGATGACCGCCGCGGGGTAGCTCGGGTTGATCATCGAGTCTTCGGGCAACACCAGCTCGATCGGGGCCATGCAGCCCGCATTCAGGGGGATGTCGTCGTCGACAAGGCAGCGGAAGACGTACAGCACCGCAGCGTGTGCAATGGCGGAGGGCGCGTTGAAGTTGCCGGGGTGCAAGCCGCTCGACCCGGTGAAGTCGACCACGGCTGACCGCTGCGTACGGTCCACCCGGATCGTTGCCGTGACCTGGTGTCCATCGTCGGTTGCATAGGTGAAAGTGCCGTCGTCGAGCACGTCGATCACCCGGCGGACCGCCTCCTCGGCGTTGGTCTTCACGTGCGCCATGTAGGCATGGACGACATCGAGCCCGAAGTGGTCGATCGCGGCGAGCAGCTCGGTGGTGCCCTTCTCGCAGGCCGCGACCTGGGCTTGGAGGTCGGCGACGTTCTTGTCGGGATCGCGTGCGGGCCAACGCCCGCTGGCCAGAACCTCGCGGATCGCCACGTCCCTGAATCGGCCCTCGCTCACCAGCAGCACGTTGTCGATCAGGACCCCCTCGTCGTCGACGGTCGTCGAGTCCGCCGGGGCCGAGCCGGGGACGCTCCCGCCGATGTCGGCATGGTGGCCCCGCGAGGCCACGTAGAAAATGACCGTGCCTGCCTTGCCGAACACGGGCTTGATCACCGTGATGTCGGGCAGATGCGTCCCGCCGTTGTAGGGCGCGTTCATGACGTAGACGTCCCCGTCGACCATGTTCGGGTTCTGGCGGATGATCGACTTGATCGACTCGCTCATCGACCCGAGATGCACCGGCATGTGCGGCGCGTTGGCGATCAGCTCGCCGTCGGGGTCGAACAGCGCGCACGAGAAGTCGAGGCGTTCTTTGATGTTGACCGACGCCGCCGTGTTCTCGAGCACGAGACCCATCTGTTCGGCGATGTTCATGAACAGGTTGTTGAAGATCTCGAGCTGAATCGGATCGACGGCCGTGCCGACATCGGCCGACGCCGTCGTCTCGGTGCGCTCGATCACGAGGTCGCCGTTGGGGCGCATCGTCGCGGTCCAGCCGGGTTCGATCACCGTCGTCGCCGTCGGCTCGATCACGACTGCCGGTCCGGCCAGAGTCTCCTCGACAGACAGGTCACCTCGACGCACGAACGGGGTGTCGTGCCATGCGCCCTTCATCCAGGTGCGGTGATGCCCGACCGGTTCGGCGCGATTGCCCTCTGGGGGTGGCGAGAAGGTGCCGGCGTCGGCCCAGCCTTCGGAGCGACCAACCGTCTCGACCTGCATCGACTCGATCACGACCGGACGGTCCGGGTTCGTGAACCCGTAGCGGGCCCGATGTGCCTCTTCGAAGGCTGCGCGGACCGAGGTGGCATCGCCCGCGGCCACGAGCATCGACGTGTCGCTGTTGTCGTAGCGGACGGCGAGCCGGTGGATCGACTCCGTCCGATCTGCCGGCACGCCTTGTTCGGCGACGGCCGCTGCGCCGAGCGCACCCATGTGCTGCCACGACGCTCCGAGCGAGCCCAACGCACCGTCGTCCAGCGTCGCCTCGACCGCCTGGTCGCTCACGTGTCGGACGTCGGCGAGGCCGATACCGACCGCCGAGAGGACGCCAGCCAACGGGTGAATGTGCACACGCTCGATCCCGAGTTGTTCGGCGACGAGGCAGGCGTGTTGGCCGCCCGCACCGCCGAAGCAGACGAGCGTGTAGTCCGACACGTCGTGTCCCCGTTGGACCGAGATCTTCTTGATCGCGTTGGCCATGTTGTCGACCGCGATTGCGACGGCACCTTCGGCAGTTTCCTCGGCCGACGGCGTGGAGCCCGTCGCCGTTCCGATCGCCTCGGCGATCTCGGTGAAGCGGTCTCCGACCACCTCGGCGGCGAGCGGCGCGTCGCCGTCGGGACCAAAGACCGACGGAAAGTACTCGGGCCGGAGTTTGCCGGTGGCGACGTTGCAGTCGGTCACCGCGAGCGGGCCGCCCTTGCCGTAGCAGGCGGGTCCCGGATCGGCGCCCGCCGACTCGGGCCCAACCCGGAGGCGCGACCCGTCGAACCGAACGATCGACCCGCCGCCCGCGGCCACCGTGTGAATGTCGATCATCGGTGCGCGGACGCGGACGCCCGCCACCTCGGTCTCGGTCACCCGCTCGAACGCACCCGCCCAATGGGAGACATCGGTCGACGTGCCGCCCATGTCGAATCCGATCTGCCGATCGAAGCCCGCCGCCTGTGCCGTCTCGACCATGCCGACGACGCCTCCGGCGGGTCCGCTGAGCAGTGCGTCCTTGCCTTCGAACCGGTGTGCTTCGGTGAGTCCACCATTCGACTGCATGAACATCAGGAGCGGCCCATCGTCGTCGCCCCGAAGTTGCGCATCGACACGCTCCACGTACCGGCGCAGCACCGGCGACAGGTAGGCGTCGACGACCGTGGTGTCGCCGCGTGATACGAGCTTCATCAGCGGATTGACCTCGTGACTCACCGACACCTGACCAAAGCCGAGCTCGCGTGCGATCGACCCCACCAGTTCCTCATGAGCCGTGTGGCGATAGCCGTGCAGGAGCGCAATGGCGAGCGATTCCACGCCGGAGTCGAGCAGCGTCTGCAGCTGCGCCCGGACAACCTCGGGATCCGGCACCTTCAGGACGGTCCCATCGGCACGGACGCGCTCGTCGATCTCGACGACGCGTTCGTAGAGCATCGACGGAAGTTCGATGTCGAGTGCGAACAGATCGGGCCGTGCCTGGTAGCCGATGCGGAGCGAGTCGCCGAAGCCTGCGGTAGTGACGAACGCCGTTCTCGCCCCTTGGCGTTCGAGCAGGGCGTTGGTGGCGACGGTCGTGCCCATCCGGACGGCGTCGATCGCTCCGGCGGGGATCGGTTCGGCCGGGCCGAGCTCGAGAATCCGCCGGATGCCTTCGATGGCGGCATCGTCGTACTGCTCGGGATGTTCCGACAAGAGCTTGGTGGTGACGAGCGTGCGATCGGGCCGCCGAGCCACCACATCGGTGAACGTTCCGCCCCGATCGATCCAGAAGTCCCAACCCATGGTCAGCACTCTCGTACGAGTTGGCCAAGCCCGTCGAATTGGTCGCAAGGGCGTCCCCGTCCCAGCTCGAACGTGATCGGCGCCCTGCGGCCTCTGATCTGGAAAGATCCGACGTATGGGAGATCGCCTTGGCGTTGACGTGAGGACATCGTGAAGCTCCGGACAGGTACCGCATCCACTTTCCGTATCGCCGCGATCGTCCTGCTCGCATCGTGCGGAGGCGGTGCAGTAGCAACGAAGCAACTGCCCGAAGAAGGAGTCGACGAAACCGAGACAACAGAGGTCGAGCCCGTCGAGGACGTGGTGGTCGCAATCCCAACGGGACTGTGGCGGATCGAGGCCCACGCGGGCTTCGACCTGAGCAAGTCTGACGGAGAGCCTGTGCTCACGATCAACGAAACCAACGTCGGATACAGAAACGCGTGCGCGCTCAGCACGAGTCTCGCTACCTGGGAGGCGGCAACGGTTGCACTCTCGTCGTTCGAAGTTGAAGCAGTCGAGTGCGACAGCGTCTCGGCGTTCGCGATCTTCTTCGGTGAGCTGGCTTCGGAGCTCAGTTGGCAACAAACAGGCGATCAGCTCACGTTGTTCCGATCTGACGGAGCGTCGATCTCGTTGCGCAAGGAGCTTTGAGAGCGAGAAGCGGTTCGCATTCGTCTCCGCTGCATGAATCGTCTCGCCGGCGCTTCACGACCCCGATTGTCCAGCACTCTCGTACGAGTCGGCCGAGCCCGTCGAATTGGTCGTCGATGAGCCCAGCGTCTGCTGTCGAGTGAGCAGACGATCGAGAACGAAACCGAGCTTGGCGCGGTCGAAGCGGCCGTCGTCGAATTCGATCCCGGTTCTCATCGCACCACGAGATCCAGTGAAGAGCGACTCAGGCGTTCGACGCGGTCGTCGGTGACCCGCACGGAGTGGCCGAGGTTCATCGCTCGACCGCTGTCGAGGTCGAGCAGGATCATGTGCAGGAAGAAGACCTGGTCGACATCGAAGGTCAGCGGGTTACCCGAATACAGCATCGGCCAGTCGACCCAGATCGGGGCATAGACGGCACCCATGCCATAGCCGCAGGCGTGCATTCGATGCTCCTGGTAGCCGGCGGCGTCGAGGACCGCGGCGTGCACGTCGAAGACCTCACCGAGCGTCGCCCCAGGGCGGATCGCCGATTCGCAGGCCAGCAGCGCGTCTCGGCATGCCGCGTGCATCGCAACGTGCTCGGGCGATGGGTCGCCGATCAGCAGGGTGCGCATCATCGCTGCGTGATAGCGGCGCTGCACGCCGCACCATTCGAGCGTCAGCTGATCCTGCGGGTCGAGCGTTCGGCGGCTGGACGTGTAGCGCACCATGAGGGCCGCCGGACCGGACCCGATGATGAGCTCGTTGCCCGCGTAGTCGCCGCCACCTCGCAGGATCACGTCCTGCATGTCCGCCAGGATCTCGGCTTCGGAGACACCCGCCGCGGTCCGCGAGACTGCGGCGTCCCACGCGTCGTCGGCAAGCTCTGCCGCACGCCGGATGTAGGTGAGCTCGGCCGGGCTCTTCGTCCGGCGCAGCTCCTGGATCAGGGTCGATGCGTCCTCCCATCGACAGACCCCGTCGAGCGCCGCCTCGAGCAGAATCCAGTTGGACGCCTTCAGCCCGTAGCTGTCGAGTTCGATCCCGATCCGCCCGCCACGAAGTCCGAGGTCATCGAGGACGGTGACCAGTTCGTCGGCCGGGTTGACGCCTTCTCGGTCCGCCCAGATCCGGATGTCTGTCAGATTCGACGTGTAGAGCGCCGTGCCCCGGTCGGGCTGGCGAGTCAGCAGTACCCGTTCCCCGGCGGCCGTGACCACGAGACACTGGAACATCGAGAAGCCGAACGTGTCGTATCCGGACAGCCAGTACATCGACTCCTGCTTGAAGACGAGGAGGGCATCGATCCCCGCATCGGCAATCGCGTGAGCTGCGCGCGTCGTGCGGCTTCTCATCTCGTCGTCACTGAAATGGACCGGCATGGCCGACCTCCCCTTGCGTCGTCTCCGTCCGTCTCGAGCGAAGTTCGACCGGAACAGCGCCGTCCGCAGCCGTCGGCCACCAATCGTTCGAGCTGACTCGGTCGCTGCGTCCACTACGCCGATCGAGCCAGAGGGCCAACCGGCGGAACCGTGTGGCAGAGAGACGCAGCCACCAACGGTTGCGTCGTCGGCTCATGTCGCGGGTGTACGGGCACACCCGGATGCACACCGAGCAGTCGCTGTTGATCTTCGCCCAGTAGCCGAAACAGGCTTCGCCGTCGACGGACCATTTCGTGACGCCTTCGATGTTGCTCACGTTGTGGAGCGCGTCGGAGGGTGCCCCGTCGGGGATCGCCGACGATGGGCACGCGTCGCTGCACGCTCGGCAGATGCCGCACATCTCTTCGACACCGAACCGAATCGGCGCATCGATCGCCACGGGGAGGTCGGTGAAGATCTTGCCGAAACGAACGTTGGCACCGTGCTCGGGCGTGATGACGAGACCGTGCCGCCCGTACTCCCCCAAACCGGCCTTGATCGCATACGGGATCGCGAGGGCCGTGTCGTTGAGGGTCGGCACGGCGCGGTAGCCGAGGTTGCGGATGTACTGCGAGATCATGAGGAGCACGATCACGTCCTGGCTGTACCCGAGCCCGGTCGCCGCGCCGGCGAGCGCCGAGGGGGCCGTGGCAATCAGAGACGAGTCCATCGCCTGGCCGACCACGATCACTCGGTCGAGATCCGGATCCATCGGATTGGGCTTTGCCCCGTCGGCCTGGCGTGAGTAGCGCTCGGTGTACAGCCATCGTTCGTCGGCCTCGGCGATACCGACAAGGTCGGCGCCAAGCGTCGACGCCACCTGCTTGAGCTCCTCCGCCGCCTCGGTCGGGTCACCCATGTCGAGCTTCTCGTCTGAGGCGTCCCGCAGCACGCTCAACGGATCGAGGAAACCCTCGCGGCGGTCCTCGGCCTCTTTCAGTTCGGCGAAGATGTCGGCGCCGTGCCACGCCGCGTTGCGCAGGGCGTAGTCCTTGCGACGGAAGCCCCGGGCCTTCTTCCAGTCGACGAGCGGCTTGCGGTACGACTCGAAGAACCGTTCGGTCTCCGGAGACCGGACCCGCTCGTCCCACCACGACCGGTTGAAGACGTCATCGACCTGGCTGAAGCGGACGAATCTGCCCGGGTCGATCTTCCAGCCGGCATCGGCTCGATCGTCGGGTCGCACGGTCATCGGCGCCCACGGTAGTCATCGTCGGCTTCATGACGGAAGAGCGGCGATGACCGTGCCGACCGCCTCACCAGAGGTGTAGTCCGAATCGGCGAAGAGCCGCGTCGCCGAGTCGCCGGTCACGACCCCACCGAGCTCGACCGCGTAGGTCTCCCCCTGGGCGAGGTCGGGCGAGGAGAACACGATCATGCTGTAGTCGTTGGCGGGTTCGAACGTGACGAGACCCTCGCCCGCCGTCGACTCGATGTGGACGACCGTCCCGCCGGGAACGATCGATCCGCTGGACACGACGACGGCAGCCTGAGTCGACCCGACTCCGGTCGCTTGTGCGTTTCGTCCGTCGACGTTGGATCCAATGAAGGTCCCACCCGTCATCGTGAAGGTGCCGCCGCTGTAGTCGAGGGCGCTGTTGCGGGTGTCGGTGGGACCGCTCACGACGACCAGGCCGCCGGTCATCTCGACATGACCGTTGGCGTCGATGCCGTCTCCTTGCTCGGCCAGGTTGTCCGTGATCGTGATCACGATGGTGCCGCCATTGATGTACACGTAGTGCTCGCCCACGACCTCCTGCCCACCGGGACCGCCGCGCTGGCCCCGCGCCGGACGGCCATCGGCGGGGAGGGCTCCGGGCTCGGGACCTGGCTCGACCGCGACGGTGTCGGCGCTGGCGACGTTGATGCCGTCGTCGTCGGACGTGATGTCGATCATTCCGTCGTTGATCTCGATGACCTCGGCCTCGATACCTTCGAACGATTCGCTGATCGTGATCGTCCCGCCGTTGATCGTCACCAAGGCATCGGCGTGGATTCCGTCGTCGCCCGACGCGACCGTCAGCGTGCCGGCGTCGATCCGAATCTCGCCGTCTGCATGAACGGCGTCGCCGGTCGATCGCACATCGATCTCCCCGCCCGTCACGCGAATGTCGGTCGTTGCCTGGATGCCCTCGTCGCCAGCGGCGATCGTGAGGACTCCCGCCGACACGGCGATGTGTCCACGTTCGGGATCGTCGTCGTTGTCGCTCTTCAGCCCGTCCCCGCCCGCGTCGACGGTGACGGTGCCGCCGGTGATGTCCACGAAGTCCTTGCCGCGGATGCCGTCGTCCACTGCGGCGACCGAGATCGTGCCGGACGCGATCACGAGACCGTCCTTGCTCGCGATGGCATCGTTGTGGTTGCCGTCAACCTCGAGCACGCCCTCTCCCCCGATGGTCAGGTTCGTGTCGGAGAAGAGCGTCGCATTCGGCTCATCGACGTCGGGTGCGTCGAAGACGTAGTCAACGCCATCGGTGAGCGTGTTGGTCGATCCGTCGGCGAGCACGACAACGGCTTCGTCCGCGTTGAGGACCGCGATTGCGGAGCCCTCCGGGTTGGTGACATCGACACCTTCGAGGACCAGGGTGACGTCCTCGGAGTCGGCCACGTCGACCACGATCCCACCGCCATCGAGCGAACCCGTGAGCGCGTAGACCCCGCCGTCGTTGATGAACACCGTTGAGCCGTCGACCGCGACGGCGTCGGAGGTGGCGGTTGTCGACGTTCCGTCCAACCGGATCGTGATCAGGTCCTCATCATCGAGGTGTGGATCCACAGTGGCCATGACGTCGCCGGTCACCTCCGCACCATCAGCGCCTTCCGACACGGACGCGGACGTGGCCGTGCCGCATCCGCCGAGCGCGGCCATGAACATCAGGAGCGCGCAGATCGCGGCAACCCGGGGGGTCCTCTGTCGAGCCTCCCCGAAGTGTCGCTTGAGGACCCGGTTCCACCGATTCGCGGGCAGCTCAACATTGATGGCGGCAAGGCCGGTGGCGTACTTCGAGATCCGCTCCGGCCGATGCCCCCACTTCCAGAGCAGTCGATCGACTGACGAAGCGGCGCCATCGGTCTTGGTCTCGACGATGAAGCGATCGACGAGTCCGGTCGTTTCGCCCGACGTGTCCATGCAGTCGTAGTCCGCATCGATCGTGACGCGGACGCCTTCGCCCGGGAACGCCAGCGTGCATCGTCGGTAGCGACTCGTGAGAACCGCCTCGAGTGAGTCGGCATACGGTGCGCTTTCGGCAAACTCGGAGGCGAAACGACGCACCTGCTCCGCGACCGGACGAGTGTCGCTGAGGGCGGTGCGCCGTTTGATTGTCTGACCGCGTCGGCTCTTCGTCTTCACCTCGGCCATCTCGACGCCGCTGTCGAGATAGTGGCGGGTACGGACCTTGAACCGGCCGGGCCGTCGGCTCGCCGCGAGCCGGTACGAGTCGAGCCCCGCAGTATCGAAGTAGGCCGACTCGTATCGGAACCAGCGCCGACCATCGATCTCGAGAACCCGGGTATCCGATGGCAGGGATGCCAGAAGCGTCTCGAGCTCGTCGGCGGTGAGGATGTATTTTCGATCCTTGCGGGTGCGCAGTTTTGCGAATCGATCGATCGACTCGAGGTCGATCGGAAGGAACTGGGCGATTGCTGCAGTGATGACGTCGTCGGACCGCATCAGACCACGCTCCCCTCGGCCGCAACACGCTCGTCGGACGAGGTTGCGCCCACAGCACGTCGATACCGGACCTCGACGTTCGTCGTGTCGTTCACGAGGTCGACTCGACGGACCTTGACCCGGGTGACCGTCGCTCCGAGGAGCCCTTCGAGGTGTGCCGTGAGCGCCGCCTCGTCGGTCATCGCCCGATCGAGTACGACGACCTGGCTGCGACAGCCACCGAAGAGCCGCGGGTGGTCGCCGACGAAGAGCGCAACGACGACGGCGGTCATCAACAACGGGGCGAGCCAGTCAGTGTCCATCGAGAGTCCGCCGAGCAACCCGAGGGCGAGCGAGGCGAAGTAGTACGCGATCTCCTCGTGATCGAGTTCGGTCGAGCGGAGCCGAATGATCGACAGCACGCCGAACAGTCCGAGTCCGAGCCCAGCGCCGACGTCGCTCGATGCGAGCGAATGGGCGACGGCGAGCACGCCGACGTTGACCCCGAGAAAGGCGGCGACGAGATCGCGTCGCTGGTGGCGGGGGAAGTACAAGCCAAAGACCAGGACGCTGATGGCGATCAGGTCGGCGATGAGCAGAGATGAGCTGGGCATGAGAGCGATCCTTTCGATCTGCTCTCCGGTGTACGAACCCAAACTGTGAGGTTGCTGAGAGTCCCGGTAAGAACCCGGCTCAGACCTGAAGGAGACGCAAGAAGTGCGTCGGTGGCAGCGCAGTCGCCTCGAGACTCACAGTGTTCTCACAGCTCAACCCCGCACAATCGCTCAACACCCCCGAACCGAAAGACGACCCCGATGTCTCAATTCCCCCGTCTGCTCCTGGCGCTGCTCGTGTTGCTCCTCACAACTGGATGCGGTGCTGACGACGCAGCCGAGGCCGATGCCGATGACCACGAACACGATGACGACGACGACCACGATCACTCCAGCGACGGCGTCGACATCGACCTCTTCTTCGACGGGGCCATCGTCGGCGAGGTGACGACCGAGCCCTGCACGCTCAGCGGCGGCGCCGAGGCCGAATGCTACGCCTTCACCGTGTCAGGCGATCCCGTCACCTACGAGACCGGCCCGTTCTGCCCGACCTCGATCGACGCATCGGCAGATGACGGCGGGATCTGGTTCGACGGCGACGGCGTCTATGACATCGACGGCGAGTTCATCACCAGACTCGCCGAGCTCTACGACGACGACAACTGGCAGATGTATGACGCCGACGGCAATGTGTTCGTCACCGAGACGGCCGAGGAATTCGACCTCGCTGCTCGCCCCGACGTCGACCCGTCGGTACAGAACCACTGCGTCGAAGGCCGGCTCGAGTGGCTGCCTGATGGCGAACCGATCTCGACAACGGTGCTCATTCCGGTCGAGCCGGTTCTGGCGACGGCACCGGCCACCACATCCGGCAATCTCGGCGTGACCCTCGACGGAATCGTGATCGCCCAGTCCGCACCGGTCGACGCCATCCTTGGCGCCTACACCATCGCCGCGTTCGACGATTGTGGAGGCCACTACAACCCGGTCGACGGGTACCACCTCCACGGCGCGACCGGCTGTTCGGAGCTCGACGACGTGGCAACCGGCGAGACTCCCATGTTCGCCTACGCCATGGACGGCTTCCCGGTGCACAGCCCGCTCGACGACCCGGCATCGGTCGAGCTCGACGAATGTGGCGGCCACGACACCGGTAACGGGTACCACTACCACGCCAATACGGCCGAGCAGAATCTCGTGATCACGTGCCTCATCGGCCAGACAGTCGCGACGGCGGATGACAACGGCCGTCCCCCGCGTCCGGCGGACGGCTGAATGCGTCGGCAGATCGCAGCGAGTTGACTGAGGTCATGTCCGTTTCGTCGCCGCCGGCTCCGAGTCGCATCCTCGTCGTCGAGGACGAACCCGCGATCGCCGACATCATTGCGACCGCCGTCCGTCACCAGGGGCACACCGTCGTCATCGCCGATCACGGCGAGCAGGGCCTCGAGCGAGCGGTCGACGACGTCTTCGACCTGCTGATCCTCGACGTGATGTTGCCCGGTCTCGACGGCTTCGAGATCTGCGCTGCACTTCGACGAGATGGCCACAACGTCCCGGTGCTCTTCCTGACCGCACGAGACGACATCGACGATCGGCTCCGCGGTCTGTCGCTCGGCGCCGACGACTATCTCAGCAAACCGTTCAGCGTCGACGAACTCGTGCTCCGTGTGGCGGCCATCCTGCGGCGCACCGGACAGGCGGCACCACCCCACCTTCTCGTCGTCGCCGACCTCTCACTCGATCCCGAGGGCCGAACGGTCAACCGGGGTGGCGAGTCGATCGAGTTGTCGAAGACCGAGTTCGACCTGCTCGAGTATCTGATGATCAACCGCGGCGTCGTGGTCTCGAAGGCACAGATTCTCGCCAACGTCTGGGACGACGACTTCGACGGAACGGAGAATGTCGTCGAGCTGTACGTGGGCTATCTGCGACGCAAGCTCGACGGCGGCGCACCACTCATTCACACCAAACGCGGGGCCGGCTACGTCCTTCGTGAGGGAGACCGATGAGCCGCCGGCCGGCGCTGCGCACGCTGTTCCTCATGCCGATCCTGGTCACGATCCTTGCGGGCTTCAGTGCATTCGCGATCTATGTCGATCGCGTCGAACGAAACAACCGCATCGCCGACATCGACGCCGAACTGATTCGGGCCGACCAGTTCGGGCGCCCGATCCGGCCGCCAGCAGGACCGCCTCCCCGCACACCGGATCCCGGGGACACACTCGTCAACGTCGACGAGAATCTGGTCCCGATCCAACTGCTGCTCGACAGCAGCGGCATGTTGATCGCCAGTACCGGAGCCGGCAACCCGTTCGACGAGAGCACGCTGCAAACCTTCGCCGAGATCGACGGCTACCACACCATCGAATCCCCGAACTATCGAGTACTCGTCGCCCAAGATCGACGCGGCGACACTGCCGTGACGGCACTGTCGCTCGAGCCGGTCCGCGACGCGACCGCCGCGTTCCGCCGAGCCGTCGTGGTGGGTGGTGTCGTGATCACCCTCCTGGTCGTTGCGGTACTTGCGCTGCTCATTGGCTCGCTCACCCGGCCGATCACGCGCCTCACCGACGCAGCGGGACGAATCGCCGACGGCGAACTCGACACCAACCTCGACGTCGAGAGTCGATCACGCGAACTCGGCGAACTCGGGGAGGATCTCTCAAAGATGCTCGATCGACTGAAGGGATCGCTGTTCGAAAGCGAACGCTCGGCGGACGACGCTCGCCGTGCCCGCGATGACATGGAACGATTCGTCGCTGACGCCGCACACGAGCTCCGGACGCCGCTCACGGCGCTGAAGGGCTACAGCGATCTACACGCCGGCGGCATGTTGAAAGACGAGGCGGACGTCGATCGAGCAATGTCGCGGATCGGCAGCGAAAGCGAACGTCTCCATCGTCTTGTCGACGACATGCTGGCGCTCGCCCGTGCCGGGATGACCGACGAAGCACCCGACGAGCCTGTCGACGTGGGTGTCGTCGCCGCCGAGGTCGTCGCCGATTTGTCGGCGGCGCACCCGACGAATCAGGTCAGCGCTTCGGTGGCCCCCGGTTCACACGTGATCATGGGCAATCGAGCTCGGCTCCATCAGGCCGTGCTCAACCTCGGCGCAAACGCATGCCAGCACGGGGGCGACGGGACCGACGTCGTGATCGATGTCGGGTCAGCGGAATCGTCCGTCGAGGTGCGCGTGATCGATGACGGACCGGGCATCGACCCCGCTGACGCCGAGCGGATCTTCTTGCCGTTCTACCGGGCCGATCGTTCACGTCACCGTCAAGACGGCAACGGCGGTGCCGGGCTCGGACTCGCCTTGACCAAGCAAATCATCGAGAGCCACGGCGGCACCATCACCATCGAACCGAACCCGGGTGGCGGAACAGTCTTCGTGGTCGCTGTGCCCCGCGTGTCGACGACCTGAAGATCAGTCGTCGCCGTTGAGGCGAGCCATCAACTCTGGGGTGAGCGCGTCGACGATCTCGATGGCCTCCATGTTCTCGACCACCTGCGAGGCACGGCTGGCACCGGTGATCACCGTGGACACGTTTGGGTTGGCCGCACACCAGGCGAGGGCGAGCTGCGCGGGCGTGCAGTCGAGCTCGCCCGCGACGTCGACGACTCGACGGATCGTCGCCACCGCGGCGTCCTCGGCCATGCGGTCCTGGAGATACCCGTGGTTCCTGAGCGACGCGCGAGAGCCCTCAGGGATCCCGTCGAGGTACTTGCCGGTGAGGAGGCCGCCGGCGAGGGGACTCCAGATCGTGGTGCCGAGCCCGATGTCGTCGTAGAGACGGGCGTACTCCTTCTCGACCTTGGTGCGATTGAGCATGTTGTACTCGGGCTGCTCCATCACCGGCTTGTGCAGGTGGTGGCGTTCGGCGATCTCCCATGCCGCCCGGATCTCATCGGCGGACCACTCCGACGTTCCCCAGTAGAGCGCCTTGCCCTGGCTGATCATGTCGTGCATCGCGTACACGGTCTCGTCGATCGGCGTGTCGGGGTCGGGTCGGTGGCAGTAGACGAGGTCGACGAAGTCGAGGCCGAGACGCTCCAGCGACCGGTCGATCGCCTGCATCAGGTACTTGCGGTTGAGCGTCCACGTCATGTTGACGTCGTCGACGATCCCCCAGAAGAACTTCGTGCTGATTACGTACGTCTCGCGGGCCCACCCCAACTCGGCGAGCGCCTGACCCATCAGGGTCTCCGACTCGCCACCGGCGTACACCTCGGCGTTGTCGAAGAAGTTGCAACCCGCGTCGCGAGCCGCAGCCATCGATTCGGTGACCGCATCGAGGCCTTGCTGACCCCCGAAGGTCACCCACGAGCCATACGAGAGTGTGCTGACCTTCAGCCCGCTTCGACCCAACCTGCGATACGTCATCTCTGCCATGGCCCGAACCCTACCGAGACACACCGTTCGCCGGCGTCGGGGACACCGTGAAGCTAGGGTCGTCACGAATATCCCATCCACCCTCATTGGAGACACGGCACATGAAAAAGCTCCTCACTTTCCTGGCGGTCATTGCGATGGTGACGTCGATGACGTCACCAGCCGGGGCGATCACACGCGGCGGAACTCTCGACGGGGACGATCATCCCTTCGTTGGTCTGATGGTTGCGCTGGACGAGGACGGGAACAGACTCTGGCGCTGCACCGGCTCGCTCATCTCGAGCACGGTGTTCGTGACTGCGGGCCACTGCACTGAAGCGCCCGTGGCGAGCGCAGTGGTGTTCTTCGACAGCGACATGGAACCCGACCCCTCGCTCTTCGGCGTTCCGTCTCCCGGCGAGTTCTACGATGACACCGTTGGAGACGGCGTCCGAGGTGACGTGTACGTCCATCCGCTGTACCTGCCTGGCGCCTTCTTCCTTTACGACCTCGGTGTGGTCACGTTGGACGAGCCGGTCGAGCTCGACGAGTACGCCGTTCTTCCGGATGCCGGTGTCGTCGACACGCTCGAGAAGGGCCGGAAAGGCACCACGGTGACCGCGGTCGGCTACGGCCTGCAAGCGGCGAGCCAGAATCCAGTGAAGGCCGACAAGACGCAGGCCGATCTCACTCGCTACCAGGCGGACCTCATGATCGTCGACACCCGAGGAGCAGCGGGGATCGGCAGCATTCCCGGCTCGAACTCGATGATCCTCTCTGGTGACGCAAAGCATGGTGGTACCTGCTTTGGCGATTCGGGTGGCCCACTGCTCGTCGGCGACAACGTGTTGATCGGCGTGACGTCGTTCGGCCTCAACGGCAACTGCGCCGGCATCGGTGGCGTGTTCCGCATCGATCGTCAGGTCGAGCTCGATTGGATCAGCAGCTTCCTCGGCTGAGCCGTGGACAGGTGGGTGTCCGAGGCCTTCGGGCTCGGACACCCACGCCAGCGAGTGCGACAGCGATTCGTCCCCGGGCCATGGCGACGAACTCCCGATGGAGCACGGGGAGCGTGTCTCGGCTGAATTCGTCGGCGAGCTTGCCGACCGCCTGCGCGTACGCCGGATAAGGATGGATGGTGCCGAACATCTTGCGGAGACCGATGCCGTGATCGATGGCCATGGTGAAGATGCCGATCAGCTCGGTGGCTGCCGGACCCACGATCGCCGCTCGCAGGATCGCACCGGTGAACCGCTCGACGTCGACCACGACGATGCCATGGTCGAGCTCGTCGGTGTACCCACGATCGAGGTCGGTGAGGTCGACGGAGTAGCGCCGTCGAGACGCCCGTGGGATGCGTTCGATGTCGGCGAGCGAAAGCCCCACCGACGCCACCTCCGGCCGTGAGTAGATCGCACTCGGCATCGCCCGTGGCGACCCCACCCTCGGGAGCTTGGGGAGAGCAATGGCCTGGACCGTTCGGCGGCCGATCGCGTTTGCGCCGTGGGTCGTGAGTGTGTTGCCCGTGACATCGCCAACGGCCCAGATGCGATCGACGTTCGTTCGACCCCAATCGTCGGCCACGATCCCCTGCGGCGCGACCTCGACACCGGCGGCTTCCAGGTCGAGCCGTTCGAGCTTTGGGGCACGCCCCACAGCAAGCACCACCAGTTCGACGTCGCCGATCTGAGTTCCGTTGCTCAGCTCGGCAGTATCCGTCGCCACGTCGAATCGCTCGACGGTCGTTCCGGTGTGAACCTCGATGCCTCGAGCGGTGAGCGCGGCGGTGAGGGTTTCGGAGATCGCGAGATCCTCGCTGGGCAGGATTCGGTCCTGAAGCTCGACGATCGCCGTTCGAGAACCGAGGTCAGCGAACGCGGTCGCCATCTCGAGCGAGATCGGACCGCCGCCCACGAACAGGGCCGAGCGGGGCGCGGCCTCCAGCTCGAAGAGCTCTTCGTTGGTGAGGAGACGCTCCTCTGGCAAGCCGTCGATCTCGAAGCGCACGGGACTCGATCCAGCGCAGATCACGACATGTTCGGCCCGAATCGAGCTGACCGACCCGTCGGGCATGTCCACCGCCACCACATGCGGGTCACGGTCGCCGGTGAGCCGGGCCCAACCGTGGACGAGCGTGATCTGCTCGTGCTCCGCCATCTCACTGGTCTCCTGATCCCGGAGGTCATTGCGACGGGACTGCGTCCAGCCGAATGGGTCATCGCGACCGGAACGAGCGGCGTGAAGCAGCGCCTTCGACGGCACACACCCGACGTTGGTGCAGTCGCCGCCGACGTCACGACCTTCGATCAGCGCGACCTCATGACCGAACCCCGCCAAACCAATCGCCAGGGTGAGTCCACCCGATCCAGCGCCGATCACCGCGGCCTTGTACGTCTTGTCCGGGTCGAGCGCCGCCATGTCAGCCGATCAGCAGTTCGGTCGAGTCGGCGGAGCCGCCGCCGTCGGGCAACGCAGCACGTGCGCGAGTCACGCGCGCGATCGCGATGCTCACCAGGAAGATGACGACGCTGGCGACCACCGTCCACGGATTGATGCCGCCGAGGCCGTCGTCGAGTCGCTCGACCGACGCACCAAGCAGCACGAAGGCGATCGTGCCCGGCAACGTCCCGAGGGCGGTGGCGAGCAAGAACGATGTCCACCGGATCCTGAGCGCCCCGCTCGTGTAGTTGACGAGGTCGTACGGCAAGAAGAGCAGTCGCATGATGAAGACCGCTTCGAAACTGTTGGATCGCATGCGGTCGCCCCATCGAGCGATGAGACCATCCCGCTCGTCGGTCGACCGGTCGGTGGTTTCGCCAGCCAGACCGCGGCCGATGGCGTACGCCAGCATCGCCGAGGCGTTCGCAGCAACGACGACGACGAGCACGCCGACCACCGGACCGAACAGCACGCCCGACGCGATCGTTGCCACACTCGCCGGGAACAGCAGGATCGGCCGCAGAACGTACGCCACCGCAAAGGCCGCGATTCCCCACCAGGCGCCATCGATCGCGTCGACGAGACGCTGCGCGGTCTCGACCGTGGAGAGACCTTCTGCGCGTTGGAACCACTGCCACCCGACAAAGGCGGCGGCCCACGGACCGACCACGAGGAGCCGCCGGGCCCAGATCGTCATTACGTGACCTCCATCGACCGCATTCCAAACTGGGTTGCCGCCCAGCGGGTGCGCTCCGCGACGGTGACGACCACGGCGATGGCCATCACCGTCCACACGATCGTGGCCGCGGACGGCACCGCAAGAGCGATCGTGAAGAAGACGATCGTCTCGGTGCCCTCCACGAGGCCCCGAGGCAGCGTCGTCGACGTCTGCTCTCCCAAGGCGGCAGCTCCGCGGCCCCGCTTCTCGAGCACGGCCGCAACGTGACCGAGCGAGACGGCATTGAGATAGAAGGCTCCAAGGAGCATTGCCGTCACCGTCCAGAGCGTGTCGTCGCCGACCCCGAAGGCGATCCCGAGCGGAATGGCGATGTAGCCGATGGTGTCGAAGAGGAAGTCGAGGAGCCCACCGATGTCGCTTTGGCGACCGTTGGCGCGGGCAACCGCCCCATCAAGCCCGTCCAAGACGCGGCTGGCCAACCAGGCGACGACCGAGACGATGACCCAACCGCGCCAGGCTGCCATCCCCGCACCAAGCGCGGCGACGAGCCCAACGGTCGAGATGAGGATCGGGCACACCTTGGCGCACGGCCCCGCCGCGACGGGCTGCAGCACGGCGTCCTTGACGGGCCGAAGGGTCGAATCGAGCATGTTGGCGAAACCAGAACGGGCCGCTGGCCATTCCGTCGGGCCCGCGAAAGCGCGCTCGCCTAGTGAGACAGCTCGCGTTCGGGCGACCCGAGACCGGGGAACCCTGCGTAGGCGGGCAGGGCGGTCTGGCCACCGAGATGGGCGTAGAGCACACGTGACCCTGCGGCGATCTCGCCGCTTCGGATCATGCCGATCAGACCAGCCATCGACTTCCCCTCATAGACCGGGTCGGTGAGCATGCCCTCGGTTCGCGCGCTGAGATGGATGGCCTCGACGGTGGTCTTGTCGGGCACCCCGTAGGCCGGACCCTCATAGCCCGGCACGACGGTGATCTCGTCGTCTCGAAGCGGACGGCCGACCCCGATTTTCTCGGCGGTCTGGGTGGCGATTCGTGTCACCTGCTCGACGGTTTGGTCGAGCGTGCCCGATGCGTCGATACCGATGACCTGCCGATCGTCTCGATCCTCGAGAGCGAACCCGGCGATCATGCCTGCGTGCGTCGACCCGGTGACGGTGCACACGATGACGGTGTCGAAGAAGGTGTCGAGCTCGGCCTCCTGAACGGCGACTTCGCGTGCCCAGTTGGCGAAGCCAAGCCCGCCGAGCGGATGGTCGGACGCCCCGGCGGGGATCGGGTACGGCGTTCCGCCGGCTTCTTCGACCGACTCGAGCGCTCGTTTCCACGAGTCACGGATGCCGATGTCGAACCCGGCCGGATCAACTCGCGGGTCACCACCGAGGATCCGGGTGAGCTGAATGTTGCCGACCTTGTCGTAACACATGTCGTTGTAGTCGACCCACCCTTCTTGCACGGTCACGGCCGTGAGCCCGAGCTTGGCGGCGACGCCGGTGACCTGACGGGTGTGGTTGGATTGAATGCCTCCGATCGACACAAGCGTGTCGCACCCCGTGTCGATCGCATCGGCTGCGAGATATTCGAGTTTGCGCACCTTGTTTCCGCCGAAGGCAATGCCAGAGTTGCAGTCCTCCCGCTTTGCCCAGATCTCGACGCGACCGCCGAGCGCTTCGGACAATCGTGGCAGTGGATGCACCGGGGACGGTCCAAACAGAAGCGGTTCGCGGCGGAAGTCATCGAGGCTCATGGCGGTCTCCTACGTCGAGATGTGCATATTCGTATACGATCTGTGGAATGTCCACTGTTGCGCTCATCGAGTCGACTGTCCGGGCTCGATTGCTCCGCGGCGAGCTCGCACCAGGTGCTCGTCTTCGACAGGACGAACTCGCCTCCGAACTCGGTGTCAGCAAGATCCCCGTCAGAGAAGCACTTCAGCGCCTTGCGGCGTCGGGCCTGTTGCGTTTCGAGACCAATCGAGGTGCCGTCGTGCCGGCGCTCACCAGCCACGACGCCATCGAGAACTACTCGCTACGACGCGCGATCGAGCCACAACTTCTCGAGCGGGCACTTCCGCGACTGACGATTGTGGACCTCGCCGAGGCAGAGTTCGCACTCGCCGCCACCGATCTGTCGATCACGGAGTCGAACTGGGTCTTTCATCGATCGCTGTATCGGTCAGCGGAGTGGCCCAGAGGACTCGCTATCGCCGAGATCCTCCACACCGCCGTCGCTCCCTACGTACGCGTCTACACCGAAGAACTCGAAGGCGCTGCGAACTCCGACTCACAACACCACGAGCTGCTCGATGCGTGCCGCAACGGAGAGCTCGAAACGGCCCTCGACATCCTCTCCGAACATCTCGATGATGCGCAGCGAGCCCTCGTTCACCTGCTCGATGATCGATAGGCTCGCCCGCGGTTGAGACCTGCGACTGGGAGCGATGCCATCGATGAATGATCTGTTTTCGCCGCCTCGCTATCACCGCGACGTCCACTTCCACAAGCACACCGATCGTGCGGTTGGTTGGCTCGAACTCTTCTACGACCTCGTCTATGTCGCCACGCTGATCCAGATCGGCAACTTCTTGAGCAGCAACCTGACCTGGACCGGATTTGGGCAGTTCAGCGTGCTGCTGTTCTTGGTCTGGTGGGCGTGGGGCGGCGAGACGCTCTATCAGAACCGCTACTTCGTCGACGACGTCGTGCATCGTCTGCTCGTCCTCGCGCAGATGGCCGGGGTCGCGACGATGGGCCTCAGCGTCAGCGGCGCATTCGGCGAACTGTCGGTGCAGTTCGCGCTTGCGTACGCCTTCGTCCGGGCGATGTTGTTCGTGATGTACGAGCGGGTGCGTCGATCCCATCCCGAGAGCAGCGACGTCTCGATCTCCTACCTCGCCGTCTTCGCCGTCGGCTCCTCGATGTGGGTGGGTTCGACGTTCCTGCCCGAGGACGTCCGGTGGGTGATCTGGTTGCTCGCCATCGTCTTCGAGATCGTCTACTTCATCCGGCCCCGATCCGTGCGGGCGTTGTTGGAATGGGGTCCCGACGATCATCACCTCGTCGAGCGGTTCGGCATCTTCACGATCATCGTGTTGGGCGAGGCGTTCGTGAAGATCCTTGACGATGCACAGGGCACGAGCCTCGGTGTCGACGAGATCGTGGTCGGTATCACCATTGTGACGCTGTTGTTTGCCCTCTGGTGGCTGCACTTCTCCGACGCTGCGGATGAGATGTACGGGCTCGAGACCACTTGGCACCCGATGATCTGGTCGTACGGGCACTTGTTCTTGGCAGCCTCGCTCGTCATGTTCGGGGTCGCGTCGAAGAAGGTCTTCTCGCAGGCGATCGACGACGCATCGAAGTACCTCAAGGACGAGACACGCCTGCTGCTCGCAACGGCGCTCGTCGTGTTCTTCGTCGCGCAGGCGATGATCAACATGGGTCTCGATCACGACGCCTCGCCGCACGATCACAAACGGCGGGTGGTCTTGTACCTCGCTGGCGCAGTCGTCGTCGCCCTCCTCGGGGTCTTCGTCACCGGCTTGTCCACGACCCTGTTCGCCCTGCTTGTCACATCCGTCGCCGTGATCCTCGTTGGCGGAACGATCGCCGAGACCAAGCGCCTCGCCGACGCCCACGGCTGATCAACCCGGCCGGAGCTGTCACACCCCATCGTCATCATGTGGCCATGGCGATTTGTCAGGACTGCAACCACGAAATGACCACGGCCGAGAGCTGCACGGTCGGCACGCTCACGCTCGGGCTCACCGTCTACGAACGGGCCCCCTTCGGGTCCGAGCCGGGCTGGAAGACGAGCCGGTCGCGCTGCAGCGACTGCGGCGTCGCCCAGGGCGGCCACCACCACCTCGGCTGCGACATCGCTCGGTGCCCGTGCTGTGGCTGGCAGCTGCTGTCGTGCGGGTGCCGCTTCACGGAGTACGGCGTCGACGAGCTGTTCTGGATGCAGGTCGACGACGAGGCGTTCGAACTCACCGAGTGACACGCGAGGATCGCACGCCTTCGGGGGTCTCGCCGGTCCAGTTGTGGAACGCTCGGTAGAACGAGCTCGTTTCCTCATATCCGAGCAGGAACGAGATCTCTGCCGCCGAGATCGACGGGTCCGACAGATAGTGACGAGCCAGACGCTCACGGGTCGAATCGAGAATCTGCTGATAGCTCGACGCCTCCGACTGCAGCCGGCGGTGCAGCGTCCGTGGGCTCATCGCCAGCTCGGTCGCGATGTCAGCCACAGTCGTGCGGCCGACCGGAAGCAGTTCGAGAAGCACGGCCTCCACTCGTTCGGTGGTGGATGCGTTGGCGTCGAGATCGGCGAGGCGGCGCCGGAGTGCCGGCTCGAAGGTCTCCCACATCGCAGTATTTGCCGTGACGAACGGACGCGCGGCGTCATCTGCAGTGAACCGCACCGACTGCGTGGTCGAGGCGGTCACGTCGACCCCGAGGTAGGCACGGTACGCCGCGGCGTCAACGGGAGGCGTTGGCGCAGTGACCTCGACCGGCTGGACGCGATGACGGGTACCCGTGCGGGCCATCTCGACCCAGAACAGCAGCTCCGCGAGGATCAGGCTCGCTGGAGGGGTCGCGTCAGTTGGCCACTCGTAGCGGATTGTCGTGTGCGCTTCGGCGACGTCGACCGCCAATCGAAGAGGGCCGATGAGCTTCTTGTAGGTGGCGATGCGCCGCGCAGCGGTGTTGAGGTCGGGACTCATCATTGCGGCGAAGATCGTCGGGGCGAAGGCTTCGGGGGTGAAGGCCTGCTCGATGAGCAGTGGCAGGTTCGGGTCTGCCGACTCGACCTCGATCGCCTCCCACAACGAGAAGAACTCATCCTGCTGGAGCCACACCGGCCCTCCGGCCAACAGATCGGCACGAAGACCCGCCCGCCGAAGCACGTTGGCCGGACGCAGACCCATGTCGATCAACACGGCGCGGACACTCGGCTCGAGCGCGTACTTGGAACTCATCGTCTCGAGCGTAGGCAGAGACAGACCGAAGCCGAGTCGCGGATTGCGCCACCTCGATCGCAGATGTCGCCAAAACGAGCAGAGCATCCTTTGGCACGATCCGCGATTCGGTTGGCGGGATTCGCAACCGTCCCAAAGGTCACCGTCTCGTAGTCTGCGCTCGTCGCCAAACGACCGGCGACCCACGAGAACGCCGAACGGAGACGACAGTGGTTGCGATCCAGACGACCGTCAATGGCGAAGCACATGAGCTGCAACTCGACGGCCACGAATCCGCCGTGGACGTGATCCGAGAACAGCTTGGCCTCACCGGAACGAAGTTGGTGTGCGCCGGCGGAGTGTGCGGCGCCTGCACCGTGCAGATCGACGGCACCCCCGCCGTCGGCTGTCTCACCCCTGCCACGGCCCTGCGCGACCGCGAGGTGACGACCGTCGAGGGGCTCGGCACCGACGGCGATCTCCATCCGGTGCAGCGGGCCTTCATGGCCCACGACGGACTTCAGTGCGGCTACTGCACGCCGGGATTCGTCGTCGATGCGGCGACGTTCGTCGATCGATGGCAGCGCGAGCACGGAACGAGTGAGCCCGACCGACACACGATCGCGGATGCCCTTGCCGGACACCTCTGCCGGTGCGGCGCCTACGAGGGGATCTACCGGGCCGTCGCTGCGGCCTGCCGAGGCGACTTCGCATCCGAAACCGGCGTGTCGCTCCGCGTCGACGGCCGCGCAAAGGTCACCGGTGACGCCGTCTACACGGCCGACGTCTACCCCGACGACGCATTGGAAGCGGTCATCGTCCGCTCCCCGATCGCTGCCGGAACCGTCGGTCCGATCTCGTCCGACTCGGCCGAGCACCTCGTCGATCTGCTCGACGACGACCGCCGAGTTCGCTACGCCGGCCAACCAATCGCGGCGGTCGCCGCACCGACGCTGATTGAGGCTCGCCAGCTCGCTGCCGACCTCTCCGTCCGCATCGAGCCGGCACCGTTCGTGATCGACCCCGACGACGCACTCGCCTCGGATGCACCGCTCGTCTATGAGTCCCGAGCCGCAAAGAAGACCGCCCCCAACGCCGCCGAAGGACCGATGGCGCCCGCCCGGTGGCAGGGCAACCTCCGTGGCCCCAACCCGACGCCATGGCTGGGAACGCTCGCCAAGCGTCGAGTCAAGAAGGCGCGTAGCCAGGGGGCGAAGGGGCACGTGGCGCTGCACTTCGAGACAGCCGTTCAGCTGCACTCGAGCTTCGAACCGCACGCCACCGTGGCCGACTGGTCCGACCCCGACCGGCTCCGGGTGTGGACGAGCACGCAAGCGCTCGACCACGTCGCCCACGAACTCGCCGACCACTTCGGTGTCGAGCCCGGCAAGATCGACGTGGTCTCCGACTTCATCGGTGGAGGCTTCGGGTCCAAGCTGTCGGTCACCCCCGACATGACCGCCGCAATCGAACTCAGTCGACGAGCTCGGAAGCCCGTGCGACTGGTCCTCAGCCGAGCCGAAGAGCTGACGGCCACGGGCAATCGCCCCGGGAGCCGAACCGACGTCGACATGGTGGTCAGCGACGACGGCGACCTCGACGCCATGGTGCTCGACGGCCAGAGCCTGACCGGCGTGTCGATCAACAGTCCGTACACGGCGCTCGCGACGCTCGTCTACGGACGCTCGCCTCGACTCGCCCGAGACAGCGACATCGTCGCGAACGCCCCACCGGGGACACCATTCCGCGGGCCGGGCGGACCGACCTACGCCTGGGCGCTCGAACAGAGCGTCGACCAAGCCGCACACCAGATCGGGATGGACCCGATTGATCTCCGGCGTCGCTGGGACGGAAACGACAAGCGCCAAGCCCTCTACGACTGGGCATCGAACCTCCCAGTTTGGAGCGATCGACCAGCCACCGGCACGCAGACCGGTCGATATCAACGTGGCGTCGGCATCGCCTCCGGCAACTGGCTCTACATGGTCGACCCCGACACCGAAGTGGAGGTGTCGGTGTGCCACGGGCGGCTCCTCGTACGCAACGCAACCCAGGACATGGGCACCGGCTCCAAGACCGTGCTCGCCCGGGCGGTCGCAGGGGTCTTCGACGTTCCCGTCGCCGACGTCGACGTCGAGATCGGGCGTGCCGGTTCGAGAGCGTTGCACGGGCCGACATCTGGCGGCAGCCGCACCACGGCATCGATTCACTCGACCGCGATCGAGGCGGCCGAGAAGCTCAAGGCCGAGGTCGGCGTCGACCTCGGCTCCGCCGAAGGTGCGTCTGCGACGGCGACCAGGGGTGGCGATCACTCGATGCGGCCCGTGCCGATCACCTTCGCCAACCTCCAGCTCGGGCGCGGCTTCAGCGCTGCCGTACACGTGTCGGAGGTCGAGGTCGACACCCTGACCGGCAAGACCCGGGTGGTGTCGGTGCACGGCGGGCTCGCAATCGGAGTACCGCACGCTCGTGAGCTGGCGATCAGTCAATGCGAGGGATCGATCATCCAGGGCATCGGCCTGGCGTTGTACGAGAACCAGATCCTCGATCCGCACAGCGGCGTGACGCTGACGTCGAACCTCGAGGACTACCGCATCCCGCAACTCGGCGACACTCCCGAGATCACGATCCACTTCCACGAACCCGGGTGGGAACACGTCCCCGGCGGAGGGGTTGGGCTCGGCGAGGTCGCCACGATCAGCCCGGCGGCCTCGGTCGGCAACGCCATCTTCAACGCCACCGGACACCGTCCGACCACCCTTCCCGTTCGCCCAGACCGTCTTTTGGAGGGCCTCCGATGATTCAGTTTCCCGACTCCTACGACACGATCGAGGTCCCGGCTGGAGGCGTGGTTCGATCAGGCGGCACCGATCTGCAGCAGCGGCTTCGCGCCGAGAATGCTCGACCGACGATCGTCGATCTCACTGGTGTCGACGGATTCGCTGGCATCTCCTCGTCACCCGACGGAGTGCGGATCGGTGGCGGCACCACGATGGCGGCCGTCGCCGCGGAGCTCGACGCGTCCCACCCGGCGTTGGCGATCGCAACTGGCTCGTTGGCGACCCCACAAGTTCGGGCATACGGGACGATCGCCGGGAACCTCACGCAGCACACGCGCTGCTGGTACTACCGCCACCCCGAAATGTCCTGTTTCAAGTCCGGTGGCGACAGCTGCCCGGCCCGGACCGGCCGACATCTCTATGGCGTGGTCTTCGACCGAGGCGAATGTGTGCACCCGCATCCGTCGACCATCGCCATGGCCCTCCTCTGCTACGAGACGACGCTCATCCTGGCCGACGGCTCCTCGAAGACGATGGACGAGTTGCTGGGCGACGGCAACGACCCGACCCGCGATCATCTGCTCGCTGACGGCGACGTGATCGCCGCAGTGCACGTCGAGCCCGGGTGGACCGACGAGCGCGGCGCCTACTTCCGTTCGATCAGCCGCTTCGAGGCCGAATGGCCGCTCGTCGAGGCGGTCGTCCGGGCGCGGGTCGACGACGGCGTCATCGCAGAGGTGGCGCTCGCCGTCGGGGGCGTGGCAACCGTTCCGCTTCGGATGACTGCGGCGGAGGCCATCCTCGTGAGCAGCGAGCTGACCGACGAAACGATCGCCGCCGCCGCAGCAGCCTGTACGGAAGGCGCGAATCCGCTCCCCGAGACCGGCTACAAGGTCGACCTCGTGCTCGCCACCGTGACCGAAACGCTGGAACGACTTCGAGCCGCTGGAGAGTGAGGCCGGTCGCTACGGCCGATTCGCGGTTTCGAGTCGGTCCTTGGCCGAGCCTGCGGGGAACGTTGCCGCCACGCTGATCGCGGCGAGCAGATAGGTGACGGCGATGAAGATGTACGCCCAGCGCACGCCGCGCATGGTCGTGGTGTCCGCCGCGAGCGCGATGAGGGTGATCACAACTGCAGCGCCCAGGCCCGTGGCTGCCTGACGCACGGTGTTGAAGGTTGCGCCGGCCACGCCGAACTTCGCCGGTGGCACATCGCTGATGCCCGCGGCCGACCACGTGGCCACGGTGAGGCCCACACCGATACCGATCAGCATCGAGATCGGCAGGAACACCGACCACGGTTGCGCCGTCTCGTCGAGCAGCACGAGGTAGAGCAGGTACCCCAACGCCGCAATCAGGCATCCGCCGGAGAGGATCCACCGGTGGCCGTACCGGTCGGCGAACCGTCCGGTGACGACCGAGACGCCGGCGGCGAGCAGCGGCGCTGGTGCGAGCACCAACCCGACCTCGCGGATCTCGAGCTCCCAGACGTCCTGAAGCATGAGCGAGTTGACGATGAAGCCGGGCACGAACGCGAGGCCGTAGAAGATCACCCCGATGTTGGTGCTCGTGAACGACCGGTAGCGAAACAGGTCGAGATCGATGAGCGGCTCGGGGTGGCGACGAGAGCGCCGCACCAGCACGGGCACCAACGCGATGCCGAGGAGGAGCAACGCCACGATCCGGGCATCGGCGATGCCCCACGCCTCGGTCTGCACGATCGCGAACATGGTGATGGCGACCGAGGCGGTGCCGACGGCGACACCGATGAGGTCGATCCTCCCCGTCGCGGCCGGGTCCTTCGATTCGTTGAGCAGACGCGGGCCGAGCACCAACGTGAGGAGCACGAGCGGGACGTTCAGCCAGAAGATGCTTCGCCACGAGAACACGTCAATCAGCAACGAGCCCACCACCGGTCCGACAACACCGCCGAGCGCCCCCGACGCACCACCGATCCCGATCGCGGTGCTGCGGCGCGACGGCGGAAACTCCGGCAGCATGACGGCGAATCCCGAAGCGAGCGTGATGCTTCCGCCGATCGCCTGGACCACTCGTGCGGCGACGAGCCAACCGACACCGGGTGCGAGCGCGCAGAAGGCAGAACCAAGCCCGAACAACGCCACCCCGGGGAGGAACACCTTCTTGCGTCCGAGGCTGTCCGCGAGCCGTCCGGCGAGCATGAGCAGCGATCCGACGACGATGTTGTAGGCGCCGATGATCCAGCTGAGTTGGGAGTCGGTCGTGTCGAAGTCCTCCCGGATCGACGGGAACGCCACGTTGACCGACGAGATGTTGATCACCACGAAGAAGACGACGAGCGTCGACACCACCAGCGCGAGCCACGCCTGTCGAGGGATCGGTTCGAGCTCTTCAGGGGCATCCGGTGCGGCGGTGGTCACTACAGCCGAGCCTATGGAAGAGTCGATCCACTTGGCAGCTTCACGAAACCTTCACGGTGTGCCGATCACGGTGGGGCCATGATCAAACACCTCCGAATCCTCCTGGTCCTGGTTCTGTTGCTTTCGGCCTGTGCGAGCACGACGTCGACCACCACGCCAGCCGCCGCCCCCGAGGCAATCTCGCTCACCGAAACGACGTCGACCGACGCGGCCGCCGAATCGGCCGAGGCCACTGCGACCCCCTGGCCGGCGGCCCGTGAGCTGTCGCCGAGCGGCCCGTACGACTTCGGCGAAGAAGAAGACGCCGAGTGGTTCGCCACAGGGCCCATCCAGTTCCCGCTCGAGTGGTTCGACGACCAGAGCTTCAACGCCGGATGGTCGATGTACGTCGGCGTGTGGCCGTGGCAGGAAACCCACGATCCGACCTTCGCCGGGGGCCTCCCCGGAACCTGGATGAGCGCCCAAGAAGGCGAACACGGCTTCTATTCGACGATCGAAGGCGGTGTCGGCATCGGCTCGGGCAACCGCTTCCCGGGTGAAGGCAACAAGTTCACGATGGGCGGCGTGTCGGCCGACTTCACGCAGTGGGCCAACGGCCCCGGCATGGGCGGCGGCCTCGAAGGGGACGTGCATTGGGAGGAATGGAGCTGGGAGGTGCCCCAGGGCAAGTACGGCGTCGCTCAGCTCAGCCCGTACGTGCTCTTCCCGCCAGACGGACTGAACATCGATCCCAGCTCGACGGGCGACCTGCTCGGGTACGGCTACCACCCGCTCCCCATCATCGACGCCCGCGTGACGAGCGGCGAGTTCGGCGACGTGTTGACCGGCGATCAGAGTTGGACCCTGTTCATGAACACCGCCAACTTCACGGGGCCGGTCGCCTTCTTCCTGCCGGACTTCTACTCCCATCCGGTCGTCAACAATCCCGAGGTCGCCCCGTTCCTTGACGAAAGCCCGTTCCTCGACACGATCGGCTCCGAACCGCACCAGCAGTTCGAGGTCGAACTGTGGGAGATCCGGGCCCAACAGGCCGAAGATGCCAACGGCACGCCCTACGTCAAGATGGCCCGGACCCAGTTCCCCGCCAACGGCGGAGACGACGACTCCTCGATCATCCTCCACAACATCAGCGCCTTTCAGCGTGATGCCCTGTGGAACGCCGCCGACTCGTGGTTCGCTGGCGGCGACACGCCCTCCGGCGAACTGTCCGCCGAGGCAACGTTCGTGAAGGCGTTCGAGGAGCGGGACTTCGTCAACGAGAACTTCGGCTGGATGATCATCCCCGAAGGCGTCGAAGACGGCGACCCCGAGCACCGCATCGACTGGTCATCGCTCGCCGAAGTCGACCTTTCCGACCCGCACACCTTCCGGACTCGATGGAACCTCGACCTCGTCGAGCGGACCGACGACTTCTTCGTGCTCCCCGAGTACTACCGCCTCGACGATGACCCCGACGCCGAATTCGGCAAGATCTGGACGCCGATCCTCGCCTCGGATCTGCCACCCGAAACCGGGCTGGCCGACCACATCTTCGAGACCGCTGGACAGCCACAAGCGAACCAGGACGCCTTCGAGACGCCGACCGACCCCGACAGCCCATGGCAGTCGCCCGGGCCTGCTTCGGAGACGTTCGAGGTCGAGCTGCCGGACGGCTCGGTTGTCACCTACGCCTGGTACCGGTTCGTCGATCAGCCAGCCATGCGCCACCACTCCTTCACCGATGCCGAGCGCGAAGAGATCCAACGGCGGGTCGAGATGATCCACCGGGAGTGGACACCAGACCGCCAGTACCTCGCCGACCCCGAGGTGGGCGAGCTCACCTCGATCGAAGAGGCACTCCTCGTGACCCCACCACCGGGAATGGAGGTCGGCTACGTCCCGATCGCCACCCGTCAGGCGTTGGCCGACTGACCGGTCAGCTCGGATCGTCGACGTAGCGGAGATAGGGCGTGACCACCTCGACGTTGTCGAAGCGCTCGAGGACGTCATCGGTCGCCAGCGCTGGCGAGGCGATGACACGATCGCCCTTGGTCCAGTCGACCGGGGTGGCGACCTGGTGGGCGTCGGTCAGTTGCAGGCTGTCGATCACGCGGAGGATCTCGTCGAAGTTTCGGCCCGTCGACTTCGGATACGTGAGAATCAGCCGGATCTTGTGGGCCGGGTCGATGACGAACACCGACCGCACCGTCGACGTGTCCCCCTCGCCCGGATGGATCATGTCGTAGAGCTCCGACACCGTGCGGTCAGCATCCGCGATGATCGGAAAGTTGAGCTCGGTGCCGGTGGCCGCACCGATGTCGGGGGCCCAGCCGTGGTGGTCCTTCAACGGATCGACCGACAGTGCGATCACTTTGGTGTTGCGTTCGGCGAACCCCGACTGCAGCGCTGCCGTCCGGCCGAGTTCGGTCGTGCAGACCGGCGTGTAGTCGGCCGGGTGGCTGAACAGCACCGCCCAGCTGTCGGCCTTCCAGGCATGAAAGCCGATCTCGCCATCGGTGGTCGCGGCGGTGAAGTCGGGGGCGGTGTCGCCGAGTCGGAGGGTCATGACGCCACTCTTGCGCAGATCTCCGGTCTCCGCCGAGACGTCAGCGCCGTCCGAGCCACACCGGCGATTCGGCGATGCTCCAATCGGGCCGCTTGTGCGACGCTCGGTCATCGAGCACGGCGATCCCATCTCGAATGTCGACGAGCTTCGGCAGCGCCGACCACGGGTCACCCGACCGGGCCCGCCGCTCGTGCGCATCGAGCGGGAAACGTTCGAAGATGCTCGTGATCAACAGTTGCGATTGTGTCGGGAGGTAACAGCGGCTTCCGTCGGTCACTGTCGACACCGAACGCACCAGGATGCGCATGAGCTCGTCGATCGTCTTCTCTCCGAAGACGACGTCTTCGAGTGCGGTCGCCATGGCCCCGGTGCCTGTCTTGCACGGGTTGCACTGGCCGCAGGATTCGACGTGCAAAAAGCGCAACGCCGCATACGCGACGTCGATCATGTTCCGACTGTCGTCGAACACGATGAATCCCGCCGATCCGAGGCCGCCACCGACGCCGGCGAGCCCTTCGTAGCTCAGCGGAGCATCGAGATCTTCAGCCGACAGAATCCGGTTCGAAACCCCCGACATCACGGCCTTGACCGACCGCCCCACTCGCGGACCGCCCGCAAGATCGTCGATCACCGTCCGCAAGGTGATTCCGAGGGCCACTTCGGCGTAGACGGACCGTTGCACGTCGCCCGTGATCGTGACGATCGTCGGACCGGGTGACTCGTCGGTACCCATGGTGCGATACCAGTCGGCGCCGTGGCGCATGACGAGCGCCACATGAGCGTAGGTCTCGACATTGTTGACCAGGGCAGGGTTTGCCGACTCGATCGTAGGGCCACCAGGCGAGTGGTCGGAGCCGGCCGACCATCCGAGCTGGGGCGATGTCGTGAACAATCCGTACTCGTACGGAGCGAGGTTCCGCGGCAGCGGGTCTTCGCCCTCGATGACCTCGAGCAGGGCAGTCTCTTCGCCGAACAGGTAGGAGTCGGGACCCTCGATCACCTCGATCGCAACGCCGTCGGCGAGGCCGCTCGTTTCGAGTTCGGCAATCGCTGCCCGGACCGATGCCAGCGCCGAATCGAATCGGGCTTTGGTCGCCACGACAATGCGTCCGGCACCGATCGTGTGGGCGGCGATCAGGGCACCTTCGAGGACGAGGAACGGATTGTCTCGCAGGAGCGGGCGGTCCTTGAAGGTTCCGGGTTCGCCTTCGGCACCGTTGATGACGACAAAGCCTGCGTCGTCGTCGCCGATGGCCTCTCGCAGGCTCCTCCACTTGCGGCCGGTCGGGAATCCGGCTCCGCCGCGGCCGCGAATTCCTGCTTGGTCGACCTCATCGATGGTGGCGTCCGCACCAATCGACAGGGCCTTGTGGAGTCCAGTCATGCCTCCCTGCGTGCGGAACTGTCGAAGGTCCCGAACCGGTCGGTCAGGTAG
Organism: Acidimicrobiales bacterium; assembly: GCA_020629635.1. GTDB lineage: Bacteria > Actinomycetota > Acidimicrobiia > Acidimicrobiales > SHLQ01 > SHLQ01. The sequence goes on along the minus strand of JAHDCX010000004.1, from coordinate 196,749 downwards.
CGCCCAGGAGGTCGCGACGGTGAGCGCTCGTGGTTTGGCCAGTGACTGCGTCATCGAAATCGGCCCTGTCAGCTCGCCCTCGGGACGAGATCATGAGGGCCCCATTGCCGAACGAGTCGATCGAGTCGTGTTTCGCAGGCGGCGAGTCGATCGCTCGAGCTCGCATCGAGTTCTTGGGTCAGCGCCCGGAGGCGGAGGGCTTCGAGGGTGTTGTCGAGTTCGGCAACGTCGGCCAACAGCTGTCGACGCGTGTCGATGTCAGCGTCGGGTTCGGAGTCGAACAGGACGCGAATGGCGCATTCGAGTCGGGTGATGCGGGCGAGCGTCGCTGGTGAGGACGCAACAGGCTGCTCGAGAGTCTTCACGGGTTCACCTCGGTCTTTTCAGAATTGCCACTCGGGACGTTCCCGAGTTGCAATAGACCATACGTAAAACCGCTGTTTAGAAAACCGTATTTACTTCTACCCGACTCGGGCGGTTCTTCGGGGGCGGAACTGCAGGAGACTCCTCCATGCAGACGACACCCCCGAGGCACCGTTGCCCCGGGGGTGTTGTGCGTTCTCGGCGTCAGCCCATGTCGATGATGTCGACGACGTCCACCGTGCCTGCGTCCCCGGTGACGATCGGGTTGCGCTGGGCGACCTCAACTGCGGCATCGTGGTCGGCTGCTTCGATGATCGTGTAACCGGTGACACCACCGCTCACGTCGGTCGTGCCCGAAGCCGCGACCGCGCTTGCCCGACCGCCCTGGCCTCCAGCGTCGACGATCGCCGCGCCGAGCGAGCCGTACCAGCCCCCCCATGCTTGACCCATCTCGGCCTGACCCGCTTCGTCGGTGGGGTATTCGCCGGTGAAGTGCATCAACAACAGGAACTTGCTCATTGGTCTCATCTCCTCGATGTGACGGGCACCTTTGGCCCGTTTCATCCCGATGACGCAGCCCCTCGGAGAATTCGACAGACAGAACCAAAAAAAGTTTCGGGACGCCCTCAACGAAACCGTTCTCGCGATGAACATGTCATCGAGACGATGGCGATGTTGAAAATGACCACGAGATGCGGTGACCTCGACTTGACCTTTCAGCCCGCGGCGTTGAACGGCTACGCCGAGGTACACGAACGCTCGGTGCCCTTTGACATCGATGGCCTCCGTAACCGTACCGAGCACGAGGTGCTGCTCGGGCGCGACGACACGCACTTCTCGATGAGGATTTCAGTGCGAGTGGACACACCCGGCCAGCTCGGTCGACAAGTCCACCTCGAAACCCTGCGCACCCGCGCTCGACCCTCGGCAACGTCTACCTCCGACTCGTCAAGCTCGGCCATGGCCCCATCGCTCGCCGAACAGCGAAGCGAACCGCCGCTGCCGAGTGACCGACCCGCTCGATGTTGCTGTCGGCAACTGATACTTCCCACTCAGATGAAAAGGGCCCGACAAGTCCGGAGCCGTCGCGATCTCCGACCACATCAGCGCAACCACAACCCCTCATCTCAACCTGACGCGAGCCGTCAATCGCCTGACCCGCCCAGCAGCGGCAGTCGATCGCTCAATAGCCGCTTGGTCCGATGCGGAGAGACAATCACCCACTCACCCGAAAGCGGATTCCACCGAAGATGCACCATGAGCCACGAGAAATCGCGTGGCGATCATTGAAACGATCGTTCTCCACGACTCCGTCCAGGCTTGGGGGTGGGCCCGCGAACGTCGATTTGGACGAAGCGAACCTCACGGCGTTGTTCAAGTCTGCTGACGGTGTCGACGAGTTCTTGGTATTCGCCGGCCGGTGTGCGGAGCACAACCGACGCAAGTCGGTGACCTCGTGACGCTGCATCGTCGGACCGGTCGTCCATCGTCATGGACAGAATCGTCGACTCGGTTTCGGTGGCGGCTTTGATGAGCGGTCCGATGGTGCCGTGTCCGAGCTCGTACTCGAGGCCGATCGCGACTTCGACGGTGCGAGCGACCCGGCGCATCAACCATCTCAGAGGTCGACGGCTCGACAAGATCAGTACGACAAGCCCGATGCCGGTGGTGGCCAACAACACGTCACCGAGGGCGCAGACCACCCCCAGGGCCCCGCTGACCCAGACGGTTGACGCCGTTGTGAGGCCTCGCACTCCACCGGAGTCGCGGAGGATCGCTCCGGCGCCAATGAACCCGATTCCGCTGACAACCTGAGCTGCGACTCGCATGGGATCGACCGTGATGCCTCCGGCTCCTTCGATCCCGGCGAGCGTGAAAAGCGCAGCACCGACTGAGACGAGGGCGTGGGTTCGGACGCCGGCGACGTGGCCGCGAAGTTCGCGTTCTGCTCCTACCGCTGCTCCGGCCATGAGAGCGAGCGTCATGCGAAGGACGAGGTCAGCGCCCATAGGTGCTCTTCATCTGCCTGACCGCCCGTGATTCAAGTCCTGTGGGCTCGTGCGCACAACTCGAACATGTCACCGAAGAAGTGCAGGTCGCACGGCCACATGAGTAGGGGAATCGTCGCCGACGCCCATGCCGGATGTAGTAGCAGTCACTGTTGACACGCCTCGTCGTTCATAGCTGGGCCCAGACGGGGTTCGCAACCGCATGGAGTTCTGGTGTTCCGGCCTTAATCCATGTCTTCGCCGCGTGTTTGGCGTCTTGGGTGCCGGTCACGACAGTCAGTCCGGCCTTCTCACACAATAAGCGCCCTGCGGCGACATCCCACTCGTTGGTCCACTTCTCGAAGTAGCCGTCGATGAAGCCGAGTGCGGCGAATCCGAGCCCGACGGTCGCACATCGATAGCCGGCGACCCCGTGCCCGGCATCCCGGAACCTCCGCTCGAGTTCACCGATCGCTGCTGCATGCCAGAAGGAGTTGTCTCCGACTGCTACCTGCTTGATCGGGCTGGAGTTTCGCCCTTCGATGGCCTTGCCGTTGCATCGTGCGACGTCAGTTGAGCTTGCGGTGATAAACAGCTGAAACGCGGGGAGAGCAATCACCGACACTGTGGTGCTCCCATCGATGACGTAGGCGATCGATATCCCCCATAATGGTGAACCCCTGAGGAAATTCGCTGTTCCGTCGATCGGATCGAGCGACCAGAATGCAGCACCTTCGGTGCCTCCGAGTTCTTCGCCAACAAAGACGTCGCGTGGACAGTGTTCCAGAATCGTCTCGCGTAGTTGCTGCTCGATCACGCGATCGGCCTGTGAGACAAAGTCTCGGTCGCCCTTGAACTCAATAGCCAGAAGTTGGCGGTCTGACCATAGAGCGAGAGCGCGTTGCGATGCGCGCTGCGCGGCTTTGGTGGCGATCGCAAGGCGATCTGGGCCGACGCCGACTACCACGCAGCCTCCTGTCGAATCCGCTGGGCACCCCGACCATGGAGGGGAAATCCAGTCGGGGTGCCCAGCCGCCCACGCAGCGCGGCCTTGCGAAATGGCACCAGAAGAAAAAGAAAAAGAGTCGTTCGAACCGCTCGACGAGCGCTCATCCTCGAGGACTTCCTTGCCGTGCCCAACTCGTTGACTTGAAGGCAGTCATGTCTTCGAAGAGCATCAGTGCTGGAGACCCGATTCGGAAAATTTGCCCTCGAAGCTGACCATCGGCACGGGCAAGAGCTTCGGAAACCTGGAGCTGTTCAGCCGCAGTTGGCCGCTCAATCTCGTACGCAAGGGTGATGTGAAACTGGTAGCGATCGTGCTCGGGAAAGCGGACCCCGCAGACCTCGCTGATCCGTTCCCGGTAGGAAGCGAGAGACGCAGCCGTGTCGGAGTCAGCTGGGTCAAGCAGCAATCCCAACGCTCCGGTGGTCGACGACAGGCAACGGAACCGCATGTCGAACGAGGCTGGCGCCTTCACTGCGCCGACGGCCCGAGAGAACACCTCGTCAGCGAGTTGCAGCGGGGCGTCGAGGGGAAGAAATCGGCTCCAGAACTCCGTGGCGCGAACCTCGTCGCAAAGCAACTCGATGACCGTCATGTGCCAGCTCGCCGACGGGAGGAAAGAGAAGAATTGCCCGATCGCTGGCGCAACGGTCTCAACGCACGCCCTCAAGGTGTCCGCTTCTTCGGAGTCGTGGGCGATGAGCGAGATGATGGTGTTACCCGGGTATGACCGAGGCTGTCCGTTGGGCAAGAACTTTGTGCCTACACAAACACCAGACTCCCGCCTTGTCCGCGGCGCTTCGTTGTTGCCGTTGGGTTCAGCTTCCATGGCTTCCTTCTGACGGTCGGGATCTCGTGGACGAGTGCGGCGGAGGGCGCCGCGTGCGTGAGCGACGCCGTGCCCTCCGACCGCTAAGGATTGGTCAAGCGCCGATGATGCGCTCAACGAAGATTTCGACGATCAGGTCGCCGTAGGGCTGAGCAAACCAACGCTGCTTGAACGCACGCTGCGCTGCGGGAACAAGAGCGAACTCGTCCGAGGCGTCCGGGTGTTGGGGTGCCACGCCGAAGTTCTCGTTCATCGCTGCTTGCGTGTCCGGGCTTGTGAGCCAGTCGATGAACACGAGCGCTGCGGCCGGATGTTCGGCGTTCGATGGGATCATGATCGAGTTGGCACCGCCATTCATCCCAAACTCTGGGATGTAGAAGCCGACGTTCTCGCCGATCTGACCTTCCTTCTGCAAGCCAGCCAGCTGGTCTTCCCAGGCTGGCCCGAGAAGGAACTCGCCGTCATTGATTCGGGTCAGGGTGTCTGCGTTGTTGCTGGTGATCCCGATGTCATTGCGGACCGATTCGAACCACGTCCAGACCGGTTCCCAGGCGTCCACCTTGGCCTGGTCGGCCTCGTCGTCGAAGAAGTCCGAGTTCCCGGTCAGGTTGCGGATCGATGACTGGATGAAGCTGTGTCCCGCGCCGCCCATACTCGGGTCGTTCATGGCGAAGCCGTTGGGGTTGTCGGAGATCCACGCTTGCATCTCCTCGAACGTCTGGGGCAGATCGGCCGCGTCGACGCGATTCATATCGTACGCAATACCGCTTTGATTGCCCCACCAAGCGATTCCGCGGTTCTCGGTGTCGACGCCTTCGAGTTCGTCGGTCAGATTGCCGAGGTCGGGCAGCTGACCGAGAGGCATCAGGAATGCGTTCATGTCGAGCTGGCCCATGTCGTTGAAGGTGTACGACATGACGTCGATTGTGCCAGTGTCACGATCAGCCTCGGCAAAGAGCTTGTCCTCGTTGGCTCCAAAGTCACCGTCGGAAACAACAACCTCGATGCCCGTTTCCTCGGTGAAGGCTGCCACGAAGGGTCGAATCCGTTCCTGCAGGTACCAGTGGTTCCAGTTAACGATGCCTTCCTCTTGCGCCTGTGCTTGGATCTGCTCCCAGGACATGTCAGCGAGCGCGACCTCGACCGGTTCCTCTTCCGTGGCCTCTTCAGGCTGATCGTCTTCCGTGGCCTCTTCAGACTTATCGTCTTCGGTCGTTTGATCCTCGGCTTCAGCCTCCGAGGAGGCGTCGGTAGCGTTGGACGCGTTGTTGTCGCTCGAATCGCTGCCGCACGCTGCAGCGACAAGCACCAGTGCGAATAGGACTGAGAGCAGTCTCAGTAGTTTGGACATTGGGTTTCTCCCTTGAATTGCTTGTAGTTGTTCTTGTTGAGAATTGGGAATGGAGGTTGAGTGACTTGCCGTGACGCATCACCCCTTTGTTCCTGACTCCAGGCCGACTGAACCCAGCAAACGTTCGAGAAACAGCAGGATCACAACGTTGGGCACGACGAGAATCAGTGAGACCACGGCGGCGTTCGATCGAACAAAGTTGAAGCCGAGGTAGCTGAAGAGAATCGTTGGGATTGTCGTGAAGTCTGGCGAGCCGAGGATGAATGCGAGCGCAAACTCCTCGATGCTCAGAATGAAGATGATGATGAGCGCCGAGGCGTACCCGGGGAGGGTGAGCGGGAGGAAGATCGATCGGAACCGGGCCAGTGGACCGGCATTCATGTCGCGAGCAGCATCAATGAGGTCTTGTGGGACCTGTGCATAGGAGACGGTCAAGATACGGATCGCGTACGGCATGAATAGCACGACGTGGCCGATCAAGATGCTGAGGTAGCGGTCGAAGAACTCGAGTCGGATGAGTACCGAGGAGAAGAAGATGGCCACCGCGAAACTCGGGAGCACGATCGGCAGCAGCGACAGAATCTGGGCGATCGACTTGCCCCGGAACTCGAGGCGTCCGAACGCGTATGCAGTGGGGGTGGCCAGCGCCAGCGCGACGAACCCAACTGCAGGGGCGAGTCGATAGCTGTTCCCGATCGCCGTTGGGAGGCTGGTGTTGTTCCACAGGTTGTCCCATCGGGCGAACGAGAGATCGCGAGGAAACAGATCGGGGTAGGCCCATGGTGACGACGGATCTACCAGTGACCACAGGGCAGCCATTGCGATGGGGAGGAATATCCACACCAGGCTGACCAGTACGAGCAGGCCGATGAGGATGCGGTTCACGCGCCGGCGGTTGAGCTCGCTCGAATCTCGTGCGATGCGCCGTCGCCTAGTTGCGGCGGTCACTTGTAGCTCCCCCGGTTCACGGCAAGGCGGACGAGCCCGGCGAGACTCACCGAGCCGAAGAGCGACATGACCATGAGCATCATCCCGATGACCGCGGCGTAGTTTCGGTCGCCGCCAGTCGTTCGGGTCACGTTCATGTACTGCGCCATCGAGAACGGCGCTCGAGGCCCTGCAACCACCTGGAACGAGTAGTCGCCAGCTGCGCCAATGAAGATGATGACCATGGCGGCCTGCATCGACGCGAGCGTCAGCGGCAGGACGATGTGCACGAACCTTGCGGCGGCCCCAGCTCCAGCGTCACGTGCGGCAAGGAAGACGTCGTCTCCGATCGAACGGACGGCGCCAGTCAGCAGAAGCAGTGCGAATGGCATCTGCTTCCAGACCTGCAGAATCAGAACACCGATCCCACGCTCGTCGTTCAGGATTCTGAGTGGCTCGTCGATGATGCCGATGCGTTGCAGCCCAAAGTTGAAGAATCCGTTGAACGAGATGAAGTTCACATAGAGGAACGCGGCCACGAGGCCCGGGACGAGAAGCGGTACTTTCAAGATTGCGCTCATCGACTGCGAGCCGCGAAAGGGTTGTCGCAGCCACATGACGAACGGGAACGCAAGCGCGACCGCACCAATCGCGCTAATGGTGGCCACCCGCAGTGAATAGAAGAAGCTCCGTCGGAACGTCTCGTCGCTTCCGACTTCTCGCCAGAAGTCGAGCGTCCAACGGTCCTCCCCTCTAAATCCGAATTGACCCAGCGACTGGGCGATTGCGAACCACACGACCAAGGAGATGAAGCCGAGGATCACGCCGAGGCCGGGTAGGAGTAACAGACCCACCTTGGCGTAGTGGCGGAGACCGGTTGGCTTCATGCCGACACTCCGACCGGAGCCAGCTCGATCGGTTCGAGGAAGCGGATATTCGCCGGATCAATGGCGACGCTGATGGTGGTCCCGGGTTCAACCCGGCCATGTTGGAGCAGTTGCACCCGGACCGTTGTGTCCTCGGCATCGGTCGGATGACCGAAGACGTCGGTGAGGTTGCCGAGGAACACCGACTCGGTCACGCGCAAGTCAAAGTGATTCTGTCCGCCGGACTGGCTACTGGTGAGGCGAGCGTCTTCGGGGCGCCAGCACAGATAGAGGTGTTCGGCTGACGGAGGTACGTCGGACTCGACGTCGAGTTCGCCAAAAGGTGAAGAGACGCTGTAGCGACTGCCGGAGTTGGACAGCACACGCCCTTCGAAGATGTTTGCGACGCCGAGGAAGTCAGCGACGAAGCGACTGTTCGGCCGGCGGTAGATCGCCTCGGGGGGACCGTGCTGGACGATCCTTCCTCTGTTCATGAGATACACGACATCCGACATCGCAAGCGCTTCGGCCTGGTCATGGGTGACGTAGACGGCGGTGAAGCCGAACTCGCGCTGCAACGCACGCAGTTCGAATCGCACCTGTTCACGAAGTTTTGCGTCGAGGTTGGACAGAGGTTCGTCAAACAGCACAACAGAGGGCCGCATCGCCAACGCACGGGCGAGAGCCACCCGCTGCTGCTGACCACCTGATAGCGCGACGGGGCGCTTGTCCCGCTGATCTTCCAGCGAGACCGCCGCCAAGGACTTCTCGATCCGATCGAGTTGCTCTGGCTTTGGCAGTCGTTGTTGCTTCAACCCGAATTGGATGTTGCCCACTGCGGTCATGTGCGGGAACAAGGCGTAGGACTGGAAGACCATCGCCGTGTCCCTCTTCTCAGGGGGAAGGCCGGTGATGTCCTCTTCGCCTAGACGGATTGTGCCCTCGGTTGGCTGGAGAAACCCGGCGATCAGCCGCAGCAGGGTGGTCTTGCCGCAACCTGAGGGCCCAAGCAGCGTGATGAACTCTCCGGCCTCAGCCGAGACCGACACCTCGTGAAGTGCCTGGAATCCGTTGTCGTACACCATCGACAAGCCGTCGACGTCAATTGCAGCCAAGCCGCGAGTCCTCCCCTATCCGGAGTTTTTAGGTCTCCGAATATCATACTCTTTGTATGATACAGACCGCATAGTATTGAGGGGTGGTTCACTCGTCAAGGGCATCGTTCAACGCGGTTCTTACGTCAACCACACCGGATTGACACTGACCGGTCGAATTCGCCTGACTATCGTTCGAGACGCACTCACACCATGAAGCCGACTGTTTCCATCTCCGACAACGAACGAGTCGTGCTCGACGTGGTTCGCCGCAACGAGCCCGTCGTGCGATCAGCTATCGCCCACCAAACGCCGTTCACGCAACCTGGGGTCCATCGCATCCTCGAGTCTCTCGTCGCCCAGCACTTAGTCACAGTCGGTCAGGCCAAGGCCAACGGCCCCGGCAAGCCAAGCCCGGAGCTTCACCTCAACCGCTCGCGCTACTTCTCTCTCGGTATCGAAGTAAGCACCAGCGCGATCGACGTATGCCTCGTCAACACCGCCTGCGAACCAACGTCACAGACTCGACTGGTGGAGCCGGTGTCGCGCCGAGATCCTGCGCTCGCAGCGGTCCATCAAGTCGCCCTTGAGATGCTCGCCGAGCAGGGGAGGTCCGCAGCCGACCTCATCGGCATCGGACTCGGAATCTCAGGCTTCTTCGTCAACGGAACCGTCAACGCGCCCGAACCACTCGAAGATTGGAGCCTCATCAACCTCCACGACGCCCTCGCGCGCCATTTCGACGCAGCGACCTGGGTAACCAACAGCGCGACGACAGCGGCAATCGGTGAGAGCCTCCTCGGCGTTGGGCGGACAACCGACAACTTCGCCTACCTTGCGTTCAACTACGGATTCGGCGGCGGCGTCATCGTGAATGGGCGACCCCACTTCGGCGTCAACGGCAACGCCATGGAGATCAGCGGTCTCTACACCGAAGATGAACTTCCCAACCGACCCGCCCTTCAATACCTCATCGCCGAACTCGAACGACACGGACGCCCGATCAAATCGATCGAGCAACTTCAAGAGGACTTCGACCCCACCTGGCCAGGAGTCGAATCATGGGTCGAACGCACCCTCCCGCAGCTCAACCTCGCCCTACGTGCAATCCTGTCCACCTTGGACCCCGACGTCATCGTGCTCGGTGGCGAGATTCCGGAAGCACTCGCCGACATATTCATCGAAAGGGCGTCGCTTCGAGGAAGCAGCGAACTCCGCTACGGAGTCGCAATGCCGGTCCCCGAACTCGTCTACTCACAGGCCGCCCGAATCGGTCCTGCCCTCGGCGCCGCTACGTTGCCGCTCAAAGCAACGATCTACCCTTGACTGTTGGTTGCGACCCATCGAGTTTCATGTGGCGGGCCGGCATTCATAGAGCCCGGCGACGCAGCATGGCCGACCTGCAACAAAAACATCGAAGGCACGGCTCGTCCACAGCGCCCCGAACAGCCGCGCCACCACCTGAACCCACCAACTGAAACAAACCTAGCCACCAACGAAGCCCTTCCGGCTGATTTTCCGCACCCTGCTAGGGACGACCCTGCTCACCCAAGTCATCGGGCTCAGCCTCCTCGACAAGTACGAAGCCGTCGCAATCTCCGTTGGCGGCGCGGTGTTTGCGGATCCAGTTCGACAACGTCATCGGATGAATCTTGAAATCGGTGGCGATCTGCTCGAGTGTCACCTCGGGGTCACGAGCCAACGCGACCCGGACAACATCGTCACGGAACTCTCGGGGATACGGCTTGGGCATGAGTCAATCCTCTCATCGAAGTTGACACCCCCAAACGCAGCAGTCCCGATCGTGCCGGTCCCAGCGTTGCTCGAGTGGCTCGGCGTTTCGATGCCGGCCGCGTGGCGTGATGCAGGGACACATTCGTAAGCGCACCCACACCACCAAGGCCGGTAAGGAGACCGTCAACTGGTATGTCGTCTTGGATGTCGGTCGAGATGCCAACGGCAAGCGCCGCCAGAAGTGGCACGGCGGCTTCCGAACCCGCAAGGAAGCTGAAGTCGCCCGAACGAAGATCGTCGGTGACTTGCACGACGGCACCTACACCGAGCCCACCAGGCTGACCTTGCGAGAGTGGGTCGAGGACAAGTGGCTACCGACCGTCGAGACACAGGTGAAGCCGCGCACGTTCGAGTCGTACCGCCGGAACATGAGCCATCACGTGCTGCCGACGCTCGGCGGCCGAAGCATCCGAGACATCGGGCCCGGGCAGCTCAACTCGCTGTATGCGGAGCTGCTGGCGAACGGACGTCGCAACGGGCCCGGCGGACTCAGCGCCAAGACCGTGCGGTATATCCACACGATCCTGCACAAGGCCCTCGCCGACGCGCTCGACGCTGGGCTGGTCGCTACGAACGTTGCCGAACGAGGAGGATGCGCATGACGACACGAAGAAGGAGCGTCGCCACTGTCTTGTTGGCCTCGGTTGCCATGGTGTCCGCTGTCGTCGTGTTCGCCGCGAGCCCAGCCGCTGCGCACACCGGTTTCGAGTCATCGTCGCCCGCTGATGGCGACGTCGTCGACGAACCGGTGAGTGAGATCACATTGACGTTCTCTGGTGAGGCCACCCCTGCCGGTGAGGGGTTCGTCGTGCTCGACCCGACCGGCACGATCCGTGAAGCAGACGAGATCACCAGCGTCGACCAGCTCACGTGGATCCTGCGCTTCGACGAGCCCCTCGCCGGGGGCGATGTCGGCGTGAGGTGGATGGTCGCTGCTCCCGACGCTCACCCGATCGACGGCAGCTTCAGCTTCACCGTCACGGCTCCGACTTCAATCGACGAGCCACAGCTGCAAGAAGAGACCGCCCCAGCTGCAACGGAAGAGCCCAACGACGCTCCGGAGGTGACCGCCGACGAACAGCAATTGGAGGAAGAGCCGACCGAATCGGAGCCAGCGACGACTGAACCAGAAAGCGTGGAGGCCACTGCCGCACCGACCGGCAGTGAACCGATCGATCTCGAGTCGTTTGTCGACACCAGCGACGCGACGCCTGTCGCAGCCGACGGTGTCGCCGCCATGGCGAGAATCTTGAGCGTGCTTGGCGCGGTGCTCGCCATTGGCGGCGCGGCGTTCGCCGCCTTCGGGCTGCGTGGCGGCCCAGCCGACGTGAGCACCGTGTTGTCTTGGGTGCGAGGCGGCGGTGTTCTACTCGTGATCGGAGCCGTCGCTGAAGCAGTCGCAATAACGGCCACCCTGGCCGGGCAGTGGTCCGCGCTCACCTCAGCCGCCAACTTGGGCGACGCACTGTGGTCATCCGCCGGTCTGGCCATCGCACTACGGGCCATCGGTGGATTCCTTGCCGCTTCGAAGACCACCAGTAACACGATGACTGCGTCGACCGGCGGTGACCCCGTTATCGCTGCTCGCCAACTCGCATCCATCGGCGGCGGCGACACCGCTGCTCCTCCGCCGGAGGGGGGAGCGGGCGAACCATTCCTCTTTGCCGAGGACCAGAGGTGGGATTCTCGTGCCGCACTCGGCGGGCTCGTCGGCGTCGGGTTGGTGGCGGTGTCGTTCATGTTCGACGGCCACATCGCATCAGAGGGTCCACGCTGGCTGCACGCTGCCGCCAACCTCGCACACGTCACTGCCGCCGCGATCTGGGCCGGCGGTGTCGTCATGCTCGCATTGACGATCCACCGACGTCGACGCGACAACCGCTCGACCCAGGCCCTCCAACTGGCCATGCGATTCTCAGTGATCGCCACCACTGCGCTGGTCACCGCGGGCGTCGCCGGCACCGCACTCTCGATCATCGTGATCGACGCAGCCTCGGACCTCTGGTCAACCCCATGGGGCCGACTCCTCATCGCCAAAGTTGCTGTCGTTGCGGTCGCCGCTGCGGGAGGCGCCTACAACCACCGCGTCATCGTCCCCGCCCTCAACCAGAATCCCGACGATCACACAACGATCGACCGTTTCCGCACCGTCGTCACCCTCGAAGCAGCCGCACTCTTCGCCGTCGCTATCATCACCGCCTTCCTCATCGCAGCATCCTCCACATGAAACACACACTCGCGCCACTTGCCCTCGTCATCGCTCTTGCGCTCGCAGCCAGCGCATGCGCCGAGGACGACACCACCACAACGGCACCCGAACCAATCCCCGCAGGAGCAGACGGCGCAACTGTCTACCAAGCCCGCTGCGCGTCCTGTCACGGCGAAGACCTCCGAGGCACCGACAAAGGCCCCTCTCAACTCTCCATCGTCTACGAACCCAACCACCACGGCGACGACTCCTATCGATCAGCCATCCGCAACGGCGTCGCTCAACACCACTGGGGCTTCGGCAACATGCCCGCCGTCGAAGACATCACCGACGAACAAATCGAACTCGTCATCACCTACATCCGCAGCCAACAAGAAACGCTCGGCTTCGAACGCTGAGTCTCGTCAACCATGGCCGCTCTCAGCGTGCTGGCCATGATCGGATGTCTGCGCCTCGAACCAGTCGTGGATGGCGTCCACAACTTCGTCATCCGAAGACTTGTACTCGATGATGCCCCCGGTGTCGGTGAGGTTCAACGCAATCTCCACCTCGCCATACCGTTCCCGAAGTACCTCTAGAGGACCGACCGTCCGACTGCTCCAACAACGATTCGAGATAGGGAAGGGCTCGACGGTCCTTCTCGCGATCCGCGGCGCGCTTCGAATCGATCACCGCCGCGAGACTTGCAACACGGATTGTCAATCCGTCAGCGATCGTCATGTCCGAAGCATGGGCATGGCAGCGATGAAGCCCGCATCGAGCGGGGCGTCGACCGGGCCCGCCTCGGTGCGAAGCTTGGCGTCGAGCCTCCGCAAGGCAATGGCCAACCGTTTCATGTTCTCACTGGATCGGTCCGGGACCACGTCGACGTCGGCCGTCGGCAGCGGAGAACCGTGGACAACAGCAGCGAGTCCACCAACGACCACGTAGTTCACGTTCTCTTCGTTGAGGATGCGACAGATCGGCCTCGGGTCGAACACCTACGAGCGACCAGTGCTGACAGAACGGCGTATCTGGTTCCACATGTCGACCTCGACGACGAGTCTCTCCACTCGCTCCGATGGCGTGAGGCGGAGCCGATCGTGAATCTGCGTCACGTCGACACCGCGCTGATCATCGATCGGAACCGCTGCAAGCATCCGCAGCGCGTCATCATCGAGGCGGAGGACTGCGGGTCGGACATGCGGCCATTGTACCGACCGGTCCGACACCGCCGGATCCGACCTGTGCGAGGCCGTTCTCAGCCTCGGGCCATGGCGTAGAACTCGTCGTTCGGTCGCATGGCGGAGAGGTTGGCGAGCCGGTTCGACATGGCGAAAAAGGCCGTGATGGCGCCGATGTCCCAGATGTCGTCGTCGGAGAACCCGTGGCTGCGCATCTGGTCGATGTCGTCGTCGGTGACCGACGCGGATTCGTGGGCCATCTTCAATGCGAAGTCGACGATGTGCCGCTGCCGCTCGGTCAGGTCGGCCTTGGCCGGGTTGGTCGCCAACTGATCGGCGATGAGCGGATTCTTCGCCCGGATCCGGAGAATCGCCCCGTGCGCGATGACGCAGTACAGGCATTGGTTCGTCGCACTCGTGGCGACGACGATCATCTCGCGTTCGGCTTTGGAGAGTCCGCTGTCTCGATCCATGAGCGCGTCATGACCGGCAAAGAAGGCGCGGAATTCATCGGGCCGATGAGCGAGCGCCAAGAACACGTTGGGGATGAAGCCCGACTTCTCGTGCACGGATTCGATCATGCCCCGGATGTCGTCGGGGAGATCATCGAGCTCGGGTACCGGGAAGCGGGAAATCGGGTGGGCGTCGTCGATCATGGCGAAACGGTAGTTGCCCGGCGGCTGTCGCGATCGATGAGCCTGCAAGACTGCTCAGCACTCAGACGAGAGGCGTCCCATGTCGAAGATCGCACGAATCATCATCGGTGCCACGGCGGCCGTCCATCTCTACATCGCGTGGTTCGAGGTCTTTGCATGGACGACCGTTGGCCGAGACACGTTCGACACCTTCGATCCGGAGCTGTTCTCCGAGACGGAGGCCCTCGCCGCCAACCAGGGCGTGTACAACGCCTTCCTTGCGATCGGTCTGATCTGGTCGTTGTTGATCCGCGACGACGACTGGCACACGAGGATCGCGGCGTGCTTCTTGGCCTTCGTCGCCATTGCTGGCGTGACCGCTGCGATCACCGTGACGTTCGCGACAGGACTCCCGCAGATGGCCCTCGGTGCGGCCGGGTTGTGCGCCCTGGCCTTTGGCCGTCCACGCGATGCCGATTAGCAGACACCGCGATCGCTCGAGTTGTGACGTTCGACGGTCTGATGCCTCACGGGGCAAAGATCGAGAAGGCGAGCATTGCCTGATCACGGAGAAGCGACGGGTCTTCGCCCGCCGACATTCGAATCAACACCGTGTTGCACTGGATGTCGATCATCGCCGCCGCGACATCGGTCGGAATGTCCTTGTTCACCTCGCCCCGGGCCTTTGCCCGTTCGACCGCGGTGGCGTACGCAGCACGCGCCTGCGCTCGCAGACTCCCAATGCGGTCGCTCACGACCGGACCCAACCCGTGGGTGTGCTGCAGGCGAGCAAGAAGACAGCCAGGCGGCCCCGAGCGGTCGACGTCGGTGAACGAAGCGATGATGGTTTCGAGTGTGACAAAGAGCGGTGCCTCGACGTCGATGGCCGCCAGGTTTGGGGTGAGGACCACTTCGGCGTAGCGGTCGAGGGCTGCGTCCATGAGCTCGTCCTCGCCGCCGAGTGACCGGTACAGCCCGGGCTTCGAGACGTCGGCCCTCCGGCAGATCTCGTTGAGCGACAGTGCGTCGGGACCCTCTCGCCAGTAGGCGTCCATCGCGACCTCGACCACATGCTCACGCCGGAACGTCGGGGGCCGGCCCCGGCTCGATCGGTGCGAGCTGCTCATAAGCGAATCCCCACAACCCCAGCGTACCGAGCGGTCCGGAACGCCTGTAGGCTGAGTTACGTACCAGTCGGTACGTAACGAGACTTCAGAGGCGACCCAATGAAGAAGCTGAGTGTGTACGACCGAGCCAACGCGGCGACATTCCGGGCCATCTCGCCGGAGTGGCGCAGGATTCGCAGAGCTCGCAAGGCGGCAACGACATTCGTCAATCCCGAGGTCGACATCCCCACCGAGTTCCGAACGCTGGCCGGACGCAAGATCCGTCTCGCCCAGGCCGGACCCAGCGATGCACCGACCGTGGTACTTCTCAGCCCATTCCCCGAGAGCATCTTGAGCTTCGTCGGATCCTGGGAGGCACTCACCGAGTCATTTCGAGTGACCGCGATCGACCTCCCCGGCTTCGGCGCGTCCGAAGGCGCTCGCGACGACATGACGCCGGCGGCCCAGGGCGACCTCCTCGGCAAGATTCTCGATGACCTGGATCTCACCGACATCCACCTCGTCGGACCCGACGTCGGCATGGCGGCCGCACTCAGCTATGCCCTCACCCCCAACCACCGACTCGCCAGCCTGGTCGTCGGACACAGCGTCGGAGCTCCCGGGCCGCTCAAGCTGGCGACACTCATCAACCTGATGTCCCGCCTCGGGTTCCTGCGCGTCAACACTGCACTCCTCGGCGCCGGCCCGCTCATTGCGTTCACTTCGACCTTTGGCGCCATACGCCACCGCTACAACCCGACCCAGGTCGACGACTTCAAAAATGCGTACTCGGGCCGAGCGTTCGAGGTCATCCACTGGTTCGCCGATCTTCGAGGAAGCGGCGAGGCCATTGCACGTCGAGTCGGCGAGATCGACGTGCCAACGCAGATCTTCTGGGGCGAGCTCGATGCCCTCTTCGATGTGAGCAACGCGCACCACCTCCACGACGCCATGCCCAACAGTGCGCTCCAGATCTTCCCGGACGCAGGACATCTCTCCTGGTCAGACCAGCCAGAGATGTTCGCCGCAATGATCACCGATTGGATCCGCGAGGGCCATCGCAAGACCTGAGGCGAGGGATCAGAAAACGTCGAAGGCCCGGAGCCATTGAGACTCCGGGCCTTCCAGTAGTGGCGGGGGCGGGATTTGAACCCGCGACCTTCGGGTTATGAGCCCGACGAGCTACCAGGCTGCTCCACCCCGCGTCGCTGGAGAGATGAGGGTAGCGAACCACCCGGCCATCACCAACCTCGAACCGTTCACGACTCAGCCGGGTGCGGTCCGAGGATTGACGGCGACGTGTTCCAGAACGAGCCGCGTATCCGTCTGACGTACCCCGCCCTCGGTCCGCAGCCGGGAGAGCAGTTCGTTCAGGTCGTCCGCGCCGGCGATGCGGGCCCGAAACCGGAAGTCCAGCGGCCCGGTCAGGTGAAAGCACTCGACCACCCGATCGTCTGCGGCGACCACCTCCATGAAGGCCTCGCGATCGCGGTCGTCGGTCAGCCACACGTCAACCGACGCCTCCATCGGTCGTCCGAGCGCGGCGTGATTCAGCTCCGCGCGGAACCCGCGAATGATGCCGTCCTTGACCAGGCGTTGCACTCGCGCTCCCGCAGCGTTCGCACTCAGGCCGATGCGACGGCCCAGATCAATGTTCGAGATCCGAGCTTCAACGCTGAGGATACGGAGGATTTCTCTGTCCAGTTCGTCGATCACAGTGTGATCCACTGTATAGGAACCGTTCCGGCAGTGACTTCAGTGCCACACACTGCACGAATTTCGTCATGATGAGGTCATCGCTTCGAACGCCCTCGGAGCGACTCTCAACCAGGAGACACCACCATGAGCACCATGCACCGCAAAGCAATCAGCGTCCTGCTCAACGCCTGGAACGATCATCAGGATCTTCGGGCCACCGGCGCTTCGATCACCGAACTCAACGACTCGCGCAGCCGCCTCGACGCCGCCCGCAACGAGGCCACCCGCGCCCGTCACCTCGTCTGAGTCATCAGACCGGTCACTTCGGGGTCAGACCCCAACGTGACCACCATCGCTCTCCATGAGCGCATGACCGAACGCACCCCGGCGTCGTCGACTCAGTCGGCGAAGTCGGGGTGCTTTCGTTCTACGGCACGCAGCACGCCGAGCCAGTCGCGGTACATGTAGCCCCGGCTCGCGTCGTACTGCTCCCGTGTCCGTGCACCGGTCTCGGAGTGGATGGTGATCGACTCGGCAGAAGACGACATGCTCGCGAGCTGCATCTGCGCGGTGATCTCGGCGTAGTACAGCGCACTGAACGCGCTCGGAACGTCCGGGCCGACCGTGAGCAAACCGTGGTTCTGGAGGAGCAACAGCTCGTGGTCGGCGAGATCGGCTGCCAGCCTCGGGCCCTCGTCATCGTCGAGCGCGATGCCTTCGTAGACGTGGCTGCCGTGGCATTTCCAGAAGCGCATTGCGTGCTGCGACAGCGGAAGCACGCCATCGGGATGGTTGGTGAGCGCCAGACCAGCAGGCGTGTGCGTGTGCATCACCGATGCCACGTCCGGGCGTGCGTCGTGCAGCGCCGAATGGATCGTGACCGCCGCCGGATTCACCGTGTCGCCCGGCTCGCCGGCACGAATCACGCCGTCCACACCGACCTTCACGAGGTTGCTCGCCGTCACCTCGTCGAAGAACAGACCCTCGCGCAGTACGAGGTACGCGTCGTCCTCGCCCGGTACCGCGACGCTGAGATGCGTGGCGCCGAGGTCGGTCCACCCGAAGTCGGCGACCGCCCGATACGCCGCGGCGAGTTCGACGCGGGCATCACGTTCGGAGGTCGGGGCCGTCCACCAGCCGGTCATTGCGGCCGCTCCCCCGTCACGGCGAGTCGATACATCTCGCGCCGGTGGCCGCCGTAGTCACCGATCGCGTAGTGCGTCGTGACACGGTTGTCCCAGATCAGGATCGCCCCCGGCGTCCACCGAAAGCGGGCCGTCATCGCCGGCGACCGGCTGTGTTCGAAAAGGAACTTCAGGATTCCCGCCGACTCGTCCTCGGACCACCCTTCGATCCGAACGGAGTACGCCTGGTTGACGAACAACGACGGTCGACCAGTGCGCGGATGGATTCGCTTGATCGGATGCAGATGTTCGATCCGATCGGGCGCATCCCCGAAGTTGATTGCGGCGTAGTCGCCCTTGCGGGCGATGGCGACCTTCGCCCCCGAACCCGTGGCCGCATGGGCGCAACGTCGGCCGTCGAGCATCTCGCGGAAGGTCGGGCTGAGCGACTCCCAAGCGAGCTCCATGTCGGCGAACAACGTGTCGCCTCCCACGGGCGGGATCTCCTTCGCCCACAACACGGTGTAGCCACCGGGCTCGGCGAGGTAGCTGCCGTCGCTGTGCCAGTCGCCGCCGAAGTTGTACGCCGTGTCGTCGGCTTCGCGGATGAGCCCCATCACCTCGGGATGAGCCGGGAACGGTGGGGCGACGAAGGGGTCGACAGCGAGGTCACCGAGACGGCGCCCAAAGGCGGCGTACTCCTCGACGGTCAGAGCGGAGTCGGCATCTCGAATCATGACGGCTTTGAAATCGTCGAGAAGCCGAAGGAGCGGGTCGAGGTCGCTCCCCGGAGCGATGTCGAGTCCGTCGACGTAGGCGCCCATCGAGCCCGCCACGGGCGTCACGACGGCACTCCCGTAGCTGTCCGCATCACGCTCCCGAAGCGGGGTCTGCACCGCCCGGATGTTCTGCATGTCGGCGACGTCGGATGCCATCGCCGTACGGTACCTGTCTGCGTCCGGGCTGTCCTGCGCCACACTGGACCCATGCCCATCACCGTGCGCCCGGGATTCGTGATCCCCGACAGCGAGCTGTCGGTGCGATTCCGCGCGTCCGGGGGGCCTGGTGGCCAGCACGCCAACAAGGCCGCCACCCGGGTCGAGCTCGTGTGGATGATCGTCGATTCGACCGCCGTCACCGACGAGCAGCGGCGTCGCTTGGTCGAGCGTTTTGGCGCCGAGCTTCGTGTGGTCGCCGACGACGAACGCAGTCAGCTCCGCAACCGCCACATCGCCGAACAGCGACTCGCCAGTCGTGTCCGGACCGCGCTCGAGGTCCGCCGTGCCCGACGGGCAACGAAGCCGTCGAAGTCATCGCAACGTCGCCGCGTCGACGCAAAACGCCGCCGCTCTCAAACCAAACAACTTCGCCAACGCCCCTCCAGCTCCGACTGAGTCAGTGGGCCGACAATGTGCCTGTCGTCTTGTCGTGGAGGCGTTGGGCGTGGGGGTTGAGGCCGACGAGGTGCGCCTCGATGCCGCGTTCGGCGAACTTCGCGACGACCGCGTCGAGAGCGGCGACCGCTGAGGTATCCCATATGCGGGCGTTGGAGCAGTCGATCTCGACCCGGTCGACCTTGACCTGGTCGTAGTGGAACTCGTGCACCAGCTTGTTGGTCGATGCAAAGAAGAGCTCGCCATGCACGGCGTAGAGGCGTTCGGTGTTGTCGGGGTCGAGCACGCTGGTGACCTTGACGACCTCCGAGACCTGACGGGCGAAGGCGATGACCGCGAAGACGACGCCAACACCCACGCCGTAGGCGAGGTTGTGGGTGAGAATCGTCGTCACGACAGTTGCGACCATGATGAGGGACTCTGGACGTGGCGTGGTGCGGAGCGTCTTCGGGGCGACGCTTCGCCAGTCGAACGTGCCGACCGAGACCATGATCATCACGGCGACGAGCGCCGCCATGGGGATTCGGGCGACGAGCGATCCGAGCGCCATGATCAAGATGAGTAGGAACACGCCCGACGCCAGGGTCGAGAGGCGACCGCGGCCACCGGAGCGGAAGTTGATGATCGACTGGCCGATCATGGCGCAGCCGGCCATTCCGCCGAAGAAGCCCGTGACGACGTTGGCGATGCCCTGGCCGCGAGCTTCGAGGTTCTTGTCGGAGTCGGTGTCGGTGAGGTCGTCGAGCAACGTCGCGGTGAGGAGCGATTCGAGCAAGCCGACGAGTGCGAGGGTGAAGGCGTACGGGGCGATGATCCGCAGCGTTTCGAGGGTGAAGGGCACATCGGGCAGCGCCACCCACGGCAGCGCCGAGGGCAGCTCGCCCATGTCGCCGACGGTGGGAAGTTCGAGCCCGCCCGACATCGCGATCGCCGAGAGCACGACGATGGCGACGAGCGGCGACGGGACGGCCGTGGTCAGACGGGGCAGCCCGTAGATGATCGCCAGGCCGAGGGCGATGAACAGCAGGTTCATCCCGAGCTGGGACTGATCGCCGTCCGAGAGGGTGATGTGCGGAACCTGCGCGAGGAAGATGAGGATCGCCAGCGCATTTACAAAGCCGACCATCACCGATCGGGGAACGAAGCGCATCAGCTCGCCCACGCCGAGGGCGCCGAACACGATCTGGAGGATGCCGGCGAGGATCGTGGCGGCGAAGAGGTGGCCGACGCCGTGATCGGCGACGAGCTGCACGACCACGAGCGCCATCGCGCCGGTCGCCGCCGAGATCATGCCCGAGCGACCGCCAGCGATCGAGATCACGATGGCGATCGAGAACGACGCGTACAAACCGACCTTGGGATCAACTCCGGCGATGATCGAAAAGCTGATCGCCTCCGGGATGAGGGCGAGGGCAACAACGAGGCCAGACAGCAAGTCGGCGCGCACGTTCGTGGTCAGCCACTCAAGTCCGCGACGAGGCGTTTCGGGCACAGGGGCAGCCGCGGCGGGCTCAGATTCGGTGACGCTCACGGGGGATCACTCCAGACTTCTTCGCACCAGAAGACGGCGATCCCCGGCGGTCGACCGCACACGGATCGAGCGATCGTCAGAGTAGAGATCGGACGGTGCGCGGCGTCGCTTCAGCGATGTCGCACCTTTCACACCACAACGTGACCCACGACCCACCAAAAGCAGGATGGAAATGGCCCGGATGTGTCGTTAATGAGGACATGACGTTGTCCGATCGCGCCCATCGCACTGCCAGCTCTGGCCGGGCCGTTGCGCGCACCTCGGTCGACTGGTTCTCGGGCATCTCTCGACATGGCGTTGTGGCCGCCAATCGCATGACCCACAAGCCTGAGAACCGCCGCAGCGTCAAGCAGCTGATCTCGCTCTTCGCCGGATCGACACTCATCGGTTTGGGCGTCTCGCTCTTCGTCCACGCCCGCCTCGGCGTCCCCGCCTACGACGTCATGCTCACCGCCCTTCGCGACCGCCTCGGCATCAGCCTGGGGCAGGCCGGCTGGGTGTTCACCGGCGCGCTGTTCGTCGTCGCTGCACTTCTCAAGCGACCACCGAAGCCATCAGGCATCTTTTACATCCTCGCCAACGGCGTTGCGGTCGACACGTTCATGGCGCTCATCAACGACCCCGAGCCCCTCGCGATCCGAATCCTGTTCGTCGTCATGGGCACGCTGTCGATCGCCTCAGGCGTGGCGCTCGTGATCCACGCTGGGCTCACCGGCGGAGCGATCGAACTGTTGATGCGCGCTGCTGAAGACCGGGGCCGAGATCCCTTCACGGTTCGCCGATGGATCGAACTGTCGATCGTGGCCGGCGGCGTGCTCCTCGGTGGCGACTTGGGCATCGCAACACTCTTCTTCGTCTTCACCATGGCGCCAGCGCTCAAAGCCGGACAACAGGCACTCGCTGATCACCGGCGAGGCCGAGCCGAACGCCTCCGACCCATCTGGGACTGAGAGCCCAAAGCGAGTCCAGGGCTCGCTCGCCGCTACCGTTCGGCCATGTCACACGCGTCGATCGCCGGGGGCTGGGACATCGATCCGAGCCGCTCGTCGTCCTTGCACGCTGACGCCTACACCAAGGCGGAGTGGTTCGAGGCCGATCAGCAGCAGATCATTCGTCAGACCTGGCAATGGCTGTGTCATGTCGAGTCGCTGCGAGAGTCCGGCTCCTACGTTGCCGATCAGATCGGCGGTATGCCGGTCGTGGCGGTGCGTGGACGAGACGGTCAGCTCCGCGCGTTCTACAACGTGTGCAAGCACCGGGCCCATCATCTCGTTGAAGGTCGCGGCACAACGGCCAACCTCGTCTGTCCGTACCACGCCTGGTCCTACGACCTCACTGGCCAGCTGAAAGCGGCGCGCCACACCAGCAACCTGGTCGACTTCGACACGTCGACCATCTGCCTCGACTCGGTACAGATCACCGAGTTCGGCGGCATGGTGTATGTCAATCTCGAGCCGAACGCCGCGCCCTTGGCCGAACAGGCTGGGGACCTCGCCGACGAGATCGCACGCTGGGCGCCCGATGTCGGCGAGCTCACGTTCGCCCACCGACTCGAGTACGACATTGCGTCCAACTGGAAGAACGTGGTCGACAACTTCCTCGAGTGCTACCACTGCCACGTCGCGCACCAGGACTTCGTGTCGCTCGTCGACATGGACACCTACACGGTGACGACGCATGGGATCTATTCGAGCCACATGGCCGAGGCTGGGCGTGGCGACTCCAACTCCGCCTACGACGTCACCGACGCGACCGTCCGCGATCACGCCGTGTGGTGGCTGTGGCCCAACACGTGCCTGATGCGATATCCCGGCCGAGGCAACATGATCGTCCTGAAGATCATCCCGGTCGGACCAAACCGGACGCGCGAGACGTACGACTTCTTCCTCGAGACACCCGATCCCAACGACGCCGAGCTCGAATCGATCCGGTACCTCGACGAGGTCCTGCAGGTCGAAGACATTGGCCTGGTCGAGAGCGTTCAGCGGGGCATGTCGACATCGGCGTTCGATCAGGGCCGGATCGTCAACGACCCGTCAGGGTCAGGCTTGTCCGAACATGCCCTGCATCACTTTCATGGGCTCGTGCTCGACGCCTACCGACAGGCGTCGACGTGACGGGCATGCACGACGGCCGGACCGTGCTCGTGACCGGTGGGCGTGGCGGCGCCGGTCGAGCGATCTGCCAGCGATTCGTCGACGAGGGAGCGACCGTGTTCGCCGCCGACCTGAGCGAGGCGGGGTCGCTCGATGGCGCGGACGCTCCGGGGACATTCGTCCGGCTCGACGTGACGAGCGAGGCCGAGGTCATCGCGGCCATGGCGCACGTCGAGGAGGTCACTGGCTCGCTCGACACCCTCGTCAACGCCGCCGGCATCGAAATCGAGGCAACCGTCGAGGAGACGTCACTCGACGATTTCAACCGCATCATGGCGATCAACGTGACCGGCACGTTCCTCACCTCCAAACACGCCCTGCCACTGCTCCGCCGAGGCACCAACCCCTCGATCGTCAACTTCGGAAGCTACGACGGCTTCATCGCCGATCCCGGTCTCGCCGCATATTGCGCCTCGAAGGGCGCGGTCCACGCGCTCACCAAGGCAATGGCGTGCGACCACGGACCCGAGGGAATTCGGGTCAACGCAATCTGTCCCGGCTACGTCGACACCCCGATGTTGCAGCAGTTCTTTCCCGATGGCACCGATCCGGCCGACGTCCGTGCCGAGGCCGCAGCGGTGCACCCGTTGCGAACGATCGGCACACCGACCGACATGGCCAACCTCGTCAACTGGTTGGCGTCCGACGAAGCCCGCTACGCAACCGGCCAGCTCTGGGTGCTCGACGGCGGCTTGTCCGCCCAAGTCCAGCAGATGCGCCTGGGGTCAAGTCCCAACAAGTAACAGGTGCCGGTCATCAGCCGCGGCGAGTCTCCTGTTACTTGTTGGGACTTGACCCCATGGTGGTGAGGATGAGGTCGAGCACGATTCCGAAGGACTCGCCGTGGTCGCCGCGTTCGTGTTGGGCGAGGTGTTCGAGCGCGTAGGCGTGTTCGACGGGGTCGAGATCGCGTTTGATCGTCCGAATGATGTCGTGCATGTCTTCGACGGGGAACGGCATGACGACATTCTGTAGGACGTAGCCGACAACGTGGTTGCCGACGGCGTGGAACAGATGGTGCGCTTGTTCGTCGGAGAGTCCTGGTACGGCGCCGCATGCCCGGAGCTGCCATTCCATCAGCGTCCAGCGTCCAGGCCCGGGCATCGTCGTGACCCAGTTCATCGCCGCCCAGGGGTGGGCCTCGAGCGCAGCTCGCAGCGACAGCGAATTGGCCCGGAGGGCGCCGATTGGGTCCGCGGCGTAGTCCGGCATGTCCACGTGTTCAGCGACTCGATCGGTGATCGCCGTCACGAGATCGTTCTTGTTGGCGACGTGGTTGTAGAGCGCCATGACCTCGAAGCCGAGCGACGCCGCGAGCTTGCGCATGCTCAGTGCGGCGAGACCGTGCTCGTCCGCATAGGCAATGGCACCATCGACGACCCGAGCTCGTGTGAGGGGGCGACGGTCGTCGGAACTCGACATGCGTCACAAGCCTAGCGGTTGAATCACGTACGGTGTACGTGTAGAACGTACGGTGTACGCGTACGTTGTACGTTCTATCCATTCATACTTCGAAAGGCATCCCACGATGAAGGCGGCACAGATCACCGGCTACGGCCTCGACCAGATCACCCTCTCCGACCAACCCGACCCCGAGCCCGGCCCCGGCGAAGTGCTCGTCCGAGTCGCTGCAGCTTCGATCAACCCGGCCGACCTGCACCTCGCCACTGGTACGCCGTTGATGGTCCGCCTCACCGAAGGACTACGAGCACCCAAACAACCCATCGTCGGATCCGACGGCGCTGGCCTGATCGAAGCCGTCGGTCCCGATGTCACCGACTACCGAGTCGGTGACCGCGTCTTCGGGAAGTTCGTCGGCGCCTTCGCCGAGCTCGCCGTCGCCTCCGTCGACCGAATCGCGCAGCTACCAGACACCGTCACCTTCGACCAAGGCGCGGCACTCCCCATCGCCGGCGTCACTGCGCTCCAGGCGATCGAGAAAGGCGAGGTCGCCGGCAAGTCCGTCGTGGTGAACGGGGCCTCCGGGGGCGTTGGGCATTTCGCGGTCCAACTCGCAAAGGCCGCCGGCGCGGCATCGGTCACCGGCGTCTGCAGCGGACGCAACGTCGAGTTGGTCCGATTACTCGGCGCCGACCAGGTCGTCGACTACACCTCCACCGACTTCACCGACACGACCCACGACGTCGTGATCGAATGCATCGGCGGTCGCACCGCAGCCGACTACTTCCGTGGGCTCAGCGACAACGGCCGAGTCGTCCTGGTCAGCGCCGAGAAGTCGAGCAAGGTCTTCGGCCCGATGTTTCCCATGGCCCGGCTGACCGCACGCTTCGCCATGTCGCGCCGAGACGTGTCGATCTTCGTCTCCGCTGAAACCCATGAGCGACTTGCGGCGCTGGTCACGCACGTCGCAACCGGCCAAGTCACGCCGCACATCGACCGGGAGTTCCCTCTGTGCGATGTGGTGGCCGCCTACGACTACATCGCCACGAGCCGTGCCCGAGGCAAGGTGCTCATCCGACCCTGACGCGTCGGCGACGCGGTCACGTTGGTGTCTGACCCCGAAGTGACGTGGGGGTTGTGGGGATGCGCCATATGTACGCGAAGCCGATCGCACCAACGGCGAGAATCACGCCGCGGATCCACCAGACGTCGACCAGGATCGTGCTGACCAGCACCGCCGCGGTCAGCATCGTCAGCGCCAGCACCTTTGCCCGCCTCGGCATCCCGAGCCCGGCACGGTAGTCGCTGACCGCCTTGCCGATGCCCGGCAAGCCAAGCACCCAGGCCTCGAGCCGTTCGTTCGAACGGGCGAATGCGCCGGCAGCCATGATGAAGAACACCGTCGTCGGCAGACCCGGCACGACGATGCCGATGCCACCGATGGCCACGCACGCGAGCCCCGCCGTCAGCCAGAGTCCCCGCTGCAGTCGCTCACTCATGAACGGCGATCAAGGAAGCATTCACGATCGCACCGGCGTCGATCCCGGTCACCCGATGAAGATCCGCGATCGTGCCCGACTCCCCGAATCGATCGACGCCGAGGGCGACCTGGCTCGTGCCGAGCGCCGATCCGATCCACGCGAGGTTGTGGCTCGCTCCGTCGTGAACGGAGACGACCGGCCGAACCCGTTCGGCGGCGGGCACGAGGCGATGCAGGTGGCTTGGCGCTCGGACCACCTCGGCGGATCGAGCCGACTCTGCGTAGCGCCGTTGCCAGCTTCGATAGGTCCGATCCGGACTCGTGAGGTGGACGACGGTGGCGGCGACGCCTTCATCGTCGAGCTCCGTCGCAGCGGCGATCGCCTCGGGTGCCATCGCTCCTGTCGTGACGATGGTGACTCCGGGTCGCTCGTCGACCGGTGCATCGACCAGTCGATAGCCGCCGGCGAGCACGAGCGAGCGCAACGCCTCCTCGCCGTGCCGCTCGACAGCCGCTGCAAAGGGCGCCTGATCGATTGGTCGCGTCGACAGCCGGAGATACGTGCTCTCGCCATCCACGCTCCCGAGCGAGCGCAACGCGTCGCACAGCAGCCAGTCGACTTCGGTCGCGTACGCCGGTTCGGCGTAGTGCACACCCGGCAGCTCTGCGCCGACAGACGGCGTGATCGTCGACTGGTGCGCCCCACCCTCCGGGGCCAACGTCACGCCGGCGGGCGTTCCGACCACGACGAATCGGGACGCGTTGTAGACGCCATAGATGAACGCATCGAGACCACGAAGCACGAACGGGTCGTACACCGCACCGATCGGCAGCAGATGGTGACCGTGATGGTCATGACTCAAGCCCAGCTGACCGAGGAGCATGAACAGGTTCATCTCGGAGATGCCGAGCTCGATGTGGCGACCCGACGGCGAGGGCGCCCACTTGAGCAGCCGATCGGCGCCGCCATGATCGTCTCGCTCCGTATGGCTGTACACCCCGGTCTTATTGATCCAGCCACCGAGGTTGGTCGAGATAGAGACGTCGGGCGCGGTGGTCACGATCCGTTGGGCAACGCCATCGATGTCGCCGAGCGAGGTCAGCACTCGACCGAACGACTCCTGCGTGGACGCCGTGCCGGTCGTGACGACGCCTCGTGCCGCATCGGGGATCGGAAGCGCCGGCCGAGGCACGGGCTGCGCGTTGTTGATGGCGCCGCCCACAGAATCACAGAGCCTTCCGGCCGCAGACTCCGGATCGAACCGATCCCATTCGGTGGTCGCATCAAGGCCGAGCCGACACCGAAAGTCGTCGATCTGGTCGGGTGTCAACAGCGCGGCATGGTTGAGCGGATCACCCGCCATCGGCAGGCCCCACCCCTTGATCGTGTACGCGAACACGACACTCGGACGATCCGTCACCGCATCGCAGGCGTCGAACGTGTCGAGCAGCAAGCCGAGGTCGTGTCCACCGAGATCCGTCACGGTCGAGCGAAGCGCCTCATCGTCAAGGCTGGCGGCGAACGTGGCAACGGCTGCATCGGCGCCGCTCAGGAACTTTGCCCGGAAGTCGGCGCCGTGGAGAGCGAAGAGAGACTGGTACCACTCGTTCGACATCGCATCGATGTGGGCGCGCAGCGCATCGCCCCCCTCACCGGCGAACGCCGCCGAGAGTCGGCCGCCGTACTTGGCCTCGGCCACATGCCAGCCGGCCTCCTCGAAGAACCGTTGGAGCCGCAGGGCCGCGATGTCGGGGATCACACGGTCGAGACTCTGCCGGTTGAGGTCGACGACCATGGTGAAGTTGTGGAGCCCCTCGGTCGCCGGATCGGCGATCGCCTCCCAGACGTTGCCTTCGTCGAGCTCCGCATCGCCGACGAGGGCGATGAACCGAGCGTCGGGCCGACCCGGCGCGTGATCCTGGACGTACCGGCGCGTCAACGCCGAGAACAGTGGTGCCACCGCACCCAGACCGACCGAGCCAGTCGAGAAGTCCGACACGTCCGGATCCTTCGTGCGGGAGGGATACGCCTGAAGGCCGCCGAGCTGACGAAGCGTCGTGAGGTAGCTTCGATCGAGCTCCCCGGTCAGGTACTTGATGGCGTGGTAGACCGGCGACGCGTGGGGCTTGACGGCAACCTTGTCCTCGCCACCGATGTGGCCGAACCACAGCGCCGTCATGATCGACACCATCGACGCCGACGACGCTTGATGCCCACCCACCTTGACCTCGCCGGGACGCTGGTTGGCCGCATCGACGATGCGGCACGCCAACCAGAGCACCCGCTGCTCGATCTCTCGGAGGGTTTGTAGGTCAGGACGAGGCGAGGCCATGGGAGAACAGTCTCGCCCAGCTCGACACGGTCGCGCACGAAGACACTTGACGACCAGGCGACTCGTGCCGATTGGCACACCGTGCGAGATGACCACGTCTTCACCACCGCTTGGCTGGACGCCTTCTATTCGACGTCGAACGAGCTCGTCACCGTCATCGACGTCGACGCCACCGTTCGTTGGGTGAGCCCGTCCCTCTCACTCGTCCTCGACGCCGCGCCAAACGAGCTCGTGGGCCGATCGGCGCTCGAAATGGTGCACGCCGATGACGTCGAACGGTTGGCCGAGAATCTGATCCGGCGCTTCGACATCGATGGTGACGATCTCGGCGCGCAGTGTCGTCTCGTGGCAACGAACGGAGCCGAGGTCCCGACGTTCATCACCGCCCGTGCGATCGAGCTGGAGCACGGACCGGGGCTCGTTGTCCGCATGACCGAAGACGACCCGAGCTCACGTATCACCAACGATCTCCGGAGCCGACTCGTGGTGGACGAGGTCATTCGCGAGGCCCGCAGCCGGCTCCGACGCAGCGAACCGGACGACCGCTGGACGGAGGTGGTCCCGCATCTCATCGACCAGAGCGCGCGCCTCGTTGGCGGTGACCGCGCGGTCTTCGTGCTCCGCGACCCGCACCACCCGACCGGTCAGCGCCGAATCGACTGGGCGGTCGACGGCAAGCCCTTCGCCGATCCGTCGATCGAGGAGCTGCAGTTCGCGGATCGCGCCTTCGAGACCATCTGGGTCGACGCGACTCATCCGCCGACGTCGCTGATCCAGTCCTACATGGAGCCCCGTGGCTTTGCCGGAATCCTCATCACCCCCATCGGCGATCCAACGAACCATCGGGGCGCACTCGGCGTCGCCTCCGTACGGTCCGGCATCCAATGGACAACCAACGATCTCCACCTCCTGCAGAGCATCGCCGATGTGATCGACGACGCCGCCACGCTCTCGGAATGGCAGGACCGGTATGAGCTCGCCGTCAACCACGCGCCGCTCGGCGTCACCTTGCTTCGCTTCGGCGAGCAAGGGCAGGTCCTCGACGTGAACGACCGCCATGGCGAAATCACGGGACTACCCGCGGACATGGTCATCGGCGCACCGGTCGAAGCCATCGATCCATGGATCGTCGACGGACAGGACTGGCGGGAGGTTCTGGCCGAGACCGGCACCGCCGAGTTCGAGGTGGCCTTCCCCGAACATCGTGCACAGCAGCGGACGCTTCGCTGTCATGTCGCCGGCAAAGTCGTCGACGGCGAGTTGCGACTCGGTGTCGTCCACACCGAGGACGTCAGCGAACGACTCCAGCTCGCTGAACGTCTCGCCTTTG
Source organism: Acidimicrobiales bacterium (assembly GCA_020629635.1). Lineage (GTDB taxonomy): Bacteria > Actinomycetota > Acidimicrobiia > Acidimicrobiales > SHLQ01 > SHLQ01. The sequence goes on along the minus strand of JAHDCX010000004.1, from coordinate 166,971 downwards.
CGGCGAGCCATGACGCGCTCACGGGCATCCCCAATCGAGGATCGCTGATCAATCTGTTGCACGAGACGCTCGCCCGTTCGCCCGAGCTGACGGTCATGTTCATCGATCTCGACGACTTCAAGGACGTCAACGATGCGCACGGGCACGCCGCTGGCGACCGCATCCTCACCGCGGTGGCCGACCGACTCCGCACTCTGGTCCGCGACACGGACGTGGTCGGACGCGTCGGAGGTGACGAGTTCGTCATCGTCTCGACGGCAATCACCGATGCGCTCTCCGCAGCGTCGGTAGCCGATCGAATGCTCCACGCCGTGTCCCAACCCATCGATCTCGAAACGACGTCGGTCGCGCAAACGATCTCGATCGGGGTCGCCAGCGCCGAATCTGGCCTCACCGCCGAGGAACTCCTCGCCCGTGCCGACTTCGCGATGTACGAAGCGAAGCAGGCGGGCCGCAACCGCTACGCGATCTATGACGATCACACCCGTCAACGGGTCGAGGAACGCCGGCAGTTGATCGCCGACATGCGCGCCGCACTCGGAACGGGCCAGTTCGAAGTGTGGCTTCAGCCCGAGGTTCGGCTCCGCGACAGACGACTGGTTGGTTTCGAAGCGCTCGCCCGATGGCGACACCCCCAACGTGGCCTCGTCTCCGCAGCGGACTTCATCGCTGCTGCCGAGGCCACTGATCTCATGATGCCCCTCGGCGCCGAGCTGTTCGGAACCGCATGCGAAGCGATGGCGAAGATCCGACCTCTGGTCGGTCGGGACCTTCACCTTCGAGTGAACCTCTCGCGTCGACAGCTCTTGTCCGATTCCATCGTTGACCTCGTCGCCGAGGGTCTCGAAACGTCGCAGCTCGACCCGAGCTCGCTGTGCTGCGAGATCACCGAGACGGCGCTCATCGACGACCCCGATGGCGTTGTCGATCGACTCGAGCGGCTCCGAGCAACGGGCGTCCAGCTCGCCATCGACGACTTCGGGACCGGCTATTCGTCGCTGACGCATCTCCACCAGTTCCCTGTGAGCGTGCTCAAGATCGACCAGTCGTTCGTCCGGGGGCTCGGCGTCGATCGCGACGCAACGATGATCATCCGATCAGTGCTCGGCCTGGCCTCCTCACTCGACCTTTCCGTCGTGGCAGAAGGAGTCGAGACGGACGAACAACGGCGGCTGCTGCTCGAGCTGGGCTGTGACTCCGCCCAGGGGTACTACTTCGGTCGCCCGATGCCCCCGCTCGACATTCCCGCACATGTCGAGGCCAGCACGGTGATCCGCCACTGACCAGGCGAAGTCACTTCGGGGTCAGACACACCAACGTGACCGGGAGTCGCTTCACCCCCAGGGTTTCACGGCCACAAGTCGCCGATCGTGTACCCGGCCGGGAAGGGGTCGGTCGGGTCGACGACATATTCACCGATGCCGGTGATCCATCCCTGCCCGCCGATCTCGGGGATCACCGCAGCACGGCCCCCTAGCTCGGTCTCCTCGACGATCCGACCCTCGAAGATCGTGCCCAGGGGCCCCTCGTGCACGAAGGGTTCATCGACGCGGAGCAACCCCCGAGCGTGGCGAACCGCCATCGCGGCCGAGGTTCCGGTCCCGCAGGGGCACCGATCGAGCGCGCCAGTCCACGTGTCCGGTCGATCCCAGTCGAGCGTGCCCGTCGCCACCGTCACGGCGTTCCGGCGCGTCGCATCGGAGCGGTGTGGTCGACCGGACAGCTGCGAGATCGTGGGCCCGCTGAGGGTTTCGTCGAGTGGATGGTGCACCGGGTGTTGGGCGAGGGTCGCCACCCGGATCATTTCGCTGACTCGGGTGATCTCGGCGCCGTTCGTCGAGTCGAGATCGACGCCGAGCTCATCGGCGTCTGCGATCACGTAGAACATGCCGCCCCACGCGAGGTCCACCCGAACCTCGCCGAGCGTCGGAACATCGACGGCGACGTCCAGCGCGGACACGAACGCCGCCACGTTGCGGAACGTGACCCGAGTGACCTTTCCACCTGAGCAGGACGCACGCACGCGGATGAGCCCCGCAGGCGCTTCGAGCGTCAGCTCGGTGACCGGCTCGACCATCTCCACGAGACCCATCTCCAACAGCGCCGTGACGACACAGATCGTGTTGCTCCCCGACATCGGTGGGTACTCGGTTTGCTCCATCACGATGAAGCCCGCATCGGCATCGGGGTGATCGGACTCCACGATCAGGTTCGTGCAGAGCGCCGGGTAGCCCCGCGGTTCGCGGAGCATGACCTGACGGTGCGTGTCGTGGTGCGTCTCGAGCCAACGCATCTTCTCGAGCATCGTCCCCGCCGGAAACTCGATCCCCGCGTCGACGACGACCCGCCCGGGCTCGCCTTCGGCGTGAACGTCGACAGCGACGACGCGACGTGTTGCGAGACGATCAGGAATCTGCATCGAAGGGAGCCTCGAGACCGAGCGAACCGTTCTCCACCCACACACGACGTTGCGGGAACGGAATCACGATGCCTGCGGCGTCGAAGGCCTTCTTGAGCTCACCCCGGACCCACCGCGCCGTGGCCCACTGTTCGCTGGGGTCGGTCTTGGCGATCGCTCGGATCGTCACGGCGTCCGGTCCGAAGGACTGCACGCCGAGTACCTCGGGTTCTTCGATGATCGTGGTCGCTCCCGACTGTGCGTGCCAACAGTCGTCGAGCACGGTCTTCATCACCGCGCAGGCGGCATCCAGATCGGTGTCGTAGGCGACATCGATGTCGAAGACGACTCGTGACCAGACCTGGGAGTGGTTGCCGACTCGAGAGATCGTGCCGTTGGGGATCGTCCAGAGGACGCCTTCGATGTCTCGAATCTTCGTGGTCCGGAAGCCGACCTCTTCGACGACTCCGGTTGCGTCGCCGGCGTCGATGACGTCGCCGACGCCGTATTGGTCCTCGATGATCACGAACGCTCCGGCGAGCACGTCACGGACGAGCGATTGCGCGCCGAAGCCGATGGCGATGCCAGCGATACCAGCGCTCGCAATGAGGGGCCCCAGCGAGACGCCGAGCTCCCCGAGGATCATCACGATGGCCGTGGTCCAGACGGCGATCCCCACGAAGCTGCGCATCATGGCGCCCAGTGTCAGGGCCCGACGCTTCGATCGTCCTTCTTGCTCTGAGGTGAGTCGCAGCCGTTCGACGGTCCGGAGGAGCGGGTTGTCGACCTCGGCGTCCTCCGCCTCGCGGACCGGGTCTCTCCCGGACCGCTCTGCGAGTTCCTCGGCAAACCGCGTGACGACCCGTCCGAGCACGCGGTTGATGAACCACGCGAACACGATGATGAAGAGGATCCGGAGCGGCCGGTCGACGAACCAATCGGCGAGGCGCGCCCACGTCTGGTGATCTGTGCGATCGAAGACCCATTCACACAGCAGATTGGGGTCGTCGCCACATGCGTCGACCAACTCATCGGGGACCTCGACAGCCTGCACGCCGCCAACTTAGGTCTCGACGCGTCCTCCGCTGCGCCAATACGTGCCCTCGCCCCGATCGAGCAGGCCCTCGTCGATCAAGTGACGACGCAGGGCGGCGACATCGGGGCTGAAACGGCGGAGGAGATCGTTCACTTCGTCCTCGGTGTAGCGACGACCGATGTCGAACTCGAGCGCAAGCCGCTCGAGCACGATCAGTCGCTTGGCGCGAGAGCTCGGGACCTCGATCAGGCTGGTGCCCTCGAAGTATCGAGACAGCACCTGGCGTTCGTTCTCAGTCATGCCAAACCCGATGGCTGGGTCCATGGGAAGCGGTTCGTCGGCCAACTCGCCAGCGATTGCACGCAGCGTCTCGGGGCGAAGAATCCAGCGATCCCCGTCCGCTTCGACGAGGCCGACCGTCCGGAGATCGGCGACGGCGGACAGCACGTCGGGCTCCGACAACTCACAAGCTGCTGCGAGCTCGGCGGTCGTGCGCGTCTGACCGACCATGGCTCCTGCGACGGCGAGGCGCCGAGGGTCGAGCAGTGCCTTCAGGATCTCGGAACGTCGATCCACGGAATCTCCTTGTCGACTCGTGGCTCACCGGGTAGGCCCAGGACCTGCTCGCCAAGAATGTTCTTCATGATCTCCGTGGTGCCGCCCTCGATGCTGTTCGCTCGCGCACGCAAGAACGCATAACGCGGGCCGGCTGCAGTCCCGGACACGTCGAGCGTCTCGGGCCGACGGAAGGTGTAGTCGTACTCGATCTGTCCATCTGCCCCGAGGAAATCGACGGTGGTCGAGTACACGTCCTTGTTCAGTTCGGCGAACATAATCTTTGCGACCGATCCCTCGGGTCCGGGATTGCCGACCTTGCGGTTTTGAGAGGCCCGCATGTTGGTGAGACGGAGGGCTTCAGCCTTGGCCCACAGTTTCATCATCTGATCCCGGCGGACCGGCGTCTTTTCGTGGTCGGGCAGCTTGTTCCACGTCGCAACGAGCTCGCCGACCGAACCACCTCCACGCTTGGGGGTTCCCCCGCCGATCGAGACGCGCTCGTTCATGAGCGTCGTGAGCGCGGCGCGCCAGCCTTCGCCGACGTCGCCGATGCGATTGGCATCGGGCACTCGAACGTCGGTGAGATACACCTCGTTGAACTCGGCCTCGCCGGTGATCTGTCGGAGCGGACGAACCTCGACGCCTTCGGCACGCATGTCGACGGCGAAGTAGGTCATGCCCTTGTGCTTCGGCTGATTCGGGTCGGTGCGGACGACGAGCATGCCCCAATCCGCCAAGTGGGCGAGCGTGTTCCAGACCTTCTGGCCATTCACCACCCACTCCTCCCCGTCTTGGATGCCTTTGGCCGCCAGTCCGGCGAAGTCCGAGCCGGCACCCGGTTCGCTGAAGAGCTGGCACCACTTCTCCTCGCCCGTGAACATCGGCCGCAGGAAGCGGTCCTTCACCTCGTCTGACCCGTGGGTGAGGATCGTCGGCCCCGCGAGCCACTTGAAGAACGTGACCGGGTCGTCGGACGGAGCGCCGGCGTCGAGGAGACGCCGCTCGACGTGGCGTTGCAGATTGGGCGCGAGTCCGAGGCCGCCTCGCCCGACGGGAAAGTGGACGGCCGCGAGGCCCGCATCGAACTTGTGGCCGAGAAACTCCGCCGTCGGGAGCGACGTGGGATCGTGTTCGGCGAGCAATGCGTCGACGGCAGCGTCGACCTGGGAGAGCGGATCGGTCGTCATGGGAGCACCGTACCCGTCGCGAGTGTCGGATTCGATGTCGAATTGCCACGCCACGCTCGGTGGCGTGCGGTAGCGTCTCCATCTCGGAGAGGGCCGTCAAGCGGGCACGACCAAAGGACCTCCCCCGATGCCGTTCACTGCTGCTGCCCTGACGCCAGCCACCGAAGGTGATCTTCTCGACGTCATGTCCGAGCAGATCCGTCAGCTCGACACGCGATTGCGATTCATCGAGGTCGCGCTCGATCCCGATGCAGAGGGCCCCTCGATGCAGGACTTCGAGGCCGTTGATCGGTCCCGCGAGCGTTCGACCGTGCTCGCCGACAAGATCGCGTCGCTGCAGTCCTCGATCGGATCCGTGCTCGAATCGATCGATACACCGACGCTCACCGTCATCCCAGCCCAAACCCCCAAGACCGAGCCACAAACGCCGGCGACTGCACGGTCGACGAGCACGTGGCGGTCAGGGACCTCGAAGCCGGCCGGGTGGCAGCCGATCGCCCGCAAGGGCTAAGTCAGGCGGCGTCGGCTTCTTCGCCGTCGAGCGGATCGCTGACGTCGCCCGACTCGACAGCGTCGAGGAGCGCTTGAAGATCTTCGAGGGCCTGTCGTTGGAGCCGTTCGTACTCGGCGAAGTCCGGAAGCGCCGCTTCGGCCTCGGTGAACGTGTCGAGAATCTCGTCGAGCCGCTGGGCGACCCCCTCCGGCACGTCGCCGAGATCGATCGAACCCGTCGGCCCTTCGCCAAGGTCCGTCGGATCTCCACCGACGAGCGCCGCCGCCTGGTCGAGCGGGATGCCGAACAGCTGCGACAACGCGCCGGCGTAGGTGGGGGCAAAGCCGATCCGTTCGTCCTGCACGACCGCCACGAACTCGATCAACGGCTCCGTCGCCTCGGGACTCTCCGTTGTCGGTTCCTTGCGAACGTAGAAGGGCCGCACGTACACGACGGTGTCGTCGACGAGCAGCACCATGAGATTGCCGGGAAGGAACTGTGAACCGCCGCGCCCGAGTTCGGTCGACTCTTCGGAGATCGTTGGGTCGACGTTGAGCAGCTCGTCGACCTGGAACGGCCCGCGCACAGACGTGTCGGTCATCGTGTACTGGCGAAGTTGGGTCGAGCCGTCCTCGAGCACCCGCCCGATCATGTAGGCCGACAGCTCTGGACGCCCGCTTCGAACGAACGGCCGAGAGATGATGAAGGAGAGCTCGTCCTCCTCGGGCAACTGCGTGACCTGATAGTAGGGGTCGACCGGACGCGACCGGTTGGGCACGGTTCGTGGGTTGGTCGGATCAGAGAGATCGATCTGCACCGTCGGTTGACCGCCCGACACGGCGTCGGAGTTGCCCGCGACCTCCCACTCGAGGTTGCCGCTGTGGAACTCTGCGGCTTCGGTGAGCTGGTACCGGCCCCAGGCCTCGGTCTGAATACGGAACAGGTCTTCGGGCACGCGCAGGTGCTCGCGGATGTCGCTCGGCATGGCGTCGAGGTCGGTGAAGAGCTCGGGGAAGGCCTGACGGTACGACTGCAGCAGCGGATCGGTGTCGTCGACGACATAGAAGTCGACCGTGCCGTCGTACGCATCGACGACGACCTTGACCGAGTTGCGGATGTAGTTGAAATCGTGGCGCAGATCGGCGCCGGTCGGGAGCTGCCGGAGCGAGTCGAGGTCGGCGTGTTCGGCGTAGGGGTACCGATCCGATGTCGTGTAGGCGTCGATGACGTAGCTGATGCCCCCGTCGTGCACGACCGGGTAGGGGTTCGAGTCGTAGTGCAGGAACGGAGCGATGCGCCGCGCTCGTTCGGTGATGTCACGAGCGAAGATCACTTCGGTCTCATCTGTGAGCACGCCGGAGATCAAGGGTTCGAGCGCACCGAACCGGAACGCAAATGCCAGACGAGAAAAGAAGCTCGTCATCGGGATGCCGCCGTCGCCCTGATACGAGAAGCCCTCGACGTAGTCGAACTCTTCTTGGGTGGTACCGACGACCGCATACCCCTCGAGGTCGTCGCCGAAGTACACCTGTGGCTGATCCAGCACGATCTCGTCGAGATCGTTGCGCAGCGGCGCATCGCGGATCACGAAGTTCGGCTTGCCGTTGTCGTTGACGGAGTTCGCAGGCGCCATGACGAGGCCATACCCGTGGGTCCGATTGGCGTGTCGAATCTCCCAGGACTCGTCGATGTCGTTGTTGAGCTCTCGCACGCCGACGACGACCGGCGTCAGCTCGCCGTCGATGACGTAGCGGTCGACGTCGACCCCGTCGGCGAAATCGTCGTACACGGTGTCGAGGTCGAGCTGATTTCGGGTGAAGGAGTCGTCGACGATTCGCGGGTCGAGGAGCCGCGCCGTCTGGAGTACGCCTTGCGCATCGACGAGATCCTCGGCCGACAACGGACGACTGCTGTAGTCGAATTGGACATCGTCGACGGTGTCGAGTCCCATGGCCACCCGCGTGGCGGCGATGTTGCGCTCGATGTAGATCCGTTCTTGGCTGAGCTCGGCGGGTCGGACCTGGAAGTACTGGATCGCCGCCGGGTAGATCCCACCCGCAATGATCGCGATGAGGGCCCACAGGCCAACGGCGACGGCCGGAAGCGTCCATCCCCGCTGGCGAATGTTCCACACGAGCAGGCCCACGCTGAAGAGCGAGATCAACAACAAGAGCTGGATCGCCGGCAACGAGGCATTCAGGTCGGTGTAGAAGGCGCCGCGTCGGAACCCCTGCGTGGAACCGAGCAGTTCGTACCGTTGGAGCCAGTAGTCGGCGGCCTTGAGCAATGCGAGGATCGCGAGGATGACGCTGATGTGCGCCTTGACCTGCGGCGTCGTCCGTCGATCGACGGTTTGGATCCGTATCCCGCCATTGATGTAATGCCAGATACCCGTGATGATCCCGATGATGATGAACGCGGCGAAGAACCAGCTGACGACGAAGGTCAAGAACGGGAGCCGGAACAGGTAGAAGCCCACGTTGCTTGCGAAGACCGGGTCGGTGATCGCCACGCCGTCGGCGGTTTCGAAGTCGATCGGATTGGTGAAGAGCAGCCACTCGCGCCATTGGGCCGCAGCGCCGGCGCCAGCGACCAGGGCGAAAAAGCCGGCGATCACGAAACGTACGAGGCCGTTTCGGCGGCCGATCGTCTCATGCCATCGCACCAGCAACTCTTCTTCTGGACCGGGCGGCCGGAGGGCCGGCGCAATGCGGTCAGCGATCACCAGGTTGATCCAGGCGAGAACGAAGAACACGACGACGAACACGATCGACAACACGATCTGGGCACCCAGAATCCCTGTCCAGACCGACGTCTGGCCGAGATCGTCGAACCAGAGGAAGTCTGTGTAGAGAGTCAGCAGTCCGCGGAACGTGAGCAGCAGGAACAAGACGATCGCGACGGCGACGGCGCCGAGGATTCGGCGACGTTTCGGCGCAGCGCTCGGCTCGGGGGGTGGGCCGGATTCGGTCGATGCCATGGCCTGTTCAGGCTATCGGCGTCGACGTGGGCCGGGCCGTCACGTCGCGTCGGGCTCGACGGCCAACCGGCAGACTTCGGCGGCGAGATCCGGAAGGCGACCGGTCTTCAGCTCTCGATAAAGACCGCGCATCGACGCGATGGCGGCGTCCGTGTCGCCCTGGGCATCGTCGAGTCCCGCCTGCAGCCGGTGGCGCAGCGAACGGATGAGATCGTCGGTCTCGGGTTCGACGGCACTGGCGGCAGCGGCCGGATCAGCGGCAAGCGCCTGGATCGTCACGTCGATCTCGGCTCGATACGACGCCACGTGGATACCTGCCGCGCCGACGAGGTCGTCGAGGGCGAGCGCGTCGTCCGATCCCTTCAAGGCTGCGAGGACGGCGCTCTGTTCATCGGCGAGCACTCGCTTCAGTCGCCGGGCGAGGTCGTCGATCGACGCACCGAGATCGAGTGATTCGTCGATCGGGGCCTCGGGCTCCTGCTCCGGCTCCGGTTCGGGCTCGGGCTCCGGTTCGGGCTCCGGCTCCGGTTCGGGCTCCGGCTCCGGTTCGGGCTCGGGCTCCGGTTCGGGCTCCGGTTCGGGCTCGTCCGTCCCTTGATCGACGGTCTCGGGGTCGTCATCAGAGCGCATGCGGGCGAACAGGTCGTCGAGATCAGAGGATTCGCCGTCGGACGATGGCTCCTTGGACGCCCCCTCAACCGACACGTCGTCTTCGGCGACGTCGGCGGCCAATTCTGACTCGTTTTCCGGGCCAGACTCGGCTCGAACCTCTCGAAGCGGAGTCGGCGTCGTCGGAGCTGTCCGGCTCGACGTGTCCCGTCCCGCCGCAGGATGCGAGGCGGTATCGACGTCGTCTCGACGCCGATCGAGCGGAACCACGGTCGCCAGAGGGCCGTCGGCAGAGTCATCCTCCTCGGCGCTCTCCGCTTCGGGCGCGTCGGAGGACGGCTCCGCCGCATCGGAATCGGCTTCGACCCCATCACCGTCGTCCGCCTCACCGTCTTCGGGTGTTGTCGCACCACCCGAAACATTCGAGGTCGCTCTCTCGTCTTCGTCTGGTGCGTGGGCCTCGTCAATGGCGTCGTCGGGCTGGGCGTCGGGGGTTGCGTCGGCCTCCGCAGACGACGCCACGGGTTCTGCCGCCTTCTCGGCCGGGCCATCGTCGACCGACGTCGCCACCCGATCGACGGGAGCCGGGCGCGACCTCACGACCGGGACCGGGCCAGTGTCGAGCAAACCGGTCAGTCGAGCCGTTTCGATCTCGGCCTCGAGCTCCTCGATCGTCGAGTCGGACACGCTGTGGCCCGCAGTCTCCGCCGCAGCACGAGCTTCGCTCATCGAGATCGTGAGCTCCTCGGAGATCTCGTCGAGTGCCCGCCGCACGACCTCGTGGGAGGCCAACAGCCGTTCGCGACCGGCGCGCAGCTGCTCGATCTGACGGCGTGCCATCGAACGGCGCCGGGCGAGATCTTCGAGGATCTGTCGGCGCGTCAACTCGGCTTCACGCACGATCCGAGCGGCTTCGGCGTCAGCACCCTGGCGGGTGGCGTCTGCCTCCGAGCTCGCTTGTTCGATGCGCTGTTGCACTTCGACGTTGGCAGTCTCGCGTCCGGCATCGGCATGAGCCCGAGTCTCCGCAGCCTCGGCGAGCGCCGCGTCGCGGATGCGCTGCGCATCGACATCCGCGGCGCGCGACCGGTCTGCGTGGAGGCGCTCGGCGGCGGCGTGGATCTCCGCGGCCTCGCGCTCAGCCTGCGCGATCCGGTCGGCTGCCGCGGCCCGAGCCTCGGTCAGTACCCGGCCGGCCTCGGCGCCGAGCTGTTCGGTCAGGGCCTCTTCGTCGAGTTCCGCAGGCTCCGGTGCCGCGACTGGCACCACCATCTCCGCCATGTCCGTGCGCAGCCGTTCGAGCTCACCGCGCAGTGCGTCATTGTCCCGGGTCAGACGATCGTGAGCGTCGGCGACCCGCTGAAGGTGTGCGTCGACAGCGATTGGGTCGACGCCGCGCAGCTTCGACTCAAACCGCACACCGGTGATGTCGCGTGTGGACATGGAGTGGTCGTCGCGATCCTGCATCGACCACCGAGCGTAGGTCAGGTCAGGGCGTCGGCTGTGGGAAGGTCGGCCGCGTTCCCGCCAAACTCGCCGATCAGCTCCAGCGCGTCCGCCAAAGTGGCGACGGCCTCGATGCGAAGATCGTCGACCGCAGCTTCTGCCTCGTCGAGGTTGGCCGCTGGCACGATGAACAGGTCAGCGCCGGCATCACGTGCGGCGAAGGCCTTCTGGTGCACGCCACCGATTGGGCCGACGTTGCCGGCACGATCAATCGTGCCGGTGACCACGATTTCTGAGTCTCCCGTCAGGTCGCCCGGGGTCAAGACGTCGAGCACGGTGAGGGTGAAGGCCAGACCGGCGCTCGGACCGCCGATGTCCTCGGTCGTGATGTCGACGTCGAAGGGCAGCTCTTCGTCGACGAATTGCGTGAACACCCGACTCAGGCCGATCCGCTCGTACGGCCGAACGCCGAGTTCGATCTCCCCAGAGATCTCCGTCGGGGTACCGGTCGCATCGCGGACGGCGACGACGGTGACGACGTCCCCGGATCGACGCGAACGAAGCGCATTCACGACATCTTCGAACGAGGTGATGGTGACACCATCGAGCTCCACGATCACGTCGCCGCCTGCGAGGAGATCCTCGACGGGCCCACCGTCGACGGTTGCGTCCACGAGCGCGCCGTCGATCGGGGCCGTTGCGCCACCGTGTTGGATGCCGAGGAAGGCCGACGTGTCGTCGGTCGGGGTCAGCGTCAGCGTCCGAATCGCGCCATCGGGCGCACGGACGCCCACCTCGAGCGGGCCCGACGCCTCGGTGAGCACGTCCCAGAGCTCGTCAGCCGTCTCGAGTGCGACGCCGTCGATCGAGGCGATGACGTCGTTCACGCCAATCTGACCGTCGACCATCCCGCCCTCGACAACCCGATCGACGACCGGCCCGTTGGGCCGAGATACTTCGAAGCCGAGGTGGATGAGCGCCGCAGCGACCGCGTTGTTCTGCGAGCTGAGCATCAGCGCGGCGTTCTCTTCTCGCTGTTCTTCGATCGTCCTGCCGCGCAACAGCTCTTCCTCGTGAAAGATCTCGTCGGAGTCCTGCAGCGAGGAGACCACCCATCCTGCAGGACTGAGTCGTCGCTGGGTCACCGTCACGAAACGAACTTCGCCGTCCGGATTGGGGTGGAGGTCGATTCCGTCGGCCTCGATGTACTCCTCGGTGGTGAACGTGCCGCCGGGCTCGAGAACGAGATATGGGAGTCGAATCACCGTCGCGGCGATGGCGAGCCCGAACCCGAGCAGGCCGAAGAGCCCGACCACGATCCACCATCTCGACCGTTCGTCCGAGTCGGGCGCACCCGGTTGGTCGGACTCGGTCACTAGGCTGGCCTCGGCCGTGTCGAGTGTGTCACTCATGGCATCCTCGGCCGAAGCACGTGTTCACATGACCAGCATCGCACGATACGACGACAACCCGGGATCGGGTGGAAACCTTCCGATCGAACCCAAGCCGCGGCCAACGATGCTGCAACGGCTCGGGCTCGGTCCGGTCCCCCCGGCACAAGCCGAGTACGGAGCTGACGCCTATCCGTCGATCCTCAAGCGCATCACGTCTGCGGTGATGCTGGTCTTCCTGGTCGTTGCGCTCGGGATTGCTGTCGCCGGCATGATCGGCTCGGTGGTCCTCGTCGCGCTGTTCCTTCTCGAACAAGCGATCTCGAGCTGACGTCGCAGTCAACAGGTTTGCTCAGCGCCCGAACAGACCTCGTCGAGGCGGCACCGCGGCTTCCTCGAAGTCGGTGATCTCCGAGACCTGCGTGTCGCCGATCGGTGCGACTGCCGGAAAGTCCGTCGGAGGTTCGAAGTCATCGACTTCTTCGGCGACGAGGCCCTGGACACGATCGACGATGTCGTCGCCCATGGCGACCGACTCGGCCGCAGCATCGGTTTCGGGCAGTGGGTTCGACGCAAAGACGTCGACGGGCGCAACCTCGGCAGCGTCAGGCACGAAGGATTCAGCGGCGTCGTCCACCATCGGAACGGGCTCCTCCACCGCCGCGTCAAGCACTGGCGCTGCGTGCTCCGTGAACGACTCGACTGCGGGGGCCGTTTCTTCGACGGGTTCCGGTGCTGGGGTGGCGGCCGGAGCGTCCATCACCGGCCAGTCCGCGCCCGAATTCGCCGGACCCTCCTCGGCTGGCACATCGACGGCAAGGGGCGCCGCAGCGACGACGCCCGCGGATGGTTCGGGCGTCGGCGCAGCACCCGTCTCACCGTCAACCTCGACTCGATAGTAGGGACGGAACGAGATCGTGATCTCTTCGGTCTTGAAGATCCGAGGCTGATCGACGTCGTCAACGTTGCGGAGTCGCTCGGCAGCGACGACCGCGGCGTCGAGATCGGTGCACGGTTCATACCCGGCCGAACCATCGGCCGACTGGTAGACCACGAGATATGTCATGTCCTGCTCCTGCGGGCGTTCCATCGTCTGGCCTCCTCATCGGATCGGGGTGGGTCGAGTTGAGTCGAACTGCCCATCTTCGTGTCATCCTGCGTCGTGCCCTCGAAACGTAGCCCACCGATCGTCGACGCCGCCGAGGTGTTCGAGGCCGAACGAGATCGAGACGTCGAACGGCTCCGATCGGCCGTCGCTTCGGCATCGGATCCCAGTCCGTATGCGCTCGGCTCGCTCCGGCGCCTCGATGCGCTCACCGATGACCTCGTCGACCACGCGCTGAGTTCGGCCCACCGTCCGCTTCGAATCCGCGCCATCGAGTGTGCGATCGAACGATCGACCGACCTTCTCCCGCTACTCGACGACCCAGACGACCTCATCGTCGAAACGGCAGCGTGGGCACTTGGCGAGCGGCCGGACGTGGGCGCCGTCGAGGCGCTCACCCGCGTGGCGACCGAACACCAGGTCTCGATCTGCCGTGAAGCGGCAGTCGCCGCCCTCGGTGCGATCGGGCATCCCGACGGACTCGACGCCGTGCTTGCCGCGATGAACGATCGGACGCCGGTCCGTCGGCGGGCGGTGCTTGCGCTGGCGGCGTTCAGCGGATCAGCGGTCGACGTCGCCCTCCACAACGCGCTGGCGGACCGTGATCGTCAGGTTCGTCAGGCGGCCGAAGATCTCCTCGACCCGACCGACCACGACCCGGAGGACTGAGAGGCCGGACGGCCCATCACGCACCGTCGTCATTTCTTCCCATTTTCCCTTGGTCGAGTGGGCGGTATCTTCGGCATCAGTGGATTCGACACTCGTCGATGAGGTTGAGCAGGAGCCGACGACGTCGCAGAAGGCGGCGGCGACCGCGAGACGCGCCTTCACCAGGATGGCTGCGTTCGTGACCATCCCGACGCTGATCGCCATCCTCGCCGTCGCGCTGATCGGCTGGCTCATCTTTCGCTCCGAACCGCGGGCCTCGGCCTCGGTCGCCATTACCGAGAACACGGTGTGGTTCGAGACGGCGGCCGCAGGGGCGATCGTCGAGGTCAATGCGTCCTCGTTCGACGTGCAGGCGACGGTGTCGATCGCCGAACCCGGACAGCAGATCACGGCTCACGCCGGTTCGACCCGAATCGCCGTCGCCAACCACGAGACCCGCACGCTCAACCTGATCGACCGCGGATCTCATCGCATCACCCACGTCATGGATCTCGGCACGGCCCCCGGTCCCATCGAACTTCTTGGTGCGCTCGACACGGTTGCGGTGATCGGCGATGCCCGCGTGGATCGAATCGATCTGACGAGCTTCGAGCACACCGTGGTCGGCTTCACCGGCGGCATCGAGAGCGCATCGCTGCTCGACGACGGAACCGTCGTGGCCATCGACGGCGACGGACAAGCCATCCACACGATGGCCCCTGACGCCATCGAGTTCGAGCGACGCATCGAACTGCTTCCAACCGAGGGCACCCCGCCCGCGCTGACGACAGCGAACGGAACGTCCCGGGTCGTCGACGTCGACCGTCTTCGTGTGAATCGTCTGGGCGATACAAGCCTGGTCGATCGACAGTGCATCCAGGGACGGACGACGACCCCGATCATCGGCAGAACCGTCCGCGATGGTGACGAACTCCCGATCATCGACGAAGCAGCGAACGCGATTCTGCTGACGCCTGTCGATGCCGACTCGGCGCAGAACTGCCGCTCGATTCCGATCCTCACGTCCAATGGCCGATACGGCGAGCCACTTGTCGCGTCCGACGTGGCCTATGTCCCGAATTGGGCAACCGGCGAAGTGATTCGCATCGATCTCGACACCGGAGATCAGTCGCTCGTCCCCTTTGTTGCGCCCAACGTGCGCTTCGTCGTGGTCGAACGCGAAGGTCGCGTGTGGGCGAACGACTGGTTCGGACGAATGGCGGCCATCGTTGACGCGGACGAATTCGCCGAGCTGGTACCGAAGTTCCCGCTGTCGTCGAATCTCGGCGATGAGGGTGAGGATGGCGCGGGCCTGCAGATCGATCGCGGTGACCGGACCCAGGACGGCATCCCGACAATCGACCGTGAAGGGGTTGCGATCTCCGGTTCCGCGACCGAGACCACAACCACCACCACATCGACCACCACGACCCTCGCCCCGTCCACGACGTTGCCGCCGCAAGTCCTGTCCGCGGACGCGGTCTCCTCGAGCGCGCCGGACTCCACCGCCCCCGAAACGACGACCAGTGTGGCACCAAGCGTTGTCCCGACGACCGCCGCCCCCACAACGACCGCTGAACCAACCACAACTCAGGTGCGCGCCCAGACAACGACGTCGATCCCGGGCACGACGACGACGCTCCCAGTCTTCACCACGACCACCCAGGCTCTGCAGTCTTCGACGACACTGCCGCCAACGGTTGCACCTCGGACGTCGGAGCCAGAGGCAGCCGCTCCAGTCACGACGACGACGCTCGCCCCCACGACAACGCTTGCTCCGACCACCACGGTCGCTCCCGACACGACCGGAGCGGACGATGAGACAACGACGTCCGAACCCGCTCCGGTGACCACCACCACGGCGGCGAGCCCCGAACCGACTTCGGCGCCGCCGACCACCACTGGC
Organism: Acidimicrobiales bacterium; assembly: GCA_020629635.1. Lineage (GTDB taxonomy): Bacteria > Actinomycetota > Acidimicrobiia > Acidimicrobiales > SHLQ01 > SHLQ01. Next base: position 151,214 of record JAHDCX010000004.1, on the reverse strand, counting down.
CCACCGCCCACCACCGTTGCGACGACGACCACCGAAGCGCGGCCGACGGAAACGCCCCCACCGACCACCACGACAGCCGCACCTCCGATCGAGCCACCCACCACCACCGCCGCCCCAACCACAACCGAACCCCCCACCACCACCGCCGCCCCAACCACGACCACGACGGTGCCGCCGACAACGGCACCGACGACGGCACCAACGACAAGCACCACCACAACCACGACCACGACGACCACGACGACAATCGCGCCCACCACGAGCACCACCACGACGGCTCCGACGACGACATCAACCACCGCGGCGCCGACCACGACGACAACCACCACCGCGCCGACGACAACGACCTCGACGTTGCCACCCACGACGACAACAACAACCACCACGACGACCGCGCCGACCACGACGACAACAACAACCACCACGACGACGACCACCACGACGACGACGACCACCACGACGACGACGACCACCACGACGACCGCGCCGACCACGACAACAACCACCACGACGACCGCGCCAACCACGACGACCTCGACGCTGCCACCCACGACGACAACAACAACGACCGCGCCGACCACGACGACCGCCACCACCACGACCACGACCACCACCACGACCACGACGACGACCACCACGACCACCACGACCACCACGACGACGACCACGACCGCCGCGCCAACCACCACGACAACCACCACGACGACCGCGCCGAGCACCACGACCACCACCACGACGGCTCCCGGACCCGGCTGAGCCCGCGCGGCATCACCTCATGCGGAGTGCGTGACAGAATTCGGAACGGTCGTGTGAGACGCCGCCAAGCGGATCAGGAGAGGGTCGAGGTGCGAGAACCGGAGGTCGCGGGCTACCAGATCGAGCGTCTTCTCGGTCGTGGCGGCTTCGCATCCGTTCACCTCGCAACGTCGGCGGACCGCGAACAGCCCGTCGCCCTGAAAATCCTGGGAGACCACGCCTCTTCTGACGAAGACCTCCATCGATTCGACCGTGAGCGCCGCTCGCTCACTGCGCTCGCCGGCCACCCGCACATCGTCGATGTGCTCGATGCCGGGGTCACCGACGAGGGCGTGCATTGGATGGCCCTCGAGTACGTGGACGGCGGATCGTTGCGCGATCGCCTCGACGCACGAGGAGCCATCCACTGGAGTGAGGTGATCCAGCTCGGGATCGAGCTGTGTGGCGCGCTCGACGCGGCGCATCGAGCAGGGGTGCTCCATCGCGACATCAAGCCCGCAAACATTCTTCTGGATGCAAACGGAGCAAAGCTCGGCGATTTCGGCATCGCGAGACTCGTCGGCGTCAGCAACGTCACCGCAGCGCAATCGCTCGTCGGCACGCTCGCCTACACGCCACCCGAGATCCTGCACAACCGTCCCTTCGATGGGCGTGGCGATCTCTACCAGCTCGGCATGACGATGTACGAAGCCTTGCTCGGCCGGACGCCGTTCACCTCCGCCGCGGCCGACAACAAGGCCACCGTGATCCGCCGCATCCTCGAGGACCCCGCACCACCGCTTGCGCAGTTCGACGTCCCACAACCGCTCTCCGACCTCCTCGATCGCGTGCTCGCAAAGAGTCCGGACGACCGGCCGCCCTCGGCGGACGCACTTCGCCGCGAACTTCGTGAGGTCGAGGTGCTGCTCGGAAACACCCCACCGGTGTCGCCGGCCTCCACGGCAGAGCCGAGTCCGGCTTGGCCAGCGGCGGCCACCGCGCCTCTCGATCGGCCAGCTTCACCAACATCGGGGGCGCCCCGTGGCGACGAGACGCTCGTCCACTCGGCGTCGGATGCCCCCGATCCGACGCAGATCCTCGATGCTCCGGCCAGTCCGCCGCCCTCGTCCGCCTCTGCCTTGCCGTCCCGACCGCAGAGCCGACGGCGTCGTGGCCGCTGGCTTGGGGTCGCCCTCGCGACGGTTGGCGCAGCAGCGATCGCCGTCGGCGCCATCGTCGCCCTCACCGACTCCCCTGCCGAGACGCCCGGGGACGCTCTCGACGAACCGGGCGACTCGACCGAGACGACGGAGCCAGTCACTCCCCTGGTCGACACTGCGCTGACCGACGCAGCTCGGCCGGTCGGCATCGCCTTCGGGCTCGTCGAGAACGCGGCGGGCCTCACGATCGTCGGCGGCACGGGACTCACTGGATCTGCGTCCGACCAGTCCTCGACCGTCTGGACCTGGGGCCCACGGAGCAACCCGGCACTGCGACGACCTCAGAGCTTTGCGGCCGGGCAATCAGCCGACGGACAACGCCTCTGGGACATCGATGTCCTCGAGTCGGTCGCGTTGTTTGCGGTCGGCGAGTCGGCCGCTGACGGCGTCGCCTGGGTCGGGCCCGACGTCGGACGGATGTCCCCGACAGCTCCTGTCGAAGCGACGGGAGCTGGTCGCCAAAGGTTGCGAGCTGTCGCCGCCGACGAGGCCAACGACTCGTTCGTCGTCGGCGGTCAGATCACCGTCGACGGAGGGACGGTGCCCGCGATCTGGAACGTCACGGCCACCCCCGAAGGCTCGTGGTCCAACCCCCAGTGGGCGGTGGTCGACGGCATCGGCGGAGGGAGCGCAGGGATCATCAACGACATTGCGATCGACGGGACGATCACCGTCGCGGTCGGCCGTGAAGGCTCGGCGACGAACCCATCGAGCCTGATGCTCGTTCGGACCGAGGACACGTGGTCGCCGCTGATCGGACCACTCGAGGGATTCGAGTTGTGGGGCGTCACCATCACACCAGACCGAATCGTCGCCACCGGCACGGCCACCGGTGCTCCAGTCGCCGTCGTCGTCGATCGTGAGGGTCAGGGCCGATGGCACGAGTTGCCGCGTATCGACAACGTCGACGGCACCGGACGCGACGTCGCCATCGTGGGCGACCGAGTCTTCGCCGTCGGGACGCTCGCCGGGACCAACGACCAGGATCCATCCGAACAGAACGGCGCCATCTGGGAGCTGCTGACGGGCAACGACCTCGCCGACGACGTGTGGACAACCCGTCACGCCGGCGTGACGGTGCAGGACGAGGTCCAGGAGTACTGGGCGGCCGCAGCACACGATGGCGAGCTCTGGATCGTCGGCGCGGCCACCGCCGAAGACACGAGACCCGCCGCCATCTGGCGAGTCGATCCGGACTCGATGAGTTGACTCAGGCTGCGGCGTCCAGACGGTCGACGTCGTCGTGTCCAGGCAGCGACTCCACGACGTCCGCAAAGGGAAGCGGCCGCCCGAACAAGTAGCCCTGACCGCACGGGATTCCGAGACGTTCGATGGCCGAACACTGTTGTTCGGTCTCGATGCCTTCGGCGATCACGTGCAACCCGTGGCGCCCACCGAAGTCGGCGATCGAACGGAGCAGATCATCAGGGCCGGCCGAACCGGCCGCCTGCACCAACGACATGTCGAGCTTCATTTCGCTGAAGGGGATCGAGATCAGCTGGGTGATCGACGAGTATCCCGTCCCGAAGTCATCGATCGAGAGACCGACACCGGCGTCTCGCAGACGATGGGCAGCTCGTTGCCCCGGTTGGGAGTGCTGAAGCTCGAGTGCCTCTGTCACCTCGATCACGAGACGCTCCGGGTCGAGCCCCCGCCGGTCGAGCTCATCGATCAGGCGATCCACGACGGCAACCCGCATGAGGGCAGGAGAGGCGACGTTCACCGACACGGACACGTCCTGGCGTCCGACCCTCGCGAGCATCTCGAGCGAGTCGATTGCATGGCGGCCCATCGCCTCGTCGAGCCGCTGGAGCACGAGGTCGCTGCTGATCACGGGAAGGAACTCACCCGGACCGATGACCTCGTCGCCACGCCGCCAACGGGCGAGGAGTTCGACCCCACGAACTCGACCGGTGGCCAGGTCGATCTGGGTCTGCGCATACGGCACGATCTTGCCGTCTCCGATTGCCTGCTCGAGCTCTGAGGCGAGCGTTTGCTCTCGGAGTTGGATCGCACGGAGGTGGGACGTCGACCGGACCACCCGATGTCGACCTTGAGCTTTGGCTTCGCGCAACGCCGCACTCGCACGAAGGAACAGCGTCTCGGCGACCAACTCGCCCACATCCAACGACGCAACGCCGACGCTGGCACCGATCGGTTCGACCCGCCGGCCGGCGGCGCCGTCGATGCGAACCCGTACCGACTGGAGCGCATCAGCGACATCGTCGACCGAACCATCTGGTCCGATGGCCACGAATTCGTCACCGCCGAATCGGCCCACCACCCAGTCGTCGGGGATCTTCGACGACAGCATCGCCGCAAACCGTTGAAGAAGCTCGTCGCCGACGAAGTAGCCGAAACGGTCGTTGACGGACTTGAAACCGTCGAGGTCGACGAAACAGCAGTGCACGCAATCGACGGTCGAGTCCGAGCGGAGTCGTTCGAGATGGACCGCGAGCCCCGCGCGGTTCACCAAGCCCGTCAGATCGTCGACGAGCGCCGCCTGGCGAGCCTCGTCCTCCGCCATATCGGCGTCCACCCGCCGCTCGATCAGATCATTGAAGGCGGTCTCGAGACCGCGCGACCCGAGGGTGACGTGGGTGAGAAAGCCGAAGATCGCAAAGATCTGCGCCCAGTGGCTGTTCCATCCGAGGATCAACACATATGGCATCGAGAAGCCCAGCGACTCGGGAACGAGGTTGAGTTGGAACGTCTGGGGCACGTACACCGCGTCACTTGCGAGGCCAAAGACGAGTACGAACGTCAGGACCCACGCAACAACGGGATCACTGGCGCTCCCGACCGTCAGCACGGGTAGCGATGCCCACGTCAGACTCGACCCGTCAGACCACCAGCGCTCGAGCGTGCGAGCGAGACCGGTCGTCCGGTTCGTGGGGATGAGGAGGGCCACGAGCCCCTGCGAACCCGTGATGACCGCCCAGATCGCCAGGCCGACTCCCCACGGGATGAACAGCAGCGCAAAGCCCACCGCCCCGAGGATGGCGAGTCCATCGAGTCGGCGGATCCGTTGGCGTTGTTCGTCGTGGAACCGTTCGCGCGTGGACGCGAGCAGCTCTTCGCGGCACATGAGAGGTTCATCGGTCGATGACCGGTCGATCGTGAAGGTTTCGGGTCAGCCGCTGCGACCGATGAGTGCCAGGAACCGAACCCCTGCGCTTGCGTTCTCGGGAGGCTCGATGGCGGCGGCGAAGACCTCGGACGCCTGAAGTTCGTCGACCATCGGAAAGAGGAAGTTCAACGCCGCCGTCGCCAGATCCTCGGGCAGCTCGAGGGGCTGACCGACAGCCGTCGCCAGATCCCAAGTGTGGCCCAGCACGTCCACGAGACGGAAGCCCGCGACGACGCTCCCGGCACGTGGACCAACCGGGTGATCGACGAGCTGGGCCATCGCCCCCGGGCGTCGGAAGGTCTGCACGGCAGCGAGTGCGGTCCCGCGCCACGTGGCCATCGGCGAATGCCCGAGAAGCGAGCGGTCCACGGCCAACAGCGAGTCAAGGGGCCGTCCGTCGAAGAGTGCGGGCACCGCGGCATCGCCGAGCACGACATGGCTGATCAACGCCGTGACGTCCCACTCCGTACACGGCGTCGCGAGCTCCAGGTGTTCATCGGTGACGTCGCGAAGCACCTCGCCGAATCCCGCCATGGCGCGCACCACCTGCTCGACGATCGCCCCGTCGTTCGGCTCGCTCATTCCCATTCGATGGTGCCCGGAGGCTTGGAGGTGATGTCGTAGGCAACCCGGTTCACGCCACGAACCTCGTTGATGATTCGGTTCGACAGGCGATCGAGTAGCTCATATGGCAATCGGGCCCAATCCGCAGTCATCGCATCCTCCGACGTGACCGCCCGGATCACCACGGCATCGGCGTAGGTCCGCTCATCGCCCATGACCCCGACCGAGCGAACCCCGGGAAGGACCGCGAACGCCTGCCAGATCTCTCGTTCGAGGCCGGCGAGCCGGATCTCCTCGCGGACGATGGCATCAGCGTCCTGGAGGAGCGCAACGCGCTCCGCAGTGATCTCGCCCACGATGCGAACCGCCAGGCCGGGACCGGGGAATGGTTGACGCCACACGATCTCGTCAGGAAGGCCGAGCTCGGTTCCGACCGATCGGACCTCGTCCTTGAAGAGCAGCCGGAGCGGTTCGACGAGCTCGAAGTCCATGTCTTCGGGAAGCCCGCCGACGTTGTGGTGGCTCTTGATCTTCGCGGCGTCGCTGGTGCCCGATTCGATCACGTCGGGATACAACGTCCCCTGCACGAGAAAGCGGGCTCCGTCCACGTCGGCCTTTGCCGCCTCGAAGACCCGGATGAACTGCTCACCGATGGTCTTGCGCTTCACCTCAGGGTCGGTGACGCCGGCGAGCTTTCCAAGGAACCGATCCCCGGCCGACACGTGGCGAAGCTCCACGCCGAAGTTCCGCTCGAAGGTCTCGACGATCTGCTCGGACTCGCCTTTGCGCATGAGACCCGTGTCGACATAGACGCAGACGAGTCGATCGCCGACCGCACGATGAACGAGCGCTGCCGCGACGGCAGAGTCGACCCCACCGGACAGCGCACAAATGACCCGACCGGAGTCGCCGACCTGGGCCTGGATTGCTGCGACCTGCGTGTCGATGACGTTGGACATGGTCCAGCGTCGATCGGCACCGCAGCCGTCGGACAGAAAGCGCTCGATGACCCGCTGGCCGAGCGGCGTGTGGGCGACCTCCGGGTGGTATTGGACGCCGTAGAGCTTGCGATCGACCGATTCGAACGCCGCGACGGGAGCATCCGGCGTGGAGGCGAGCGTGTCGAAGCCGTCGGGCAACGACTCGATCGCGTCGAAGTGGCTCATCCACACGGTCTGCTCCTCCGGGTCGCCAGCGAGCAGCGTGCTGTCCGGATCATGAACCGTGAGCTCGGTCCGTCCGTACTCGCCACGTTCGTTGCGACCGACCGAGCCGCCCGTCTGGGCGGCGATCAGCTGCGCGCCGTAGCAGATGCCGAGCACGGGGATGTCGAGCTCATAGACCTCGGGATCGATGACGGGCGCGCCCTCGACGTGCACCGACTTCGGGCCACCGCTGAACACGATCCCGGTTGGCGCCCGATCCCGGATCTCGGCGGCAGTGATCGTGTGCGGCACGATCTCGCTGTACACATTCGCTTCACGAATACGCCGGGCGATCAGCTGCGCGTACTGGGCACCGAAGTCGACAACGAGGACCGATTCTTCGGTGGGGGTCTCGGATGTGTCGCCGCTCATCGACTGTGCACCAGGAGCTCGGCCTTCTGAAAGTCCTTGAGATCGGTGTACCCACACATCGCCATCGACTGACGCAGCGCTCCGGCGAGATTACGCGCACCATCTTCGGCGTGGGAGGGACCGTGGATGATGTCGTGGAGCGAACCCCGTGGCGGGATGGGCACTCGACCGCCCTGTGGGACGGTGGGGTGGGCGCTCTGCACGCCCCAGTGGAAGCCACGACCCGGCGACTCGTGGGCAGCGGCAAGCGGCGCACCCAACATGACGGCGTCGGCACCACACGCGATGGCCTTGGCCACGTCACCGCCGGTGGCCATCGATCCGTCGGCAATGATCTGGGTGTACACCCCGGTCTCGTCGAGATGGCGCATCCGGGCCGCACGTGCATCGGCGAGCGCGGTGGCCTGACTTCCGCCGATCCCGAGGACGGTGCGCACGGTGCTGGTGACACCGGTCCCCACACCGACCAAAACGCCTGCGGCTCCCGTGCGCATCAGGTGCAGGGCCGCCGAGTACGACGCACAATCGCCGACGATCACCGGAACGTCGAGGCGGCGAATGAACGTCTTGAGGTTGAGCGGTTCTTCAATGTTCTTCGACACGTGCTCGGCGGAGATCACCGGTTGCTGGATGACGAGCAGCCCGAGCTCGGCTCTGAGGATCGTCTCGATGTGGTCGGCGGTTCGTTGAGGGCTGATCGCGGCGCACGACACGACATCGGCCTCGTTGATCTCGCCGATGCGTTGGATCACGAGATCGGGATCGATGGGAGCGGCGTACAGCTCCTGGAGGCGGGTGGTCGCCTGATCGTCATCGAGGGTGGCGATCTCGGCAAGCGCGGCATCGGCGTCTTCGTAGCGGGTCCACAGCCCCTCGAGGTTGAGGACGCCGACGCCGCCGAGCCGACCGATCTCGATCGCCGTCTGCGGGCTCACGACCGAATCCATCGCCGAGGCCATGAAGGGGACATCGAACCGGTACGCGTCGATCTCCCACGTCAGGTCGATGTCTTCGGGGTCACGTGTCCGGCGCGACGGCACGATGGTGATGTCGTCGAAGCCATATGCCCGCCGGGCGGTCTTGCCGCGTCCGATGTCGATTTCCACGTCAGGCACACCTCTCCACGGGTCGACGACGGACGCGCCCGCGCTCTGCAGACCGCTGATGCTACCGGGTACCCTCGCCGCGAGTCCCGGTCGGAGACGGTGGGGTTCACCCCACCGTCATCGGTGGGCCCACTGGATTCTCCGACTCGCTTCCCTTCGCCACGATGCACCCATGATTCGTTCCGTTTACTCGCTCGACTTCGGTCGACGTCTTGCGTATCTGTTGCTCGGTCTTCCGGCATCCGTGCTGTGGACGGCGGTGTTTCCGGCGGCCTTCGGGCTGGCGTTCGGGCTCGCGTTCGTCCTCATCGGCATCCCCCTGTTCGCGCTCGTCCTGATTGGCGTTCGAATGGCGGGCGACGCAGAGCGGTGGCTGCTCCTCGAGACCGTCGGCGAACGCGTCGAGCCTGCGCCACGTGCCGAGTCTTCCGGTTCGTCGTGGCGTCGACTACTCGAAGAACTGCGCGACCCCCGCAACTGGCGAGCACTGGCGTTCGTCGTTCTCCGTTCGCTCACCGGGCCCTTCGTCTTCGCCGCGGCGTTGATCGTCGTCGTCTACCCACTGTGGGCGCTCTCCTCGGCGGCCTGGGGGTGGTGGGTGTTCGGACTCCAGACCGTCAGCATCATCGTCTCGGGTGTGCTGGCACTCTTGCTCGGGCCCTGGATCGCCTGGGCATTCACCGAATCGCACCTCTCGGTCGCACGAGCCCTGCTCGGTCCATCCACGATGCAACTCACCGAACGGGCCGACGTCGTGCAACAGACGCGGGATCGCTCGATCGAGGCTGCAGCGGCCGAGCGGCGACGCATCGAACGAGATCTTCATGACGGCGCCCAGGCCCGACTCTCGACCGTGGCACTCGACCTCGGCCGAGCCAAGCGACGGATCGACCAGGGCGGAGATCCCGACGAAGTCCGAGCGATCATCGACACCGCGCACGAGGACGCCAAGGCGGCGATCGTGGAGTTGCGCGACCTCGCACGGGGCATTCACCCACCGGTGTTGACCGACCGGGGGCTCGTCGGTGCGCTCGACGAGATCGTGGCACGGTCGCCGATTCCGGTGCACCTCGACGTGCGGGTCGACGTTCGGCCACCAGCGCACGTCGAGAGCGCCGCCTACTTCGCGGTGTCCGAGTTGTTGACCAACGCCACCCGGCACTCTCGGGCGGCGACCGTCTGGGTGACGGTCCGCGCAAACGACCGTGAGTTGGTGATCGACGTGTCCGACGACGGTGTGGGCGGTGCAGATCCGGCCATCGGATCCGGTCTCCGCGGCCTCGAGGACCGTGTCGCCGCGCTCGACGGAACGATGACCGTCACGAGCCTGCTCGGCGAAGGGACGTCCGTGCTGATCGAGGTCCCTCGGTGAGGGTGCTCGTCGTCGAGGACTCGGTCCTGCTGCGCGCCGGGCTCGGCCGGCTCCTGGAGGACGAAGGCATGACGATGGTGGCCGAAGTCGGCGATGCCAGCTCGTTCCTGTCCGCATGGGAAGCGCATCGACCCGACCTCAGCATCGTCGACGTCCGCATGCCTCCAACGCACACCGATGAGGGCATACGCGCCTCCGTCGAGCTTCGGTCCGCGCATCGCGACGCCAAGATCCTCGTGCTGTCCCAATACGTCGAAGTCAGCTACGCATCGGAGTTGCTGGCAGACGGCTCCGGCGGCGTCGGCTACCTGCTCAAGGAGCGAATCGCTGACGTCGGCGAGTTCGTCGACGCAGTGCACCGTGTTGCGGGCGGCGGCACGGCGCTCGATCCGGAGGTCGTCCAGGCGCTCTTCGCCCGAAACCGTGATCCGATCGACGCATTGACCGTACGAGAGGGCGAGGTGTTGGAACGGATGGCGCAGGGCCTGACCAACACGGCCATCGCCGAGACACTCGGAGTCGGCCTCGGCGCAGTCGAGAAGCACACCTCGTCGATCTTCGTGAAGCTCGGCCTCGAGCCAAGCCCGAGTGACCACCGGCGGGTCCTCGCGGTCCTGCGCTTCCTCGACCGCTGAGCAAGCCCGATTCAGGCGAGTGATTCGAGCAGCTCGGCCAACGCGTTGACGTGGCGAGCCTCAGTCCGCACGGCACCGATCGCCGCCCGAAGCACGATGCGCCCGTCGAGCACCGTGTGGGTCACGTACGCCCGGCCCGACGCATTGATCGCATCTCGGATGCGTTCGTTTTCGGCATCACCGCCGACGTGTCGGAAGGTGACGAGCGAGAACCGCGTCGGTGCGACGATCTCGAACGCCGGGTGCGACGCCAGGCGAGCGTCGAGATCGCAAGCCAGCGCAACGTGGTTTCGGATGAAGGACCGGAGGCCGTCGGCGCCGTGGCTGCGAATCACGAACCACAGCTTCAGGGCCCGGAATCGTCGCCCGAGCGGCACCTGCCAATCGCGGTAGTCGATCACGCCGCCGGCATCGGATGCGGCGTTGCGGAGGTACTCCGGAGTGACCGATAGCGCCGCGTTCAGGGGTTGACGGTCGGCGATCCAAAAGAGCGAGCAGTCGAAGTTCGTGAGCAGCCACTTGTGGGGATTGACCGAGTAACTGTCGGCACGGGCGAGGCCTTCGTTCACGAAGCGGAACTCGTGAGCGACAGCGGCAACGCCGGCGAACGCGCCGTCGACGTGGAGCCACGCGCCGTGGTCCTTGCACACGGCAGCGATTGCCGGGACCGGATCGAGCGCCGTCGACGACGTCGTGCCGGTGGTGGCCTGCACGAAGAACGGTCGACGGTCCTCCACGATGTCGTCGATCATCGCGTCTCGGAGCGCGACAGGATCCATGGCGTGTTCGCCGTCGCCGGGAATGAGCCGAAGCTGATCGGGCTGCAAACCGGCGATCTTCACCGCCTTGAGCGCTGAGGAATGTGCGTGCTCGCTCGCATAGGCGACGAGCTCACCCATCCTCCACTGTCCAGCGACTCGCTCGCGCGCCGCCAGAAGGGCGATGAGTGCCCCGCTCGACGCCGAGTCGAGGATCACGCCGCCGCCCGGTCCGGTGGATCGGAATCGATCCGGGAGTCCGAGGAGATCGAGCATCCAGTCGCACATCCGGGTCTCGAGTTCCGTACACGCTGGAGACGTCGCCCAGAGCATGCCTTGCACGCCGAGACCGGCTGCGAGGAGCTCGCCGAGAACGGATTCGGGCGAGGCGTTCGCCGGGAAATACGCAAAGAAGTTCGGGGATTGCCAGTGGGTGAGGCCCGGCACGATCACCCGGTCGACGTCGGCCACGATCGTCTCCCACGGCTCCCCGGTCTTCGGTGCCGTTGCCGGAATCACTTCGGCGATGTCACCCGGCCCGACCTGGGCGAGCACCGGGAGTTCCTCCACCCGGTCCCAGTAGTCGGCGATCCAGTCGACGAGCTCATGGCCGGCTCGTCGGAACGCATCGCCGTCCATCGGTGGCTCGTAGGGCATCAGCCAACGATAGTGAGTAGACGGTGGATCATCAGCGCCGTGGCACCCCAGATCGTGTCACCGTCGAGATCGAAGAAGTGCATCGGCACCTCCATGTCACCCCGACGCCAGATCTCCTGGCGGTAGGTGCCGGGATGTCGCAGCTCGGCGAGCGGTACATGGAGGATGGTCTCGACCTCATCGGGCGAGGCGCGCAGCAACGGTGGCGCATCCAGCGTTGCCACGATCGGCGTCACGAGCGACCAGCTCGCCCCGGTCACGAATCGATCGAGTTCGCCGACGAATACCGGTAGCACCGGGTCGAGATCGATTTCCTCGTGGGCTTCGCGACGAGCCGTCGCCCAGAGGTCTTCGTCATCGGCTTCGACGCCTCCGCCCGGGAACGCGATCTCCCCGGCGTGCTTTCGCATGTGCTGGGGGCGTCGGGTCAGCACCGTCGTCGGACCCTCGTCCGCCTCGTAGAGCGCAATGAGCACCGCCGAGTCCCGCCCCTGCCGATCGGGTCGTTGGACGAGGGGGCCACGAATCAGCTCCGCCGGCGTGTGGTCGGCGAGTGCTGCGACGGTGGCGACGAGATCGGGTTGTGCGAGCCGCCACGCCGGGCCGCCACCGGGCGACCAGTCATCGGGGCGTGGGATGGGCTGGGGGCCACCTCGACCGCCAGCAGCTGGGGTCACCCCGCGAGGAACGCTTCGAGTCCGTTGTCTCGCAGCGTCTCAAGGACGGCCTCGGGGTTGGTGTCTCCCGACTCCCAACGACCCCAGTGTTCGAGCATCGTCTCGATGGCTTCGTTGGTCTCCGCCTCCGTGAGGAGGTCGTCGAGAAATCCTGTTTTGAGGTAGGACATCGTCCGTCCAGGCAGCTCATCGCCAGACAGCCAGTCCCGAAACTGGGTGAGCAGCTTCTCGGTCGATGGTGCGGGTCGTGCGTCCATGGGTCGAGGCTATCGACCGGCGTCGAGCTCGCTCGCGGTGCGTGCCGCCATCGCGATTCGGAGCGCCTCGGTGTGTGGACCGCTCGCAAAGATCCGATCGCCGACGGCGGTGACCGGCACGGCGTCACGAAGGGTGGACAACACGAAAAACTCGTCCGCGCGACCCAGCCCGTCGAGATCGGCCGAGACCTCACGGACGGTCAGGCCTGCGTCGGACGCGGCATCCAGGGCGAGACTTCGAGTGATCGAGTCGAGGATGCCGAGCTCGAGCGCGGGAGTCTCGTAGATCACGTCGCTGCCTTCCGAGACGACCCAACCGACCGAAAAGGTGGGTCCTTCGAGGACGCGTCCACTTCGCCCGACGAGCAACGCATCGTCGAACCCATCCATCTTCGCCGCGCGGCGAGCTCCGAAGTTGTTCGCATACGAGAGCGTCTTCGCCCGAAGCAGCTCCCAGGACTCGCCGTCGGAGTGCCACGGGGCGACGATCGGACCAAGCCGCAGCGACGGTTCTTGGGCGGGAGCCGGCTCAGTGGTGACGACCACCCGGGCCTCGCCCTCGTAGGGGTCGTCGCCGGCGGTCACCATGACGCGCACGACGCCGTCAACATGGAGCGTGGCCTCGACCGCAGTGTCGACCCACGAGCGGATCGAGGACTCCTCCGGGAGACCGATCCCGAGCATGGCCGCCGATCGGGCGAGCCGCTCGAGATGGTCGGCCATGCGAACACAACGCCCATCGAGTGAACGAATGACCTCGAAGACTCCGTAGCCACGAACGAAGCCCATGTCCCCGACGGGAATCGACGCCGTCTCGGGATCCTGAACCTGGCCGTCGATCGAGACGTGTGTGAATGCTTCAGCCATGCGGCACCGAGTCCCATTCCTTGTGCAGCCCGTCGCCGCGGTGGTCGAGGCGAGGTCCCCGCTTCGGGGCGCTGCCGGACGACTTTGCCAGACGGATCACGCGCCAGCGATGTCCGGCCCATGGTTCGAGCAGTTCGAGCATGCGGGCGTCGTCGCCGCGCTCCTCGCCGGCGAGGTGCCACGCGATCGTGTTCGGGATGTGGAAATCGCCTACCGGTACTGCATCGGCGTCGCCGAGGGCCGCGGCGGTCACCATCGCCGCCGACCACGGGCCTATTCCCTGGAGCCGTTGGAGGCGCGCCTGCACCTGCGCAGGCGTCTGCTCCGAAAGTCGCTCGAGGCGGGGCATCTCTCGTGCGACTCGGAGGAGGATCTCGGCTCGCTTGCGTTCGACACCAAGTGGGTGAAAGTCGCTGTACCCGAGTTCGGCGACACGATCGGGGGCCGGCAGCACCCAACCGCCCTCGGGCCCGGGCGCCGGGTCACCGAAGCGTCGCGCCAGCTGCCGCCGCGCGCGCATGGCGTTCTTCACCTGAACCTTCTGACCGAAGACCGCGCCGATCAGCGAATCCCACAAGCGATCCGTACGCCCGAGCAGGAACGGCCGACGTCGCCACCGATCGGCCAGAGGACCGGGAGGTGGGGAGAATCCCGTCAGGTCGTCGTCGGCACCGAGCAGGCGCGGGGCTTGGTTGATCAACCAGTCTCGTCCAGGCCCGAATGCCTCGACCTCGACGACCGCGGCGGACACTCGATCGAAGTGAAGCGTGCCGATGCCGTCAGGCGTGCGGGTGTTCCACCGCATCTCGGACGGGCCGACCATCACCGGGTCCTTGCTGCCCCGCACGGTCGTGGCGAGCACGAGCCACTCCGGGATGTCGACTCGAACGCGGGCCACTCTGGCAAGGGTATGTCACACTTGATACATGGGCGCTCGAGCCGCCAGAGCATGGGCGAGCCTCCGCACCGAATGGGCTGAGGCACCGTGGTTCGTGGTGCTCGTGATCGGCGTGACGGCATTCGCCGGGCCGATCGTCCTCTGGGAGCTGTGGCAGGCGATCAGCCAAGCACTTCCCGGAGACGGGTGAGGAGCTCGTCAGGAACGTCGGCACGCACCTGCGGCACCGAGTCGAGCGGTCTCCGGATGACGTGGCCATCGCGGACCAGCGAATCGAGCGGCGCTGGCATGGCGAACCGGAATCCCTGTCCGATGTGGCACCGCATGTCCGCCAGCATCTCGGCGATGTCCATGTTCTCGACGCCCTCGGCAACGACAGTGAGACCGAGCGAACTGCCGAGATCGACCGTGGTGCGCACGATCGTGTGATCCGTGTGATCGAGCACGATGCCCGCAACAAACGACCGGTCGATCTTGACCTCGGTGAAGGGGAGCTGGCGAAGCCGGATGAGCGATGAGTGGCCGGTGCCGAAGTCGTCGAGCGAGAGACCCACGCCGAGGGCGCGGAGTTCGTGGAGCGTCGGTGCGAGACGGGCGAGGTCTTCGGCCAAGTCCTTCTCGGACAGCTCGATCGTGAACTGGTCAGCGACGAAGACCCCTTCTTGGCGGAGTTGCCGCACACGGGGAAGGAACTGCGGCGACCGGAGTCCATCGACGGAGATGTTCATGGCCAGCCGGATTCGCTCGCCACTCGGTGCGCACAGATCCGAGGCTTCGGCGACGGCCTCGAGCGCCCACAGATCGAAGCGGGTTCGGAGCCCGCCCTGATCGATGAGCGGAAGGAACTCGGCCGGCGACCGGACACCCCGTTCGGGGTGACCCCAACGCGCAAGCGCCTCGACCGCGACCACCTTTCCGGAGTCGAGGTCGACCAGCGGCTGGAACCACATGATGAGTTCGCGCTCGAGCGAACGTGCGAGCCGAGCCACCCGGTCGAGGGATTCCTTGCCCGGACGGTCGCCGTTCGGGCTGTAGCGCTGGCGGCCGAGCCGGTTGCGTTTCGCTTCGTACATGGCCACGTCGGCTTGCCGCATGAGTTCAGGGGTTGTGAGTCCGGGGGCACCCATCGTCCAACCGATCGAACCGCGGGTGCGAACGTGCACACCGCCGATTTCCATCTCGTCGCCAACAACCTTGGCGACCGCATCGATGATCGGCGCCGCCTGTGCCTCGTCGGCCTCGACCAACAGACCGAATTCATCTCCACCGAGTCGAGCCATCTTCAACTGGTCGTTGCAAAGTGCAGCGACCCGAACGCCCACTTCCTGCAAGACGGCGTCGCCGAAGGGATGCCCGAGCGTGTCATTGATTCGTTTGAATCCGTCGAGGTCCATGATCCCGAGCGCGGTTCGCTCCGGAACGCGGTCGAGGGTCTGTCGCGCCTCCTCGAGGAAGGACTCACGGCTCAGCAGCCCGGTGAGGGCGTCTTCGCGCACACGCTTGGCCAGCTCGAGCTCGCGCAACTTCAGTTCGTCGATGACCACCGCAATGCCCACCATCCGGCCGACTCCGTCGTCGTCGAGCACCCGACTGTGGCAGCGCACCCACGAGGTCGACCCGGAGAAGTGGCGGGCGCGGGCATCGGAGATGAGCGCACCGTTTCCGGCATAGGTCCGGTTGGCGAGCCAGTCGCCCATGTTGACCACGTGACTGACCGGACGTCCGATGAGCTGGTCCGGACGCAGCCCCAGAACAGCTTGGGTGGATCCGCCGGCATAGCGGATCGTGTACGGCGGTTCGATGTCGTGGGAGTAGATCACGCAACCGCTGTCTTCGAGCAGTTGACGCAAGAGAGCGTCGGGAAACATCAGGTGCTCGCTGGACATCTGGCACACGTCGGCAGCGACAGCGAAAGCTGGAGGTCAACGACGGCCGAAAACGCCGACGAGCGGCCGAACCCGATCTGCTCGGGCCCGACCGCTCGTTGCGTTGTCCTGGCGGACGAGACAGGAGAGCCGTTGATTTCGACTCGCCCGTCCGGTGCTACATCATGCCGCCCATGCCACCCATGCCGTCCATGCCACCTGCGGGCATGGCGGGCTCGGGCTCGGGCTTGTCGACGACGAGCGCCTCGGTGGTGAGGAGCAGCGCCGCGATCGATGCCGCATTCTGGATCGCTGCACGGGTCACCTTGGCCGGATCGATGACGCCGGCGGCGATGAGGTCGACGATCTCGCCGGTCGAGGCGTTCAGGCCGTTGGGGCCCTCAGCTTCTTCGACCTTCTGGACCATGACCGCACCGTTGAGGCCGGCGTTCTCGGCGATGAGCTTGGCCGGAGCGTCGAGGCTCGCGAGCACGATCTTCGCGCCCGTGATCTCGTCGTCGGTGAGGCTCTTCTTGCGGGTGACCGCCTCGACGGCTGACTTCGCACGCACGAGAGCGGTGCCGCCACCGGCGACCACGCCTTCCTCGATCGCTGCACGAGTGGCCGAGAGAGCGTCCTCGATGCGGTGCTTCTTTTCCTTGAGCTCGACCTCGGTAGCCGCGCCGACCTGCACGAGCGCCACGCCGCCGGCCAGCTTGGCCAGACGTTCTTGCAGCTTCTCGCGGTCCCAGTCGGAGTCGGTCTCCTCGATCTCACGCTGGATCTGCGCCACACGGCCGGTGACCTCGTCGCTGGAGCCTGCGCCCTCGACGATGGTGGTGTTGTCCTTGGTGATGACGACCTTGCGGGCCTGGCCCAGCATGTCGAGGGTGACGTTGTCGAGCTTGAGGCCGACCTCTTCGGCGATGACCTGACCGCCGGTGAGGATCGCCATGTCGGTGAGCATGGCCTTGCGGCGCTCGCCGAAGCCCGGAGCCTTGACACCGGTCGAGTTGAACGTGCCGCGGATCTTGTTGACGACGAGCGTGGCGAGGGCTTCGCCCTCGATGTCCTCGGCGATGATCAGGAGCGGCTTGCCGGCCTGCATGACCTTCTCGAGCACGGGCAGGAGGTCCTGAACCGAGCCGATCTTGCCCTGGTTGAACAGGATGTAGCAGTCCTCGAGAACGGCTTCCTGGCGCTCGGGGTCCGTGACGAAGTACGGCGAGAGGAAGCCCTTGTCGAACTGCATGCCTTCGACGAAGTCGAGATCCATGCCGAACGTGTTGGACTCTTCGACGGTGACCACACCGTCCTTGCCGACCTTGTCGATCGCGTCGGCGATGACCTTGCCGACGGTCTCGTCAGCAGCCGAGATCGAGGCGACCTGAGCGATCTTGCTCTTGGAGTCGTCGACCTGGACGGCCTGCTCGGCGATGGCACCGACGGCGGCCTCGACGGCCTTCTCGATGCCGCGCTTGAGACCCATCGGGTTGGCGCCGGCGGCGACGTTGCGGAGGCCTTCCTTCACGAGGGCCTGGGCGAGCACGGTGGCGGTGGTGGTTCCGTCGCCAGCGACGTCGTTGGTCTTGGTGGCGACCTCTTTGACGAGCTGGGCGCCCATGTTCTCGTAGGGGTCTTCGAGCTCGATCTCACGAGCGATCGACACACCGTCGTTGGTGATCGTGGGGGCGCCGAACTTCTTGTCGAGGACGACGTTGCGGCCCTTCGGGCCAAGCGTCACCTTGACGGCGTCGGCGAGCTTGTTGACGCCGGACTCGAGGCCACGACGCGCGTCTTCGTTGAACTTGAGGGTCTTAGCCATGTGGGGACCTCAGTTCACTTCACGATCGCGAGCACGTCGCGAGCGTTGAGGATGAGCAGGTCTTCGCCGCCCGAGCTGATCTCGGTGCCGCCGTACTTCGAGTAGACGACGACGTCGCCGACGTTGACGTCCATCGGGATGAGCTCGCCGGACTGGTCGGAGCGCTTGCCCGGACCGGCCGCGAGGACCTCGCCCTGCTGGGGCTTTTCGGTGGCGGTGTCGGGGATGACCAGACCGCTTGCCGTGGTCTGCTCCGGGGCTGCCGGACGGACCACGAGGCGATCCTCGAGGGGCTGCAGGTTCATTCACGCCTCCTATGGCGGTTTGCACTGGGTTCTGCATCGCCGGAGGGCTTGGCACTCAGCCGAAACGACTGCTGGCACTCCCCCACGGCGAGTGCCAAGACTAGCGGTCTGCGACGCGATCACCACATCGATTCGGTGGGGTTGCCGAGCAGCCACATCCGGGCCTCGAGATCGCCGGGATCGAGGCGCAGAAACCGGTCGAGCGCGGCGTCGAACTCGGGGTCGACGGGGAGGGAGTCAATGCCCGGAATCGGGTCGGGCGTGGCGACGAGCGTGGCGGTCATGGCGGATTCTCCTGAGGTCACGGACCGCCCGTCACCTGATTGCAACATTTGCTACGGCCAAACGACCCACGACCTTGAGCCAAACGACCCAGAAGACCAGTCAGGGCCTCGGCCACATTGTTGGAGATTCGTTGAAATACCAGCGTTTCTTGAGTGCAAGCCGAACATTTGTTCGCTACACTTCCTTCCATGGAGTTCGGCCTCGCTCACGATCCAGACACACTGGTCAAAGCCGCCGAAACCGCGTTGGACGACCTGCTCGATCTGCCGGTCTCGATGCTCTCGACAACATCGCTCGACGATCTCGCGTGCTGGGCCGAAACCGCTCTCGCAGCACGGGTTGGCACGCTCCGAGCCCGGCTCGTTCACGAAGCCGATCAGGCAGGGGTCGGTCCGATTCAGTCCGGATCACGAACCATCGATCAGCACGTCGCCGCCCGAGCCGGCGTCGATCCATCTGCCGTTCGGGGTGATCTGCGCATTGGCCGTTTCTTGGCGGCGCACCCGGTCTTCAATTCGGCGTATGCCAAAGGCTGGCTTTCGAGGGCCCACATCGAGCTCATGCGCAGAGCCGTGCGCCCACGGTTCGCCGACCAGCTCGTCGCCGCCCAAGACATGTTCGTCGAATTCGCCCGAACCGTGGACTGGATGGACTTCGGGCAGCTGTTTGCCTACTGGCTGAACACCGTCGACCCCGACGGCGATCAACCCCGTGATCAACACGCCACCCGGTTCCTCAACGTCAATCGGCGTGGTGATGGCACCGTCACCGGAAAGTTCTCGCTCGACCCGGTCTCGGGTGCTGCGTTCATTGGTGTTGTCGAACGTGAGCAGACACGCCTTCTGGATGAAGAAGCCGCTGCCGCCGATGCGGGCGAACCGATCGAACGCACGCAAGCGCAACGTGCTGCCGATTCGCTGTGCCGGATCGTCTCCCGGGGTGCCGAACGCTCCGACACCGTCAGCCCGAAACCTCAGGTGATCGTCACGATCGGGCAAGAACTCTTCGAAGACATGATCCGCGCCGCCACAAACCCTGATGATCGCACCGATCTGGTCTCAACGTTCGATGACCCGAATCGTCGTTGCGAACTCCTCGACGGCACCCCGGTCCATCCGCACCTCGCCATGCAGGTCGCCGGTGTCGCCGAATTCCGACGGCTGGTCCTTCAACCCGATGGCGGAATCCACGACTATGGCGAGTCGACCCGGACGCTTCCCGAGCCGGCGCGGACCATGGTCATCGCCGCAGCCCGGGGACGATGTCGCAGCCCCGGATGTGACGCACCGCTCTCCTGGCTCCAGATCGACCACATCATTCCGTGGAGCACCTCTCGCGACACGAGCATCATCAACAGCGACCCGCTCTGCGGACCCGACAACCGCGCCAAAGGAAACGACTGAGCCGACCCGTTCTCAGTACGCCTCGAAACGTGCGCTGAGGTCGGCCATGTCGTCGGGGTCACCGGTCAGGATGAATGTTCCGAGGCTCGCTGCCACGACGGCGAGATGGGCGTCGACGACATCGGACGTCTCGGACTCGGCAAGTTCACACGCTCGCCATCGACGATGAACGGGGTTGCATCGACGATCAACGATCGACCTGTTCCTTCTCCACGCCTTGCCGATCGAGAACAGCGTCCGCCCAGTCCAGATGTGCCTGATCGATCGGGCCGTCCTCGGCCTCCCAGTCGGCGATGAGGTCGAGCATTGCCTGACGCCGGCGTCGGCGTTGCACCTGCGCTATCAGCGACCGTGTATGGCTCACGTCAACGTCGGGAGCCGGAGGCTCGAGTTCGCTCCGTGATCGAGGGCCGCCGGACCGTCCGATCCGAATCGGTGAAATCCGGCTGCAGCGACCATCGCCGCGTTGTCGGTGCACATCGACCGGCTCGGGATGAACGCCTTCAGGCCGTCTTCGGCGGCGACGTCGAGCGCCCGTTGACGCAACGACGAGTTGGCCGCCACGCCCCCAGCCAGGCAGAGACCGCGGGCGCCGGTCTCCTCCATCGCCCGACGAGCTTTCGTGATCAACACGTCCACCACGGCCTCCTGGAACGACGCGGCGACGTCGGCGGTGTCGACCTCGGGGTTCTTGCGCACGTGGTTCACGACCGATGTCTTGAGGCCGGAGAACGAAAAGTCGTAGCCGTCATTCTTCATGCCTCGGGGAAACGCGATGGCGTGAGGGTCGCCCTCGGCGGCGAGCGCATCGATCGCGGGACCACCCGGATAGCCCAGTCCCAGGTAGCGGGCGACCTTGTCGTATGCCTCGCCGGCCGCGTCGTCGACGGTTTGGCCGAGCAATCGATATTGGCCGTGGCCCTGCATGAGCACGAGCATGGTGTGCCCGCCCGACACGAGCAGCGTGATCAACGGCAGCTCGAGATCCTGATCCTCGAGGAATGCCGAGTACAGGTGCGCTTCGAGGTGATTGACCGCGACGAACGGGCGGTCCCACGCGAGCGCCATCGACTTGGCGGTGCTCACGCCGATCAGCAACGACCCGATCAAGCCCGGGCCCACGGTCGCCGCGATCGCCGTGAGATCCTTCGGCTCCACGCCCGACTCCACCATGGCCTGGGCGACCACCGGGATCATCATCTCGACATGGGCGCGGCTGGCGACCTCGGGCACCACTCCCCCATAGCGGGCATGGATGTCGATCTGGCTCGACACGACCGACGATCGCACGTCGTGGCCGTCCGCCACGACGGCCGCGGCTGTCTCGTCGCAACTCGTCTCGATTCCGAGAATCAAGTCCGGCATGACAGGTCTCCTGCGAGTCTCTGGAGCTCTGGTGAGAGCTCGATGGCGTCTGGCCAGTCGATCGAGTCCAGCCGGGCCGGCCACGCATCGGCGGAGCCGTCAATCGGCGGCGACCACAGAATCAGGGCGTCCTCACCCGTGTCGGCGTAGTAGCCGCGGCGTGCGCCCACCGGCGCCAAACCGAACGACCGGTACAGCGCCAGCGCAGCGGTGTTGCCTGCCCGAACCTCGAGGGTCAGACCCCTCGAACCGGCGTGGCAGGCCGCTCGCGCAAGCACGAGGAGCAATGCACGACCGTGGCCCTGCCGGTGCGCCGACGGGTCGACCGCGATCGTGGACACGTGGGCTTCGTCGGCCAGAAACAACAGGCCGGCGTGACCGGCGAGCCGACCGTTTGACTCCACGACCACGTGAAGACGGTCCGCTCCCGTCACCTGATCGATCGTCATCTGCCGCGACCACGGCGACGAATAGACGCGTCCGTCAATCACCTGGATGTCGTTGACGTCCCGAGGCTCGGCACGGCGAACTCGGGTCGTCATCGGCTGTCCCGGGTCTGCCAGTTGATCTCCGCGTCGGGCTTACGCAGATACATCGGCTCGATCTCGCTCGGAGACACGAAGTCCTCTCGGAGCGCTCGCGGATGGGCCAGTTCCACCAACGCCCGAGCGGACGGATGGGCAGTACTCGGACCGGCAAAGTCGAGGTGGACGATCGGGTCGAAGACGTCGTGGTAACGCAGGCCGCCATCGCCGACCATCAGCACGTCGTCGCCGTTGGCCAGGAGTTCGGCGGAAAAGTCCGTCGGCTGCCACACCGCGGGTTCGGTGATCCGCTGGACGCCGCCCGGCACGGAGCGGTACTGCGCGGCGAAGACCTCGCCGCGTCGTGCGTCGAAGCACGCCGCAATCGTGCGCGGCGTGTGCCGGACGGCGAAGGCGCCGAGGTCCAGACTCGACACACCGATCATCGGGACTCCGAGCGCATGGGCGACGGCCATCGCCGACGCGATACCCACCCGCAGGCCGGTGAACAAGCCCGGTCCAACGTCGACCGCAACGACGCTGATCTCGGAGATCTCGATCCGGGCCTGCTCGCAGACGAACGCGATCTGCGGCGTGAGATTCTCGGCGTGACGGCGATCCCGGGCGCTGTGCGCCGACGCCAACACGCCCTCGTGGCCGCCCACGGCCACGCCCACCTGTGCGGTGGCCGATTCGATCCCGAGAACGAGCATCAGCTTCCGCCTTCGATCGGCACACCCAACACCGCGGCGAGCGCAGACTCCCGCGCCGCCCATCGGGCGCCGACAGGCACGAACTCGATCAAGCGGTCATCGTCACCCTCGCCGAAGGTGAATCGAATTTCCAGATAGTCGGCCGGCAACATCGGCACGATCATGTCGCCCCACTCGATCAACACGACTCCGCCTGAATCGAGCAGGTCGGGCAGATCCAGGTCGAGCGCTTCGGACATCTGCTCGAGGCGATAGACGTCGAGGTGATGCAGCGGCAGCCGCCCGCGGTACTCGCGAGCGAGCGTGAAGGTCGGGCTGGTCATCGGCTCCTCCACCCCGAGAGCCGCTCCGAACGACTTCGAGAAGGCCGTCTTGCCCGCCCCGAGGTCGCCGACCAGCAAGAGCAGGTCGCCCGGCGCCGCATGGTCGGCGAGCGCAGAGGCGACGCCCGCGGTGTCGGCTGGGCTGGAAGACGCGACCAGAAACATGACGTGTCGAGTCTACGGATTGGGCCCCGCCGCAAGATCGACGATCGCCGAACGCGTCGTCGCATCCACGAGCGCTCGCAAACGGCCCAGCCGGACGACGTCGATCGCCGGTTCGGCGGGTCCGGCACCCGAGACCACCACGACTGCGTCGCCGTCGAAGGGCGCATGCGAGGGGAACAGCGCCCTGGCGAACCCGTCATGCGCGCCCTCGGCGAGCACGCGACACTGCGTCTTCGTGAGCGGCGCGTCCGTAGCCACCACGGCAATCGACGTGTTCTCGCCGATCGGCGCTGGCCCCGCTGGCCACACGAAATCGTGGTCGATCTCCGCTGCACGAGTGCGCCCGCCATCGGCGACGATCTCGCCGACCGCGTTCACGACGACGAGTACCGCAACGGTCATGTCGTCGGTCGACCCGACACGGGCAGCGAACCCGCCAGGGCCAGACGCGACAGCGCCAAGCCACTTTCCGCTCGTCGCTCCCGTCCCGCCACCCACCGCACCCGTCTCGAATTTCGCGCCCGCCCGCTCCAGTGCCCGGCGGCCGTCGGCGGCGTCAGGTGCCGCAGTCGCATCGCCGACGCCCAGATCAAAGACCGACATGGCGACCACGATTGGCACGGGGCCATGCGCCGTCGGATGTCCGACACCGCGCTCACGCAGCGCCAGGGCGACGCCATCGGTCGCAGCAAGCCCGAACGCCGACCCTCCCGACAACACGACTGCGTCGATCGTCTCCACGCTGCGGCGCGGGTCGAGCAGGGCGAACTCGCGGGTTGCCGGTGCACCACCGCGCACCTCGCCCGAGGCCACGTTCGGGCGATCGAAGGCCACCACCGTGCATCCGGTACGGCCGACGTCGTCGGTGACATGACCGACCCGCATCCACCCGAAGGGAGAGTGTGCTGGCGTTCCCGCAATCGCCCGTTCGCTCCGCTCGGCGGGCTCTGCTGACGTTCCCGCAATCGCCCGTTCGCTCCGCTCGGCGTGCTCTGCTGACGTTCCCGCAATCGCCCGTTCGCTCCGGTCAGCGCCTGGTCCCATCGGGCCAGTCTGTCAATCAGACGCGCTCCATGCGCCATGCCTCACGCCAACCAAGCATCCGATCGGTGTGGATCACCGATCGAACGTAGATCCGCTCGGCCAACGCGAGCGCGATCAGTGCGCCGATGCCCGTCACGGCCATCGACCCCAGGATCTCCCACCACTCGACGGCGCGAGCCGCGATCCGACCGGGCATTGCAAACGGTGCCGACAACGGGATCCACGACATCACGCGGGCCGCCGTGCTCGACGGCTCGCCGGCAGCGAAGATCGACGCGAAGTAGCAGAGCATCAACACGACCATGATCGGACCGAGCGTGGACTAGCCATGATCCGAGTCGTGCTCGTCGATGACCAGGAAATGGTTCGACGAGGTCTGTCGCTGATCCTGTCGGCTGAGCCCGATATCGAGATCGTCGGGGAAGCAGCCACCGGCGACGACGCGATAGCGCTGCTGTCGACGACCGCCTGCGACGTGGTGATGATGGACGTCCAGATGCCGGGCATGGACGGGCTCGAAGCAACCCGCCACATCGTCGACTCCGGAGCATCCTCTCGAGTCGTGATCCTGACCACGTTCGAACGCAACGAGTACATCTTCGAAGCGCTTCGGGCCGGCGCGGCTGGCTTCCTACTGAAGAACGCGCCACCCGAGGACCTCATCGAGGCGGTTCGCGTCGTCGCGTCCGGCGATGGGCTGTTGAGCCCGAGTGTCACGAGTCGCGTGATCGATGCGTTTGCGGCCTCGACTCCGGCGGCGTCGGAAGCTCCGGCGTCGATCGATCATCTGACCGACCGAGAACGAGAGGTGCTCGCCCTCGTGGCCGACGGCTTGTCCAACGCAGAGATCGCCGAAGCACTGATCGTCGGCGAAGCGACCGTCAAGACCCACGTGTCGAACGTGCTGTCGAAGCTCCACCTCCGGGATCGCGTTCAGGCCGTGGTGTTTGCGCACCGGCATGGACTCGTCTGACGCACTCGTCGAGTCGGGGGGCGACGGACGTCCACGAGAACCGATCGATGACGGCGTCCGCGAGTCCGGCGATGCGTTGCCGGTGCCCGTCCGTGTCACCGAGAAGCATGCGGAGGCCCTCCCCAAGCTCGTCGTAGAAGACGTCGGCGTGATGGGCCACCGGGATGACCTCGGGATAGGCGAGACGTCGGGGAAGCAGCGGCACGGCGCCGTGCGCGACCGCTTCGATCACCGCGATACCGAAGAACTCGTGGTGCGCGGTCGACACCACCACGTTGGCAGCGTGAAGCAACGACCGGTAGCGATCAGGAGGAGCCCACCCCCATTCCTCGATTCGATCGGCGTACCTCCGCCTCGCGCGCCTGAACTCCTGAGGGTCCGTCCTCGTATTGCGGCCGACGACGGCAAGTCGCCAGTCGAGGTCCTCGATCTCGTTGAGCGCCGCGAAGAATGCCTGTGGTCCTTTGTCGTGATCCCACCGGTGATTCCACAGGATGAGCGGAGGTCCGCCCGGTTGTACCGACGTTGGGGCGTCGGGCGCCTCGATGCCGACCGGAATCGTCGACGATCGATGCTCGATCTGGGCGAGTTGGCGGGCGGAACAGAGGCCCTGGTTGTCGAGCGCTCGCCGGACGACGGAGTGGTGGAAGTCGCTGTTCCACACGATGGCGTCGGCGGCGAGCAACGCGGCGATCGTCACCGACGCGAACTCTGACGAGTTGGGACGAGCCACCCCATCGACGCTCCGGTCGGGATAGGCGATGTGGTTCTCGTGCATCATCACGACACTCGGCACCATTCGAAGGTGGGGCACGATCGCCACGAGCTGCGCCAGATTCGTCATGCTCGACACGACCAACACGTCCGGGGTCAGACCCCTCGACGTGATTTCCTCCGCCACCTCGAACGACGCGTGCCGAAGCCGATCACGCCATCGTTCTCCCGGCCTCGAGATCACGTCGATGCGGTGCGCCGAATGCCGCTCCCAGCCGCACACCCACGCCTCGTGCGAGTCAACCAGATACGGCTCGACCACCAACACATCGAGCGGAGTGGTATTCACGAGTCGAGTGTCATTCGGTGATGACATGCACGCGTGGCACCCGGGATGAAACGGCGCAGGTGACCTCGTAGCCGATCGTGTCGAGCGTCGCCGCGACGTCGTTCGCCCCGATGGCGGCTGCACCGTCCGCCCCGATCAACGTGACGACGTCGCCCACGCTCACGTCGCCAGCCGAGACGTCAACCATCAGCTGATCCATCGTCACGACCCCGACGATCGGACGCCAAACGCCGCCGATCAACACCCCGCCGCCTCGGAGGCCGAGATCTCGTCGCACGCCGTCGGCGTAGCCGATCGGCACCGTCGCGATCCGGCTCGGACGATCAGCCGTCCAGCGATGCCCATACCCAACCGATTCGCCCACATCGACGGACTTCACGAACGACACCGCAGACTCGAGACGCAGGGCCGGCCGTAGATCCGCTGCGCCCGCCATTGCGCGGTCCGGGTCGATGCCGTACATCGCTATGCCGACCCGGACGAGCATCGCCGAGGGCGCCAGCTCGCGGATCGTGACCGCCGAATTGGCCACATGACTCGGGATTCCGGCGAGCGCCTCGATCGACGAGAACCGTTCGAGCTGATCGGTCGTGTACGGATTGTCCGGCTCGTCCCCGACCGGCGCATGCGTCCAGGCAGCTTCGACCTCGACGCCAGCCGCGTCTGCCATTGCGAGCAGCCCGACAACGTCTTCGGGTTCGGCACCGACGCGCCGCATGCCCGTGTCCACGCCGAGGTGGCCGGCGACGGACACGTCAGCCTTGGCACCCGCAGCGCCGAATGCCTCGATCCCAGGCACCGTGTAGAGCGATGGCGTCAGACCCCATTCGACGACCGCCGACATCGCTTCTGGCGGTGGCTCGGAGAGCACGAGGATCGGCGCGTCGACGATCCCCGCCACGCGCAACTCGATGCCTTCCTCGACCAACGCGACCGCGAGCCATCCGACCCGGGGCTGGGCGAGCGCGGTCCGGGCCACCTCGACCGCGCCGTGACCGTACGCATTCGCCTTGACCACCGCACACAGCACGGCAGACCCCGCACTGGCGCGCAGTTCGGCCAGGTTGGCGGCGATCGCCGCATGATCGATCACGCATCGCGTCGGGCGCAGATTCGGGCCGGATGGCATCACGGAGCAAGGGTACGCTCGCCGGGTGAACCTCCTGCTCATTCGCCACGGCCGCCCCGAGCGCATCGATCATGACCCCGACGGCGCGAATCCCGCCCTCACCGAGCTCGGACATCGCCAAGCCACCGCCATGGCGGCCGCGCTGGCGGGTGAGTCGCTCGATGCGATCTACGTCAGTCCGCAACGCCGCGCGATCGAGACGGCGACGCCGCTCGCCGAACAACACGGGCTTCAACCGACGGTGGTCGATGACATCGCCGAGTTCGACCTCGGTCACCCGAGCTACATCCCCGGCGAAGAGGCCGGGCCAATGACCGACCAGGACCTCGTCGAACTCATCGCCGCCATGACCAGCGATCAGTTCGTCACCCGTGTCCACCGAGGCATCGACACGATCGTTGGCGAAAACCCTGGGCGGACGGTCGCTGCGGTCTGCCATGGCGGCGTGATCTCCACAGTTCTCGGCGGCGTGCTTGGCGCCGCACCGGGCACGTACTTCGATGCGCAATACACCTCGGTGACCCGCATGAAGGCCGGCCGCGACGGCCGCCGCTCGATGTTCACCTTCAACGAGCATCACTGGCTTGGGGGTCTGACCCCATGACCCCGGGGTCTGACCCCGCGGCTGGGGGGTCTGACGCCGACGCTCAGCGGAGCGTGGTGATCGTCGGGGCAGGACTCGCCGGTCTCAGTGCCGCGCGGGTCGTCCGGGACGCGGGCCACGAGGTCACGTTGATCGACAAGTCCCGGGGAGTCGGCGGCCGAATGGCGACCCGCCGAATCGGCGACGCCGTGTTCGACCACGGCGCGCAGTTCTTCACCGTGCGAAGTGTCGAGTTCGCCGCCGTCGTCGACCGGGCGATCGCCGCAAGTGTCGTCGACGTGTGGTGTCACGGCTTTGGCGCGCACGACGGGTACCCGCGCTACTGCGGTCGCCACGGGATGACGTCGCTCGCCAAGCACCTGCGCGACGAGCTCGTCGCGGACGGCGTCGAGTTCGTCCTCGGCGAGCACATCGACGAGGTTCGACGCTCGCCGAACGGCTACACCGTCGGCTCTCGCGGAGCGGCGAAAGACGCCGACGGCGTCATCGTCACTGCCCCAGCACCGCAAGCGCTCACGATGCTCGAGGCAGGCGACATCTCCCTTGACCGTGGCCTGCAGGACGAGCTCGAGCAGATCGACTGGAAGCGGGCCTTCGCGCTGATGGCCGTCCTCGACGGGCCGTCTGCAATGGCGGCGCCCGGCGGGGACCAGAGAACCGAGGACGACCTGTTCACCTTCGTTGCCGACAACTCGATCAAGGGCATCAGTCCCGTACCGGCGCTCACCTTCCACACCAGTGGCGCGTTCGCACTGGCGCGCTGGGAGGACGACCGCGACGCGATCACTGCCGAGCTCCTGACCGAAGCGCTCCCCTGGATCGGCGACGCGAACGTCGTCGACGCACAGCTTCACGCATGGAAGTTTGCTGCGCCCCGACCCGCCCTCAGCCGCACGTACGCCATGGGGTCAGACTCCAACCACCCTCCGCTCGTCCTCGCTGGCGAGGCGTTCGGTGGCCCGAAGGTCGAAGGTGCCTTTCGGTCTGGCCTCGCTGCCGGTCAGGCCCTGATCGACCACCTCTGACCTCGACCCGAAGGACCGCCATGCCGCTCGATCAGCTCCAACAGCTCTCCTACACCCTCGACGGGCCGATCGCGACGATCACCCTCAACCGTCCCGACGCCATGAACGCCTTCACCTCACGCATGGTCCATGAGATGCTCGCCGCCCTCGACGAGGCCGATGCCGACGACACTGTGCGAGCCGTCATCATCACCGGGGCCGGTCGGGCTTTCTGTGCCGGAGCCGACATGAGCGGCGGTACCGACACCTTCGAAAAGACCTCGGGCGCCGACATCGACCCGGCCAACGATCCGAACTCGCTCAAGGGCCGCGACGGCGGAGGCATCGTCTCGCTCCGAATGTTCCAGTCGCTCAAGCCCATCATCGGTGCCGTCAACGGTGCGGCGGCGGGCGTCGGAGCCACGATGTTGCTCCCCATGGACTTCCGGCTCGCCTCGACGACCGCCCGATTCGGCTTCGTGTTCACTCAGCGCGGCATCCTGCCGGAGGCAGCTTCGGGCTGGTTCCTCCCTCGCGTGGTCGGGATCGCGCAGGCCCTGGAGTGGGCAATGCTCGGCCACGTCTTCGACGCCGAGGAGGCCCGGCGGGGCGGTCTCGTCCGCAGCCTCCACGAACCCGACGATCTGTTGCCCGCCGCCCGTGAGCTCGCGATGCGCCTCGCCGAGCGAACGTCGTCGGTGTCGGTGGCGATGACTCGACAACTGCTCTGGCGAATGCTCGGCGCCGGCCACCCAATGGATTCTCACCGCGTCGAGTCGGCCGCCGTACCCCAGCTCGGCGCCAACGCGGACGTCGCCGAGGGCATCGCGTCGTTCTTCGAGAAACGGCCGCCGGAGTTCTCCCTCGGCCCCGCCAACGACATGCCCGACGTGTGGCCGTGGTTCGACGAACCACCGTTCAGGAGCGACGCTTCCGAAGCTCCCGAGTAATCCGGCTCACCTCATCGAGCTCGAAGTCGAATACCAACGGCACGTGCTCTTCGCTCCGGACGTGCCGGATCCAGACCTCGCGGGCTCCGACCTGCACTGATCGCAGAGCAGGCAACCACTCGGTTGGCACAAAGCAGTAGTCCACGTGATGCCCGACCTCCTGGCCCAACGGGTCGAGCTGGAATCGTGTCGGCGCTTCCCTCGGATCTCCGTGGTCGAGTCCCGTGAAGTGGTGGTACGCGCTCGTCAGCCCGTTTGCCCCCATCATGGCCACGAGCTCCAACATGTCGTGATTGGGGTCGTTGCGATGGAAGATCGGATTGTTGGCGAAGTCGCCCGCGACGACCGTCGGGTTGCTCAGCGTCGACCGGTAGAGCCGCATCATCTGGTGCGGTTGCGACGCTGGTGGCTTGGACTTGAAGGTCACCTGGGCCTTGTCATTGAGCGCCCAGACCGCCAACACACGATGCCCGACCGGCCCGTTGACCAGCACTGGAGCGATCCACTCGAGCCGTTGATCCCAGCGGCCGGCGTCGAGTTTGACGTGCGATGGCGAGAACCCGAACACGCCGAGACCGCGTTGCGCATGGCGACCCACCCACGCCATCGACGAATGCGCGTCGCGACGGTTCTTGAGGAGACGAACCTCATTCCCCGACCGGGCGGCCACAACCACATCGGCCTCGAGTGCGACCAGCCGCGGATACTTTCGTTCAACGCTCGGGCCGACCGTCCACACCACGAATCGATAGGTGTTGTCCGGTTTCGGTGCGATGTCGATCTCGAAGGACACGGCGCGACTCGCTAGCGTGAGGGTATGGCGAGATTTGCACGGGGAATCTCGCTGGCGGGCGCCATCGTGCTCATCGCCAGCGGTCTGCAGAAGATGTTCAACAGTGGCTTCCGCAGCGACATGAACCAAGTCTACGAGCTGGGTGATTCGTCGTTCGGCACGTGGTTCTTTCTCGTCGTTGGTGTGATCGAGTTCGTGATCGGAGTCCTCATTGTTTGGCCTCGGACGAGGATCCCGGCCGCGCTCGCCATGGTGCTCTTCTTCGTCGGCGCGCTCATCTTCAACATCGGCTTCGCCGTCGACCCGGTGCCCGAGAACCTCAACGACCCGAGCACCCTGATCCCCGCCGACGTCATCCTCGGGCTCCTCGGACTCGGCATCGCCGCGCTCTGGCGTCGCCACGGCGAGGCAACCGACCTACTCAGCGACGCGGCCACCGGCGTCGCCTGACTCTCCCGCCGCTCGACGTCAGCCCGAGAAACCGGCGGCCACTTCCGCAGCCGCGGCGGCAACGCCCGACCCGCCGAGCGGCGCGTCCATCGAGACCAATGCCGCCTCGGTGGTGGCCAACGTGCCGAGGATCATGGGCGGGTTGAGGTGACCCATGTGCCCGAACCGGAACGACCGGCCCGGGGCCTCGATCGTCCCGATGCCAAGGGTCAGACCCCCGTGCTCCTCGCAGCGCCGGCGGCATTCCTCGGCGTCGATCGAGCCGGTTCTGACCGTCGTGACGGCGTTCGACCGGTGTTCGGGGTCGGTGATGTTGAACTCAATTCCCTCGGGTGCCGCCCAGGCTGCAACAGCGGCGCGGACCGCCGTTGCGAGAACCTCGTGGCGAGCCCAGACCGCCTCGAGGCCGCCTTCCGCTTCGAGAAGATCAAGGGCCACGTCGAGCGCATGGATCAGCGGTACCGGTGGCGTGCCCGAGAAGGTGTCGTAGAAGCCGCGGGGTTCGAGCCGCGGCCCCCAATCGAAATAGCCCACGGCCTGGCCCGAGCGGGACCGATACCGTTCGATCGCCCGGTCGTTCGCCCACACCAGTCCGAGACCGGGTGGACACATCAGACCCTTCTGGGACGCGGCGACGGTGACGTCGACGCCCCACTCGTCCATCCGGTATTCCTCGCAGCCGAGCGAGGCGATGCAATCGACCATCAAGAGTGCGTCGTGACCAACCTGGTCCATCGCCGTTCGCACCGCTGCGATGTCGTTCCGGACCGAGCTCGACGTGTCGGTGTGCGCCACCAAGACCGCACGGATCGACCCGTCGTCATCCGCGAGTCGAGAGGCGAGGGCTTCGGGGTCGACGGCGGAGCGGAAGTCCCCGGCGATGACCTCGACCTCCGCGCCGAGTGCCGCGGCATAGTCGCCCCACAGCACGGCGAAGCGACCGGACTCCAGCACCACGACCCGGTCCCCCGGCGAGATCGTGTTCGACAGTGCCATCTGCCATGCTGCGTGGCCGTTGCCGCCGGCGACGAACGCTCGGCCCGATGTCTGCGCGATGTCTGGAAGCCGGGCCACCAGCCGCTCGGCCGTCTCGATCAGCGGGCCGTCGTAGATGTTGGGCATCGGGCGGGCGAGCGCGGCCCGCACGGCATCGGGCAGGATCGTCGGCCCAGGAATAGCGACCATCGCCAAGCCTGCAGAAAGGTCCATGCTCACTCCTCGTCCTGTGACTCGAACCACGGCGCCGTCCACGACCCCGAACAGATCGCGTCAACCAGGTTTGCGAGACAGTCCGGATAGACGGGTTCGGTGATCGCCTCGAGCTCGTCGATCGACAGCCAGCGAAGCTCGCGAAAGGCGCGAACCTCGACGTCGGCGAGGTCTTGGGGGCTCGGCTCTGCGGGCTCATCGAGCTCGATCAGGTGGAACGTCTCGTCTTGTTCGTAGCGCACCCCGTCGAAACGGAAGGACGACTGGCGCTGGAGAACCATCGGACCGATCTCCTCGACCTCGATACCGGTCTCTTCCCACAGCTCACGGCGGATCGCTGCAGGCACGGTCTCGCCGGCCTCCACCCCACCGCCGGGCGTCCACCAGAACCCGCCCCGTTCCGGATCCGCGGGGTCGACTCCCCGAATCATGAGCACCCGAGGGCCAGGAGCTGTCACCAACGCCCGCCCGGAAACCCGGCGACCCGCCAACGCTAATCCGACCCGACTAGCGCTGATCGCGGTACTCGGCAGGCGACATGCCCGTCTGACGCTTGAAGAACTTTGCGAAGTTGCTCGCCTGGGTGAAGCCGAGCTGACGCGCGATCCACGTCACCGAAATGTCGGTGCTCCGAAGGAGGCGCGTGGCGGCGAAGGTGACGCGCGCATCGATGACTTCTTTCGGGCTCTGCCCGAGCGTCTCCCGTGTGGCACGAGTGAGCGTCCGCGACGAGCAGCCGATGATCTGTGCGTAGGTCGCGACCGAGCGGGTGGTGGAAAAGCGCAGTTCCAGCTCGCGGCGGAAGTCAGAGACGAGCTGTTGATAGGCCGCACGCTCGGGGCTGAGCCCTCCGTCGTCGCCGGCCAGTGCGATGAGCTCGAGCAAGACACCGGCGATCGAGGTGCGCAATCGGTCTTGTGCCTTGGCTGGCAGGAGCTCTGGTTGGGTGAGCGACGCCACGAGCGCGTGGGCGACTTCGATCGAACGGCCGAGGATGACGACCGGGCGCTCGACGCCATGGTCGAAGAGACCTGGCGGGCAGACGTTCTCCTGGATCGTCAGAACCCAGCCGTCGAACTGTTCGTCGGTGAGCCACTGATGGGTCTGGCCGGGGCGAAGGTGCACCACCATGCCCGGTTCGACCCGATGCTCGGTGCCTTCGATGACGTGCAGACCAGATCCGGCGGTGAGCACGATGACGACGTGACCGGCCACCCGCACGGTCATGCCTCGTCGAGCATGATCGCTGTCGCGGACGTGCGAAATCGGCGTGCAGACGACCGGCGCGAGCGTCAGCCCGCGGGCGCGGACGATGTCGGCGAGATCGACAATCCTGTCGTCGTGTCGCGTCCGGTCCATGTCTCCACTATTGCGCATTGGACACCCGATCGACCACTGACGTCACTGCGTTGAGGGCTGCGTCATCAAGATTTGGGGTTCCGGCGACGCCGAGCACCTCTTCGAGCACGTCCAAGGGAGCTCCACTCGGGAACCAGAGGGGATCGAGCAGGTGCATGCCCCACTCGGAGAATCGGCGCTGCGAAAGCACCAGATCAGCCGATCGTTCGATCGTGTGACGAGGGTCGGACTCGAGTCTCGACCACAGCGAATCGAGCGCGGTCTGCGGACCCTCGATGTATTGGGTGAAGACGCCGTTTCGATGGGTCAGAAATCCCGTGATCGATGCCGATCGGTTCCGTTCATCGGACCGGTCAGCGAGGGCGCGCAGCGTCGTCACATCGAGCGGGCTCGTGGACCGGCTCAGGTAGATCCGGGCTTTCATGGCGTCGACCACCACCAACGAGCGTAGTGCGCGCAGCGAGGCCAAGCGGAGGCGTCGGATCCTGCGACGGCGAAGTTGGCCGTCTTTGAACCCCGGGTGTCGCTTCACGACCTGTGATTTTCATCACAAGCGGAGCACCATGGCGGTAGGGCTAGTCACGCCCTTCTGGATGTTCCGACCGACGTCGTTGCGGGCGTCGGCGATTCGAACCTCCAGAATCCCCCTTGTCGGCCCGGTCGTGTCCAGCCCGCGACCGGGTCGATGAGGGCGTAAACAACGCTCCTCACTAGGGTGCGCCGAATGGTCGCGCTCACCACCGAACAGATCCACGAAACCGTCGAACAGTCGCTTGTGGTCCACGGAGCGCCCCCCGCCACGGCGGCATCGGTTGCGCGAGCCGTGACGGACTCTGAGTCGCGCGGCAACCGAATCTGCGGGCTCTACTACGTCGAGAGCTACTGCCAGCAACTGCAGTCGGGCCGAGTGCTCGGCGATGTCGAACCCGTGGTTCTTCGGCCCCGACCCGGTGTCGTGTTGGTCGATGCCGCCTACGGCTTCGCGCAGGTTGCCTTCGACGTCGGCGTCGACGCCGCGATCGAGGCCGCAGAGGAATGTGGCACCGCGACGTTCGCCATCGCACACAGCCACACCGCCACGTCGCTCGGCTACTTCACCCGTCGCCTGGCCGAGCGCGGGGTCATCGCGCTCGGCACCACCAACTCGACCGCTCGGGTGGCGCCGCCGGGCGGAAAGCGCCGCACCCTCGGCACGAATCCACTGTCGTTCGCCGCCCCCGGCGCGCCCGGCAAGGCCGCCATGGTGTTCGACTGGAGCACGGCCGCCACAGCACTCGGCACGATCACGATGGCATCGGCCGCGGGCCAACCCGTCGAGGCCGGCTTGGCCATCGGGCCCGACGGTGAACCGACGACCGACGCCGACGTCGCCCTCGCCGGATCGCTCCTGTCCGCCGCGGGGTACAAGGGCTTCGGATTGGGGCTGATGGTCGAGGTTCTCTCGGCGATGCTCACGGGTTCGTTGGCGAGCGTCGACATCCCACCGCTCAAGGCCCCCGAAGGCGAGCACCACGACATTGGCCAGTGCTACCTGTTGGTCGATCCAGGGGCGTTCGCACCGGACTTCGTCGAGCGGCTCGACGCGCTCGCTGCGCTGGTCGCGTCGGATGGCTCGGCACGCCTTCCCGGTACCCGGCCCGCGACATCGGTCGGGATCGATTGTCCCGACGAACTCTGGGAGCGGATCTCAGGGCTCGCCGTCGGCGGCTGAAACAAGTCCCGCCAAGGGGCGTTCGAGCAGCGTCGACAAGGCGAGCTGCGACTCGGCCCGACCGACCTCTGGCATGGCGACGATGGACTGAAGAAGGTCGTGCAGGTGGTCGTTCGATCGAGCGGCAAGTCGACACAACAGGTCGCTCGATCCCGTGACGACGTGGATCGACAACACCTCGGGGACGTCGGTCAATCGACGAACGAGCGAATCGTGACCTCCCTGACGGATCGAGAGGGTGGTGAATGCCGTGACCGGAAAGCCAACCGCTGCCGCATCGAGGTCCGGGCCGAACCCGGTGATCGCGCCGCGCCGAACAAGGCGTTCGAGGCGCGATTGCACGGTGCCTCGTGCTGCTCCGGTGACGCGAGCCAGCTCGGTGATGCTGGCTCGACCATTCTGTCGCAGGGCAGCGATCAAACGCTCGTCAGTCGAATCGATCATTTAGACGGTCCTTAGAGACCACAGTTGTGCATTCTGCTCAATTCTTGTGATCGATCTAAGCATATCGAGGATACCTCTTGTGGATGTCGTGCGATTTCACTTCCCTTGGAAGTGAACGGTTGAAGCAAGGAGCCACGATGTCCCACCTGAAGCGTGTCGATCACATCACCTACGCCTGCCGGGCAGGCAGCATCGAGAAGTGGGCGTGGTTCCACATCGAGGTCGAAGGCGGAACCCTGATCAACCGGATCGACGACGTCCGGCCCGACGATCCCGACGACTCGATGAAGATCTGGTGTATCGACTTTGGCGAGTTCGGCGTGGCGCTGATCGAGGGCATTGACCGCGCAAAGACCTCGCAGGTCACCGCCTTCGTCGACAAGCACGGCGACCATTCGGTCCAGCACGTCGCCTACGACACGCACAACCTCGAAGCCTTCCAGGCCCACATGAAGTCCATGGGCGGGACCCCGCGAGGCGAAACGCTCGTCCGCCACGACGGCTTCGGCGTGCTCAAGCAGATGTTCGCCCGCGGCTACGAAGAAGGAAGCGCCGACGAGGCGACCTTCCCCGAATACGTCGAGCGCCCCAACGCCCACACCGCCGACGACGTCTCGATCACCTTCGCCGAGGAGACCGGCAAGGGTTTCTACGACCAGGTCGCGGACGCGGTCGAATCGGGAGACACCGAACCGTTCTTCGATTTCAGCCGCATGCCCGACGACTGGGACGTCCCCGCGGCGACACCGCTTGTGGGCGCTCGCGTCTGACCAGATTCAGCGACCACACAGGTCGTCGGTCGCCGACGCAGCAGTGGCCCGCGCCGGGTTCCAGTCGCGCCACGACGACGCTGGCTCGGTCTCACACAGGTGCGCCACCATTCGCTCGAATCGGGTGTTGGGTAGCGGACGCAGCAGATCGAGATTGGCGACGATCTCGGGCGTGGCGTCTTCGGAGAGCCAGGACAGCGCCAACACGCTGATGACTCCATCGGACGAACGCGGATTGTCGAAGTTGTATGCGGCGATGCGCTGATCGGGATTGGAGAGCCCCATTGCGCCCACGAAGACAAGCCAGGCGACGACCATCGAAAGCGTGACCCACTCGCGCGACGCACCGACGCCGAGCACCCGGGCGAGGACCACGGCAAGCAGCACGAGCAGGAACAGTCCGAACCCGAATGACCACCAGCGCAACGGCGTCTGAAAGTTGCGATCGACGTACTCCGCGATTCGCTGCAACGCAACGACGTCGATCGCCATCGCGAGGGCGACGACCACACCGATGAGGAGCCGAAATCGCCGTCGCTCCTCGGATGTGTCAAGTCGGACGAGGCGCCGCAGCGCAAGCACGAGCGCAATCGTGAGTGCCGCCACGAAGAGCAGCTGAAAGAAGCCGGAGCGGACCTCCGAACGCCACGCGTCCTCGCTGAGCGGTTCACCGAGGCGGCCAAGCCGGATGGCCACGAATGAGGCAAACAAACCCGCGACCGCCACCAGCACGATCGAAGACTCGATCGACCCGAGTCGACGAGTGACCGACCGATCGATCGTGGGCGATCGAAAGGCTGAGAGGGCGGCCATCACCGCTGTCGCCGCTGCGACCATCCCACCGAAGATGATCCGGCCGAACGGCAGCCGCCCGAGATCCACGACCGACGCAAACACCTCATCCGCCGACGCAAGCACGGTCCAGAAGATCCACACGACGAACATCGCGATCGCCGTTCCGCGCACGACCTCGATCCCCCGACTGGAGCCGCCCACCTGTGGGGTCAGACCCCCAGTTGGTGGGGTCAGACCCCCGCGTCGGGGTTCTCGACGGACCACCGGTAGGAGACGGAAATCTCGCAACGACTGGCTCGACGACGACGCGGCAACAACAAACCCGATCACGAGCGCAACGCTTGCGAGTATGCAGAGTGCCAGCCATCCGTTGTCGCGGATGACGAGCAACGGGAGCAAAAAGCCGCTCAGCGTCAGCAACGCGACGTGCGAGCGCTGCCGATCGGTCACCCACAGCGTGGCCACAAGGGCAGACGCAAGCACGAGTGCGAGGCCGACACCCGGCCGTCCCGACATCGCGATGCCCGACAGCGAACCGGTCCCGATCGCAACCCGCGCCACCCCATCCAGACCACGGGGCGGACCGGACAACTCGGATTCGGGGCGGTGCTCGACGGCGGTCATCGCAGGTTCCGCTCAGTCGCCACGCCGGGATGGGTTGTCCGTCGGCCTCGGCGAGGCGCAATTGTCGTCGTAGACCTTCTCGGCAAGGCGATCCGAGCGGTTCCACCCGAACGGCCCGAACGTCATCTCGTCCACAGGCTCGGTGCAGAGCTCCCGGCTCACTGTGTCGCGGACCGAGTCCGGCAGGTCGCCCATCTTGTCGAACACGACAGGCACTGCGTCGTCTGACAGCGAACCCAGAAGCCGTACGTCGAGCTCGGAGGCGCCCCGTTCGAGGGACTGCTCGATGTTGTGCTTGGCGATCGTTGCGTCGGGATTCACGACGTTCATCGCAAAGACGAACGCAGCGGCCGAGATGACCATGAATCCCGGAAACCAGGACACCTTCGACCGAACCCCGGCGATCGAGAGCGCGTACCCAACGATCGTCACCGCGACCCAGATGATCGCAGAGAGCGCCCACAAGCGGAGTGGCGTCAGATCGAACGTGTCGATGTAGGCAAGCAACCGCTGCAGTGCGACTCCGGCGATGGCGAGGCTGAGCGCGAGGACAATGAGCGCCAGCGGCCTGAAACGATCGCGTTCGGTCTCTGTCACCGGGCGACGCACAGCGCGGATCACTCCAAGGAGGCCAAGGCTGAGGGCGGCGACCCACAGCAGCTGAAAGAAGCCACGCCGTGCATGTTCGGCCTGCGTGAGACCCTCGGTGCGGAGCACGTGGTCGAGCCCGTCGACCGCAACGAGGACCTGGGTGATGACGAAGCCCGCAAACAGCAATGCCAAGCTCGCGAGGACGATCATCACCTCGAGCGGGGCGAGACCCGAGGCTCGGGGTTCGGTGACCTCAGCGGGCGTTTCGTGCGCCGCCCGCGAGAACACCCCCAGCAGTCCGACCGCAAAGAGCAGTGTGAGCACCACATGGCCGGTCATCGACGGCAGGTCGTCAAGAAGAAGGAAGCTCGCAAAGACATCGTCGGCCGACGCCAACAGTGCGCCGAACACGAAGATCACCGGCACCGCCACGACGACGCCGCGCAACGCTGCGCCCGCCTGACCCCTTTCGGCCGTCTTCCGGACGAACCGCTGGACCATGTCCAAGCCATAGGTCCACTCGAGCGCCTGAGCCGTGACATGGGCGACGACGCCAACAAAGGAGAGGTCGAGGAGACGTCCGGTCCGGGAGATGCCAACCGCAAGGGCGACGCAAACGACAATCGCCGCGAGCGTCGACGCGGTGAGCTCAGGCGCAGCGCGGACCGCGAGCCACGGGGCGAGCAGGACCGCGGCGACGATCAGACCCCTGGACGACCTGGTCTGGAGCCGATCAGCTGACCAGAGCGACCCGGCGATCACCACGACAACGAGGGTGGACGCCAATCCGGCAAGTCCCGCGCGTGCTGCGAGGTTGGCCAGGAACGCAGCAAGCAGGATCCCGCCCACCTCACGCATGTGCAGATCCGGCTTCTCGGAGCGAGCGAACGGGCTCGGCGCCAGCTGAGGGGTCAGACCCTCTGGCGCAGGATCGGGTGCCACCGGAGGCGGTGGCGGCGGTGGCGAATCAGAAATGCTCACAGGGTCTCCTCGAACGAACCGTCCACCACGGAACGTAGCGAGAACCCCGATAAAGATGCAGTGAAAGTGTTGTTGCGATCTCGCGACGGGGGTCAGACCCTCCAGTTGGGTCCAGATGGGGTCAGACCCTCTGTCCAGACCCTTCGAATGGGGTCAGACCCCTGTGGATTCGGCGAGGTCGATCAATCGAGGAGCGAGTTCGTCGAGGCGATCGAGATCAGCGTTCGCGAAGCTGAAACGAAGCATCGACGTGTCGGTCGGGGTGAACGCCGTCCCCGGAATCGTCAGTATTCCCTGTTCGAGGAGGAGCCGTTCCACGACCTCGGGGGTCGCCACATCGAGCCCATGACGCACCCAGCC
Organism: Acidimicrobiales bacterium; assembly: GCA_020629635.1. Lineage (GTDB taxonomy): Bacteria > Actinomycetota > Acidimicrobiia > Acidimicrobiales > SHLQ01 > SHLQ01. Next base: position 111,134 of record JAHDCX010000004.1, on the reverse strand, counting down.
ATAGTAAGCCCCGGCACTTCGGAGCTCGAATCCGCCGGGCCGACTCGCCAACACCGATTCGAACCGTCGCTGCTTTTCGGCGATCTCGGCCACCTTGCCGGCCCGCCACTCGAGCGCCTGGGTCAGGCCCGCATGGACCGCCTCCTGCCCGAGGCGCGGGGCGCAGATCGTCACGCAGTCGATCAACTTGGCTGCCTCCCGGAGGAGGTCGGGCCCAGCCACGATTGCGCCGACTCGCGCGCCGGGGATGGCAAGGTCCTTTGAGAACGAGTGCAGGCTGACGACCGTGTCGCGCCAGTCGGGATCGTCGAACAGCCTGTGTGGACGGCCACCGGGAACGAACGACCGGTAGGTCTCGTCGACGATGAGCGCAATCCCGCGATCTCGCGCCAGTGCGGCGTATTGGGCAAGCCGCTCTGCGCTCACCACGTGACCGGTCGGATTCCCGGGCGTCACGACGACGATCGCACGGGTCCGCGGGCCGATCGCCTGCTCGAACTCCTCAACCGTCGCCTCGAGCCCGTCGGCGGGTTCGACGATCGTGGCCCCGACCGAATCGAGCCCGAGCCACATGTGATGGTTGAAGTACCACGGTGCGGTCAGCACGATGTCGTCGCCGGGCTCTGCGATCGCCGACGCAACCATGCAGAACGCCTGATTGCATCCGCTGGTGATGCAGACGTCGGCAGCCGACACATCGGCTGACCCCGCGGTGCCGTAGGCATCGCCGACCTCGCCGGCAAACGCTTCGCGAACATGGAGCAGCCCAAGGAGCGGCGCATAGCGGCCACCGTCGGGTTGTGTGGCGACTTCGGCGATGCGGGCGGCGATCGCGGGCGCTGTCGGGAAGCCGGGGGCGCCTTGGGAGAGGTCGAGCAGCGGGCGGTCGGGCGGGACCTGGCCGAGGAGATGGGCGTGGGCACCGATTGGCGAGTCGATCTGTCGTCGGGTCCGATCGGTGAGCCGCATCTCCTCAGTCTTGCATCGATGCGATGCGATCCTCGTCGAACGTGAATCCGGCGCCCGGACGATCGGGGATGACGAGCTCACCCGCATCGTTCAGGTCCATCGACTCGACGAACAGCGGCGCGAACCAGTCCATGTGTTCGACAGACACGCAGCCCGGAAGGGACCCGGCGAGGGCGAGCGAATGCTCGCTGAAGATGTGCGTGGAGACCGCGATGTCGTGCGTTGCGGCGTACGCCGCTCCCACACGAAACTCGGTGTAGCCCCCCATGCGCTGAAGGTCGGGCATCAGCACGTCGACCGCTCGCGCCTCAACGAGATCGCGCATGCCATACCGGGTGTATTCGGTCTCGCCGGTGGCGATGGGCGTATCGAGGGCGCGGCGCACATCGGCGCTGCCCACCCGGTCGTGAGTCGCCACCGGTTCTTCGAACCACACCAGATCGAACGCCTCGAGATCTCGACCCAGACGGATGGCCTGCTTGGGCGTGAACTTCTGGTTGGCGTCGGCATGCAGTGCGACCTCGGGGCCGATGGCGTCACGCACCGCACGGACGCGAGCCACGTCGTGCTGGCGGTCCGGCGAACCCAAACGGATCTTCATCGCGCGGAAGCCCTGCTCGACAAAACCTGCGGCCTCGTCGACCAACTCATCGATCGATTGGGTGAGCCACAAGCCCGAGCTCGCATACGTCGGGATCGTGTCGCGGCACGCACCCCAGATCCGGTGGAGCGGCAGATCGAGGGTCTTGCCGACGGCGTCCCAGCACGCCACATCGAGCGCCGACATTGCGCCGATCGTGACGCCCTTGTGCCCCGTCGGGTTCAGCGCAACCCACACGTCGGCCCAAATACCCGACGTTTCAGTCGCGTCTCGGCCAATCACATGCGCCTCTGCGAGTCCCCGAACCATCGCCTCGAACGCGCTGATCCGCTCACCGTTGATGGTGAAGCAGTAGCCCTGTCCGACCACGCCGTCCGTGGTCCAGACGTCGACGAGCACGCAGCCGACCGACGAGATCGCATGGATCGCCGTGCCGATTGGGGTGGCGAGCGGCACGTCGACAACCCGCGTGTCGACTCGCTCGATGCGCAACGTCAGCTCCGGAAGCTCGGGTCGATCTGGTCGAGCAGACGAAGCAGCGCCGGCCACTCGTACTTGCCAAGCGGGAAGTGGTCGTATTGCCGCTTGGAGAGTTCCCAGATGTCGGTGGGACCGGCATCGAGTTCGAGACCGGTCGCATGGGCGGCGAGGAAGGCCCGGCAGCCACGAATGAAGTAGTGCATGACCATGAAGGCCTCGCCCGGCGTCTCACCGACCGTCAGGAAGCCGTGGTTTCGCATGACGAGCACGCGATTGCCTTCCATGTTCTTGGCGAGCCGTTCCCGTTCCTCGAGGGTGAGTGAGAGACCCTCCCAGTCGTGGTACCCGATCTCGCCGTACAGCATCGACGTGTCCTGCACGAGGTGCTGGAACCCGTCCTTCATCGCGGTGATGGCGAGGGCCTCCGGGACGTGGGCGTGGAAGACGACCTTGTGCTGAGGGAAGTCGTTGTGGATCGCGCCATGGATCACGAACCCAGCCGTGTTCACGTCGGCCGGGCCTTCGAGCACGTTGCCTTCGGCATCGATCTTGATGAGGTTGGACGCGGTGACTTCGTTGTAGAGCAGGCCGAACTTGTTGAGGAAGAAGTCGTGGTCGCTGCCCGGGACGCGCATCGTGATGTGGTTCCAGATGGTGTCGTCGTAGCCGAAGTGCGCGGACAGCCGGTACATCGCCGCCAGGTCGACGCGAGCTTGCCACTCGTCGCCGGTGTAGCTGCCCGCGTTGGCCGCGGTGAAATCGTCGGCGGTGACTTCGTTGAGCGTGTCGGTCATGACGGGCCTTTCAGAGTTGGTGCAGGATCAGATCGTTGTGGCGTTCGAGGAGTTGGGCGGCCAGGCAATGGGCTGCCGTCGGGCCAAATTCGGCTTCGGCACGAGCGTAGAGATCTTCGACGGCTTCGGTGAACGGAAGATCGAGGTCGAGGCTCTCGGCGAGTGATTTCGCGAGCCGCATGTCCTTGGCGGCGTGGCTGATCGGGAACGAAGCGTCGTACGTTCCGGCCAGGATCTCTGGGCCATAGACCTCGGCCGAATAGCTCGTGCCAGCCGAGTTGCGGATCATGTCGAGCATGGCGGAGGGTCTGACCCCACCCTTGACGCCGAGCAATAGCGCTTCGATCAACGTGACCGTCTGGGTGTAGCAGAGGGTGACCTGGGCAATCTTCGCCACGATGCCGGCGCCAGGCGGACCCACGTGGGTGACCCGTCCCCCAATCACCTCCAGGAGGGGTCTGACCCCTTCCAACTCTGCCTCCTCGGCGCCGACGAAGATCGACAACGTTCCGGCAGCCGCGCCCTCCGGGCCTCCCGAGACCGGTGCATCGATGAACCTGATGCCGCGCTCGCGTGCGGCGGAGCGAACCTCGGCTGCGGTGACGCCATCGTTGGTCGATAGTTCGATCCACGTGGCTCCGGCGGGAAGAACGTCGAGCAGGCCACCCTCATCATCGGTTCCGAACGCCAACGCACGGATCTGTGGCGGACCGGGAACGGAGGTGAAGAGCACCTCCGCATCCCGGGCCGCGTCGATCGCGTCGACTGCCGCCGTGGCGCCACGTTGGATCAGGGCTTCGACTCGGTTGGGGTCGAGGTCAGCGACATGGACCGCGTGGCCAGCGTCGGCCAAACATCCTGCGGCGCCACCCCCAATGTTCCCGAGGCCGATGAATCCAATCTTCACCTGCGGTCCCTTCGTCCGATGTGGGCTGAACCGTGACAGAACTGAACAGTCGTTCAGGATATCAGCGCGAGCTCGTCCAAGACCCGCCGGGCCCGCAACGTGAGTGCCTCCACGTCGCGACGTCTCGTTGGCCGGGCCGCCCGGGCCGCAACGACCTCAACGAACGAGCGGGTCGCACCGCCGACCTTGGCGAACCGTCGCCGGACCCCGCCGTACACGACCACGTCGTCACCTTCCTCGATCTGACGGACCGACCTCGAGGGATCGGTCCATCGCACAGGGACGGACCACTTGCCATCCGGGGTCTCGGTCGTCACCTCCCAGGTCAACAGGACGGTGCCCGATGGGAGGACACGTTCGCGCGGCTCGCTCGACAGCGTTCCCCGGATTACGACGAGATTCATGGAACTTCCCTTTTGTTGGGCGGCCGGGCCAGACCGGCCGCAGTTGCAGGGGGAAGTTGGTGACACCCTAGACAGGCGCGCTGACAGCAACCCTTGGGGTCAGACCCCGTCCAGGACGGTGACCGGAGGGATGATGCCGCTTCGGGCGAGCTGCTCGAACCAGAGCGCACTCGACTTCGGGATGCGTTCGAGCGTGCCGGGCACAACCTCGACGATCCCGAAGCGCTTTGCGTAGCCCTTGGCCCATTCGAAGTTGTCCATCAGCGACCAGGCCAGATATCCGGCCATCGGCACGCCCTCGTCGATCGCGGCGAGCACCGCTGCCACGTGATCATGCAGATAGTGGATTCGGTCCACGTCGTGCACCCGACCGTCTCTCCGGTTCTGGTCCGGCATTGCGGCGCCATTCTCGGTGATCACGATCTTGGGGAGGTCATATTCGGTGTGCAGCCAGACGAGCAGCCGGTGCAGCGACGGCGCATGAATCTCCCAGTCCATCTCCGTGCGCGGCGTCCCGAAGGGCAGTTGCTGCCCCACAGCCGAAACGACCGCCCTCGTGTAGTAGTTGACGCCGAGCAGGTCGATCGGTGATGCAATCACGTCGAGGTCACCGTCGTGCACTTCGGCCTGGTCCCAGGCCAGCGCCTCGACGATGTCGGCGGGATAGGTCCCGCGGCGGATCGGGTTGATGTACCACTCGTTGTCGAAGCCGTTGCGAACCCTGGCGAGGGCGGCATCAGCCGGACCGTCGGTCGCCGGCTCGGCCGGTGTGAAGTTCAGCACGATGCCGATCTCGGCGTGCGGAGCGGCGTCGCGCAGGCGGGTGACCGCAAGTCCGTGTCCCAACAACAGGTGGTGTGCGGCAGCCAAGCCTTCGCCCAGGTCGGCGTGGCCTGGCGCATGTTCTCCGGTGATGTGACCAAGCACCGCCGACACATAGGGCTCGTTCAGCGTCACCCAGGTGCCGACCCGTTCGCCCAACCGTTCGGCCATCAGCGCCGCATAGTCGGCGAACGCCTCCGCTGTTGCCCGGTTGGTCCAGCCACCGGCGTCTTGCAGGGCCTGCGGAAGGTCCCAGTGATACAGCGTCGGCATCGGCGTGATCCCCGCGTCGAGCAGTCCGTCGACGAGTTGCTCGTAGAACGCCATGCCCCGCTCGTTGATCTCGCCGGTGCCGTTCGGGAGCACCTTCGGCCACGAGATCGAAAACCGATACGTCGACAATCCGAGCGACGCCATCAGCGCGATGTCGTCGCTCCAGCGATGGACGTGGTCGCAGGCCGTGAGCCCGTCGGTCGCGTCCTCGATTCGTCCTGGCTCTGCGCAGAACGTGTCCCAGATCGAATCGCCTTGCGGGATGCCCGGCGACCGGCCTTCGATCTGGAAGCTCGATGTAGCCGAACCGAAGAAGAAGCCTTCGGGAAATTGCCGACCGTCAGCGGACATCAGACCGGAGCCTCGGTCGGACGAGTCGTGGAACCCTCGTACAGCGGCCCATGTTTGATGTTGGGAAGCACGTACTTCGCAAAGAGGTCGGCTTCGGCAGCATGGGTGTAGCCCGACAAGATGAAGGCGCCGACTCCCACCGACTCGTACGCCCGCAACTTGGCGAGCACCTGGTCGGGGTCGCCCACGATCGCGGCGCCTGCGCCACTGCGGGCCCGGCCGACGCCGGTCCACAGATTCGGCTCGACGAAACCGTCGTCGGACGACGAATCGCGCAGCTCGTTCTGTCGAGCGACACCGGCCGATGCCGTATCGAGGCTCTTCTGGCGAATCTTCTCACCCTCGTCGTCATCGAGTTTGGAGAGGAGCCGTTGGGCCGCGGCTCGGGCCTCGGCCTCGGTCTCACGGACGATCACATGTGCCCGCAGGCCGTACTTCAGCTCGCGTTCGTACCCGGCGGCGAGCGTGGTCATCTCCTCCACGGTCGCAGCGACGCCCGCAACCGTGTCGGGCCAGGTCAGGAAGACGTCGGCATGTTCGGCCGCCGTGTCCTTGGCCGCAGGGCTGAATCCACCGAAGTAGAACGGCGGGCAGTGACCCGAAACCGTGCGCAGGCGAGGTGGATCGACGACGAGGTCGACGAACTCGCCGTGGAAATCGATGGACTCGCCGTTGAGGAGGGCTCGCAGGACGGTCATCCACTCGCGGGTCCGCTGGTAGCGGGGGGCGCTTTCGAGCGGCGCTCCGGGGATGTCGCTCGAGATGATGTTGATCGTGAGCCGTCCACCCGCCATCTGATCGATCGTTGCGAGCTGACGTGCGAGTTGCGGAAGCCACATCTCGCCCATTCGCACGGCGAGGAGAAGCTGAATCTGCTCCGTGTGCGTGGCAATGGCGGCGGCGAACGACGTCGAGTCCATGCCGAGCTGATAGCCGGACGGAAGCAGCACGTTGTCGAAGCCAAGCCGGTCTGCTGTCTGGACGATGTTCGAACAGTGCGGCCAGGACGACTGCAGCCGTTCTTCGGGAACGCCCAGGAATTCGTAGTCGTCATCGCAGAGCGCCCCGAACCAGGAAATCTCGGTCATGGCAGCGGAACTCCTTCGCTCGCTTCGACGATGTCGTAGCAGTCGTTTCGGTCGAGGTGCACCTCTGCGGCAGCAAGCGCGCCGGTCAACCGCTCTGGCGTTTGGGTGCCGAGCAGCGCAACGGGGCGAGACGGGTGACAGAGCACAAACGCCGTCGCGATCGTTGCCCGGTCGGCGCCTTCGCGATCAGCCAACCGGTCGAGCACCTCGAGCAATTGGGGTCTGACCCCATCGCCGGAGAAGAGACGTCCGCCGGCGAGAGGCGACCACGCGAGCGGGACGACGCCATCTCGCATCGAACGGTCGAAGGTGCCGTCGCGCATCGGCTGGAGTTGGGCGACCGAGAACTCGGGCTGGGTGGACACGATCGGTGCGTCGAGATGATGCGCGAGCGCGTCGTACTGATCCACCGTGAAGTTCGAGACGCCAACCATGCCGATCTTGCCGTCGGCGATGAGCCCGTCGAGCGTCTCGGCGATCTCGGCAGGATGCGTGAACATGTCCGGCCGGTGGATCTGCCACAGGTCGATGTGTTCGACGCCGAGGCGGGTCAAGGAGGCGTCGATCGCGGCCCGCAGATACGTGGCACTCGAGTCGTACGGAAGGGGTGGCATGATGCCCCCCTTGGTGGCGAGCACCATCCGGTCGCGTAGCGCCGGCGCATCGGCGAGAACCTGGCCGAGCCGTTCTTCGTTCTGGCCGAAGCCGGTCCCGCCCCAGTCGAGGCCGTACACGTCGGCCGTGTCGATGAGGTTCATTCCGGCATCGAGCGCCGTTTCGATCAGGTGCTGGTTGGCCGAGGAGTCCTCGGCGGTGAGTCGCCAGGTTCCGTATCCGAGCGGCCCGACATCAGGTCCGTTGGATCCGAGCCGACGAGGAGTCATGTCGACAAGAGTCATGGTGAGGCATCCTATGGTGTTGCGCCTGCATCTTGCAAACGTTTACATTGCTGCGTATTCAACGAATCCGGACCACGAAGGTTCGGTGAGAAGAGCATTTCAACCATGAACAGTTCTCACATCCGCTACGGGATCATCGGCACGGGCATGATGGGCATCGAGCACATCTCGAACATCCTCGCACTTGACGACACCAGTGTCGTGGCGATCGCTGACACTGATCCTGGGTCCAGAGATGCTGGTCTGGCCGCTGCCGGGGCCGACACCCGCGTCTACGTCGACTACCGGGACCTTCTTGCCGACGACGAGGTCGATGCGGTCGTCGTCGTGACGCCCAACTTCACGCATGTGGACGTGATGCGAGACGTGTTTGCAACTGGCAAGCACGTGCTCTGCGAGAAGCCACTGTGCACGACCACTGCCGACTGCCGAACCCTGATCGACCTCGCTGACGGCTACCAGGGTGTGGTGTGGGTGGGGCTCGAATACCGATACATGCCCGCCGTTCAGGCACTGATCGAAGAGGTCCATGCGGGGACCGTGGGCGACGTCAAGATGGTTGCGATACGCGAGCACCGCTTTCCCTTCCTCCAAAAGGTGGGCGACTGGAATCGGTTCAGCGCCAATACCGGGGGGACACTCGTCGAGAAGACCTGCCACTACTTCGACCTGATGAACCTCATCATCGGACGCCGCCCCGTTCAGGTCTTTGCGTCTGGCGCCCAGGACGTCAACCACCTCGATGAGGTCTACGACGGTCAGGCATCGGACATCCTTGACAACGCGTTCGTGGTGGTCGACTACGAAGGCGGAGCTCGCGCCATGCTCGACCTCTGCATGTTCGCTGAGGCAACCAAGGACCAGGAAGAGCTGTCGGTGGTCGGCCACCTCGGCAAGCTCGACGCCCGAGTGCCCTCCTCAGAGCTCCACGTCGGCCTTCGATCCGGCGAGGGTGTGGCCGACATCGGCCAGGTCGAAACCCGCGCCATCACGAACGACGCCATTCGCCACGAAGGACTCCACCACGGTTCGAGCTATCTCGAACACGTCGACTTCGCTGACGCCATCCGGAATGCCACGCCGGCCAAGGTCACGCTCGAAGACGGCATGTGGGCGGTTGCGATGGGAGAAGCTGCACATCGCTCGATTGAGGCGAACCGGCCGATCGCCCTTCAGGACGTCTTCTCAAGGCCCTGAGGGTCATCGAAGTGGTCGAACGTCGTGTTCGCGCCACAGAGCACCACACCCACACGTTCGTCGGGCGCTGGCGTATACGCGCCGGTCATCAACGCGGCGACGGTCGTTGCAACCGCGGGCTCGACGACGATCCTCCATTCCGTCCAGATGTGGCGACGCGCCGCAAGGACGTCCCCGTCGGTGACGATTGCACTGACCGAGTCCACCGCCGAGAGCTCACTCCACGCCAGCGCACCGAGCCGCGTCGCACCAAGGGCGTCGGCGGTCACGCCCGACACCACGACATCAACCGGTCGACCCGCACGCTGTGCGGCGGCAAACGCGTTGGTTGTCGCCGCTTCACACACCACCACGCGGGCTGACTCACCCAAGACGGCGGCGGCACCGCCTGCCAAACCACCGCCTCCACACGCGAGCAACACCGTGTCGAGCCCGCCGACCTGCTCGGCGAACTCGAGCGTGGTGGTCCCCGCCCCAGCCATCACGAACGGGTCCTCATAGGCATGGATGCTGGTGGCATCGCGCTCAGCCAAGAAGCCCACGCTCGCCTCCAACGCCTCCGCAAAGACGGCGCCTACCTGATGCACGTCGGCGCCGTACTGCAGGAGCCGAGTGACCTTCGCAGGAGACGAGATGGTCGGAACGAAGATGTTCGCCCGAACCGAGCGTTCGCGCGCAGCCCACGCGACTGCGGCACCATGGTTGCCCCCTGACGCGGCCACCACACCGTCGCGGCCGATCGACACGGATCGGATGAAGTTCGTTGCCCCCCGCGCTTTGAATGTCCCCGAGTGCTGAAGAAACTCGAGCTTGAGGTGAACATCGGCACCTGCGGGCAACCCCAACGCTGCGCGCGGCACGGCGAGCGTCGGCGTCTCGCGAATGTAGGGTCGAATGCGATCGTGGGCCTCCTCGACCGCCGATCTCGACAGCCGAGAACCCATTGGCGTCGGCGCGCTCAGCCCTTGACCGACCCCGCCAGAAGACCCCTGACGAAGAAGCGCTGCAGGCTGAAGAACACAACCAGTGGGAAAAACGCCTGCACGAAGGCACCTGCCGGGAGCAGGTGCTCATTTCGACCAAAGTCTCCTGCGAGGTTCGCAATCAACACCGTCGTTGGCAGATCCACTGGGTTGCCCCCGCTCAACATCGTGACGGCGATGAGGAAGTCATTCCATGTCCACAAGAACTGGAAGATCGCGAAGGCTGCCAGCGCTGGCACGGACAACGGCAACACCAGTCGCCAGAAAATGGTGAAGTGACTCGCTCCGTCGATGCGGGCTGACTCGAACACTTCCTTCGGCAACTCCGAGATGTAGTTGTGAAGCAGGAAGATCGAGAACGGCATCGCGAAACCCGTGTGGGTCAGCCACACGGCGATTCCGCCTCGGGTGTTGAGGTCGAGATCCGGGATGATCGAGATCGTCTTCTCCGAGAACGGGAACGTGAAGTGCGCTCCGCCGACATAGGTGGAGAGCAGGGGGATGAGCGCCACCTGAAGCGGAATCGCCAGCAACGAGATCGTCACAATGAACAGCCACTCGCGTCCCTTGAAGTCGATCCAGGCAAACCCGTACGCCGCAAAGGCGGCGAACGCGATCGGGATGATCGTTGCCGGAATCGCGATCGCGAACGAGCTGATCAACGACTGCGACAAATCGTTTGCGCCACCGCCGGCCAAGACGGCGTCGTAGTTCTCGCGCGTCAACGCACTGAAATCACGAGGCACCGTCCAGAAGCCCGACGTGAGCTGATCGCTCTTGGTCCGGAACGAGTTGACGAACAGGCTCAGGCTGGGGAGCGTCCAGAGGACCACGAGTCCCCAAAGCGCCCACATCGGAATACTTGCAAGACGGTTGTAAATTCGCGCACCCAGTGAATCAGTCATCGGTTCACCACCCTTTCCTTCTGCATCCGGCGCACATTGAGCACCATCACCGGCAACACCGAAACGAGGATGAACACGGCGATCGCCGAGCCCAGCCCTCGATTGAAGAAGCTGAACGACACATCGAACATGTCATTGGCCAACACGTTGGTTCCGAAGTTTCCGCCGGTACTCACCTTGACGATGTCGAACACCTTCGTGACGAGCACGATGAGCGTCGTGGCGACAACGCCGATTGTGGGCAAGATCTGCGGAATGATCACCCGGAAGAATGTCTGCGACTCGGTTGCGCCGTCGACCTTCGCCGCCTCGATGAACTCCTGAGGCACCGCCTTGATCGCTGCCGAGAGGATCACCATGGCAAAGCCCGTCTGGATCCAGATCAGGATGATCATCATGAACACATTGTTGAATGGCGCATTGTTGAGAAAGCGCACCACATCAGGTCCGCCGTAGCTGCCATCTGCTGCTTCGACGAAACCCCCCAGGGTTCGGGTGCCGAGCTTGAAGAGCAGGAACCCGAGGATCACGATCCCGATCATCTGTGCCGAGAACGTCTCCGCTCGCTGCGCCCGGTTGACAGCCGACCATCCGAAGTAGGCGAGCCCCGCCGCCAGTAGCGCCATGACAAGTAATCGGGGCCAACCAGAGAACGACAGTTCGCCGAGCGCGACCCAGCTTGCGTTGAGCACGGAGGTCTGGGTCTCGGTCGCTGGGAATCGAGGCTGGTATTGGAGGCGCCACACAATCGATGCACCGACGAACGAGATCGCCATCGGCATAAAGATGAAGGACTTGGCGACCGTCTCGGTCGATCCGGCACGTTCCGCGAGCGCCGCGATCGCCAGACCGAGAGCGACCGACATCGTCGTCACGGTGATGACCCACCAGATGTTGTTGAAAAACGTTCCGCGCACGACCGACAGCACCGCATAGGACAGCAGGAAGAGACCGGCGATGATCGAACCGACGGACGAGCTCGTGCGTTCGAAGCTGTCGAACGAATCGACTCGACCGCTCAACACCGCCACCCCGACAGCAGCAAGGACGATGAAGGCCAGGACGACGAGAAAGGCTGGAATCGAAAGAAACTGGCCGGAGGTGATCTGTGGTCCCACGATCGACCAGGCGGCCGCGAGGAACATCGCACCGGCGGCAGCGAGCATGAGAATCGAACCTCGTGAGCCCTCGAGGATACCGATCTTGTTCCGGCGGCTATTGGAGACGAGTCCGATGATCAGCCCTGCGCCGACCAGGAGAAATCCGATCGTGTAGAGGTCGGACGTGAAGAGCGATCGCCAGTTGGAGAAGTCGACCGAGTCTTCGTCTTGGAAGAACTCGGTGTAGTTGCCGAAGCCCACCCAATCGACGCCGTCGCGATCTTTGAAGGACAGAAGAATCGTCCCGATCGCGGGCACGACGAGGGCAGAAAACAAGAACAAGATGGCTGGGCCCAGAAACACGACTGCTCGGGCCCGATTGTCGAACCGGGCCTGAGTGCGTGGAGTCGGGGTCTGATTCCATGCGAGGCGTGCGCCGAGAAGGGCGAGCGGCACGATCGATGCGAGCCGGCCGACTCCGACCGTGCCGAGGAACGGTGAGTAGATCCACGCGCCGACGGCGAAGCCGATGCCCGCTCCCAGAATCGCTCCAGGAATCGGGTCGCTTCCCCGGAAGGACGCGAGGCCGCCAAGCGCACCGGCGAGGACCGCAGTCCAGATGAGCGTCGTCCCCCAGTTGATCGCGGGAAGTTGCCATGGCTGCTGATTGGCTGCGATCAGCCAGCCGGTGAGGACGCCCATACCAATGCCGATCGCCAGACGACCAGCGAGCAACGGGATCATTCGGATCGCATAGGTGCCGAGCCCCCACACAAGAGCGCCGAAGATCGGCCACTCGAGGCGACCTGGCCAGCCTTCGCCGGCGGAGAACAGTGCGGGGTCCTCGTTCACCACGAGGGCTCGCAGAACGAGGTTTCCTCTCATCGCAGCGAAGAACGCGGCCGCAACGATTGCGGTGGCGATCGCTGTGAACAGCGCCCAGTTGTTTTGCCCGAGATTCAGGAGAAGGTTGGCGATCACCCAGCCACCTCCGATGATCGACACCGCGCAGACGACCACGAACATGGTCGAGGCAACTCGGTCAAAAGAGTCCGGGCCTGTCAGGATGAGATACGTGCCGACCACGCCAACGATGGCCGCGATACCGACTCGGATCGTCGATCCAACGGAGGTCCACCATGAACCGGACGTCAGGACCAGAGCGACGGCACCCCAGAGCACGGCGCCGAGCGACAACCATTGAACGAAGCCGAGGCCGGAAGAGCCCGGCTCGCCGCTTCGGACGATGGCAAAGAGAAGTGCACCAACGACAGCAGCAATGCCTGGTGCAAGACGCTGCATATTCACGATCCCCCCTTGAACTCGTGTATGTACCGACTGCGATGCGAGTTCTTCCCTCAGAACTCACCACGTGAGCGCAGACTCCCACAAATCGTGTAGCCCCCGGGCAGAAGCAGGGCTCCTGCCCGGGGTCTCACGGAATGATCAGGTCAGCGCCTGATCGGTTGCGCGTGTTTGCTCACTCAGAAGGCCATGCGGCGTCGATCTTTGCCGCACCACCGGCCACGTCGATCTCGCCGTTGACCATTGCGGTCGCCTGCGTCCAGAACTCACCAGCGCCGACGTCGGCCGGCATGAGGTCGGAACCGTCGAAGCGGAAGACTGCGGCTTCCTGCATGATGCTCACGAAACCCTGGCCGAGCGGCTCCCAGAGGGACTTGTCGGCGTTCAGGTTGGCGGTGTTGAAGCCGGAGAGGTTTCCGTCGCCGCCCTTGGCTGCTTTCTGTGCGGCCTGGCGCGTGTTCGCGTACTCAGCCGAACCCATGTAGGACATGACGGCCCAGGTTGCGGCGTTGTCGTTGAACGCACCGGTCAGGTTGCCGCCGCCCATGACGGGACGGTCGTCAGCGCTGAGCGACGGGAAGTAGAACACGTCCATCTGATCCGAGGTGCCCTCGGGGAGGAAGTTCGCGAAGAACGACGCCTGGCGAACCATGGCGCAGTTGTCGGCAGCGAGATCCTCAGCGGGCTTCGAGGCGAAGTGGGTCGAAGCGATCGACTCGACACCACCGAACACGGCGCCTTCGGTGTTCCAGAGATCGAGGATCTCTTGCATCACCGTGGTGACCTCGTCGGAGGCGAACTTCAGGTCGTTGCTGACCCACTGGTCGTAGGCGTCGCCACCGTGGTAGCGGAGCATGAGGTCCTCGGTCCAGTCGGTGAAGACCCAGCCGGTCGCCTGACCGGACTCGATGCCCACGCACCACGGGGTGATGCCGTCGGCGATCATCGTATTGGTGAGCTCCTTGAGCTCATCCCACGTCTGCGGGATGTCGTAGCCGCCAGCTTCGAACACGGCCGGCTTGTGCCACACGATCGACTTGAGGTCGTTCTTGACGGGCATGCCGTAGTTCGAACCGTCGACCAGACCGAAGTCGATCTGCGCCTGGGCCCAGTTCTCCGTGGCGACGCCGAGAACGTCGTCGGGCAGCGGCAGCACGAAGCCTTCACGGGCGAAGTCGGCGAGCTTGCCAGGCTGCGGGAAGATCGAGATGTCGGGCGGGTTGCCGGCGGCAAGCTGCACGTTGATTTCAGCTTCCCAGTCGGCGGAGCCGGTGTAAATGACCTGCGCGCCGGTGCGCTCCTCGAAGGGCACCATGGCGGCCTCGATGGCCTCCCACTCTTCGGCAGAGCGCTCCGGACCGGTCACACGAACGACCTGACCTTCGAACTCGCGTGCCTCCGCGGCGTCAGCACCTTCGGCAGCTGCAGCCTCGGCGGCTTCGGCGTCGGCACGTGCGGCTTCGGCTTCGGCCTGCGCGGCTTCGGCGTCGGCACGTGCTGCCTCAGCTTCGGCCTGCGCGTCGGCGAGAGCCTCAGCGTTGGCGTCCGTGTTGGTATCGCTTGCGTCCGTCGCAGTGTCGGAGCCGCATGCGGCAGCCACGAGCGCAACGGCGAACAGAGCTGCGAACAGCCTCATCCACTTGCTTCTCATTTCAGGGGTCCCCTCCTGTTGGGATCTGTGACACCGGGGACCCTCCGGGCCGCCGGCACGCAAACTGTAAACGTTTGCAAGGCGACACGATACTGCAGTCTGTGCTGGCTGTCACACCGCGCGGGTTTCGAGTGGCTCAGCGACCGGGATCGATGCCCATCGTCGAGGACCGAGGGACGAGTTCGAGCCAGCGCAGGCTCGCGTTGCGCGCCTCATCTTCGTCAGCCACCACCGGTTCACGATTCTCGATGTTCGCGAGCAGCCGTTCGGCGGCCACGCCTCCGAGTCGGCGAGGGGCCAAGCGAACCGTTGTCAGATCGACGAGTTCGGCGAGCTCGTGATCGTCGATACCGACGATCGCAACATCGTCGGGCCACGAGAGTCCGGCGTCCTGCATGGCCCGCCATGCGCCGAACGCCATCTCATCGGACATCGCAAACACGGCGGTTGGCGGGTCGTCCATCGCGAGAAGACGTTCCATGGCGCGGCGGCCACCGGGAGCGGTGAATCGGCCCGATTGCTCGAGCGCCGGGTCGACTGCGATCCCGTGTTCGGCCAAGGCGGCGGTGTACCCGGCGAGACGGAGTCCAGGGATCGAGAACGCGAGCGGGTGATTCGGTTCTCCCGAAATGACGCCGATCCGGGTGTGGCCGAGCTCGAGCAGGTGGTTGGTCGCCACCCAGCCAACGTGGAAATCGTCGACGACGACCGCCGGGAACCGTTGCGTCGCAAATCCCGCCGTCACCGTCGCAACGCCGGCGTTGGCGAGCTCCTCAGCCTGCTCTTCGGAGATGTTCAGATCGACCACGATCAGGCCGTCGACGCGTTTCTCGAGGTGGACGAGTTCGTTCAAGAACTCGGCGCGTGACTCGGGGTCGCCGACCGGGCGGGTGATCGCCTCGTACCCGCTCGCGACGAGGTGGTCGATGGCTCCGGCAATGAATCTCGAGAAGTACCAGCCATCGACGGTGGGGGCAGCCACCTGCACCAGTCGTGTCCGACCGGTGGCGAGACGCGCCGCGGACGGATCCGCGCGGTACTGCATCCGAGAGGCAACCTCCTGCACCTTCGTGCGGGTGGATTCGGCAACGTTCGGAAGGCCGCGCAGCGCCCGGCTCACCGTCGCAACGGATACGCCGGCCTCGCGGGCGACGTCCTCGATCGAGGGACCGCGGCGACGCTCCATCTCAGGTGACCATCGATGCGGGGTCGAGGCGAACAATCGCGCCTTCGTCCGGAGCGAGTTCGAGCGCGTCCCCCGCTCCGGTGCGGAAGAGGACCGTCGCACCCATGTCGAGCGCGACCGTCGATGGCGACACGTTCGCTGCGAAGACGACATCGTGTCGCCGGAAGGCCACCACGCCCGGAGCAGTCTCGACCCACTCGAACGGCGCGTGCGCGATCTCGGCGAGATCCTTGCGAACGGCGATGAGTCGGCGGTGGCGATTGAGCCACGAGTCGGGGTCGTCGCGCTGGACCGCGACCGTGTCCGCCGCTTGTCGACCGCCGTAGGGGAGCCACGGCGTCCCGGTCGAGAACCCGAAGCCTTCGACCGGCTCCCACGTCATCGGGGTGCGGGCCTCGTCGCGGCCGCTCGACGGATTCGCTTCGCCGACGGGATCGAGCTTGTCCTCGGGCCGCAGGGTCCCACTCTCCAAGCCGAGCTCCTCACCTTGATAGAGGAACGGCACGCCGGGGAGACCCATGAGCAGCAGTGCGAACGTCAGCGCTCGACGACGACCGAGGTCTCCTCCCCCAAACCGGGAGACCGAGCGATGCTCGTCGTGGCTGTTCTGGGCCCAGCCGAGACCCGCGGAGATCGAGCGGATCGGGGTTTCGAATGTCGAGCGAATCTCCTCGGCGTTCCAGTCCATGTGCATCGCGCCAAACCAGAACCCCACGTGGAGGGCGTCGCCACCCGAGACGAGCCGGTCGAGCCCGTCGAGGCGATGCAGGTCGTAGGTCTCTCCGAGCAACAGTGCGTCGTAGTCCGCGGCAATCCGGTTCCATCGCCGGTAGATGTCGACCGTCTCGGGTTGGAGGATGTCGTGGACGTGGTCGAAGGCGTCCCATTGCTCCCACCGATACATCGTCTCGTCCCACGGACCGAGCTGGGGATTCGACCGCAGCTCGCGGTCCTTGACGAGCGCCTGAGCGACATCGATGCGGAACCCGTCGACCCCTCGATCGAGCCAGAACCGCAGGACGTCGTCGAAAGCGTCGATGACTGCCGGGTTGCGCCAGTTGAGGTCCGGCTGACTCGGCAGGAAGAGGTGCAGGTAGTACTGACCGCTCGCCTCGTCGAGCGTCCACGCGGGGCCGCCGAAGTACCCGATCCAGTTGTTGGGTGGTCCGCCGTCGGCGGCCGGATCCGCCCAGATGTAGTGATCGCGGTATGGATTGTCGAGGCCTTGTCTGGCCTCCTGGAACCAGGCGTGCTGGTCGCTCGAGTGATTCGGGACGATATCGATGATCAGCTTGAGGCCCAGTTCATGGGCTCGGGCCACACATGCGTCGACGTCGTCGAGCGAGCCGAACCGGTCGTCGACGGCGGTGTAGTCAGCCACGTCGTATCCCCAGTCCGCCATGGGCGAGGGGTAGAAGGGCGTGATCCACACGACGTCCACTCCGAGCCATGCCAGGTGGTCGAGACGCTCGGTGAGTCCGGCGAAATCACCGATCCCGTCGCCGTCGCCGTCAGCGAATGAACGGATGTAGATCTCGTAGCCGACGGCGTGGTCCCACCATCGGGTCAGATGCGTCATTTCTGGGCCTGTCATGCACTCGCGGGACGCATCGAATGTAATCGTTTTCATCGGTCACTCGCCAGCTCGGCGCACGCGACGCACCCTTCAGTCAGATGTCCCATCTCCAGAATCGATCAGGGCCGCGGCGCGTCTGCCGATCATCGATATGGCGTGGGTTGGTCACAAACTGGCCGAATCCGAGCTCCGGTGGGCGTAAGGTCTTGCCGGACACCGAGACCCGTGAGGATGGTTGACGATGAACCCCGATCAGCTGCGCAGGATCACCGACGAAGTTGGCTTCATCGCCGCGCTCGACCAGAGCGGCGGCAGCACGCCCAAGGCGCTCAAGGCCTACGGCGTCGAAGAGTCGGAGTACTCCGGCGACGAGGAGATGTTCGCCAAGGTCCATGAGATGCGGTCGCGCATCATCACGAGTCCGGTCTTCACCGGCGAGCGGGTCATGGGCGCGATCCTGTTCGAGAACACCATGGATCGACAGATCGAGGGCATCGACACCGGTGACTTCCTCTGGAACGAGAAGGGCATCGTTCCTTTCATCAAGGTCGACAAGGGTCTTGCGGACGAGGCCGACGGTGCACAGGTCATGAAGCCCATGCCCGAGCTCGACGAGCTGCTCTCTCGCTCGGTCGAGAAGAACATGTTCGGGACCAAGATGCGTTCGGTCATCAAGATGGCCAACGAGGTCGGCGTCGGCGCCGTCGTCGACCAACAGTTCGAGATCGGTCATCAGATCCTCGGACACGGACTGGTGCCGATCATCGAGCCCGAGGTCGACATCAACTCGCCCGAGAAGGCCACTGCCGAAGCGCTGCTGCGCGACGCAATCGCCGCCCAGCTCGACTCGGTCGGCGACGACCAGGTCGTGATGCTCAAGCTGACCCTGCCCGAAGAGGCGAACTTCTACGCCGATCTGATCGCACATCCGAAGGTCGCCAAGGTCGTGGCGCTGTCCGGCGGCTACAGCCGGGACGAAGCCAATCGCCGTCTCTCGGAGAACAACGGCATGGTTGCGAGCTTCTCGCGGGCTCTCGCCGAGGGGCTCTTCGCCCAGCAGAGCGCCGACGAGTTCGACGCCACCCTCAACGCCACCGTCCAGTCGATCTACGACGCATCGGCGACCTGAGCGACGGCCCCGTGCCGGCCCTCGACGACGCTGCACTCGCAACCGACCCCGCCCGGGCGGGTGCGGTCGCCCGCGCGCTCGACCAGCTCGCGGGCCCCGGGGCGCTCCTGACCGGCACCGATCGGGTGCACGTGGCGGGTCTGGCCCGTCGAGCCTGGGATGGAGAAGACGTCCACGTCGGATCGCCGATGGAGCAGGCCGCGTTGTGGGTGGCGGCCGATGCGGAGGGAATCGATGAGTCAGGCATTGCCTCGCTCGAGGCGAGCGGGCTGAATCGGCTCGCCTTCCTCGAGGTCGCCGGGGTTGTCGCACGACTTTCGACGATCGATTGGTACGCCCGCGGCGTCGGCGCTGAATCGCCAGCGCTCCCGACCGCATCGACCGACCCGCCGACGGCTCACGTCTCCGCACGAGCGCAGATCACCGACGCGTGGGTGCCGATGGTCGGACCGTCGAGCGCGCCGCGCACCCTCGACGCCCTGCCGTTCGAGGGCGATGCATTGCGAGATCTGCACGAACCGACGTACCTCGCCATGACCGACATCGAGACGTGGGATCTGGCTGATGCGCTGACCCGCTCACAGATCGAGGTGGTCGCCACCCGGGTCTCGTACCTCAACGAGTGCTTCTATTGACTGCTCTCGCACGGGCACTTCCTCCGTGAGAGCGAAGCGGCAGCCGGCCGAGACGTCGACCTTCGCGAGGCGATCGACGGCGATGAGGTCACCGGGATCGAGGGGTCGCTCGAACTGATCGCCTTTGTCGACGCCCTTGGCACCGACGCCACCGGCGACCCGACCGCGACGAGAGCGAACCTCGTCGAGCGGCTCGGCCCGGCAGCAGCCGAACGCGCTGCTGGAGTGGCCGGCAGCTTTCAGATGATGAACCGGATGCTCGACGCCGTCGGCGCCCCCGTTCGCTCCAAGCCGTACCTCGTGAAGGTCGCGGAGGCGATGGGCTTCGAGCCCGCCGACCTCACTCGCTGAACCGCTGCTCCAGCTCGGACACCTCGGGGAGTCCGATCGTGTCGGTGAACTCGCCGAAGGGCATCAGTTCGTCGACGAACCCGGCAGGAGTCCCGTCGAGTTGGAGCCGGGTCAAGAAGTGCTGCATGGCCCGCGTCGCCGTAAGCAACGTGCCGATCGGCGCAATGATCATGGCGAAGCCGAGCTCGGCAATCGTGGCGTAGTCGAGCGCCGGGGTCTTGCCGCCCTCCGCCCAATTGAAGAGCAGGGGGAAGCCGGCGAACTCGGCGGCGACACGTTCGATCTCGTCGACCCCTTCGAGCGCCTCCACGAAGAGCACGTCAGCGCCTGCGTCGGCACAGCCATGGGCGCGGCGGATCGCCTCGTCGAGTCCGTGCGGTGCGCGGGCATCCGTCCGAGCGATGAGCACGAGGTCCGGATCGGTTCGCGCCGCCGCCGCGGCGCGGACCTTGCCGATCATCTCGGCGTGCTCCACGACCTGCTTGCCCTCCATGTGACCGCACTTCTTGGGCAGGACCTGATCTTCGAGATGCAAGCCGGCGACGCCCGCACGCTCGTACTCCTGCACCGTCCGGATGACGTTGATCTGGTTGCCGTAGCCGGTGTCGGCGTCGGCAACGACCGGCACGGTGACCGCGTCGACGATTCGACGGGCGTTGCTGACCATCTCGTGGAGCCCGAGGAGACCGACATCGGGGCGACCGAGCAGCCCCGCGGACGTGCCGAACCCCGTCATGTACGCGGCGCCGAACCCGGCCTGTTCGATCAGCCTGGCGCCGAGCGCGTCGTAGCAACCGGGCAGCACCACGGGTCGACGATCGGTGATCGCGTTGGCGAGCGCCGATCGCAGAACCGGACGCGGATTGGATCGAGGGGCGAGCAGGTCGGCCATGATCGGACAGTACCGACTCCGACGCCTCGTCTACGGTTCGGAATCGTGAATGGGCCAGCCGAGGACTACGAACGAGCGGGTTTCAGACGCCGACTCGGTTTCGGGCACAACGTGGGCGTGCTCGTCGTCGACATGTGCCGCGCCTACTTCACCACGGGGTCGCCGCTCGACCTCGGCGACACTCGCCCAATCGAGGCCAACGTCCGCCTGGTCGAGGCCGCGCGACGCGCCGCAATGCCCGTGCTGTGGAGTCGGGTCGAGTTCGGCACCGATCCCCTCGCCTCGCCGGGGCACGTCTTCTATCGAAAGGTCGGGGCGCTGTCGTCGTTCGACCACGGGAACCCCCTCGCCGACTGGCTCCCCGAGCTCACGCCTTCCGCAGACGATGTGGTCGTCTCGAAAGTTGCCGCGTCGGCGTTCTTCGGTACGGCGCTCATCGACCACGTCCGTCGCCTCGAGCTCGACACCCTGGTGATCGGCGGTGTGTCAACGAGCGGCTGCGTGCGGGCAACGGCCGTCGACGCCTGCCAGCACGATGTGGTGCCGATCGTCGTGGACGAGGCCTGTGGTGATCGCACAGACGAGATCCACCGGGCCAACCTCTTCGACCTCGACGCCAAATACGCCGATGTCGAGTCACTCGACGCGGTGCTCGCGGTCCTCGACCGCTGATTTTTCCTTGCGTTCACGTGTTACGCCCGTCACAAGCGGGCGCGCGCGTGATAGGCCCGAGGGGACAGCACGAGAGTCTGCGAGAGAGGCACCCACCATGGACGTCGGCATTTTCATTCCCATCGGCAACAACGGCTGGATGATGTCGAAGACGGCACCCCAGTACATGCCGAGCTTCGAGCTCAACAAGATGACGGCCGTCGAAGCCGAGAAACAGGGGTTCGAGTTCTTGTTGTCGATGGTGAAGCTGCGTGGGTTCGGCGGCGACACCGAGTTCTGGGACCACAACCTCGAGTCCTTCACCCTGATGGCCGGACTGGCAGCGGCGACCAATGACATTGGGCTCTACGCCTCGGTAGCGCTCCCGACAATGGAGCCGGCCATGGTCGCCCGAATGGCCTCGACCATCGACGACATCAGCGACGGTCGCTTCGGGATCAACATCGTGTCGGGGTGGAACCAGATCGAGTACAGCCAGATGGGCGTCTGGCCCGGCGACTGGTACTTCGAGAAGCGCTACGACTACGCCACCGAATACGTGACGATCATGCAGGAGCTCTGGTCGACCGGTGTCAGCGACTTCAAGGGCGAACATTTTCAGATGGACGACTGTCGCCTGTCCCCTCCGCCACGAGACAACAAGGTGCCCCTCGTCTGCGCCGGGCAATCCGATCGGGGGATGGAGTTCTGTGCAACCTACGGCGACTACCAGTTCATCATCGGCACCAGCGATCTCGACGTCGTGCGCGCCGACGCCGCCCGACTCATGGCCGCCGCCGAGAAGACCGGCCGCGACGTCGGTGTGTATGTCCTCTTCCAGATGACGATGGGCGAGACCGACGAAGAAGCCGAGGCGAAGTGGCAGTCCTACAAGGACGGCGCCGACCTCGAGGCAATCAAGTTCTTGATCGGTGCGGCCGAGATGGACACGTCGGGCGCGACCGCGGACAAGATCGCCGAGATGCAGCAGGCCTTCAATCTCAACATCGGCGCCATCGTCGGCAGCCACGCGACGATCGCCGCCCGACTGGACGAAGTGGCGCAGATCCCCGGCGTCAAGGGCACGATGTGTGTGTTCGACGACTACCCCGTGGCGACCAAGGAGTTCGGCGAGAAGGTCATGCCATTGATGGAGTCGCGCAAGTGAGTGTCTGCGTCGTCATCGGCAATCCGAACCCGGGCGGGCGAACCACGACGATCGGTGAGGCCGTCGGCTCCGCCATCGCGTCGGCCCGATCCGAGGACATGACCACGCTCGAACTCGCAACCGTCGCCTCGCATCTCTTCGAGTGGGGAAACGAGGACGTGAAGGCGTTGACGACGTCGGTGGCGTCCGCGGACGTGATCGTCTTTGCCTGCCCGACGTACAAGGCGACCTACACCGGATTGCTCAAGGCCTTCTTGGACCAGTACGGCAACGACGGTTTGGCTGGGTGTGCTGCGGTGCCGGTGATGGTTGGTGCCGCGCCGCAGCACGCGCTCGCCCCTGAGGTCCATCTGCGCCCACTGCTCGTCGAGCTGGGCGCAACGGTCCCGACCCAAGGGTTGTTCGTCCTCGACAGCGAGCTCGACCAGCTCGACGCAACGGTCGAAGCCTGGTCCACCCGCTGGATCGCAAGCCTGACGTAGCGGCCCAGGGTCCGGCAATCCGCAGCGCGAGCCTGTTGCGAGCCTGCGGCGAAGACCAGCAACGATCCGGCTCCGCCGGTCGATGCGGACAAGGGCCTCCGGCAATCCGCAGCGCGAGCCTGTTGCGAGCCTGCGGCGAAGACCAGCAACGATCCGGCTCCGCCGGTCGATGCGGACAAGGGCCTCCGGCAATCCGCAGCGCGAGCCTGTTGCGAGCCTGCGGCGAAAGTCAGTCGTAGCGCGACACTTCGTGGCGGCCGACGACGAGGTGGTGGACTTCGTCGGGGCCGTCGGCCATACGGAGCCAGCGTTGGCCCATGTACATCTCCGCGAGCGGGAACCATTGGGAGAACCCGGCAGCGCCGTGAATCTGCATGGCGTCGTCGACGATCTTCGCGGCCCGCTCGGGCACCATTGCTTTGACGGCCGAGACCCAGACCCGGGCTTCGGCGTTGCCCATCGTGTCCATGGCCTTGGCGGCGCGCAGCACCATCAGACGCATGGCCTCGATCTCGATGCGCGCCCGGGAGATCATCTCGATGTTTCCGCCGAGCGTGGCGAGCGGCCGGCCGAAGGCTTCGCGGCTCTTGCCGCGCTCGACCATCATCTCGAGCGCCCGTTCGGCTGTGCCGATCGAGCGCATGCAGTGATGAATCCGGCCCGGGCCGAGCCGCAGCTGGCTGATCTCGAATCCGCGGCCGGGGCCGAGAAGCACGTTGTCCTTGGGGACGCGCACGTCGTTGAACTTGATGTGCATGTGGCCGTGCGGAGCGTCGTCGTGGCCAAACACCATCATCGGGCCGACGATCTCGACGCCGGGCGTGTCGATCGGAACCAGGATCTGTGATTGCTGTTTGTGCGGCGGAGCGTCCGGGTCGGACTTCACCATCACGATCATGATCTTGCAGCGGGGATCGCCGGCGCCGGAAATGAAGAACTTCTGGCCGTTGATCAGCCACTCCTCGCCGTCGAGCTCGGCGACCGTCGAGATGTTCTTGGCGTCCGACGAGGCGACATTCGGCTCGGTCATCGCATACGCCGAGCGGATCTCACCCGCAAGCAGCGGCTCGAGCCACTGCTTCTTTTGTTCGTCGGTGCCGACGTGGGCGAGCACTTCCATGTTGCCGGTATCGGGTGCAGAGCAGTTGAGGCACTCCGAAGCCAGTCGGTTCTTGCCGAGCTCGCCGGCGATGTACGCGTAGTCGAGATTGGAGAGCCCCTCCCCCGTCTCGGCGTCGGGCAGGAAGAAGTTCCACAGACCCTGCTCTCGCGCCTTGGCCTTGACGCCCTCGAGCAGTTCGAGCTGGCCGGGCATCCACGCCCACCGATCTTCACGGCCTTCGCCGAGTCGATAGAACTCCTCGGTGATCGGGTCGATCTCTTCGGCCATGAAGGTCACGACGGCGTCGTACAGCGGTTGGGCCTTCGCCGACATGGCGAGATTCAGCGCCTCATTGCTCGGATCCTCGACGTGCAGACCTGGACGTGGCATTGGCTCCCCTTCGAACGTGATGGTTCGAACGCTACCGCGCCTCCGTGGCAGGCTCTGTGCCGTGGCCGACCTGATGGATCGCTTTCCGCTGATCGAGGACCTCGAGGCCCGCGCCAGGCGACGCCTCCCGAAGTTCTCGTGGGAGTACTTGGCGAGCGGCACCGGCGACGAGTCGTCGATGCGTCGGAACCGGACGGCGTTGGCCGAGGTCGTCCTCAGACCGGAGATGTGCAAAGGGATTCTCGAGCCGGTCACCTCCACCAGGTTGTTCGGGGTCGAGTACTCCGCGCCGATCGGCATCGCTCCGGTCGGCCTCACCAGCCTGATCTGGCCGGGCGCCGACGAGGCGCTTGCGAGGACCGCAGCTCAACATCGCATCCCCTACACGCTGAGCACGGTCGCCACCGGCCTGATCGAAGAGGCAGGGCCGGCCGCCGACGGCATGGGATGGTTTCAGCTGTATCCGCCCCGTGACCCCGACATTCGGGCGGACCTCATCGAGCGGGCGTCCAAAGCTGGTTTCACCACGCTGGTGGTGACGGCCGACGTGCCGTTCGCCAGTCGACGGGAGCGTCAACGCAAAGCCCATGTGCGGGTCCCTCCGGTGATCGGTCCTCCGGTCGTCTGGCAGGCGGCGACACACCCGGCCTGGACGATGGCGATCCGCCAGCACGGGATGCCGCGGTTTCGTACGCTCGAGAAGTACGTCGACGCCAACTCGATGCAACAGATGGCGGGCTTCGTGGGGGCCAACCTCGGAGGCTCACTGTCGTGGGAGTACGTACGAGAACTGCGCGAGCTCTGGACGGGCCCGATCGTGGTCAAGGGCTTGCTCGACCCCGACGATGCCCGTCGTGCGGTCGACGCCGGCGCCGACGGCGTTCAGGTGTCGAACCACGGCGGACGCCAGCTGGAGGCTGCCCCGTCGGCGATCGAATGCCTGCCTCCGATCGTTGAGGCCGTCGGGGCGGAAACAGCCGTGCTGTTCGATTCTGGTGTCCGTTCGGGAGCCGATGTGGCACGAGCGCTCGCCTTGGGAGCCGATTTCGTCTTCTGCGGCCGCGCCTACATGTTCGGCCTTGGCGCGCTCGGAGCCGAGGGCGCTGCACATGCCCATCGAATCCTTTCCGACGGCCTGATCAACGTGATGCACCAGACCGGATGCACAACCCTCGACGACCTGAAGGAGCGAGTGGGATGACCGAGCGACGACTGCGACGACCCAACCGGAAGCCGGCCCCGGAGGTGTCCACCACCGCAGGCCGCCTTCGCGGACTGTGGAAGGACAAGGGCAGGATCGCCGTGTTTCGAGGTATCCCCTATGCGGCGGCACCGGTGGGTCCGCTGCGCTGGGCGCCCCCTCAGCCAGCCGCCTCGTGGAGCGGCGTTCGTTCCGCCACCAAGGAGTCGCCCACCGCCTACCAGCGGGCCTCGGCGATGGACGCGTTCATGACGGCCCTCGCACACGGCCAAGGATGGAACCGCACGCGGGCGACCGCCACGAAGGCACTCTTCGACAAGGCGCCTCGACCGGCCGAAAGCGAAGACTGCCTCACACTGACGGTTCGCACCCCCGATCTCGGCGCGGAATCCCGGCTGCCGGTGATGGTCTGGATCCACGGCGGCGACCATTCGGACGGTTCGGGGTCAGACCCCTTCTACGCGTCGACGTCGCTGGCGAAGCACGGGATCGTCACCGTGAACATCAACTACCGCCTCGGACTGTTGGGGTACTTGGCGCACCCGGAGCTGTCCGCTGAATCCGACGACGGGGTCTCGGGCAACTACGGGACCCTCGACCAGATCGCCGCACTGCGATGGGTTCGGGACAACATCGAGGCCTTCGGCGGCGATCCCGAGAACGTCACGATCTTCGGCGAGTCCGCAGGCGGCGAGTCGGTGATGCACCTGATGACGTCGCCTCTGGCGCGCGGCCTGTTCCATCGGGCCATCCCACAGAGTCCGGCAAACGCCGGACAGATGATGCATCTGCGCCATCCGTTCCTCAACTACGACGCCGCCGAAGATCGCGGCGTGGCGTTCGCTTCTGCCTTGGGGATCACGGGTCGAGAGCAGCTGACGCGACTGCGCGAACGCACGCCCGAGGAGCTGTATGCGCTGGTTCGTGCGGCGCCACGCCTCGGCGACCACTACCCGGTGATCGACGGCACCGTCCTGCCCGAATCACCACTGGCCGCGTTCGCTGCGGGACGCCAGGCCCCGGTGCCACTGCTCATCGGCTCGAATGCCGACGAAGGCACGCTGATCAAACCCTCGCTCGGCGGAGCTTCGCCGATGGTCGAGTACCGCCATCTGCCGTGTCCTGATGGCGAACTCCAGCCCGAAGTCCGAAACGCCTTCGGCGACGACACCGCCCGCCTCACCGAGCTCTACCCGGGACTCGACACGGGTGATGAGCGGGCCGGCGTCGACTTCATGGGCGACCACTTCTTCGGGGCTCGCGCCTACTGGTACGCACGCCATCACGCGGCCGCCGGGCACGCCACGTGGCTGTACCTGTTCAGCAGGGTTCCACCGAGTCCAACCCAGACGGCAGGTGCGTACCACGGTGCCGAGCTCCCGTTCGTTCATGGCGTGAACATTCCCGTGCTACCGCTCACGGCAGACGACAAACCGCTCTCGGCCACGATGCAGCGGTACTGGACGACCTTTGCGAAGAGCGGCGACCCCAACGTCCGCGATGCGACCGGCTGGCCTCCCTTCGACGCGGTCGATCCGATGTGGCTCGACCTGAACCACACGATCGCGGCACGGCCGGTCGACCGGCTGGACCGGTACGAAATCCTCAACGCTCGGACCGGTCGGCTCGTTGCAGAAATGGCTGCACTGATCAGGTGACGGCGCGGAGCGCCGCGGTGACCGCTGCAGCGGCGAGGACGACGACGATGAACGGCGCTCGTCGCCACACCAGGACACCCGCCACGGCAACGCCGACGAGCCGTGCGTCGAACTCGAGCGTCCGACCGCGTGCGACCGTGAGTTGCACGATGACCGCCATGACGACGGCTGCGGGGATGAGTCCTGCCATCCGGGTGAGCCGAGGCTGGCGATCGAGCCACGGACCGAGGGCAAAGGCACCGATCAGACGCTGACCCCACACCCCGATCACGAGCGCGACGATCGTCGCGACGCTCATCATCGAGCTGCCACCCGTCGAGGCGACGCAGCGAGCGCGGCACCGAAGACACTGAGGATGATCGGCAGACCCGCGGGCACAAATGGCAGGAGCACGAGGCAGATCAATCCCCCGGCGATACCCGCCACGAAGCCGTCGCGGGTCCGCAGCAGATTCCCGATGATTGCCAGGAGCGCGGCGGGAAACACCGCATCGAGCCCGAGCCGTGCGGTATCGCCGACGACGTTGCCGAGGAACGTCCCGACGGCGATGCCGCTGAACCAGCCCAGCATCATTGCCGACGTCGTTCGCCAGAACTCGCGCTCGACCAGCTGTGGCTCCGGTTGCTGGACGGCGATCGCCACGTTGGGGTCGAACGCATTGAGCGCCGCAGCTGCCCGGCGGGCCACCCCAGCGGGAAGGCGCGGAACCAGGCTGGTGGCGAGGATTCCGTAGCGGCTCGCGACCACCCAGCCGGCGAGGACGGCCGCCCACTCGGATCCGCCCCCTTCGCGCACGGCGAGCCACGCGAACTGCGACGTCGCGGAGAAGATCACCGACGAGGCCACGAGGGCCCGTCCGGCCGAGGTTCCGGCGTCGATGAGCGCGACCTGCAGCGTGACCCCGAGCGAGAAGAACGTGAGCGCCATCGTGGCGAAGTCGATGGTCGACAGTCGTGTCGGTGCGGCGGATGCGCTCACCGCACTAGTGGATCACGGTCGAGGTGCGCCGTCGACGTTGGCCTCGTAGTCGATCTGCCACAGGTTGCGGCTGGTCTGGGCAGCGAGCGTGACGAAGGCCAGCACATTCAGGCCGACGACGAGCGGCACGCCCCAGCTGAAGATCGCGGTTCCGACGAAGTACACGAACGTGTTGAGCGCGATGTAGCCGATGCGGATCTCGGTCGGCCCGATCCCGTAGTACGCGATCTGGAACTGGTTGGTCGCCGCAAACGACAGGAAGGACACGGCCATGGTCGCGCAGGTGACCAGCAGCAGAATCAGAAAGAGGAACTCAAGCCACCAGGCTTCGACGAGGAACGAGTAAGCGATCACGATCGAGCCGGCGAACAGCAGGTCGAGCAGGTGGTCCATGTAGAACCCCCACTTGACGAGACCCTGCTTGCGGTACTTGCCGAGCGAGCCATCGAGCGAGTCGGTGAGCCATTGCAGAAAGACCATCACCGACATGGCGTGCAGCCACGCCCGTTGGTCCTGGGACAGGTACCCGAAGAGAATCGTCAGCGCCGACCACACCGCGGTCAGCGCAGTCAGGTGATGACTGAGGATGCCGCTCGGGACCTTTGGGATCGCCCAGTCGATGAATCGCCGCTCCACCGGGCCGAGGAAGGACTGTCCCTTTTTCTTGTCCCCCGCGAACGCCTCACCCATGAGAACTCAGCCGCCGAGCAGCTGACCCAGACCACCGCCGGACTCGCCGCCGCCACCGCCGAACACGTAGCCCTCCGACGGCTGGACGAGGACGAAACCCTGTCCACCAAACGCCATCTGAAACGTCTCGCCGCTGCCGCCACGAACCATCGACTTGAGGCCGCCGGTGGTGTCGGTCTTCATGTTCATGCTGACGCCTGCAGACCAACAGACGACCGCTTGCGCGTCGCCGAAGGTCGGGGCGCTGGCCACATCGAGCATGACCGGCGGGCCGTCGGTGGTGATCGCGACGAAACCGGTCCCGGTCAGGGTGACGTTGTAGAGGCCGCCCGCGAGCGCTCCTGCCATGCCGCCACCGATGCGCTGAATGTCCCACTGGATCGACTCGTTGAAGGCCAGCACGTTCTTGCCATTCACCGAGATGCGGTCGTTCTCGAGGTACATGATGTGGACGTCTTTGGCCTGATCGGCGACGAAGAGCTCACCCGTGCCGGTGGCGTGCATCATCTCGACGCCTTCGCCCGTGGCCGCCTTCTTGACGAGCTTGCCCAAGCCCCCCGAGCCCTTGTTCTCGAACTTCACGTCACCCTGGTATGCCACCATCGACCCGCGCAGCGCCTGCACCCCGCCTGCCGCAAGTTCGATCTTCAACAGCTTCGAGTTCTGGCGGGTGAACTGCTCACCCGTCTCGTTCTCTGCGTACTGACCGAGGTCTGCCCGAATCGCCATGTCATCTCCCGCTCTGATCGTGGACGGTGCAACAAGTCTTGCAGCTGCCACCATCGGCCGGGGTCAGGACGGTGTGAGACTCCACGGGTAGCTCGCCCGATGCCCATACGTGGTGTTGCCGGCGAGCAGTCGCTCTCGGAGCTCGGGCGTCGTCGCCAGATCGATCGTCGTCATGGCCATCGCGATCGCGCCTTGCAGCATCGTTTCGTCGGCTTCAGACGTTCGACAGAAGTTGGTGAACTCGGGCTGATGGTTGACGGCGCTGCCGCAGTTGAGACCGAGCATCGGGTGAATGGTGGGCATGAGCAGTGAGACGTTGGCCATGTCCGTGCTCGCCGCGCCTTCGGACGGCCGAGGAATGAACTCGCGGCCGAGTGCCTCCGCATTCGCCTTGTAGAGCGCGGCCATCTCCTCGTCGTGTTCGAACTCGGAGTACGGCAGCGTGTGCGAGTGCATCGTCAGCTCGGCGCCGGACGCGTGCGCACCGGCTTCGAAGCAGTGCCGGACACGCTCCGCCAAGGGCAGCAGCCCATCGAGCGTGTTGGCCCGCACCTGATACTGCGCGCTGGCGGCGTCGGGGATGATGTTTGTTGCGGAGCCACCGTTGGTGACGAATCCGTGGACCTGTTCTCCCGGCGCAAGCTGCTGGCGCAACAGACCGATCGCGACCTGCGCGATGGTCACCGCGTCGGCGGCGTTGACCCCCTCGTGGGGAGCGAAGGACGCATGGGCCGGCTTGCCACTGAAGTGGTAGTCGCACCGGTGACCGGCGAGCATTGCGGGCGCGTCGATCTCGACCGGTGCAGGGTGCACCATCATCGACGCGTGCACCCCGTCGAAGACGCCGCGCTCGAGCATCATGATCTTGCCGCCGCCGCCCTCCTCCGCGGGCGTGCCGAAGACCTTGATCGTCGCGCCGAGGTCATCGGCGAGCATCTGCAGGCCGAGCCCTGCCCCGACGCCAGCAGCGGCGATCATGTTGTGACCGCAGGCGTGCCCGATCCCCGGCAGGGCGTCGTATTCGGCACAGACACCAATCGTCAGCGGGCCGGAGCCGACAGTGGCGACGAACGCCGTATCGATGTCGGCAACACCCATCTCCACGTCGAATCCGGCGCCGGACAAGACATCGGCACACACCGTCGACGAATGCGTCTCCTCGAACGCCAGCTCGGGGTGGTCCCACACCTCGTGGGAAAGCGCCACAAGCGCGTCGTCGTTTGCGGTGACCGCGGCTCGAGCGGCGTCCTTCATTGCTTCGGACATGGTCTCATTCTCCGGTCAGCTGGGCGACAAGGGCGTCGACCCAGCGGTCATTCTGTTCGGTCGTCCCGATCGTGATCCGGAGTCCTTCCGGTGGAAACGGTCTCACGACCACACCCGTGCGTTCGAGCACCAGCGCAAGCTCGTCGGTGCGGTCACCCACGGGTATCCAGATGAAGTTGCCGTGTGGCTCCGGGTGGCCAATCCCCGCGTCGAGCAGGCGTGTTCGAACGCGGGACCGTTCCTCGAGAAGACCTCCCACCACCTCCATCACTTCGTCGTGATGCTGCACGGCGGCCAACGCCGCGGCCTGTGCGATGTTGCTCACGGCGAACGGCGCCGTGACCTTTTCGAGCTGTGCGATGACATCGGGGTGGCCGACGCCATACCCGACCCGCAGACCGGCGAGGCCATAGCCCTTCGAGAACGTCCGGGTGACGAGCACATTTGGATGGTCGGGCAGCAGGTCTTCGACGGGGTCACCGTGAGCGGGGTCGTTGAATTCTCGGTACGCCTCGTCGATCACGACGATCGTGTCCGTCGTGATTCGGTCGAGCAGCGCGGCGATCGCCTCGGTAGTGAGCGCGGTCCCGGTCGG
Source organism: Acidimicrobiales bacterium (assembly GCA_020629635.1). Classification (GTDB taxonomy): domain Bacteria; phylum Actinomycetota; class Acidimicrobiia; order Acidimicrobiales; family SHLQ01; genus SHLQ01. The sequence continues at coordinate 79,726 of JAHDCX010000004.1, read as the reverse complement.
GTTGTTCGGCGTGGCGAGAAACACGATCTTGGTCTCGCTCGTGACGGCGTCGGCAACCAGGTCGAGATCGATCCGTCCGTCCGACAGCGGAACGGTGATGGCATCGGCACCCGAGCGCGACGCGAGGATCGGGTAGTACTCGAACGAACGCCACGGATACACGATCTGGTCGCCCGATTCGACGAAGGCGTCCGCGACCTGCCCGAGGAGTGCGCTCGAGCCGGCACCGATGGTCACCATGTCGACATCGACGCCCAACCAGTCGGCCACCGCACCCCGGAGCTCGGTCGCCTTGTTGTCGCCGTATCGATTCACACCGGTCACCGCGGCGGTCATCGCCTCGACGATCGCGGGGATCGGTGGGAACGGGTTCTCGTTGGACGCCATCTTGATGGCGTCGGAGATGCCGTGCTCCGCCTCGGCTTCGGCGGCGGCCTTGCCGGGCTTGTAGCTCGGCATCGCGGCGATGTTCGCTCTGGGACGTCCGGTCATCGCCCCATCTTGGCGCGTCAGACGACGTCGACCAGCACGAAGCCAGGACCGGTCGCCGACAGCGTCAGCGAGGCCTCGGTTTCGGCGAGCTCGATCCCCCGACCGACTCGCGCGGTTGGCCGCACGCCGTCGAGCACGATCGGGCCGTGCGCGCCGCGTGCGACATGCACGAGCACCGCGTCGGTCGCCGACTCCCGGATCCAGGTCAGGTGGTCATCGCCGATCGACAGCCACCGCATGCCCCCTCGTGCAAGCGCTGCCCGGGTTCGCCGGAACGAAACGAGTTCGGTGTATGCCGTCAACAGGTCGCGATTCCATGCGTCCGGAGCGTGCCACGGCATGACCGCTCGCGCGGTGACGTCCCAGGTGGCGTCGGAGGCGAGCCCGATCTCGTCGCCGTAGAAGATCGATGGCGTTCCGGGCCAGCCCATCAGCGCGGCGAGACCGACCAGGTTGCGGGTGTCGTCGCCGGTGGCCTGCGCCCAACGGGCCGAGTCGTGCGAGCCGAGCAGGTTCATGCCCGTGAGCTGCACCGAATAGGGAATCTGCGAGAGGAAGGCGCGGGCGCTTCGCGCGACGTCCACGCCGCGACGGCGCGGCAGCGGTCCACTGTCGCCGAAGGCAGTGACCGGTGAGCCGTCGTCGCGACGTAGCCAGGTCCACAGCGGGCGAGTGAACCCGGCGTAGTTCATCGTTCCGTGCCAACCCGCGCCGTGGAGATCTGCGGTGGCGTCATGACCATGCTCGCCGAGGAGCCATCCATCCGGCCGGACCTCGTCGATCGTCCGGCGGAGGGCGGTCGAACACCGCAGGTTGTGGTCGATCTCCCGATACCGCCCAGTCATGTTCGCCACGTCGATGCGCATCGCGGCCAATCCGAACTCGTCGGACAAGAACCGACCAGCGATCGAGTCAGGTCCCTCGTAGAGGTGCCGGCGGAACGCCTCCGAATCGTGGTCGAACTTCGGCAGCGACGGCACGCCTTTCCAGAAGATCGGCGCCCCGGCCTCATCGTGCAGGTAATAGCCGCGTTCGGGGCTCGACGGATCCGCCTGAGCGGTCCGGTACCAGTCGTGATGCGCGCCCGAGTGGTTTGTCGTGAGATCGCCCATCACCCGAATGTCTCGTTCCGCCGCCGCAGCGGTCAGCCGTCGCAATGCGTCGTCGCCTCCGAGCAGCGGGTCGACGTGGTCGAACGCGGAGGCGTCGTAGCGATGATTGGATCGGGCCGGAAAGAACGGGCAGGTGTAGATACCGTTGATGCCGAGATCGACGAGATGATCGAGCCGGCGAGTGATCCCGTCGATCGACCCACCGTGGAGGTCGAACATGGCCAGATCGAGGTCGGTGCGAATCGGCTCGTCCCACGCCCGAGCGTTCGCCCACTCGGGAAGTTCTGCAGCGAAGTCATCGTCGGGGCCGCGCGAGAAGCGATCCGGGAAGATTTGGTACCAGACCGTCTCGTGCACCCACGACGGGGGGCGGTGTTCGGTGCTGAGTCGAAAGTCGCCGGCGTCGGGGACGTCCCACGTGTGCTCGCCAGCCGCATTGAGCCACGACGTCGTCCCGCCCTCTCGCAGGTGGAATCGATAGTTGGTGACGGGGTTGCCGATGGGCAGGTCCGCACGCCACCACTGCACGCCGTCGTCGTCGCAGCGGTCGAGTTCGGCTTCGATGACCCACGGTTCTGCGTCGACGACCACCCGGGCCGCCACCTCGTCGACGCGGCGACCGGGAGGCACCCGGACAAACGTCGTCACCGTGTCGCCGAGCTCGGGGTTTGGATCGGAGACGTACCGTTCGGACCCGTCGTGGTGGGCGTCGGTCATCGACGTCGGTTCAGATTCGTGCATCTTCGATCCGTTGGTTGCCGGTCGCGTGCGCGACCGTGGTGGTTGTGGGACGAGTCAATTTCACGGTGACGAAACGGTTCGACGCTCCACCGGATGTGGTGTGGGCGCACATGCTCGATTGGGAGGCGCATGGGGACTGGATCCCGGCGACTCGGGTCGAGCTCGACGAGGGTGACCCCCACGAGGTCGGGTCGACATTCACGGGGTACACCGGCGTCGGCCCGATCATGCTCGTGGATCGCATGCGGCTCACCGAGGTCAACTGGTACGACTCTCGCCGGGTCGGAATCTGCACCGTCGAAAAGCTCGGGCCGGTTCTGCGCGGCGAAGCCGGCTTCGAGGTCCATCCCGAGGGCACGGGTACGAGACTCGAGTGGTTCGAGGCCGTAACCATTTCGTGGCTGCCCCCGCTCGTCGACCGGGCGGTGTCGGCCGTCTCAAAGGCGGGCTTCGTGTTTGCGATGAGTCGGTTGGAGCGCGTGCTCACCGACTCAGGAGCCGAGGATCCACACCGCAGTGTCGGCGGGGAGCTCGCCGTCGACGGCTGAGGATGCGAGAAGCGTGGTGCCGTCGGGAAGCGGCACGGGGTCTGACCCCATGTTGGCCACCACGGTGATCGTGCCACGCCGATAGGCGAGCACGTCGGCACCGAGGTCGAGCATCTCGAGCGACTGGTCGTCGACGAGGTGTTCGCTGCGAAGGGCGATCGCCTGCTGGTACAGCGTCAGCATCGAGTCGGGGTCGCCGTCTTGGATCGAGGCGGCCAGATCGGCGAAGAGGTCGGGTTGAGGGAGCCACGAAGCCACCTCGCCGAACCCGAGCGACGGCCCGTCGGGTGACCACGGGATGGGCACCCGGCAGCCGTCGCGCCCCTTCTCTGTGTGGGCAGAACGCTCCCAGACCGGGTCGTCGAGCACGTCGGTCGGCAGATCCCACACCTCCGGAAGTCCGAGCTCCTCGCCCTGGTAGACGTAGGTACTGCCGGGCAACGAGAGCGTGATCAGCGCCGCGGCACGAGCACGTTGTGCGCCGAGGTCGGCATCGAGCGCCTCATGGGGCCCGTCGATCGGCCACTTGCGCCATGGGGTGCCGTTGGGGAGTCCGTATCGGGTGGCGTGGCGCATCACGTCGTGGTTCGAGAGCACCCAGGTCGACGGCGCTCCGACCTCGTTCGCTGCGTTGACCGATGCATCGATGACCGTTCGGAACTCCTTTGCGTCCCAGGGGGTCTCGAGCAGCTCGAAGTTGAACGACTGGTGATATTCGTCGGACCGCAGGTAGAGCGGGAGCCGTTGGGGATGCACCCAGGCTTCGGCGACCATCATTTTGTCGTCGTACTGGTCGAGGATCGCCCGCCAGCGACGGTTGATTTCGTGCACGCCGTCTCTGTCCCAGTGCGGGTGGCCCTGCAGCGTCTGGTCGTTCTGCAGGATCATCGTGCGCCCACCGGTGTCGGGGAAGTTGGTGTCCTTGACCATGCCGTGGGCGACGTCGATCCGGAATCCGTCGATGCCACGATCGAGCCAGAACCGGAAGATCGAGTCGAACTCGGCGCGGACCTCTTCGTTCTCCCAGTTGAGGTCGGGTTGGGTGGGGTCGAAGAGGTGCAGATACCACTGCCCATCCGGCACGCGCGTCCATGCGGGACCACCGAAGACCGACGTCCAGTCGCTCGGCGGTTCGGACCCGTCGACGCCCTTTCCATCGCGGAAGATGTAGCGCTCACGGGCGGGCGAGCCGGGTTGCGAGGCGAGCGCGTCGACGAACCATGCGTGCTCGCTGGAGGTGTGGTTCGGGACGAGGTCGGCGATCACCCGAATGTCTCGTGCGTGGGCTTCTTCGATGAACGCCGACGCGTCGTCGACGGTTCCGAAACGTGCATTGATCGCGCGATAGTCGGCGACGTCGTAGCCGCCGTCGTTGAGCGGTGAGGCGTACCACGGGTTGATCCAGACGGCGTCGATTCCGAGCCGGTCGAGATGATCCAGCCGGTCGCGAAGGCCGGCGATGTCGCCTTGACCGTCGCCGTTTCCGTCGGCGAATGACCGGATGTACACCTGGTACACGACGCCGTGGCGCCACCAGTCGGATGCGGTTGTGTTGCTCATGGTCTCAGTCTCCTTCAGCGCTCGCCGAGAGTGGCGAAGGCGGAGTCGGTTTCGGTTCGTCCAGAGCCGTCGGCGACGGTCGCGTGGACTTCGATCTGGGCCTCGTCGGGGAGGTGCGCGTTGGACCAGTAGACCCGATACGGCGGTGCGTCATCGACCCCGACGATCTGGGCCGGTCCGCCGTCGACCGAGACGGCGAAGGTCACCTCGGCGTAGCGCATGTCGTCGATCTCGGCCTCGAAGCGGTATCGAGCGGTCGGGACGAGAGCATCATTGGTTGGTCTGACGAGGCGGATGCTGGTCGGCTCGGCGGGCGGCACCTGAGCAGTGTCGGCGCGAAGCACGAGGGTCGTGAGTGGTGGGACCTCAACGACGATCTCGCCAGCTTCGTCGGTTGTGACGGCCATGTCGGGACCCCAGAGCGAGGTGAAGGTCGCGGCGTCGGTGAGTGGGTCGATGCGGGCCGGCACGGTCAACACCGGGTTGGAGTTGGTGAACACCAGATACTCGACTCGTTCGTCCCGGTGCATCCGTGACATGGCGAACACGGGGCTGTCGAGTCGATGGGTGATCTGTGCTCCGTCGACGAGGGCCGCGGCGTGTTCGGCCCGGAACGCCGAGAGTGCCGCGACGTGGCGATACAGCGGGTGGCCCGTGTCGAAGTTGTCGTCCGCAGCCGTGGCGTCGGTCCCGATCAGGTCGTCGTCGAGATACTCCGGCGTCTCCGAAGCAAACATGTCGTGGCGAGCGAGCTGATCGCCGCCGTCGCCGGTGAACCCCTGCTCATCGCCGTAGTAGAGCACCGGAGCTCCTCGCGTGAACCAGAGCAGGTCGAGCCCCATCCGAGCCTTGGCAAGCAGCTCGTCATCGGACGCGTTTGGGCTCGACCGGTCGATGAGATGGCCCATTCGCCCCTCATCGTGGTTACCGAAGAAGGTGACTTGCATCGATGCGTTGTTGTCGGCGTCGGTGAACCAGTCGTCGTCGTCGAACCCCTCGGCGAGCACCGTCCCCGCTCCCCCGGCGAGGTGGATGTCGATCGCCGTGCTCGTGATGAAGTCGAGCGTGGCCGGCACGCCGATGTTCGTGAACGACGACTGGAGGATCGGGTCGGTCCCGAAGACCTCGCCGAACATGATGAAGTCGTCCTTGCCGAGCTCGGTGGCCTTCGCCGTCATCGCGGGGGCGAACGCCGCCCAGAATTCGTGGTTGACGTGCTTCATCGTGTCGATCCGGAACCCGTCGATGTCCCAGGTTTCGATGACGTCGCCGTAGAGCTCGATCATGCCGTCGACGACTCGGGGGTGTTCGGTGAAGAGGTCGTCGAGACCGAAGAAGTCGCCGTACGTGTTGCTCTCGCCGTTGAAGGTCGAGTCGCCCCGGTTGTGGTACAGCGTGACGTCGTTGAGCCAGTCGGGGGCCTTGATCGTGGCGAGTTCGGGACTGGCGAAGATCGGCTCGTGGGCGAACGAGGTCGCCGGGTCGAGTTCGGGGAAGGCGTCGCCCCCGGCGAAGTCCGCCGGGTCGAACTCGTTGCCGTCGGCGTCGAGGTACGGGCGGGCGCTCTGCGCCCAAAAGGCGTAGTCGCCGTCTGCGTAGGAGATGACGTCGCCGGTGTGGTTCACGACGATGTCGAAGTAGACGTGGATGTCGCGGTCGTGGGCCGCGGCGATGAAGTCGTGCATCTCGTCGTTGGTTCCGAGGTGTGGATCGATGGTGGTGAAGTCGACCTGCCAGTACCCGTGATACGACGAGCTCGATCCGTCGAGGGTTCCGTTGCCCTGCACGTACCGGTTCGTGAATGGCGGGGTGATCCAGATGGCACCGAATCCCATGTCGGCGATGTAGTCGAGCTTGCCCGTCAGTCCGGCGAGATCGCCGCCGTGATGGAAGCCCTTCCGGGTCGGGTCGAATCCGTGATCGAGCGGACCGCCGTCGATTCCCGCGGTGTCGTTGGAGGGGTCGCCGTTGGCGAAGCGGTCGGGCATGACGAAGTAGATGGGTCGGTGACTGCTCGGATGGCGAACCGGAGCCGCAACAGGGCCGTCTTCCTCGACCGGTTGGGCCTCCGTGTTGCCGGTCTCCGCAGCGGGGTCTGACGGTGTCGTCGACTCGGCAATCGCGCCGTCGGAGTTGGTCGACGAGCACGCCGCAGCGAGCGCGGCCAGGGCGAGCAGGACAGCAATGCCGTGGTTCGACCCCAACGGGTCAGCCCTTCGTGCCACCGGACGTGAGTCCTCCGATGATGTGCTTCTGCGCCGCGATGAACACGGTGACGATCGGCGTCGCTCCGAGGAGAGCGATCGCCGACAGGACGCCCCACTTGGCGTTGTAGCCCTCGGCGAGGAAGACCTGCAGACCGATCGGCAGGGTGAGCTGGTCGTCCCCGTTGAGGAGGAAGCTGGCCAGGATGTATTCGCTGAAGGTGGCGATGAAGCTGATCATGAAGATGACGGCGAGCATCGGGCGGGCGAGCGGGAGGATGATCCGCAAGAAGATGGTGGCCGGTCCGGCGCCGTCGATTCGGGCCGCTTCGTCGAGCGACTTCGGGATGGAGTCCAGGAAGCCCTTGAGGAGGAAGGCGTTGAAGCCGGCTGCCCCACCGATGTACACGAGGATCAGGAAGGCGTGGGTGTTGAACCCGATGGCGCCGACGACCTCGCCGAGCTGCTGGGACAGCACGAAGAAGGCGATGAAGCCGAGGAACTGCGGGAAGATCTGCATGACGAGCAGCGACGTGAGCAGCACTCGGCGGCCCCAGAACTCGAGCCGGCTGAATGCGTTGGCGGCCATGGCGGCGATGAAGGTGTTGACGAACGCCGCGATGATCGCGATGGAGAAGCTGTTCCAGAGCCATCGCCCGACGCTCGTCACCTCGGAGTCGAAGATGTCGGTGAAGTTGGACAGGGTCGTGTCCCGGGGGATGATCCGGGCCGAGGCGAGACTGTCCGACGCGTTGAACGCCGAGGACACGATCCAGACGATCGGATAGAGCGCGAAGATCGCGGCGAGGATGGCCACGAGGTGCCGGCCGCCGCTTCGACGAAACCAGACCTTCAGCGGCCGTCGTGCCGGGCGGAGTTCACTGGTCATAGATCTCCTCCAGCTTCTTCGTGAGCCCGAAGCTCATCGCCGACGTCGTCGCGAGCACGACGAAGATCAACACGATGATCGCCGAGGCCAGACCGAACTGGCTGCCCCGTCCTGCGCCGGCGGCGATGTCGAACGTGAACGAAATGAGGATGTCGGTCGAGCCGACTGGCACGTCGTAGCCCGCGAGCGGCGGCCCACCGTTGGTGAGCAGGAAGATCAGCAGGAAGTTGTTGAAGTTGAAGGCGAAGGATCCAATCAGCAGCGGCGCCGTCGACACCAGTAGCAGCGGCAGGGTGACCATCCGGAACACCTTCCATGGCCCGGCGCCATCGACGCGCGCTGCTTCGATCAACTCTTCGGGAATCGACGTGAGGGCACCCGAGGCGATCAGGAACATGTACGGGAAACCAAGCCAGGTGTTCACGAGGAAGACGGAGATCATCGCGGTCGTTCCGGACCCCAACCAGTCGATGGTCGGGATCCCGAGTCCGTCGAACATGCGGTTGATCTGGCCGAACTCGTTGTTCAACAGACCGCGCCACACAAGGATCGAGAGAAAGCCTGGGACGGCATAGGGAATGATGTAGATCGATCGGTAGACGCTCCGGAACTTCATGTCGTCGTTCTTGAGCGTGAGGGCGAGCCCCAGGCCCAGTCCGAAGGTGAGCAGCACCGATCCGAAGCCGAACACGACATTCCACAGCAACACCCGACCGAAGGGTCCCCGGATGCGCTCGTTCGTGAACAAGTCCACGTAGTTGTCGACACCGACGACCTCTCGCCAGCCGGCGAGCGTCTGGTCGAGCGCAAAGAGCGGCACGTCGTCGCACACGCTGGCCGCGCACACGATCGTTGTGTCGCTCGCCAGCCGGGCAACCCGCTGGACCTCGTCTTCGGGTACGCCGTCACAGAAGAAGGTGCCTTCGCCGGCGTTGCAGGTTCGGCCGGTCTGTGCGTCGAAGATCGTGTCGGCGTCCGAGTCATAGGTGAAGCGCAGGCCGGCGACGATCAACCGGGCAGAGCTGAGCGTTTCGACCTCGGCGGAGGATGCGTCCGAGAGATCGAGCACCACGTCTTCGAGCCGGCCGGCCTCACCGGTCACGGCGAGGCCAGAGAGCAGTTCGAAACCGTCGACGGACTCGGGTGGATTCGCCGGATCGAAGGTGGCGGCGTCGAATCCGGCGACCGGAGCGACGGCAACATCGCCATCTGCGGGTCGGACGAGACCCATGAACGGAGGCGTATCGGCGCCGGCGACGAGGAGCGCAAGCTGATCGGCGCCATCGCGATACACGAGCATGTCGAGCAGTTCGCCGGACTCGCCCGTCTTGACCTCGACGTTCTCGAGTCGCTCGATCGCCTGCTCCCGGCTGAGCAGGTTGCCGGTCTGGAAGTTCGTGAACGACACGTAGGTCGTGTAGAGGACCGGATACACGACGAAGATCATCATGAGGACCAGTCCGGGGGTGAGCCATCGACTGGCCTGCGCACGAGGCGAGAGATAGGCCCAGTTGATGAGCAGGCCCGCCAGCACGAGCATGGCGAGCACCGCCCAGCTGCGGTTCTGGGCGAACTGGACGGCGCCGAGAACCAGGAAGGCGTCGACGATGCCGACGATTGCGGTGCGGAGCCAGAAGGCCCGACCGGTGTACCGGGCGAAGCGTGTCGACGGGCGATCACGAGTCGTTTCGGTCATCGGTCGGGCCCCCAGGTTCCCCCGCGAAGTGCGCGGTGTTGAATCAGCCGGCGACGGCGGCTCGGACGGCCTCGGCGGCGGCGGTCATGGCTGCCTCTGGCTCGATCTCGCCGTTGCGGACGAGGAGCATGTTGTCACCGAGCGGCCCCCAGACCGAACCCATCTGCGGGATGTTCGGCATCGGAATACCGGTCGACGCAGCGTCGACGAAGGCGGCGACGTCGTCGCCCTCGGCTTCGACGGCCTTCCACGCTGACGGACGAGGGTCGGCGGCATGGAATGCCGTCATCGTCTCATCCGTGGCGATGAAGTCGGACAGGAACGACTGCGCGATGAGCGGGTTCTCCGAGAAGGCGGAGAGGAAGAATCCCTGGGCGCCGACGAAGGGCTGTGCCGGGTTGTCGCCGAAGGCGGGGACCGGGACAACGCTCCAGTTGGCGACGGTGGTCTGCTCACGCACGCCACCGAGCTCCCAGGGGCCCGTGATCCAGAACGCGGCGTTGCCTTCGAGCCAGAGGTTCTTGGCGCCGTCGTAGTTGGTGGAGGGGATCACGCCGGCCGTGGTCTGGTCTGCGAGGAACTGCACGCCCTGCACGGTCTCGGCGTTGTCGAGGCCGACGACCGAGGCGTCGAAACCGCTCGCCTCGTCGAACTCGAAGATGTAGCCACCGAAGGCCGAGACGAAGGGGTAGTTGTGGTACGCATCGCCGCCGTCACCACCGCCGGGGACGACGACACAGTTCTCGACCGCTGCGGCTTCGCATGCAGCGATCATCTCGTCCCACGTGGCGGGCGTCTCGGCAACGAGATCGAGGTTCTGGTACATCGCCACGGATTCGACAGCGTTCGGGATGGCGTAGTTGGCGCCTTCGAAGTTGAAGCCGTTGAGCGAGACCTGGAGGAAGCTGTCCGAGATTGCGGACACATCGATCGGGTCGATGACGCCGTTGGCGGCGAGCTCACCCGTCCAGTCGTGGGCGCCGGCGAAGATGTCGGGGCCTTCGCCTGCGGGGCCGGCGGTGACGATCTGTTCACGAATGTCGCCGAAAGGAACGAGGTCGACGACGACTTCGACGCCGGTGGCCTCGGTGAAGGCAGGCGCGATTGCCTGAATGGATTCGACGCGGTTCTCGTCGGCCCAGATGGTGAGCGAAGCGGCAGCTTCCTCCTCCATGGCGTCTTCTTCTTCCATGGCGTCTTCTTCTTCCATGGCGGAGTCATCCTCCTCCATGGCCTCCGTGGTGGTGGTTTCCTCCGCCTCGGTGGTGGTGGTCGTGTCGTCGGCGGCGTCGGTGTCTGCGGTGTCGCTGCCGCAGGCGGCGGCGAGCAGCGCAAGAACAGCCAGCAGCGCCAGCACGATGCGCCTCTGCGTGAGCTTCATTTGCTTCCCTCTCGTGGATGGTTGATCCGGAGCACGTGGGCCATTCGACCCAGATGCCTGCGTGAAATGTAGGGAGGACTTTCAGAAAGTGCAAGGAAAATTTCTTGCAGATTTCTCCTTGCATGCGAGCGGACGGCCATGCGAGGATCGGCGCGTGCCCCGTCCCCCACTTCGAGAAGTCGCTCATCGCGCTGGCGTGAGCGAACCCACCGTCTCGAGAGTCCTCAACGGACGGGTCGGGGTCGCCGACGGCACCAGAGCGAAGGTCGTCGAAGCACTCGCCGACCTCGGCTTTCACGACATCCCCGAACCGAGCGCCGTCCGAACCGGCGTCGTCGGCCTCATCACCGGCGAGCTCACGAACCCCGTCTTCGGGGAGATGTCCGAAGGCATCATCACTCGCCTGGCCCGCCATGGACTCGTCACGAACCTGGGCGTCGCGACTCGCAACCTGATCTCGGAAGAGCGCTACATCGACGAGTTCGTCACCCGCGGGGTGGACGGCCTCGTCATGATCGCGGGCGCGCACGCCCGCACTGACGCCGATGCCGCGATGTACGCCCGCCTCGTCGAGCGCGACATCCCTTTCGTTCTGGTGAATGGCCGAGAGATCGGACTCGAGGTGCCCTACGTCTGGTGTGATGAGTCCCTCGGCGCCCAACGCGCCGTCCAGCACCTGCTCTCCCTCGGGCATCGCCGCATCGGCGCGGTCCTCGGTCAACGCCTGTACGTGGGCACGGTCCGACATGACGCGGGCGTGCGCGCCGCGATCGAGGGCCACGTCGAACTCCACGACACCGACATCGTGTCGGCCCCGTTCACCTACGAGGGTGGACTTGCTGGTGCACGCCAACTGCTCGCACGCGGCATCACCGGCATCATCTGCGCCAACGACCTGATGGCTCTCGGGGCGGTCGCCGCCGCGAGACAGCGCACGCTCTCCGTGCCCGACGACGTCTCGATCGTGGGCTACGACGGCACGGACTTCTCGGCGACGACCGACCCCGCACTCACCACGTTGCGACAGCCCTTCGACGACATGGGAGAGCTCATCGCCGACGCACTGGTCTCCGAGATCGACCGAAGCCGCCGGTTCCGGGACTCCTACGTCTTCGCTCCCGAGCTGATCGTCCGAGCCAGCACCGGTGCGGCGAAGGTCGACTGACTCGGCGCCCGAATTGCCGAAATCGGTGGCGTCACGGTTACGCTGAGTATTGCAGCAGCCCCTCGTGGTCTGCCGCTCCCGTCCCGGCCCTTCCCGCGACGGCGTCCCACCGGTTCGAATTTGCCGGTGTTCCTGCAACGTTCGCGTCAGGAGACGAACCATCACCAGCTCCGAGCTGCTCGCCACGTTCGACGAGGTCGTCCAATCGGCCGTCGACGGCGTGGCGAGCGAAGAACAGATCGCTCTCCTCGAGTCACGCCCCGACGCGTGGCTCAACACCCTGTGGCGCCTCCTCGACCGCGCCGAAGCTCGCCTCGAGCACGCTCGCCACAACGTGCGGGGCCCCGAACGCGTCAGCGTGCTCAATGACCTCGACGCCGAGTGCTGGCGCATCGACGATGCGCTCACCGAGCGGATCGGACCACCACCCGACCGTCAGGGCAACCGCCCCTCGCGCAACGACGAGCCTCGCGAGCCTGGCGTCACCCAACTTCAGCTCTCGTGGAACGACGGCATGCTCGTCGCCTGGGCGTCCGGCGACAATGCCCGATACGAGCAGAAGGACGACATCCTCGCCCGGCTCGCCGCGGCGGGCGCCGGAGCCATTTCGTGGGACGAACGAAACCCTGTCCGGATCCCGACCGGCCAACGGGTCCCGACCCTGACCACGCCGATCACGACGGCGCTGGGCTGGCTCGTGGCGCTCGCTCGGCCGACCAACGATGCGACACTCGGCGCCAGCGTTCGATGGATGGGTCTCGCCGCCGCCACCGCCGTATCGCTCGTCGCCCGTGGGCGGATCGTCCCGCAGCTCAAACAGAGCCGTCGATCGAAGTCGACCGGGACCACCAGTTTCAACGTGCGTTGGCATCCGGCGCTCGCACCGCGAGAAGAGGTCAACGCCCTCATCGCCTCGGTACCTGGTGCCGCAATGGTCGGCCAGCAGCGTCAGGACGCCACGGCGTTCGTCAATGCGCTTCTGGGCGACCTCGTCGACTCGATTGCCTCGACGGCGGCCGCGCAGGTGGAGAAACCGGCGGCTCCACCCGAGGTACTCGATCGCAACGACATCGGTGAGGCATTTCTCGCTCGCCTCGATGGCTCCCCGTTCGTCGCCCCCGACGCTCACGGCGCCGAGGTCGTCCGGCGAGTCTCCCGTTGGGCAGCTCCCGTGCTGGGCGTCGGCATACCCACGCTCACGGTTGTGCTCAATCCGCCCGACGAGTCCGACGCGTGGCTGGCGCAGGTCCTCGCCCCCTCGTCTGGCGGTGGCCTCGATCCGCTCGAGACGGCCCTGGGGCTCGCGTCCAAGGACAAGACGAAGTTGCTCGAAGGACAGGCCACCCGTCTCGAACGACTCTTTCCGGCCCTGCTTCGTCCGGGCGGGCGGCGTCGCGGCGAAGTGATCCTGAGTCAGGACGAAGCGTGGCAGCTCATGACCGAGGTCGGCCCCATCCTTCGGGCGTCGGGATTCGACGTGCGGGTTCCGCCGCTGTCACGCCGTAAGGCCACGGCATCGCTGCGCCTCACTGCGGCCGAAGCCGAAGAAACCGTCGTCGGCGCACAACAGCTTGCGAACGTCCGATGGTCGGCGGTGTTCGACGATGTCGAACTCACCGCAGACGACATCTCTCGCCTCGCGGCCGAGGCCCGGCCGCTGGTTCGCTCCCGGGGCCAGTGGATCGAACTCGACCAGGCCGATCTGGCCGAAGCCGCTGCCGCGCTCGCCGAGCGTGCAGACCAAACCCGCCTCACCGGTGCAGACATGTTGCGCCACGCGATGGGACTTGAGGGCTCCCCCTTGGCCGGGGGGATCACGATTGGCGGTGTCGGCTGGGCGGCCGACCTTTTCCGGAGTCTCGACGGACTCGACGAGGCGCCGAATCCGCGGCCTGACGGCTTCAGCGGGGAACTTCGCTCCTACCAGGCCGATGCCTATGCCTGGTTGTCGTTCCTCGACGAAGCGGGCCTCGGCGGCTGCCTCGCCCTCGACATGGGTCTCGGAAAGACGCCGACGACCCTCGCCAGTCTGCACACCGGCACCGACCACGGCACCGGCCTCGTCATCGCGCCGCCCGCCGTTGTCGGCAACTGGGCGAACGAGGCAAAGACGTTCGTTCCGGACCTCACGGTTCACGTGCACCACGGACCGAACCGTCTCAAGGGCCGCGACCTCGAGAAGAAGGTCGGCTCGGTCGGCCTGGTCATCACCACGTACGGCACGGCCGTGCGCGACATGGACCAGCTCAGCGAGTTCAGCTGGGGCAAGGTCGTCATCGACGAAGCGCAGGCGATCAAGAATCCGACCGCCGAGACGTCCCAGCAGTTGCGCCGTCTCGACGCCCGTACCCGGATCGCGCTCACCGGCACCCCGATCGAGAACGGGTTGGGCGACCTCTGGGCGATCATGGACTGGGCCAACCCCGGCCTGGTCGGTCCCCGTCCCCAGTTCATCGCGCAGCTCACACCAGAGAAGCGCTCGTCGGGCGGCGCCGGCGAAGAGGCCCTCAAGGCGCTCAACGGCATCCTGGTCTACCGCCGAACCAAGTCCGAGCCGGAGATCGCCGCCGAGCTGCCCGATCGAATCGACGAGCTCGACCACTGCGCGATGACCCCGGAACAGATCGGGCTCTACCAGGCGGTCATCGACAATCTCGTCGTCCAGACGTCCGAGGCCGAGGTCGGTACTCCCGAGCGCAAGGGTGCCGTGCTCGCGGCGATCACCGCGCTCAAACAGATCTGCAACCACCCGGTCAACTACCAAGACGACGAGCTGCCCCTCGACGGACGCTCCGGCAAGCTGACTCGTCTCAACGAGATCATGGCCAGCGTGTTTGCTGCAGAGGAGAAGATGCTGATCTTCACGCACTTCGCAAGCTGGGGCGAGACGATGGCCACGTACCTCTCGGACCGCACCGGGAAGAAGATCGAGTGCTATCACGGCGGCCTGTCTCGCACGGCGCGGGATCGCATGATCGACGAGTTCCAGTCCGCCGAAGGCGCGGGTGCGCTCGTGCTGTCGCTCAAGGCGGGCGGCACGGGCCTCAACCTCACGGCCGCCAACCACGTCGTCCTGTACGACCGCTGGTGGAACCCCGCCGTCGAGGATCAGGCGCGTGACCGGGCGTGGCGGATCGGCCAAACCAAGACAGTGATCGCCCATCGCCTGGTCTGTCCAGGCACGGTCGACGAGCGTGTCGAAGAAGTGGTTGCGGGCAAGCGCCAGATCGCCGACATGGTGCTCCCGAAATCGAGTTCGGTCGGCGATCTCGACGCCGGTCAACTGCAGGCCGCGCTCGGCATCGACGCCGACCAGCTGCTCAGCACCGAAGGCCAAGTCGACCTCGGGGGCATGTCGGCGCTTCCGTCTCCCGAACCCGACGACGCATTGGTCGGAGCTGGATCATGAACGCCGCCGCGAACACTTCGGGTTCGTCCAACCGCAGCCGCAACAAGAAGCGCAAGAAGTCGAACAACCGGAAGAAGTCTTTCGATCCGCAGGCCTTCTGGGGTGATCCGAGCTCGCTGCCGACCCCCGATGGTTTCGAGACCGAGACGCCCGACCCGGTTGCGGTGGTGAGCTCTCTCGGACAGCCACCGCTCCCAGGTCACGGCGCGGCGTCGTTGCACTACTTCCGGCTGGTCTACGACCGCGCCACCAACCTCGGAGCGGCCCTCGCGATGGCGGGCGGCATCGACGATCTCACACCCGAACTGATCGAGGCAGAGGACGACGACGGGATGCACTCCGACGAAGAGGAGTAGGCGTCACCGTTCGGGCCACGAGTCCGGAACGACGAACATTCGCAGCCGCTCCGGCTCCGATGACGCCGACCGGACGCTGACCATGGCGGGCCCCTGGCCTCGGTCGAATCGTTGCTGCATGGCAGATTGGAGCTCGCCGAGCGATCGTTCTGATGCGGTCGCCGGTGGTGCCAGCCAGTGGGGCTTGTCGACGACCGCGAACCGCCACGTCTCGCCGTTCGGCCAGTTCGCCTTGGTGAGCTCACTCATGCGCACCCAGCCACCGCGGAGGTGGTTGGCCGAGAGCCGCTCGGGACGTTGCTGGGGTTCGGTGATCGCGCCGTTGGCGGACAGCGGATAGAAGATCACGCCTTTCATGAGGCCGATTCGGCTGGTCACGTCCGGGATGCGGCCTCGGCTTGTTTCGAGTTGCCGATCGAACAGCTTGGCGACCTTGCGTTCGAGGTTGTCTCGGGCGTTGGGTCCGGGGTATTCGCTCGGCTCCGCGCCTGGTGCGTGGAGGAAGAACTTGACCGAAGTTTCGGCGTGGACGATCTCGTCCATCTCGTCTCGATAGAGAAAGTCGATCTCACCGATGGTGCGGTTGCCGTCTCGAAGCTGCAGTCCTGATTCGAGAACCTCGACCCCGCGGACGTGTTGGAGCCAGTAGAGGACCAGCTGCTCGAAGTAGACGCCGACCCGCTGGCTCTGGCGTTGCCCGTCGAGAAATCGTGCAAGGTGCTCGGGATCGATTGCGCTCGGCTCGATCGAGGACGGCGGGGCGACGTTCGGGCCGTCCACGAGCGACGGCGAGTTGACCGTCCAGCACAGGTCATCGCGGACCTGCGAGTGGAGGTCGGCAACGACCTGTGGGTGGTGGTCAGGCATCCGGAGCGAGGTGCGTCGTGCCGCGGGCCTCGGCCAGCTGCATCTGGCGGTGGCGCATTCGCAGTCCTTCGGCGCGCTCAGGCGTGAGTTCGTCGACGCAGTCGCCGCAGCTGACGCCTTCCTCATAGCCGGAGGCTTCGCGCGCCTGCGGAGACAGCGCGCTGCGACAGCCGCGGCAGAGCGTGTAGTCACCCTGCTCGAGGTTGTGGTCCACGGCGACACGCTCGTCGAACACGAAGCACTCGCCCCGCCAGAGCGACTCGGCCGGGTCGACGTCTTCGAGGTACTGCAAGATGCCGCCCTTCAGGTGCATCACCTCATCGAAGCCCTGCTCGAGCATGTAGGACGACGCCTTTTCGCATCGAATGCCCCCCGTGCAGAACATTGCGATGCGCGGGTGCTCGGCCGGATCGACCGTCGACACGAAGTCGGCGAACTCGCTGAACGACGCCGTCTCTGGGTCGACCGCTCGTTCGAACGAGCCGATCTCGACCTCCTCGCGATTGCGAGTGTCGATCACGAGCACGTCGGGGTCGCTGATGACGGCGTTCCAATCCTGTGGTTCGACATAGGTCCCGACGCGTTGCGTTGGATCCACGTGCACCCCGAAGGTGACGATCTCCTTCTTGAGGCGCACCTTCATCCGTCGGAACGGGGGCGCGTCGCTGAACGACTCTTTGGTGGTCAAATCCTGCAGCCGCGGGTCGTTGCGGAGCCACGCAAAGATGGCGTCGGTCGAGTCCCGGGTACCGGCAATCGTCCCGTTGATCCCCTCGGGAGCGAGCAGGATCGAGCCTCGCATGTCCAGTTTGCGACACTCGTCCAGCAGGCGATCTCGAAGCTCGACGTGGTCGGGCAGCGCGACGAACTTGTAGAACGCGCTGACCACGACCACGACGTGAGCGGCGACCTAGAAGTCCATGTCCGGCATACCGCCGCCGGCGCCACCCTCTGCGGGAGCGTCGGTGACGACCGCTTCGGTCGTCAGGAACATCGCGGCGATCGATGCGGCATTCTGGAGCGCCGAACGGGTCACCTTGGCGGCGTCGATGATGCCGGCGGCGACCAGGTCTTCGTACTCCTCGCTCGCGGCGTTGAAGCCGTTGGACCCTTCGAGACCGCGCACCTTCTCGACGACCACACCGGATTCGTAGCCGGCGTTGAGCGAGATCTGGTTGAGCGGACCCTCGAGCGAGCGAGCCACGAGCATCGCGCCCGTCGCCTCGTCGCCCTTGAGCTTCTTGGCAGCCGCTTCCGCAGCAGCCTGTGCACGCAGCAACGTGACGCCACCACCGGCGACGACGCCCTCTTCGATCGCCGCCTTGGTGGTCGACACCGCGTCTTCGATGCGGTGCTTCTTCTCCTTGAGCTCGACCTCGGTGGCGGCGCCGACCTTGAGGATCGCCACGCCACCGGACAGCTTGGCGAGACGCTCCTGGAGCTTCTCGGCGTCGTAGTCCGACGTCGTGTTGTCGAGTTCGGCCTTGATCTGGGAGATGCGACCGTCGATCTCTGCGGCGTCTCCGCCACCCTGAACGATGGTCGTCTCGTCCTTGGTGATCACGACGCGACGTGCCGTGCCGAGCATCTCGATGGTCGTTCCCTCGAGCGTGAGGCCGACCTCCTCGGCGACGACCTGTCCGCCGGTGAGGATGGCGATGTCCTGAAGCATGGCCTTGCGGCGATCGCCGAAGAACGGCGCCTTCACGGCTGCGCCGGTGAGGGTGCCACGGATCCGGTTGACCACGAGCGTGGCGAGGGCTTCGCCCTCGACGTCCTCGGCGATGATCATGATCGGACGACCCTGCTTCATCACGCTTTCGAGCACCGGAACGAGTTCGCGGACGTTCGTGATCTTGCCCTGGACGAGCAGGATGTAGGGCTTTTCGAGGACGGCTTCCATGCGATCGGAGTCGGTCACGAAGTACGGCGACAGATAGCCCTTGTCGAAGCGCATGCCCTCGACGAGGTCCATCTCGATGCCGAAGGTCGTGCCTTCCTCGACGGTGATCACGCCGTCCTTGCCGACCTTGTCGATCGCCTGGCTGATCGTCTTGCCGATCTCGGCGTCGGCCGAGGAGATCGACGCCACCTGGGCGATCTGATCCTTCGACTCGACCTCGATGGCGCTCTCGAGAATGTGATCCACAGCGGCGTCAACCGCAGCTTCGATGCCCTTCTTCAGCGCCATGGGGTTGGCGCCTGCCGCGACGTTGCGAAGACCTTCGCGGACCATCGTCGACGCGAGGACGGTGGCCGTCGTCGTACCGTCACCGGCGACGTCGTCGGTCTTCTTGGCGACCTCTTTGACGAGGGCTGCGCCGATCTGCTCGTAGGGGTCTTCGAGCTCGATTTCCTTGGCGATCGACACGCCGTCGTTGGTGATCGTGGGGGCGCCCCACTTCTTCTCCAACACGACGTTGCGGCCCTTCGGGCCGAGGGTGACGCGCACGGCGTCCGCGAGCTGGTTCATACCGGCTTCGAGAGAGCGACGTGCTTCTTCGTCGAAGCTGATGATCTTTGCCATTGAGGGGTCTCCTTGGGATTGGCACTCGACCGATGCGAGTGCCAATCCTAGGCCGGGTCGCCCGGGCTCCAACCCCTCAGCGCTTCGAGAATCGCTTCGGTGATGCAGTCGGTGGTCGACGCCATTGCTCGCTCGAGACCGAAGCGGTCAGCGAGCGAGATCGCACGAATCCGAGCCTCCGCGCCATCGAAAACCTGTCCCGCCACCGCGAGGACCCGAACGCCCTGGCCAGCCGCCAGTGCAGCCACTCCGCCAACGACCTTTCCTTCGAAGGACTCATCGTCGATGAAGCCCTCGCCGGTCACGACGAGATCCGCTCGCTCGATCGCCTCCGCCAGCCCAAGCGTCTCGGAGATGATGTCGAACCCATCGACGAGTCGGGCACCCGCAACGGCGAGTCCGCCGGCCAAGCCTCCGGCCGCTCCCGAACGCGGCAACGCCCGAACATCCACTCCGCGCTCTGCGACATACCGATCGGCGAGCTGCTCGAGGCGGCTCGTGAGCCAGGCGACCTGAGCCGGGCTCGCACCCTTCTGGGGCCCGAAGACCGAAGCAGCATCGACGAACCGGGTGCGAACATCGCACGCGACGACGAGATCGATGCCACGAACCCGCTCGACAGAACCCAACGCCTCGAGCGCGCCAAGGCCGCCGTCGGTCGTGGCCGATCCGCCCACACCAACGATGATCGAGGTCGCACCTGCGTCCACCGCCTCACCGATCAGCTCGCCGACGCCCGCAGTCGTGGCGTTGAGCGGGTCGTTCGCTTCCGCCCCACCGGCGAGCACGAGGCCGGACGCCTCGGCCATCTCGATCACGGCCGTGCCGTTGGCGACCCGCCATCGAGCCTCGACCGGATCGCCCAACGGTCCCGTCACCATCGACGTGCGATTTGGTCCGCCCAACGCCTCCAGCGTGCCCTCTCCCCCGTCCGCCATGGGCACGGCAATCGAGGTTCCGCCGAGCTGGGCGACCGCATCGGCGATGGCCACCGCGACCTCGGATGCTCGTGCAGTGCCTTTGAACTTGTCCGGGGCGGCGACGACTCGCATGGCCCAATCCTTGCCTATGGAGCCGCGGTACGCTCGAACCATGGCTGCGACCGAGACGCAGACGCACGACGAGCTCGTCGCGTCGATGACCGGGGGCATGGTGCCGACCGGGGACCGGACCTTCGCTGGGAGCGATCTGCTTCGCCCCGACGGGCGGCCCCGACCGGAGTTCCGTGCGCAGCTGCGACAGATCCCCGATCTCCGCAATGCCGCTACGTCAATCTGGGTACTCGCCGCACCCGTGCTGGTGCTCCTTGCCGTGACTCGGGTGAGCGCATGGCTCGCCCTCCCCGGATTCGTCGCGATGGGGATCCTGCAGAACCGGATGTACATCCTCCATCACGAGGCGTCGCACCGGCTGCTCTTCTCGAACCGGTTCATCAACGATGTCGTCGGCATCAACGTGCTCGGCTGGTTGCCGTTCGGTACCGGAACCCACCACTACCGGCGCGGCCACGCCAACCATCATCGTGACGAGTTCGGCCCCAACGAGCCCGACTTCCTGCTGTACGCCTTCTACCCGATCGTGAAGGCGTCGCTGCAGCGAAAGCTCCGTCGCGACGCCACCGGCGTCTCGGCGTACCGCATTCTCAAGCCGCGATTCACCGGACTCCGCAAGCCCCAGTATCTCCGGCTCTCGCTGCGATTCTTCGCCGGACAGCTGATCGTGCTGGCGATCTTCGCGTCGCTCGGTGCTGTCGGCTGGTACCCGGTGCTGTGGCTGCTCCCGTACCTCACGTGGTATCAGGTGCAGAATCGACTCCGCTCGATCGCCGAGCACGGCGGCATGACCCGGTCGTCGGACCGGCGCGACACCACACACCACGTGGAGCAGTCGTGGATCGCCCAAGTGCTGTTCGTTCCGTACGGAGTCGGGTACCACCTCGCACATCACGTCGACTCCGGCGTCCCGTTCCGGAATCTGCCTCGCCTGCACCGGGCGCTCGCCGATGCCGGCTACCTCGAGGGCGCCTCGGTCTGGCCGAGCTATCTCGCCCTGTGGCGATCCTTGCTCCGTGACTGACCCGAACGACCTCGAGCTGCTTGTGGTCGCGTGTACCGGCCAGGCGACTGCGTCGGTCCGCGAGGCCGTCGAGGCGCTCGCCGCCGAGCGCAGCATTCGACTGGTGACGCCCGAGGAGATCGTCGATGCCCCCATCGAGGCCTCGGCCGAGGTTGCTCGCTCGCTCGAACGTGACCTTCTCCTCGGCGAAGCGTTCTCGTTTGACACGGAATGGCACGCCGGCTGGTCGAGACATCGACAATGGTGCCAGGACCTCGCCGATCAGCTCGCGGCATTCGCTCCCGCCGATACTCCCGTGCTTCTGGCCGACTCCTCGCTGGTGCTCGTCGCCCCGCGCCTGCGCGATCTGCGAGCCGACCTTCCGATCGTGGTCACGACGCTCGATCCGTTCCCGGCCCCCGATGCACTGGCAGCGCTGCCCGACCTCCCACGAGACGAGATCCTCCTTGCGATGCTTGGCGCCAAGCGATGTGGTTTCGGCTCGCCGCGGTGGCGGGACACCTTCGACGAGTCCTGTCGTCGATTTCTTGGCGTACGCGCTCAGCACACCTTCGTCTCGCCGCTCGGCACGATTCCGGCAGATCTTGCCGAAGACGCCGACAGCGAGGCGGCGGCACTGCTCCTTCGGGCCGAGATCGACGAACGAACCCTCATCGCGGTCGTCGACGAGCTCACTGCGGGAGCGAACATCGCCCGTTCGATCTGGGCTGTCGATGAGCTGCTCGCGGCCCGGCCGGACCTGATCGACCAGATCGTTCTCGGCATCGAAGCGTCCTCGACCACCAACGCCGAACACGAACGTCTCCTCGCGGACGCCCAATCGGCAGCGGAGTCGGTGAATCTCCGGTGGGGACGAGACGCGTGGGTCCCAATCCATCTTCGACTCGATGACCAGGAACACGGGCAGGCACTGCTCCGGCGCGCCGACATCGTGCTCGTCAACCCAGCGTCGACCGCCAGCAACCATCGCGTGTCCAACGGGGCGCTCCTCAATGAACGGGACGGGATCGTGGTGATGAGTCCGACCGCCGCGGATCACGACGACCTCGGCGGTGTCGCGATCGCGTCGCATCCGTTCGATCTGACCGCCACGGCGCATGCGCTCGAGACGGCGATCGATCTCGAGGTCACGGATCGGCTCACCCGTTCGGCGGACTGGCGAGACATCGTTGCGAGCCGCACCGTCCGGCATTGGCTCGACGATCAGCTCGACGCTGCCGCCCCCTGAGCGGTCGCAATGAGCTGATTCAGCAACGCGATTGCCTCGATCGGACCATCGACAACGTCGGTCGCTTCGTCAAACAGCGCGGACGGCGTCTCGGTTCCTCGAACCAGCACCGTTGCGCACGCCACGTACCTGCCCTCGGCGACACCTTCGGTGAGCTCACGCCATGCGGGTAGATCGCCGACGTCGTCGCCGAGGTAGACGAGTGCAGATACTGAACGGGCCATCGAAGCCACGGCGTCGCCTTTGTGCTGCTCGATCGGTGGATGCAATTCGATCGACTTCTTCGCCGGCCGGGCATGCAAGCCGGTGATGGCCGCCGCCGCTGCGGCCCAGGATTCCATCGCTTCGGCGGTACCCGACGCCGCCTCGGCGCGCCGGTAGTGCAGGGTCATCGAGATGCCCTTGTCTTCGACCGCATCCTCGCCGAACTCGCCGCGCGCCGACGCGATCAGCTCGGCGATGGTCGCCCGCCACCCATCGGCGTCATCGTGCTCGCCGCGGATCCCTGACACTCGCCATTCGAGTCCGTACAACCCCGAACAGTCGATGGCCTCGGGCACGTGACGCTCGAGAAAGTCGATTGGACGTCCAGACACCACGGCCACCCGTCCGATCGCCGCTTCGAGCTCGAGGAGCGCGTCAACTGCCCCCGGTGCGGGCTCGACGGTTTCGGGGTCGGGCGCAAGGAACGACAACGTGCCGTCGAAGTCGGAGAACACGCCCACGGACGCGGGTTCGCGAGCAGCGAGCTCGAGGACTTCGGCGAGTCCCATGGCCGGACCGATCAGGCGGTCGGAATGAGACCGTCGGCGCCGATGATCACGACAACATTCGCCTCGGCGAGACGGCCATCGTCGATCGCGTTCTGGTTGACCGCAATGTTGGCGGGCGCCGGTTGGATCACCGTGGCGACGGCGCCGAGGATCGTTGCGACCTCTCGAGCATCCGCGGCATAGCCCTCGCGATAGAAGATCACGGCGTTGGCGGTACTCGGGGCGTTGGCTGCGTTGGCGAGGTAACCGCGACGCTTCAGTTTGTCGCTGACGGATCCCGCAACGCCGCCTTCGCCGGTGCCGTTGGCGACGAGCACGTTGACCTCGGCCGGTTGGCGGGCCTCGCCGTCGGCCGGTGCGGCCGCTGCGTCGTCGGTCTCGATCACTGCAGGGTCGTCGGCTGACGTATCGACCTCGGCAGGGTCGACCGCTTCCTGACCTGTGCTTCCGGTGTCGTCGCCGGCGTCTGCGGTGTCGTCGGTGGCTGCTGCGTCGTCTCCGGCGTCGGCCGTCGCGTCGCCGTCATCGGTGGTGACGTCTTCGGTGCCGGGCGATGCCTCAACGACGGTCGCCGGGTCGTCGAGGGCGAACATCAACAGCACGAGTCCGATGATGATCGCGACGGCGATGAGCATGGCTCCGCGTGCTGCGGCGCCGCTGGTCGATCGGACCAGCGAGCCGTCGTCGGAGGCGTGGTAGCGCTCGCCGGTCACCGTGCTGGGGGCTGTTCGACTTGCCGCTCGAAGCGGGCCCGGCGGCGGCGATCACGCAGACGACGAAGTCGGCGGATCACGAGCGGGTCGTACTCATAGGCCTCATCGGAGTCGATGAGCTCACCAAGGAGCTGGTAGTAGCGCGTCGTCGAGAGCTCGAAACGCTCCCGAATGATCGTCTCTTTCGACGAGTCTTCGGCCCACCACGTGCGCTCGAACTCGATGATTGCGCGGTCGCGCTCCGTCAAAGCCATCCGCGCCAGTGTTGTCGGCGCGCGGGACCGATTCAAGCACCCCCGGAGGCCACCGGCGAAAGAGAGCCGCCTATCGGGGTCGAACCGATGACCTACGCTTTACAAGAGCGTTGCTCTACCAACTGAGCTAAGGCGGCGTGGCTTGCGAGTGTAGGCGGGCTACGACTGCAGGAGACCGTCGACGGTGGCCTCGCCGGAGGCATAGCGGCGGGTGACTTCGGTCTGGAGCCGATCGATCACCGCATGGATGCCGCGCCGGGCATGAGAGACCTCGTCCTCGAGCGTGGTGAGGTCTCGAACGATGGCCGAGAGGGCTCCCGAGTCCATGTCTGCGACGCCGCCGAGCGTGTCCGAAGAGGCAACCGCGTCGAGTCGTTGCTGGAGTTGCGCCATCACCTCGTGGTCGGGCTCCATGGGCTGGGGCGGGCGGACGGCGGCGAGGCCTTCACCGGATCGCGATCCTTCGGCGAGGATGTCGGGGAGGCGACCGATCAGTTCGGACGTGTCACCGGATTCTCCGCCATCGCGGCGGCGTTCCATTTCGCCGCCGACGATGTCGAGGCGCCCTTGGATCAGCCGTCGCATGAACGACAGGCTGTTCTCGAGGGTTTGGCAGCGAGTGCGCATGGCCCGCAGCTCACCCATGTCGCGGTCGGCGAGCTGTGTGGTGAACGTCGGATCGAGGACGACGTCGAGTTCGGGGGTCATTGGTGCGCGGCCTCCAGAGGGTCGTTTCGCAAACCTACCAATCGGCAGCGACCCGCGATTTGCTGAGGGGTTTCAGCCGCCCGAGACCGGCGGGAGAAGTGCCACCTCGTCGGCCTCGGTCACCGCGGCGTCACGATCGGTGGCGGCACCGTTGAGCCAGACGCGACAGATCGGAAGAAGCTCGGCGAACCCGTCGCCGTAGCGTTGGACGGCGGCGTCGAGCACGTCACCAACCGTCGATTCGTCGAAGGTGTCCTTGCCCGTGCCGGCTGCGACTCGAATGGTGGCGAAGAGGCGAAGGGTGGCCATGCGGGGAGTGTACGTTGAGCGCCATGCCACGCATTCTTCTCGTCCGCCACGGCCAATCCGAATGGAACGCCGAGGGCCGGTGGCAGGGCCAGGCCGACATCCCGCTCTCGGAGCTGGGCCGCGCCCAGGCCCGTGCCGCCGCCGAACGCATCGGGGGATTCGACGTGATTGCCTCTTCCACGCTGCAGCGTGCGGCGGAGACAGCGTTCATCGTGACCAATCATCTCGGGATTGGGCCGATCATCCCGATGCCCGATCTGATCGAGCGCAGCGCCGGTGAGTGGAGCGGGCTCACGCGCGACGACATCGAGCGGGACTGGCCCGGCTACCTCCAGGCCGACAAACGACCTCCGGGATACGAAAGCGACGACGAGCTCTGGGTCCGGGTCGAACGGGGCCTCCGGGAGGTTGCGGCCCATGTTGCCGACCCTCACGGCGAAGCGGTCGCCTTCGTCCATGGCGGCATCATGTACCTCCTCGAGGACCGCTCGGGTGTCCGGCGTGGCCGCATCGACAACGTCGGCGGTCTCTGGGTCGACGTTTCGCCCGACGGAGAGATCCGGGCACTCGATCGGGTGCAGCTGATCGACGACGATCTGGTGTCGGCACAGTCGTCGGACATTCTCTGAGTCTCGATGTCCGCGGAGCTGCCGGTTCGGGTCATCCGGTCGGCCCGTCGCAAGAAGACGGTTGAAGCGCGGATCGTCGATGGCGAGCTCGAGGTCCGGGCGCCGGAACGAATCAGTGATGACGAGTTGCAGCGCCACATCGGTGAGCTCCGTCGCAAGCTGTTGCGGCGCCGGTCTGCCACGCAGATCGACCTCGCCGTCCGGGCCAAGCGACTTGCCTCCACCTACGACCTGCCGGCGCCGACCTCGATCGAATGGTCGGCGCGACAGAACCACCGTTGGGGGTCCTGTACCCCGGCCACGGGGATGATTCGTATCTCGGACCGTCTCGGCGAGTATCCGGACTGGGTGCTCGATTACGTGATCGTCCACGAACTGGCGCATCTGGTCGAACCGGGCCACACACCCGCGTTCCACCGTCTCGTCGCCCGCTACCCCAAGGCCGAGCGCGCCGAGGGTTTCTTGATGGCGGTGTCGCTCGGGCACGCCGGCGAGCTGTCTGGCCTGGCGACGTGATCACTCGTACGGCCGAACCGGGTGACCTCGCCGCAATGGTCGAGCTGGAGTTGGCGGCATACCCCGATGTCTATTCGGACTCGCTCGGGCTTCGCCGCCAGCTCGAGACGAAGTTTGCCGAGCGCCTCTCCCCGGAGTTCGGCGACTGGAACTGCGTCGGTCTCGAGAACGACCGGCTGGTTGGGATGCTCATGTCGTTTCGGACTGCGACCGACCCGTCGGTGCTTGCTCGGCGCGACGGAGATGTCGAGACCATCGCCGCGGCGCTGACGTGCTTCCCCGGAGACGAGATGGCCGACTGGTCGCCGAAGGATCCCTTGCTCGGGTTCTATGCACATGCCGGATTTCGTCCGCGAGCACTGATCCGAGATGCCTGGATCGACGATGTGTCGTCGTGCGGATTCGGCGTGCGCTGCGACTTCGACGGCGTTACCGGTTCGCCATTGACGGTCGAAGACTTCCTCGAGCGCTCGCCGATGTTCCGTTCTGCCACGAAGGGTTGAGCTCGGGGTTGGTTCAGAGGCCGGGGGTGTTGCCTTTGCCTGAGTTTTCGATGCCGCAACGGATCTCGCCGTTGTCGAGCTCGGTGAGTCCGCCAAGCGAGGAGGGGTGGACGTGGTCGGCGACGAGCCACATGAATGGTGTGTCGCATCCGAAGCTGGTGCATCGTCCGCGTGAGAGGACGAGTAGGGCGTTTCGCATGTCCCAGTTGAAGAGCCGCGTGTCTTTGGAGAAGGTTTGGTCTTTGGCGGTGAAGATCTGTCTTCGAAGCCGGCCGATGAGGAGTGGTGCCAACGCGTGTTGGGGGTGGATTGGCGTTCCGCGGATCGTTTCACACCGCCCATCCACATCTTCAGCGTCCAACGGCAGGGTGAACGGATCGTGGTCCCCGTCGAACGCCCGATTGAGAAGGTCTTCGGCGACGGTTTCGGACATGACGATGTTGACCAATGGAACCGGGAACCCGCCGCTGTCGCGTTCGAAGCCGCGCGTGACGAGATTCGCGAGTGCGACCAACGTGTTCTGACGAAAACTGCGTCGACCTTCGATGTCACCGTCGTTGTCTTGCTTGTCGCGTTCGATCACCTTTTTGAGTTCGTGTTCGACCGCGGTTTGGAGGGCTTCGCCGACGATCGGGTCGAACACCCCGGCGAGTTTCACGTCCCCGTTCGGCAACCGTGAGAACTTGACGCCGTAGGACCGGTTGCGTTCTGTGGGCGGGTCGCCGTCGGGGTCGACATGCAACAACCAGTACGCCAACGCGGATTGGAACCCGGTGAAGTCCAGGGTGTTCGCATGCTCCACGAACAGGTCCTGGGAGCGGACCATGTCCAAGTGGATGCGCCCGTTGTGGGCTTTCCGCAGTTCACGCAGGTGCGCTTCGGTGATCCGGCCCCGTGACCAGGCGTCGGCGAGCGTCGGGAAATCGTCGAGCCAGCGACCCAGGTTCTTGGGGCCGTTGACGTTCACGGTCGGGCATCCGGTCAACGCGGCGAGATGTGTACCGATCCCGATCGCGCGACCGGATCGGCGGCGGGCGACTTGGGTGCGATCGGCGTGCGCGGCGACTTTGGCTTTCAACGCGGTGGCGCGTTCGGCGAGTTCCAACGCGGCCACCGCAAACGCTTCGAGCGCGGCCGGATCAAGACCGGAGAGTGCGAGGTCGTGGACGTCGTCGAACGCGGTGTGGGCGTTGGTGACGGCGGTGGCGAGCGTTCCACTCATCGCACTGTTCCCGGCCTCGAACATGTGTTCGATTGTAGTTGTTGGGGGTTGATTTCACAACACGAAACAGCGAGAAAGTTGGAGACGAACGCGGACACGAACGCACCCGATTAGGTTCGTGCCATGAGCGCTGCTGCCCACACCGTGTCCGCCCCGAACGGAATGATCTCGACCGTCGATCAGCTGGCCACGAACGCCGGCGTCGCGACGATGCAGGCTGGTGGCTCGGCCGTCGACGCAGCGATCGCCGCCAACGCCGTCCTGGCCGTGACCACCCAACACATGTGCGGCATGGGCGGCGACCTCTTTGCCATCGTGCACGACGGATCTGGCCCGCCAGCGATGCTCAACTCCTCCGGTCGTGCCGGTTCGGGTGCCGATCCCGAATCACTCCGCGCGGATGGTCACACCGAGGTTCCGCACCGCGGCCACCCCTCGGCCGTGTCGATGCCGGGTTGTGTGGATGGCTGGCTCACCCTGCATGAACGGTACGGACGGCTCGACCTGCGACAGGTCCTCGGCCCGGCAATCCTCTACGCCGAACAGGGCTTTCCCGCCACCGCCGGGCTCGCCAGGTCGTCGAAGGACGTTGCCTTCCTCTCCAACCACGACTTCGTCGACGTCGAGACCGGAAGCCGTGTGACCCGGCCCGGCATCGCCCGCAGCCTCCGGGCCATCGTCGAATCGGGCCGAGACGGCTACTACGGAGGTGAGTTCGGCGAGGCACTCCTCGCCACATGCGCCGGCGTGATCACCGAGACCGACCTCGAAGCATCGTCGGCGACATGGGTGAGCCCCCTGGTCACGAACGTCTGGGATCACGACCTCTGGACTGTCCCTCCAAACTCGCAGGGCTATCTTGCGCTCGCCGGGTCGGCGATCGCCGAACAGCTCGACCTGCCCGACGACATCCGCGATCCGCAATGGGCACACCTGATGGTCGAGTCCGCGAGGGCGGCGGCCTTCGACCGGGTGGCGGTTCTCCACGACGGGGCCGACGGCGAGGCCCTCATCGCTGCGGACCGACTCGCCGAGCGAGCCGCACGGATCGACCCCGACCGTGCGATCGAGTGGGGCGACAGCTGGAGCGGCGGCGGGACGATGCACCTGGTCGCCGTCGACCGTGACGGCATGGGCGTCTCGCTGATCCAGTCGAATGCCCGAGGGTTCGGCAGCTGGCTGATCGCGGGCGACACGGGCATCTTCCTCCACAATCGCGGCATCGGATTCTCCCTCGACGCCGGGCATCCGGCCGAGTGGCTTCCTGGCCGCCGACCACCACACACGCTCTCGCCGGCCATGATCACGCGGCCTGACGGCACTCTTCGCTACACCCTTGGGACGATGGGAGGCGACGCCCAACCCCACGTCGTGCAGCAGCTCGTCACGCGGCTTCTCCACCACGGCCAGACGCCCGGCGAAGCGATCACCGGTGGCCGGTTTGTGCTGGGGTCGAAGGACGCCGAGCAGATGTTCTCTGTCTGGGCGTCCAAGGGTGAGGTCGAGGTCGTGATCGAGCCGTGGATGGAAGCGGCCTGGCGCGCCGGCCTCGAAGCCAAGGGTCATCAGGTCGCGGTCAACCCCAACGGCAACCACTTCGGCCACGCCCACTGCATCGAGGTTCGAGAAGACGGCATACTCTTCGGCCGCAGCGACCCCCGAGAGGCCGCCTCCCTCGCTGCGGGCTACTGACTCCGCTCAGGTTGCGGTCGCAATGCTGCGGCTGTCGGTCTCGACCTCGACGATCTCGAAACCGCGAGCCTGATAATTTGCGAGCGCCGCGGGCCCGTCGAGCGAACACGTGTGGAGCCACACTCGCTTCGTCCCTGCGAGACCCCAGGCGAAGTCGATGGCCTGGCTCAAGAGCCAGCCACCCAGTCCCACGCCATGAAATTCGGACACCAACCCGAAGTAGGCGATCTCGACCGAACCGTCGGACTGCTGTTCGAACTCGACGTACCCCGCGGGGACGCCGTCGACCCAACAGCTGAGGAGATGATGTTCGGGCCGGTCGACCCACGCCCGCCACTCGTCGTCGGTCCACGCGAGCTTTCCGGTCCAGTGCCACGACGCGCCGATGAGTCGGTAGAAGAAGGCGGACAGCTCGGGGGCGGGGCGTTTCGCCTCGAGGAGTAGGACCTCGACGTCGGGCTCACGACCCCGTCTGTTTTCGCTCGCCGAACGCATCTCGAGGGTCCACGTCGTCACGTCGACCAACTGTTGCTCAGGCTTCTGCATGCCTCGAACGTAGCGAACACGCGCTGTTGGGCGATGAGAACGAATCAGATCGTCTCGGCGAAGGCACGAAGGGCCGCGCCGGCGCCCGTGAGTACGGGTTCGCCGTGGCCGACAAGGAGCGTCTCGATGTTGAGCTCGGCGAGCTTTTGCACCGACGCGTTGGCGAGGTCCATGTTCTGGGTGAAGTTCGGGTTGGGACCTTCAATGACTCCGCCAGGCGCGTTGAGCGCGTCGCCGGCGATCAACAAACCAGCGGCAGGGTCGAACACCGAGATCGACCCAGTCGTATGGCCCGGCGTGGTGATGACCTGGAGGCCGAACACCTCGTCGCCATCGCTCACCGGCTCGATGTCACGTGGCGCCGAGATGTTGGCGATGTCCGCGGCACCCGCCCACCCTTCGGCCCGGGACGCGGCGGTCATCACCGCAACGATCGACCCGACATGATCGCCGTGTGCGTGGGTCGCGATCACATGGTCGACATCGCTCCACGTGCCGCCGAGTGCGTCGACCGCGTTGAGGATCTCCGCCTCGCTGCCTGACGTGCCCGTGTCGACGATCGCGATCTCGGAGCCCCGGGCGAGAACGTACGCCGAAACGAATCCGAGGTTCACCCGCTGCCAGGTCAGGTCCGAGCCACCTGCTTGTGAGCTCGTCGCCGCCGTGTCTGAAGTACACGCCGCAAGACCGAAGATCGCCACGGCGGTGACCCCGCCACCAAGGTCGGACAAGAAGCTGCGTCGAGTCAATCGGTGATGAGCCATGAATCATCAACCCTCCGAGTCGCCGAGCCGTTCCCTGGCATCGTTGACACGGGGTCGGTACCGTCGAAACTCGTGACGAGTGCTGTCGACCAACTCCTACAGCCGACGCTGGCCCTTCGCCTCGGTGGGCGCTTTCTGGCGTTGGTCGCAGCCTGGTGCGGGATCGCCGTTGCCGGATTCGTCATGGCGTTGATGGTGGGAGGGGATGACGATGTCGTCACCCGGCAGGGAACGCTCGTGGCAATCGGCCTCGTCGTCTTCTGCAACCTCGGAGTGTTCGGCGTGTTCGATCGGCCAGGGTTTCTCTTCAGCGGCGCGGCGATGGCCATCGGCACGTTGGTCGTCTACGGAACAGTCTTTCGTGGATTCGAACTCACGTACCTCGGCATGGAGGACAACCTGCGTGTCTACGAACACCCGGATGGCACTCAGGAGCACTTCGGCGACGAGTCTCCCCGGCTGTGGCTGTTCGGACTCTCAATTCACCTCGGCGCCATCCTCAGCTATCTGATCGTCGCCGCACGACAGATCTCGAATCGGCACGACTGGTCGGGTCCTGGCAGGTCTCAATCCTGACGGTGGACGATCTCGACCTGCTCGTCGAGATCGGGGCGGTGAAACCACACGGTCGAGCCTTTGAGTTCACGCCGGATGGCGTGGCTGATCTTGAACCCCTGTCCGACGAACTCGTCGAGCACATCCCGATCCCCGATCTCGCCACCGACATCGTCGAAGAAGCTGATCCAATCATCGAGCGCAACCAACACTCGATCAGACAGCGGTAACGACCGGGGATCGATCGTCTCCCCCCCGACCGTCCACAGCGGCCCGCCCTCCAGCTCGGCTCGAACGATGACCTCGACCGCGGACGTCATGTCACCAGTTTCGCATCAGTTTGCGGATGCGGGATTCGGAGACCTTGCCGCCGCTGGTGTCGACGCCGATCTGTTGGGCGAAGGACGCGACCCTGAACTCTTCGAGCAGCCAGTTGAGCTCTTCGATCTTCGGGTCGCCGGGGAAGCGTTGGGCGAGTTCGTCGAATTGGTCTTCGAGCGATCGGCATCTGGCCATCAGGTCGGTGTCGCCGCGGATGCGGTCGGGCAGCTTGTCGAGCCGCACTCGCATCGCCCGCAGATAGCGGTGCACGTCGCGCAGTCGCGCAGCCCCGACTCCCGACAGCGATCCGGCGTAGGTGAGCCGGTCGAGCTGGGCCGCCATGTCGGCCCGCGCCGGACGCACGGCCGGCGGTCCACCCTCGAGATCCGCCCGCAACGCAGCCGCCTCGATGAGGATCGCCACGGCGTGCGCCCCAACCGAATCGACGACCTCGGCCAGGTCGGCTCGCACCGCGTCGACCAACCGGTTCCATCCCGCCTCGTCTCGCGGTGGGCCCCCGTGCCGGTCGAGCAGCTCGTTGAACGCACAGTCCGATGCGTCATCCACCCAGGCGAAGCGGGTGGCATGCGGGCTCGTCGAAAGCGCCAACAGCACCCGGTTGTCGAACATGTTGGCGAACCGCCTCGCCGCCCCGCCGACGTTCAGTCGGAGCAACCGGCGCGTCCCGAGCCACATCGACTGCCACGCTTCGCCTTCATCGGCCAGCAGACGTACCCCGACCGTCTCGCCTTCGTCGACGAGGGCCGGCCATGCCGTCACGGCCTGGCCCGCGGCGTGAGTCTCGAGCGACTCCGGCAGCGTTCCGAAGGTCCAGCCGGTTTGCCCGGTCGCCACGAGCTCGTGCTCGCCCGTGTCGAGCACGTCGCTGACTTCCTGGTCGAGCCGCTGGCGGATCTCGTCGAGATCGCGCCCGGCGGCCAAGATCTCGCCGTCGTCGTCGACCACACGCCACGTCGGTTGAAGGTGTGCGGGCACACGAGAGAGCTCGATCGCGTCGACAGGCAGAGAATCACCCGACAGCCGGCTCAGTTCGCGTCGAAGCGCATCGACGATCCCGAGTCCGGCGTTCTCCTCCGAGGTCAGCCGTGGCATGACCGCCTCGACCGTGTCCGGCACCGGCACGAACGGCTTCCGCAACGACTTCGGCATCGTGCGGATCAGTGCGGTCACGAGCTCCTCCCGAAGACCGGGCACATTCCATTCGAACGCGGCCGGATCCACGTGGCCGACGAGGGCGATCGGCACGGAGAAGATCACGCCGTCCTGTTCGGATCCCGCATCGAATTCGTAGTCGACGCCGATCGAGACGTCACCGTGCTCGAACGACTCCGGAAAGGCCGCCTCATCGAGCCCGACCGCATCGGCATCGAAGATCTCGTCGAGACGCAGGTCGAGCAGGCGAGGCGACTTCTTGCGCCGACGATTCCACCACTTGTCGAAATCCGCGCCGCTCGTGACCGTCTCGCTGACCCGCTCGTCGTAGAACCGGAACAGCACGTCGTACTCGACGAAAAGGTCCTGGCGGTGACGTGCACCCATTCGCCGGACTTCGTCGAGCACTTCCTCGTTCTGGGAGAAGAAGGCGTGGTGCGTCTCCCACTCCCCTTCGATGAGCGCGTGGTGGATGAACATCTCCCGGGCGGTCTCGGGGTCGACACGCCGGTAGTGCACGCGGCGACCGGCGACGAGGGGCACGCCATACAAGGTCACCCGCTCGATCGACATCGCCGAACCTTTCTCGCGGTCCCACTCCGGTTCGGTGTAGCTGCGGCGGACCAGGTGCTCACCCGCACGTTCGGCCCACTCCGGTTGGATCCGCGCCGCTGAGTGCGCCCACAGGCGGTTGGTCTCGACCAGCTCGCCCGCCATCACCCAGGTGGGCGGCTTCTTGGCGAGCGACGACGAACGGCCGAGCATGAACCGGGCGTTGCGTCCCCCAGCGAACTCGTTGCTGTTGGCGTCCTTCAGCCCGACCTGGGAGAGCAATCCGGTCAGCAGCGATTGGTGAATGACGTCGTGGTCGGCGGGCTGGGTGTTGATGGTGTCGCCCATGTCCTGGACGGCCCGGGTGACCTGGCGGACGATGTCCTGCCACTCCCGGATGCGGTTGAAGTTGAGGAACTCGCGTCGACACATCCGGCGGAACGCACTGTTGGAGAGCTTCTCCCGCTCGGATTCGAGGTGTTCCCACAACTGCACCCAGGCGAGAAAGTCCGACCCGGGAACCCGGAACCGGGCGTGCATCTGACCCGCTTCTTCGCGCTTCTCCGACGGCCGCTCGCGCGGATCCTGCACCGACATCGCGGCGGTGATGATGATGACCTCGCGGAGGCAGCCGCTCTCAGCCGCGTCGATCACCATGCGGCCGAGCCGCGGGTCGATCGGCAGCCTCGACAGGTCGCGACCGATCGGCGTCACCCACTTCTTCGTGCCCTCGTGATCGGGGTCGATTGCGTCGAGCTCTTCGAGCAGCGCAATGCCGTCGCGTACGTTGCGCAGCTCGGGCGGATCGACGAACGGGAACCGTTCGATGTTGCCGAGCCGAAGCGTCGCCATCTGGAGGATCACCGACGCAAGGTTGGTGCGGGTGATCTCCGGTTCGGTGAACTCGTCCCTCGCCTCGAAGTCCTCTTCGCTGTACAGCCGGATGCAGATGCCCGGCCCCAGACGCCCGCAGCGCCCCGCCCGCTGGTTGGCCGATGCCTGCGACACGGCCTCGACCGGCAACCGCTGCACCTTCGTGCGATGGCTGTACCGGGAGATTCGAGCGGTGCCGGTGTCGACCACGTAGCGAATCCCCGGCACGGTCAACGACGTCTCGGCGACATTGGTCGCCACCACCACACGCCGGCCGCCACCTCGCCGATCGAACACGCGATGCTGCTCGGCGGCCGACAGTCGTCCGTAGAGCGGCAGGATCTCGGTGTCCCGCAGGCGGGCATCGGTCAGTGCATCCGCGGCCTCGCGGATGTCGCGCTCCCCCGCACAGAAGACGAGCACATCGCCCGGCCCCTCGAGCTCGAGCTCCCGGACTGCGTCGACAATCGCCTCGGTCTGCGGGATCGCCTCGCCCGTCTCGAGATCGACCGGCTCCCGGTACCGGGTGTCGACCGGATAGAGCCGCCCGGAGACTTCGATGATGGGCGCGTCGTCGAAGTGCTCGGAGAATCGGGCCGTGTCGATCGTCGCCGACGTGATGATCACCTTCAGGTCCGGACGCTTGGGGAGCAACGTCTTGAGCGTGCCGAGCAGAAAATCGATATTGAGGCTCCGCTCGTGGGCCTCGTCGACGATGATCGTCGAGTAGTTGCGCAGCGTGCGATCGTGCTGCATCTCGGCGAGGAGGATGCCGTCGGTCATCGTCTTGATCGCCGTGCGTTTCGACACTTTGTCGGTGAAGCGCACCTTGTAGCCGACCACCCCGCCGACCTCGTCGTTCAGCTCTTCGGCGACCCGCTCGGCGATCGATCGAGCCGCGATCCGGCGCGGCTGGGTGTGGCCGATCCAGCCCCGCTCGCCGAGGCCAAGTTCGAGACACATCTTGGGGAGCTGCGTGCTCTTGCCCGAACCCGTCTCCCCCGCGACCACCACGACCTGGTGGTCGCGGATGGCCGCGAGAAGCTCGTCTCGCCGCTGCGAGATCGGAAGATCAGGCGGATAGGTGATCGGGGCGGCCACAGCCAGGTGACGGTACCGCCCCGTCACTCACTGGAGGCGGCGGCGGTCGAACACGACGTGCATCATCAGACCGAGGATGATCATCAGCGCAGCGATCCGAGCCAACGTCGCCGAGTTGCGCCCGGTGAAGGCGATCGGATCGCTGGTGGTCACGACCGGCGTGAAGGTCGCCTGTCCGTCGTTGTTGTCGGTCCGGATCTCGAGGTTGGCGGCGAGCACGCTCGCACCGTTCGTGATTGCTCCGGACACGCTCGTTCCGACGGCGGTGTTCACTGTCAGCACGGGAGTCGTCTCGCCAACGGCCAGACCGCGGGAGTACACGCACGTCACGTCGTTGTTCGCCTCGGAACAGGTCCAACCATCTCCGGAAGCGCTCGTGTGATCGAGACCGACCGGCAGGTCGTCGACGACGGTGATGTCGCCGCGTTCGGGATCGGGCCCGGCGTTGGTCACGGTGATGAGCCAGATCGCCGTCCGTGAGCTCGACGCCGTCGTGTCGAGTGTCTTGTCGATCGTCAGGTCGACCACCGGATCGTGGATGCCTGCATCGATCGTGGGGTCGAACTCGCCGATCCCGATCGTCACGGGCGGCGCGAAACCGGTCGTCGGATCAGGATTGGAGTCGATCCCACCGTCGTCGCCTTGAGCCTGGTCGGTGAACACCGTCCGGTCTGGCAAGGAGTCGGGATCGAACCACACGATGTAGGTCCCCGGGTCGAGCTCGAGGAACGAGTACCACCCAGCCGCGTCGGTCGTCATCGTGTCGATGGCATCGTCGCCGTCGATCACCCCATCGCCGTTGGTGTCGTCGGGTTGTCCGTCGCCGTCGGCGTCGGTGAACAAGTAGACGTCGACGCCCGGAACTGGATCCTCGTCGGGATCCTGAATGCCGTCCATGTCGGTGTCGAACCACACGTAGTCGCCCAGTCCGGCGGGCGGGACAAAACCGAAGTCAACGGTCAGGTTGTTCGACACGTCGGTCGCCGGATCGTCCTCGGGCTCTCCCGACGGCTCGAGGGCGGCCACGAGCTCGACGGGGCTCGACCATACGGTGTCGCCAACGGTCGCCGGGTCGATGCCGTCGTCGGTGATGTCGATGTCGTCGTCGGCGACGGAGTCGCCGGTCGACGACCGCCATCCATCCAGCGGACCGCCGTCATCCCACTCGACGCTCGGAATGGCCACGAGGTACGTGCCTTCGGGCAGGCCCTCGAAGAGGTAGCGACCGTCGGCATCGGTGGTGTCCATGTCCAACATGTCGTCGGCATCCACATCACCATCACCATCGACATCATCGGGAAGACCATCGCCGTCCGAATCACGCCACAGTTCCACCCACACGTTCTCGATGCCGGGCTCGTTCGGATCCTGGATGCCGCTGTCGTCGTAATCGGTGAAGACCGTGTTCCCGAGACGTAGGGCATAGAAGCCAAAGTCGACGGTGAGGTTCTCGTTGGCGTCCTCAGTGATCAGGTCGTTGTCGAGGCCCGGCTCGGCCGTCGGTTCGGTTGTGTGCGCCAGCGTGACGGTCGATGACCACACCGTGTCGCCAAAGGTGGCTGGGTCGATGCCGTCATCGACATCGTCGACATCGTCATCAGCCGGCGAATCACCCGTCGACGAGAACAGGCCCTCGAGCGGGCCACCATCGGCCCACTCGACCGCCGGAATCGACACCAGATACGACCCAGCCTCGAGCCCAGTGAACAGATAGAGCCCATCGGCATCGGTCGTGTCCATGTCCAACATGTCGTCGGCATCCACACCACCATCACCATCGACATCATCGGGAAGACCATCGCCGTCCGAATCACGCCACAGCTCGACCCACACGTTCGGGATCGCGGGCTCGCCGCTGTCGATCTCGCCGTTGTTGTTCGTGTCGAACCACACCTGGTTGCCCAAGCTCAGTCGGGTGAACCCGAAGTCCACGGTCAGGTTCTCGGCGGGATCCGGAGTATCAGGATCGTTGTCCTCACCCGGCTCACTGGTCGGCTCGCCGTCGCCCAACACGACCGGCGACGACCACACGGTGTCACCAAAGATGGCTGGGTCGATGCCGTCATCGACGTCATCGACATCGTCATCAGCCGGCGAATCACCCGTCGAGGACCGGTAGCCGTCGAGCGGACCGCCGTCGACCCATTCGACGTCGGGGATCGCGACGAGGTAGGTGCCCTCCGGAAGTCCCGTGAACAGGTAGAGCCCATCGGCATCGGTGGTGTCCATGTCCAACATGTCGTCGGCATCCACACCACCATCACCATCGACATCATCGGGAAGACCATCGCCGTCCGAATCACGCCACAGCTCGACCCACACATCCGCAATGCCAGGCTCGCCAGCGTCCAACACCCCATCGTTGTCGATGTCGTACCAAACCTGGTTACCCAAGCTCAACGCATAGAAACCAAAGTCCACAGTCAGGTTCTCGGCGGGATCCGGAGTATCGGGATCGTTGTCCTCACCCGGCTCACTAGTCGGCTCACCATCGCCCAACACGACCGGCGACGACCACACGGTGTCACCAAACGTGGCCGGGTCGATGCCGTCATCGGCGTCATCGACATCGTCATCGGCCGGCGAGTCGCCCGTCGACGAGAACAGGCCCTCGAGTGGCCCACCATCGGCCCACTCGACTGCAGGAATCGCAACGAGATACGTCCCGGACTCGAGCCCGGTGAACAGGTAGAGCCCATCGGCATCGGTGGTGTCCATGTCCAACATGTCGTCGGCATCCACACCACCATCACCATCGACATCATCGGGAAGACCATCGCCGTCCGAATCACGCCACAGCTCGACCCACACATCCGCAATGCCAGGCTCGCCAGCGTCCAACACCCCATCGTTGTCGATGTCGTACCAAACCTGGTTACCCAAGCTCAACGCATAGAAACCAAAGTCCACGGTGACGTTCGCATTGTCGTCGGCTGGCGCATCATGTGTTGCGTCAGGGATGTCGGACTCGTCCGTCGGCTCGTCGTAGAAGGACAACGTGACCGGGGCAGATCGGACCGGATCACCGGTCCCGGGATCTGCGCCATTGTCGTCGAGGTCGGTGCCGCCCGTGTCGGGGTCGGGCGCTCCAGCGGGCAGATCTGTCGACGAGAAGAGTCCCTCGAGGTCACCGCCAGCAGCGAGCTCCGTTGCCGGAATCTCGACGATGTAGGTGCCCTCGTCGAGCCCAGTGAAGAGGTAGTGACCGGTTGCATCGGTCGTGTCGGTTTGGATGATGTCCGGCGACCCGTTGCCCGAAATGTCGTCGGGCACGCCGTCGTCGTTGGCATCGCGATACAGATTGACGGTCACGTCGGCGATGCCGGGTTCGCCGACCTCGTCGAGCCGATCGTTGTCTGCGTCGTACCAGACTCGATTTCCGAGCGTCAGCGATGGACGGATCACGAAGC
This sequence comes from Acidimicrobiales bacterium, assembly GCA_020629635.1. Classification (GTDB taxonomy): domain Bacteria; phylum Actinomycetota; class Acidimicrobiia; order Acidimicrobiales; family SHLQ01; genus SHLQ01. The sequence continues at coordinate 40,861 of JAHDCX010000004.1, read as the reverse complement.
CGAAGTCGACCGTGACGTTGGCGTTCTCGTCGACCGGCCCGTCGTGGGCCGCCGAAGGCACGTCGGTCTCATTCGTCGGTTCCCCAACGAGCGACAGGGTCACCGCGGACGAGTAGACCGCACCGGTCGCATCCGCGACACCGTTGTCGTCGAGATCCGCGTTGTCATCGGGATCGGGGGCGTCATCCCCGCTGTTGCCAGTGTTCGTGTCGTTGCCTTCGGTGGAGGCATACCCGGCCAAGGGTCCGCCGGCGAAGTTCGTCGTCGGAATGCCGACGACATAGTCGCCGGGCACGAGACCGGTGAAGAGGTAGTGGCCGGTGCTGTCGGTCGTCGTCGTCGCGACGCGATCGGCGCTGGTGATCGTGCCGTCGGTATTCGTGTCGTCCGGAAGGCCGTCGCCGTTCGTGTCGGTGTAGAGGTCGACCACGACGCTGCCGACTCCCGGCTCGCCGCCGTCCTGCACGCCGTTCTCCGTCGTGGTGTCGAGGAAGACTCGGTTGCCGAGGGTCAGACCCCAGAATCCGAAGTCGACGGTCAGATTCTCATTGCCGTCCGGGGTGATGCCGTCATTGTCAGGACCGCTTTCGTTGGTCGGCTCCTGATCGGCCGTCAGCGTCACCATCGCCGAGCGCACGCCCGACACTGCCGGGTCGTTCGGTTCGAGGCCGTTGTCGTCCTCATCCGTCGCATCGAGCGGATCGGGTGCAGTGTTGCCCGTCGAGCTTCGGAGTGTGAACAGCGGATCGCTCGCGTCATCGAATTCGGTCGCGGGGATCACGACCACATAGTCGCCCTCGTCAAGACCGTCGAAGAGGTAACGACCATTCGCGTTCGTCGTGTCCGTCGCCAGAACCGGCCCGGTCGGATTGCCGGATGGGTCTGCTGCAAAGAGCTGAAGGTCCACCCCCGGGACCTCGGGCTCGGCGACGTCTCGCTGTCCGTTGTTGTTCGAGTCGATGAACACCTGATTTCCGACGGACAACGTGTAGAAGCCGAAGTCCACGGTCAGGTTCGACCGGTCGTCAGGGAATGTGTCGGCATCGTCGTCGGTCGACGAACCCGAGCGTTCGACCTCGGTCGTCGGCTCTGCGGTTCCGCTCCCCTCACCCACGGTGAGCGTGCCCGAGGTGATTCCGTCTGGGCCAGCGCCGGTGATGGTGGACGCACCGTTGTCGTTGTTGTCGCCGTCAGCATCGGGGTCCGCTTCCTCGCCGTTGGTGGACGAGTAGAACCCGTTGAGCGCGGTGGGCGTCGAGGCGGTCGACTGGTCGTCGGGGATGACCACGAAGTAGTCACCCGCGAGCAGACCATCGAACTCGTAGTGTCCGACCGAGTCGGTCGAGATCGATTCGAGGAAGGTGTCGCCGGCCGACGGTCCAGCAGTCCCGTCGTCATCGGCCCAGAGTTCGACCAGCACGCCGGCGATGCCGGGCTCGCCAACCTCGGCGACGCCGTCGTTGTCCTGGTCGAGCCAGACGAGGTTGCCGATCCGGTAGTCGGGCACCGTCACGAAGCCGAAGTCCACGTGGAGCTCGGAGTGGGTGTCGAGATGATCGTCGTCGAGGCCGTTGATGTACGCCTCGGCGTCGGCTCCCGACCCGAAATCCTGTTCGCCAGTTGCGGTCGAGCCGTACGCAAGGGTGAAGACCGAAGACTGGGCATCGAAACCGGTCGCCGGGTCGCCGTCGTCGGTGTTGTCCGCTGCGGTCGGGGCGGCTGCCACTCCGGTCGACGACAGCAGACCGTCGAGGGCGGTCGGGTCTCCGGCTGTGCTCTGATCGGCGGGAATCCCGACCCAGTAGCTGCCGGGAACGAGACCGTCGAACCAATAGTTGCCGGTGCCGTCAGTCGAAACCGAGTCGACGAGCGTGTCTCCGGCAGAAGGGCCCGCGGTCCCGTCATCGTCGGAGTACAGCTGGACAAGGACGCCGTCGATTGCGACTTCGCCAGAGTCAGCGACGCCGTTGTCGTCGTTGGAACCCGTGCCCGACCCCTCGTCGAGCCAGACGAGGTTGCCGACTCGGAGCGGCTGATAGAAGCCAAGGTCGACCGTCAGGTTCGACGCGTCATCGGCAAGGTCGGTTGCGCCGTTCGCTTCGACGTAGGTCTCTGCCCCACCGCTGCCGCCTGCGCCGGTGTTCTCGTCTTCCTCGCCGGTCGACTCGCCGCTGTCGGTGACGTCGATCGGACCCGACACGGTGGCGTATCCCGTTTGGGGCGCGCCGTCGTCGTTGTTGTCGGTGTTGTTATTCGTCAGATCCTGGCCTGCGCCGGTCGAACTGATGTAGTCGTCGAGAGCGACGGTCGCGCTGCCGAGGGTGATGCCGGTCTGGCCGTCGGGGATCACCGCGAAATAGGTGACACCGTCTTCGGCCTGCTCGAACCACCAGTTGCCAGCCGCATCGGTGGTGATCGTTGCGAGCGCCGCCCCGGCGTCGTCCGTACCGACGTCGAAGGTGTTGTTGGCGTTCGTGTCGGCGTAGATCTCGACGTCGACGCCTTCGAAGGGCAGTTCGCCGTCGCTCACGAGGCCGTCATTGTTCTGATCGAACCACACGAGGTTGCCGATCCGGAGGCCGGGAAGGGTGTAGCCCACGTCGTAGGTGTGGTCGTTCTCGCCCGGGAGATGTTCGCCGACCGTGATCGTGTCCACGCCGGAGAGGTCCACGGCGTCGGAGTCGATTGTGTCGTCGGCGTCGGCGTTGACGTTCCGGGTCGTCAGCTCGAGCGCGGACGCGCTCACCCCGGAGGGCAGGTTGGATGCGCCGGAGGGGTCGAAGGTGACCGTGTAGGTGGTGTGCGGATCGATGTCGAAGTAGTACTCACCGTCGGCATCGGTCGTGGTCGTGCCGACCGTCCCACCACCCGAATCGAGGAGGGTGACGACGACGCCGGCAATGCCCGGTTCGGCGGGATCCTGGAGACCGTCGCCGTCGACGTCGAGCCACACCCGGTTGCCGATCTGGACCGGCGCGGCGTCGCAGAGAGCCGACAGGTCGCCGAGACCGTTGGCTTTGCCGAGCAGGGTTCCGTCGCCGCGAGACGGACCGTAGATCTGGTAGCGACGGATGTCTTCGCCCGCGGTCGCTCCACTCGTACCAAAGGTCGTGACGCCGGCTTCGTGGTAGTCGAACGTATCGAAGACGGTCGACACGAGGTCACCGTTGGGCATCGCGATGAGACCGCCGAGGCTGGTCTCGTCGTGACCGGTGTGGAAGTACTCACCGAAGAAGAACTCGCCACCACCGGGTCCCTGGTTCGTGGAAGTGGCTGCTGACGTTGTCCCTCCACAGGACCCTGCCGATTCGAGCGTCATCGCGCCGCCGGCGCCAGCGCACGCCATCAGGATGTCGCCGGCTGGCAGCGGTTCGTAGAGCTGCGTGTCGCTCGATCCGATGATTGGGTCACGGATGAAGTTGCCGACCTGGTCCCCGAAGCGATCCCGAAGACCGAGCACCCAGTTCCCGTTGGGCAGCACTTCGATGTCGGTCAGCATCGGCTGCGGATGCACAAGGGAGTCGTCGGGCAGTGGAATCGTCGTCCAGTCGAAGAGCCAGGGGTTCCAATCGGCGTCACGAGCGGTCGGGCACGTCGGTGCAATGTTGCTGGTGGCCGCGCCACTCGTGCTGTTTGACGAGCCGGCACAACGACGGTCGTAGTCGAGCGGGAACGAGAGCGGCGTGCTCCAGGTCGACCCGTCCCAGGCACGCACGTGCGCTTCGAGGTCGGCGGCCGTACCGCTGGTCGCGTCACACACACCGCCGACGAGCACATCGCCGCCATCGATACCCAGACCGAACGGACGCCACACGCCATCCACACATCCCGGATCGGGGATGAGTCGGGCAACAGGAGCGCCGGCAACCCCGGCCGGGGAGATCGGGATCTCGTACAGCGAGCTGTCCGCAAGACCGACGGCGTAGAGGGTGGTGCCATCCGGCGACATCTCGAGGTCGCCCAGGCCGGCCTGACCGACCTGTTCGAACATGTTGGCGTCCTTCAGCCATTGGTTGGAGACCCCGGGATCGTCTGTGTACCCCACGTCGCCCGGGCGAAGGACCGTGCCACCCGCGGTTGCGCCGAGGTCGACAAGCAGCGAACTCCCGCTGCCGTCCGCGGCGGTCGTGTAGATCGCTCCCGAACCATCAGGACCCCAGCCTGTGGCTCGCTTGGCGAAGGTTGCCGAGAAGATGCTCTCCGACGACCGATGCCACGCGAGTCCAACCGTGGTGCCGATGTCGGTGTCGTTGGCCAGGTTGGTCGGAGAGACGTGTCCGCCCGATCCGATCTCGCCCGAGTTGGTGGCGCCGAACGAGACCAATGCGTCGATGTCGGCGCTCTGATCGCCGAAGATGAAACAGCTCGTGACGAGGTCCGGGTTCGCCTGGCAATAGTTGCTCGGCATGGCGACACCGAAGTCCACTCCCGCAGCGCCCGCGGCAACCGTGCCTGTCGGCGCCGAGAACTGTATTGACGAGCCGCTTCGAATCGTCCCGCTCGTGGCCGCCGCCGGTACCGGCCCGGACTCGAGATGATCGTGCGAAGACGGAATGACGAACTCGATCCGGTACGTGCCCCCAGACGCGTCGTCGAGTCCAGTCAGCGGCAGGCTGTACTGGCCGTCTGTGCCGGACGTGACCGGACCGACCGAGTTGCCGAGGTCGTCGTAACCACGCACCTCGATCCCGGCCTCGCCGCTCTCCCCGGCATCCTGCACACCGTTCTGGTTCACATCGTGGAACACCGTGCCTTCCACGATCCCCGTTTCTGGGGCCGCAGCGACGGGCGAGTAGCCCGTGCTCACGGCGACTAGAGCGGTGGCAAGACACACTCCGATTGTTCGGGTGACAGACGGTGACCGATACACGACGGGACCTCGGCTTCGTTGGCGGATCAACGTCCCATCGGCCGAGATGGCCCAATTTTCAAATGGGTGGAATCACCCAGGCGTCCAGTCAGGCTCTGCCGTGCTCCTGGCGGATCGCGCCGAACTGGAAACGACCAGCGGCGTCATATCCCGACTGGTCGTAGGAGAATTGGGCGTAGTCATCGGGGATGACCTTTGGCGTGCCGGCGGCCATGGCCAGCAGCGAGGTCTGGCAGGCCCGTTCGAGGGCGATGAACCACCATGCGGCCGAGTCGACCGATTCGCCGACCGTGATCACGCCGTGGTTCTGGTGAATGAGCGCCTTGTTGTCGCCGAGCGAGGCGGCAAGACGGCGTCCCGCGTCGGGGTCGGTCACGATCGCACCCCCGTCATCACTGTGGAGCGCCACGTCGTTGTAGAACTGGCAGTGGTCCTGCGTGATCATCTCGAGCGGAATGCCGAGCGACGAGAACGCCTTCGAGTAGGTCGCGTGGGTGTGGCAGGCCGCAGTGACGTCGGGCCGAGCGGCATGAATCGCGCCGTGGATGGCGAACGCTGCCCGATTGAGCGGCAGGTCCCCGACGAGCACGTTGCCGTCGTGATCGACCTGCAGAAGCTGGTCGACGGTGACGTGTTTGAACGAGATGCCGAATGGGTTCACCCAGAACCGGTCGGCGTGCTCGGGGTCTCGCACGGTGATGTGGCCGGGCACACCTTCGGCGAAGCCGAGATTGCCGAAGATGTTCAACGCGTCGACGAGCGCCTGCTTGCGTCCAACCCGTTCGTCGTCGACCGAGCCCGACGCCGGGACCACGATCGTCACTCTTCTTCTCCCGCCGACTCGACAGCGGCGTCGGGTTCGGCAACCGACCGAGGCGTCGCTTCGAGGGACGAGATCAACTCGTCGGCACGATCCAGCTCGCCGGCGTGCACAAGGTTCATCGCCGCTTCGACATCATCGAGCTCGGATTCGAGGGCGTCGAGGTGATCGGTGTCGGGGTTGGCCATGCGTGGAGCCTAGAGAGCGAGGGCGACCTCTTGCTATGTCAGACCTGACCCCATTCAGCCGAAGGTTGGGTGGCCGACGACATCCTTCATCGCCTGCCAGGCGTCTGGTTCGGTGCGGAGCCGCCAGTCCCAGGGCTCACCGTTCTTGAAGTAGTCGTAGTAGACGACGCCTCGGATCAGCGGTTGCGATTCGACCCACTGCGGGATCTGGGCGATCCAATCCGCGCGCACGCCCGGCTCTCGAGGCGTCGCCCCGAACTCGGCGATGATGATCGGCTTGCCACGTTGGTTCGCCCACGCCTGGAAGGCCGTGAACTCGTCCCAGATCGGACCGAGCGGAGCATCGAGATCCATGCCCGAGTAGCCGTCGGCGCAGATCCAATCGACGGCCGCGTCTCCTGGGTAGTAGAAGGGGCCGCGCTGGTTCCAGTTCCATGCGGTCGGGCACCATACCCATTCGATGTTGTCGACCGCGCCCTCCTCGACGAAGAGGCGACGAACGTGCATCCACGAGTCGATGTAGTTCTGCGGATCGCCTTCGATCCACTCCTGCTTGTAGTTGACGTCGGGCTCGTGCCAGAAGCGCAACATGACGGTGCCCGGAAGCGTCTTCAGCGCACGAGCGTGCTCACGGATCCACTCGTCGTGGGTTCCGCTCGTGATCTCGGAGGCATACGTTCCGTTCCACGTGAGCAGAAGGTCACGACCTTCGTTCATGTGCCAGCGGTAGACATCCATCTTGAGCGGCTTGGTGAACGACTTGAACTCGTGGGCGATCAGGCGCCCTGCGCCGGGCGCCGCTTCGAGCTCGCCCCAGTACGCGGTACGTTCGTCTCCCCACATATCGACGGTGAAACCGATCTGTGGTGGTCCGCCAGGTACTCGAATCGGCGCCGGCAGATCCACGAACGCGAGGACCGGTTCGGTCGTCGTGGTGGTCGGTGCCTCGGTCGTCGTGGTGGTCGTCGGTGCGACGGTCGTCGTCGTGACCGGACCGGACGGCGTCGCCGATCCGGATGCCACGAACGAACACGGCACATCATCGGTGCCACCGCCCCACAGCCGCAGCACGTAGTCATCAGACGAATCGACCGCTTCGGGGATCTGGACCGCGACGGCGTCGGGGTCGGGGGTGTGGAACCACCGGTCGTTGCGGCGGAGGACGGCCGTGCGGCCGTTGTCGTTCCATCGGATCACGCCATCGGTCGCGCGCACCTCGACCTCACACCAGCTCCCGTCGACGAGCGTCGAGGGTGGTGAGGTCGATGGGTCAGCGGCGGGGTCGGTAGTCGAGCCGCCAACCGGCGTCGGTTCGGCCGTCGCCGTCGAAGCGGCAGGCGATGTCGACGTGGTCGACGATGGCGGCACGGTTCCCTGGTTCGGTGGGCCCCATGCCGCCGGGTTGGTCGACGGGCTGGTGGGTGTCGTGCTGGTCGGCGACGCGCCCGACGTCGAGGTGACCGTGCTCGTGGCGGGCGATCCTCCCGTGGTGGGTGCCGCAGTCGAGTCTTCGACGAACGCGACCTCGGCGGGCGAATCATCGTCGCCGTCGGACGCCTGCCCTGGTCGGGTGGTCGTGTTCTCGTCGGCCGACGTCGTCGAGACGTCGGCGCCCTCCGGAGCGGACGAGCCGGGTTGGTTCGTGGAGGACGAGCTCGACGGTTGTCCGCTCCCCTCCTCGACCACGGCCGTGCTTCCCGCTTCCGCGGTCAGGGCGTCCGTGTAGAGATCGACGGCGGACGGGCTCCCGGCGCCGAAGGCGTACGCTGCGGTTCCCGCCACGGCCAGAGCAACTGCTGGTGCCCACCAAGGGACACGACGAAAGCGTGACATATCGAGGATGAACGGTCATCTCCTGCAGAAGCTGGAGCGAAATGAGCCCTCCGGACCGGTGTGACAGGGATCTCCCCATAAGGTCGACTGATCGAACGTTTCACCCCGGGCCGCGTGCTGTTCATCACGTCGATCGTCGTGTTCATGGTCTCGCTCGAGATCACGATCATCGCCCTGGCCTTCCCCCAGATCGAAGCAGCCTTTCCCAACACGCCACCAGCGACGCTCAGCTGGGTGATCACCGCCTACAACATCGGTGTGGCGAGTCTCCTGCTGTTGTCGGGATGGTGGGCGGACAGTCGCGGACGCAAGCGCGTCTTCCTCATCGGGATCGTGCTGTTCGCCGCCGGGTCGGTTCTGGCCGGCCTCGCGTGGAGCGCTCCCGTGCTGATCGGTGCGCGCGTCGTGCAGTCGATCGGCGGCGCCATCCAGTACCCGGCGGGGTTGGCGCTGTTGCTCACGGCGTTTCCCGCAGAGCGGCGACAGGGGGCCATCGGCGTGTGGGGGGCGATGGGGGCTCTGGCTGCCGCAGTCGGCCCGTCACTCGGCGGCTTTCTGGTGGACCTCCTCGGTTGGCGCTCGACTTTCCTGATCAACGTGCCCGTCGCCGTGGTGGCGGCGGCCCTCGGGCGACGCTGGCTCGTCGAGAGTTCGGGCGACGTGCCAGCAAAGGTCGACACAATCGGCGTGCCACTGGCCGCGATCGGCGTCGGGTCGATCTTGTTCGGCATCGTCCAGGTCGAATCGGCCGGGGTCGGGGCCGGGCTGATCGTCCCTGTCGTGATCGGCGTCGCACTGATCGGCGCCTTCGTCCAGCGCAGTCGAACGCACCCGACACCGCTCTTCGACCTCCGCCTCTTCGACATCGCAACCTACCGCTGGGCGAACGTCGCACAGGTCGCCTTCTTGATGGCGTTCTTCTCCTGGCTCGTGACGCTCCCCTCATTTCTCCAGGATGTGTGGGACTGGTCGGTGCTCCGAACCGGCCTCGCAATCGCACCGAGCCCGTTGGTGGCCATGGTGCTCTCGCCGTTCTCCGGACGCCTCGCCGACCGAGTCGGCGTCACCCCGCTTCTGCTGTTCGGCTCGATCACCGGCGTCGCCGGCTCGATGCTCCACTGGTTGTTCACCGACGAGACACCGAACTTCGTGCTTGGGGTCCTCCTACCCGGGGTGCTGATCGGACTCGCCGCCGGGGGCAACTTCGCCATGTTGGTGGCCGCCGCCATGCGTGACATCCCACCGACTCGATTCGGCATGGCCGGCGCCGGGCGAACGACGGTCTTTCAGCTCGCCGTCGCATGCGGCGTGGCGATGGGATTCGCCATCACGGCAGGCGCGACTGGCGACATCGACTGGGCGAGCCGGATGCGCGCCCTGTGGGTCGTCGGCGCCGTGCTGTACGCCGCCGAAGGGCTGATTGTGGCGGTTCGCTATCCGAGAGGCTGACCCGCGAGCACCGCGGCAATTCGGTCAGGAAGATCCGACGCCAGAAGTCCCCGCTTGTGCCCTGCCTCGCCGTGTACCCACGCCGCCACCGATGCCGCGTCGAGCGGTTCGAGACCGATCGCGAGCAGGGCCGCGAGTACGCCCGCGAGCACGTCCCCCGTTCCCGCGGTCGCGAGATCTGCGTGACCCGTGGTCACGACTCGACTCCGACCGTCGGGCGAGGCAACAACGGTGGTCGCCCCCTTGAGGAGCACGGTCGCGTGGTACCGATCGGCGAGATCGAGCGCCGCGCGGACCCGGTCCGGGCCGGGACCGACGCCGTCCGTCAGCCGAGCGAACTCTCCATCGTGAGGGGTCAGCACGGTCGGCGACGTCCGAGCTCCGGCGAGCCGCTCGTGCCCCACGAGCGCAGACAGACCGTCGCCGTCGACCACAAGCGGACGATCGACGCCCTCGATCACGGCCCGTGCCAGTTCTTCGGCTGCTGTGGAACGACCGAGCCCGGGTCCGACGACCGCTGCGGAGAATCGTGACGTTTCCGGCGCTGACCCACGTCCGGCGAGGGAGCTCACCACCTCAATGGGGAGACCGGGCACCGACGTTGCCGGAGAGTCGAGATGCACGTAGCCCGCCCCTCCCCGCAGCGCCGCCGAGCAGCAGAGCACGGCAGCGCCGGTCATCCCGGGAGAGCCGGCGACCACGAGCACCGCATGGTTCCATTTGTGCGCGGTTCTCGCGCGCGTCGGTATTCGATCCCGGACGTCGGCTTCGGTCATGAGGTGGCAGCTGTTCTTTGCCGGTCCGAGGTCGAGTGCAATGTCGGCGATCTGGATCTCGCCCGCAAGATCGGGTCCGGACCCGAAGTACAGCCCGGGCTTCGGGGCCGCAAGGGTCACCGTGCGTGCCGCCGGCCAGGGTTCGCCGTGGGCCGTGCCGGTGATGGGGTCGAGCCCGGAGGGTACGTCGATCGCCAACACCGGCGCCGCAACCGCCGGAGGTGTCCAGGGACGTCCCACTCCCGTGCCGACGGCACCATCCAGGATCAGATCGGCTCGATCGAGCAGACGGCGAGCGTCGAAGGTATCGAGCTGCGAGGCCTCGATCACGTCGGCGACGACGCGACGTCGATGGAGCGCCATCACTGCGTGTCTCGCGTCGTCCCCGTTGAGCCCCGTCCCCGCCACGGCCACCACGCGTCGACCGTACGTACCGCGCATGAGGTCGACCGCAGAACGGGCGACCGCTGCGCCGACCCGGTCCAGAATCCGTTCGAGCGGTTCGCTTCTTAGCGCCGCTCGATCCACGGCGGCCATCTGATCGGGCGTGACGAGCGGAATCATTGGCCGCTCAGAGCGCCACCGCAATGGCCTGGGCCATCGATTCGGTGTGGGTGAGCGTCAACCGCCACCCCGCGACACCGAGCTCCTCGGCGAGCTCGGCAGCGGTGCCGTGCAATCGCACCGACGGCGCTCCCGACTCCGACCGGACAACTTCGATGTCGATCATCGCCACGGCGCCGAGCCCGACGCCCATCGCCTTCATGACCGCTTCTTTGGCCGCCCATCGGACCGCGTACCGCTCGGTCGGGTCGTTCTTCGCGTCCGCCCACTCGCGTTCGTCGACGGTGAATGTTCGCTCACGTATCCCCGGTGTGCGCTCGAGCGTCGCCCGAAACCGCTCGATCTCCACGAGGTCCGTTCCGATTCCGATCACCCTTCGATCCTAGGAGCGCGGACGGCTCGGGAATTGCGGCCGGGCGACGTGTAATTTCGGCAACGATGACTGCACAGGATCGAGCGTGGGGGTTCCGGACCCGCGCACTGCATGCCGGCTCACGCCCCGACCCCCACACCGGGGCACGCGCAGTGCCCATCTATCAGTCGACGAGCTTCGTGTTCGAAGACACCCAGGACGCCGCCGATCTCTTCGCGCTCCAGAAGTACGGCACCATCTACTCCCGGATCTCCAATCCGACCGTCGCCGCGTTCGAAGAGCGGATCGCGAGCCTCGAAGGCGGCATCGGTGCAGTCGCGACGTCGAGCGGTCAGGCGGCAGAGTTCCTTGCGGTGACCGCCCTCGCCGGCGCCGGCGACAACATCGTCGCCAATGCGTCCCTGTACGGAGGGACCGTCACGCAGTTCGACGTGACACTCCGCCGATTCGGGATCGACACGCGCTTCGTGGACACGAACGACCCCCGAGCGGTCGAATCGGCGATCGACGACGACACGAAGGCGGTCTTCACCGAGATCATCGCCAACCCGTCGGGCGCAGTCGCGGACCTCGAGACGCTGGCAGGAGTCACTCGGTCGGCTGGCGTTCCGCTGATCGTCGACAACACGTTCGCCACGCCCTTCCTGTGCCGACCGCTCGAATGGGGAGCCGACATCGTCGTGCAATCGGCCACCAAGTTCCTCGGTGGACATGGCACCTCCATCGGTGGGGTCATCGTCGATTCGGGACACTTCAACTGGGGAAATGGACGCTTCCCGGTGATGACCGAACCGGTCTCGAGCTACAACGGTCTGCGCTGGTGGGACAACTTCGGCGAGTACTCCTACTGCACCAAGGTTCGATCGGAGCAGCTTCGTGATGTCGGCGCCTCCATCTCGCCCTTCAACGCGTTCCTTCTGCTCCAGGGCGTCGAGACCCTCCCCCAACGGATGACCGAGCACGTCGCCAACGCCCAAGCCGTCGCCGAATGGCTTGCTGCGGACGACCGTGTTGGTTGGGTGAAGTACGCCGGACTGGCGGACAGCTCGCACCACGAGGCTGCACAGAAATATCTGCCACAGGGCCCCGGGGCGATCTTCACCTTTGGCGTCGATGGGGGCCGCACCGCCGGATCCGCCTTCATCGAAGCCCTCGAGATGATCAGTCATCTCGCCAATGTCGGAGATGCAAAGACGCTCATCCTCCATCCGGCCTCGACGACCCATCAGCAGCTCACGGCAGAACAGATGGCGGCAGGCGGTGTCTCCGATGACATGGTCCGAATCTCCGTCGGGCTCGAAGACGTCGAGGACATCATTTGGGATCTGGATCAGGCGCTCGCCGCCGCACAGGAGGTTCGCTGATGTCCGACAACCCAGCAGGTCAGCGGGATTCGGCCACGATGAACGATGGGACGACGGCGAGCGAGCGACGGCGCATGCTCGACGAGGCCCGGACGATCGCCATCGTCGGCGCAAGCAACAATCCCGCACGCGCCTCCAACTTCGTGGCCACGTATCTTCTGTCGAGTTCGGCGGACTATCGAGTGCTGCTCGTCAATCCCCGCGAGCGGGAGATCCTCGGCCAACCGGTGTATCCGTCGCTGACCGACCTCCCCGAAACGCCCGACATCGTCGATGTCTTCCGCAAGAACGATGACCTCCCCCCGATCGCGGAGGAGGCCGTAGACATCGGGGCCTCGACGTTCTGGGTCCAGCTCGGTCTGTGGAGCGATGAGGCTGCGGGGATCGCCGAGTCCGGCGGCCTCGGCGTCGTCATGAACCGATGCACGAAGATCGAGCACGCCCGATTCGCCGGTGGGCTTCATCTGGCCGGGTTCGACACCGGCGTCATCACATCCAAGCGCGCGAATCGCGCTCGAGGCTGACCAGCACGAAGTCACGGAGGGCCTTGGCGTCATCGAGCGGAACGAGTCCGATCGACGCCGAACCCTCCGCGGTCGACAACACCACCGTCGCCAATCCACGACGCCGCGCGTAGCGAGACTGGCGGACCCTCACGAGATTCACCTTGCGGTGCAGGCTCTGATCCGTGCGTGTGGCGAACACCTCGCGACGGACGATCCATCCGTCGTCGTCGAAACCCCAGCGTTGGCGCTCGACCCGACGGCGTTCCGTCCACAGCGTCCAGAGCGGCACCGCGACGCCGAGCAGGACCCACCAGCCGAGCGGCCGGAACAACGCCGCCATGGCGATGACCGCGATCACCACCGAAAGCCGAATGGCCGGGACCATCGACGCACGAGCAATCGAACGATCGAGCGGCGGCGAGGGCTCGCCGAACGCCAATCGACGCAGCTCGGCTGCCTCATGCGCGCGGCAACCCGGGACCTGAATGTCGCCCGCTCCGATCGTGTGCAGCGTGAACCGGCTCAGCCCGGCGCGGCGCTCGAAGGGGTTCGTGTGATGCACGAGCCGTTGAACTCGTGGCACCGAACTGGCCCGGCTGGTCCGCGACAACAGTCCTGCCGTTCGTCGGAACCCCGACGACGACGCCGTGACCGTGAGGTTCCACTCGGTCAGGAACAGTTGGACGAGGTTCAGCAGGATCCCGGCAACGACGAGCAAGCCGATGACGACGGGGATGAGCCACAGCATCCAGAGGCCGGGTTCGAGGTCGACGCTCGGCGTCGGGATGTCGAACGGCAACAGGTCGACGATCTCGTTCCCGAATGCGAGAAGCGGACCGACGACGAGGAGGCCCGCCACCGGCCACTGCGTCACCGACATGAGGAGGAGTCGCTTCCAGTCGTGACCGACGATCACCCGATCGACCTCTTCGACCACCGGCGGAGCCTCGCCCGCGTCGACATCGTGACGGGCGGCCGCCGTCATCGACCGGTGCGATGCGGCGAGTCGTTGGAGCGCTTCGGCAGTCCCGCGCGGGATCGCATCGATCACGAACTCGGCCTGCTCAGAACCCGCAGTGTCCACCGACACTTGGACCAGACCGACCAGACGGTGGAGCACCTGTTGCTCGATCGACACGCTTTGCACCCGATCGAGCGGGACCGCCAATCGGTCGTCGCTCACGAGGCCCTTCCGAACGACGAGCTCATCGCCGTCGACCTGGAAGGTGTACCGCCACCACAGGGCGACGCCCACACCGAGGATCACCAGTCCGATCAGGGGCACGAGCACGAATACCCCACCGGGGATCGGTGCATTCGACAGAAACACAATGCCGACGATCACTTGGGCGATGCCGATCTGGCGAAGCACCCGAAGCCCCTGGAAGACCGCAGCCAGGAGCGATTGACGCTGGGGTTCGGCGAGGATGACTCGATCGGCGTTCGGATCGACCGTCACGTCGCGTCTTCGTCGAGATCGCCAGCTCGTTCGATCACGAGCGCCTTGATGCGATCGGCATCCTCACCACGGAGGCCCGGGATGCTGAGGTCGGGACCAGCGGAGTTGACGTGCACGGTTGCCAGACCGAAGAGTCGCTCCAAGCCACCGCGGGTCACTCGGGCGTGTTGAACCCGGACAAACGGCAGCGTGTCGACCCGGCGGGAGATGACGCCTCGACGAAAGGAAATGTCATGGGCTCGCAACTGGTACGCAGTGTGTCGAACGGCCAGCACTCGGAGTACTGCACCGAGTCCGGCTACGGCGAGCAACACCGCCATGGCGGCAAGCGGGATCTCCGGTCGATCGACCTGCGTGGCGAGGGCGACCCCGGCGACGGCGACGATGAAGGCGAAGATCGCCCACCCGATCAGGCCGATTCGCAGGTAGCCCGCGTCGAGCGGGACAAAGTTGTCGTCTGCGAGTGGGGGCAACGACGAAACGTCGATGGGTGGGTTCTCGTACACCCCTGCATCATGTCCCACGTGGCGCCGGTCAGCCGCGCCAGCGGTCGGCGAGCTCCTGAATCGACACCCACAGCAGTTCGCCCACGTTCTCCTGGCCGAGCCGGTCGACCCGGAACGTCTCCTCAGTTTCGGTGACGGCGCCAGTCAGCGCCGAGTAGCGATTTCGGTATCCCTGTAGAACGCCGCGCATGACTTCGGCGTCGAGACGATCGTGCAGCTCGACGTGGAGCAGCGTCATCCCCGTCGTTTCGTTGTCCTTGACTTCGGGGATCATCATGATCGGCCGTCCGTCGCTCCGGCCCTTCGCCACGAGCACCTCTCGCTCCTCGGCCACCCGGCGTTTGGTGCCACGTAGCACCGGCGTACGGTCGGTCCGGCTGGGGATCGTGGCGGAGATGCCGCCTCGGTCGACGACGGTGATCGTTGCTTGATCATCGTCGGAGTCGAGACCGGCGATCGTGTAGCGGGTCCACCCGGTGACTTCTGCGATCGCCGGATCGAGGTTGGCGAGCGTGCGGATCGTCGCGTAGCTGAGCCGGTCGCGTGGAGTCCCAGCGTCGAGCACTGATGCGACGAGCGGAAACTCGAGCAGCGTCTCATCGGTCCGGGAGATGCCAACGGTCACGGTCTTGGCCTGGTGCTTGATCGCGTCGATCGGACGGGTGAGCTCGTCGATCGCCGCGCCGAGCGATGTCGTCAGATCTTCGACGACGACACTCGGCGTTCCCACCTTGCCGAACTCGAGCTGATAGCTGTCGAGCGGAATCATGCCGAGCGCGTAGCGGAACCGCGAGGCAAGCTGCACCGCCGTACCCGCCTCGAGGTGTCCGTTGTAGGCACCGACGCGAAGACCGTCGGCGAAGCCAGCAGCAATCGGGCCGAGGGTGGGCACCAACCGTTCGAGGAAGGCTTCGCCGCCGAGCGATCCACGAGTCTCATCGATGAGGCCTTCGATGGCCGCACGCGCCTCGCGCAACGGTCTGGCCTGGGCGTCGATCGCGAGCGCGGCCTCGTACCCGAAGAGGTGGCCGATCATCGTCGACAGCACGAACGCAAGCCGGGTGTCCACGACTGGCACATAGATGACATCGAGGGCCGCCGAGAATCGGGTTTCGCCCTCGTTGGCAATGACGATCGGCGCCGACTTGTGCGCCCGGAAGATCGCCACCTCCTTGCCGACGTCGTCGGCCGTCGACCCCTCCAGGCCCGACGCGCAGACGAGGATCATCGGCTCCGACGAGAGGTCGATGTGCTTTTTGTCTTCGGTCGAGTCCGCAGCCATGGACTTGTAGCAGAGCTCGCTCAACTTGATGCGGAGTTCTCGTGCGGCGATGAGGTTGAGTCCGTTGCCAACACAGGCCCAGTAGCGCCGCGACGGCGCATGTGACGATGCCGCCCGTGCGACGTCGGTCCGGCGCTCGAGACAGGCAGCCATGGCGTCGGGCAGATCTCGCAACGACTGGAGAAGACCTTGGCGGTGATCGGGCTCTTGACGGTCGGCGTACACGAGATCGGCAATGGCGACCGAGAGCAGGAAGCCGGCGGCGATCTGGCTGTAGAAGGCCTTGGTCGACGCAACGCTCATCTCCACGTCGCGTCCATCAGAGGTGTACAACACACCGTTCGCTCGATCGGTCAGATCCGAGCCCCGCCGATTGACGATGGCGATCACCGACGCCCCTCGTTGCTTCACGACGTCGACCGTTCGGTTCGTGTCGGTGGTGGTTCCGGATTGGGAGATCGCAACGATGAGGGTGTCCGACATGTCCTTTCGGAGGCCGAAGCCCGACAGCTCGGTCGCGGCAAGAGCGTCGACGTTGCAGGCACCTTCGAGTTCGCCGTCGATGGCGGCAGCGACCGCTTGTCCGGCGATGGCGGCCGTGCCCTGACCAATGACGTGGATGGTGCGGATGTCTCCCGCGCGAAGCTTCTCGGCGATCGCCGACGGCATCGTCGACTCGGGGAGCGCCACGCGGAGATGCCCGTCTTCGTCGACCAGCTTTCCGCGAAGGGTTTTGCGGAACGAACGCGGCGACTCGGTGATCTCCT
This sequence comes from Acidimicrobiales bacterium, assembly GCA_020629635.1. Lineage (GTDB taxonomy): Bacteria > Actinomycetota > Acidimicrobiia > Acidimicrobiales > SHLQ01 > SHLQ01. The sequence goes on along the minus strand of JAHDCX010000004.1, from coordinate 24,104 downwards.
TCAGGAGGTAGTGCGGATAGTCACCACGGTCGATGTCTCTCGTGGTGACTTCGGCGGTCGCGAAATCCGCATCCGTGACCGGGAGGACGGTTCCGTCGTAGGCGACCCGCTCGAGACCCTCGATCGATCCGGCGGACCGTCCCTGCACGCGGATGATCTGACCCCGGCTCGCATTGGGATTGTCGGGATTGGCCGGCGTCTCCCCGTCCATCCGGAGATACGTGGCCGTCTCTTCGACGAGTCCGTACGGCTCCGACGCCACAATCGTGCAGTCCTCGGCGAGTCCGACGTAGATCGACTGACCAGAACCCCGAAGCGCCAACAACACATCGGAGGGTGCCTCAACGCTCGAAAGGCCGATCGCGACCGAACCCTCGAAGACCGACACGGTACGACGGAACGCCTCGGTGATCCCGTGCCCGTCGGCCAGGTGCTTCGACGTGAGCGTCGGGATCACCTTCGCATCGGTCGTGATGTCCGACGGAATGCAGAGATCTTCGGCTCGGATGAGGTCGCCGTAGTTGTCGACGTCGCCGTTCAGGACCGCAGTGCAGTACGGCTGGACCCCCTCTGCGTCCTGATCGGAGTTGATCGGGTGGGCGTTGGGCTCCGAGATGATGCCGACGCTTGCCCAGCGGGTGTGTCCGAGCACGACCGCTTCGGAGCGGTCGTTCTGCAGAGCACGGCGAAGCAGGTCATCGGCACGAATCGAGTTGCGAAGCGATGCCATGTTGTCGCCGAGCTCCCCGATCTCGGCGGCCACCTTGTACACGAAGCTCAGCCGCCCATCCACGATGCGCGCCGCCGAGTCAGTGAACAGTTCGTTCTGCGGCTCGCGACCAGCGAGCATGCCGGCAATGACCGGATCCTCAACGTCGAGACCATGCTCGCTCACGAGAACATGAAGCCCGGCCGAGTCGCGCCCTCGGACTTCCATCCGGTCGAGTGCGCTGAGGGCCTGGTGGATCGAGAAGTAGCCGTCGACTGCCGACGGCGCGAGATCGCGGCCACCGAGGTCTGCGACGACGGTTGCCGCGCGCAGACGGTCGCGACGAATGTTCCACACGGCATCTCGGACCGCGATGAGCAGCGCGTTGACCGATTCGAGGTCCAGGGCATCGACGGTTGCGCGTTGATCGAGCTCGGCCTCAAGACCGTCGAGGGCCGCATCGAGGCCAGCCAACTGTTCGTCGATGAAGTCCGCCCCTGCCGGGTCGTCGAGGAGGAGTTGGAGCCCGGAGGTTCCACGCAGGAGACCATCGGCCGTGCTGAGGTCGGTGGCCAGGACCCTCAGGATCGGCTCTGCCTCGTCGAGCGAGCGTCCATGGAGGTCAGCGGCGCGGTTCTCGATGAGCGGTCGGATCTCGGCGAGGGTCGGGATCGGGCGGCTCGAGCGCCGCCGGACGACGGCGATGATTCCACACACGGATGTCTCGCTTTCCGCGCACCTAGGAGGGGGATCTGGTGGGCGCTCGTACCGAGTCTAGAAAAGGGGGCGCCATCATTCCGTACGGGGGCACTCCCCAGAGTGGCGCAGCAAACCTCAGACGAGATTGCCCGCAGCGGCGACCACCGCGGCAACCAGTCGATCCGCAGACCTTTGCGCCATGGTCTGTTCGCTCGCCTCGACCATGACGCGGATGAGCGGCTCGGTCCCGGATGGGCGGATCAACACCCGTCCGTCGTCGCCGAGTTCTCGCTCCACGTCGGCGATGTCGGTCGCGATCGCCTCGATCAGTCCATCGGGTCGCCGATCGAGGCGAACGTTCTCGAGCACCTGGGGGAACCGAGTCATGACCGACGCCGCCCACTCCCCTGGCGCAACGCCCCGTCGCACACAGGCGTCGAGCACCTGCACGGCCGACAGCACACCGTCACCGGTCGTTGCGAGATCCCGATGAATGATGTGCCCGGATTGTTCGCCGCCGAGGCTCCAGCCGTGCGCATCGAGCGCCTCGAGCACGTGACGGTCTCCGACGCCGGTCTCGTGAACCCGAATCCCTGCGCTCGTCATCGCTCGCCGGAAGCCGAGGTTGGTCATGACGGTGATGACGACCGTGTCGTCGACGAGCTGTGCACGATCCCGTCGATCGAGCGCGCTCATGGCGATCAGCCGATCGCCGTCGATCTCGGAGCCATCGCCCCCGCACCCAATGACGCGGTCGGCGTCGCCGTCGAACGCAAAGCCAACGTCGGCTCGGTTCTCGACCGTCAGCTGGGAGACCGCTTCAGGGTGGGTCGATCCGACGCCATCATTGATGTTGCGCCCGTTTGGGGCGTCGCCGATCGCGTACACGGTCGCACCAAGCCGTTCGAAGATCTCGGCCGCAGTCCCGGAGGCGGCGCCGTGCGCGGTATCGACCGCGACGGTGCATCCGGCCAAGGCGTTGACCCCCACGGTCGCGACGACCGCGTCGACATACGGGGCGATCGATGCCGTCCGTGGGTTCATCCGGTGGCCGGAGGCGATTGTCGACCCGTCCTCGGCGTCGAGACGCCGTTGGATCGTGTCCTGTTGGTCGTCGGAGAGCTTGCGCCCGCCTGGTGAGAACAACTTGATGCCGTTGTCCGACCACGGGTTGTGCGATGCCGAGATCATCGCGGCCGGAGCGCCGAGCGAGCGGCTCATCCACGCAACCGCCGGCGTCGGCACAACGCCCAGATCGATCACGTCGACTGACGCAGCCGCGCATCCGTCGACGAGCGCCTCGAGGAGCAGCGGCCCCGACTCGCGTGGATCGCGACCAACGAGCAGCGTCGGCGCGCCGAATTCTGACGCAGCGGCGTGCGCAAGCCGCCGAACGTAGTCCGGCGTCAGGTCTTCAGGTGCACGTGCCCGGACGCCATCGGTTCCGAAACGAAGCGACATCGACCGGAACGTTCGCCCGAGGCGCGGGGATCAGCGCTTCGAGTACTGCGGAGCCTTGCGGGCCTTCTTGAGGCCGTACTTCTTCGATTCCTTCTTGCGCGAGTCGCGCGTCAGGAATCCAGCACGCTTGAGCGCCTCACGGTGCTCGTCGCCGACCTCGAGGAGTCCGCGAGCGATACCAAGGCGCATGGCTCCGGCCTGGCCGGTGGGGCCCCCGCCGTGCATCGTGACCGACACGTCGTATTGACCTTCGGTCTCGGTGACCCGAAACGGCTCGGTGAGCTGTTGACGGTGAACGGCGCTCGGGAAGTAGTCCTCGAGTTCACGACCGTTCACGGTCATGACGCCAGAGCCGGGGGTGAGCCGAACTCGAGCCACAGCCCGCTTGCGTCGTCCGGTTGCCTGAATGGGAGTTGCCATGATGCGTTCCTGTGCTGCGTTCAGCTCTCGGCCGAACGGTCCTTCGCGTGTGCGATCTCGAGGGGCTGGGGGTTCTGCGCACCATGTGGGTGCGTTGGGCCGGCGTACACCTTCAGCTTGGTGAGCTGCTGGCGGCCGAGGCGGGTCTTGGGGACCATGCCGCGGATCGACCGACGAACCGTCTCGGCGGCGTCCTTGTCGAGTGCGTCGGCGTAGGTGGTGGTCTTGAGCCCGCCGGGATACCCCGAGTGGCGGTGGATCAGCTTGCGATCGGCCTTGCCCGACGTGAGCACGATCTTGTCGGCGTTCACGATGATGACGTGGTCGCCGGTGTCGAGGTTGGGGGTGTACGACGGCTTGTGCTTGCCGCGCAGGATGTTCGCGACCTCGGTGGCCAGACGGCCGAGCACGAGACCCTCGGCGTCGACAACGTGCCAGTCACGCTGAATCTCCGAGGCTTTGGGGGTTGTGGTGGTCATGCCAGCTCCAGTGCGGCACCGCCGGGTGCGGTTCGAGTCCAGCGGACGAGTCTACGCGCGACGCCGAGGAGACACACGCGCGAAATGTCGAGTCTGCCGGTGAGGGAATCTCCGACCTTCTCAACGCCTTACCGAATGGTGAACACCCTCGAGACCACTCGCCATCCATCTGCGCAATCCGTAACGTCGATGCACGTGAGCACCTCCCCGGCAACCGCCCGACGCGTCCTGGTCGTCGATGACGAGCCCATGGTTCGAGAAGTCCTGACGCAGTACCTCATCGCCGACGGGTTCGAGGTGTCTGAGGCCGGCAACGGCGACGACGCCGTGGACCTGATCGCCGGTGATCCGCCCGATCTGGTGCTGCTCGACCTCATGTTGCCGAAGCGCAACGGCCTCGACGTGCTCGCCTTCATCCGGAGGACCTCGAGCCTTCCGGTGATCCTCCTCACCGCCCGCGGCGAAGAAGCGGACCGCGTTCGTGGGCTCGAAGCCGGCGCAGACGACTACGTGGTCAAACCGTTCTCCGCTCGCGAGGTGAGTGCGCGCGTCAAGACGGTGCTGCGTCGCAGCGGCGTGGTCGAGCCCGAAGCGTTGGTCACCGCCTTCGGCGACGTCACCGTCGACGCAGCCCGACGGGTGGTCACCAAGGGCGGCGTCGACGTCGAACTTCCTCGCAAGGAGTTCGAGCTGCTCACCTGCTTTCTCTCCCACGCCGGCGAGGCCCTCTCACGCGAGGACCTGCTCCAGAAGGTGTGGGCGTCCTCGACCGAATGGCAGGACCCGTCGACCGTGACGGTGCACGTGCGTCGTCTCCGGGGGCGCCTCGAGGACGACCCGTCCAATCCGGCGCACTTCGTCACGGTCTTTGGACACGGGTACCGGTTCGAACCGTGAGTCTCGTCGAATGAGCAGTTCGCGCCGTACCCGCATCCCGACGCTCGTCATCGGCCTCGCGGCGATCACGACGCTTGCGGGTCTTGCCGCGGTCGTGACGACCGAGGTCGTCATGGTGCCCACCTCGACCGAACGCACCCGTCTCATCGCGTTGCTCGCTGCGCTCGCAGCGGTGGCGGTCACGATCGCCGTCGTCTTGAGACTGTTCTCGCCTCGTTCGTTCACCCGCCGCATCCTCCTTGCCGCGATCACCGGCCCGGTGCTCGTCGCGATCGCGGTCAGCGTCGGCTCCCAATCCATGTTCTTGTCCGAGCATGACTTGCAGTTCCTCCTGATCCTGTTGGCGTTCGCGACGGTGGTTGCAATCGCCGTGGTCAACACGCTCGCCCGTCCGCTCACCGACGACCTGGCTGCGATCACCGATGTGGCTCGCCGCGTCGGCGCGGGGGATCTCGAGGCGCGAGCAGACCTGCGCCGAATGGATGAGATCGGCGAACTCGCCGCAGCGCTCGATGCGATGGTCGAGGAGATCGCGAGCACCCGCCAGGCCCGGGACGATGCCGAACGCGAGCGCTCGATCACCATGGCCTCGTTGAGCCACGACGCGAGGACTCCCTTGACGTCGATGCGTCTTGCGACCGAGGCGTTGCTCGACGGCGTGGCTCCCGACCCGGAGCGGTACCTCCGAACCATCGCATCGGACATCGATGCCGTCGAGACCCTCATCGCCGACTTGTTCACGATCGGCCAACTCGAAGCCGGCCGTCTGGCTCTCGCCTCTGAGCCGACCGACCTCGGCGCCGTCGTCGACGGCGTTGCTCAGCGATGCCGGCTGATCGCCGAGCCGAAGTCGGTGGACGTGCAGATCCATCGGCCGCAGACCGGACCGGTCGTGGTTGCCGACGTTGCGCAGATCGACCGGGTCCTGACCAATGTGGTCGGCAACGCGGTTCGTTATGCGCCGGAGGGCTCCACCGTCCGCATCGTCGTCGATGCCGAACCCCCCTGCGTGTCCGTCCTCGACGAAGGCGCCGGCTTTCCCGCCGACTTCCTCACCGAAGCCTTTCAACCATTCCGGCGCCACGACGAAGCCCGTGAGCGTGCACACGGTGGCGCCGGATTGGGGCTCGCCGTTGCGAAGGGAATCGTCGACGCTCACCGGGGCCAGATCTGGGCCGACGCCGGACCAGGCGGGGCAGTCCACATGCGGCTTCCGTCAGCCGGATGACGCGGGCGCCGACTCCCTGACCCTCGTAGGCTCCGCGGATGCGGATCCACCGCCCACTACCGCTGCTCTACCTTCCGAGCGAGGTCGGCGTGGGACTCACCCGGCTCAGCGGACTCGAGGGGCTGGCCAGAAGCCTGATCGTGACCACGGTGCCGCTGGTCGCCCTCGATCGGCTGGGCGGCAAGGAAGCCGTGTCGCAGGGGTTCACCATCGGCGCCGTGCTGACCCTGGCGATCACGTTGAACGTTGGACGCTTCGAGGCCATCGTCGCCCGCCGATGGGTGATGACCGCCGGAATCCTCGCCCTGTTCGGCGCCGCCCTGCTCTTCACGACCTCATCGGCCACGCCGTTCGTCGTGGGGATCGGCTTGCGAAGCGCGGCGGCGAGCACCTTCTCCGTACTTCTCACGCTCTATGTCATGGACTACATCGGCAAGGCCGAGCTGACCAGGATCGAGTCGAATCGGATGCTCTACAACGGGCTGGCCTGGCTCGTCGGCCCACTCGTCGGCGTGCAGCTCGCCCAGCGCACCGGCGACAACGCACCCTTCCTCCTCTCGGCCGCGCTGTCGCTGGTCCTGCTCGCGTACTACTGGTGGCTTCGACTCGGCCGGTCGGAGGTCATCACCGCGCCGCGGACCCCGGCGCCGAGTCCCCTCGCCAGCATCGGTCGCTTCTTCGGACGGCGGTCGATGCGCATCGCGTATGCGATCTCGTTCGTTCGAGCGACCTTCTGGGTCGCGCTGTTCGTCTACGGACCGATCTATGTCGTCGAAGCCGGCCTCGACGCGACCGCGGCCGCGCTTCTCCTCTCCGGCGTGGCCAGCCTGTTGCTGTTCAGCCCACTCATCCGCCGCCTCGCCGACCGGATCGGCTCACGACAGGTGATCATGACGGGCTTCGTCGTCATCGCGGTCGCGCTCGTCGGGCTGGCAGCGCTCGGACCGCCTCGCCAACTCGGTCTGATCTTCTGGGGTTTGGCCGCCAGCGGTGGCGCACTCATCGACGTGGTCGGCAACATTCCCTTCCTCCGGATGGTGAAGCCCCGAGAGCGGGTGGCGATGGCCACGGTGTTCTCGACCTGGCGAGAGATGTCAGCGCTGGTGTCGCCCCTCCTCGCCACGGTCGTCCTCGCGCTCGACGTCGCCTTCGAGGTCTACTACCTGCTCATCGCCGGACTCTGTCTGGCGACAGCGGGCGCGGCGAGTCTGCTTCCGCGCCGACTCTGATCCATCGGCTTGTGAGTCGAGGGCTCCAGATCCCTACGATCAAACGAATGAGCGTTCGGCTCCGACTTTTCGGTGGGATCGCATGGGAGTTGGGCGGGCAGGAAGTGCCCGTCCGGGGACGCACGCGCATCGACATCCTTCTTGCGCTCGCAGAGGCGGAAGGCGCAGTCGTGTCGGTCAGCTCACTCCTCGATCGATTCTGGACGGAAGCGCCAGCGTCGGGCGCAAACGCTGTGCAGCGCCACATTTCGGCGCTCAGAAGCGATCTGCGTGAAGTTGGGTGCGACGAACCGGGCCAGATGCTCGAATCCTTCTCCTCGGGCTACCGATTGACGAACGTCGAAACCGACCTCTCCGACCCTGACGGGTCGAGCTGGTGGCTCGAGCCCATACCCACCGCCTCTTGGGAACATCATTCCCGGCTTCGCGACCGCCTTAATCGCCAGGCGACCGTTGCCGCCGCGAGAGCGCTCCAGAAGCCTCAGGCCGACAGCGACGTGGCGCGCCTCGAAAGCCTGTGGTCGCACACGCAGCGTCAGACGGAGTTGCATCGACTCGTCGCCGAGGCATCGCGCTCCCACCGGGTGGATGACCCAGCGATCTCGTCATGGCTGTCGAAGGGATCGATCGGACCCGTGCGCGAGCAGGCGTCCGCGGTACTCCCCGCCTCGGTTGGAGGACGCGAAGCCGAGCGGGAGTCCATTCGCCAAGTCGTCGGGCTGTGGGCCGATGGCGAGTCCGACGCGGCGCTTGACCTTTTGGACGAAACGACCGCCATCGTCGACGTCGACCTCAAGCGTCGCCTCTATCGGGCTGTCGTTTGGCAGAGCCCCGAGGACGGCGGGGCGCGCGGCCAGCTCTTCCACACAGCCGAACTTCGGATCACTTCTCCGTATGCGGCCGAACGAAGCCTCTGCGCGACAGACGCCAACTCGATGAATCTCCTCCCTGATGGCGAGGCGCTGGCGGCAGACGAAGTCGAGCGAGCGGAGAGTCCAGATGAGCTCACCCGTGCGCTTCGAGTTGACTTCATCCGCCGCCTCGCCCATCCGATCGACGACCGATCCGAGGCGATCGTCGATGAACTCTCCCAGACGGGAACGAAGGACGGGCAGGTCGAAGCGGCGCGATTCGCCTTCGTCAACCGCCTTCGTCATGGCCAATGGGAACTCGCAGCAGAACGGCTCGACGAGTATCGGGGCGCCGTCTCCACACATTGGCCGCACAGCGGCGACGACTTCGCCACCATGGCGAAAGCCAGCCTCCAGCGTGCACTCGACGAGGACTGCTCGAGGCTGTTCTCCTCGGGCGACCGGATCCGCGGGAGCTTCAACGGTGACCCGTACCTCTTGTCGGTAGCGAACGCCGTCCGGTTCATGGTGCAGTGGCCTTCAGTCGATGCGCCCCTGTCGGACGTGGATTTCAACGCCGCCTTGTCTGTCGTCCGCAGGCCCGCGGCGGAAGGGCTTCGCCTCCTCCAGGACCACCGGTCCGGACGTCCGGTTCTCGAAGAAGCCGAGCGACTGGCGGAATCGCTGGCGTCGATGGCTCGGGATCGACAGAGCATTCTCTTGCCACTGGCGATTGGTCGTGTCGCCCAGCTGAACGAAGTGCCATCACTCGGCGAGATCGTGGCGCGCCACCTCACCCCGTGGTCCGGACAAGTTCTCGGTCTGTGGCCGGTCGATCTCGTCTTCGGTCGTGCGGACGACTGGATCGAACGCTTCACGAGCATCTGACCCACCACTGACAGTTTCCTGACCGCAGTGTCCGGAATGACGTGCAGGGACCCGAGCGCAGTCGGGGCCGTCAGTGGCCCGTAAGCGAGCTGGTCAATGATCCGGGCGTCGGTCTTGGAGCCGGATGACGAGAGGTGCAGCCACGGTGCGGGTCAGTCAGGCACAGCAATTGTTCGAACGACACCACGACGACGTCTACCGCCACATCCGGACCCGAGTGCGGTCTACGGCGTTGGCCGAAGACATCACGGCCGACACCTTTCGAGACGCCGTCCACGCGCTCGAACGCTCGCCCCAACAGCAACTGACGTCGGGATGGCTATGCACGGTGGCGAGCCGGCGCTTGGCCGATCACTGGCGGGCGGAGTATCGGCACGAGAACGCTGTGGCACGGCTCAGCCTCGAGCGGCCGACCGACGATCTCCCCCTCATACACGGCGAGGTCGGCCAGGCACTCGACGCCATGCCGGTCCGTCAACGAACGGCGCTCTACCTTCGATACGTCATCGGGATGAGCGTCGGCGAGGTGGCCGAGCACCTCGAGTGTTCGGTCGTGTCGGCGACGTCGCTGCTCGCCCGGGCGAGACGACGTCTCGTCGCCGAGTACCACCTGTTCGCTCCCGAGTTCGCCAACGCCAGCTGAGCACCACCACCGATAGCGTGGCGAGGGTGACCACCCCGACCATCGACCGATCGAAACTGGCCGCACCTGCAGGCAATCGGCTGCTTCGTGAGGCGGGCGCTGTCCGGGAGCTGCCGCGGCTCGTGTGGCGGTCACCGAGCCTCCTCCGGCTGCCGCGCGGTCACCAGAACGTGATGACGATTCCTGGCTACGGCACGAACGACGCATTCATGCTCCCCGTCCGATCCAAGCTCCGGATGCTCGGGCATCGGTGCCGCGGCTGGGGACTCGGCCTGAATGGCGGCGAGGTCGAGCTCATGTTGCCGAGGGTGACCGAACAGGTGCTTCGTCACGCGGAGGCGACGGGAGGGCCGGTCGCGCTCATCGGGTGGAGCCTCGGGGGTGTGTTCGCCCGGGAAGTTGCCCGGGACGAGCCGGATGCCGTCACCCGTGTCATCACCTATGGGACTCCGATCATCGGTGGTCCTCGCTACACCGTCGGCGCTCGGACCTACGGCAAGGACCGGGTCGACGAGATCGCCGACGCCGTCGACGAACGGAACCTGATCCCGATCCGTCGCCCGATCACGGCGATGTGGAGCAAGAACGACGCCGTCGTCGACTGGAAGGCGTGCGTGGACGACTTCAGCCCACACGTCGAGAACATCGAAGTCGAGAGCACGCACGTCGGGATGGGGATCGACCCCGACGTGTGGACCGTGATCGCCGACCGGCTGGCCGAGGACGGGTGAACCCAGTTCTCCTTCCGACACCACAAGCCCGACGTCTGACACAGCTCCTCGTCGGGCTGGCGCTCTTCGGTGTCAGTCTCGCGATGGTCGTCGGCGCCGATCTCGGACTCGCTCCCTGGGACGTCTTTCACCAGGGGGTGAGCCTGTCGATCGGTCTCTCGCTCGGTCTGGTGATCATCCTGACGAGTCTCGTCGTCCTGCTCCTCTGGATCCCGATCAAGGAACGTCCAGGGATTGGCACGATCGCCAATGCCATCCTCGTCGGCGTCGTGTTCGAGCTCGCCTTCCCGTTCTTCGAGAATGCCCAGGGCTCAGTCACTCGTTGGGCCCTGCTCATCGGCGGCATCGTGCTCAACGGCATCGGTACGGGCATGTACATCGGCGCGGGGCTCGGCCCTGGCCCCCGCGATGGGTTGATGACCGGCCTCGCGGCCCGAGGCCCCTCGATCCGAGTCGTCCGAACCGGCATCGAGGTCGCCGTGCTTCTTGCGGGCATCGCCCTCGGAGGGAGCTTCGGCATCGGCACGATCGCCTTCGCCTTCCTGATCGGCCCCCTCGTCCAGGTGTTCTTGCCGCCGATGATGATCGACGCAGCTCAGTCGTAACCGACGTCCCAGAGGGTCAGACCCTCAGGTGGCGCCACTCGGCCGGCGGCATGGCGGTTGCGTGCGGCGAGGATCGCCGGGATCGTGGTCGGGTCGACTCGGCCGAGGCCGACGTCGACCGACGTGCCCACAAGAGACCGCACCATCTGGTGCACGAACGAGGTCGCCCGCACCTCGAACACCGTGAGCTCGTCGACGACCGACCATTCGGCCTCAAGGACCTCGCGCACCATCGACGGAGGGGTCTGACCCTCGTCCACCTTGGGGACCCGCCCGAACGAGGTGAAGTCGTGCTCGCCGAGCACGTGGTGCATTGCTGCGTTCATGGCCGCGACATCGAGGGGCTCGCGCACGTGCCACACCCGACCGTGCAGGAGCGGGTCGGCATCGTCACGGTTGAGCACGCGATAGCCGTAGCGGCGCCACGTTGCCGAGAACCGGGCGTCGAAGTCGTGCTCGACGAAGGTTGTGTCTCGCAGCACGATCCGTGGCCGGCACAGCCGGTTGATCGACCGTTCGAGGCGTCCCGGATCGGTTACCCGATCGGTCGGCACGTCGAAGCTGATCACCTGCCCACGACCGTGCACGCCCTTGTCGGTCCGCCCCGCACACGTGATCACGACCGGCTCCTGACAGATCGTCGCCAACGCAGCCTCAATTTCGCCAGCCACCGTCCGGACGTCACGGTTCACGGCAAAACCGTGAAAGCCACTGCCGTCATACGCGACAGTGGCTTTCACACGTTTGGTCGGCGTCATGTCGCCGTGAAGACTCAGACGAGTTCGATGCGCGCCATCGGCGCGTTGTCGCCCGGACGCGGTCCGAGCTTCATGATCCGGGTGTAGCCACCCGGACGGTCCTCGTAGCGGGGACCGATCTCGTCGAAGAGTTTCGTGGCCATCTCGCGGTCACGAAGGAACTTCACGACCTGGCGGTGGTTGTGCACCCCGCCCTTCTTGGCCTTGGTGATCATCTTCTCGGCGATTGGGCGCATGGCCTTCGCCTTGGCTTCGGTCGTCTCGATCGCCTCCGCGGCGATGAGCGACGCGACGAGGTTGGCCATCATGGCCTTCTGATGCGAGGCGCTGCCGCCGAAGCGGGGCCCCTTTCGTGGAGTTGCAACCATGATCAGTCCCTCGTGCGCAAGCTCAGGCCACGCTCGTCGAGCTTCTCGATGACTTCATCGAGCGACTTCTGGCCGAAGTTCGTGATCGCGAGGAGGTCGTCCTCGGTCTTCTCCAACAGCTCGCCAACGGTGTTGACCTGGGCGCGCTTGAGACAGTTGCGGGGACGCTCCGACAGGTCGAGGTCCTCGATGGGCTTCTCGAGATCGGGCGAACCAGTGACGACCGGGCTCATCTCGTTGAGCTCGAGACCCTGCGGCTCGTCGCTCATCTCCTCGACGAGCTGCACGAGGGCACGCAACGTCGAACCCGCCGACGCCATGGCGTCACGGGGCGAGATCGAACCGTCGGTGACGACCTCGAGCTCGACCTGATCGAGGTCGGCCTGCTGGTCGACACGCGTCGGAGTCACGTTGAACGCGACGCGCCGAACCGGCGAGTAGATCGAGTCGACCGGGATCACACCGATCGTGTCAGAGGTGTTGTTGCGAGCCGCGCTCACGTAGCCGACACCCTGATCGACGGTGATGTCGATCGCGAGGTGGCCCTTGCTGTTGAGGGTCGCCAACGGCAGATCGCCGTTGAGGATCTCGACGTCGGCGTGGGGATGGATGTCGCCAGCGACGACGTCCTTCGGGCCACGCACGTCGAGACGCAACGTGATGGGCTCTTCGGTGTGAACCGTCAGGACGATGTCCTTGAGGTTCAAGATGATGTCGGTGACGTCCTCAGCGACACCGGGAATGGTGTCGAACTCGTGGAGGGCGTCGTCGAAACGCACTTGGGTGATCGCCGCGCCCGGAATCGACGAGAGCAACGTGCGTCGCAGTGCCGCACCCATGGTGTGGCCCAGACCGCGCTCCAGCGGGCCGATGCCGAACCGCTGGGTGTTGTTCTCTTCTTCTCCGATCGCTTCGACCGTCGGACGCTGAATCGTCAGCATGTGTTCTCCTCGGAACTTCGAGAGCGACCCCCGGCACCGTACGGCCCGGGGCGTTGTGATGGATGGATTACTTCGAGTAGAGCTCGACGATGAGCTGCTCGCGGACCGGAACGTCGATGTGCTCACGCAGCGGAAGCTGGTGCACGACGGCGGCGAACTTGTCTTCGCCCTCGTCGAGCCACGCCGGCTTCGACCGGTCGAGCACGTCCATGTTCCACTGCAAGGTGACGCCGTTGCGGCTCTTCTCCTTGACCGTGATCACGTCGCCCTGGCGGACGCGGTAGCTCGGAATGTCGACACGCTTGCCGTTGACGAGCACATGACCGTGGTTCACGAACTGACGAGCCTGCGGGCGGGTGGCCGCCCAGCCGGCGCGGTACACGACGTTGTCGAGGCGCAGCTCGAGGTACCGGAGCATGTTCTCGCCGGTCACGCCGGTGCGGCGGTTGGCCTCGTCATAGAGGTTGCGGAACTGCTTCTCCGAAAGTCCGTAGGTGAAGCGAGCCTTCTGCTTCTCCTGGAGCTGAAGCAGGTATTCGCTCACGTTGCCGCGGCGACGGGTACGACCGTGATCGCCGGGCGGATAGGGACGCTTGTCGAGAGCGATCGTCTCGCCCTTCGTGCCCCAGATGTTGGTGCCGAGACGTCGAGAGACGCGGGCCTTTGGTCCGGTGTAACGCGCCATGATCAGACCCTCCGACGCTTCGGGGGACGGCAGCCATTGTGCGGAATCGGCGTGACGTCCTTGATGCCAGTGACTTCGATGCCCGTGTTCTGAATCGACCGAATGGCGGTCTCGCGTCCCGAACCGGGACCACGGACGACCACGTCGACCCGACGAACACCGTGCTCCATCGCCCGACGAGCGGCCTGTTCGGCAGCCATCTGTGCGGCGAAGGGGGTGGACTTGCGGGAGCCTTTGAATCCAACATTGCCGGCCGAGGCCCACGACAACGTGTTCCCGTCCTGGTCGGTGATCGTGATGATCGTGTTGTTGAACGAGCTCTTGATGTGCGCCACGCCGTGCGTGACGTTCTTCGACTGCTTGCGCTTCTTGCGCTGAGGAGTGGCCATGGGTGCCTACTTCTTCTTCCCGGCGACGGTCTTCTTGGGGCCCTTGCGGGTCCGTGCGTTCGTGTGCGTGCGCTGACCACGAACGGGGAGGCCACGACGGTGGCGGAGACCCTGGTACGAGCCGATCTCCATCTTGCGCTTGATGTCTTGGCTCACCTCACGGCGAAGGTCACCTTCGACCTTGAGGTTGGCCTCGATGTAGGCGCGGATCTGGGCGACTTCGGAGTCGGTCAGGTCGCGGACCCGACGAGTCGGGTCGATCTCGAGTTCGGTCAACATCTGCTGCGACGTGGTGAGGCCGATCCCGTAGATGTAGGTCAACGAGACCTGGGCCTGCTTGTCGCGGGGGATGTCGACACCAGAAATACGTGCCATGTCAGCCCTGCCTCTGCTTGTGTCGGGGATTGCTGCAGATCACCATCACGCGGCCATGCCGCTTGATGACTCTGCAGTTGTCACACATCTTTTTGACGCTTGCTCGGACCTTCACGGTCGGCGTCCTTTCGGTTGGAACGTGCACGACCCTTGCCGTGCGGTGTGGTTTTGGTGCCCCACCGGAGTGGAAGCACGACCGAGGTGACTTCGGTCCCGGGGGCCCGAACGGAGTGGTTGTCGACCCGGGTGCCCTCTGAGGAGGATCGGGACGGTGACCGCTCAGATCACTTGTAGCGGTAGGTAATACGTCCTCGCTCGAGGTCGTACGGCGTCAGCTCCACCTGGACGCGATCGCCCGGAAGAATCCGGATGTAGTGCATGCGCATCTTGCCGGAGATGTGTGCGAGCACGTTGTGCCCATTCTCGAGTTCGACACGAAACATGGCGTTGGGAAGGGGTTCGACGACCTTGCCTTCCATCACGATTGCGTCTTTGTTGGGCTTCGCCAGGATACGACCTCCAGTTCGCAGGATCCGACCGCGAGCACGCCGAACGAGCCGGCAGAGTTCATGGCCAGCGATAAACGCTAGCGGCCCCAGGGAAATCCACCAACCACGGCCACAATGCTCATTGGGTCGCCGTGGGGTCAGACCCCAGGAGGCAGCTCAGCTCCAGTGGGTGAAGTCCGCGTCGGGGAGCAGCGCCTCGAGCTCTGCACGGTCCTGTTCGTACAGGCTCCATGCGGGCATCAGGACGGAGTTGGGCACCGCCAACGGGGTCGCGGCGTTGATTCGTACCTCAAGCAGCGAGCTCGGCGGCTCGAACGACGGGTCGAGGTCCAAGAACGCATACAGCCGCCGGAGCTCGCCGATCGTGTCGAGCCGGGTCTGCTCGTAGGTGCCGATGAAGACCTTGTGCCGATCGACCCGCTCGAACAGATAGGTGAGCTGGCGTGCGTAGAGGCCGCGCCAGATCGCCTCACGAACGGTGTCGCGATCAACCGTCACACCGCGCTGGTCGTAGAAGCTCAACGCAGACCGCAACCGGTCCATCGGATCGCGGAGCAACACGACAAACTTGGTGGACGGGCAGCTGGAGGCGATCCGGTCGATCGGCCACAGGTCGTACAGGTAGCGCGGCGTCCACTCCCCGACGACCTTGTCGGTCGGGGCCTGGAACCAAGCGTGGTACGCAAGGTCCTCCGCCGGCTGGTCGTCCGCAAGCGGCTCGTCGAACCAGTGGATCTCCTTGACCTCTTTACCCGACAGGTC
The DNA here is from genome assembly GCA_020629635.1 of Acidimicrobiales bacterium. GTDB lineage: Bacteria > Actinomycetota > Acidimicrobiia > Acidimicrobiales > SHLQ01 > SHLQ01. Next base: position 8,477 of record JAHDCX010000004.1, on the reverse strand, counting down.
CCGAACAATCTCGGTGTCGGGGTGGGCCGTGATGAGCCGGTGCATCCGGGTGGTCCCGGCACGCTGCACCCCGAGCCCGACCCAGTCGGGCTCCCGTCCGAGGAGCACGTCGGATCGACGTGCTGCCGAGGAGACTCGTTGTCTGCGCCATGCGCGGCGCGCTTCACCCGCTCTGAATCGCTGTCGCTTCAGCACAGACCCAATTCGTTGGTCCGTCTGCGATGTCATGACTCCATTGGTAGCGCGTCTTCGGCCGCTTCCGCGTCATCGGCACGAGTGACTTCCCGAAGTGTTGGGGCGGCGTTCACGAAGAATGCACGCAAGTTCACCCCGAGTACAGTTCTGCGCTGATGGAGGCGATGAGCGAGGCGCAGTTCGAGCGACTCGTCATCGACGCGCTCGACACCATCGGCGACCCGTTCGCCCAACTGATGGACAACCTCGTCATCGTGATCGAAGACGAGAACGCCGAAGAACCAGACCTCCTCGGCCTGTATGAAGGCACGCCGCTGACCGAACGTGAGGCGTACGGTTCGGGGCTCGAGCTGCCGGATCGGGTCACGATCTACCGGTTGTCACTCCTCGACTACTGCCGCGACGAAGCCGAGCTCCGCCACGAGGTGAAAGTGACCGTGGTCCACGAGATCGCGCATCACTTCGGGATCGACGACGACCGCCTCCACGAGCTCGGCTGGGGTTGAACTGGCGATGTGCGCCGTCCAAGCCGTGCTCAGGAAAGTCCGAGCGAACCCTCGACCCGAGCGAAGATCTCGTCTTCGGTACCCATGCCATCGACGATGACCAGCTTGTCGCGGGCGCTGAACCATTCGATCAGCGGCGCCGTCTGCTCTTCGTAGAGCTCGAGGCGTCGGGCGATTCCCTCGGGCGTGTCGTCCTCTCGGCCGCGAGCCATCATCCGTGCCGTGACCTCGTCGAGCGGAACGTCGATGTTGATCGCTGCATCGAGCTCGTTGCCCTGATCGGCGAGGATCGCCTCCAAGGCGTCGGCTTGAGCCGGAGTGCGGGGAAACCCATCCAGGAGAACGCCGTTCTCCATGATGTCGGCCTCTGCGAGGCGCTCGCCAACGATGCCGATCATGACGTCATCGGGGACCAGGTCCCCGGCCTTCATGATGGCGTCGGCTTGCTGGCCGAGTTCGGTGCCGGCGGCCACCGCCGCTCGAAGCATGTCTCCCGTCGACACGTGGATGATCCCGTGCGCATCGACCAGCCGCGCGCATTGGGTTCCCTTGCCGGCGCCTTGGCGACCGAGGACGACGATTCGAGGAGCCATGCCAGCCCTCCCTCTACTTCTTCTTGGCGAGGAATCCCTCGTAGTTCCGCATCATCAGCTGCGAGTCGATCTGCTTCATGGTCTCGAGCGCCACGCCGACGGCGATGAGGATCGAGATGCCGATGAAACCGAAGCCCGCAGCGGCGAGCCCCCCGCCGTGGCCTGCCGTCAGATTGAACCCCAGCGCCCGCATGAGCAAATTCGGCACGAGGGCGACGGCAGCGATGAAGAGCGCGCCAGGCAGCGTGATGCGAGTCAGGATGCGCTGCAGATAGCGCTCGGTTTGCGGTCCGGGGCGGATGCCCGGGATGAAGCCGCCCTGCTTGCGGATCGTGTCGGCCTGCTTGGCCGGATCGAAGGTGATCGCCGTGTAGAAGTAGGCGAAACCGACGATCATGAGCCCGAAGACGATCATGTACAACGCGGCGTCAGGCTCGACGAGATTGTCGTTGACGAAGTTGCGAATCGCGTTGCCCCAGCCGGAGTCGGGCAGTGCGACGGCGATGAGGTTCGGCAGGTACAGCACCGAGCTGGCGAAGATGATCGGGATGACGCCGGACTGGTTGACCTTGAGCGGGATGTAGGTGCTCTGACCGCCGTACATCTTGCGTCCGACGACTCGTTTGGCGAAGTTGACGGGGATGCGGCGCTGGCCGTTTTCGACGAACACGATGCCGACCAGGGCGATCAGCAAGATGACGGCGAAGGCGAGGATGGCGGCGATGCCCTCGTTGGTCCACAACGTCGAGAACTGTGCGGGGAACTGGCTGACGATCGACGCAAAGATGATCAGCGACATGCCGTTGCCGATGCCGCGTTGCGTGATGAGCTCGCCCATCCACATCACCAGTGCGGTGCCGGCGGTGAGGGTGAGAACGACCAGCGACACGGTGCCGATGTTGAACTTGGGCAGCAGGACGAAGCCGCCGCCGAGGCCGTCGGCCCGGTTGAACAGGAACGAGAACGACGTCGACTGGATGACGGCGATCGCAATGGTGAGATAGCGCGTCCACTGGGTGATCTTGCGCTGACCCACGGCACCCTGCTGTTGCCATTGTTCGATGCGGGGCACGACCACGCCGAGCACCTGCATGATGATCGACGCCGTGATGTAGGGCAGCACGCCCAGGGCGAAGATCGCGAAGGTGGTCAGACCACCACCGGAGAACAGCTGGACGTACGCGAGGATGCCGCCCTGCTGGTCGCTGCGATCCCGTAGCTCCTGCACGGCGAGCGTGTCGATGCCCGGTGCGGGAATGAACGAGCCGAGCCGATACAGCGCGAGCATGAACAACGTGAACAGGATCTTGTTGCGAAGATCCGGAACTCGGAACATGTTGGCGATCCGTGAAAACACCGGGTGCTCCTGTGGTGGGGGACGATCTACGCTACCCCGACCCGTCTGGGCCGGGGCCGCGCGTCATCGGTTGGTGTGCTGGTTGCCCTGCGCCGGACGACGAGGCGAGTCGCCCCACGGCTTGGGCAGGGTCTCGGTGGTGCCACCGGCGGCCGTGATGGCCGCTTCGGCCGACGCCGAAAAGGCGTGAGCCTTGACCGTGACCGAACGCTTCAGTTCGCCGCGGCCGAGGACCTTGATGAGGGCGTTCTTCGAAACGAGGCCCTTCGAGAGCAGCGACTCCGGGGTGACCTCGCTCAGGCCGCTCTCCTCGATCGTGTCGAGGTTGATCGCCTGATATTCGACGCGGAAGGGGTTGGTGAAGCCGCGGAGCTTCGGGACCCGCTTCTGGAGCGGCATCTGGCCACCCTCGAAACCGACACGAACCTTGCCGCGTCCACGCGAATGCTGACCCTTGGTACCGCGGCCTGCGGTCTTGCCGCCCTTGCCAGCGATGCCGCGACCCTTGCGCTTGGCGTTCTTGGTCGAACCCTCTGCGGGCTTGAGATCATGGATCTTGATGGCCATCAGGCCTCCTCGACGGACACGAGATGCGGGACACGAGCGAGCATGCCGCGGACCTCTGGGGAGTCGGGCTTGGTGACCGAACGTCCGATCTTGCCGAGCCCGAGGGCCCGCATCGTCCCGCGCTGTTTGGGCTTGGTGCCGATCAGCGAGCCGGTCTGGGTGATCTTCAGGTCGGCCATCATGCGCCTCCGGTCACGATGCCTGCCGTCGCCGGATCAGCGGCGTCACGCTCGGACTCCTTGTACGCCTGGAGCAGACCAGCAGGAACGAACTCTTCGGGATCGATGCCACGAAGGCGGGCGATCTCGTCGGGCCGCTTGAGGTCCTGGAGACCAGCGATCGTTGCCCGGGCCACGTTGATGTGGTTGGGCGAGCCGAGCGACTTGCAGAGCACGTCCTGGATGCCGGCCTCTTCGAGGATGGCGCGGGCGGCGCCACCGGCGATCACGCCGGTACCGGGAGCGGCAGGCTTGAGCAGCACCTGGCCGGCGCCCATTTGACCGAGCACGGGGTGCACGATGGTGCTGCCGGCGAGCGGGACCGAGAACAGGTTGCGCTTGGCTTCTTCGGTGCCCTTCTGGATGGCGAGGGGCACCTCCTTGGCCTTGCCGTAGCCGAGACCGACCTGGCCGTTGCCGTCGCCGATCACCACGAGTGCGGTGAAGCTGAAGCGACGGCCACCCTTGACGACCTTGGCGACACGATTGATGTGAATCACGCGGCTGTCACGAAGACCGCCCTCGTTCTCACGATCGTTGTTGCGGTCGTTCCGGCTGTTGCGGTCGTTCCGATTGTTGTTTCGGTTGTCGTTGTACGCCATCAGAACTCCAGTCCTGCGTCGCGGGCTGCGTCGGCCAACGCGGCGACGCGGCCGTGATAGAGGAATCCGCCGCGGTCGAAGACCACGGTTTCGACGCCGGCGGCCTTGGCTCGCTCGGCAACCGAGGTGCCCACCTGGGCGGCGGCCTCGACATTGCTTCCGTTGCCGCTGAAGCCCTTCTCGACGGTCGACGCCTGGGCGACGGTCGTACCGGTCGAGTCATCGATCACCTGGGCGACGATGTGCTTGTTCGAGCGGAACACCGCCAAGCGGGGGCGCTCGGGCGTGCCGATCACGCTCTTGCGGACCCGGTTGTGTCGACGGGTGCGGAGACGACGGCGTTCGGCAGAGACGTTCTTCATTACTTGGCTGCCTTTCCTGCCTTGCGGATGATCCGCTCGCCTTCGTACTTGATGCCCTTGCCCTTGTAGGGCTCGGGCTTGCGCCACTTGCGGATGTCCGCAGCGACCTGGCCGACGAGCTGCTTGTCGATGCCCTTGACGATGATTTCCGTCTGCTGGGGAACGTCGAACTCGATGCCGTCAGGTGCGGTGATGTGCACCGGGTGGCTGAAGCCGAGCTGCAGCTCGAGGGCGTTGCTGCCCTTGGCCTGGGCACGGTAACCGACGCCGACGATCTCGAGCTTCTTGGTGAAGCCCTCCGTGACGCCGGTGACCATGTTGGACACGAGTGTGCGAGCGAGGCCGTGCATGGCCTTGCTCTGGCCCGAGTCGTCCGGGCGGGACACCGTGAAGAGGCCGTCCTCGAACGAACCCGTGATCTCCCCCGGAAGGGTCATCGAGAGTTCGCCCTTGGTGCCCTTGACGGTCACGTCCTGACCGTCGACCGAGAGGTCGACACCGTCGGGGATCGTGATGGGGGCGTTGCCGATACGAGACATGGTTGCTCCTACCAGACGTAGGCGAGCACCTCGCCGCCGATGCGGCGACGGCGAGCTTCGCGGTCGGTCATGAGGCCCCGGTTGGTGGAGAGCACGGCGACGCCGAGCCCACCCAGCACACGAGGAACCTCGTTGGACTTGCGGTACACCCGCAGACCGGGCTTGCTCACTCGGGTGATGCCCGAGATCACTCGCTTGCGGTCCGGCGAGTACTTCATGTCGATGTTGAGCGTCTTGCCGGGACGGCCCGTGTTCTCATCGACGGACCAGCTCGTGATGTAGCCCTCCTTCTGGAGGAGATCAGCGAGCGTTTCCTTGAGCTTGGACGACGGCATGGACACGTCATCGTGCATCGCCGTGTTGGCGTTGCGGATGCGGGTCAGCATGTCGGCGAGGGGATCAGTCATGGTCATGGTGTGTTCTCCTCCCCTACCAACTGGCCTTCTTGAGGCCCGGGATCTCGCCGGCATGCCCCATCTCGCGGAGGCAGATGCGGCAAAGGCCGAACTTCTTGTACACCGAGCGCGGACGGCCGCACTTGCGGCAACGGGTGTAGGCGCGGACCTTGTACTTCGGGGTCTTCTGCTGCTTGTTTACGAGCGCCTTCTTCGCCATTACTGGCCTTCCTTCCGGAACGGGAACGAGAATGCATCGAGCAGGGCTCGGCCGTGCTCGTTGTTGGTGGCCGTGGTCACGATGGTGATGTCCATGCCGCGGACCGTGTCGACCTTGTCGTAGTTGATCTCCGGGAAGATCAGCTGCTCGGTCACGCCGAACGTGTAGTTGCCGTGGCCGTCGAAGCTCTTCGAGGGAAGGCCGCGGAAGTCACGGATACGAGGCGTAGCGAGCGAGATCACCCGGTCGAGGAATTCGTACATGCGGTCGCCGCGCAGTGTCACGCGACACCCGATGGTCTGGCCTTCACGGAGCTTGAAGCTGGCGAGGCTCTTCTTGGCTCGGGTCACCGCCGGCTTCTGACCGGTGATGATCGCCATGTCCTCCATCGCGCCTTCGAGGGCCCGCTTGTTGAGGCTGGCTTCGCCGACGCCCATGTTGACCGAGATCTTCTCGAGCTTCGGGACCTGCATGACGTTGTCGAGACCGAGCTGCTCCTTGAGGGCCGGCTGGATCTCGTCGAGGTACCGCTTCTTGAGCGTGGGCATGGTTGCGGTATCAGCCATCGAGCTCTGCTCCTGTGCGCTTGCAGACCCGGACCTTGGTGCCGTCTTCGAGCACCTTGTAGCCAATGCGGGTCGGCTTGCCGTCCTTGGGGCTCAACACGGCCACGTTGCTCACGTGCATCGGGAGGTCCTTGTCGATGATGCCGCCCGGCTGCCCCTCACCCTGCGGGCGCTGGTGCTTCTTGGCCAGGTTGACACCTTCGACGATGACCGTGTCCTTGTCGGGGAAGGCGAACATGACTTCGCCTTCCTTGCCCTTGTCCTTGCCCGCGAGCACGCGGACCTTGTCGCCCTTCTTGATCTTCATGTCAGAGGACCTCCGGGGCCAGCGACACGATGCGCATGAACTTCTTGTCGCGAAGCTCACGACCCACCGGGCCGAAGATGCGGGTACCGCGGGGCTGGCTCTGATCGTTGATCAGCACCGCAGCGTTCTCGTCGAATCGGATGTAGCTGCCGTCAGCACGGCGGCTCTCCTTCTTCGTGCGGACGACGACGCACTTGACGACGTCGCCCTTCTTCACGCCGGCGCCGGGATTCGCATCCTTGACGGTGGCGATGATGATGTCGCCGATACCGGCGTAGCGCCGGCGGGTACCGCCGAGCACCTTGATGCAGAGCACCTCGCGGGCGCCCGAGTTGTCGGCCACCTTCAGGCGGCTCTCCTGCTGGATCATCGGGCACGCTCCACGATTTCCACGAGACGCCAGCGCTTCTTCTTCGAGAGCGGCTTGGTCTCCATGATGCGAACGCGGTCGCCAACGTTGGCGTCGTTGTTCTCGTCGTGTGCGAACAGCTTGTTGGAGCGCTGCACGGTCTTTGCGTAGCGGCGATGGCGCACACGGTCGATCGCTTCGACCACGGCGGTCTTGTCCATCGACGTCGACACCACGATGCCCTCGCGGACTTTGCGCTCGGCGCGGGTTGCGGTCTCTGTGGTTTCGTCAGCCATCAGGCGACCTCCTCGTTCTCGAGCGCCTCGGCGGCAGCGATCTCCCGGGCGCGGAGCTCGGTGAGCATGCGGGCCTTTTCCTTGCGGGCCTGGCCCAGGCGGGAGACGTTGGTGAGCTGGCCCGTCGCGTTCTGGAAACGCAGGTTGAACAGCTCTTCGGTGATCTCGTCGAGCTTGGCCAGAAGGTCGGCGTCGGAGATCTCGGTCAGCTTCTTCTTTGCCATCTAAAAGCCCTCCTCGCGCTTGACGAACTTGGCCTTGATCGGGAGCTTCTGGATCGCACGCTCGATGGCGGCGCGGGCCACCTCTTCGTCGTGGAACGACAGCTCGAAGAGCACTCGACCAGGACGCACGACGGCGACCCACCGCTCCGGGTTGCCCTTGCCCGAACCCATGCGGGTCTCGGCGGGCTTCTCGGTGACGGGCTTGTCGGGGAAGACGTTGATCCACACCTTGCCGCCACGCTTGATGTGACGGGTCATGGCGATACGGGCGGCTTCGATCTGGCGGGCGGTGATCCACCCGGGCTCGAGCGCCTGGAGGCCGTAATCACCGAACGTCACCTCGGTACCGCCCTTGGCGGCGCCGCGCATGCGGCCTCGGTGATGTTTGCGATGTGCGACCTTGCGGGGCATCAGCATTTCCGGTACCTACCTTCTCGTCCGCACTCAGTCCGCATCGCCGGGACGGAAGTTCTGTACGCCGTCCTTGGTGCGGGTGGATGCGTCGATCTCTTCCTCGGCGGCGAGGAGCTTCTCGAACTCGGGATCTGCTTCGGGGACGAGCGGCTTGAGCTCTTCCTCGGTGGGTGCGGCAGCGTCGGGCTTCTTGGGGGCAGCCGAGCTGGACACGACCTGGCGGGGGCGGTTCTGACCGGAGGTCTCGCCGACGGCCATGGCGGCCTCGCGCTCGATCTTGGTCTGAGCCTCGCTCTTGTAGGGGAGGCGGTCGCCGGTGTAGATCCACACCTTCACGCCGATGCGGCCGGCGGCGGTGTGGGCCTCACGGAAGCCGTAGTCGATTTCGGCGCGCAGCGTGTGGAGCGGCACCTGACCTTCGCGGTACCACTCGCGGCGAGCCATTTCGGAGCCGCCGAGGCGACCCGAGCTCTGGACGCGGATGCCGAGGGCGCCAGCCTTCTGCGCGTTCTGCACGGCACGCTTCATGGCCCGACGGAAGGCGACACGGCCCTGGAGCTGGTCGGCGACACCCTGTGCGATGAGGGCGGCGTCGAGCTCGGGGGTCTTGATCTCCTGGATGTTGAGCTGGACCTTGTTGTTGCCGGTGATCTTGGCGAGGCCCTGGCGGAGGCGGTCGGCCTCGGCGCCCTTGCGGCCAATGACGATGCCCGGGCGTGCGGTGTGCACGTCGACCCGGAGGCTGTCACGGCTGGACTTGCGCTCGA
>JAHDCX010000027.1 GCA_020629635.1 Acidimicrobiales bacterium | reverse complement strand
ATTGGCCCGCGGTGGGGTTGCGGTAGACCTCGGTGTGGTCGGGGGCGAGCATCTCGTTGCCGAGGATCATGTCGGCCGCCTTTTCGGCGATCATCATGACCGGCGCGTAGATGTTCCCGTTGCTGACGACGGGCATGACCGACGCGTCGACGACGCGGAGGCCTTCGGTGCCCCACACCTTCATCGTGTTGGGGTCGAGGACGGCCATCGGGTCGTCGTGGGATCCCATCTTCGTGGTGCAGCTGGGGTGGAGGGCAGTCTCGGCGTCCTTGCGGATCCAGTCGAGGATCTGTTCGTCGGTCTCCACGTCGGGGCCCGGCGACACTTCGCCACCGCTGTAGGGCTCGAACGCGGGTTGGGCGAGGATGTGGCGCGCCGTGCGGACGGCTTCGACCCATTCTTTGCGGTCGTTCTCGGTGGAGAGGTAGTTGAACTGGACGGCGGGGTGTTCGCGCGGGTTGGTGGAGCGGATCTTCACGGTGCCGCGGACGTCGGAGTACATGGGCCCGATGTGGACCTGATAGCCGTGTCCGCCTTCGGGTGAGGACCCGTCGTAGCGGATCGCAATCGGCAGGAAGTGGAACATCAGGTTGGGGTATTCGACGTCGTCGTTGCTGCGGACGAATGCGCCGGCCTCGAAGTGGTTGGTGGCGGCGGGGCCTCGGCGGGCGAGCCATTGAAGGCCGATGATCGGCATGCGCCAGGTGGCGAGGTAGGGCTGCATCGAGACCGGCTGGGTGCAGAGGTGTTGGATGTAGACCTCGAGGTGGTCTTGGAGGTTTTCGCCGACGCCGGGCATGTCGTGGACGACGTCGATGCCGAGTCCGCGGAGGTGTTCCCAGTCGCCGATGCCCGACAGCTGGAGGAGCTGTGGCGTGTTGAACGCGCCGCCGCAGGAGATGACTTCACCGGCGTGGGCGACGTGGGTGCGGCCGCGGCGGCGGTACTCGACGCCGGTGGCGCGGTTGCCATCGAAGAGGATCCGGTTGGCTTGGGCGAGGGTCTTGAGGGTGAGGTTGGGCCGGTTGAGGACCGGGTGCAGATAGGCGCGGGCGGCCGACAGGCGACGGCCTCGCACCATGTTCTTGTCGAACACGGCAAAGCCTTCTTGGCGGAAGCCGTTGACGTCGTCGGTGCGGGGGAAACCGGCTTGAGGTCCGGCCTCGAGCCACGCCTGGAAGAGCGGGGTGGAAGCCGGGCCGGTCTCCATGCGGAGCGGGCCGTCGTCGCCACGCCATTCGTCGCCGCCGACCAGTCGGTTCTCCATGCGCTTGAAGTAGGGCAGGTTGTGGGCGTAGTCCCAGCGTTCCATGCCCGGTTCTTTGGCCCACTTGTCGTAGTCCATGGGGTTGCCGCGCTGGAAGATCATGCCGTTGATCGAGCTCGATCCGCCGAGGACCTTGCCGCGGGCGTGATAGACGCGGCGGCCGTTCATGTGCGGCTCGGGTTCGCTCTCGTACTTCCAGTCGTAGAAGCGGCTGCCGATCGGGTAGGTGAGGGCGGCGGGCATGTGGATGAACACGTCCCAGCGCCAGTCCTTGCGCCCGGCTTCGAGCACGAGGACCGTGTTGGACGGGTCGGCGCTGAGCCGGTTGGCGAGCGCGCATCCGGCAGAGCCGCCGCCGATGATGACGAAGTCGTAGGTCTCGGTCATTGAGTGTCACCTGCCTTGTCGAAGCCCGCTGGCCAAAAACCGTCTGACCAGTACAGTGTTTGATCATGCCACCGGCACCATCCAATCCGCAAGCGTCCGACGGTGGGCCTGGGCCGCGTCAGCGGGCCAAGTCGTCACGGACGAAGTCGGCCGTGCTCGACGCCGCGGCCGAGGTGGTCCGCACCGACGGCGTGTCGGGTCTGACCCTCGACCGCGTCGCGGAGGTGGCGGGCGTCAGCAAGGGCGGCTTGCTCTACCACTACGGCACGAAACGCGAGCTGGTGCTCGCGATGCTCGACCGCACACTCACCGACGCCGACGAGACCCTCGATCGGTTGGCGGACGAGAGTGGTCGAACCGACGGTGCCTTCGCCCACGCCTACCTCGAGTACGTGACGTCGGGGATGCACGGCGAAGACGACGGCGCCGCCGGCATCTTTGCGGCGGCAGCATTGGAGGAGGGCGACCTCTCCCCCGCCCAAGCCCAGTTCGCCCGTTGGCAGGAGCGCCTGCTCGATGACGACGGCATCGACCCGACCCACGCCCTACTCGCCCGTGTGGTGGGCGACGGCCTCTGGCTGATCGACCTCTTCGGCCTCGCCCCACCATCACCCGATCAACGCGAACAGCTCGCCGACCTCGTCATGGACCTCATCGAACGGGGAATGGGGTCAAGTCTGACATAGCAAGAGGTTCCGTGGCCCCAGCCCAGCGAGGCCAACCTCTTGCTATGTCAGACCTGACCCCATTGGGTGACCCCATTGTCAGGCGGTGCCGACGAAGAAGTTGTCGATGCCCCATGATTCGTCGCCGATGGATTGGAACAGCGTGTCGCTGATCGAGATCGTGGCGGTCGAGGCTGTGTGGGCGATGTCGCAGATCACGATTCGGTAGACGGTGTCGCTGAAGAACGTGTAGCCGAGCGTGCCGGTCTCGACGGCGCCGCTCTGCGCCGGGAACACGCCACTGGGGCCGGGGTAGGACTGGCCGGCTGCCTGGCCGGGGTGGCCGAAGGTTTCGGAGAAGAGCAGCGCACCGTCGACGACGACTTCGAGCGCGTCGGGGCCCGTACCGGTGTTGTTGCCGTCCCACGATTGGATGGCGTAGAAGTCGAACTCGATGCACAGGCAGTCGTGGGCGGGGAGGCCGCTGAGCGAGAGCGTGACGGTGTCGGCGTTGAACTGGCCGAGGAATCGACGGTTGGCGTCGGCGGGCGGCACGTCGGTGATGGTGGTCGACCATGCGGCTCCGGGACCGCCGACGGCGCCTTGGAAGTCCTCGGTGTAGAAGGTGGTGTAGCCACCGGAGGGTGTGGCCGCAGCGACGCGGTCGAGACCGATGACACTCGGGGCAACCCATGCGCCGGCCGCGACGGCGGCGCCGACGCCGAAGTGGCGTCGGCTGAGTCGTGAGCCCATGGGTGGCGCCGACCGGTCCCGCATCGGGTCCTATCGACGGGTTGCGGCCGAATTTCAGATCGATTGGGGTCAAGTCTGACAGAGCAAGAGGTTCCGTTGGCCCGGCCCAGCGAGGCCAACCTCTTGCTATGTCAGACTTGACCCCAGTGGCTGCTGGAGAACGGGCGTTGCAGTTGGTGGTGCGGGTCGAGAAGGCCTCGCCTCCGGACCTCATCGACGTGTACGAGGCTGCGGCGATGGCGACGGTCGGGCTGCTCGACGACCCGCGTTCGCATCCACAGGGCGCGTGGCACGACGAGGTCGCCGTGTGGAACGGGGCTCGGATTCGCAAGTTGGTTCGGCGCGCTCGTGGTGCGGCGTGGGGCCGGGTGTGCGAGCTCGATGGCGTGACGGCGCATGTTGGGTCGGCGTCGGTGCGGGCGTTCGTTCCGGGCCTGATGGACGAGGCGCCGGCGGAGTTGGCGAAGCTCCAGATTCAGTCGTCACCGTTGCCCGCACCGCCGATCGTCGACGACCTCGTCGCCACCGACGAGCCAACGGTGATCATCGCGGTCGATCCGGCGATCGATCTGTCGTGGGGAAAGTGCGCTGCCCAAGTTGCTCACGCCGCGCAACGGGGCTGGGAGTCGTTCACGCGGACCGAGCGGCTCGATTGGAACGCGGCTGGCCGACCGCTGCGGGTCCTCTCCCCCACTCCAGCGCTGTGGGGTCGGCTGCTCCCGGACGCCCGGGTCACGATCCACGATGGCGGCTTCACCGAGGTCGCACCGGGCACCCGCACCGCGCTTGCTCTCTACGCTCCGGCCGATCGCTGAATGGTCGGCCGATACTGTTCGCCGCGGAGACCCTTCTTCATCGAAGATCCCTCGATGACGGGTTTCCCGTCTCGCGGGAACCCAGGGCCGCAATCAGGTCCACGGGTTGAGCACCCGGAGGTCATCGAATCTGTCGAAGTCCTTCAGGTCCCGGGTGACGACGGCCATGTCGTGGACGAGCGCGGTGGCGCCGATCAGGGCGTCACGAAAGGGCGCGGGATCCGGCACGTGCAATTCGGCAGCTCGTCGTGCGACCCGAATATCGACGGGCAGGATTCGGTTCTCGAAGGCCACTGCGACTCCGTGATCCAGCCACTCGCGGAGTAGTGAGCCTTGGGTGGGGTCGGACCGCTCTCTCAGGAGGACTCCGTGCTCGAGCTCGTGGATGGTGACCGCCGACACGAACAGGTTGGCGGTCGGCGTGCTCTCGGCCCATGCGGCGACACCCGGGTTGGCTTTGCCACTGCGTACCTTTCGGAGTTCGGAGACGACATTCGTGTCGAGGACGAACATCAGCCAAACACGGCGGGTCGGGCAGCCTCTGTGCTCTTGGGTGCGTCGAAGTCGATGTCTTCGACGCCTGCGGGTTGCGCCAGTAGATCGAGTAGACGTTGCGGGCTGATGAGCTGCTCGTATGCGTCGAATGTCAGGAGAACATGGGCGGGTCGGCCGCGGTCGGTGATGTAGACAGGCCCTGCTTCGGCGGCCTTCTTGGCGCCGCTGGTGTCTTGGTTGAACTCTCGGCTGGACATCTGCGTGGTCATGTCGCCCTTTGTAGTTACCTCACTACATCCTAGACCAAACGGCCAGTTGATGGACAGTGCCCTCTTCGTAGAGAACTACTCCTCGAACGCTTCGAGCACAGCGACATCGACGCGTCTTGGGGGGACTGCTGCGTTTGGGGTGTCAACTTCGATGAGAGGATTGACTCATGCCCAAGCCGTATCCCCGAGAGTTCCGTGACGATGTTGTCCGGGTCGCGTTGGCTCGTGACCCCGAGGTGACACTCGAGCAGATCGCCACCGATTTCAAGATTCATCCGATGACGTTGTCGAACTGGATCCGCAAACACCGCGCCGCCAACGATCCGTCACCGTCACCCGGCAACGACCCGTCGCAGGATCTCCGCGAAGCGAACCGCCGCATCAAACTGTTGGAACAAGAAAACGAGGTGCTCCGCCGTGCAGCCGCCTATCTGTCACAGGCGAACCTTCCCCCAAAAGGTTCTTCCCGGTCGTGACCGAACTCCAACGTGACGGGATCCCCGTCACGGTCACGTGCCGGGTCCTGAACCTGTGCCGACAGCACTACTACCGGTGGCTCGCCACACCGTTCACCGACGCCGAACTCGACGAAGCCTGGCTGACCAACGCGATCTTCGACGCCCATCAGGCTGATCCCGAGTTCGGGTATCGGTTCCTTGCCGACGAACTCCGTGCTGACGGCTGGGACGTGTCAGATCGCACGGTGTGGCGGATCTGCTCGCAGAACGGCTGGTGGGCGAGCTTCACGCTCAAAGCCCGAAACCGCAAGGCCAAGAACCCGTCCACACCAGCCCACGACGATCTCGTCCAACGTGACTTCACCGCAGACGCCAAGAACCAGGTATGGGTGTCCGACATCACCGAGCATCGCACCGGCGAGGGGAAGCTCTACCTGTGTGTCGTGAAGGACCTGTGGTCGAACCGGATCATCGGCTGGTGTGTCAGTGACCGGATACCGGTCCCGGAAAGTCGCCAAAGCGCTACGCCGTCACGGTCTGGTCGGCTCCATGGGCAACGTCGGCACCGCTGCCGCCGAGTCGTTCTTCGCGTTGCTGCAGAAGAACGTGCTCAACACCCGTTCCTGGGCCACCCGCGATCAGCTACGCATCGCGATCGTGACCTGGATCGAGCGCACCTACAACCAACGCCGACGCCAAACCAGGCTCGGCCGATTGACACCCGCCACCTACGAAACCAACATCACCCCAACCGCACACGCGGCCTAACCAACCTGACACCCCACACCGCAGCAGTCCCCACGGTCGATTTCGAGATGCCCGTGTCGCAGCCGAGCGCTTTGACGAGATCGTCGACTTTGCGGGTCGAGGTTCCCGAAATGTAGGCGGTCATGATCACCGCCCACAGGGCTTTGTCGATACGACGGCGAGGTTCCAACAATTCAGGGAAGAACGAGCCTTTCCGAACCTTCGGGATTTTCAACTCGAGGTCTCCGCCCGGTGTCGACAGTGTTTTGGATCGGTGCCCGTTGCGCTGGTTGCTTCTCGACAGGGTTCGTTCACCGGGTTCGGCACCGATCCGGGCCGTGAGTTCGGCCTCGATCAACTCCTGGATCGCGTCGGTGAGGATCTCGGCCAGGTTGGCCGCCAACGGCGAGTCCGTCGCCGCCATCGCATGCGTGAGCGCGTTCAGGGCAGAATCAGGTGTGGTCATCGTGCGGTTTCCTTCTCAGGTTGTGTAGCTACTTCTGAGAATCGCACGATGGCCACCACCACAACGGTGACGGCCACGACCTACACCACTACATGGGACTCACCCAATCTCGGCCGGAACCTCGGGAACGTTGCTCGGCTTGTGTGCCCTCAGAGCAGCTCGTCCAAATCGAGCCCAAGAGGCAGCGCTACCGCGAAACGCTTCTCGTCTTCGAGCCATGGCACCGGGTCACCATCAACGTTCACCTCCCACACGGCGTCCGGGAACACCTCAGACCGGATCTTCCCGAGCATCCGACCCCAATGATCGATCCCCCGGAAGATCGCCGACATCGTGACATCCGGCAACCGAGTCGAACCCGACAACACCACACCCACCTCCGGATCGCCGACATAAAGGAACGACTCCCAATTCAACGCCTCCGGATCCGCACCGAACCGCTCGATCTCATCCCCAACATCGACCTCGGCAACAATCGCCTCGATCGCAGCCCGCTCAACATCAGACAACCGCTCGGGCTCCTGCACCTCCAGGTACAGCGTTTGGGCCACTAGTCCACCAGCTTCACGCCCGGACGATCGCGCACAAACCAGCGATCCCAATCACCAAACGTCGCCACCGGCTCCCAAAAACCATCCCCCGACACATCAACCTCCGGATCAACATGCCACTCAGCTTCCGGTCCACCCTGCGAACCAGGATGATGGTCGGCTAGCAGCCGAGTAGTTCCCAAGTTGGAGTGCTGCCGGGTACGCCACGCCAACCTCGGCTTTCCCGTATCACCGGCCACGTCGAATGTGAATACCCGCGCACGATCACGGCGGCCGCCATTAGGCATCGCCACCCCGCCTTACTCACTGCTTTCACGACACCCGTCCCGGTCTTTTGCTCGCCGTTGTCCACACAGACGTGCGACAAGGCCCCGACCGTAGTCAGCGAGTGACTGTCCGTGAGGAATCGGCACCAGATTTCGCGCCTCCACCACCGCGCGCAAGAAATCCACGGTCCGCCTTGCGATCGAACATTTGTTCGTATATGGTTCGTTCATGGTCGCCGCCGCTCCACCAACCGAACACGTCGTGTGCGACCGCATGCTCACGATCGAGCACGAACTTCAGCACGCCGATCCCGAGGTGGCGGCCCAACTGATCGCGTTCTGCCGCCGCCGTCTCGACGCCACCGAGGCGAGCGTCATTGCGCGGCAGCTCGACAACGGCACTACGAGCCAACAGGTCGAAGATCGACTGCGCCGCGACGGCAAGACCAGTCGGCGCGAAGCGAAGCGGCGCGCGTCACGAGCCAAAGCCGTCAACGCCAACCCCGACATCGCCACCCGCCTCCGCAACGGCACGATGTCGACCGAACAAGCCGACATCATCGCCGACGCTGCCGCCGACACCGACGGAGCCGCCGCCTGCGACGAGACCCTGCTCAACGACGTCTCGTCGGTCCCGCCCGAACAAGGCAAGAAGAAGGCAGACACCTTCGTCACCAAAACCAAGACCAACGACCAGATCGAGACCGAACACGAACGCGCCCGCCGCAACCGAACCGTCTACCGCAAGCGGCGTCGCGACGGCCTACACGAACTCGTCATCCAAGGCGACAAGCACTCGATCGACCAGATCGAGGCCCGACTCGACGAACAGGCCGAGCACGAATATCGCCAGGACGGCGGCCGCGACGTTCCGCGGGCCCAGCATCCGCGCACCCGCAACCAACGTCGCTTCGACGCACTTCATGCCCTCACCACCCAGGCCCCCTCAGGCGACGATGCCGCAGCGAACGCCGTCGCCAAGGTCGGCAGACGATCGACCATCTTCGTCACTGCCACCATCGACCAGCTCACCGGCGTCGATCCTTCGGTGGTCACGTCGTGCGACGGCGCCAGGCTTCCGCGCTCGATCATCGAATGCCTCGCCTGCGATGCCGACTTCATCGGCCAGATCTACGACCAGAACGGCAACGTGCTCTGGCAAGGTCGCGCCGTTCGGTTCGCCACGCCCGCCCAAGTGCGTGCCCTGATCGCCCGAGACGGCGGATGCGTCAGCTGCGGTGCCCACCACAGTCGCTGCGTCGCCCACCACCGACTGCCCTTCGAGGCCGCCATCGCCGGAGCGACCGACATCGACAACCTCGTCCTGCTCTGCGAGTCGTGTCACCACCACGTCCACAACGCCCACCTCACACTCTTCCGCGACGCGCACGGCGATTGGAAGACCCGTGCTGCAACGGCCGAGGAGATCGCCCCGGCCGGTGGTCCGCCGGCCAAACGCCGGCCGAACCGGCACAGCACACGAAGCGGCGGCCCCCGCAACCGCGGCGACCGCGAACCACCGGGAGACAAACCCCACTTCTTCGAACGGCGCCGCCAGCTCTACGAAGAACACCGGATCGACAGCCTCTTCTGAGGCTGCGCGCCAGGCCACTTCGATGCGCCAATCCGAGTCGCCCGACCCAACCGTCGGGCCCCTCGGCGCGCCCATAGATCGACTCTATGGATCGGGAGCCAGATCGGGGCTACTGGCACCCGCCGCCAATCGCCACCATGAATCCATGTCCGCGACGGCACTACACCACCCCACCGGCACCGCCCCAACCGCCAACGTCTGGCCCGGAATCCTCCTCGCCACCATCGGCGCCGGCATCGCCACCATCGCCAGCCGATTCCTTCCCATCTCCTCACTCACCCTCGCCCTCCTCATCGGCGCCGGCTGGGCCGCACTCACCTCGACCCGACCCGCCATCGCCCACACCGCACGACCCGGCATGCAGCTCGCCGCCCGACGAATCCTCCGCATCGGCGTCGTGCTCCTCGGCCTCCGCCTCTCCGTAACCGACATCGCCGCACTCGGCTGGACCGTCGTCGCCATCGTCGCCACCACCGTCGCCATCACCTTCTTCGGCACCCGCCGCCTCGGACACGCCATGGGCGTGCCGCCTGGACTCGCCCTCCTCGTCGCCACCGGCTGGTCCATCTGCGGCGCCTCCGCCATCGCCGCCATGAGCCCCGTGGCCCGCACCAAAGACGACGAGTCCGCCACCGCGATCGGCCTCGTCGCCATCGCCGGAACCATCGTCATGATCGGACTGCCCGCACTCGGCGCCGCCATCGGCCTCGGCGACCAGGCGTACGGCATCTGGGCCGGCGCCTCCATCCACGACGTCGCCCAAGTCGTCGGCGCCGCATCGGTCCGCGGCGACGCCGTGCTCGCCATCGCCGTCGTCGTCAAACTCACCCGAGTCGTTCTGCTCGCCCCGCTCCTCGCCGGCGTCGCCGCCACCCAACGCCGTGCCGCCACAACGGGCGATGCCACCGGGCACATCGACGCCCCACTGATCCCCGGCTTCGTGCTCGGCTTCTTGGCCCTCATGCTGATCCGCACGAGCGGCGTCGTCCCCACCGACATCCTCGACATCGCCATCGTCGCGGAGAAGCTGGCCTTCACCGTCGCCCTCGTCGGACTGGGATCGGCCATCACCGTGCGCGGCCTCCGTTCGATCGGACGGGCACCCATCCACCTCGCCATCGCCTCGACCCTGCTCGTCGCCGCAACCAGCCTCGCCGCCATCGGCCTCCTCGCCGCCCTCAACCAACTCCCCACCTGAGGGTCAGACCCTCTCCTGCTCCCTCGCGTTCTGAAGGCGTCCGGCGCTCAGCCGGAAGGGAGATCGATCACGAAGCGGCTGCCGCCCAGCGGGCTGTCGACCACCGCGACCGTGCCGCCCAGGGCCGTCACCGTCTCGTTCACCACCGCCAACCCCAACCCCGACCCGCCACGATCACGGGTCCGGGCATCGTCGAGTCGAACGAACCGCTCGAAGACCCGGAGCCGATCCGCCTCGGGGACCCCCTCGCCGTCGTCGTCGACCCAAATCTGGACCCGACCATCGACCGTCTTCACGCCCACCGCCACCTGCGTCGACCCGTGCCGCGCCGCGTTGTCGAGCAGATGCGCGATCACCCGGCTCAGATCATCCGGCCGACCAACAACCCGACCCGCCGACACCGCGCTCCGATCGACCGGCAACCGCCGGGTCCGAGCCGCCTCGGCCAACACGATGTCATCCACGTCGAGATCGATCGGCGCCGCGGTCCGGGCACCCGGCCCCCGACGCTCGTCGGATCGGGCCAACGCCAACAGATCCTCGACCAATCCCTCGAGCCGCACCGCCTCGCCCATCACCACCTCGGCGAACGCCGGCACCGACGTCGAATCGGGAGCCCGCCGCGCCACCTCCGCCTCGCTTCGCAGCACCGCCACCGGCGTGCGCAGCTCGTGCGATGCGTCCGAAACGAACTGGCGGCGCTGCATGTCGGATCGTTCGAGCCGCCCCAACATCGCGTTCATCGTCCGCGCCAGCACGCCGATCTCGTCGTCCACCGCGGGTTCGGGCACCCGCCCGTCGAGCGTGCCCGACGTGATCTGTTCGACCTCGTCGGTGATCGCCGCCACCGGCCGCAACGCCCGCCCCGTGAAGAACCAGGTGGCCGCCGCGGCCAACAGCGTGAACAGCGCCGCCGCCGTCCACAACGACGGCCGGATCTCGTCGAGTGCCGCCAACTCATCCGAGGCATCGACCAACAGCCCGTAGTTCTGCCCGTCGATCTCTCGTTCGACCGGCTCGAACGAGACGCCGTAGAGCGACTCCGAGCCGCTCCCGAACGACGTCGCCTCGAGCTCGAACAGATAGTTCTGTGGGATGAGGGTCAGACCCTCCACGTCGTCCACAACCGTCAGGTTCGTGATCGACGCCGGCACTCGCACCACTCGGCCATCGAACATCAACACCGAGATGGCGCCGTCGTCGTCGGCGAAATACTCGAACAGCTCGTCGACCAACTCCGCGTCGATCGACGTGATCAACACGCGCTGCAGATCGTCGACCAGCTCCTTCTCGAACCCGAGCTCGAAGTCGATGATCTCGGCCAACTCGCCTTCGCTGAGCTCGACCCCGAACACGTCGGTCAGCTCGTCCAGATCAAACTCCCCTTCGGTGAGCTCCTCGAGATCGATGAAGAAGTCGTCGCTGGCGGCAAAGTCGTTTGCCACCGCCTCCAACTCGGCGACGTTGCGCTCCACCACCGAACCCCGGATCTGGCCCTCGAAGGCCCGCAACCCGAGCCCGACGGCGAGGACCCCAACCAGCGCCGTCATCACCGCGACGAGCAACGTCAACTTCCAGCGGATCGACAACCGGCCCATCAGCGCACCGCCGCGATCTGATAGCCCACGCCGCGCACCGTCCGAACCGTCTCGGCGCCGAACGGCCGGTCGATCTTGCGGCGCAGATACCCCACGTACACCTCGACGATGTTGGGATCACCGTCGAAGTCCATGCCCCATACCGCATCCAGCAACTCGTGCTTCGACAACACCGACGGCGACCGCCGCAACAACACCTCGAGCACCGCGAACTCCCGCGGCGTCAGATCGATGGCCACACCATCACGAGCACACGTCATCGCCGACGGGTCGACCACGAGATCCCCGACCGTCAACGTCTTCGCCGGCGCCGACCCACTCCGCCGCAACAACGACCGCAACCTGGCCACCAACACGACATGGCTGAACGGCTTGCGGAGATAGTCGTCGGCCCCCAGCTCGAACGCGTCGGCCTCGTCGTATTCGCCGTCCTTGGCGGTCAACATCAGGATCGGCGTCCACACCTCTTCGTCTCGCAGGGTGCGGCAGATCTCGTAGCCGTTCATGCCCGGAAGCATGATGTCGAGCACCAGCACATCGAAGATGCCTTCGCGGGCCCGCCACAACCCGTCGCTGCCGTCGGCGACGTGATCGACCGAGATCCCCTCGGCCTCCAAACCCCGCCGAATCGAATCGGCAAGTGTCTCTTCGTCTTCGACGAGCAACACGCGCATACCCCCAGTCTGCACCTCCCACCTGAAGCCAACCTGAGAGCGCGGCATCTCCCGCTCCGCTCGGGGCGTTCACCACGCAGGGTCTCCCGCTCCGCTCGGGGCGTTCTCAACCTGAGAACGCGGTATCTCCCGCTCCGCTCGGGGCGTTCTCAACCTGAGAACGCTCTCAGGGTTCCTCAGGTTGGTTTCAGTTCGGGTCGGCAACGTGTGCATCGACAGCCACCACCCACCCCCGAAAGGAACCTGTCATGGACACCCACCCGACCCCCAAGAAGAGCTCGGCCCGCGCCGGAATCTTCGGAGCGCTCATCGGCGCTGGAGCCCTCCTTGGATCGGTGCTCGTGCTGAGTACCGGTGCCGGAGCCCAAGACGACCCCACACCGGTCGAGCCCGAGCCGACCGAAGAGACCGTCACGGTCGAGGCCGACGAGGCCGACGACAGCGTCGACTTCTTCATCGATGTCGACGAGTTCGACCTCGATGAGCTGCCCGAGGAATGGCGTGCCCATGCCGAGTGCATCGACGGCATCATCGGCGACGAGCCGGCGATCGATGAGAACCTCTCCGACGCCGAACTCGACACCCTCTTCGAGCAGCTCGAGTCGACGTTCATGGCCGCAGAAGAACAGTGCGCCGACCTCCTGCCCGCCGAAGCGAAGGCCGAGATCGAGGCCTGGAAGGCCTACGACGACTGCCTCGCCGAGAACGGCTTCAGCTTCGACGACGAGTTCGAGGACATCGTCGAGGGAATCGACCTCGAGAGCTTCGACCTCGACGACGAGATGTTCGAAGGCGCCGTCGACATCGGCAACGTCGTGTTCGTCGAAACGGCCGACGGTTCCTCCATCGTCGAACTCGGCGAAGGCGATGCGTCTGTCACGATCACCAAGAGCGGCGACGCGATCGACGTGACGACGACGGGCGACGCCACGGTCGAGAGCTTCGACTGGGACGAGGCGTTCGTGATGGACGACCCGGCCTTCGGCGCCTGCGAAGACAAGCTCCCCGAAGACGTGTTCGGCTTCGATGTGGACCTTGCCGAGGCGGTCATCGACTGACCTGGTTCGCTCCCCCAACCCCGGCACGGCCCCCGCACCAGCGGGGGTCGTTCTGGTTTTGCCTCACCGGAGGTTCGTCGTGCGACCGTTCCGAAGCGAAGTGTCGGTGGGGGTCGGTAGGTTGTCGACACTATGGAGAACGTGATCGAGACATCCGGTCTCGCGCGGTCGTTCGGCGAAGTCGAGGCGGTGCGGGGCGTTGATCTACAGGTGGCGAAGGGCGAGATCTACGGATTTCTCGGCCCCAACGGCGCCGGCAAGTCGACTGTCGTCAAGATGCTGACCACGCTGCTCACCCCCACCGGCGGCTCGGCCACGGTGTTGGGACTCGACGTTGTCGACGAAGCCGACCAGATTCGGCTGCGCATCGGCGCCGCACTGCAGGACGCATCTCTCGACGACAAACAGAGCGGCCGTGAGATCCTGCGCATGCAGGGCGCGCTCTACGGCCTGACCCGATCCGAGACCGAGCAACGCATCGACGAGCTCTCGACCCTCGTCGAGTTCGACGCGATCGACCGATGGATCCGCACCTACTCGGGCGGCATGAAACGTCGCCTCGATCTGGCCGCGTCGCTCATGCACAACCCCGACCTTCTGTTTCTCGATGAGCCCACGACCGGCCTCGACCCCACCAGCCGCGCCCGCGTCTGGGAAGAAGTCCGCGCCCTCAACACCGAGCTCGGCACCACAATCTTCCTCACCACCCAGTATCTCGAAGAGGCCGACGAGCTCGCCGATCGTGTCGGCATCATCAACGCCGGCCAGATCGTGGGCGAAGGCACACCGGACGAGCTGAAACGATCGGTCGGCGCCGACGTCATCCAGGTCCGCGTGACCGAAGGCGTCGACGATGCGATTGCGGCGATCGAACAACTCGACGTGGTCGACAAGGTCGAGCAGGGGCCGCGGGCGTTGCTCGTGTCGGTCAGCAACGGCGCCGCGTCGGTCTCGCCCGTCGCCGTCGCGCTCGACGAAGCCGGCGCAACCGTCGCCGAGCTCACACTCCGAACCCCGACCCTCGACGACGTGTTTCTCGAACTCACCGGCGACCGCATCGGCGCCGGCGACGAAAGCGGAGGTGCCTCATGACCGCAGCAACCGCCCCGAAGGGCACCGTGCCCCGCTCGAACGTTCGGGCACGCCCCTCCGGCTTCTTCAGCGACCTGTTCACGGTCGCCCGGCGAGCCCTCCGCGCCATCCCGCGCGAACCCGAGTCGTTCATCCCGGCGCTGTTCATCCCCGCGTTCTTCTTCATCGTGAACATCGGCGCCTTGCAGGACCTGACCGAGAGCTTCCCGGGTTCCGAAGATTTCAGCTACCGCAACTTTCAGCTGCCCACCGCGATCATCTTCGCGGTCACCGGCATCTCGCGAGCGCCGGGTCTCGTGATCGACATCCAGAACGGCTACTTCGACCGGCTCCTCCTGTCGCCCGCCCGACGCCTGCCATTGCTGCTTGGCCTGATGGTGGCCGACTTCGCGCTCGTGATCGGCCTGTGCATCCCGGTGATCGTCCTCGGTCTGATCATGGGCGTCAGCTTCGGGACCGGGATCCTCGGCGCGATCCTGTTCATCCTCATCGGCGCGCTCTGGGGTCTTGCCTTCACCGGCTTCCCGTACGCGATCGCGCTGAAGACGGCGAACCCGGGCGCCGTCGCGTCGAGCTTCATCCTGTTCTTTCCGTTCGCGTTCCTGACCAGCTCGACCGTCCCGCTCGACAATCTGACCGGATGGATGCGTGCGGTGGCCCGGTTCAACCCGATCACCTACGTGCTCGAGGGCATGCGTTCGCTGCTGACCGACGGGTGGCAGTGGGCCGAGATCGGCAAGGCCCTTCTGGCCATCGCGATCCTCGGCGCGATCAGCCAATCCCTGGCGCTCGCCGCCCTTCGCGGACGCGTCGATCGCGGCTGACCGTCGGACGACGGTCTGAGTCCATGCAGATCTGGATGTCCGATTTCCGCTAGTCGCTGCCGGTTGGTCCAGGCAGACTGCGTGCATGTCTTCGACCGCCATGACTCCGACCGAAGCGCTCGCCGACGAGGACCGGTGGTACGACGCGCTGGTGAGCCGGGACCGCCGATTCGACGGTTGGTTCATCGCCGCGATCACGACCACGGGCATCTACTGCCGGGCGAGTTGTCCGGCCCCGGTTCGTCCCAAGCGTCAGAACGTGCGCTTCTTTCGCACCGCCGCCTCGGCACAGGTGGCCGGGTTCCGGTCGTGCAAGCGGTGCCGCCCCGACGCGGCGCCGGGCACCCCCGAATGGGACCTGCGCCACGATCTGGTCGGACGCGCCATGCGCGCGATCGAAGCCGGCGCTGTCGATCGGGTCGGCGTGGCCGGGCTGGCCGAACAACTGCATGTCAGCGAACGACATCTGCATCGGGTGCTGGTCGACGAAGTCGGCGCGAGCGCGATCGCCCTCGCTCGGGCCCAACGCGCCAACCTCGCCCGCACCCTGCTCGAAGCCACCGACATGGCCATCACCGACGTCGCCTGGGCGGCGGGCTTTGCGAGCGTGCGTCAGTTCAACGACACGATCCGCGCCATCCACGATCGTTCGCCAACGGAGCTGCGCAACGCCGCTCCCCGAGCCGTCCGCGCCGATCGCTCGGCGACACCGCTCTCTGTCACCCTTCGCCTGCCCGCCCGGTCGCCGATCGATCACGGGTGGATGTTCGGTTTCCATGCGGGTCACGGTGCGCCGTCGATGCTCACGGGCGACGAGTCCGGGATCGAGCGCACCCTGCGCTGCACCCACGGCATCGTGCACCTGCGCACCGAACCGCTCACCGACACCGACGGGTGTCGGGTCACGTTCGGGCTCGAACACCTCGGTGACCTGGCCGAGGCCGTGTCTCGCACGCGGCGGGCGTTCGATCTCGACGCCGACATCGACGCGGTCAACGAACGACTCGCCGATCACCCGGCCGTGTGGGCACGACGCGCCCGCTGTCTTGGAGTTCGGGTGCCGGGCTCGTTCGACACGTTCGAGGGAGCGATCGGTGCGGTCATCGGCCAGCAGGTGAGTGTGGCGGGCGCCCGCACGATGTTCGACCGACTCGTCCAGACGGCGGGCATGCGCAGCCCGATCGACCCCGGGTGGTTGGTCATGCCCGACGCCGCCACGCTCGCCGACGCCGACCTGACCAACATCGGGCTCACGACCCGCCGCCGCGAGACCGTGGCCGCGGTCGCCCGGGCCTTTGCCGACGGCACGATCGACGGCAGCCCCGGCGCTGACCGCCACGACGATCTCCGCGCCTTCGGGGCGATCCGGGGCATCGGACCGTGGACCACCAAGGTCGTCCAGATGCGCGCCTTCGGCGATCCCGACGTGTGGCTCGGCGAAGACCTGATCGCCGCACGCGAGGCGCACGACCTCGATGACTCCGCCCTCGCCTCGGCTGCACCGTGGCGTTCGTATCTGACCTGCACCATCTGGGCCACCCGTGGCACCACTCCCTCACCGAAGGACCAACCATGACCCGTCTCGCCACCGCCACGATGCCTTCACCCGTCGGCGAGCTCCGGCTCGTCGCCTCCGACATCGGCCTGCGCGCCGTGCTCTGGCCAGTCGAACGACCCGGCCGCGTCGATCTGGGTGACCTCGACCCGGTCGACGCGGGCGATCACGAGATCCTCGGCACGACCTGGGACCAACTCGCGGCCTATTTCGAGGACGCATCGACGCAGTTCGACCTTCCCCTCGATCCCGACGGCACCGACTTCCAGAAGGACGTGTGGGCGGCGTTGTGTCGCATTCCGACGGGCTCGACGGCGAGCTACGGCGAGCTGGCCGACGAGCTCGGCCGGCCGGGCGCCGCGCGCGCCGTCGGCGCCGCGACGGGCCGGAACCCGATCTCGGTGATCGTGCCGTGCCATCGACTGGTGGGTGCCTCCGGATCGCTCACCGGTTTTGCCGGCGGACTCGACGCCAAGCGGTGGTTGCTCACCCACGAGGGTGCGCTCGACGCCGAGCCCACCACGCTGTTCACCTGACTCCGCAGGTGACGGGCCAAGAAGTTACCTGCGGGTAACAACGCTTCTCGTCCTCTACACTCAGCGCGATGATCGCCTCCGCAGCGCTCCCCGAGCAACCGCCAACGAATCCCGGCACCGCAACCAAACGCGCCCACGGCGAAACCAAACCAACGGCTCGTGGCCTCATCCACCTGCTCGCGTTCTCGAGCGCGCTCACGCTGGCGCCGATCCTCATCGTCGTCACCCCCGGCATCGCACCCCGATTCATCATGGCGATCTACGCCATCTCGATCGCCGGCCTGTTCGGGATCAGCGCGTTGTATCACCGCGTCGATTGGGGCCCCAAGGGCGCCGCCGTCATGCGACGCCTCGACCACTCGATGATCTTCGTCGCCACCGCCGCCACCCACACCCCGATCGCATTGCTCGCCATGCCGAGCCGACCGGGATGGACCCTGTTCACGATCGTCTGGACCGGCGCAGCCATCGGCATCGCCGGACGCCTCTTCTTCACCGACGCTCCCTATCCCGTCGTCGCGATCCCGTACCTCGTCGTCGGCTGGTCATCGCTGTTCGTCATCAACCACGTGTGGGACGCACTCGCCATCGCCGGCGCCGTCCTGCTCTTCGTCGGCGGCGGCCTCTACACCATCGGCGCGATCGTCTACGCCGCGCACCGTCCCAACCCGTGGCCAAAGCACTTCGGCTACCACGAGATCTTCCATCTGCTCACCGTCGCCGGCGCCGCCTGCCACTACGTGACTATTGCGTTCTTCGTCCGTTAGGACAGCAACGCCTCGACGCGTTCGGTGAGACCCGACTGACCGAGGGACGCCACGAGAACTTCGGCTTCGCCCGAGTCGTCGATGAACACGAATGCGGGCTGCGAGGTCACGCCGTATTCGGCCCACACGACACCGTCGACATCGGCGATGTGCGGGAACGCATCGACACCGAGGCCGTTGACGAAGTCCTGCATCGCGGCGAGTTCGTCTCGACCCGAGACGCCCACGAAGTTGACGTCGGGGAATTGGCTCTGCACCTCTGCGACCGCAGAGGCTTCACGGACGCAGCGGCTTCACCAGGGCGCCCAGAACCAGAGCACGGTGTCCTGGCCTTCGATCGAGCCGAGCTCGAACTGGCCGCCGTTGACGGTCGGCAGTGATGCCCGAACGGGGGCGGCCGCAGATTCCTCGGCGGTGTCGGAGACCGCTGGCGCATCGGCGACCGTGGTGGTGTCGTCCTCGCCGCCGCACGCGGCGAGGAGCAGTCCGCCCAAGGCGGCCGCGGCCACGCGGCGGCGCATCGGAAGCGAAATTCGGGGGGTCATGATGGAGAAGGTAACCGTGTCAGAGCGCTGAATATTCGTCGTTCCGCAAATGTTTCGCGAAAGAACCCAACCACACTGCGTGGTCGCCTAGGTTTCGGTCCGATGCCACGCCGACCTGTAGTCGCTCCTCTCGCGACGTTCGGACTGATCGTGTTGATCCTCGTGTCGTTGGCCGGTCTGGCCAACTCGGCGAGCGCCAACGACGCCCTGCCCGACGTCACCCTCCAGGCAAACGCCGAGCTCATCGACGCCGTGCACCGCCAATACATCGGGCGCGACGCCACCGACGCAGAACGAGAACGCTGGCTCCAGATGCTCGGCATCAACCAGACCGAGACCGACCTGCGCGCCCACGTGCTCGGCACCAAGACCTTCTTCCGTCGATTCGGCGGTGCCGGACATCGCACCTGGATCGACGCGGTGCATCAGGCCGTCGACGACCGTCCGGCGACCGGCCAGGAGATCCGCCGGTATCGCCGTGCGCTGCGGGCCCACCCCGTCGGCGGTCAGGCGGCCCGCAAGAAGGTCGCCGGTCGCGTCCTGCGGCGCGAAGGCGTCGACGCCGACGGCTTCCAGATCCAGGACGTCCAGATCGTCCGCAACGACGACCGCACGGTCGACCGGATCATCTTCGACGTGAACCGCCGCATGGTCGACGGCACCGCCGCGCTCGACGTGTTCCACGACGGCGTCCGGGTCGATGGCCAGCTCCAGATCCGCAACCGTGGTCGCCGCGCCGTCCTCTACCCCGACGCCACCCAGACGATCGACGGGGTCGTGCTCGCCACCGCATTCACGTGGACCGACGGTGTCGTCCTGCGCGCCGACACCAAACTCGCCGCCCAACCCCGGTGGGAACGCGAGCGCATGTTCCCCGATCGGCGCATCGTCGCCTACTACGGCAACCACATCACGCCGCTGCTCGGTGTGCTCGGCGAGACCGGCCCCGAGCGTGCCGTCGAACGAGTGAAGGCCGCGGCCGCGCCGTTCAGCGAACCCGGGCGCCCAGCCGTTGGCGCGTTCGAAATGATCGTGACCGTCGCCCAGGGATCGGCCGGTGCCGACGGCAACTACAGCCACCCCTCCAACATCGACGACCTGCGACCCTGGATCGACATCGCCGAACGCGAAGGCCTCTACGTCATCCTCGACATTCAGCCGGGCACCTCGGACTTCTTCACCGAGACCATCCGGTACGAGTCGCTCCTGAAGGAACCCCACGTCGGGCTGGCGCTCGACCCCGAGTGGCGGATGGCGCCCGGTCAACGCCCGGGCTCGACGGTGGGCAGCGTCACTGCCGAAGAGGTCAACCAGGTGTCCAAGTGGTTGTCGGATCTGGTGATCGCCAACGACCTGCCCGAGAAGATGTTCATCGTGCATCAGTTCCAGACGCGCATGATCAAGGACCGCGAGACGATGATCGACCGGCCGGGCCTGGCCACGATCATTCACGCCGACGGTTTCGGCGGGCGCGCCATCAAGCTCCAGACCTACGGGATCCTCCAGGTCGACCCGCCGTGGTGGAACGGCTTCAAGCTGTTCATCGACGAAGACACCCGCATCTTCCAGCCGGCCGACGTGCTCGCCTTCGACACGGTGCCCGTCCCCGACCTCATCACCTATCAATAACTTCCCGCACGGCGGGATCCGTCGGCGAACCCTTGCGGGTTCACCTCCTCGACCCGCGCTGCGGATTGCCAGAGGCCCCGCACGCAATCCCCAACGCTCATCATCCCCGTTGCGCTCAGGTCGGGGATCGAGGCCGCC
The DNA here is from genome assembly GCA_020629635.1 of Acidimicrobiales bacterium. GTDB lineage: Bacteria > Actinomycetota > Acidimicrobiia > Acidimicrobiales > SHLQ01 > SHLQ01. Next base: position 6,377 of record JAHDCX010000027.1, on the reverse strand, counting down.
GATGCGTGATTTCTGCTAGAAACACGAGCCGGGGGCGGGATGACCCGGCCAGCAATTCAGCTTCACGAAAGGAAGCACACCATGGGAATCTTTGACTTCGTTCGCAACGCCGGAGCCAAGGTCGGAATCGGCAAGAGCACCGACGAGATCGCCGCCGAAGAGGCCGCCGAGAAGGCTGCAGAAGCCGCCAAGGCAGAGGCGACGCGCAACGCCGCCCGCGAGCGCATGCGTGCCCGCGCCGCCGCCAAGCGCAGCGCCGAAAACGCCGAGAAGCGCAAGGACGCTCGCAAGAGCACCGAGCTCGAGAAGTACGTGCGCGAACTCGGTCTCGAGGTCTCCAAGCTCGACATCCGTTTCGACGACGGCACCGCCTACATCGATGGCGAAGCCGCCGACGCCGCCACCAAGGAGCGCGTGATTCTTGCGGTCGGCAACGTCGAGGGCGTCGGCAAGGTCGACGAGGACCTCACCGTTGCGAGCGACGACGCCTCCGATTCGGAGATGTACGTCGTGCAGTCGGGCGACACCCTCTGGGCGATCGCCACCGCCGCCTACGGCGACGGCAACCGCTACCCGGAGATCTTCGAGGCCAACAAGCCGATGCTGAAGGACCCCGACGAGATCTTCCCCGGCCAGGTGCTGCGCATTCCGCAGAGCTGACCGCTTCACGACTCGGACCCTGATCCTCACGGGGCGTCGCTCTTCGGGGCGGCGCCCCGAGTCATGTCATGACCACTTCCGCCGCTGACCACGCAACGATCCTGCTTCGCACGGCTGAGGCCGTGCTGCACTTCACGGGCGAGCCGTCGTCGACCGCGCTCGCCGAACAGCTCGTCCGGCGGATCGACGCCGCCGACGAGGCGGTCATCACGGCGTTCCTGCGGCATCTGCTCGAACGCTTCGGCCCGGACGAAGCCCGGCTGAAAGCGGCCGTCGACGCGTGGCAGGCGACGCCCAATGCCGAGACCGCCCAGGCGCTCGGTGACGCGGCCGAAGCGTCGCGCCAAGAGCTGTTCCGGGTGATGAACACCGCGCCGGGCGGCATCGGTTGTCTGCTGTCACTGCGCACCGCGGCGGTCCAACGGCGCGCCGACCATCCCGAGCTCCGACCGGTCGAACGGGACCTCGAGCATCTGCTGCGGTCGTGGTTCAACCGCGGGTTTCTGGAGCTGCGCAGACTCGACTGGGAGACGCCCGCCCACATCCTCGAGAAGCTCATCGAGTACGAGGCCGTACACGAGATCTCCGGATGGCACGATCTGCGGCGTCGCCTCGAAGAGGATCGCCGCAGCTTCGGCTTCTTCCATCCGAGCCTCCCGGGCGAACCGATCATCTTCGTCGAGGTGGCGCTCACCAGCGGCATGTCGCGTTCGATCCAGAACGTGCTCGCTCCGCGGGACCCGGCGATGACGTCGGTGCCCGACACGGCCATCTTCTACTCGATCACCAACTGCCAGACCGGGCTCCGGGGCATCTCGTTCGGCAACTTCCTGATCAAGCAGGTGACCGCGCTGCTGCGGGCCGAGCTGCCGGAGCTCGAGACGTTCGCCACGCTGTCGCCGATCCCCGGCTTCGGCCGCTGGCTGGCCGACGCCGAGCCGGCCATCGACACGTCCGACCAGGCCGCGATGGAACGAGCGTGCGCCCGGTACCTCTGTGTCGAGCGCCGCCACGGTCGTCCGCTCGATCCGGTCGCCCGGTTCCATCTTCGAAACGGTGCCCGGGTGGAGCGCATCAACTGGAAGGGCGACACGTCTGCCAAGGGCATGGCGGAGTCGCACGGTCTGTTGGTCAACTACCGCTATTCGGGTCAGGACCTCGAGGCCAACCACGAGGCGTTGGAGAATGACGGGGTCGTGATCGCCGCACCGGAGATCATCGCCCTCCTCGATGACCCCGGATCGGTCGCCGCCGAGCCACCCCCGGCCGGGTAGCGAACCCGATCCCGCGACTCGTACCCTGAGCCTTCACAAGATCCTCAGGGAAGGGTGAAAGTCCCGACCGGTGGTGATGCGGTGCCCGCTCCGGTGGGTGTCGACGAGCCCACGAGCCCTCCGTGGAACCCCGCGGGGAGGCTGACCAGGTGTGACTCCTGGGCCGACGGTGAGAGTCCGGATGGGAGAGGAGATCAGAACCATGTTCACCGGATTGGTGGAGAGTCTCGGCCGTGTGTCGAGTCTCGAACCGATCGGGGACGGCATCCGGCTGCGTCTGCACGCCCCTGCCGTCCTCGATGATGCAGAAATCGGAGCGTCGATTGCCGTCAACGGCGTGTGCCTGACCGTGGTCGACCACGACGCGGAGAGCTTTGCGGTCGACGCCGTGCCCGAGACGATGGACCGAACGAGCCTCGGCGATCTGGCCGTGGGCGATGTGGTCAATCTGGAGCGGTCGGTCCGGGCGAGCGACCGCTTGGGCGGCCACATCGTGCAGGGTCACGTGGATGCGACAACGACGTTGTTGTCGATCGACGAGCTCGACGACGGGTCGTATCGGTATCGCTTCGCGCTGCCGGCGGACGTCGCCCGCTATGTGGTGATGAAGGGGTCGATCACGATCGACGGGATCAGCCTGACGATCGCCGATCTCGACGAGGACAGCTTCACGATCGCCGTGATCCCGCACACCGCGGCGGTCACGACGCTCGGGCACCGTGACCCGGGACAGCGAGTCAACATCGAGGTCGATGTGCTCGCGAAATACGTCGAACGTCAACTGCAGTTCCAGGGAGGCGACCAGTGAGCAACACCGAGACCGCACCGCACGACGAGTCGATCCTCGACCCGATTCCCGACGCCCTCGAGGCCTACGCCCGCGGGGAGTTCCTCGTGGTGGTCGACGACGAGGACCGCGAGAACGAGGGTGACCTGATCATCGCGGCCGACGCGATGACCGAAGAGAAGATGGCGTTCATGATCCGGTGGACGTCGGGCGTGATCTGTGCGCCGATGACCGACGAGCTGGCGGAGTCGCTCCGGCTGCCGCTGATGGTCGCGGAGAACACCGAGTCGCACCGCACGGCATTCACCGTGACGGTGGATCTGATCGAGGGCTGCACGACCGGGATCTCGGCGGGCGATCGAAGCCGGACCGTGCAGGCGCTCGCCGACCCGTCGACCGTGGCCGGCGATCTCGCTCGGCCGGGACACATCTTCCCGTTGCGGGCCCGTCCAGGTGGCGTGCTGAAGCGCGCCGGTCACACCGAGGCGGCGCTCGATCTGTGCACGATGACCGGGCGGGCGCCGGTGGGTGCACTGTGCGAGATCGTGAACGACGACGGCACGATGAAACGGCTCGAGGAGTGCCGGGCGTTCGCCGACGAACACGGTCTCAAGCTGATCTCGATCGCCGATCTGATCAAGTATCGGCGCCGCAGCGAGAAGCTCGTGGAACACTTCGCACAGGCGGTCATCCCGACGGCGTACGGCGATTTCACGGCCCACGCCTATCGGTCGCTGCTCGATGGTGAGGAACACCTCGTGTACACGATGGGCGATGTCGCCGAGTGCGCGGATCCGCTGGTTCGGGTGCATTCGGAGTGCCTGACTGGCGACCTGCTCGCATCGGAGCGTTGCGACTGCGGCAACCAGCTCCACCGGGCGATGCAGATGATCGCCGATGAAGGCTGCGGGGCGCTCGTGTATCTGCGCGGCCACGAGGGCCGCGGGATCGGCATCGCGCACAAGATCCGGGCGTACGGCCTGCAGGACGAGGGGCTCGACACGGTCGACGCCAACACGGCGCAGGGACTGCCGGTCGATTCACGTGAGTACGGGGTGGGAGCGAACATCCTGGCGGATCTGGGCATCACGTCGATGCGGTTGCTCACCAACAACCCGAGCAAGTACGGCGGCCTGAAGGGCTACGGCCTGGAGATCGTCGAACGCGTGCCGATCGAGATCACCGAGACCGAGGCGAACGCCCGCTACCTGGCGACCAAGCGGGAGCGCATGGGACATCTGATGACCAACGAGTCGGACGGTGCGTGATGGCGTCGGGTGATCAACGGGCGGAGGTCGCCGACATCGACGGCAGTGGCGTGCGGGCGGTCATCGTGCGGACTCGGTGGAACGCCGAGATCGTCGATCGGTTGACTGCGGGAGCGCAGCGTGGCCTGACCGATCTGGGCGTCACGTCGATCGAGGTCGTCGACGTGGCCGGCGCCTTCGAGCTGCCGTTCGCCGCCGCGACGATCGCCAGGAGTGGACGGGTGGACGCGATCGTGGTCGTGGGTGCGGTGATCCGGGGCGAGACGACGCACTACGAGTTGGTGGCCGGCGAATGCGGGCGCGGCATCCTCGACGTGCAGCTCGCAACGGGCGTGCCGATCGGCATGGGTGTGCTCACGGTCGAGAACGAGGCGCAGGCCATCGCCCGTTCGATGCCGGATCCGGGCGAGCACAACGTGGGCGAGGAGGCCGCGCAGGCTGCGGTCGAACAGGCCCTGCTGGTGCGCCGGTTCGCCTGAAATTCAGGTCGTGGCTCTCACGAAAATCCCTGCGTAGCGTGACGACGCCACCCAGAAGAACCGCCGACTTCTGGATGGAAGTCCCCGGCCGCGTTCCGCCAACCGGCCGGGGGCGACTCTCAAGGAACGGGCAGGAGCCACGGAGGGTGCCAGCACCGGAGTGCTGTCGTGATGCGTGGAGGGAGTCGTGACCCCCACCCGGTTCCGAGATGTCCGGGAGGGCGAATCGCCGGACACCACTACCATCGGGCCGATGCAATGGCGCCTTGAGTTCGAATCCTCTCGCTCGTGATGATCGCCCAGACGCTGTTCCTCGGCGAGAACCTGCTGCCGTTGCTCACCCTCGCGTTCGGCGGTGCGCTTCTCGTGGGCAACGTGCTCGCACTTGTGCGGCCTCCCGAGAATCTCGACGACGCCGACCTCGAACGACCGCCGGTGTTGCGCACCCTCCTCTACGCCGGCATCGGCGCCATCATGACCCTCTGGGCCCTCGCCACCCTGCTGTAGGTGCCTTCAACTATCGTCCGGTTCCGAGAGAAGAGTTGGGCTTCTGATCTGTTCCATTACCTGGTCGACAGTCTCTCGATCTGCGTGAAGATAGCGCGCCTTGACGAGCGAGTAGGCAAGGTCAAATCTTCCAGGCTGATGGTCGAATACGTACCACATCAGCGTGTTTGCACTCACCTCGCATCCGAGGCGAGCGGCTACTTCATCCAAGAGATCCGAGCCGCTCAGACGACCAGCCAACTCGTCTACGGCTTGCTTCAGAACACTCGTTTCCTCATCGGAAGACACCTGTAACTCCTCAAGCGAGATAGTGAACCTCTTTGCACGACGCGTGGCCCGGATCCTTCAGCGTCGCGCCGGCCACTGCGTCGCAACCACCGGCACCGAGTATCACGCCCGTCTACTTGACAGGAAATCAGGACTCGCTCGAGCTTTCGTCTTCAGCGCTCGCTAGCCTCGCATGTGAAGCCTCTACTTCCACTTCGACAACCTGGTTTGAGAAATCAATCGGACCTAGCCCGCTACTACAGCGCATGGTGAAGCAACTTGCATCGCCCGACACAAGAATGCCGGCATTGCCAGTCCAAGCTCGTATCGAGTCTTGGGGTCCAAGCCACACGTTCCAAAGAGTCATGCGAAGTATCTCATCTGACCTCTTCGCGAACTGCACGATCGACTCGCGATCACGATCTTCGTGCCAGAAGACAAAGCTGCGTGATTCAATCTGATTCGACTGGAGCTCGAGCTTTCGATCAGTAGTACCAACAGCGATACCCTGACGAACATCTACTCCTTCGCCGACGGAGACAGGATGAATGTGTACACGTGCCGATGCCGAAACTTCAAGGACAATGAGACTATAAACGAGCAGATCATTGTGCCTTAGATATCGACTTCGATCTTCGAGGACTCTTTGCGCGAGAAACAAAGCCATGTCTATACAGTTTCCGCGGCACGATCAAGTCGATGGACGTCTTTCACGTGAGAACCCGATTGAACGTTCGAACCCACGCACCTTATGTTCATTGAGCCTCTCTTGTAAGTCCGTGTCTCCGCTCAGCTGCCGAATATCATCGCGAAGTGCGGTCCAACCATAAGCCGAAAACTCCTTGACGAGAACCGCCGCATAGATTGCATTCTGGCCGCCGGTCGGTCGCGAGACGATCGTCGTGAACACTGAGCTCTCATAATCCGCCGGAATCCAGTCGCGATCGCTCCTCACGATCATCTCGTTCTCAGTAACGCTAATCTCTACTCTCTCGATTCCTGCATCCAAAGCTTCCCGTGCAAGCATTATGGCAAGATCGGCGCCATCGTACGCTCCGTCACGGAAGAAGATTGACTCAATGAGGGGGACCCGTTAGTTGATCCAGTTGCTATGCGACGTTTGGTTGGTTGATGG
>JAHDCX010000001.1:594203-633634 GCA_020629635.1 Acidimicrobiales bacterium | reverse complement strand
CCTCGGTGCGCACCGTCTTGGAGTAGTAGCCGTTACGGCTGTTGCCGCTGCCCCGGCCCTCGACCGCGTGCGGGGAGTAGCCGAGATGATCAGTCATCTCGACATCGAGGCCTCCTCGAGCACACGACGCACCAGACCAGCCAACAAGCCGTCATCGCCGGTCAACGCGACCCCATCGGCACGGGCCGCCTCCACAAGGCCAGCGGCAACATCGTCAAGATCGATCGATTGACGCTGCACGCCATCAACAGCAGTGTCGACATCGGCAAGCAGCGGATTCAGAAATAGTCACAGGAATGATCCTCTCCGGCCCGCACACTCAGCACACGGACCAGTCAGGACCACCCCACTTACACAAACCCTGCGACAGTCCCTTTGAGTGGGGAGAGCGGGTTCTGATTCGGGGCGGGGGGGTAAGCGCCACCTTGCGCTACTCAGTGAGCTCTTGCCAGAGTCTCCGGTGAGGGTTTGAAAGCTGTCCCAGAACGCCCACGTCGTTCCCTCCGCCGTTCTGCGTCGGTCGGGGAATCGGCTGCCCACCAGGCCGGTTCTCAACCTGCATCCCTTCCAGGATTCCGTCCGAGCGTGTCAAGGTGGCGTCGATGTCCAGAACCGTCATGATCGCCGCCGTCGTCATCGCGGCTGCCCTCGCGGTCGGCTCGGTCCTGGTTCGCGACGACGCCTCACCGACGACCGGGGACCTCGATGCCGCCCTCTTGCAGCGTCGCCTGCCCGCAGACCTGGTCGACCTCTCCGAACTCCGCTCGCTCACCACGTTGCAACGTGAGTCACTCGTGTCCAGCCGGGTCGTCCCACTCCCCTGCATCGAAAGCCGAAGCGATCCGGTCGGCGTCTTCATGACCGTCGAGGTCGTGGGAGCAGAAGTGCGGCGCGACGTCGCCGCGATCACGATCCGGCCGACGGACATTCGGCTGGGCTCACACCCGTCCGGGTGCCGAGAGCCCGAGGTGCTGGCTGAAGAATCGTGGTTCGTCCTCGACGGCGACACGACGATCGAAGCGACCGCGAAGTCCGTTTCGGGCGACGAGACAACGGTCTTCTTTGACCTGAGCGTGGTCGAGGCACCCGAGGTAGCGGCCGTGCTGCTCCCCCGCATCGGCTATCTGGACGGGTCGGACATGCGGCGCACGTCCGCCTACGGGCCGATCGAAGCCTTCCGGCTCGAGATCGGCTGACCGGGCCCGACCATCCCCTCCCGGCATCGGTCACTCACAGGCATGGTCCGTACGCACGCCCGCGTCTCGAGACCGAACGACGTAGGTGTCTCCGGCGCCACCGGAAACGGTCCACGAGGTGGCGCCATCAGGTGGGGTCGCAAGCCAGGATCCGTTTCGCCGCAGATTGACGGAGGGAAGATCGCCGTCCCATTCGAGAACGGCATCGGCGCCAATCACGGTCAGTGTGCAGGACGGGCCGGCCGGTGGAGGTTCGCCCTGGACGACACACTCGACGTCACGAACCATGCCGTCGGCGCGTAGCCGAACCAACCACGGTCCCGGATCGGCCGCTCGGCCCGACGCGACGTACTCGGTGACTTCGCCCGGCGTGGCGAACCATCGTCCGGCGCGTCGAAGCACCGCTCGGCCAAGGCCGTCACTCCACGCGAAGTGGAGATCTGATCCGATCACGTCCGCCACGCAGATGGGACCGGCAGGCGGCGGAGGCGGTGCCACATCACCTCCGAGGCGGGCTGCCACATAGTCACGACCTCCGACGAGCTCCTCGACGAGTTCGCCAATCTCGACTGCTACGGGCGTCGTTCGATCGACGAACGTCCCGTCACCCAACTGGCCGAGATCGTTCCGACCCCACGTCCAGACGGTGCCATCTGCGGTCGCCGCCATCGCGTAGTCCCGGCCCGAACCGATCGAGATCGCCGGCGGAACGTCGGTCCGAACCGGTGAGGTTCGCTGCGTCTCGGTGCCGTCGCCGAGCTGGCCGAGGTTGTTCCGCCCCCATGCCCACACGGTCCCGTCTGCGGTCAGCGCGACCGAATGGAAGCCGAATGCTTCGACCCGGACGACGTCGGACAACCCGGTCACCTGAACTGGCGTTGACCGTGAGGTGATCGTGCCGTCGCCGAGCTGGCCGTAGGTGTTGTCGCCCCACGTCCAGACGGTGCCGTCTGCCCGCAAGGCCAGGCTGTGGATGCGTCCTGCGGAGATGTGGGTCACGTCGTCGAGGCCGACGACCACGGCTGGCGCAGCTCGTTGCTCGAGCGTGCCGTCGCCGAGTTGGCCGACACGGTTGCCGCCCCAGGTTGCGACCGACCCGTCAGCCAAAAGGGCCATCGAGTGTTCGCGTCCTCCCGCAACCATCACCGCCGAGTCAACGCCGACAACCTCGACGGGTTCCGGCTGTGCCCATCGGGCGGCCTGTCCGAGCTGTTCGGTCGCATTCCGACCCCACGCCCACACGGCACCATCGACGACGGCGAGCGAGTGATAGTGGCCCGCACCGACCGCGGATGCGCCTCGGACCCCGGGCACCGTCGTTTCGATCAGCCGGTCGATCACGGTCGCGTCGCCAATCTGACCGAAGCCGTTCCACCCCCAGGCCGTGACGGTGCCGTCGGCGGCAACGCTGACGACGTGGTGGCGTCCGCCGGCAAGGTCGAGCGATCCGCTCGGCCCCGCCACCGGTTGCGTCTGCGCAATCGTGGTCCCATCTCCGAGCTGACCGAATTGGTTGTCGCCCCACACGCGCCCGTCTCCGAGCCCTGCCTCAACAGCTGGAGCACCCAACGCCCCCAATGTCGTGGAGGCGACAAGTACGGCGAGAACGGCGCCGGCGCCGCGGGAAAGTATTCGGGCAACGAATCGGCTACGCATGGTCATCGAGTGTCGCGTGCGTTTGCCCAACACTCCATGAGCTTTTCGTGCAACGCTGCGTCCCGCGCCGCAACAGGCGTGCGGCGAGCGCTGTGCTCCAGCACCGTGAGCGGACGTCGCTCTGCGTCTGCGATGATCGCCCCGGCTTCGTCGCAGATGAGTGCGGCGCCGAGATAGTCCCAGACACCGTGTGCCTCGAAGTCGAAGTCGACGTAACCGTCGAGAACATTCGAGGCGACAGCCGTGAGGTCCAGTGCTGCAGCGCCGTAACAGCGGAACTGCGCCCACGGGCCTTCGTCCGGAGGCACCCCGTTGACCCCGACGATGGGCCCTCGACGCGTCGCGTCCACCCTCAGGGCGGTTCCAGACCGGCGGGCGCCACCGCCTCTGATCGCGTCCCACACGATTCCGCTCGCATGATTCTTGACGACCGAGACCAGCGGGCCGTCATCGTCGACCAGACACACACTTGTCGCAAACCAGGGCAACCCAATCGAGGCGTTGGTGGATCCATCGATCGGGTCGACCACCGCGATCAGCCCTCGATCGGTGGCCACCTCTCCCGCCTCCTCGCTGAGCACGCCATAGCCGGCGGCAAGCAAGGCCTCGACGACCGGCCCATCGACGGCAAGGTCGAGGCCGTATTGGCCCGGACGACTCCCCTCGGCCTCTCGCTCGGCGACTTCGGCGAAGCGAGCGCCTGCCAGATCAACAATCTCGGCGAGCGCCTGGCGATGCGCAGGTGAATCGTTCATCCGCGTGGGCTCCTCATGTGCCGCGGGGAGGGTGAGTTGGTAGTGTCGCACCGCACCAATCGATCCGACCCTGTGGCAAGGCACCGTAGTGGCAATCATCGACATCGCCGGGTTCATCACCGACCTGAAGGACCATGCGACCCACCACGGGTTCCATGTGCACGACGAGCGGCACTTCGTCGAGACCTATTCGATGCGTCAGGCGTTCGAGGTCGACCTCCACCCCGAACATGCCTGCGGTGGACCGCTCGACCTGCATCTCTCGCTCGAGATCGACCCCCGCGTGATGCTCGCCTTCGAGGACGAGGTGTATGCACTCCCCGATCCCGAAGATGCGCCGTCCGAAGACTTGGGCTTTCCGCTGCTCTTCACCTGGAGCCTCCCGCCGCTCGCCAAGTCCCCCGATCTGCTTCTGCTGGCGACCGATCTTGCCGGTGTTGGCGGTCCAGGACTGCCTCTCGACATCTCGGCGGTCGACGGATTTGCTGCCGTCACCGACGCTCCGCAACGCACCCTCAACGTCGTCGCTCGCGTCGAGCTCCCCCTCTCGCGGATCTACCTCGGCGAAGACGACCTCTGCGACGTGCTCGATCGCTGCCATGCGGTGAGCGACTATCTCCTCGACCGAGCGACCGTGTGGCTCGGCGAGGAACTCATCTGAGCGACGCGAAGTCGTCAGAAGGTCCGCGCGCTGGGTGTTCTCACCCACTTGTCACGACCACTTGATGTCAATCATGTGACATCGACCGCCCCCTTGCCCACGCAACGTGGACACAGGGTAGTTTCACGGCTCAGGAGATCGCTTCAGGTGTCGATACACCAACGAAGCATCACCATGGAGGAAAAGTGTCTGTGACGGCGCCCTTCGGGCTGCAAACCGAAATCGAGCCAACAGAGGCCGACGCCGTCGACGCGGCCACCCCGTCGACCACCGTCCAACCCGCTGAGGCCAAGCGCTACACGACCACTGAAGCGTTCGTGAAGGACCCGCTCTTTCCCTTCGTGCTGACCGGCGTTGCCAGCTTCGTGGCGATGACCGGCGCCGCCTGGGCGCTCTTCGGCTGAATCGCAGAGTGTCGGCCTGACGCTCAGCGAGCTCCGCTGACCTGCCGGGGCGCTTCCATCGCCGCCGATTTCGCTCCGGGGGTGGGGCTCGAACCCACGACCCACTGATTAACAGTCAGTTGCTCTGCCAGCTGAGCTACCCCGGATTGTGCTCGCACGATGATAGCAGCGCCCTCCGAGAACCGATCCGCTCGGCGAGCGAAATCGGCCGGTGGTCCTAGACTCTCGCCGGGCCCGTAGCTCAATGGTTAGAGCAGGCGACTCATAATCGCTCGGTCGTGGGTTCAATTCCCACCGGGCCCACGTTTGTCATGCGGCAATACCGGGACGTCATCAGCCGCCGCGGCGGGCCTCGGCAAGCCACTGATCGACGAGATCGCGGTTTGCGTCGATCCACCCGCGAGCCACCTGTTCCACATCGGCCTGCGACGGATCGTCCCCCGTCTCAAGGATCCACTGCGAAGCTTGGCGATAGTCGAATCGCATGGCCGCCAGTAGCGCCTCGGCAGCCGGATTGTCGGCGACCCAGTTCGCGTTGGCCACGACATGGATGTCGTTCCCTCGCCACCCCAGTTGACAACCATCCGGGCCGCTGAGGCAGTCCGTTTCGGGGAGGGCGGAATAGCCCGGCCGTTGGTCGAAGTCCACCGGACCGTCCCAGCCAAGAGGATCCGAGTCATCGACAATTGACGATTCCTCGATCGACAGCCACATCGTGTGCAGGCCCACTTCAGCGCGTCCCAAGTGGAGCGATGGGGACCACACGTAGGCAATCGCTGGTCGGCCTTCTCGGGCTTCGGAGACGAACTGCTCGAAGGCGTCCTCGAAGTCGCCAGGCGTGTATTGCTGAATCTGGGACCAGCCAGCAAACGTGATCATGGCATTGATTTGGTCATCGCAGTGCCAATCTTCCGGGCAGCCGATGATCTGTGCGCGGCCGTCGCCGTCCTCGTCCAGCTTCGCCACCAACTTCGGGTCGGCGTTGAGTTCATCCACCGTGGTGAAACCGTCCCTGTCCGCCCAGTTCTTTGTCACCAATAGTCCCTGCAGACCACCTGCAGGAATGATCGGCTCAGTGAATACGACGAGCAATTCGCCAACCGTGCGGCCGTTGCGAAGTGAGACCTCGAGCCACGAGCGGTGTCCCGGCATCCAACCGCTGAGGAACACGTCGCCTTCCCCATGCGCCATTTGGCGGTACACGAGGTCGGGCGCCACCTCATGTGCATCCGGTGGTTCGACGTCGTAGCCAAGCTCCTCCAGGAGGTCGTGCGCGATCTGCGCGCCCACGTAACCCTCCGGCCACGTGGGCCGAAACAGCGTGATCTTGTCCCCCGCCCAGGGAGGCAAACTCGAGGAGGTCGTCACCTCGACCGGCTCGGTGACCGTGTCCGGCGCTGCTGACTCGATCGGCTCCGACGTGCAGGCGACGGCGAGGGCGGCCAATCCCGCCGCCCATGGTCGCCAGCGACGCATCAGTCGACGAGATAACCCTTGAGGTGTTCGCTGCGCTGGGGGTGTCGGAGCTTGGCCAGCGTCTTCGACTCGATTTGGCGGATGCGCTCGCGGGTCACCCCGAACGTCCGGCCGACCTCCTCGAGCGTGCGAGGGCGACCATCGTCGAGCCCGAAGCGAAGCCGCACCACCTCCTGCTCTCGGTCGTTGAGCAAACCGAGCACCTTGGTGACCTCGGCCTTCAGCATGATTCGGGTCGCCTCGTCGACCGGACGACGGGCCTGAGAGTCCTCGACGAAATCCGCCAAGGACGTGTCGTCCTCGGTGCCGACCGGCGTGTCCAACGACAGCGGATCCTGAGCGATCTTCAACAGCTCCTCGACCCGCTGAGCAGACAGGTCACAGGTCGCTGCGAGCTCGTCCATGGTGGGCTCTCGGCCGTATTCCTGAGTGAGGCGGCGTTGCTCACGCCGCACTCGACTCATCACCTCGACCATGTGCACGGGGATGCGGATCGTGCGGGCCTGATCCGCAATGGCTCGCGTGATCGCCTGGCGGATCCACCAGGTGGCATACGTCGAGAACTTGAAGCCCTTCTGGTGGTCGAACTTCTCGACCGCTCGCATCAGACCGAGATTGCCCTCCTGGATCAGGTCCAACAACGGGATCCCCCGACCGGAATACCGTTTTGCGATCGATACGACGAGACGGAGATTGGCCTGCGTCAGGTCGTTCTTCGCTGCCTCGCCCATTCGAACGTGGCGTTCGAGCAACGACCTGCGGCCGGTGTCCATCGAGTCGTACGTCTCGGCCGCATGGTGAAGGGCGAGTTCCTCTTCGGCCTTCATCCCGCGTGCCACGCGCTCGGCGAGACGGACCTCTTCCTCGGTCGTCAGGAGCGGAACCCGACCGATCTCCTTCAGATACACACGGGTCGAGTCCGTCGAACGCGACGACCGGTCGGAGCTGAGCGCATGCACGCGTTCTCTCCGCTGTCGACGTTCGCCCACTTCGTCTCGTTCGGGCACCTGCGCCGCCTCACTCACGACAGGTCCCCTTGCTCATCCCCGAATTGCACTGCCATCCAATCGGCGAGCGGGACGACGTCATTGAGGTCCGACATCGGCTCTCTCAACTCGCTCGCCCACTGCCGCAGGTAGCGAATGTCCGCTGCAAGCTCTGCGACGTCGCCTCCGGCCCGCAGTTGGGCGTCAAGGTCGTCGGCGAGTCGGCGCGCCGTGAGCCCGAGCATGCGCGTGACGACGGCTGATGAGTCCAGATCGTCTTCAGGGTCCGCCTGAAGCTCCATCAGCAGACTCCCCTCATCTGCACCGAGCATGTCCACAGCTTCGCGCACGTTCGCCGCGCTTCGCACGGCGCCGAACACGGCCCGGCGCTTCGGGGTCGAAAACATCGAGGCTGTCAGCAGGTCGCACGCCCATTCGTCCCCGTCGATCACGAGTCGCAGGGCCTGATCCTCGATGTGGTCCGACCCCATCCGGACCGGTGGGGCCACGGGTTCGCGCCGGGCGACCGGTCGCCGCTGCCCCTTGAGCATCGGTCGCAGCGAATCGGCGGGGACCCGGCAACGATCTGCGATGTCCATGACGTATTGGTCTCGCACGAGCTCGTTCGGGTGTTGACGGACGAGGTCGATCACTGCCTCGGCGGCGCGGGCCCGATGCTCGTTGGTGTCGAGGGTGTGTCGGGCGAACTCGCGGTCGATTCGAAACTCGAGAAACGCCTTTGCGTTGGCGACCGCATCGACCAGCCGCTGGGGATCGGTGCGTGACAGATCATCGGGGTCGACCCCGGCGGGCAGATCCGCAACGGCGATCTCCATCTCGTACTTCTGCTCCCACTCATACACCCGCTCGGCGGCCGCCTTCCCGGCGTCATCGGCGTCGAAGGCCAGCACGAGGCGTTTGGTGAAGCGGTTGAGCAGCTTCAGGTGGTCGTCGGTGAGCGCAGTACCGCAGGTGGCCACGGCGGTCTTGACCCCAGCGCGGGCAAAGCCGATGACGTCGGTGTAGCCCTCACAGATGACCGCCTCGCCCGACGACACCACGTGCTCCTTTGCCCAGTTGAGCCCGTAGAGAATCCGACTCTTCGAATAGACCGCACACTCCTGCGAGTTGATGTATTTGGCGCCCTCCCCTCCGGGCAGAATCCGTCCGCCGAACCCGACCGCGTCGCCGCGCTCATCGAAGACCGGGAAGACGATTCGTCCCCGCTGCCAATCCATCTGCTTGCCGATCGAGTTGATCTTGCCGAGTCCCGAATCGATCAGATCCTTGTCACTCAAGCGGAGCTGACGGGCAAGGGCATCCCAGGAGTCCGGAGCGAAGCCGACCTGATAGGTCCGCACCAGCTCACCGTCGAAACCGCGGGTCCGCAGATAGCCCCGAGCCTCTCCCGCATCGCCGCTGGACAACAACCAGTCGTGATATGTCTCCACCGCCTTGGCAACGTGCCCCACGAGGATCTTCTTGCGGCTGCGCGCCGCCCCCTCGCCAGCGTCGGTGTAGCGCACCTGGATGCCCGCCCGGCGGGCGAGCGCTTCGATCGCTCCGGGGAAGTCGAGGTGCTCCATTTCTCGCACGAAGGTGATCGCGTCGCCGGATTCCTTGCACCCGAAGCAGTGGTAGAAGCCCTCTTCGGCATTGACGGAGAACGACGGGGTCTTCTCGGTGTGGAACGGGCACAGGCCCACCTGACGCCGTCCGACGCGTTTGAGCTGGGTGTGCTCCGAGATCAGTTTGACGATGTCGGTCGCCTGCCTGACCCGTTCGACGTCCTCGTCGACGATCCCCATGGAGGGAACCTATCTTGCCAACACCCGCGCCGACACGGCGAGAACGAACAGACGATCGATGATCAAAACCCGAGACGCCCGACGATCTCGAGGTCGTCCAGGATCTCGCCGGTCGGCTCGAAGCCACAGGCCCGATACAGGGGCTCGGGAGAGCCGACGCCGGGCACCCACGACACCTCGATGCCCGGCGCACCCCACACCTTCGCCTGCTCGATCGCCATCTGGACGGTCCGTTTGCCGATGCCTCTGCCCTGGTGGTTGCGGTCCACCGACAGACGCCACAGCGACGCATCGGGACGTTCAGCGCTCGGCTCGGCCATCATCACGAAGCCCACCTGCACGCCGTCCGCAACGATGACACGCGGCCACGGGACCTCGGGCGCATCGCCGTCATAGGTCGGCGGAAAGCCCGCCTGGGCGAGCGACACCGCGATCGGTGAGACGAAACGCTTCTGGCTGTGATGAAGCGTCAGATTGACGAGTGCACGAAGCTTCTGCGGATCGGGTTCGACCCACTCGAGCACCTCCGGTGGGCCGGTCGGGCGTTGGTTCCATTCGTCCCACCGATCCGGCGTCAACCCATAGAGCAGGTCGTCGGAGTTCTCGTCGCCAACCCAGAAGCTGTTGCGGGTGTGCCCCTCGAAGTCGAACCCGCATCGCTCCAGCACCCGAGCGGAGCGAATGTTGTCCGGGTGAAGTTGTGCGGCGACCCGGGTGACCTCCTGCTCGTCGAAGAGCCACTCGATGAGGCGATGCAGCGCCTCGGAGGCATAGCCCTTGCCCCACTTGGCACGGTCGAAGGTGTAACCGACCTCCGCAGCACGGCCGTCCCAATGCAGCCGCAGCGCGAGATCACCGACGATCCCTGCCTCCGAAACAACGGTCAGCATCCACCACTGGTCGATCGGCGGATCGTCGTGCCCCGCCGAGTCCGCGACCAATTCTTCGACGCGGTCACGGGGATAGGGAGTCTCCCACGCCTGAAGCTCGGCGACTTCGGGGTCATTGCGGCGCGCGAAGACCGCGTCGACGTCGTCGAGCTGCGGTCGACGAATTTCGAGACGTTCCGAATGCAACGGTTCGAATGCCATCGATCAACCCCTGCACGCGCTTCGGACGTCGGCCGGCAGTGATCGATCTCGGATCAGCGCTCGCCAGTC
The DNA here is from genome assembly GCA_020629635.1 of Acidimicrobiales bacterium. Lineage (GTDB taxonomy): Bacteria > Actinomycetota > Acidimicrobiia > Acidimicrobiales > SHLQ01 > SHLQ01. The sequence continues at coordinate 623,532 of JAHDCX010000001.1, read as the reverse complement.
CGCCATGGCCAGACCTATGGGAGCCGTTCAGCCAGATAGCTCTCGAGCTGATCGAGCGACACTCGATCCTGTCCCATCGAGTCCCGATCGCGCACGGTGACGGCCTGATCGTCGAGCGTGTCGAAGTCGACCGTCACGCAGAACGGTGTACCGATCTCGTCCTGGCGGCGGTAGCGCCGGCCGATGGCCTGCGTCTCGTCGTAGTCACACATCCAGCGACCCTTCAGACGATCGAACACCTCAAGAGCCGTCGGGGTGAGCGTGTCCTTTTTGGACAGCGGCAGCACCGCCACCTTGTAGGGCGCCAGACGAGGATCGAGCCGCAGCACGGTTCTCGTGTCGTCGTTGACCACCTCTTCGTCGTAGGCCGCGAGCAAGAACGCGAACGCCGTACGGGTCGCCCCTGCCGCGGGTTCGATGACGTGTGGGATCCAGCGCTCATTGGCCTGCTGGTCGAAGTACTCGATCCGCTCCCCCGAGTGCTCCTTGTGCTGGGTCAGGTCGTAGTCGCCGCGGTTGGCGATGCCTTCGAGCTCGTCCCAGCCCCAGGGGAACAAGTACTCCACGTCAGCGGTGCCCGAGCTGTAGTGGCTGAGCTCGTCGTCGTCGTGCTCGCGCAGGCGAATCCGGTCCGCAGGCATGCCGAGATCGAGGTACCACTGGTGGCGTTCGTTCTTCCAGTACTCGTACCAGTGCGCCGAGTCGGCGGGCGGGACGAAATACTCCATCTCCATCTGCTCGAACTCTCGCGTCCGGAACACGAAGTTGCCGGGCGTGATCTCGTTGCGGAAGCTCTTGCCGATCTGGGCAATGCCGAACGGCGGCTTCTTCCGGCTCGTGTTCAGCACGTTCATGAAGTCGACGAACATGCCCTGCGCCGTCTCCGGCCGGAGGTAGACCTCGTGACCCGCACCCTCGACAGGTCCGGCGTGGGTCTTGAACATGAGGTTGAAGGCCCGAGGTTCGGTGAAGGTGCCGCTGCTGCCACAGGTCGGGCAGACATTCGGGTCATCGAGCTTGTCGAGGCGATGACGGGCGTTGCAGTTGGTGCAGTCGACCAGCGGGTCAGAGAAGTTGGCGAGGTGGCCGGACGCCTCCCACACCTGGGGTGGGCTGAGGATCGCCGCATCGAGTCCGACGACGTCGTGACGCATCTGCACCATCGATCGCCACCACTGATCCTTGACGTTGCGGAGCAACAGCACACCGATCGGGCCGTAGTCGTAGGTCGACCGGAATCCGCCGTAGATCTCGGCGCTTTGGAACACGATGCCGCGCCTCTTGGAGAGGTTCACGATCTTGTCGAACAGTTCGGGGTCAGCCGTTGGCTCGGTCATCCCGACAGGCTAGGCCGACAGTGTTCGGCGTTGGGGCAGGTGGCGTGTGACCTCAGGCCTGCTCGAGCACGGAGGCGGAACGGAGTCGCCGCTCGAGCATGTTCTCCAAGAACCGAGTCGCCAACACGTCGACCTCGCGGGTCGGCGGAGACGGTGGTTGGTTCAGGACCGCGCCGAGTTGTCCACCGAGCGCCAATTGCATCAACGCCAGCGCCTCGACGGTGATCGGCGAACCCAAGCGGCACTCGCCACAGCTCACGCCGCCATCCGCGACCGACATGTTGGTCAGGTTCGAGTCGCTGCCACAGCCGACGCAGGATTCGACCGAGGGCGCAAACCCCTCCCGGGCGAGCAGCTTGAGAAAGAAGCCCGCGACGACGAGGTGGCTCTCACTCGTCGCAACCGTCTGCAACCCCCGATGAAGCATCGTGTAGAGCGCCTCGTTGGGTTCACGGTCCTGAGCGACGGCGTCAACGGCCTCGAGCAGCGACGACGCTCGGGCAAAGAGCTCCAGGTCGCTCCGCAGTACCGGATGGTTCTCGATCGTTTCGACCTGCGTGAGCGTGTCGAGCTCGCCTCTCCCCCGGTAGAGCTGCACCTGCAGATGGTTGGTCGCCTCGGTCCGACTCCCGAACCGGCTCTGCGTCTTGCGCGCCCCTTTCGCCACGCAACGCACCTTGCCGTTGTGCCTCGTCATCAACGAGAGAATTCGGTCGGCTTCGCCCAGCTTCCATGACCGCAGCACCACCGCGGAGTCGCGGTAGAGCCCGGTCATGCGTTGACGCCTCCGTAGCGACGGGTTCGATGTTGGAAATCCGACACGGCCTCGGCCATGTGCTGCCGAGTGAAGTCGGGCCAGAGGACATCGGTGAACCACATCTCGGAGTAGGCGAGTTCCCAGAGGAGGAAGTTCGAGGTGCGATACTCACCCGACGTCCGGATCATCAGGTCCACGTCGGGCATCTGCGGGTCGTAGAGATGCTTGGCGAGCATCTTCTCGGTGATCTTGGACGCGTCGACCCCGGACTCGACCAGGCTCTTGCAGGCATCGACGATCTCGGCCCGCCCGCCGTAGTTGAAGGCGATCGTGAGCACAAGGCGATCGTTGCCTGCCGTCAGCGCAGCCGCTTCGTCCATGCGTTTGATCAGTCGCTTCGGTACACGCCAGTCGCGCCGACCGACGAAGCGCATCTGGACACCCAACTCATGGAGCTCGTGTTGGCGTCGCAACAAGATGTCGTCGTTGAAGTTGATGAGGAACTTCACCTCATCGGGTGGACGCTTCCAGTTCTCGGTCGAGAAGGCGTAGACCGTGAGCCACTTCACGCCGAGATCAAGCGCGCCGTGGACGGCCTCGAACAGGGCGTGTTCGCCCATCTTGTGTCCCTCGATGCGCGGAAGGTCTCGCTGTTGCGCCCATCGGCCGTTTCCGTCCATCACGCAGGCCACGTGGCTGGGCACCTGTGACAGATCGATGCTCGAAAGCACCGATGACTCGATCGAAACCATCGGCTCGAAGCTACCGCCGTCGGCGTCGGACCTTTGGGAATTGGAACATCGCTTTTAGGTGCAGTGGTTACGCTGCGCCGGGTGGTGAGCGCCGGAGACCGAGTCGTCGAGACCTTGACTGCCGTGACGGCGGCGCTGCCCGGTGGCGGCGAGGACCGCACCGGCCAGGCCGACATGGCACGCGCCGTCGCCGAGGCGATCGACGAAGAACAACACCTTGTTGTCGAGGCCGGAACCGGAACGGGCAAGTCCCTCGCGTATCTGGTCGCCGCCGTCCACGTGAAGCGACGGACCGTGATCGCAACGGCGACCAAGGCGCTGCAGGACCAGCTGGCCAACAAAGACCTCCCGTTTCTCGCAGAACAGGTCGAACGTGACGGTCAGATGGGGTTCGAGTGGGCGGTACTCAAGGGGCGCTCCAACTACCTCTGCCGACAGCGCCTGTCCGAGCTTTCCGACACCGGTCAACAGCTGGGGCTCGACGTGGGAGAAGACGACGCTGTCGACGACGACGCGCTCGCCGACATCGCCTCGTGGGCCGAGCGCACCCGCACGGGTGACCGCGCCGAGCTCTGGTTCGAGCCCAGCGGCAGGACCTGGTCCGCGGTCAGCGTCGGGCCGACCGAATGCCCCGGCGCTCAGAAATGTCCCATGGGGTCCACCTGTTTCGCCGAGATGGCGCGCGAGGTCGCGCTCGAGGCCGACATCACGGTCGTCAATACCCACCTCTACGCCCTCGATCTCCTCACCGACAATGCAATCCTCGGAGAGCATGAGGTGGTCGTGATCGATGAGGCGCACCAACTCGAAGACATCGTGGCCTCCGCAGCCGGTTTCGAACTGACCAGCGGTCGATTCCGGAATCTCGCCAACACGATCCGTTCGATCATCGCCGACGACCAGCTGCCCACGGACCTCATCGACATCGGGATGGCACTCGGCGATGACCTCGAGCCCCACGGCGGGAACCGGCTCGGCGCAGCCGAGCTCGGCGCAGACCTCGGCAAGACCCTCGACCGTGCCCGCGACCGGGCGAATCGGGCCATGGACGCCCTCCGCAAGATCCCGAAAGAGAGTTCGTCCGAGGTGATCGGCCGCAAGGAGCGGGCGATGCGGGCAGCGACGCACGTCGTGCTCGACATCGACATGGTGCTCGATCTCGCGGATGGCACGGTTGCCTGGGTCGACGGTGGATCCAATCCGAGCCTGAAGGCCGCGTCGATCGACGTCGACAAGCTGCTCCGAGAGAAGTTGTGGGACGCCCGGACCGCCATCCTGACGAGCGCCACGGTCCCGGCACGCATGGCCGAACGACTCGGTCTCGAGGCGGGCGAGCACCGCGTACTCGACGTCGGGAGCCCGTTCGACTTCGAGACCGCCGGCCTCCTGTATTGCCCAGTGACGATGCCTGACCCCCGCGACGATGCCTACCGCGATGCACTCCACAACGAGATCGAAGCGCTGGTGATGGCAGCTGGAGGCCGGACGATGTGTCTGTTCACGTCCTTTCGCTCCATGAACCTTGCCCGCGATCACCTGATCGATCGACTGCCGATGACGCTCCTCGTCCAGGGCGAAGCCCCCAAGCCCGCCCTCGTCGACGCCTTCACGGGCGACGAAGAATCGGTTCTGCTCGCCACGATGAGCTTCTGGCAGGGCGTTGACATCCCCGGACGTTCGCTGAGCTGCGTCATCATCGACCGCTTGCCGTTTCCTCGTCCCGACGACCCGCTGCTCGACGCCCGACGCAACCGTGTGGGCCGCAGCGCCTTTGGCGAGATCGACGTGCCTCGAGCGGCCATGCTGCTCGCTCAGGGGGCCGGACGGTTGGTGCGCCGCGCTGATGACCGGGGAGTGGTCGCCGTACTCGACAAGCGTCTCGCGACCGCGAAGAGCTACCGGTGGGACCTGATCAACGCCCTTCCACCACTGCGCCGTTCCAAGGACCGAGACGAGGTCCTCGCCTTCCTCCGCTCCATCCGCGATGACGTCGAAATGGGTCAGGTCTGACATAGCAACAGGTGGGCGCAGCATCGCCGGCGGACGAAGCCTCTTGCTATGTCAGACCTGACCCCATTACATGCCGGAGGCGACGCCGAGAAGACGTGACCGGGTGACGGAGCGCACCCCTCGATTCAGGCTCACGATGGCAATGATCCACGCGAGGCCGCCGAGCCAGATTGCGATCGCTCCTGAGCCGAGCAGCGCCCCCGTCGATTGCGAGTAGGCGATCATGATCAGCGGAAGGCTGATGAGTCCGGAAGCCTGCTGTGCGGCGGCCGTCGAGGTCACACGCGCCGAGAGCCGAAGCACGAGGCTGAGGCAGATCGCAAGGAACGGTGGCAGCACCCAGAGGATCATCACCCACCACTGCGCGGTCGGGAAGAACCAGCCCCCCACCTCGGGGCCGACGGTGAGATTCACGATCATCGAATAGACGGTGAACCCCACGACGGTCGTCCCGTATCCGGGGAGCAGCGACGCGATCAGCTTTCCGAGGTAGATCTCGCGGACCCCCGCCGGCGAGTGGGCCAGGAATTCGCCTGTCCCACGCTCGCGCTCGCCGACGATGGTCGCGGCGCCAACGGCGGTGGAGATCGTGAGCGGAATCACGACGGCGACCGGGGCGAACAAGAACACGGCCAGGGCATAACCGGTGCGCCCCTCGGGACTCTGACCCTCGATCTGTTCCTGTGCGCTCGAGGGGAGCACGTCGAGCGTGTCGGAAATGTCCGCGATCACGTCGACCTGTCCGATCTGGGTGATCGTCAGCAGCAGAATCCCGGGAAAAACCACGAAGAACAGCGATCCCAGGACCACCATCGGCAACCAGAAGTCTTTGGCCTGGGCGAGCTGTTTGAGGTCGGTCCGAGCGACCGTCAGTGTTCTGGACCAGTTCATCAGGCAGCCTCCGGGAGCGTGCGCGCAGGCCGACCCGAGAGCTCTTCGGGTGGCCGGATGTCGTCTTGCCCCTCCGAGTCGCCTCGATCTCGCCGGACGGCGAAGTACAGATCTTCGAGCGTGGGAGCGAACGGAACCACGCCGGTCACCGGAGCGCCTGCGGCCACAAGCGCCGCCACCAGCTGAGGTATGCGGTCGTGGTCGTCGACGTCGACCACCGCGGAGCCCGACGCGAGCTCCACCTTGGTCACCCCCGTTTCGTTTCGGAGCGACTCCAAGGCGTGATGGTCCGGAGAGGAGAGCCGGACCTGGGGAGTCGGCCAGTAGTCGGCGGCGAGCTCGTCGGGTACGCCCGCAAGCAGCGTCGTGCCCTTTTGCATCACGACGATCTCGTCCGCAAGACCTTCGGCCTCGAGCAGCAGGTGGGTGCACATCAACACGGTCTGGCCCTCACGCGTCATCGTGCGGATCAGCTCGAGCACGGCAAAGGCCGATTCTGGGTCGAGTCCCGATGTCGGCTCGTCGAGGAGAAGCAGGTCGGGGTCGTGGAGAACTGACCGGGACAGCGCCAGGCGCGTCTTCATGCCGGTCGAGTACCCACCCACTTGGTGGTCGAGGGAGCCTTCGATGCCGAACATCGCGGCAGCCTCTCGAATGCGTCCGTCGGTCGACGTGCCCCGCCCGAGGTCGTACAGCTCCGCGGCGTAGCGCAGGTTGTCCCATCCGGACAAGCGGTCGTAGAGGGAGGGCTTCGCGGAGACGACGCCGCAGCGACGCCGAACGGTCTGCCCATCGGGTCCGGCAGGATCGAGACCGAACACTCGAGCAGATCCGGTGTCGGGGCTGAGGGCGCCGGTGATCATCCGAATCGCCGTGGTCTTGCCGGCGCCGTTCGGCCCGAGGAGCACCGAGATTCGACCCTTTTCGATCGAGAGATCGAGCCCATCGAGCGCGGTCACGGGACCGAACGACTTCGATGCCGACACGATCGATACCACCGCCGTCGAGGACGACCCCTCGATGACCGACGAGCCCGAGATATCCGACGAGGGGGGTTCAGGGACGGCGACGAGGTTCACAGGCTCTCATCGGACAGGAGAATGCGCCCCTGAAGGAGATGTGACGAGTTCAGTACCCGAGTCGGTCGAGAATCGTCGACGTGCGCTGCCAGTCCTTGGCGACCCGGACCACCAATTCGAGGTAAGTGCCGTCTCGAAGCTGCTTGCGGGCCTCGCTGCCAACGGTCTTCAGGACCGCCCCCTTCTTCCCGATCACGATGCCCTTCTGGCTCTCCCGCTCGACGAGGATCTCGCAGCGGACGTGCGGCCAGTTCATCTCCGTCACCTGCGTGGCGATCGAGTGAGGGATCTCTTCGCGGAGCACCCGCAGCAGCTGCTCCCTCACGAGCTCTGCCACCCAGAACGCGTCTGCGGCATCGCTGACCATGTCCTCGGGGTAGTACGGCGGACCGACCGGCATGCGGTCAGCGAGGTGAGCGACGAGTGCATCGACCCCTTCGCCGGACCGGGCCGACACCGGAAAGTACGCCTCGAGATTGAACGCGGCGGCCTCGCCAAGCTGCGTCAGCACCTGATCGGGCGAAGCGATGTCGGTCTTGTTGACGACGAGCACGGCATCGGCTGGGCAGCGTTCGATCACCCAGTTGTCCCCCGGCCCGATCGGCTTGGTCGCGTCAACGAGCACGCAGACGACGTCAACGTCGCCGATTGTCGACTCGGCAGCCGAATTCAGCCGTTCCCCCAGTGGGCTCCTCGGCTTGTGGATTCCGGGCGTGTCGACGAACACGATCTGCAGGTCGGAGCGATGGAGCACGCCACGAACCTGGTTGCGTGTGGTCTGCGGCTTGTCAGACACGATGCTGACTTTCTCGCCCAACATCGTGTTGAGCAGCGTGGACTTGCCCACGTTCGGCCGGCCGACAAGCGTGACGAACCCGGATCGGTACCCGTCGGTCGATGCGAAGTCGTTCATCGGCCCACCCCGACGTCTTCGACCCGCTCTGCGCCGGCAACCACGAGGACCCGGGTGATTCGCCGGCCGTCGACTTCTTCGACAGTGAAGGCGAAACCGCCGACGGCAACGGTCTCGCCGACGCGCGGAATTGCCCCAAGCGAATCGAAGATGAGGCCGCCCAGAGTGTCCCAGTCCTCGTCGGGCAGAGCGGCTCCTGTCAGCTGATTGAACTCATCCACGGGGATCCGGCCATGCACGCGCCACTCCCCCGGCTGGAGCGGCTCGAGCAAAGGTGCTTCGTCCAAGTCGAACTCGTCGACGATCTCACCCAGGATCTCCTCGATGAGGTCCTCGAGCGTGACGATTCCTGCGGTCCCTCCGTATTCGTCGACCACCACGACCATCGAATGCGGGGCACTCTTCAGCTCGCCCAGCAGTTCGGCCGCTCGCTTGGTCTCCGGGACGAAGAACGGCGTGCGATGGGCGATCGACACGAAATGGTCACCGCGCCCTCTCCGCACCCGGGCAAAGAGATCCTTGATGTGCACGATGCCGCGGATGTCATCGATGTCGTCCCCGAATGTCGGCATTCGTGAGACCCCACGTTCGACGAGCGCATCGATGGCGTCCTCGATCGTCGTGTCCACCCCGACCGCGAGCACATCGGGCCGGGGCACCATTGCTTCGCGAACGAGGGTGTCGCCGAAGTCGACGAGCGACTGGATCATCTCGCCCTCGGAGTCATCGAGGACGTCCGCTTCGACCGCCGCATCGGCGAGCGCAACAAGCTCCTCTTCTGAGGGAACCTCTCTGGCTCGTTGCTCCGCACCGATGACGAAAGGCCGGGCGACGAGCCGGGCAAGCGAAACGAGGGCGCCAAAGGGAGCGAAGCCGAGCAATCGCCGAACGATCCGGGCCGACGGACCCGCGAGGCGCTCGACCGAACGAACCGCCGTCACCTTCGGAGCAAGCGTTCCGATGACCACGACGAGAACAACACAAACCGCCACCGTCGCCACGACACCGCCGACGTTCCAGACCTGAGCGGCACCCGCAGCCAGCATGCCGACCGCAACGACCGTGGCGCTGGTCCCGACCAGCTTCGTCGCGACGATCCCACGCTCACGGTCTTCGAGCACGATGACGAGATCGTCCCCGCCGGCGACGCCATCGTCGGCGAGCGCATCCGCTTTCGAGTCGGAGATCCGGGTCAGGACCGTCTCGACGGCATTGAAGACCGCCGCGATGACCAGCAGCGCCACGGCGAGCAGCACGCTCCACCACGTCATGAGCGCTGGCCCGAGTCGACGGCGCCGAACCACGCCTTCAGATGACGCAACTCCGCCGCCCGCATCTCTTTGGCCTCGTCAGGCTCCGCGTGGTCCATGCCAAGGATGTGCAGAATCCCATGCACGACCATGAGCGCCATCTCCGCCTCGGTCCCCTCGGTCGCCTGCGCGGCCACAACCGAAGGACAGATCACGACGTCGCCGAGCAGGGCATGCTCGACGTGTGGGTCGTCCTCGATCGGAAACGACAAGACGTCGGTCGGTCCGACCTTGTCCATCCACTCCGCATTCAACGCAGCGATCGCCGCTTCGTCGACAAAGGTGAGATCAAGGGTCGCCGTGTCGGCGACGCCCTCCTCGCTCAGCACCGCCTCGGCTAGCTGTTGCCAGGCAGCAAGGTCAACTGCGGCCATCGAGTCATTGGCCGCATGGACGACGGCCATCAGGATTCGGCGTCCGATCCGGCCTCGTAGGCATCGACGATCGCCTGCACGATCGAATGACGCACGACGTCGCGACTTCCGAGTCGGACGAAGGCGAGGCCGTCGATCCCACCGAGGATTCGTTCGAGTCCGGACAGGCCCGACCGACCCCCCTGGACGTCGACCTGGGAGACGTCTCCCGTCACGACGGCGCGTGAACCGAAGCCGATTCGGGTGAGGAACATCTTCATCTGCTCAGGGGTCGTGTTCTGCGCCTCGTCGAGAATGATGAAGCTCGAGTTCAGCGTCCGGCCGCGCATAAACGCCAGCGGGGCGACCTCGACCGTGCCCTTCTCGAGCAGTCGCTGCACGCCATCGGCGTCGGTCATGTCGTACAGCGCGTCGTACAACGGCCGGAGGTACGGGTCGACCTTCTGCATGAGGTCGCCGGGGAGGAAACCGAGCCGCTCCCCGGCCTCGACCGCCGGCCGCGTGAGGATGATCCGCTCGACCTCTCCCGCCTGGAGCGCACGCAAGCCCATCGCGACGGCCAGCCAACTCTTGCCCGTGCCGGCGGGTCCGATTCCGAAGGTGATGACGTTGGAGGCAATCGCCTCCAGGTACCGCTGCTGACCCGGTGATTTTGGACGAATGACCCGACCGGATCCGGTCCGAATGACCGTGGAGTTGAAGACCTCAGACGGGCGTTCGTCGTCTTCGACCATGTCGACTGTGCGTTCGACCGTCCGTGCATCGAGCGGATGGCCGGATTCGAGCATCAGGACGAGCTCCTCGATCACCCGACCAGCCATCTCTGCGTGTGCGCCCGAGATCGACACCTGGTTTCCACGGGCATGGATCGATGCGGACGGAAACCGCTGCTCCACGATCCGGAGGTGTTCGTCTCGCGAGCCCAGAAGCCTGGACATCAGTTGATTTGCGGCGACGTTGATCGTCACGGTCGGTTGGGTCACGGTGTTCCCGGGTCGAATGATCGGACCTCACAGCGTACTCAGCCGGCCGACACCTCGACGTTGTCGAGTCCCCACGACTCGTCGTTGACGCTTTGGAGCCCGGAGCCGAAGAACTCGAACTGGACGGTGCCGGCCGTGTGGTCGGACTCGACGCAGTACCGAATCACTCGGTCGAACCAGCGATTTGTGAACCACAACCGCGCAGGCCCGGTGATGATCGTGCCCCCGGCCGGCGCATTGTTCGAGTTGTACGGTTCGTCCCAGATCGTCGTCCCGTCGATCCGAAAGCCGAACTGATCCGGGCCTCCCCACGTTGGGTTGGTGCCGTCCCACGAGTCGTTCACATAGAGATCGAAGCAGATTCTCACGCAGTCGTGAGGCGGAAGGTTGACGCGCAGCGTGACCGTCGTGTTCGTGAACCGGCCGAGGATCAGCTCGCCACCGGTCGGGTTGGCGGTCTGCGTCGTCGACCAGCTGGCGACCCCCGGTTGTCCAATCGCTCCCTGAAAATCCTCGGTGTAGACGACCGAATACCCGTTCGACGGGTCGGCCGCCGCTGCCCGATCGAGCCCCACCACCGATGGAGTAACCCATGCGGCCGCGGCGGTCACCCCGCCGACGACAAGCGCGTCACGACGGCTGATCGAACCTGCGAGAGGTGAACGGTCCACCGGTCGCAATCGGCAAATGTGCCGTCGTTGTGAGTCGGGAGGCCCGGTCCACACGGTCGCGATGATGACGCCGAAGGCCCATGAAGCCCGGCGGTCGAGCGTCCACCATCGGTCCAGGCCAACCGAATGCGGTCCGAGGGAGGTCAGAGGTGGCACGCGAGGCAAGGCTGGACATCGGTCTGCGCGAACTCACCGACCGAGCGCGCCAGGAGGCGGTCCGCGACGACCGCCGCCGCGCAGAGGACCGTCAGGTGCTCGACGAACTGACGAGCACCTTTGAGGGAACGCTCGTGTCGTGCGCGGAGGCCCAACACGTGGTGACCTGCCTCACCCGCAACGGCACCAACGCCCGCGGAGTGATCGAGATCGTCGGGACGGATGCGTTTGTGATCGCAACAGGCGGGACCCGAACGATCGTGGCCAAGCAGGCGCTCTCCGCCCTGCGCACCGACCGACGTCCAGAACTGAACGCTCGGACACCGTCGGAGACCGTCGCGTGGTCGGATCTCCTCGAACACGTCCTCGCCGTCGGAGACCGAGTTGGTCTCGTTCTCATGGGTGGCCACACCGTCTCCGGCGCCGTTCGCCACATCGGCGCAGATCAGCTGATGCTGCGTCTCGACGGCGACGGCGACTCGCTGACCGTGCCCTTCAGTTCCATCGACGAAGTCTCTCGCCCGACGACCAAGGAGTCCTCATGACCGCACCCAATCCGGAACGACCCGCGGATTCAGACCTCGTCGGCCGCGACCGGCTCGGGGTAGAGATGCTCGAGCTCGCCGGGCTCGATTCGGCTTCGACCGACGAAGTCGTCGATCTCATGTTGCTTGAGCCGAATGACGCGGCCAAAGCGATACGCCGGCAGCTGCCCCTCGTCGATCAGGCGATACAGCGTGCGAGGCGTGAGGCCGAGCGCGGCCGCCGCCTCCTTGGTGGAGAGCCAGTCACCGTCGGCCTGCGTCATGACCGCCAACCTAACACCCTTTCACGCGCTTTGAAGGCTTTTGAATGACTGAGGAACTCCCGCAACGGGTGATTCGTTCGTCGAAACGTCTTCCCAGCGGACGGGCGATCTTCGGTGGGCTCCTGATCACCCTCGCTGTCCTCGGCGTCCTGCTCGCAACCCAGTTGGGCGACGATGCGACCTTCCGCCCGGTTGTCGTGGCGCGTGAAGATCTTGCGCCCGGCACGGTGATCGAACCTCATCACGTCGCACAGATCACGGCACGACTCGATGAGTCCGCCACGTTCGTCGTCGAGGACCCGAACGAACTCTACGGATCCGTCGTTCTCGGCCCGATCGCCCGACTCGAGTTCGTCCAGCGATCGAGCGTCCGCCAGAACGCCGGGACCGACGCGCAGACCGGCGTGGCGGAGGTGTCGATCGCCGTGGAGCCCGAGCGGGCGCCGGACGATCTTGCGACGGGTGAGCTCGTCTCGGTCTACGCAACGTTCGATTCTGAGGACGGTTCGCCAACGGTGCTCATCGCAGATCGCGTCGTGGTTCTCTCCTACGAGACCGGTTCGGAGGACTTCTCCACCGCCGATGCGGTCCTCCGCCTCGGCTTGGCCGACGGCGACACGGCCGCCCGGATCGTCAATGCGGATCGAACGGGTGAAGTCTCGGTGATCGGTGTGACCGGCGCACCGACCGTACGCCTTCCCGAGCAGGTCCGTCGGTGAACTCCGGCGAACGCTTCGTCGTACTCGGGGTTGCGCCGGTCCGCCGGGAGTGGTTTCGCCTCGTCGGCCGCTGGGCGACCGAGGCCACCCTGCCGATCGAGTTCATTCGCTGCATCAGCACGAACGAGTTGGCCTCTCGGCTGCAGTCCGGGCGCCCCTTCAGCGCCGCCATCATCGATGCCGGCTCCACCGGCTTCGACCGCGACCTCATCGATCTCGCCGCATCCGTTGGATGCGCAACGATCGTCGTGGACCACGGCCTGGTCCGACGGGACTGGTCCGAGCTCGGGGCCACCGCCGTGCTCCCCGACACCTTTGCCTCGACCGAACTTCTTGCGCTCCTCGGCGAATTCACCGACCCGATCTCGCACGCATCCACGCTGACACCTCCTCCCCCGCCGACCGATGCGGCGCAGCAAGCGGGGCGCGTCGTCACCGTCACCGGATCCGGAGGCCAGGGCTCCTCGGTGGTGGCGATGGGTCTCGCACAGGGGCTCGCGCGGGCCAAGTCCGATTCGCTCGGCGAGCGCCACCTGCTCGCCGACATGGCGCTCCGCAGTTCGCAGGCGATGATGCACGACACCCGTGATGTCATTCCCGGGCTTCTCGAGTTCGTCGAGGCACACCGGCTCGGCACCCCCGACGGGGCCGAGGCGGCTCGGTCGGTTCACGTGCTCCCCGACCGCGGCTACGAGCTCCTGCTCGGGCTGCGCCACGAGCGCGACTGGGGTTCGGTCCCCGCGGCTGCGCTCGACGCGTCTTGGGGTTCGCTCATCCACCACTACGACGTCATCGTCGCCGACGTGACTGGCGAGTTCGATGGTGAAGACGAGACCGGGGCGCCAGCCATCGAAGACCGAAATCGGCTCGCCCGAGCCGCCGTCCGCCGCGCAGATCTCCTTCTGGTCGTCGGGACCGCGGGCGCGCGTGGAATTCACCACCTGGTCCGGACGATCGTCGAAATCGATGCCCTCGGCGTCGACATGTCGCGTGTGGTTCCGGTCGTGAACCGCTCACCCCGAAGGCCAAGGCTCCGGGCGTCGCTCACCTCCGCAATCGCCGATCTGCTGCGGAGCCGCGTCAGCGCCGCGAATCAGATCCCGAACGCCATCCATCTCCCCGACCGGCCGTCGATCGAGGACCAGCTACGGGACGAAAAGCCGCTCCCCTCCGCATTCGTCGACCCGTTGACGTCGGCGACAAGGGGCGTGCTCGAACGAATGGAGCCGGTCGTTCGGACGCCGCTCCTGTCGACCGAGCCCGTGCCGGTTGCGGTGGGTTCGTTGGGCACGTGGAGCGACGATGACTGACCTCGCGGCACCGACGCCCGTCTCGCCTCTCGCAGAGATCGAGCGCATGGCGCTCGAGATCGCGAATCAGCACGCGATCCCGCCCGACTCGTCGGCCGACGGCGCTCTGCGGGCCATCGTCGACGATCTCGTCGATCAGTGGCGGGCCGATCACCGGCGCGGCATCCGAGCCGTCGACCTTCACGAGCCGGAAGCCGTCGCCGAACGAGCGATGCGGAACCTCACCGGCTACGGGCCGCTCGAGGCTCTCCTCGACGACGACGACGTGTGGGAGATCATGATCAATGCTCCCCACAGCATTTTCGTGAAGCGCCATCGCGGCATGAGTGGGTACCACCACGAGTCCTTTCACGACGACGAGCATGTCGTCAGGACCGTGACCCGGATCGTGGACCGGTCGAGCGGCGCCCATCGTGCGCTCGATCCCACGGCGGGCCTCCAGGACGCGCAGCTCGACGATGGCGCTCGTCTTCACATCGTCCATGGCGACATTGCCCGTGGTGGCCACATGATGGTCAACATTCGGAAGTTCACCGGGATGTCGTTTCGATCGCTCGAAGAACTCATCCAATCCGGGACGATCACGCCTGACGCTGCTGCGTTTCTTCGGGCGTGCATCTCGGCTCGACTGAGCATCGTTTTCGCGGGAGTGCCCGGTGCCGGAAAGACGACGCTGCTCTCGTGCTGCGCCGCAGAGCTCGACCCCACGCTCCGCGTCGTCATCGCTGAGGAAGTGTTCGAGGCGGACGTGCCGCTTCCCAACGTGGCGAGCATGCAGACGCGTGGGCCACGGCCAGACCGTCCAGGCATCGACTTGCGGTCTCTGGTCGGTGGCTTTCTCCGGATGGCGCCCGATGTCGCGATCGTGGGCGAGGTCCGAGACCGCGAGGCTCTTCCACTGATGATGACGCTGTCGAGCGGTGTCACCGGCTACACGACGATTCACGCCGGCAGCGCACGTCAGGCGTTGACGCGACTTCGTTTCGTCTGTCAGCTGGCGGACACATCCAACGACATTCCAATGGCGGCGCTCAACGATCTCGTGACGCAGGCCGTCGACGTTGTCGTGCACACCGTGCGCACCCCCGAGGGACCGCGGGTCAACCAGATTGCATGCGTCGAGGACCTGACTGGCGGCGCGAACGCGACCAGCTTCACCGTGACGGAAGTGTTCAAACGCGATCCGCGCAGTGGACGTTTGCAGTGGACCGGACAGATGCCTTCGCGAGCCGCCGACGCAATGGTCGACGCGGGCATCGAGATCGTTGACGTGCTCCCCGACTCTCCGCCACCAGTCCCGGGCAGGGAACAAAGCGATCCGGGCTGGGTGGGTCGGCCATGACCGAGCTACTGCTTGCGTTGCTCGCCGGCTACGGCGTGCATTGCGCCTGGACCGCTCGGGCCTTCGGCTGGACAGGCATCGGACCCGGCGCCGAATCCGATGACGCCGAGCCAATCGCCGACCGACTCGAGAGCACGTTCGAACGCCTCGGGCTCGGCGACATCGCTCCGGGTTCGGTCCTTGCGGGCATGGGCGTTGTCGGGCTGCTCGGATTCGCGTTCGGGGCACTCCTGTTCGGGGGCATCGTCGCGGCCAGCATTCTCGGCGTCTTCGCCGCGACCTTCCCGATCGGCGTCGCTCGGGTTCGCCACGAACGTGCGACGGCGAAAGCGCATCGGTCCTGGCCTGCCCTGATCGAAGAAATCCGACTGCTCACCAGCACGCTCGGCCGATCGATTCCGCAGGCGACCTTCGAAGCAGGCGCCCGTGCCCCCGACGAATTGCGTGAGGCCTTCGAGGCGGCACACCGCGAGTGGCTCATCAGCACCGACTTCGCCCGATCGCTCGACGTTTTGAAGGCCTCCCTCGGCCACAACACCGCCGACGTGGTCGCCGAGACGCTCTTGACGGCCCACGAGCTCGGCGGTGGCGAAGTCGGCCGGCGGCTCGAAGCGCTAGCGGCCGACCGCCTCACCGATCAACAACACCGACGAGACGCAGTAGCCCGCCAGGCCGGCGTGCGCTTCGCTCGATGGTTCGTGATCATCGTTCCCTTCGGCATGTCCCTCGCTGGCCTGTCCATTGGCAACGGCCGTTCCGCATACGCCTCGCCGATCGGTCAGTTGCTTGTCGCCGTGGCGCTCCTCTCGATCATCGTGTGCTGGATCTGGGCTGGCCGGATCATGCGACTCCCTGTCGAGAATCGGGTGTTCCGCTGATGCGTCTCTACGCTGCCGCGCTTTTGTGCGTCTTCGTCGGCTCGACTCTGCTGCTCAGCGAGCTGCGAACCTTCAGGACCCGTCCGCTGGCGGCCCGGCTGTCGCCGTACCTTCCCGCCGGAGATCGGTGGGAGAGCCAGGAGTTCCTCTCGATCGAGAGCTTTCGGGCGCTGCTGCGCCCGCTCGCCGAGCTCATCGGATCGATCACGGCTCGCCTCTTCGGTGTCAGCGAGGAGCTTCCCCGTCGCCTGCGACGGGTGCACTCCGATCTCGACGCGTCGGAGTTTCGCGTTCGCCAAGTCGGTATCGCCGTGGTCGCAACTGCCTGTGTTGTTCTCGCTGGACTCGTTCTGCGCTGGGACGTGAGCATCGTTGGGATGGCCGCGCTCGTCGTACCGCTTCTGGCGTTCCTCATCGTCGAACAACGCCTGGCCTTCGAGAGCGACGCCTGGAAGGCGCGGACCTTTCAGGAGCTGCCGGTCATCACTGAGCAACTCGGCATGTTGCTCGGATCGGGCTATTCACTCAGCGCGGCGTTGGTTCGGGTCGCCGAACGCAGCAGCGGCTGCGTCGCTCGTGACCTCGAGCGGGTCACCGGCCGAATCAGCCAGGGCATGCCAGAGGTGGCGGCCCTGCGCGAGTGGGCCGACGTCGCTGACGTTGACGCAGTGCACCGACTGGTCGCTGTGTTGGCCCTCAACAAGGAGGCCGGCGACCTCGGATCGATGGTCGCCGCTGAGGCTCGCAGCGTTCGGGCCGAAGCCCATCGGGGGCTGCTCGAAGCGATCGAACGAAAGAACCAGCAGGTCTGGATCCCGGTGACCATCGCGACGTTGGTACCCGGCGTGATTCTGATGCTGATCCCGTTCTTCGACGCACTCCGTGAGTTCGGCGCATGACAGACGCTCGTCTGGCCACACAGCCGGGCGATCTTGTATACAAGCCCACATCAGGTGGGGGAAGGGAAATTACCAATGGAACCGATGCAGAATCTGGGGCGGCGCCTCGGTCTCGTCCAGCTCGCAGCCACCGATCAGCTGCGCGCACGCGCTCGCATCGACCGAGGTGAGGGCGTCATTTCGATGGCGATCGCCGTCCTGATCATTGCCGCCATTGGCGTGATCATGTGGCAGATCTTCCTTCGCGTGGCGAACGACACCGGCGGCCGCATGGAAGACCAGGTCAACCAGATCGGCAACTGATGCCAGCGGCGTCACCCGCCGCGCCTCGCCAACCAGATGACCGCGGTAGCGGCCTGTTCAGCATGGCCTTCGGGATGCTCATGTTTCTCGTGCTGCTGACCATGGCGATCAACATCACCTACAACCTCTACACAACGTCTGTGGTGACGGGGCTGGCAATCGACGCTGCGCGAAGCGTCGCCGAAGCCGACGGTCTCTCGACCGGCCAGGCCGAACAACGATTCCGGGACACGGTTGGCGGCGAGGTGGACTTCGACATCCGCGTCGGCGGAGACGTCGTTGAGGCGTCGGTTCGGTGGGAAACGAAATCGATCTTTCCATCGCTGGGCGATGCCCGGGCCTTCGGTGTGCTCGACCGGACGTTCGCCGTACGTATCGAGGAACAGCAGCCATGACCTCCAGGTCGAGAATCGCTCAGGATCGAGGCGCGGTGGGCGGCCTCGAGATGCTGCCGTTCGGGTTCCTCATCTTCGTGCTCGGATCCCTGATCATCGTCAACGCCTGGACCGTGATCGACTCCTGGATGGCGGTCTCGACGGCCTCTCGGGAGGCCGCTCGCGTCTTCGTCGAGTCCGACCCCGGTGATGCCTGGCCCGCAGCGGCGGCGCGGATCGACGAAGTCATGCGAGACTACGGGCGCCATGAACGACTGGTCCCCCCGGTCGCTCCGACCGGAACCTACGAGCGCTGCGCTGCCGTCACGATCACGGTCGCGTACGACGTGGCCTTCATCCAGGTGCCGATTTTCGGCGGCTTCGGAAGTCTGACCCGCATCGAGTCCTCCCACACCGAACGAATCGACCCCTGGCGAAGCGGCGACTTCGAAGGAACGTGCACGTGACGACCCGACCCCCCGAATACGACCGCGGTCAGAGCATCCTGATCATCCCTGCGGCGTTCCTCATTCTGCTCTCGCTCGGAACGATCACCCTCGAAGCTGCCGCATTGCATCTACGGCAACGACAACTCGACGACCTGGCCGACACCGTGGCGAGTGACGCCGTCGCTGTCGGGTTCGACACCGACGCCTTTCGATCGACCGGGCGTCTGCAGATCGATCGTGGAGTTGCCGCCGCTTCGGTCCCGGACGGTGTCGCTGGTTCTGACCTCCCCGACGCGGCCATCGCTGCAGTTCGCGTGACGCCCGGCGCCGAACCCCGCGTCGAAGTCGACCTTGCGTATGAGCACGAATGGATCATCGGACGCGCCATCTTTGGTGCCTCGACCACGCTCGACGCGACCGGCACGGCCGACCTGATCCCGTCCCAACCATGACGTCTCGGGCCCCACTTTCCGTCGTGCGCCTCAGCGCCTGGATCGCGGCGACAGTGCTCCTGGTCGCCGGTCTCCATCTCCTGGGCCAGATCTCGGGCATGCGTCCCGCCACCCTCACCGCGAACGCGGTCTCCGTGTGGGCTGACCGGCCGATCCTCATGATCGCCGGGGTGCTACGCCTGCTTGCGCTGGTTCTCGCGTACCTGCTGCTCGCGGTGCTCGTCATGACGGCAGTCGACCCAGCCGCTGATCGTCGATGGAGCAAGACGCTTCGCTCCACACGCGTCCTCGCTCCACTGTTTGCCCTTGCTTCCGTGATCATCGGCGTCACCGATTCGCCCACGCCAACCGGCGAGCGATCGATCGAGACGATCCGGGCCCTCACGTCGATCGAGATGGCCACCGACGACACGGGAGAACCCGATGCCGCCGGGGTCTCGACGTTCGATCGGTCAACGGCGCCCGCCGACGAGTCGCCAGTCGTCTCGAGCGCCGCGTCCGTCGATCACCCAACCGACCTGTGGACCGTTGCACCCGGTGACACGTTTTGGTCGATTGCCGCCGAGGTCATCGGTGACGAGCTGGGCAGGGCGCCCGAAGACGACGAGATCATCCCCTACTGGTCAATGGTCATCGACGCCAACGTCGATCGACTGGTCGATCCGGGCAACCCGGATCTGATCTACCCGGATCAGGAGTTTGTGCTTCCTCCCGTGCCGGACCGCTGACGTCCGTCAGCCCAGTTTCTGCGGCACGAAGCTCAGCCCGAGCGCGTCCAGGCGAGGCGCCGCGCCGTCGATTCCGGTGCCGAGAATTGCTGCGAGCGCCTGAAGGTCGTCGCGGCGAATTGTCAGCACACGGCCATTGAAGTCCTGGCGCTGCACCTGAATCATCGTCAAGTACCTGCTCAGCATGTCCGCCTCGGGGCCCGACAGCTTTTCGAGCTTGGTCAGATCGATGGTGATCGCTGCGCCAGGCGCCCGGGTGGGCCGTTCACGAAGATCAATCGTGTCATCGACCTCGACACCGAAGTCCGGAGCCCCTTCGATCGGCAGAAGCTGATCCACTGGCACGTTGTAGAAGGCAGCCAACTTGCGGAGGCGCGGAACCGAGATCGCTCGCTCACCTCGCTCGTACGCCCCGAGGACCGAAGCCTTGAACTCCTGTTCGGAGTTGGCCTCGACTTCTTGGAGCGACAACCGCTTCTGTCGACGGATCGCCCGGAGACGCTCCCCGACTCGCCGGCTGTATCCGTCCGCCGTGTCCTTTTCGTCCATCTGACTTTCCTCACATGGATTCGGGAGCGGGATCCCCCACCCATACCGGAATCCGCAGCTCGTGTCGTGTCCGTCGACCCCGCGAGCGGGCCCGCGATGTCGACGTTGAGAGCCACCCTAGGCACGGTCCGCGTTCATGACCAAAACGAACGCGCTGAAACGAGTAAGGTGCCAGCGGCGATCCCTGCGGTCTCCGCCCGGAGCACCGTCGTTCCGAGGCTGACCATCGGACCGGTCGCCGCCTCGATCTCGGCAGGGCTCCATCCTCCTTCCGGGCCGATCGCGACCGAGTCGATCCGAACAGAGGCGATCGGCTGGCCACCAAAGTGCGCGATCGCCGCACCGGAGTCGGCGAGCCAGGACACACTGTCCCGAAGGAGTTCGATGCTCGGCAAGGTGCAACGGTGTGACTGCATGGCGGCCTCTCGCGCAACACGGTTCCAACGCTCGCGGGCTTTCTCGGTTTTGGTTTCGTCCCACCGGACGACGCTGCGTTCGGCGCGCAAGGCGACGATGTGGTCGACGCCGAGCTCGGTGAGCTTTTGCACGAGGAGCTCGGGCTTTGCTCCTTTCACGAGCGAGAAGGCGACGGTGATCGGCGGGGCCGCGGACCGTTCGATGATCGGTCCGTCCGCCTCGAGGGTCCCGGGCCGGAGACGTGCTGCTCTCCAGCGATTCGCACCATCAGAGACCGTCAGCGCGTCGCCGTCGCGCATGCGGAGCGCCCCGCGGACGTGCGACTCGTCGGCGTCGCCGAGCACGGGCAGATCCAGATCGCTGACGAACACGTGTGGCCCCGCCGACCCGGCCAGCTGCGGCTCGTCCGGCGCCTCACCTGTCGCGGTCACTTGAAGGCCGACTTGACCTTCGAGAAGAAGCCGGGATCGTCTGGAGCGACGTGCTCGGAGCGCAGCGCCGCAAACTGGCGAAGGAGGTCCGCTTCTTCATCGCTGAGCTTCTCGGGCGTCTCCACGATCAACTCGACGATCAGGTCGCCGCGACCCCGGCCGTTGACGAGCGGCACACCATGTCCACGTAGCCGGAACCGGCGGCCGGTCTGGGTGCCTTTCGGCACGAGAAGTGTCTCCGGGGACTCGAAGGTCTCCACCGTGATCTCGGTGCCGAGCGCCGCTTGGGCCAGACCGATTGGTTGGCGCATCAACAGGTCGGCACCATCACGTTCGAAGCGGTCATGCGTGCGCACATCGATGTGGACGTAGAGATCCCCGGACACGCCGCCCCGCGGCCCGACCGCACCTCGGCCCGTCAACCGAAGCGTCGAACCGGTGTCCACCCCGGCAGGCACGTCCACGGTGTACGAGACAGTCTCGATGCGCCGCCCCTCGCCGCTGCACGTCTCGCAGACCGAGTCGATGGTCTCTCCCCGACCACCACACGACGGACACACGGACGCCGTGACCATCTGCCCCAGAATCGACTGTCGGACCCGTTGTACCTGGCCGGAGCCACCGCATTCGGTACAGGTTGACGTACCCGTGCCCGGTTGGGCGCCGGTCGAGTCGCAGGGCTCGCACTCCACTGCGGTCCGCACGCTCACCAGTTGCTCGCCACCGAACACGGCATCGCGGAGGTCAATTTCGAGCACCGTCTCGAGATCCTCGCCCCGGGGCGGACCTCCCGGTCGGGCAGATCCAGCCCCGAACGGACTCCCTCCGCCGAAGAACGACTCGAAGATGTCGCCGAGGTTGGCGCCAAACGGTCCTGCTCCTGGCCCGGCACCCTGACCTCCGAGGCCATCGTCGCCGAAACGGTCATACCGGGCGCGACGGTCCGGGTCGCCGAGAACCTCGTAGGCGTTCGCCACGTCCTTGAATCGAGACTCGGCGTCTGCGTCGTCTGGGTTCGCGTCCGGGTGATATTGGCGGGCGAGTGAGCGATAGGCCTTCTTGATTTCGGCTTCGGTGGCGTTCCTCCCGACACCGAGGACCTCGTAGTGATCGGTCACGCTCATCCTTCGCTCAGCCGAGTTTCGAGCGACTGCGACACGACGGCGACTGCGGCCATGGCGTGTGGGTAGTTCATGCGCGATGGGCCGAGCAGGCCGATCGTCCCCTGACGCTCGTCTCCCGTCGAATACGGGGCCACGACGAGTGCGCACTCGGCGAGGGGCTCCGCTCCCGTCTCGCCCCCGATCGCCACGCGCATGCCTCGGTCGAGAACATCACGAATGAGTGTCACGACCACGAGCTGCTTCTCGAGAATTGCCAGGACGTCGCGGACGGAGTCGACGGTCTCGAACGACTCCGGAACGCTCGACAGTCCGCCGACGTACACGTCGGAGTTCTCGGTCGGGCTGGACGTGAGTGCGGCACGTGCGGCTCCAACGAGTCGGTCCGCCGCCGCATTCCCTGTCGGAGTGGGAACGCCCGCCTCGGCGATCGTACGGCCAACGAGCGCAGCAGACAGGTGCCCACCCGCAACGGCGCACACAACGTCGTCGACATCGGAGTCGAGGCCGTGGTGCGCCGACGAGGCGTCGAAAGTGGCTTTTTCGACGGTGCCGTCGGACAGCACGAGGACGGCAAGCACCGTGGTGCCGCCCAGGTGAACCAGTTGGACGGACCGCACCACCGCCTGCTCACGATCGGGCGCGACCACAACCGAGGCGACGCCCGTCATCGACGACAGAAGACGTGACGTGCGCGCCAGCATCTCCTCGATCTCGCCGTGCGTGTCATCGAAGAATCGACGGACGGTGGCGAGTTCGTCCACGCCGAGACCGGCCGTTCCATCGAGCCCATCGACGAATTCTCGGTACGCCTTGTCGGTGGGGATCCGGCCGGCACTCGTGTGCGGCTGAGTCAGATATCCCTGATCGTCGAGCTGACCCAGCTCGTTGCGAATCGTCGCAGAGGAGACACCGAGGTCGGTGTGGGCGACGACAGCGGAGGAACCAACCGGCTCAGCAGTCTCGATATAGGTCTCGACGACGGCCTTGAGAATCGCCGCCTTTCGTTCATCGAGCATCCCCAAAATCCTACTCGTCGAGCTTGAGCGCAGAGACGAAGGCCTCCTGGGGGATGTCGACGCGTCCGATGCTCTTCATGCGCTTCTTGCCCTCCTTCTGCTTCTGGAGGAGCTTGTTCTTTCGGGTGATGTCGCCGCCGTAGAGCTTCGCCGTGACGTCCTTGCGGTAGGCCTTGACGGTTTGGCGAGCAATGAAGCGGCCGCCGATCGCCGCCTGAATCGGGACGTCGAACTGCTGGCGCGGAATGAGTTCCTTGAGCTTCTCGGTCATCTTCTTGCCGTACTCATAGGCCCGGTCGCTGTGCACGATCGTCGAGAAGGCGTCCACCGGATCACCGGACAACAAGATGTCGACCTTCACGAGCTTCGAGACTTCCAAGCCAGCCGGCTCGTAGTCGAGGCTTGCATAGCCCTGCGACCGACTCTTCATCTGATCGAAGAAGTCCATGACGACTTCTGCCAGCGGCAGCTTGTAGGCGAGCTCCACTCGCTCGGGAGACAGGTACTCCATCTTCTCCATGACGCCTCGACGGCTCTGGCAGAGATCCATCATGGCGCCCGTGTAGGTGCTCGGGGTGACGATCGACGCCTTGAGCATCGGCTCTTCGATCGACTCGATCTCGCCCACATCGGGGAGCTCCGACGGGTTGTCGATCATGACCGAGGTACCGCTGTTGAGGTTGACCTGGTACGCCACCGAAGGGGCCGTCGAAATGAGGCTGAGCCCGAACTCGCGCTCGAGACGCTCTCGGACGATCTCCATGTGCAACAAACCGAGGAATCCACACCGGAACCCGAATCCGAGCGCGCCAGACGTCTCGGGCTCGAAGGTGTACGACGAGTCGTTGAGACGGAGCTTCTCGAGCGCGTCTCGTAGTGCGGGGTATTCGTCGCCGTCGATCGGATACAACCCGGAGAACACCATCGGCTTTGGCTCGCGGTAGCCGTCGAGGGCATCGACGGCTGAATTCTTGGCCGTGGTGACCGTCTCGCCGGAGCGCGCCTCTCCGACGTCCTTGATCCCCGCGATGAGGTAGCCGACCTCGCCGGCCGCGAGTTGATCGACCGGTCGATTGTCTGGGGTACGCACACCGATCTCGTCGATGTCGTGGGTCGCCCCGGCCTGCATGAAAACGGCCTTGCCGCGGGCAGGAAGCGCCCCATCGACCACACGGATCGACGAGATGACGCCTCGGTACGGATCGAAGTGGCTGTCGAAGATCAACGCCTTCGTGGCCCCGTTTGCGTCGCCGGCCGGCGGCGGCGTTCGATCGACGACTGCGTCGAGCAGATCGCTCACCCCCTCGCCCGTCTTGGCGGAGATGCGAAGGATCTCGTCGGCAGGGATACCGAGCACATTCTCGATCTCTTCGGCGTACTTGTCCGGCTCGGCGGCGGGCAGGTCGATCTTGTTGAGGGCGGCGACGATCTCGAGGTCGTTTTCGAGCGCCAGGTAGCAGTTGGCGAGGGTCTGCGCTTCGATCCCCTGCGCAGCGTCCACAACAAGGATCACGCCCTCGCACGCGGCGAGCGACCGCGACACCTCGTAGCCGAAGTCGACGTGGCCCGGAGTGTCGATGAGGTTGATGACCGACCCCTTCCAGTCGAGGCGCACCGACTGAAGCTTGATGGTGATTCCCCGCTCACGCTCGAGGTCCATCGAATCGAGGTACTGCTCGCGCATCTCTCGGGCCTCGACCGCCCCGCACAGTTCGAGCATGCGGTCGGCGAGCGTCGACTTGCCGTGATCGATGTGAGCGATGATCGACGTGTTGCGAATCCGGGACTGGTCCATAGGAGGACACAACGGTATCCACGGCCGAGAGATTCGGAGGTGGAACGTTCACAGACCCGATACGCTGTCACGCTGGCTCGGACGCGAGTTTCGAGACAGCACGAGATTTCAACCAAGAGGTTTCCCGGTGGCGAACATCAAGAGCCAGATCAAGCGCAATCGTCAGAACGAGAAGCGTCGTCTGCGCAATCGCCAGGTCAACGCGGAGATCCGGACGCGCACCCGCACCGCCCTCGAAGCCGCCGAGTCCGGCGCCGAGGACACCGAGGAGAAGCTGCGTCTGGCGATCAAGCGGATCGACAAGGCCGTTTCCAAGGGCACGATGCACAAGAACACCGCCGCTCGAACCAAGAGCCGGCTCACTCGTCGCGTTCGGGAGCTCCAGGCGAGCTGAATGTCCGGCGGGCCTCGCCCGCTGCTCTGACATCCCCTCGAGACGCCGTCAAGCCGTTCGGCGCGATGGAATGTGCCCAGAACCCCCGGGGCGCCTCCAGCACATCGATGAGATATTCGAGCTGCGCGTCGAAGGTCTCCCGGAGTTCTCGCGTGCGCTCTCGCGCTTCGTCCCTGGGGTAGAGGTCGAATCCGTGGGTGGCCATACGGTCGTAGAGCTCGTCGAAGAGTTCGCCCTGCTCGTACGCAGCATCGAAGCGGGATCGATAGGTGCTCAGGTCCTGATTCTGGGTGAGATCGGCGAGGAGACGGATCGATCGTCGAAGCGTCCAGCTCGCCGGACGGCCGTCCTGTCCGCGAACCAACTCCATGTGGAGCGCTGCGTCGGCAACGAGCCCGAGCGCGGTCACCCAACTCTGACCGACATGCTGTGACCGAAACAGCACCAACATCGGAAACGTTGTGTGTGACTCGAGCACCTGTGCGACCCACGCTTCCCATTCGCGGAAGAAGTCGTCGAGCTCGCGAGGATCCCCGGACGGACAACGGGCAAGGACCAGGTTCGTCGGCGAGATCCGGCCGTCGGTGCCGTCGTCGAGTGTGAGCAGCTGCTGCTCTCTCGCCGAGTACGCGGAGTAGAGGGCGGGGAGGTACCCGATCACGAGCGCCGTGGTCACCACACCGCTGAACGCCTCGATCACCGCCCCGAAACGAGGGACCTGATCGACCGGCACGACCTCGCCGAAACCGACGGTGAGATAGACGATGCCCGAGAAGTAGAGCGCGTCGATGAGCGAGCCGTCGCTCGAGATCCCGCCGACTCCCCACCAGATCAGGGCCCACCCGACGATCTGTTGAGCGGTCCACACCGTGAGCATCGCGAGCAGCGACAGCGGAGCAAACAGACTGTAGAAGCGTTCACGGCGCCGTTCGTTTCGAATTCTGCGCCCAAGAGAACGACAGACCGACCAGGTCGATCGATAGAGGACGACCGTCAGCCACCAACGCCATGGCGACCGTGTGGTGGTGACGAGGGTGTTGACCATGTCGGCGAAAACCGCCGCGACGAGGAACAGACCGACCCCGATCGCGAGTGCGTCGATCATCGGAGGTTGGCCAAGCGGGCGACGAGCACTTCGATCACGAGTTCGGGCGGCCATGCGGTCTCGCCACGGAGATCACGATCCGCGGTGGCGATCAACGAGACTGCCGACCGGACACCGTCGCGTCCGAGTCGTCGGCTCTGTGCGAGGGCCTTCTTGGCGGGAAACGTCGAACCCTTCATCCCCAGCAGCTCGGCGGCCTGCTTCTCGCCTGAGATCGGTGCCCCGTCGAGGCGAAGCATTCGGAGGTAATGCGTTTGGAGCGTCGCCATGATCTGGAGCGGATGCCGGCCTCCGGCACCCATCATGCGTCCGAGTTTGTCGAGCGCCGACGCAATGTTCCCCGAATCGATGGCGTCGGTCAGCTCCCACGGTGGCACATCGCCACCTTCGCCGAGGAACGGCTCGACGTCGGCAACGCCGAGGGCGACCCCTGGTCCGTGCACGGCTTCGAGGGTGGAGATCAGGCCGATGACCCTCGATCGTTGCTCGCCGAGGTGCTCGGCGATCATCGCCGCCGCGGCTCCGTCGAAGCGAACCGCCGAACTCTTGAGCTGGCGGTCGAGCCAGGCGGACGCATTCCGCCCACTCGGGATTCCGGCGTCCACCACCGTGGCGTTCGTCTGTTTGATCGTCTCGTTGAGCGGCTTGGGTATCGCCGGAAGTCGGTCCTGCCGAGGCTGGAGGCCCTTCTCCCAGACGAGGACCAGATCCGTCGTCTCCAGCGGCGCTCGCAGGTACTCGAGCAGAGGCTCGACGTCTGCGGACTTCGAGAAACGGCCCAGATGGCGGCCAACGACAATGCGGCGGTCCGTCAGAAACGGCAGAGTTTGCGCGGCATCGACCAAGCGAGCGATCGCGAACGAGTCGTCGTCGTTGCGATAGTTCTCTTCGGTCAGCTCTTCGACGAGGAGGCCGGCGTCTCCCGACCCGACCAGGCTGGCGACCGTGTCGGTCACCGCCTTCGACAACAAGGTCTCATCGTTGCCCTTGAGGAGGTGAACCGTCACTCGGTCGGTCCGATCCTGGCGTTCTTCAGTGCCTCCGCAGCGGCCTCGATCCGTTGTACCGATCGGCGGGATTGCGGCGTGGAGCCATCGAAGGCCAGCGCCTCGACGCTCAAGGCGACGGCATCAGCGATGCCCGAGATGTCGCCAGATCCGACAACCCTGGGCTCAAGTTCTTCACCAGCGTGCGTCCGGCGGCCCCTCGTGTCTCGATCCTGTCGACTCACCGGGGCGAGCGTAGTCGTCAGGGGTCTGGGTCGGCCACGGCGACGAGCGGATCCTGCGGTGGACCGATGACGACATCCCCGACCCGCCCACCGCCCGCCGGATGCGTGCGAGCACCATGAACTCGATGCCCCGACGGCGCCCAGATGTCGGTCACGTCGTGTCGATCGGTGAGCACGCGGACGAACTCGGCCGTACCACGGCCAAGATCGGCGACGATCACCACATCGATCCGGCCCACTCGACGACGCCGAAGTCCAGAAAGCGCATCGACTGCGTTCGTCGGCCCGGACACGGTGACGACGTCGATCCCCGTTGGTGATCGGAGCAGGGACACGTTGGTGGCAATCGGGTGATCTCCCGCTGCGGCAGCGCCCGGAGACACGATGGGGAGTGCCGCACCAAGCGCAAAGACGGGTACAGCCAATGACGCGTACGTCGATCGCCGGAGCACGACGGCGATGGCGACGATGGACACGACGAGGACGCCCGCCTCCCCGACCGGAACGCCTGCCGAGGTGCGGGCCACCCAGGCGATCCACGTCACGGCGACCTCCGCAGGCGCCTGCAGCACCTGCCCGATCGACTCTGGAGCCATTCCGGCGAGTACGCCGACGGTCATCCCCCACGCCATGACGAATCCCGAGATTGGACCTGCGAGCAGATTCGCCGGAAGCGCGATCACGCTGACCGACCCAAAGGTCGCAAGCGCCAGTGGCGCCACGGCGAGCTGGGCGGCGAAGGTCGCCCGAATGGCGTTCCCGACCACCGACCGGCCGGCCCCGTCGTGCAGCGCGACGAGCAGCCCGAGCGTGGCGGCGACGCTCAGACGGAAACCGACCGAAAGCGCGAGCTGCGGTTGCCAAACGCACAGCGCGGTGACCGCACCAGCCAAGGCAACGCCCGCATCGGCAGGGCGCCCAACGAGGCGGGAGACCACGACGACGCCCGCCATGACCGTGGCCCGGACCACCGATGGCTCGAGCCGCGTCACCATCGCAAAGATCGCGAGGGCACCGCAAACGAGCCCCGTTCGGACAGCGCCTGATCGGATCGACTCGAGGAGCGGAGCGAGAATCGCCAGGACGAACACGACATTCTGGCCGGACACGGCGAGGAGGTGCCCCAGCCCGGCCGCTCGGAAGTCGTCGACGACCGTCGGCGACTGACCACGATCATCGCCGTAGACGAGACCGCGGTACAGCGCCCGGACCTCGAATCCGACGAGATCGCTGCCCGCCCGAAGTCGCTGTCGAACCGTGTTCGCAACGCCGGAGAGACCTGAGGCGCGATGGATCGTCTCGACTCGGTCGATGCGCAGTTCGCCGACAACGCCGACTGCTGCGGCCCACTCCGTTTGGGGTGCTTGTGGCAGCACGAGGCCATCGACGATCAGCACATCGCCTCGCAGGAGCGTCGCCACCCGGTCATCCCCAAGCCGTGTGCTGACGACGTGCCCCTCCACCTCGACTCGAAAACGGTTGTCGAACATCCCGGCCACAGGGTCCGACACGACACGGGCCTCAGCCGACCACACCGGCCCCGGCTCCGGAACGTCCACTCCCGCGAACATGCTGCGCAGGATGAGGAACGACAGCACGACGAGCCCGACCATCGGGACCCGCTCCACACGGATCCGCCAGGCAAGAAAGGCCACGACGGCGACGAGCTCCGGCTCGGCAATCAGCCGATCGAGCGGCCCCACCACTCCCGACGCACCGAGCCCAACCCGCGCCGCAGCGATGACCGCCACGGGAACGACCAGCAGTTCCCT
>JAHDCX010000001.1:484524-594103 GCA_020629635.1 Acidimicrobiales bacterium | reverse complement strand
CGGCTTCTCAGCCGACGGTGACATGCTCGGCTTCTCAGCCGACGGTGACATGCTCGGCTTCTCAGCCGACGGTGACATGCTCACGCAGGGCGTCGAGCTTCGCCGTCCCGATGCCCCGGACCGCGACCAGCGCATCCACCGACGCAAACGGGCCGTGGGCTTGTCGATGCTCGACAATCGCCGCCGCTGTCGCCGGCCCGACACCGGGCAGCTCGTCGAGCTCGCCTACCTCGGCGGTGTTGAGGTCGATCGGTCCGTTCGCCTCCCCCAACCCCGACGAACCGAGCAGTGCCGGCGCGGCCTCCTCGCCGATCGCCGGCACCCAGATCCGCTCGCCATCTCGCAGATGGGCGGCCAGGTTCATTCTGTCGAGGTCGGCATCGCCCTTCAGCCCTGCGCTCGCAACGGCGTCGGCAACGCGCCAGCCCACCTCACCCGTCACCAGGCCCGGGCGATCGACTGCTCCAGCGACGTGAACGACGATTGCTGGGTCGGTGGCCTCGATCCCCGCCTCATTCAGCGGTGTCGACCCAACGGCCATCACCACGCTCGTCGCGGACGCCATCGGGAGGCTGTCTTCGATGGGCGGATCGACGGGGACGAGCCAGCGAGCAACGAGGACGACGACCGCCACCACCAAGAACGCCGACACGAGAATGTGTTGCCGTTCCCAACCCCGAGCGAAGCCGATCAGCTCGGGGACGCGGGCGCGCAGCGGCCGGAGATCAGCGGTTCGGAGCGCGTCGAGGGGATCTGGCGGGCTCGTTCCGCTCGCCGGGATGGGAGGAACAGGGTCTTGCACGTCGACCATGGCGTTCTCGCAGAGAATCGGAACACGGGGGAAGTGCTGGAGAGGACGCTAGCCGCCGTCCCGGCTCACTGCCAAGGTCGATCAGGATCGACTCAATACAGCGCAGATGCGAGTCGCCGTCGGTACGTGTTGGTCCGTTCATCGGCCGGTCCAAGTTGGTCGAGCAACTCGAGATACCGCTCCCGGGCGGCCTCGTCTGTCTTGACCACGGCGAGCAACGACTCGAGCTCAGCCACGATGAGATCCGCCTCCGCCGGAGTGATCTCGACCGGCTCCTCGGTCTCGGTCGGAGAATCGTCGGGCACCACTTCTGGCGTCTCACCGGGCTCGCCATCGTCGCCCGCAACGGAAACGTCCGCGTCGAGCAGTCGTTGCACGAACTCGACGATCGCCGGCTCACCCTGCGCCCCCATGAAGCCGTCCACGATCTGCCCGTCGCGCATGGCGTACACCGCCGGAATCGACTGCACCTGAAATGCCTGGGAGACCTGAGGGTTCTCGTCGACGTTGATCTTCGCAAGCTCGACGAGACCGTTGGTCTCTCCGATGACTCGTTCGAGAATGGGGCCCAGGGTTTGGCAAGGCCCGCACCACGGGGCCCACAGGTCGACGACGACCGGAACCGTGTGAGAACGCTCGACGACTGCGGTCGAAAATGTGGCGTCGGTGACATCGCTCATGGAAACTCCGGGAAGATGCTGGTATCGCTTGAGGGCTGGCGGCGAGCCTATCCGTGCGGAATCGTTCGGTACGCTCGTTGCGGCAGGAGGCCCACCATGTCGACATCACACCCCGAAGCGCAGGGACCGGCGGGCATCTCGGTTGGAGCAATCACCGAGTGGCTCACTGCTGTCGAAGCCGAACGTGGCCGCACCGTGAGCGCACCGCTGCAGTTCGAACAGATCGCCGGTGGGCGTTCGAATCTCACGTTCCAGGTGACTGACGACGCAGGGTCGAACTGGGCACTCCGACGTCCACCCACCGGCCATGTGCTCGCCACCGCCCATGACATGAGTCGGGAACACCGGATGATGTCGGCCCTCGGACCAACACCCGTTCCGGTACCGACGATGGTCGGGCTGTGCGAAGACGTCGACGTGAATGGCGCACCGTTCTTCGTCATGGACTGGGTGGACGGCACGGTCGTCCGCAATCGGCGAGTGGCCGAGACCTTCGACGCCGCCGCCCGTCGCCGCATGTGCGAATCGGTGGTCGACACCCTGGCGGCCATCCACGCGGTCGACGTCGATGCGGTGGGTCTTGGAGACTTCGCCAAGCGTGACGGCTACGTCGAACGCCAGCTCCGCCGCTGGATGGGCCAGGTGAACGCCACCGAATCGCCAACCGTCCCCGAGCTCGTCGAGGCCCATCGGCGGCTCACCGAATCGATCCCCGAGCAGCGCGAGACCGGGTTGATCCACGGCGACTACCGGCTGGACAACACGATCGTGGACGATGAGGGATCGGTCGTCGCCGTACTCGACTGGGAACTGACGACGCTTGGCGATCCGCTCGCAGACGTCGGGGCCATGGTCAGCTACTGGTCGCGTCCCGGCGATCCCGTCGTCGCGCTCAGTGACCCGCCCACACTCGCCGAGGCGATGATGGAGCGAGACGAGGTGATCGAGCGCTACGCCACTGCCTCGGGCCGCTCTGTCGAGCGGGTCCGCTGGTATCAGGCGTTCGCAACCTGGCGCCTGGCCTGCATTCTCGACGGGGTCGTCGATCGGTATCGCGCCGGTGCGATGGGCCGGGACGACGACTTCGACGTCGAGGCCTTCGCCTCGCAGGTGACCACGCTGTCGGCGGGTGCGCTCGAATTGCTCGACGACGAATGAACACCCGCCGTGTCCTCGTGCTGTCGTCGGCGATCGTTGTCGCGTTGATGGTGCTGATCGCGAGCGGACCGCGAGACGTGATCGATCTGCCCGCCTGGGCGAACATCCGCGGGGTTGACGTACCACTGGTCGGCGACACCGATCAGCTGGTGTGCAAGCTCGAGCAGGTCGATGGCACCGACCGGGTCGAAATCACGCTGCACGACGGCGATGTCGAGACACACGGTCAGTACACCCACGTGTGGAACAACGGTATGCCCATCGTCGAAGGCGAGATCGAGCGGCTCGACGAGGACCGACTCCGAGTTCCGTCGACGCCCGGCACCAACGACCAGTACTACTCGGTCTCCATGACGCCGAATCGAGATGATCGTCTCTACTGTTCGTTGATCGTGCTCGAGTGAAGGTGCCGGCCGTTCAGAAAGAGCTCGTCGCCCACTCGATGGCGCCGACAAGCCGTTCCGCGAGGCGGATCTGCTCGAGTGCCCGACGGAGATTCTGGTCAGGCTCCTCTGCTCCGTAGTACTTGTCGCCCTGAAGGTGATCAGTGAGAAATCGGACGGCGTTCTCGGTTGCGAGCAGCGGGCCGGCGAGCAACAACGACTTGCGCTCGTCATCGGACAGTTCGATGCCGAGACCGGCGAGGAAGCCTCGGTTGACCGCTTCGACCTGCGCCATGAGCACGTCGTCGCTGGCGTTCTCGATCGACCGGGTGGACGATCGAACGAGCTCGCCGACATCGGAGAGCAACCGACCCGGCATCGCCGTGTCGAGGTCAATGATCGTGCGTTGGCCATCGACACCGATGACGCAGTTCGGGCCCTTCGCGTCGTTGTGGACGTTTCGACGCGGCGTGTTGCGCCAGGTCTCATACGCTGTCGACAGTCGGAGACGGTCGGCGATCGCAAGGACCAACCCAACGGTGTCGGAAGAACGATCGAGTCGTCCACATTCGTCGTTGGTCACCGCAGCATCGAGATCGCCGAGGCGCCGATCGAAGTCGTGGTAGCCGACGAGATGCTCGT
The DNA here is from genome assembly GCA_020629635.1 of Acidimicrobiales bacterium. Lineage (GTDB taxonomy): Bacteria > Actinomycetota > Acidimicrobiia > Acidimicrobiales > SHLQ01 > SHLQ01. The sequence goes on along the minus strand of JAHDCX010000001.1, from coordinate 590,429 downwards.
CCAATTCGACGTCGGCGACCGCCGTCACGAACCGCCCGAACGCGCGGGCGGTCGCCTGCGCGTCCTCAGGTGTCCGAATGGGCGGTGTCGCCTCGCCTTCGATCCACGCGTACGCCCGAACCGTCTGGCCGTCCGCCTGCACGAACGAGCGACCATCGACACTTGTCAGATAGTCCGGCGCCGGCAGGTTGGCCGCACGAAGGGCGTCTCGGCAGGTCAGCGCATTGTGCATGACCCGTTCGGGCGCGGCGAACACGGCGGTATTGAGGATCTGGAACACAACGGCGCCGGTCGCCGTCTCGAGCACAACACTGTCGTTGATGTGCCCCGAATGCAGGGCGCGGGAAGCTCCCGTAGGAGCCAGCCCGTACGCGTCGCGGGCGACTTCGTGAAACCACTGTGTTCTCTTCAAACCGTGTGTTCTCGTCAAACCAGGTGTTTTTGACACATCGCCTCTCTGAATGTCCACAGCGTAGGGACCACGTCCCTGATCGGCGAAACAGATGACGTCCTTATGGGGTGCCTCACGATCCGTTGCCCACCCCCTTCCGACGAACAGGGAGGCACTCGCGAAAGGCCGTGCTATCCTGCGGAACTCGATCCGGGGCTATAGCTCAGTTGGTAGAGCGCTTCCATGGCATGGAAGAGGTCAGGGGTTCAATTCCCCTTAGCTCCACGTTTCCGGACCGGTCGAGGCGTCACTCTTCCTCGCGGTGCGCTTCCCCGGCGCTCCCGCCCTGGCCGACTTCCGGTCGCCACGGAATCCGTGGCCGGTCTCCCCAGAGGCGTTCGAGTTCGTAGTAGGCCCGATGGTCCTCGTCGAAGATGTGGCACACGAAGTCACCGAAGTCGAGCAGCACCCACTCCCACGTGTCGAGTCCTTCCGAGCGGACCGGTTTGGGCCCTCCGGCCTTGGCCACCTCGACCTCGATGTTGTTGGCGATCGCCCGCACCGCACGCGGGTTGGACGCTGCCGTGATCAAGAAGACGTCGGTGATTGCGATGACGTCGCCGACATCGAGGATCAACGTGTTCATCGCCATCTTGTCGTCTGCGGCGCGTGCGGCGACGACCGCCCACTGCGCGGCGTGGTCGATCCCGACGGCGGAGGAGGACGTTTCGGACATCCCGTCAGGCTAGGGAGCGTCGAGGCCGTCCATGCCGATCTCCATCGTGGCGACCACCGACGTGTCGCTGGAGGGCGCATTGACCACCGGCACGTCGAGAACCTCGGCGAGCGCGGCCGCTTGCCGGTAGGGCTCGGTGCCTTCCGCAGCATGGACCCGCAACGTCGTTTCGGCGCGGATGGCATCGGTGTTCCCGACGATCGCAACAGTGGCGCCGAGGCGGGTGACCGAGTGGGCGACACCCCGCAGATCGGTTTCGCCGCCCGTACCATCCAGAAGCATCACGGTGAGGTCTGCAACCCCAACGGGTGGACGGGGCGACGGGACGAGCGACTCCATGACCTCGAACAGTGCGGGTACGTCGACCTCGCCCGATTCCTGAGCGTCACCTTGCGTGTGTGCGTCGACATACACGACCTCTTCTGACGCAAGAAGGGCAACCAGCTCGACGAATCCCTGTCCGACGCGAAACAGCGGCGGAGGTTCGTCCGCCGCGGCCGTCCGCGAGATCCAGGCCTGCCAGATCTGACGATGCCGCTCGGCGAGGCCGCTCGGCGCTTCACCGGGGTTCCGGTGCGACGCAATGATCGCGACCTCGTCGAGCTCGAAGGGCCTCGAGCCCTCGCCAACGAGGACACGTTCGTTTCCGGCGCGGTCGATCTCGATCAGGTCGCTGCGAAGCGACAGCGTGAGCGGGAGGTCCTTTTGCATCAACGTGGTCCACGATGCGGCATCGAGCACGACGGTCTCGACGAACCCCACGCCGAACATCATCTGCAGCCCGTCGAGCGTCGACAGCAGACCGTCGTCTCGAAATCGTTCCTCGAGTGTCGGCAACGCCGGATCGATCGCGGCATTCGGGTGCACCGTGACGATCGTCCCTCCGCCTGCGGCATTCGCAATCAATACATGCACGCTTCGGAGTTCGGCGATGCCATCGGCCGTCACCGTCGTATGGAGAACCGCGGCGGTCGGCGTGGGCTCGGTGAACGCACGAAAGCCCGGCGCGCTCGGATCGTTCTCCATCTCGACGACGGCACCGGCCTGAGAGTCGAGAATGGCGTCCTGAGCTGCCTGGGCCACGAACCACGCACCCACCACCACGCCGGCGAGTACGACGCCGAACGCCGCCGACACCACACGGCCGCGGTCCATCGTCATCGACCGGACTCGCCGGCGGCCCCCGAGTAGAGCTCGTGCTGCGCGACCAATGACTTCACCGAGGCGGGGACGAGACCGTCGATCGGTTCGCCTGCGCCGACGCGGCGGCGGATGTCCGTGCTCGAGACCTCGAGACCGACAAGTTCGAGATCGACGGCTTCGAACCCCTTCGGGACGGCTGCGCGCAGTGCGTTCTGGCGATGGCCTCGCCTCGGAAACACCGCGATCGTCGCGAGGGAGGCGACGTCATGCGGTCGACGCCAACTGTCGAGTCCAGCTGCGGCATCTTCGCCGAGCAACAAGAAGAGCGTGGTCTGAGGCTCGCTGAGGGCAACGAGCGTGTCGACGGTATAGCTATCGCCGGAGCGGCGGATCTCGATGTCGCTCACGTGCGCTCGTTCCACGGGCGCAAATGCCGAGCGACACATGGCGAGCCGCACTTCGGGAGGAGAGATCTGACGCTCCCCGACCTTCTGCCATGGCACGCCCGCAACCGTCACAATCAGCTCGTCGAGATCCAACTGGTGCACGGCCTCTGCAGCGAGAAGGACATGCGCCATGTGCGGCGGGTCGAACGTTCCGCCGAAGACTCCCACTCGCCGGCGCCCGTCGGTCTGACTCACGACGACACACACTAGGCGCCTCTCCGCCAACCGCCGAGAAATGCCCAACCACGAAGAAATCTCTGCGTAGTCCTTAAGACCCAAGGGGATCATGCCGACTGGCATGACGGTGTCGTACCATTGCGACGCACGAGCGGGCGGCGTTCGGGCGCGAAACAACCGCAGTGACCGAATTCATAGTGTGCCCACTACCAGCTCCGGCCGTAGTTGTACTTGAATGTCTCTTCGGTTCAAACGTGGGAAAATGGATTTCCCCCTGATAAAGGGAATCGCCGAGGGGCGATTGCCGTTAGCGAAGTCATCATGAGTGATTCAGTAGGCCAGTACCTCAACGAAATCGGACTCGTGCCTCTCCTGACCGCGCAGGAAGAGCGTGAGCTCTCCAAGATCATCGAGCGCGGCGCCGAGGCGCGCGCCAAGAAGGAAGACGGCGAAACCGGCCGAGATCTCGATCGGGCCATTCGCGAAGCCGCTGTGGCGAAGGATCGGTTCATTCGAGCCAACCTGCGCCTCGTCGTGAGCGTCGCTCGCCGTTATCCGCTGCCTCCGGGCATGGAGCTCCTCGACCTCATCCAGGAAGGCAACCTGGGCCTCGAGCACGCCGTCGACAAGTTCGATTGGCGCAAGGGGTTCAAGTTCTCGACCTATGCGACCTTCTGGATTCGCCAGGCCATCGGCCGGGCGCTCGATCAGAAGGCCAGCCTCGTCCGCCTGCCCGGCGACCGCTCCGCCAGCCTCCGAGCTGCGCTGCGCCAGGTCTCCGGTGACGGCGACGAGTTGGACGAGGAGCATGCACGACTGCACCGGCTCACCACCCCAACCTCGCTCGATCGCACGATCGGCGACGACGACTCCAACGAGCTTGTCGATCTTCTTCCCGATGCCAAGCCCGGCCCTGAGGCTGAGGTCATGGCACGGGCCGAAGAGGAGATGGTGACCGGGCTGCTCGACATCCTCGATCCCCGGGCTCGCTACGCCGTGGAGCAGCGCTTCGGCCTGCACGACGGCCGCAAGCGCAGCTACCGCGAAGTCGGCGAAGAGCTGGGTGTCACGGCCGAAGCTGCTCGACGCCTCGTGAAGCGAGCCGTCAGCTCGGTGCGCGAGCACGCAGCAGAGAAGGCTGCGCACTCCGCCGCCTAGTTCCGGCGTCGCCAATCGAACCAACAACGCAAGAACGAGCCGGGGCCGAAAGGCCCCGGCTCGTTCACGTTAGGGTTGGGCGGTGGCCGATCTCGTGGTGACCCTCGACCGGTTCGTCGCCGGAGACTTCCCGAGGGTGTGCGCCCGGACCGGAAACGTCTCGACCGGCGTGATCGCGATCGAGGCCCGCGTCATCGAACTCCCCGATGAGACCCAAGGCCCGATCGCTCGTTTCGTCAACCGATGGCGCGAACCAGCTCAAAGCTTTGTGCCGTTCATCGACGACAACGTGACCGGGATCGTGGCCGAGCAGTTCGGGCGTGACGGCGGCGTCATCCTGCGCGGCGTCGATGAGGGTTTCGTCGCGGCGTGTGAGCGCCACTGGGCCCGACGCGAGGCCGGGAGCGGATCCGGCCACGTCGAGATGATCCGCCTCGGCAAGGATCCGAGTCGGGCCACGCAAATCGTCGCCGGGCTGACACGACAAGGCTTCCGTGTGCGCGCAACCGAGGATGGTTGTGGGCTGCTCGCGGACTCGAACGACATCGCCGAGCTGCGAGTCTCGCTCGCCGAACTCGCCCCCGACATGTTCGGCTCCTGATGGGCGTCTCCGCAGACCGGCTCGTAGACTCGGGTGGGTGAGCACGAACTGGTCTCCTCAGTCCTGGCGCAACCGCACCGCACTCCAGCAGCCATCGTGGCCGGACCCAGCGGCGGTCGACCAGACCCGCAAAATTCTTGCCGATCAACCTCCGCTCGTCTTTGCCGGCGAAGCCCGCGACCTCACTGAGCGCCTTGCTGCGGTGTCGCGGGGCGAAGCGTTCCTGCTCCAAGCCGGGGATTGTGCCGAGAGCTTCGAGAGCTCAGCTGATTCGATCCGCGATCGCCTGAAGGTCATTCTGCAGATGGCGGTCGTTCTGACGTACGCCGGCGGGATGCCGGTCGTGAAGGTCGGTCGCATCGCCGGACAGTTCGCCAAGCCACGCTCGAGCGACACCGAGACGCAGGGAGACGTCGAGCTTCCGTCGTTCCGAGGGCACATCGTCAACGACATCGGATTCTCCGAGACCGAGCGTCGGGCCGAGCCGAACCGTCTGCTGATGGCATACAACCGGGCGGCGGCAACGCTCAATCTCGTGCGGGCGTTCACCCGAGGCGGGTTCGCCGATCTCAGTCGGGTCCACGCCTGGAATCAGGAGTACGTCGCCGACTCTCCACAAGGAGCCAAGTACGAGGCGCTGGCCAACGAGATCGATCGTTCGCTCGCGTTCATGCGTGCCTGCGGTATCGACCTGTCGAAGGAATCAGCACTCAATCAGGTCGACTTCTTCACCTCTCACGAGGCGCTCATCCTCGACTACGAGGAAGCGCTGACACGCGAGGACTCCCTTACGGGCGACTGGTACGACTGCTCGGCGCACATGCTGTGGATCGGCGAGCGCACCCGCCATCTCGATGGCGCACACATGGAGTTCCTCCGTGGGGTCAAGAATCCTCTGGGCTGCAAGGTGGGGCCAACGGCCACGGTCGACGACGTTGTCGGAATCTGTGAGACGCTCAACCCCGACCGGATCGACGGGCGAATCACCCTCATCACCCGAATGGGATCCGAGAAGATTCGGGACACCCTTCCGCCGCTGCTCGAAGCGGTGAAGGAGACCGGACAGTCGGTCGTTTGGGTGACCGACCCCATGCACGGCAACACCTACACCGCTTCCGACGGCCACAAGACACGTCACTTCGACGCGATCGTCGACGAGATCGCCGGGTTCTTCGAATCGCATGCGCAGGCGGGCACGATCGCCGGCGGCATTCATCTCGAGTTGACTGGCGACGCCGTCACCGAATGCCTCGGCGGAAGCGATGATCTGGTCGACGATGATCTGGCCCGCGCCTACGAGACCATGTGCGACCCGCGGCTCAATGGCCGCCAGGCGCTCGATGTCGCGTTCCGCGTTGCGGATCTTCTCTCGACCCGCGGCTAACGTCTCGGCGACGACACAACCAGAAGGGCGGGACCCGTCAATGGATTCGAACGACCTGAAGTCCGCAACGCTGCTCGATGGACTGAGCGACGAGGAACTCGCTTCGGCCGCCGAGCACTTCACTGAGGTGCACGTCCGCGGCGGGGACGACATCACGACCGAGAACGAACACGGTGCCACCTTCTTCATCGTGCTCGACGGGGGCGTTCGGGTGAAGGTCGACGACGAGGCGGTTGCCGACCTCAGCCCGGGCGACCACTTTGGCGAGGTGTCGCTCGTCAGCGGCGAACGGCGCAACGCCACCTGCCGCGCCATCGGTGCCACCCGCCTGGCCAAAATGGTGAGCTGGGACTTCGCCGATCTGCTCGAGCGCAACCCTGCACTCGCCGAGCGGATCAAGGCATCTGCGGAAAACCGAGGCTGACCGGGCGCAAGCTCGTTTGATCAGGCGAGGTTGTCGGCGAAGGACTCGAGCTGGCGCAGATTGCGCACCTCGAAGATGCCGTCGCAGTACTGGCTGTACTCGGAGATGATCGAATCTCCCGTGTCCCAGTAGCTCTTCGGCTCGGGGTTCAGCCAGAACACGTTGCGAGCACGCTCGGCCATGTCCTTGATGATCCAGCTGTTGGGAGCGTGGTAGTTGTTTCGCGCGTCCCCCAGGATCAACACGGAGGTCTTGGGACCGACGTCTCGGCCATAGGCGTTCCAGAACACTTCGAGCGCGTGTCCGTAGTCGCTGTGGCCATCCACCCACACGACGTCGGCTTCGGAGTTGACCCGATGGATCGCCTCGGTGATGTCGTCGGTTTGTTCGAAGTACTCGGTCACCTCGTCGAGGCCGTCGATGAACACGAAACTCCGGACTTGGGTGAACTGGCTCGACAGCGCGTACACCAGGTGGAGGGTGAAGCGAGCGAAGGCGGCCACTGATCCCGAGATGTCGGCGATCACCATGATCTCGGGCTTCTTCGGCCGTGGATTGCGGAATTTTGGCTCCGCGGGAACCCCGCCGTACGAGAGTGACGTGCGAATCGTGTGGCGGAAGTCGAGCGGGCCTCGGCGGCCGCGACGGCGCTTCCGGGCAAGTCGGACGGCGAGCTTCCGGGTCAGCGGGTAGATCGCCTTGCGAAGGTTGGCCATCTCCTCGCGGCTTGCGTGCATGAAATCCACATCTTCGGGGAGCGGCTTGCGCAAGGTCTTGGCCATCGCCTCGACGCCGCGGTCGGCGACCAGGCGACGACGGATCTCGGCCTCGATCTCCTTCTTGAGCGCGTCGATCCGATCCTTGTATTCGTCGCGGCGAAGTCGCTGCTCGAATTGGCTCAGGTCACCGTCGGAGGTGTCCTGCTCCTGCTGCATCAGCTTCTCGAGAACCCCGTCGAGGTCGAGATTCCGCAGCGTTCGGTACAGGTAGTACGTGCCGCCGACCGGCCGTCCGGGCTCCATTCCGGCGTAGCGGCGGACCGATTCGCGCGCCATCGAGCGCATCATTGCCTGGTCGCCGCGCTGGAGCGCGTTGTAAAGCATCTCGGCGAGCTCTTCGGGGGTCATCCCGGAGTTGGCGCCACCCTGCCCTTGCCCCTCACCCTGCCCCTGGCCGGGCGCCTGATTCTCGTCGTCTTCGTCGTCGTCGAATGGCGAGTCGTCGAGCTCGGAGTCCAACTGATACTCCTCGCCCCGTAGCGAGAAGTACACGTCAAAAACGATCTCGAACGCCTTCCAATGCGAGTGGTTTTTCACCAGCGTCGCCGCAAGGGCGTATTTGAGCGCCGTGCGGTCCTCGAGCGGGATGTGTTGGACCGCCTCCATCGCGTCGAGGTTCTCGGTGAGGCTGACAGGAAGGCCCGCGTTGCGAAGCTCGACGATGAACCCGGTCAGAAGATCGAGCAGCGGCGATTCGGCCGAGGTCTCGACGGCGGTCATCAGGACGAGTAGGTGTCGCTGTTGGCGGCCATGTCCTTGACGGCTTTGTCGATGTCGGTCCGGTACTTGAGAAGGATGTTCACCGTGTCGGTCGCGGTTTGGGCGTCGATCTGTTCGATCCCCAACAGCACGAGCGTGCGTGCCCAGTCGATCGTCTCGGACACGGACGGGTGCTTCTTCAGTTCGAGCTGGCGAATCGAACGGACGACACGTGCGACCTGCGAAGCGAGGTGTTCCGAGATGCCGGGCACCCGGGTGGTGACGATCTCCTTCTCGCGGTCCATGTCCGGATAGTCGAGGTGGAGATAGAGACAGCGGCGCTTGAGCGCTTCGGAGAGTTCTCGAGTGTTGTTCGAGGTCAGGAACACCAGGGGAATCTGCGTCGCGGTGACCGTGCCCAGCTCAGGAATCGACACCTGATACTCCGACAGGATCTCCAGGAGGAGGGCTTCGGTTTCGATCTCGACGCGATCGACTTCGTCAATCAGCAGAACCACGGGTTCATCGGCGCGAATCGCTTCGAGGAGCGGACGGGTGAGCAGAAACTCATCGGAGAAGATGTCGTCCTCGAGTTCGCTCCACTCGGTCTCGGTGCCCCGGTCAGCCTGAATGCGGAGCAGCTGCTTCTTGTAGTTCCACTCGTACAGCGCCTTCGCCTCGTCGAGGCCCTCGTAGCACTGGAGTCGGATCAGACGGGCTCCGCTCATTTCGGCCACCGATTTGGCCAACTGCGTCTTGCCCGTGCCGGCCGGCCCTTCGATCAGAATCGGCTTCTCGAGCCGATCGGCAAGGTGCACGATCCCGGCGATCGCGTCGTCGGCGAGGTAGTCGACCGAGGCGAGCTGGGAGCGGACATCGTCGACGCTGGCAAAGCGGTGATCCATCTACCGCAGGGTAACCGGCTCACCGTCGGAGAGACGCGTCCCTCTGTCGGACGCGTGAGCGGACCGTGAAGACCGAGTCGCCCGACAGGACACCGCCACGCGCGAACAGCCGACCGTTCTCCCAGTTCGAGAGTCCGAGCTCGGGTCGGTTGAGCGCGTACTGTCCGTCGACCCAGCGCGTGAATCCGTCTCCGACGAACGGAGCATCGATCGCCGCAAAGAACCGGTCGTGTGCCGCCGAGTCGTCCGAGACAAGACTCGCAGCGAACCGTGGCGACTGTTCGTTGAACAACTCGACAGCGTGGGCGGTCGACTCGACGATCGCCAGCGTGACCTCGGGTGACTCTTCCCACTCCCACTCCTGGCCGAGCTGATGCCAGCCGAGCTCGCTGGTTTGGCGTTCTTCGACCGCCCCCTCCGCCCGGACGATCTCCACCCGTTCGAACCACTGGGGAGGAATGTGGTCGGTCTGGGCCTCGACCACGTGGAGTTTCGGAGACGCCTGGCGCAGCTCCCCGGCCCGACGGAGCGCATCGAGAAAGACCGGGATGAGTTCTTGCGCGCGTGATTCGACGATGCAGCACGTGTTGAGCGTGTTGCACACCTTGCGGTCGAGGCTGTTTGTGACGACCTCGGCAAACCGGCGGGCGTCCGCGTGCTCGTCCGCCACGATCCACGCTCCACCCGTTCCGTGGAGGCTGACCGACGTCCCGGCTTGGCGCGCAACCGCACCGAGCTGGGCGACGGCGGGTCCGCTCCCCCGGGCCACAGCGAGCGACAATCGGGGGTCGTTGAACATCGCGTGCCCCGCGGCCCGGGACGCGCTCGCAACGAGCCGGGCCACACCGTCGGGGAGACCGGCATCGGCGACGGCGGGATCGAGGGCGTGCTCGACGATCGCTTCGGCCGTGCCGAGCGCATCGGAGCCGATCCTGAACACGACCGCATTGCCCGAACGGATCACCCCACACGCGTCAGCAAACACGTTCGGGCGCCCCTCGAACACGAAGCCAACGACGCCCAGACCCGACCGAACCTGATCGATCTGCCAACCACCGTGATCGATCGTGGCGAGAACCTCACCTCGAGGCGAGGCTTGCGCAGCCCAGCCCTCGAGGCCCCTGATCATGTCCGAACGCATCTTCGCCGTGAGTTCGAGGCGAGTCGTGCTTCGGCCGCGCTGCTTCGCTCGGTCGATGTCGACCTCGTTGGCGCGGGCGATCGCGGCGAACGTCTCGTCGTCCCGGAGCCGATCGGCGAAGCCATCGAAGAAGGCCGTGATCGCCGAATCGTCGACCCCACCCAGCACGCTGAATGCCGCAACCGCATCGTCGATCGCCTTGGCGGCAATGGCGATGTCGTCGGCCGGAAGGTGGATCAGGTCACCGGTCGCCTGAACGACGAGCAGGTGGTCGCCGGGCGCAAAGGCGCCCGCCAGCGACTCCGACACCGTGGTGACCTGGTTGCCTCCCCAGAGGATCGGCATGCCGGCCGTGAGCGAATCGAGCTCCGTCATGGAATGCACGCTAGCGATCCGTCCCCCCAAGTAGCGTTGGCTCGCTTGAGTCGCTCGCGTTCCGCCTCCGCCCTCGTCGCCATCGGGATCCTGTTGTCCCGACTGGCCGGCCTCATCCGCGAATCGGTGTTCTCGGCGTTCTTGGGCATCGGCGCCGCGAGCGACGCCCTCTCGATTGCCATCCGCCTCCCGAACGTCATGCAGATGCTGCTCGGCGAAGGAACGCTGTCGGCGAGTTTCATCCCCGTGTACTCCGCCGAGGTCGAACGAGATGAGGAGGAGGCCGGCCGCATCGCTGGCGCCATCGCCGCCCTGCTCGCCGTCGTGACCTTCGCGATTGTCCTCATCGCCGTGATTCTCGCAAGGCCGATCGCGTGGGTCGTGGCCGCAGGCATCCGGGACGAGCCTCACTTCGACCTCGCGGTCACCCTGATCCGGATCACCTTCCCGTCTGCGGGCATCCTCGTGTTGTCGGCGTGGTGTCTCGGCATTCTCAACAGCCACCGCCGGTTCTTCTTGTCCTACGTGGCGCCGGTGCTGTGGAACATCGCCCAGATCGCCGCCATCACCATTGCCGCTCTCGTGCTCGGTATCGGCGACGGCGACCTCACGGTGATCGCCGAAGGCGCCGAGCTCAGCGATGCGCAAAAGCGCGAGCTGGCGCAAGAGAACGTGGACGTTCTCGGTGGTCTCGCAACCGCAGCGGCGATCGGCTTCTTCGTCGGATCATGCCTCCAGTTCCTCATACAGACGCCGCTCGTCTTCCGTCTGGCCAAGGGACTTCGTTTCCGGCTCGACACGACGATCACAGGTGTCCGAACGGTGATCTCTCGATTCTGGGGCGCCGTGCTGAGTCGTGGCGTCGTCCAGATCTCGGCACTGGTCGACTCCTTCATCGCCCTGCTTCTGGTCACGGGGGCGGTGACCGCGCTCTTCAAGGCGCAGCTGTTGTACATCCTGCCGGTGAGCATCTTCGCAGTGAGCATCGCGAGCACCGAGCTTCCGGAGATGTCCAAGATGACCGTTCGAGATGACATCCGCCTGCGAGCCGTCGCCGGCTACCAGCGCATCTTGTTCTTCGTGTCGTTCAGCGCCCTCACGTATGTCCTTCTCGGCGACCGGGTGGTCGGGACGCTCTTCGAGCGGGGAGCATGGGGCTCCGACGAGACCCTGCAGACGTGGATGGTGCTCGGCGCCTACGCCCTGGGCCTACCCGCTGCCGCGGTGTCACGCCTGACACAGAACGCGGTGTGGTCTCGAGGCGACACCGTCGGGCCGGCACGCATCGCCACGGTCCGCCTCGTTGTCGCTGTCGTCGTCGCACTGGCGACGATGTTCGCCTTCGACCAGATCGGGCCGTCCGACATCCGCGAGGCGCTCCCCACGATCGACGGCTCGCCGGGCAACGACACCCTGCGGATGGGGGCGATGGGCATCACGTTCGGGTCGGCGATCGCGTCGTGGGTCGAGGCCGTCCTGCTCGGGCGGCTGGCGGACCGTCACATCCCCGGTATGCGGCCGCTCGCCGCGCTCCCCCGGCTCGTGCCAGCGCTCGCCGCCGCTGGCCTCGTTGCGATACTCGGTCGAATCATCACCCAGGACATGGTGAGGCCGGTTGCGCTCGTGATCGCGGGCGGCGCCAGCGGGCTGACGTATCTCGCCGTGTGTCGGATCACCAACATCAGCGAAGTCAACCTCTTTCTCAAAGGGCCGCTGCGTCGTCTCCGGGTTCGCTGAGCCGCCAACGCAGCCCCGCGGAACGCGAGTTGTTCATGCAGAACGCTAGTTGTTGTTGTCCTTCACGTTTGTCCCGCCGCCGGTGTTGCCCCGGCCTTCACCCGAAATGATCTTTCGGCAGACCATGCCATCGCCATTGGAATCGACGTCACCGCCGCCCTTCTTGGGCACGGTGTTGGCAACCAAGTCCCAACCAGGCGGGCAACCGAGCGCCGGGTCGTCAGTGATGATGTTGTCCTGCAGCTCTTCCTCGGCCAGCACGAAGAGGCCCTGGACCGTACTGCCGAGCATTCCCACCATCACGAAGCCCACCATCGCCACGCCTGCGAGCAACACGGCGTATTCGACCATCGCTGCGCCTCGGTCGTCACGGACTCGTCTTTGGTCCCGCCGTTTCATCGATTTCGCCACCTCGTTTGTCGTCAACTCGATCGGCCCGGCCGGCGGGCGCCATCGAACGTGTACCTGATGATCCGTTCGGCCCACCGCCGCCAAACCTTTAGCCCAGAGACGACGCCACCGTGAGCCGTGCGGACTACGATCGACCACATGATTGAGACGCTGAAGAAGTGGTGGAAATACCTCACGGCCCGTGCGGACGCCGAGTTCGAGAAGAACGCCGATCCGAAGATCCAGCTCGAGCAAGCCATTCGTGACTCGAAAGAGCAGCATCAGCGCCTGAAGGAACAGGCGGCAAACGTCATCGCCCACCAGAAGCAGACCGAGATGCGCCTCGACAAGGCGATGGCGGAGATGGAGAAGCTCACCGGCAACGCCCGGCAGGCCGTGATGATGGCTGATGAAGCCATGCAGCGTGGCGACGAGGCCAAGGCGACCGAATACACCAGCGCCGCAGAAGCCTTTGCACAGCGACTGATCGCCGTCGAACAAGAGGTCGAAGACCTCAAGGCGCTGCATCTACAGGCAACGCAGTCCTCCGACGAGGCGAAGGCGGCCGTGTCGCAGAACAGTCAGAAGCTCCAGGAGAAGCTGGCCGAGCGGCAAAAGCTGTTGAGCCAGCTCGATCAGGCCAAGATGAAGGAGCAGATGAACGACGCGATGACGTCGCTCAACGAGCAGGTCGGTGGCGACACTCCTTCGCTCGATGAAGTCCGCGAGAAGATCGAGGGACGCCTGGCCAAGGCACAGGCCGCATCAGATCTGCAGTCGAGCTCCACCGAAGGCCGCATGGCCGAGATCGAAAATGCTGCCCGCCACACGCAGGCCAAGGCCCGACTCGAAGAGCTCAAGAGCCAGCTCGGCGTCGGATCGACACAGACCGCAGCACCCGAGACCGCCCCGGAAACCGGTGGCACCACCGCAACTGCCGAAGGCTGATTTCGGATGACCCCGGAACAGGCGAAGGCCCTGCGGGAATCGGCGACCAACATCATCGCTCACGAGAAACAGCTCGAGGGCCAACGCAAGAAGCTCTACGACGAGCTCGAGCGTCTCAACACCAATGCCCGTCAGGCGGTGATGATGGCCGAAGAAGCCTCGCGCGAGGGCGACGCCGATGGTGCGGCACGGTTCAACGACTCCGCCGGCATCATCGCCGAGGAGATCGTCCGGGTCGATACCCAGATCGCCGCCATCGACATCGAGTTGATCGAGGCGCGCCAAGCCTCCGAAGAGGCAAAGGCACTGGCGTCGGATTCCGCGATCCAGACCCGCCAGATGCAAGCGCGCGGCGCCGAGCTCCGGGCCGAATTCGAACGGGCCAAGATGGCCGAGTCCACGCTCGCGGCCGGAGACACGACGTCCTACGACGCCGTGAAGGGCAAGATCAACGATCAACTCGCCCGTGCGGAGGCCGAAGCCGAGCTCGCCGGCGTCGATGAACAGACCGAGCTCGATGGCGCAAACGCGTTGGTCGAAGCGGCGGCAAATGACGCAAAAGCGGCCGCCAAACTCGCGGAGATCCGCTCCCAGATGGGGATCTTGTCGCCTCAGGACGCCGTCGCTGCGCCGGCCGATGACAGCTCGACTGACGACGGCGGAGCCGCCGACGACGAGTCCCCCGACGACAGCGCCTGACGTTCAGCCGAAGACGACGAGGTCGTCTGCGTGGATCACGATCCGGCGTTGCGCCGGGTCGAGATCGCGCGACGGGACCCCAGCAACGCGCCGCAACTCTTCGCTCGCCATACGCACGAGTCCTTTGCCGACCTGAGCACCACTGCCGTCGAGAACCTCGACGGCGTCACGAACGTCGAACTCGCCAGACACCTCGCTGACGCCGGCGCTGAGCAGCGATGTGCCGCCGCGCTGGAGCGCTGCTGCGGCTCCCGCATCGACCGTGATCGCTCCGGCACTCGTCATCGCGAAGCCGATCCACAACTTGCGGGCGGAGAGCCGGCTCGCCCGAGGATGAACCACCGTCCCAATCCCGTCGGTGCCCGCCACCGCATCGAGCAGAACGTTGGGACGCTGCGTTCGGGCGATGACCGTCGGAATTCCGGACCACGACGCGATCCGGGCCGCCGCGAGCTTCGACGCCATTCCGCCGCTTCCGCGTGCCGTACCCGGACCGCCGACAGCCGCAGCAAGCTCGGCGTCGATCTCCGAGATCGCCTCGATGAGCGACGCGTTGGGGTCGGTTCGAGGGTCGGCGGTGAGCACCCCATCGGTATCGGTCAGAAGCACGAGTAGGTCGGCTTCGACCAGGTGTGCGGCAAGCGCGGCGATGCGATCGTTGTCGCCATAGCGGATCTCGTCGTCTGTGACCGCGTCGTTTTCGTTGATCAACGGAACGGCGCCGAGCTCGATCAACCGGTCCAAGGTTGCACGGGCGTGCAAGTACTGGGAACGATCGCCGAAGTTGTGTGGAGCCAGCAGGATCTGCCCGGCAAACAGCGCATGTGGCCGGAGCGCCGCGTCCCACTCCCCATGCAGGATGGGTTGGCCGACTGCCGAAGCGGCCTGGAGGGTGACGGCATCGGCGGACGCCCGGTCGGCGGCGGTCAGCCCGAGGAGCGGCATCCCAGCGGCGATCGCGCCAGAGGTCACCAGGACGACGTCGTGCCCGCTTCTGCGGCACGCAGCGACCTGATCCACGATCCCAACGATGTTGGCGCGGTCGATCCGACCGTCCTCATCGGTCAACGACGACGTACCGACCTTGACGACGACCTTCATTGCGAACTTCCCGCTTGGCGACGAACCACGGTCACTGGTCTTCCTCGTAGTGGAACGACAGGTCGCCGATGTGGACGAGGTCCCCGTCGCGGGCACCGGCCCGCCGAAGGGCTTTGTTGACGCCGATCGCCTCGAGACGCCGATGGGCGTGGTCGAGCGCTGCTGGGTCCGTGAGGTCGGACAACCGAACCGCCCGCAGCGCGGGGCGTCCGAGCACCTCCCACTCACCCGGTGCGACGAGTTCGACATCGACGGCATCGGCGGCCGGCCGATGAATCACGAATGAGGTGGATTCGGCCTCGGCGGCCGCAGAACGCGCTTCACGAACCGCGTTGGCCATGGCGCCGACCAGCTCGGGGATTCCGAGCCCGGAAACTGCGGAGATCTTCTGGCCGTCCCAGTCGACGTCGGCGGCGATGTCCGCACGCGACGCCACCGTGAGCCGGGGGCGATCGAGCAGCTCGGGGCGATACTCCCCCAGTTCGTGCAGCAGTGCCGCTTCCTGGTCAGCGGGCTCGGTGCCTTCCCACGACGCAAGATCGAGCAGCAGCACGAGAACCCGTGCCCGCTCGACATGTCGAAGAAACTGATGCCCGAGGCCCCGACCCTCGGCCGCCCCCTCGATCAGGCCCGGGATGTCCGCAACGACCATCTCGAAGTCGTCTTCGGGGATCCGTACGACTCCGAGATTCGGCTCGAGGGTCGTGAACGGGTAGTTGGCAATCTTCGGCTTGGCGGCGCTGATCCGGCTGATCAGTGTGCTCTTGCCGACGTTCGGGAAGCCGACGAGGGCAACGTCCGCGACGAGCTTCAGCTCGAGCCGCAACCACCGCTCCTCGCCCTCCTCCCCCTGTTCGGCGAAGGCCGGCGCTCGGCGCTTGTTGGAGAGAAAGCGAGCGTTTCCCTGGCCTCCGGTGCCACCTGCGGCGGCGAGCCAGCGGTCTCCGTGGTGAGGAAGGTCACAGAGTTGGGTGCCGTCGAAGTCGTAGACGACCGTTCCCTCCGGGACCGAGATCTCGAGGTCGGGCGACGACGCGCCGTGCTTCTTCTTGCCGCTCCCGTGTTTGCCGCTGCCGGCCTTTCGATGCGGGTGATCCCGGAACGACAGCAACGACGCCACGTTGTGGTCGGCGACGAGCCAGATACTGCCGCCGTTGCCACCGTCGCCACCATCGGGGCCGCCACGCGACACGTGAGCCTCGCGGCGGAACGAGACGCAACCCGCGCCACCGTCCCCGCCACGAACATTGAGATTGCATTCGTCGACGAAGTTGCTCATCGCTTCTCCCCGACGACCGGCGTCGAATCGACGCCGAGCTGGCTCAGTCCGTCAGGACGTCAACGAGCTTGCGTCCGTGGCGAGAGCCGAACTTCACGACGCCGTCGGCGGTCGCGAACAACGTGTCGTCGCCACCTCGGCCGACGTTGTTGCCGGGATGAAACTTGGTGCCGCGCTGGCGAACGAGGATCGAGCCTGCGCTGACCCGGCCGCCGTCGTACACCTTGACGCCCAGTCGCTGTGCGTTCGAGTCACGGCCGTTCCGTGTGGAGCCGCCGCCTTTGGTCTTCGACATGATGAAACCTTTCGGGTGAGATGCAGGTCAGCCAGCGGAGATCGAAGTGACCTCGATCCGGCTGAGCTCCTGGCGGTGACCCCAGCGACGACGCTGGTTGGCCTTGCTCTTGTACGTGAAACCGTTGATCTTCGGTCCACGGAGGTTGTCGACCACCTTGATGCCGACACTGGCACCCGAGAGTTGGTCGGGCGTTGCGAGCACCGTCTCGCCGTCAACGACGAGCACGGGCGTCAGATTGTCGGTGTCGCCCTCGTCGCCGAGGCGGTTCACGTCGAGAACCTGGCCCTCTTCGACGCGGTACTGACGACCGCCGGTCTTGATCACGGCATACATGGCGTCCGAGGTTATCGGAACCCAGCGGAGAACACGTCGTCCCTCGACGAGTTTCCTCCAGTGAGTTCATGCAGAGTTTCTCGCATCGTCATCGGAAATTCCCCCGTTCGGACACCACGTCTCAACGACAACGTCATACGGTTCGGAGACGCGGACATCCCCCAGTCCGCGGCCCGCCGCAACCGGGCACGCAAGCAGAAAGCAGGTGGGGAGCAATGGCCACTGGCACCGTGAAGTTCTTCAACAATGAGAAGGGCTACGGATTCATCTCACGTGAGGGCGACAGCGACCTCTTCGTGCATTATTCCAACATCGCTGGCGAGGGATACCGCTCCCTCGAAGAAGGACAAGCCGTCGAGTTCGAGGTCGGACCCGGACGGAAGGGTCCTGAGGCCCTGGAGGTCAAGCCCCTCTAGAGCCCATACGCTCTCGCCATGGGCGAGACGGTCGTGATCACCGGCATGGCGTGGCTGGATTTCTCGGCACATCTTCGAGTTCGACGCAATGGTGGTGCGTCGAGTCTCGAACCGCTTTCTTCGTTGTCGCTCAACTACCGAGTCGCCGATCCCGCGACTCGGCTGTGTCGCGGACACAGGCCCTTTCGCACGGCCATGCCGTGGGCCGACTGTGACAACGCACCACTTCCGGATGGACGCACCTGCGATCGTTGCGCCGCAAGCGACGCCACGTTTGCGTCCCAGCTGCACCATGCGCACACGCGGGGGCGCGCCGAACTCGATCGGGCAGTCCTCGAACACCTCGACAAGGCGAACGAGCTGTACTTGGCCGTGTTCCGCGACGGTTCGATCAAGGTTGGCACCTCGACCGCTCCACGGCTCCAAACCCGCCTCACCGAACAAGGGGCGTGGATGGCTCGCGTCGTCGCAACCGCATCCGACGGCTTCGCGGTTCGATCGATCGAAGATCGAGTGACGGCAACGCTCGGACTGCAGCAGTCGGTCTCGATGAGCCGAAAGATCCGCGGTCTCGTGCACCCGGTCCCCGACGCTCAATTGGACCGCGAGCTCGACATCTGGACCGGACGGGTCCACGAACTCGTCGATAGCGGCGGAGACGATCGGCTGACCAGCGTTTCGGTGCCGTGGCTGGCCCCGAACTCGAGAACCGTACCCACACGGCTGCTCGCCTACCCCCGCGATCCCGCCTCCGGCGCCCACGCGCTCGACTTCGTCGACGCTGTCGGGCGGGCCGTGATCTGCCGACAGCCCGACGGCGGCGACCACTTCGTCCTCGACGCACAGAAGCTCTACGGCTTCGAGCTCGACGTGGGCACCCACACCCCCGACGAGCTCACCATCCAGGACAGCCTTTTCTAGACCCTCCGCGCCGCGCTGAATCGTGCGCTGCGCTCGTCTTGAGCGAACTTCAGGCTCGCTTCATCCAAGCCTCCGAAAAGCCGTCGATTGATGGTGTATGAACGACGACGACCAGATCGCATTCCTGATCCGGCGCCTGACCTTCGGCTCTGGTTTCTCTGCGATCCAGGAGTTGCACGACACAGGCCCCGCAGCAGTCCGCGAGCAGATGCTCGCAGGCGCCGGGACTCCACATCGCAGCCCCTGGGACGGTCGGGAGATCGACGGGCAGCTGAACGTCGACCTCGCCGTCGAAGCCATCGGCGCCTGGACCGACCATCTGCGCACCACCGATTCGCCCCTTGCGGCGTGGATGACCTGGTTCTGGCACGACCACTTCGCCGTTTCGTTCCGGAACCTTCGGACCGACATCTCGCTGTTCATTGGCCACATCGACCTGTTGGACGAGCTGCGTGTCGCCCCGTTTGCTGAGCTTCTTCGTGCCGTCACGATCGACGCAGGCATGCTCGTCTTCCTGGATGGCACCCGCAACGCCTCAGGTGCCATCAATGAGAACTACGGCCGGGAGCTCCTCGAGCTGTACGCCCTCGGTATCGGGAACTACGACGAGGACGATGTCCGGGCGGCAGCGGTGGCGCTCAGCGGTTGGACGATCCCGCGTCGAGTCGAGACGCCGACGCCTCGCTTTGTCCAGCGTCGACACGACGCCACCCCACAACAGTTGCTCGGATCGACGGTGGACGATCTCGACTCGGTCATCTCGGCCGTCACGACGCATGATGCCTGTGCCGATCACCTGGTTGCGCACCTCGGCGAGCGGATTCTCGGGGCCGCTCCGACCAGTTCATCTGCGCATACGCTCGCCGACGAGCTGCGACACAACGAACTCGATATCGCCAGCCTCCTCGCCAACCTGGTCGACCTGGCGCTCGACGGCGCCGCGACCGACATCGTCCTCGAACCGGTCCAGTGGTTGCTTCACGGCGAAGCCCTCACCGGACCACTGGAGCCACGGCCCCGGTTGAGCCTTCTCCGTGCGATGGGGCAGCTTCCCGGGGCGCCACCCAACGTCGGCGGCTATCCGACCGCATCGACGTGGGCCGGTCCATCAACCACGGTCGGCCGATTTCGGGCGGCGAGCGTGCTTGCTGCGAACTGCCCCGAGCAGGCTCCGATCCTCGAGGCGATTCGTGCCAGCGAATGGGATGCCGTGGCGTATCTCACGGCTCGACCCAGCGGGTTTTCGGCGACGACGCGGACGGCGATCGACGAGTTGCCAGCCGGCGACGGACGGGCAGCACTGGCCGCACTCCTGATGTCTCCCGAAATGGCGGTCGCCTGATGTGTGAGTCCCCCAAGCCCGAGTCGGCTCCACAAGAGGCCGCACAACCGCTCGGTCGCCGCCGCTTCCTCTACCTCGCAGGCGGCACCGCTGGCGCACTGGCCATCGGCGCCAGCCAGTGGGAGGTGGGAGTCAGAGATTCGATCGCGACCTCGACGAGCGTGCCGTCGAGCACCCCGACCAGCTCGGCTGGTGCAACGGCAGCCACCACGACGGGGAGACCGCTCGTCATCGTGGTGAATCTTGCGGGCGGCAACGACTCGCTCAACACGTTCGTGCCGACGGCGGCCGCCGAAGTCGGGCGCTACCGGGACCTCCGCCCCGCCGTTGGCGTCGACGAGGCCGACCTCATCGACGTGGGGACTGCCGTCGCCCTCCACCCCAGCCTGGCGCCGATCATGCCTCTGTGGGAAGCCAACCGGGCGGCCGCAGTGCTTGGCCTGGGCATCGACGGGCAGGGACGATCACACTTCGCGGCGACCGACACGCTCTTCGCCGGGCAGACGGCCTCGGCCGACGGAGGCTGGGTTGGACGATGGCTCGACACCCACCCCAATGCTGGCGAAGACCCCCTTCTGGCCGTTGCGCTCGGCGGCGGTGGTTCGGCAGTCCGCGGACTGACGGGGAGCTCGACCGTGATCGACGACCCCGACAACTTCCTGTTGCGCACGGCTCCCGGCATGGATGTCGGCCAACTGAGTGACGTCTTCTTGGCGACGGCTTCGCCTGGTGCAGCACCGTCGTCGTCGACGGCGCTCGACCTCGTCCGGACAGGAATCCCACGTGCGGTCAACGCCGTCGATGTCCTCGATCAGATCGAGCAGGAGGTCGACGACGCGTCCCTCGAGTCGGCCACAGCCACCGGGCTGCTGCGTACTGCGGCTCGTCTCGTCGAGCTGAACCTCTCGACCGAGGTCGTCTTCGTCGAGATCGGTGGCTTCGACACGCACGCAAACCAGGTCGGGACTCACGATGCGCTCCTCGCGGACGTCGCGCAGGGCATCGCCGAGTTCTTCGAAACGGTCGAGGCAGCGGCTCCGGAGCGGAACGTGCTGCTTGTGACCACGAGCGAGTTCGGCCGACGGGCTGCAGACAACGGATCCGGAACCGACCACGGCGCCGGTGCCGGGCACCTGGTCGTCGGTCCGGCGATGAACGAACCGGTCGTCGGCACGCACGGCCTCGACGCCCTTATCGATGGGGACCTTCCGATCTCGATCCCGACGACGTCGCTGTACGCAATGGCCATTCGCCACCTCGGCGGCGACCCCTCGGCGATCCTCCAACCCGGCTGGGCCGATCTCGGCCTGATTCAGTAGCTGCAACAATGGCGTTGTGCGGAACGAGATTCTCAGGCTCGCGGCGTTCGTGGTCACCGCCGGATTCTGCGTGTTTGGGTTCATCTGGTTTGTCTCGCGCGCGCTGCCGAACCCCGCAGACGACGTGGCGGAAGCCTGGATTCGCTTGATCGCCACACCCGGCCAGACCGACGGCCTTGGCTCGTTGACACACGTCCATTTGCTGGCGGAGGGAGAGATCGTCGACCTCAATCGCAACGGGACCGTCTCGTCTTCGAGCGGGTCATACGCCGGCACCACGTTCGACATCATCGTCGAGCGCGTTGTGTGGATCAGCTCCGTGGCCCCGGACGGCTCTGCTGTCCAGCCCGGCGACCGGGTGCGCGTCGTCGCCTCACGCAATCACGATTGGGCGGGAGTCGATCCAGCGACGACCTACCTTGCTCCGCTGAAGTACTTTGCAGAAGAGCCGATCCATGCCGCAGGAGTGCTCTTCGTTGACGGTCAGGTCTTCGACAGCGCCGCCAACCGGTCGACCCAAGAGCGCCTCAGCGACGAGATCGGCAATGTGCAGTCACCAGCGGAATTCGAAGAAGGCCTGATCCGAGTGCTCGAGTCACTCTCGGGCGCTTAACAACCGGTCAAGCCGTCGAGATACTTCTCGGTGGTGCGGAGCTGAATGTGTCGGCCGATCGGGCCGGCAAGCTTCGCGAGCCGCGCACGTGGCCGGGAGACCGCAGCGATTTCGATCGTGACGTCTCCAGCATCCGACCGGCGAACGAGAAACGCCTCCTCGCCGGATTCGGGGTGGTGCTCCAGCGTGCCGTAGGCAAATCCGAAGACATCGGGCTCGTCGAGAACACACACGATCCGACACACAGCGGTCACCCACAGACCGGCGGCAAACGCTGCCATGGCCACGACGTTGCCGTCCTCGAGGCTCGGCGCTGCTGAGTTCCGGAGCACACCAGCCGCATCGTGGCCAGCCCATGAAGCGATCGCCTTCTTGGCGTCATCGAACGCCCGCGTGCGAGCCCGTCTACCCGGCCAGAACGGTGCGAGTGACGCAGGGTACGGTGGAGCTCATGACCGACACCGCACCTCGCGCCAGCTTCACTCGGATGGACCAGTGCACGCAGGAGGACTGGAACATCATCATTCCGGCGCTCCTCGACCACGCGAACACCGCGGTGGGCGGCAAGGTGCTCGAACAACTCCAGGCACTCGAAGGTGATCACGGAGGCTTCGCCGTCGATCGCCTCACCCACTGTCTTCAGACCGCGCACCTCGCGGAGGAAGACGGCAAGGACGAGGAGTACATCGTCTGTGCGCTGCTCCACGACGTGGGTGATGTGCTCGCTCCGCTCAACCACCCAGACATCGCCGCCGCGATCCTGAAGCCCTACGTCAAGCCCGAGAATCACTGGATGGTGCAGCACCACGGCACGGTGCAGGGCTACTACTTCTGGCATTTCATCGGCATGGACCGCAACGCCCGTGACGAGCTCGCCGATCACGAGTACTACTCCCATTGCGAGGAGTTCTGCGCCAAGTACGACATGCCGGCATTCGATCCGGATCGTCCAACCCCACCGCTCAGCTATTACGCACCCCTCGTCGAGCGGATGTTCGGCCCCGGTGGTCTGGCTGGCGCGACCGAGCTCTTTTGATCGAACCCGGGCCGGCTCCGTATCCCTTCGGGCCGTCGTCGGTCCGAGACATCCTCGCAGAAGGTCTGATCGATCATCCCGAGCGGGTCGCCATCGTCGACGGCGACGCGCAGCTGACATGGCGCCAACTGGATCGTGCGGTCGATCGAATCGCGTCCCGCCTCCCCGTCGGCTGCACGGCAGCG
The DNA here is from genome assembly GCA_020629635.1 of Acidimicrobiales bacterium. Classification (GTDB taxonomy): domain Bacteria; phylum Actinomycetota; class Acidimicrobiia; order Acidimicrobiales; family SHLQ01; genus SHLQ01. The sequence goes on along the minus strand of JAHDCX010000001.1, from coordinate 567,453 downwards.
TGTGTCTTTGGGAACAGCGCCGCCGCCATCGTCGCGGCGTTGGCCGTATGGCGGGTGGGCGGCGTCTGGGTGGGGATCGACCCGAGGCTTCCGGAGGCCGAGCAGCGCGAGCGTCAACGACGTGCAGCAACGACCGTGCGTTTGACGCCGGACGTCATTTCGGAGATGGACATCACCGACGTCGCCGACCGGCATCTGATGCCCGATCCGACGAGTCCGGCCGCAATCGCGTTCACGTCCGGGACGACGGGCCGGCCGAAAGCGATCGTCCACAGCCAACGAAATCTGTTGGGCCCCGGCTTCGTCAGCATTGTTCAGGAACCGCCCGTTGACGGCGAACGGATCGGCACCGCGTTGTCGTTGTCGATCCTGAACATGATGCTGCTCGGTCCGATCTCGTCGCTGCTGCGGGGGTCGACCTTCGTGGTGTGCCGGTCGGGGCGACCCGAGGCGATGGCCGACGAGATCGGCAGGGCCGGTATCACGCGCCTGTTTGCCGTCCCGGCTCAGCTTCACGACCTCCTGGAAGCGCCGATCGATTCTCTCGAACCGCTCGAACGGGTGATTGTCGGGGGCGGACGGGCCGAGCCCGCTCTGCTCCGGCGATTCACCGAACGCTTTGGGGTGCGACCAACCCGGAGTTACGGACTCTCGGAGGCCCCAACCGGGGTCGCACGCGAATCCTTCGACGATCCGATCGAGCTGGGGCGTGGCCATCCCCTCCCCCATGTCGAGATCGAGACTCGTCGACCGGATGGCGGCCGCGCCGAGATCGGAGAGGTGGGAGAGGTCGTCATCTGCCCCGCCAGCTCGGGCCCCTTCGCCAACTGCTGGACGCCGATGATCGGTTACCTCGACGACGATGCGGCCACTGCGAGAACGGTCCGGGACAACCAGCTCTGGACCGGCGATCGTGGGGTGCTCGACGCCGACGGCGCAGTCACGATCCTCGGACGGCTTGGTGACCTGATCGTGCGCGGCGGGGCGAATGTTGACCCGAGCGCGATCGATTCGGCGCTGCGCTCCGAGCCTTCGGTGGCCGACGTGGCAGTCGTCGGGCTGCCCGATGACCGGCTCGGCGAGAAGGTTGGCGCGGTCATTGTGTTCGACCGGTCGAGCCGGAGGCCACGCGACGTGCTCGAGTGGGTTCGGAAGCGAACCGGGAGCCTGGATGCCCACCATCGCGTCGATGTCGCGCTGGCCGTCGATCGGGTGCCGAAGAACACGATGGGCAAGGTCGATTCGATGCGGGTGCGTGCGCTGCTCTCCGATACCGTCCGTCCATGAGCGACACGACCCACGACGCCCTGCCTGCTGATCGCATGTCCGCCCTGCTCCCCGACGTCGACCCGGACGGACTGCTCGAGTTCTCGGTCGTCTACACGGATCGCTCCCTCAACCACATGTCGGCGTCGTTCCAGACGGTGATGACCGACATTTCCCGAACGCTCAAGTCGGTGTACCACGCCGACTCGGTGGCGCTCGTCCCTGGTGGCGGCACCTACGCCATGGAGGCCGTCGCCCGTCAGTTCGCCGGAGACGAGCATGCACTCATCGTGCGCAACGGCTGGTTCTCCTTCCGGTGGTCCCAGATCCTCGACGCTGGAGGCTTCGCCACGTCGTCGACCGTGATCACGGCGCAGCCGGTCGACGAGTCGGCGACTCCGGCCTTCGCTCCCCCGCCCATTGATGAGGTCACGGCGACGATCGCCGAGGAGAAGCCGGCGGTCGTCTTCGCACCCCATGTCGAGACGAGCGCGGGCATGATCCTGCCGGACGACTACATCGCCGCATTGGCCGCCGCCACCCACGACGTCGGTGGCCTGTTCGTGCTCGACTGCATCGCTTCCGGAACGATCTGGGTGAACATGGAGGCGCTTGGCGTCGACGTGTTGATCTCGGCGCCTCAGAAGGGCTGGAGCGGCCCACCTTGTGCCGGGCTCGTCATGATGAGCGAACGGGCGCGCACCAAGGTTGGCGAAACCACTGGCTCGAGCTTTGCGGTCAACCTCGGAACGTGGGTCGGGATCATGGAGGCGTACGAGAACGGCGGACACGCCTATCACGCGACCATGCCAACGGATGCACTTCGGCAATTCCGCGACATCATGGCCGAGACCGAGGCGTACGGCTTCGAACGGGTCAAGGCTGATCAACTCGCGCTCGGCGAACGCATCCGTGCGGCGATGACCCGTCGAGGAATCAAGAGCGTCGCCGCGGAGGGCTTTGGCGCCCCCGGCGTTGTCGTCTCCTACACCGACGATCCGAACATCAAGAACGGCTCGGCATTCGCGTCGGTCGGCGTGCAGATCGCGGGCGGCGTGCCACTCCGGATCGGCGAGCCGGAGGACTTCAGCACGTTCCGCATCGGCCTCTTCGGTCTCGACAAGCTCCAGGACGTCGACCGTTCGGTCGAATCGTTCGAGCTCGCACTCGACGCCATCTTCTGAATGGGGTCAAGTCTGACATAGCAAGAGGTTGTTCGGCGCCCGGCCGGTCAGCCGGAACCTCTTGCTATGTCAGACTTGACCCCATGCCTGAATTCGATTTCACCGAACTCCTCCCGCTCGGTCCCGACACGACCGAGTACCGCAAGGTTTCCGACGAGGGGGTCTCGACGTTCGAGGCGGCCGGCGAGACCTTTCTCAAGGTCGAGCCCGAAGCGATCTCGGCGTTGACGGCTGAGGCGATGTTTGACATCGCCCACTACCTGCGCCCCGGTCACCTCGCCCAGCTGCGCAGCATTCTCGACGACGCCGAGGCCTCGCCAAACGACCACTTCGTGGCGATGGAACTGCTGCAGAACGCGAACATCGCTGCGGGCGGGGTGCTGCCGATGTGTCAGGACACCGGCACGGCGATCGTGATGGGCAAGAAGGGTGAGCGGGTATTCACCGGCGCCAACGACGAGCAGGCGATCAGCCAAGGCGTGTTCGACACGTACCTCACCTCCAACCTCCGCTACAGCCAGCTCGCACCGATGTCGCTGTTCGAGGAGAAGAACACGAAGAACAACCTGCCCGCGCAGATCGAGCTGTATGCGACCGAGGGCGACGAGTACAAATTCCTGTTCATGGCCAAGGGTGGCGGCTCGGCCAACAAGAGCTACCTGTTCCAGGAGACCAAGGCACTCCTCAACCCCGAGAGCCTCACCCGGTTCCTCGACGAGAACCTTCGCAAGCTCGGCACGGCTGCCTGCCCGCCGTACCACCTGGCCGTCGTCATCGGCGGAACATCAGCCGAGTACACGCTCAAGACGGCGAAGTACGCATCGGCCCGCTACCTCGACTCCCTGCCGACAGAAGGCTCCGCTGCGGGCCACGGCTTCCGGGATTTGGAGTGGGAGCAACGCATCCTCGAGCTGACTCGGGAGATGGGCATTGGCGCACAGTTCGGCGGCAAGTACTTCTGCCATGACGTCCGAGTGATTCGCCTCCCCCGCCATGGCGCCTCCAATCCCGTGGGCATCGCTGTCTCGTGCTCTGCCGATCGCCAAGCGCTCGGCAAGATCACCAAGGACGGCGTGTTCCTGGAGAAGCTCGAAACCGATCCGGCCCAGTACATGCCCGAGGTCACCGAGGACGACCTGTCGTCGACCACGGTGCAGGTCGATCTCAACCGCCCGATGGACGAGATCCGCGCCGAGCTGACGAAGTATCCGGTCAAGACCCGACTGTCACTCACCGGCACGCTCGTCGTCGGCCGGGACATCGTCCACGCCAAGATCAAGGAACGCCTCGACGCCGGCGAGCCGATGCCCGAGTATCTGCGCAACCACCCGATCTACTACGCCGGTCCGGCCAAGACCCCTGAGGGCTACGCCTCCGGATCGTTCGGGCCAACAACCGCCGGTCGCATGGACAGCTACGTCGACCAGTTCCAAGCCGCCGGCGGTTCGATGGTGATGCTCGCCAAGGGCAACCGGTCGAAGCAGGTCGTCGACGCATGCAACACCCACGGCGGCTTCTACCTCGGTTCGATCGGCGGCCCGGCCGCCCGCCTCGCCAAGGACGCGATCCGCAAGGTCGAGGTGCTCGAATACGAAGAGCTCGGCATGGAAGCCGTCTGGCGCATCGAGGTCGAGGACTTCCCCGCCTTCATCATCATCGACGACAAAGGCAACGACTTCTTCGCCGAAGTCTCCACCCCGGTGCACCTTCGGTAGTCGTGCGATGCGCAGCTGTCGCCGCGACCGCGGCCGTGATCCTTGCATCATGTTCGACGGCGATCGGAGCGGGCCCTCTCGTCGGCGGCGGGGCTTTCGTCGAAGGGTGCGGCCCTCGTGCGACAACGCTCGTGTCTTCGCTGCACCTCAGCCCGGACGACATCGACGCCGGACACTCAGTCACCTTCGTCGACATCGAGTGGACCTCACCTAGCGGGAATACCGAGATCGTTGACGAGGTGATCGTCTTCTCACCAGGTCAGGCCCCTCCGGGGTTCTTTTTGCCCGTCGACCTTGACGCAAAGCAATCCACACTGACACTCGAGGGTGGTACCGAATATCGGTACAGCGCTCTTCCCGCCGTCTATGACCGCGCGGTGGGCACGGTGGCGGTTGCTGTGGCGGCCCGACCGATCGACAACCGGTCCGGGGTGAAAGATCTCCACGTGACCGGTGTGCGATACGAACTCGACGGGAGGATCTACACCGTCTCGGTAGATCATTGGCACACTTTCTCGGACGGCCCGGCCCGCGAGTTGCCGATGTGCGACGGCTTCTGAACGAGTCCGCTGACTGCGCTTGCGTTGGCTGGTTCGATGGAGGTTGTGGCACCCTGCCCGTTCATGAGGCAACTCTCGGTACGACTCATCGCCGTGACGCTGCTTGCGCTGGCCTCGGCATGCACCTCGAGCGACGGCGGGACGGCGGCGTCTCCCGAAAGCGAGGCGGCGACGACAACGACCACGGCAGAAACGACGACCACCACAACGACGACCGCCGCGCCGCGTCTCGTCACGATTACGGAGACGCCTGTCGAGATCGGACTGGATCCCGACCCCATCCGCAAGGCCAACAACCTCGATCTGCTCGATCCGAACACCGCCCTGATCGTTGGCGATATGGCTGCAGCACGCGGGACGGCACCCAACGCCACGGTGTGGACGACGAGCGACGGCCGCCGTTTCGCGGAGACTCCGCTCGAGCAGGACCGGGAATCGACGGCCAACGCCGCAGCCATCGATGGAGCGAATGTGGCCGTCGTGGGCGTGGTCCGTGAGGGCGATGTCAATCGATCGGTCGTCTGGCGGTCGGCCGACGGGGGTACCTCGTTCGCCGACGCGGAGTATGTCGGCGATGGGCCCGGCCTCGGCGCAACTGCGGTGTTCTTCGACGGCGAGCTGATTGTCGTCTCCTGGGCTGTCGCAGAAGACGGCCGCAAACTTGTCGCAGTGAAGCCCGACCAGGTGGGAAACAATCCGGTCGACCTGCCATCGCCCGGACGCAATCCGTGGGTGTCCGGAGCAGCCGTGGTCGACAGCACCGTCGTCATCAGCGGAAGCGTCGAGGTCGATGGAGCGACACGGGGAGCGCTCTGGACATCGTCCGATGCAGGCGACTCCTTCACCTTCGTCGACGACGCGTCCGTGGCGGAGTCGTTGCGAATCGGGGCACCCCAGGTCGGCGTCGACGGACTGGTGGCGATGGCGTCTCGCCCAGACAACGGAGAGTCAGTCCTGCTGACCACCGCCAACGGCCAGAATTGGCGGGAGATTCCCCTGGCTCTCGAGGGACAGGGAGCGAATCGAACGGCAGTGAACGCGGGCGCACGGCCGATCGTGCCCTTCGGCGACTTCTTCGCCGTCGGGTTCGTCGATCAGATTTCCGGGGTGGCGATCGTCGACGGTGCCGGTTCGGGCACCTTCGGCTTCGCTCCGTACAACAGCACCCAGTACTTCTTCAGCCCGCGGCCCATCGTACTCGACGACACGCTTTTCGTGATGGCCTCGACGCCCACCGGCTTCCGTTTCTCGGAGCGCAGCATCCGTGGTGCCTGGACCACTCGCGGCGGGCCGTCGGATACCGCCGAGGGCCCCGACGCCAATGCGCTCACTTTCATCGATACCTCGGAGGGATTGGTTCTCGCTGCGACCTCGTGGCCAGAGGTCTCTGGACAACCCGGCGGTGCGATCACCTGGCGCGGCATCACTGACTACGTCGTCGACGACAACGGCTGGGTGACCACATCCGAGATCCCTGAGTCGCGGCTCGTGGTCAGCGACGGGAGCACTGATCTGAGCATCGACTACGTCGAGGATCCTGCCGACGACGATCTTCCCGGCCCGCGTTCGGGAACCGCAGTGCAGCTGCGGGTCGCGGGTGACGCCTGGGGCGAGGCCGAAATCGTGTTGTCTGGACCGGGCGGCGACTACCTATTCGACGCGGTCGGCGTCGACGGCGGATTCGTCGCCGTTGGTGGGCAACGTGTTCGGAGCGCCACCGGCGAGAACACCAAAAACGTGGTCGTGATGGAGCTGGTGGACGGAGAATGGCGCCAGATCGAGCTCGGTCTCGACCTCGGCGACCGGGCGGAGCTCTTCACCGTTGCCGCGTCGGCCGATGGCGATGTTCTGGCGACTGGTGAGATTTTCCGGGACGGCGCCTTTGGCCCGCTGTTGATCCGGCGACCAGCCGGCGGGTCGTGGGAGCAGGTCGAACTTCTGACGACAGATCCAGACGTCGAGATCCGGGAAGTCATCGAGACCGACGCTGGGCTCGAAGTGATCACGAACGAGCTCGCGTCGTGGTACCGATACACGCCCGCCGAAGACGGCACCTATCAGCGCACGGCCATCCGTCTGCCGAGCCCCGGGTTCGACTTCCTGTCCTCGGTCGTGGCGCTCGACGATCGTCTCGTCGTCATCGGGACCCACTGGGAGGTCGGCTTTGGGCGCTTGGCGCTATGGGAGTTGACCGATGAGGGCACCGCGGTCGCCCTCGAGATCGACCGCACCATCACATCCACCGACCTTTCCCTCAACGACGCCGTCGTCGCAGATGGAACGTTGATGGTCGGCGGCGTGCGTGATCACCAACACCTCGTGTGGACCGTGGATCTCGGCGACCAATAGCCACTCAGCTCGACGGACAGCTCAGCCCCCGACCGGCCGCCCCATCCAGCCGGCGATCTGGAGTTGCAGCGGCGCAGTGTCGGCGACGTTGACGACTGGGCCGAACGGGATCATCGGGTCTTCACGACCGTCCGCGGGGATGTTCTGCACGGCCACCCACGCACCCTGGAGGAATTCATCGGCGATCGCGGGAGTCCGCTCGGTCGCCGTCGAGAGGTCCCATGCGTGTGTCGCGAGCTCGGCGGTGTACGTGTAGAGAACGGGCGCACCGGGAACATCGCCGAACGGCGCATGGCAGATCTGTTCGAGCGTGGCCGGATCGGCCCAGGCCTCCATGACGGCATGTCCGGCAGCGGTCCAGGCCGCGAGCTTTGCCTCGACGCCTTCGTGGTCGACATGGTCGACATCGCTCCAGACCCCTCCGTCACCCATATGCGCGACCCGCTTCATGACCAGAACGAGATGATCGATCAGGTGCGACACGTCGTAGTCAGGGCACGGCGTCGGCTTCGGGAGATCCGCCGGTGCGGTGCCCTCGATCAGGGAGCGGACCGCGTGGCTCACGTTGCCGAAGTCGTAGCGAGGGTCACCCGCCTGCGGGGCTTCGGGAGTCGGTGTGGAGTCGGTGCGTTGTGTCATGGTCGCAGTATTTGTGCCGAAACCGGTCAGAACATGGCCACTTTCTGACCGATACTGCAATTGTAAGGAGCGACCAATCATGAAGAGCGACCGCCTCATCGCCATCGTGTTGCTGATGCAACAGCGCGGCCAGGTGACCGCAGCGGAGGTGGCCGACGAGCTCGAGGTCTCCGAACGGACGGCGCGCCGAGACCTCGAGGCGTTGGCGATGAGCGGCATACCGATCTACTCCCAGCCGGGCCGTGGCGGCGGATGGCGCCTGCTCGACGGAGCGACGACCGACCTGACCGGGCTCCGGTCGCCCGAGGTGCGAGCACTGTTTCTCGCTGCCGGCCCACGACTGCAGGGCCGTGTTGAGGATCGATCGACGCTACGAAAGCTGCTCGGCGCACTCCCGGAGCCGTTTCGCGACGACGCGGCCGCGATCGCCGATCGGGTCCGCATCGACGGTGCCGGCTGGTCGAACCCGAAGGAGGGCGACGAACCCGACGCACTCGACGACCTGATCGATGCCACCGTCGCCGAGCGGCAGGTTCGGTTCGACTACGCCGGCCCTCGATCGACCCGACGGAGCCGAGTCGTGCATCCGCTCGGACTCGTGACCAAACGTCACGTCTGGTACCTCGTCGCCGATACCGACCGTGGTGTCCGCACCTATCGCGTCGATCGAATCCGGTCGTTGGTGGTCTTATCTGACCCGGTTGTCGTCCCCGAAGGTTTCGACCTCGATGAGGTGTGGCGTGGTGTGCTCGACGCTGTGGCGGGCCAAGCCCGCCAGTTCTCGACCCGCGTGATTATCGACGAGTCGATGGCTCGACACGTGGCCTTCGTCTTTCGTGGCCGCTACCGCACCATCGGGCCGACATCGGACGACCGCATCGAAGCCGAGCTCACGGAGCACAACGCCGCCGCACTCGCCAGCCAGATCGCTGGCTTCGGCAACGACGTCGAGTTCGTCGACCCGCCAGACGAACTCGTTGCCGAAATGCGCCGCATCGCCGGCGAACTCGCGTCACGCTGGAACTGAGGCGAGCGCAGCGCGGTTCCGCAGAACCGCCTCATTCGTGTGGGGTTTGGGAGTTTCGACTTCGGCCCGCCGGCGCCGGGCCTCTGCGCTTGTCACGAGAATATCGACCACGTAGTCGAAGTCCATGCGTTCGCCGGTTCCGGCGAGCGGTTCGATGTCGGTCGCTCGCCGTCGCACGGGGGTTCGTTCGGGTTCGATCGCACCGCCCGTGACGTCGCGTAGACGAGGAACGACCGCCTCGTGGCCCGCGGGGTCGTAGAACACGAATCGACCGTTCTTGTTCATGATCGACCAGCCGCCCTCATGCACGGAGGTGTGGTGGAACGGACACAAGGCAATGAGGTTGGCGAGTTCGGTTTCGCCGCCATCGGCCCAATGGACCACGTGGTGGGCGTGCAGCCCGCGTTCGACTCCACATCCCGGGAACCGGCACATGTGGAGATCCCGTCGCATCACGAGACGTCGGAGGTGGCGACTCACAACCCGCTGCTCACGGCCCAAACTCATGGCGACATCTCCGCCTTCGTCGAGCCCGACCTGCAACCGGGCATCGCACGTGATGCGACGAGCCACCAACGGCGGAATCGCCTCTCCCGCCATCGAGCACTCCGGGTCAACACAATTGCCAGCGCCGGTGGGCAACGCTTCGGGGGATGTCGCCGAATCCGGGTCTCGGAGCGCGCAGGCGTCGACCACCACGATCGCGTCGTCGAACGGACCCTCCGGGCGGTCCAACGCTCCAGACATCAACGACGCAGCAACCGTCGCCCGCACCGCTCCGACGCCACCCAAGCCGTCGACGACCTCCCGGCGGCTGTGTCCGCCATCTGTCGCCGCCACGGCGTCATCGACAACCTGCTCCGACGCCGCCAACGTGGCCTGCTTTGCACGCTGGTACTCGTCGATGGGCACGGTGATCACGATGCGACCGTGATCACCGCACGATTCGAACACGACCGAGGGCGACCATTCCACCGCTGGATCCTTGTCGGCGAGCTTGCGGCACGTCCGCTCGAGCTGCGACGCCGTCGTGTGAAGCGCGACCTCGACGAGGTCACCCTCGTTGAATTCGTTGGCGACACGCGTCAACGCCCGCACCTTCGAATACGACAACTCGCCGGCTGCGAACACCTCCTGAATGAGCGGAAGATGCTCGAGCGCCCGAGCGACCCGCACCTGCTCACGCGCCGTACGGGTGTCGACCCCGCACTTCCAGTTCAGCCAGCCGGCACACGACTGCTGCCCCCACTCGAACCATCCCTCACGACGATCAAACACCGCGATCCACGACAGCCACCGCGCCATCGAGGCCGCCATCCGTCCGGCGTACGACGAGATCGACGCCTCCAGCACTTTGGTCGGCACCGACTCGAGGTCGACCCCGTCTTCGAACAACGCCAACAGGCGATCCTCGCCCTGCATCGTCGACACACCCATCTTGGGCCCCTTCCGTTCGCTCTGCGAACGACCCTACGACGGGGGTGTGACAGCATCCCCCGGCCCCCAGCCCCCGGCCCTCGGTTCCGCGGAACCGCCCCATTCGTGTGGGGTATCGGGCAGCCATCGTCGATCGATGCCAGCATGGGCTGGACTCGCCCACCGAGGGGGAATGGCCCGTGAGCTTCTTCTCGTCGTTCGAAGAGATGCCCGAACCCGAACGTCCAGAACGGCCCGCGCACCAGCCGTGGTTCGGCGTTCCGTCCGGAATCGTGCCGGGCTCGGTACCAGGCACCTTCGTCGTCTTCGAGACCGATTTCGCAGCACTCGCGCTGTCGCACCTCAACGCATTTGACGACGGCCTTCAGTTCACGCTCGATCTCTGGCTTCGTGACTCGCTCGGCGACGAGGTCTGGCACGCCCCGTTCGAACATCATCGCTATGACCCCGGCAGTCGAGATGATGCCGACCTCCTACAGTTCGGCTTTCGATTTGGAGATGGGTCCGCCTGGGCAAACATCCGGCCCGACAGACCATGGCCGGACCCAGACGGACCGCCGAGACCGCCGCTCTGCCATTGCTCAGGCGGCAGCGGCGGAAGAGACCACTGGTCGTTTGAATATTGGATTTGGCCGTTGCCCCCAGCCGGAGAAACACGGGTGTTCGCTGCCTGGCCCGCACACGACATCGCCGAGACCTCGATCGCCCTCGACACCGATCAGATCCGTGAAGCGGCAGGGCAAGCCCGCCGAATCTGGCCGGACAGCTGAGCGGTTTCGCGGAACCGCCCCATTCGTGTGGGGTTTCCGGCCAAAGCGGGATCTACGGCAAGCTGCGGTCGTGAACGAGATGCCAACGCGAGTATTGCTCGCACGCCATGGGCAGACCGAATGGAACCGGGAGCGACGGCGCCAAAGCGACGAAGATGCAAGGAGACGTTCGGCAGCTGAGGTCGACGCCATTGCGGATTGTCGACACACGGCTCCGCTCCTTGTCACCCACGAGATGGTCGGCAGAATGATCCTGGGACACCTGCTGGGGCTGGATCCTGATGAGGCGCTCCGCGAGTCGCTCCCCCATGGCGCGCTCATTGAGATCAAGTCGGAGAACCGCCAGAAGACCGTTCACTTCCGCTGAATGGTTCCGCGGAACCGCCCCACTCGTGTGGGGTTTCTCGAGGCTGTCAGAGCCGACCCGTAGTCTGCGGCCATGAACGCTCCGCTCGAACAACGTTTGTCCATCATCACGCTCGTCGTCCGCGACCTCGATGAGGCCCGCGACTTCTACAACACCGTGTTTGGCTGGACGCCGATCGACGTGAGCGAGGAAGAGGCCGCGAACATCGCGTTCTACCAACTCAACGGCTTCCAGCTCGCGTTGTATCCGGCGGCGAGTTTCGCCTCCGAACACGAGGGCGAGGTCGCCACTCCAGGCGGCTTCACTCTCGCCTACAACGTCAACACCGAGGCTGAAGTCGACGCAGTGTTCGCCAGAATGGCCGAGCACGACGTGACCGTGCTGAAGGCGCCGGAGAAGGTCTTCTGGGGCGGCTACAGCGGATACGTCGCCGGCCCGAACGGCGAGCAATGGGAGATCGCCTACAGCCCGTTCACCTCGGTCAACGACGACGGGACGTTCGGCTAGGACTTCCGGCGCTCCAGGAATGCTGTCATCCGGTCGTACTTGTCCTGCGACTCGAAGAGCTCAGCCTGGGCTTCAATGTCGAACGCCGTCGTCGCCGGGCGGTGTTGGGCGAGGGCCTGTTTGGTGAGTTCGAGCGCTCGCCACGAGTTGCGGGCGATCCGGGCCGCCACGGCGAGTGCGTCGTCCATAAGCGCGTCTGGCTCACTCAGTTGATCCACGAGACCTGCGGCGAGTGCCTCGGTGCCGTCGATCCGAAGCCCGGTGTAGAGCATGCGCCGGGCGAGACCGGGCCCGACGAGTGCCGGGAGACGCCAGTTGCCGCCCGCGCCAGCGAGGATCCCGAGCGACAGCTCGGGTTGCCCGAAGGTCGAGGCCGGCGTGGCGATCCGGAGATCGCATGCCATCGCGAGCTCGCAACCCCCGCCGAGCGCCCACCCGTCGATCGCAGCGATCGTCGGCCACGGGTGCGCCTCGATCCGCTCGAAGAGCCCGGCGTTGATCGCTGCCCGCGCATCGTCGGCGGTCCGGTCGCGCAGCTCGGCGATGTCGGCCCCCGAGATGAACATGCCTGGCGTGGTCGAATGGAACACGAGGATCGACGGGACGTTTCGCTGCGCGTCGAGTACGGCGTCGATCTCGTTGACCATGTCGAGACCGAGGGCGTTGCGCTTCTCCGGCAGATCGAACCCGAGGGTCACGACCTGCTCGGTCGGATGGGCGACTCGGACGACCGGACTCACCACCGGGCCTCCAGGTCGAGCTCGAACACTTCGCGCATACGGGCCATCAGCGGCGCCCAATCCGCCGACCGGACCCGCCGACCGTCCTGACTCGGCGGTTCGCCCCAATCGATCGGACCGACCCGCGCCTCGACTGCGGCGACGAATTCGTCCCTGCGCTCAGCGAATGGCCGGTCGATCACTCCATCGGCGACCGCTTGGGTCTCCCCTTCCACGGGCTCGAACATGGCGAGCGCCAACGGCGCCATCTTCTCTGTCGCCGCCCGGAGCCGGCATCGGCCTTCATCGGACTCCAGGAGGACGTCGAGCATCCCGTCGGCATGCATCCGATGAAACAACTCCTCGCGTTCGACCCGGGCAGCGATGTCTCGCAACGCCTCGTTGGTGGAGCTGGCGACGGCCTCCCACCGAAGCCGATCGGCGAGATCGAACATCCAGTGCCGGACAAAGGCCTCAGCCCAGTCGTCGGTGGACAGTTCGACGAAGTGACACGACCGGTACTCGTCGGCGGATCGGCCGAAGGCGAGCGCATCGATCGCCCCGTCGATCGCCGCCTCATCGTCCTCGTCGACCAGCAATTCGTAGAGCAGCGCCGCATGGCCGAGCTCGTCCTGGCCAATCGAGCAGAACGCCAGGTCCTCCTCGAGGAACGGCGTCACCCCGATCCACTCGGCGTGCTGTTGACCCATCAAGTGCTTGTCGTCGGCAAAGGCCAGGATGAGCTCAATCGCATGACTCCGGTCGCTGAGGCTCATGAGGTGCTTTCCTCTCGGGATGCCTTGCGGCGGGCAGCCACGGCGCTCCCGTCGTGGTGGCGGTGGGGTTTGTCGGCGTTGGGGCTGACGAAGTCGCGATCGCCGACGATGACGTGGTCTCGGCGGACGAGCCACAGCCGGTCGCCCTCGGCACGGCGGATGTAGCTCTCACGTGCCATGACGAGGGCGAGGTCGTCGTTGGCGGCGTCGACTGCACCGGCGTGGCGGTACTCGTCCCGGCCGTCCTTCTTCAAGAAGATCTCATAGGTGTGCATGGTCAGCTCCGCATCACTTCGACCGTCTCGGCGCACGCCTCACAGCGATGCACCGATCGGCATCGACTCGGGCCGAACATCGACAGCTCGACCGTCTCGGTCCCACAGAGCGGGCACAACGAGCGACCGTCGGGCATACGGATCGACACCGTGAACTCACGACCGATTGCCGCCCGGGTCTCGGCGTCGATTCGATCGACGCTCCAGACCTGCGCCGACAGCCAGACGACCTCGACCGACCGCACGCCGTCCACCGCGGCGAGCGCCGCGGCAACATCGGCCTTGATCATGTCGAGCGCCGGGCAGCCCGAGAACGTCGGAATCAACCCAACCCGGACCCCACCGTCGGCGCCCACGTCGAGGCGTTCGAGCAGGCCGAGGTCCACGATCGACACGCCGGGATACTCGGGGTCGTCAACCGACGCGATGGCTTCGTGCACCGCGAGTTCGAGCCCGATCATGTGGTCGCCCCGACGGTGTCCGGCTGTTCCATCGCCGCCCGCACCCAGGCGGTTCGTTCCCAATTCTCTCGCGCCTCTCGGATCCGGCGCTCCGAATCCGGGCCACCTTGGGCGAGCGTGCGCTTGAGGGGCTCCCAGTCGATTGGGCCAACGTCCCACTTGCCCGTCTCGTCGTCGTACGAGAGATCGGGGGCGGGCACGCTGAACCCGTAGCTGTGGAGCATCGGCACGAACTTCTGCACCCATTTGTCTCGCAGGACCTCGTTGCGCTCCGACTTGATGTGCCAGCGCAACAACACGTCGTTGGGTTTCGAGTCAGGCCCGAACAGCTGCAGCGCCGGCCAGAACCACCGGTCGAGCGAGTCCTGGAAGATCTGCTTCTGGGTTTCGGTCCCCTCGGCGATGCGCATCATGCGGTCCTCGCCGAGACGCATGTGGAAACCCTCTTCGGAGATGATGCGCTTCAGGATGCGTCGGTACGGACCGTACGAGCAGTTCTTGAACACCGCCTGCTGGCTGGCGAGCGCCGCCGCGTCGACCAGGAACGCAATCGCCACCTGATCACCCCACGTGTGCGCCTTGTAGTGGAACACGTTGTGGAAGCGACTCCGTCCGGCAAACAGGTCCTCCAGCATCTCCGTGCGGGTCTTGATCCCCATGTCGGCGGCGACCATGTAGAGCAGATGCCCATGACCGATCTCGTCCTGGGTCTTGGCGAGCACCGACATCTTGTGGCGCAGCCCCGGCGTGCGCGGAATCCAATCCCGCTCAGTCAGCCCACCCATGAGCTCGGAGTTCGCGTGCATCTCGATGAAGGCGAACACCGCGTTGCGGTACTCGTCGGGCATGTCATCGTCGACTTCGACGATCCCGCCGTCATCGAGGAACGCCTCGAAGTCGTCCATGTCGGTCCAGGTTCGAGGCATCAGCTGGCTCCTGCCGGGTCGTGGGAGATCGGCGTTTCGGGGGCGCCGTTCACACCCGGGGCGTTGGCGACCATCGTGAGGACGTCGTAGGTGGCGGCGAGTTCGCCGTTCTGGTTGATCACCTGCGTCGCCCAGGCGACCTCGCCATAACCGCGGCCGGCGAGCAACGTCTTGCGCTTGCAGGTGAGCACCACATGGATCTCGTCGCCGGGCCGGGTCGGCGTGGCAAAGCGCAAGCGATCGATGCCGTAGTTGGCGAGCACGGGCCCTTCGTCGGGGTCGACGAACAACCCGGCAGCGATCGACAACACGAGATACCCATGGGCGACGATGCCGCCGAAGATCGGGCTACGGGCTGCAGCGTCCTCGTCCATGTGGGCGTAGAACGTGTCGCCAGTCCAGTGGGCGAAGTCCTCGATGTCCTGGCGCGTGATGATCCGCGATCCGGTGGTGACCGAGTCGCCGACCTCGAGGGTCTCAAAGTCGAGACGGAACGGATGCCCCTTCTGCTCGGCGACGGAGGCGCCGGGCATGTACTCCCCGGTGATCGCCGTCAGTGCGTCGGGCGAGCCCTGGATGGCCGTGCGTTGCATGTGGTGGAACACCCCGCGCATGCCGCCCATCTCTTCGCCGCCGCCCGCCCGACCGGGGCCGCCATGGACCAGGTGCGGCAACGGCGAACCGTGGCCGGTCGAGGCCTTGGCCATCGTGGTGTCGACGACGAGCACCCGGCCATGGTCGGCGGCGATGCCCGTGGTGATCTCGGCAACCTCGACTGTGTCTGCGCCATAGACCGACGCAACGAGGCTGCCTCCGCCACGGCCGACGAGCTCGACCGCGTGGTCGATGCCGTCGTAGGGAACCAGTGTGGCGACTGGGCCGAAGGCTTCGGTGTCGTGGATCACCGGTGCATCAACGTCGGTGGCCCGCAACAGCGTCGGTGCATGGAACGCACCGACCTCGGGGTCGACCCCGTGCCACTCACAGGAGTCGACCACCACCTCGGCGGCCGACCGCAGTGTCTCGACCGAACGGGCCACCTCGTCGCGCTGCTCGTGACTGGCGAGCGCCCCCATGGTCACGGACTCGTCGTTCGGGTCACCGACCCGCAACGCCGTGATCGCCTCGGCGAGCGCCTCCGATGCCGCATCGGCGTAGACCGCCGGAACGAACGCCCGCCGAATCGCCGTGCACTTCTGTCCGGCCTTGGTCGACATCTCCTTGACGACCTCCGCAACAAAAAGATCGAACTCGGGCGTCCCCGGTCCGCTCGACGGGGCAAGAACCGCAGAGTTGATCGAGTCGGCTTCGGCGGTGAACCGAACCGCGTTGTCGATCACGTTCGGGTGGGCACGCAGCATCCGGGCCGTGGTCGCCGAGCCGGTGAAACCGACGGCGTCCTGGGCATCGAGTCGATCGAGCAGATCACCGACCCCTCCACAGATCAGCTGAAGCGACCCCTCCGGAAGGATCCCCGCCTCGAGGATGATCCGGACCGCCGCCTCGGTCAGATGTGCCGTCTGCGAGGCGGGCTTCACGATCGAGGGCACGCCCGCGATGAACGACGGCGCGAACTTCTCCAACATGCCCCACACCGGGAAGTTGAAGGCGTTGATGTGGACGAACGCTCCGCGACGTGGCGAATGGATGTGTGCGGCGAGGAACGACCCGTCCCGGGACAAGACCTCCGGTGCGCCGTCGAGGGCGACCTTTGCGTTGGGGAGCTCCTTTCGGGACTTGCTCGAATACGTGAGCAGGACGCCCGCTCCCCCGTCGATGTCGATCCACGAATCGGCATCGGTAGCGCCGGTCGTGCGCGAGACCGCGTAGAGCTCCTCCTTGACCTCCGGGGAGAGCAACAGCTGCCCGACCGCCTTGAGCAACAGCGATCGTTCGTGGAAGGTCATCTCCCGCAGCGCCGGTCCACCGACCGTGCGAGCGTGCGCAAGCACCGCGCCCATGTCGACCCCCTCGGACGACACAACACTGATCGCCTCGCCCGTCACGGCGTTGCGGATTGGGCGGCCCTCGGTACCCACAGGAGGTGCGCTCCACACGCCGGCGACATGACTCTCGAGAATCCGCATGACGGACATGATACGGGTATCTCGCTGATTCGTAAAGGATCCGTATCACGTCGCTCAGCCCACTGGTAAGGTGAGTCACATGAACATCCTCGTTGTCGGCGGCGGCACCATGGGCGCCGGCATCGCCACCACCGCCGCGGTCCACGGCCACGCCGTCCACGTACGCGACTCCAGCGCCGAAGCGCTCGACGCCGCACGAGCCAGGGTCGACGACTCCCTCACCCGACTCGCCCGCCGCAACGAGGCCCTCGATCCGACCACGATCCTCCGTTCGATCACCTGGGTCACCGCCGACGCCGCTGCGCCGACTGTCGACCTCGTGATCGAAGCGATCCCCGAAGACCTCGACCTGAAGATCGCCTGCTTCTGCGATCTCGAGGCCGAACACGACCCGTCGACGATTCTTGCGAGCAACACCAGCTCGCTCGCGATCGGCCGCATCGCCGAGCAACTCACCCATCCGAGTCGCGTGATCGGCCTGCACTTCTTCAATCCCGTGCCCGTCTCGTCACTCGTCGAGATCGTCACCGGCACAGCCACCGACGTCGCAACGGTTGATACCTGCCTCGACTTCGTCCGCTCGATCGACAAGACGCCGATCGTCGTCCAGGACTCCCCCGGCTTCGCATCGAGCCGGCTCGGGCTCGCCCTCGGACTCGAAGCGATCCGCATGGTCGAGGCCGGCGTTGCGTCGGCCGCCGACATCGACACCGCAATGGAGCTCGGCTACAGGCACCCGATGGGCCCACTCCGGCTCACCGATCTCGTCGGTCTCGATGTGCGCCTGGCGATCGCCGAGCATCTCCACGCCGAGCTCGGCGACCGATTCGAGCCACCACAGCTCCTCCGCGACCTTGTCGAGCAGGGCCACCTCGGCAAGAAGACCGGCCGAGGCTTTCACACGTGGTGACCAGCCCACTTGGTCGACTCCTCGACGACGAACACCTCCAAGCCAGCGCCCGAGTCGTACTCACCACCGTGTTCGGCGACGCCCTGCGTCCCAGGAATGCACGCGCAGGGGTACGCCAACTCGCCCAGATCATGGAGCCGCTCGGCGTCAACGAACGCGCCGTCCGGACCGCCCTCCACCGTCTCTCCGCCGATGGGCTGGTCACGTCGGAGCGCGAGGGGCGACACAGCTTCTACCGCGTTGCCCCCGACGCCGAGCCGACCTTCGATCAGGGCGAGTCGCGCATCTACGGTGCCGTGAACCCGGAGTGGGATGGCGAGTGGACCGTCGTCGTGGCCGACGCCACCGGAGAACCTCGAGCCTCGCTCGACCGGGCGCTCACGTGGGCCGGGTTTCGCCAAGTTCACGCTGCGGTCTGGATGTCGCCCACTGCGACTCCAGAGACGGCCATCGATGAGGCTGCTCGGGTCGATGCTTCGCTCGCCGCGGTGAGTCGAGGCCCGCTGATCGCTGGGAGCTGGGATGACCAGGGCCGTCGTCGGACGTTGCTCGATCCCGACGGCGACCTCGAGGCGCTCTATCTGCGCCACCTCCGCGCCTTCGACAACGGTGCTACCTGGCAGGACCTCGACCCTCCGTCTGCCCTCTCCGCGCGCATCCTGCTCATCACGAACTGGCGACGCCTGGCTCTTCGGACCCCCTCGTTGCCCGCTGCCCTCGTTCCGGCCGATTGGCCCGGCACCGAAGCTCGCGAGCTCACCCGAACCACCTACCGTGCGCTCCAGAAGGCGAGCGAACGACACCTCGACGAATTGCTCGGTGCTGCTCAGGCGACGTCAGCCGACCGGTGGCGCTGAACTCGACGACGCACGTTCTCGTTGGTGGCGTGGGCGAAGAATCCTCCAACGACGTCGACGGCATGATCGAGCGACTCGGCGGCGAACAGCACCGGCTGCACCTGATCGATCCGATACGGGAAAGTGCCCATCTCGTCGATGTCGAGCGGTCGGGTCTCCACGTGAGTGAGATGATCGATCTCCGCGATTGACGACAACACGCCGGCACCCCAACCGCGCACCACGCCGTCGTGGCCGCGGACGACGCCGAATTCCACGCTGAACCAGAAGACGTCGGCCACGAACTGGCGGGCGACTGGATCGTCGCATCGAAGAATGGCTTCGCCCGCCATCACGTGGAGTTGGGCAAGTCGGGGGTCGGCGAGCAACGTGGCGTGCCCGACGACCTCGTGCACGATGTCGGGCTCCTCGGTGTAGAGCGGTGACGCCGGATGACGCAGATACTGCGTGGAGAGAAATCGGCGCGTCGCAAGCGCGCCGAAGAACACGTCGACCGGGACCAGACCCGCCACGGCGTGGAACTCGAAGCCGGTGCCGACGAGCCGCTCGGTCACCTCGGTGAGCTGCGGCACACGACTGGCCGGCAGACCAACGACCGCCGCGGCGTCCAGAATCTCGGGTACGGCGGCGTGCATCCAGCGAGCGTGCAGCGCAGGAACAACCGTCGACCAGACCAGATCTTCATCGGTCGTGTAGTCGACAAACGCTGGACGCTCCCCCGGACCCGTTGCGTGCTCGGCGAACCAGGCCCGCCGGGCCCGATAGACAGCATCCGAGTCGACGATCATGCACCAAGTATCAACTATGTCGATCAAGAATCTGGAGAAGCTGACCAAAGTCAGAGGATCGTCTGCCTTGGCTAGGCTGTTGAGTATGAACATCCCGTCGACGACTCCGCTCGACCCGATCGACCAGACGATCGTCAACTGCCTGCTCCGCGACGGGCGGATGTCCATCCCCGCCATCGCGGAAGCCGCCGGAATCGGGCGTGCCACCGCATACTCCCGGTTCGACCGTCTCTGCGATGCCGGTGTGATCCGAGGCTTTCGGGCCGAGGTCGACCCAGAAAAGATCGGCCTTGGCGTGTGCGCGCTCGCCTTCTTGCGGGTCGATCAGCACCGATGGCAGGAGACGAGCAGTGATCTGGCGGCGCTCGCCGGGGTGGAATGGGTCGGACTCGCGGCCGGAGAACACGATGTGATCGTGTTGCTGCGTGCGGCGAACCTCCACGAGATGCGTGATGTGGTGCTGCGAGACCTGCAGTCCGTTCCCGGCGTGATCGCCACGCAGACGTCGGTGCTCCTCGACGAGATCCGCCCGGGCTGATTCGTCTGGGTTTCTAGGTCAGATCCGAACCGAGGTTCTTGAGTCCCGCCAGCGACGTGGTCGAGATCACTCCGATCGGGCGGTTCCGGTCGTTCACCACAGCGATCGCTGCCGTGTCGTGTTCGTTCATCAGCTTCGCTGCGTCGATGGCCGGGGCATCGCCTTCGACCGCTGGGAGTTCGCGCATCGCCACCCGAGCCGTGGCATCCGGTCCGTGTTCGAGCATCGCCGACGCGAGATCGTGCAGCACGAGGAGCCCAACATAGGTCGGCCCCCCGACCGGCACCGCAAATGATTCGGGCCGGTCGCCGTACTGGTCGATCACGTCGAGCAGCGTCGCTTCTGGGTCGATGACCCCGAGATCGTCGATCATCACCACCGACGCTGGCTCGACAAGCCGCCGCTCCAGATGGCCTTGACGTTCGGTTCGCTGACCATCCGAGACCGAGATCTCGCCCATCAACGACTGCGCGATCGCCGTCGCGATCAGCGCCGGGATCACGAACTCGGCGCGGCCAGTCGTCTCCGCGACGAACACGACCGCGGCGAGCGGCGTCCGGTATGCCGCGCCGAGCACGGCCGCCAGGCCGATCACGGGATACAAGCCGGTCGTCGGAGCGTCGACCAGGATCTCGACGGCCGACCCCAACAGCAGCCCCTGAACGACCAACGGAATGAAGAGTCCGCCGACGCCGCCGACACCGAGCGTCGCCCCGGTCACCAACGCTCGGAGAAAGAACAGCGCGACCGCCGCAAAGACCGTGACCTCCTGGTCCTGCACGAGCTCGGCGGCCATCTCCGCACCGAGTCCGAGGGTGACCGGACGATCGACCAGCGCATCCGCTGCGAGCAGACAGAGGGCGAACGTCACCCCACTCACGGCAAATCGTTGGGCAAACGAGTAGCGCTTGTGCAGCGATTTGGCCCACACGAACCATCGGGCCAGCGCACGAGCGGCGACGCCGGCAGCCACGCCGAGCACGAGCGCCGCGACGATCTCGTCTCGAAGCGTGACTTCGACCGGATCGAACTCGAGGAGCGGCTTGTCGCCCAGGAACGCAACGAAGGTCAGGTACGACGCCGCAGCCGCCACGAGCGCAGGAATGAGCCCATGTCGGGAGATATCGCGCCGGTACGGCGACTCCATCGCGAACAAGACTCCTGTTGCGGGCGCCTTGAAGATCGCGGCAACACCGGCGGCAGCACCCGCCACGAGCAGGACCAATCGGGGGCGCTCGCCCAGGACCCGCGGCAGGCGATCTCCGAGCGACTGGCCAAGCGTTGCACCGGTCAGGACGGCCGGTCCTTCCATGCCGACGGCGCCTCCCGAACCGATCGTGGCGAACGCAGCCGCCAGCTTTGGGAGCAGCGAACCGGCCTCGGCGCCCGAACCGGAGTGGAACGAGGTGATGTAACTGTCCGACGTCGAGGAGCTCGTACCGGGTCTGGCTCGCAGAATCACGGCGACGGCCAGCATCCCGAGCGATGGAAGGATCAGCTGGACGGGCAGCGGCGCGGAGAGCACCCGTTCGAGAACGACCTCGACGGTGACCCAATCGAGTAGCGCGACCAGAGCACCAATGACGATGCCGAGGCCCGCGTACACGGCGAATCGCACTGCCCCGTTGGTCACCTCCGCATGCTAGAGGCGCTGCGGTTGTGGAGGGTGCTGCGGTTGTGGAGGGTGCTGCGGGGTCATCGCGATCGTGGCGGAGTCGGGGTGGATCGCAGCACGGTCCGCAATTCGGTGACGAACGCGCCGATCTCGGGATGCTGCAATTCGTCGAGCATGTCCGGCTCACCCGAGAGGAGCCGGTCCGCGGCGTTGGCGTCGAGGGGCTCAGCCCAGAGCTCACTTCGATCGGGATCGCTCATGTCGGCTCCAGGATGTGGTTGCGTACCGACTGCAACGCGGCGGCTTCGCGCGGGCCGACGTCGTCAACGTCGATTCCGAGCACGTGGGCGGCATCGGTTCGGGAGAGGCCGGCGATTGCCCGCAGCAAGATCAGTTCGCGGTCGATGTCCTCGAGGCGACGCAGCGCAGCTGCCGTATCGCGCGAGATCGCTCCGGCTTCGATGCGGAGCGGCCGATCGGCCTCGACTTCGGCGATGCGCACTCGCACGACCCCGAAGAGGCATCGTGCGAAGCGCTGTTCCTCCCCCGGTTCCGGTAGCTGCACCAGCACACGGTCGAACGCAACGCGTGCGACGCCTTCAGGGTCATCGAGGCCGTGCACTCGCCCGAACGCGACGACAGCACGCGCCCAGCGATTCCACAGCCACTCGACACCGTGATCCGAGCCCTGTCGGGCCGCCGAGACAGCGCGACGGAGGCCCTCGTCGTGATGTTGTCCAGTTGACACGTTTCGGGTTGTCGACAGATCCTCCGCGCGCCCTTAGGAGCCGTGTGGCTCAGGCGAGGCGAATCGGGGTGCCGTCCCCAGCGGACGACTCGACTGCCGCATCGAGTACCCGCTGCACCGCCAACCCCTCGGCAAAGTCCGGGGTGATCATTCGCCCATCCCGGATGGCGGACACCCACGCCCTCGTCATCGTGTCGGTCGTGCGAAACACGTCACGGTAGGTGTTGTGCACCGTGTCGCGGCGAAGTTCACCCCAGATCGACTCGGGAATTGCGAGCAGCGCGGGAGGACCGGTCTCGTCTCGTCGTACTCCACGAACCTCCTGAACGGTGTCCCAGTCGCAGTAGGCGTGAATGGCGCCCTCGGTGCCGTGGATCTCGAGGTGATGGGTCTGCCCGAACGGCGTACGGGCCCAAGCGACGGCCGACGTTTGCAGCACTCCGTAGGCCCCATTCGCATAGCGGATGTTCATCGACACCGAGTCCTCGCAACGCTCGTAGTCCGAACCGTCGGGCCGCGGACCACGCTCGACGAACGTCGACGACATCGCAGACACCACCGTCTCGGTCGAGTCGAGCAACCACCGAGCGAGATGCACCCAGTGCGCGCCGAGGTCACCGATGATCCCACTACCGGCGAACTCGCGATCGAATCTCCACGAGTACGAGTCGTCGAATCCGAAGTCCGTGTAATACCGGATGTTCGTGTGCAGCGGTCGCCCGACGTAGCCGTCGTCAACGAGCTGCTTGACCCAGCGATTGACGGGCATGTGGTGGTAGGTGAACGGAAGCATCGTGACGACGCCCGCGTCGGCTGCTGCATCGGTCATCGACTCCGCCTCGGCAACGGTTCGCCCCAGCGGCTTCTCGCACAAGACGTGAAGGCCACGTTCGATCGCCGCGTGCGCGAGCGAATGATGCGAGTCGTTTGACGTTGCGATGACGACGGCATCGAGGTCGACCGTGTCGAGCATCTCGTTCGGATCGGTGAACCACGCGGGGATGGACCAGTTCTTGGCGAACGAGATCGCCGGCTCGGTACGTCGGCCGCAGATCGCGACGACCTCGGCGTCAGGATGCGCGTCGAGCGGAGGAAGGTACATGGTGTCGGCCCACCAGCTCGTGCCGAACACCCCGACTCGAACAGTCATGACGCTTTCGCCAGAATCTCCTCGGCGTGCGCGTTCGTCTTCGGCCGCTTGAAGACATGACGGATGATCCCGTCTTGGCCGATCAGAAAGGTCGTCCTCTGCAGACCCATGTAGGTCTTGCCATAGTTCGACTTCTCACCCCAGACCCCGTACGCCTCGATGATCTCGTGGTCTGGGTCAGCAATCAGCGGAAACGGAAGCTCGTGGTTGTCGGAGAACCGCTCGTGGCTCTCCAACGAGTCGGGCGATACCCCAATCACCTCGATGCCCGCCTCGGTCAACGCCGCGAGGTTGTCGCGCAGGTTGCACGCCTGCTTGGTGCATCCCGGCGTCGCGTCCTTCGGGTAGAAGTACAGCGCGACCTGACGTCCCGCCATCTCCGACAGGGTCACCGTGCGGCCGTCATGGGTCGTCGCCGAGAAATCGGGGGCGGAGGTTCCGGCGTCGAGTGGCTGAGGTTTGGAGGCCATGACCGCATGCTAGGACGACCGCGGGTGCCCCTACGACGCGAGGACGAGGCTGCAGTGCGTGGCGACGGCGCCGGTGCGGCCGTCGACACTTGCTGCGACAAGCGGACTCGCGGTCGCCCACATCCCGGCCGACGCAATGACCACGAACAGCAACGCCGCAGCGCCCGGCACGACCCTCATGCCGCGACTGGAAGCCGGAGGGTCTGGGAGCGGTGATTCGTCGATGAGTAGATGCAGGATCATCGCCGCGATACCGAGGGCGATCGCGGTCCACCATGCCGCTTGGTACGACCCCGTCGCGTCGACGACCTCTCCGCCCATCCACGCCCCGATGAACGAACCGAGCTGGTGGGAGAGAAACACGATCCCGAAGAGCGCACCCGAGTTCGCCGGCCCGAACTGTTGGGTCACGATGGCCGACGTCATCGGCACGGTCGCGAGCCACAGGGTTCCGATCACCATGCCGAAGACGATCGTCGTCGTCGCCGACAGCGGAACGAGCACGAACGCCGCGATCGCAACCGCTCGAAGCCCGTAGATCCAGGCCAGGACTGCCGTGAAGGCCATCCTTCCGCCGAGCCAACCAACGAACAACGACCCGAACACGTTGAACAATCCGATCAACGCCAACGCCGTGCTTGCCGTTCGGGTCGAGACGCCGAGATCGCCGACGTACCCGGCCAAGTGGATCCCGATGAAGGTCACGTGGAAGCCACAGACGAAGAACGCCCCATTGAGCATCAGATAACTCGCAGATCCCGCGGCACGTCGAAGGTCCTCCGTGAGCGTGTACGCGGCAACCGGACTGGCTGCCGACGTGGCCTGCTGCTCAAGCTCGCGTCGCACGAACGGGGCCACGAGCAGGATGGGGAGCAGAATCACGGCCATCGCTCGGGCAGTGCCCTGCCAGTCGCCGTTCTCCAAGAGCTGATTGGCGATCGGGATGAGCACGAACTGCCCGAGCGATCCAACCGCGCTCACCACGCCGAGCATCAGGGAGCGCTTCTCGGGCGGGGCCATGCGACCGACAGCAGACAGGGCCACGGCGAAGCTCGCCGCACCGATCGCAATGCCCGCCAGAAACCCCCCGGAAAGCAAGACCATGCCGCTACTCGTGGCCGTGGACATCAGGAACATTGCGAGGGCGTACAGAAGCGCGCCACCCGCGAGAGTTCGTGCCGCGCCGAATCGGTCGGAGATCGCGCCGGCGATCGGTTGGCTGAACCCCCACATGAGGTTCTGGATCGCAATTGCCAGAGCGATCGAGCCTCGATCGGTACCGAGCCCATCGACGATGGGGTCGATCAAGATGCCGAACGTCGACCGAACGCCGAGCGACACGGCGGTCACGAACCCCGCCGCCGCAACGGCGATCCAGATGCGTCGCATCGAACGTTCATCGATCGCGGTCACCGAGCCTGTCACGAGACGAACAGTACGCTCATCTCGATGAACGCACGCACGTGGATTCTGCTCGCGGCGGTTTTGGCGGGATCCGTGGCCGCAACGTGGGGTGGCGTCCAGGCCTACAACACCGCTTTCGAACTTCTGACGAACGAGACCATCGAGGTCCCTGCGTCATTCGAGCGAGACCTGATCGAGGGCGAGCACGAGATCCACATGTTCGCCGAAGCCGCATTCGGGGACTCCTCGACCGTGTTCGTGACCCCCGAAGACATCACGATCACCAGTCCGACGGGGCAGATCCTGTCGATCGCCTCGGCACCCCTCGAGGACGTGACCCGCGGCCTTGCGTTCTACGAAGGCGTCGGGACCTTCTCGGTGTCCGATCCCGGCCGGCATCGATTCGACGTGCTCGGCGTCGGCGAGACTCGCCTGATCGTTGCACCGTCGATCGAGAACAGCATCCCAGAAGCTGCAGGCTGGGCGATCGTGATGGTGGTCGGCGCCATGGTTGCCCTTGTCGCTGGCGTGATCTTGATCGTGCTCTGGCTTCGTGACCGGCGCCGCACCCGAGAAACCGAGACCTTTCCCGGCGCTGCGGGCTTCCCGATACCGCCTTCGACCACGCCCGGTCCGCCGCCTCCTCCCCCAGGTCCCTCCTCGCCGCCACCTACCCCCGGAGAAGGCCGATGAGTTCGTCGATCCAAGCGTCGACGGCAGGTGCCTGATCGATCGGCGTCTTCCCGAGACGGACAATGACGGAATCCGAGACCGGGTCGCAGACGATTCGCTGTGCTTCGTACCCCGCGGCGTAAAAGACCCCAGGGCGGGAATCCCAGATCCACCAGTGGTCGCCGTAGCCCACGCCCTCCGCGTTCTGGGACTGGCGCGTCCGCGCCCGGTCGACCCATCCTGCCGGCAGCACGCGGGTGCCGTTCCACACACCGTCCCGGAGATACAACAGTCCGAATCGGGCGTAGTCCCGTGCAGTGGCGTGAAGGAAGCTCGACCCGAGCCACGTGCCGGACTCGTCGTACGTCAGGCGGGCGGTCATCCCGATCGACCCAAACAACACCTCATTGGCCCAGGCCCCAAAGGCGTCGTGGTGGCCGTGGCGCTCTGCGAGGACACGGCACACGATGTTGGTCGTCCCGCTCGAGTAGTTGAACTGCTCGCCGGGAGCGGCGACGGCCGGTAACGACGCGGCATAGGCCCCGGCGTCACCTCGCGATTCGCCGAAGAGCATCTCGAGGCAGTGACTGATGCCCTCGTCGACGTAGTCCTCGACGAACTCCAACCCCGACGACATCCGCAACAGGTCATCGACCGATATCCGATGGCGAGGGTCGGACGGGTCTGTCCATTCCGGGACGGGCGCCGGCCCGTTGAGATCGAGTGGCGGCGACGATGTTGACGAGATGCCGACCAGCGCCTGGGTGATCGACTTCGCCATCGACCATGAGATCAGTTCGGTGTCGAACGTCGTGCCTTCGCCGTACCGCTCAGCGATCAGTCGCCCCTGGTGGACGACGACGACGGCGAGATGCAGACCGGCGACGGATTTGTCGATCGAGGTCGCCCGATCAAGAAGCTCGACGACCGCATCGGTGGCGGGAGCGGCCAGCCACTTCGCGTCTGGCCAGGGCGCCGCTGCAGGCTGGACGGGAAGCGGTGGCAGTCCTGCGGAGTGCGGGTCGTCGAGCATGAGCGACAACGGTACTGTGGCGCCCGTCACCTCTCCCGACCCGGCAGGTCCTCTTCTCCATGACCGATCCCGTCATCCCCGCAACTGACCCCGTCACCGACTGGGCGACCGACTTCGATCTGCTCGACGCCGAGTACATCGTCGACCCCGTTCCGGTGTGGGACGACCTGCGCGAGGCCTGTCCCATGGCGCGCACGGACCGACGCGGTATCCGGACGTGGCTGCCGACGCGCTTCGACGACGTGCGTGCACTGGCGGGCATCGTCCCAGACCTGTCCTCGAAGGACCCGCTGGTCATCACCCTGCCACCCGAGTTCGAAGCCATCGACCCCAACGCAGCAAACGAGGACGGACTCAATGCGCCGCCGATCAGCGCGGACCCGCCCGAGCAGACCTGGACCCGAAAGATGATCCTGCCGGCGTTCGCTCCCCGCGCGATCGAGGCGCACCGCGAGTTCACCGAGAACCTCTGCCACGAGCTCATCGACAATCTCATCGAACGCGGCGAGTGCGATGCCGCTCGCGACTACGCCCAACAGATCCCGCCACGAGTCATCGCGCATCTGTTGGGCTTCGACCCGTCGATGGCCGACCAGTTCGTCGAGTGGGTTCGCGGGATCCTCGAGATCGGCTTCTATGACCCGGCCGCCCGGGTGAAGAATCGCCAGGAGTTCAACATCTTCCTCGCCAACGAGGTCCGAGACCGAGCGGCGAACCCATGCGATGACCTCATCAGCGAACTCCTCCGCATGGACGTGCCCGAAATGTCTGGACAGGAGATCCGGGTCGTCGTCGGCATTTGCAACCTGCTCGTCATCGCGGGAATCGACACCACATGGAGCTCAATCGGCTCTGCGCTCTACCACTTCGGCACGCATCCCGTGGATCGCCGACGATTGGCCGCCGACCCCTCGCTTCGTCCAACAGCGATCGAGGAGATGTTGCGGTACTACTCCCCGGTGACGATGGCCCGGGTCGCCCAGACCGACGTCGAGTTCGGTGACGTGGTCATTCGCGAGGGCGAAAAGGTGCTGATGAACTTCCCCGGTGCCAACCACGATCCGGCCGCGTTCGAGAGTCCCGAGGAGATTCAGATCGACCGAACCCGCAACCGACACCTCGCCTTCGGCTCGGGGATCCATCGCTGCGCGGGATCAAACCTCGCCCGTCTCGAGATGGATGTCGCCATCGGTGCGTGGTTCGATCGGATTCCCGAATTCGAACTCGTCGATCCGAGCGCTGTCACGTGGGCGGGCGGGCAGGTTCGTGGGCCCCGCAAGCTGCCGATCAGATGGGCGACTGCGCGGTGAGACCACCGTCGACGGTGAACACCGAGCCGGAGGCAAAGGTCGACTCGTCGCTCGCCAACCAGACCGCCAACGACGCGATGTCGCTTGGAAGGCCAAGCCGTCCAACGGGGTGACGTCCGACCGCTGCGCCACGGGCACCAGCTGGATCGTCCATCGCGTCGAACGCCGCGTCGGCGAGCTTGGTCGCGATCCACCCGGGGGCGATCGCATTGCAGCGGATTCCATCCACACCATGGTCGGTCGCGATCGATCGGGTCAGTGCGTGCACGGCCCCCTTCGACGCGTTGTAGATCGCCATGCCGTGATCGGCGGCGTCCCCCGAGATCGAGCCGATGTTGATGATCGAACCGCCGCCGGGCTGCGAGCGGATCTGGCGCACGGCCGCTCGCGCACAGTTGAACACCCCACGAACGTTCACGCCCATCAGCGCGTCGTAGTCGTCGTCGGTCGTGTCGACGATCGATTTCTCGATCTGCACGCCGGCATTGTTCACGAGCACGTCGAGGCGGCCCCACTGCTCGACGGCCGCGTGGATCAACGCATCGGCGTCGGCGGCGTTGCGGACGTCGGTTGGGACCCATCGCACGCCTGCGCCACCGACCGACGACGGTTCGCTGCGGCTGCCGAGGGTCAGCCGTGCCCCTTCTCGCCAGAAACGATCGGCGATCGCTTCGCCGATGCCAGAGCTGGCACCGGTGACCACCACCGAGAGGTCGTCGAGGCGTCCCATGGCCACACACCCGGCTCATTCGCCGAGCATGATCTCCTCGCATCGCCGAAGCCCGCGTTCGAGCGCATCGCCGTCGGGCTGGCGCGCCCACGCCAGCCAGAGCCCATTGGCGAGGGCAAAGGCATCGAGCGCCCGCTCGGCGACCTCCGATGCACTCAGGTCGGGGCGCGCGGCGGCCAGTAGCGAGTCGAGGGCGTGTCGGTAGCGACTGAGATACTCAGCATCGATCGCGGCGAGGACCGGATCGGTCAACGACACCGCCCAGAGCGACACCCGCAACCGGAGATGGTCCCCATCGAGGAACTCGTCGGTGAAGGCGCCGCGGTGAAAGGCACGGACCTTTGCTTCGGCGCCCGAGACCTGATCGGCGGCGGCGATCGATGCTTCGAGAAGGCGCTCCGTGGTGCGCGTGAACGTCGCCGTGATCAAGCTCTCCTTGTCGTCGAAGTGATAGCTGAGCAGACCCACCGACACGTCTGCCTCCTGGGCCACCTGTCGCATGCTCGCCCCCCGAACGCCTTCCCGGACGATCACGGTCTGGACGGCGTCGAGGATCTGATCCTGCATTTCATCGCTCACGGTGGGTTCGAACCTACTGCGCGCTTCGAGACAGCCACGACGCGAGCCGACTGAAGTTCCCTTCCGGCGACCGATACCGTGGCTGCTCGTGACCGCGGCGCGTCCTCCGATCGAGCCTCTCGACGACCCTTTCGCGCACGATGCGCCCGCTGCTCCCCCGCCGCCGATTCCCGGCCCGCCGGAACCGACTCTGCGCGCTCGGCCCGAGCCGCGACGACTCGCCATGGCCTTGGCGGTCCTGTCGCTCCTGAGCGTCGTGGCCATGGCGGTCTGGCTGACGACTCGGCCGGAGCCCCTCGACGAGAGCGTCGTCGAGGAGTCCATCGCGGAGGCGTTCGAGACCACGACCGTTCCGGGGCCGCTCGGCCCGGCGATCTATGCGACGGCGATCCCTTCGACGGTCATCATCGAGGTCGACCGAGACGGAGGCGACGCGGAAGACGGGATCGGGTCGGGCGTGATCGTCGCGGCTGACGGTTCGATCCTGACGGCGTACCACGTGGTTGCAGACGCTGCCGCGATCACCATCCGCTTCAGCGACGGCACCCAATCGGGAGCGCAGGTGGCGACCGCCGAACCCGAGAACGACATCGCCGTGCTCAGCCCGGACGGACTGCCGGAGGTGCTCGTCCCGGCCGTGCTCGGAGGTGGCGTCACCATTGGCGATCCGGTGTGGGCGCTCGGCGCTCCACTCGGACTTGGAGGGTCGTTGTCCGAGGGGATCGTGTCGGGGCTCGATCGTCGGATCCCGGTCGGCGATGACCTGATCCTCAATGACCTGATCCAGTTCGATGCGGCGGTCAATCCGGGGAGTTCCGGCGGGCCGCTCCTCGATCGAGGCGGCCGCGTCGTCGGGATCGTCACCGCACTCGCCAACCCGTCCGGCAACGACACGTTTGCCGGACTCGGATTCGCCGTACCCATCGCCGTCGCCGGCGGTGCCGCAGGAGGCCCACAGCAATGACCATGCATTCGGATTCGCCGCCACCACCACCCACGCCACCCGAGGAACAACGTCGCCTCGAAGAGGTCCTCTACGAGGTCAAGAAGGTCATCGTCGGCCAGGACCTGCTGCTCGAACAGCTCATCGTGGCGTTGATCGCACGGGGCCACATCCTCGTCGAGGGGGTACCCGGCCTCGCCAAGACGCTGGCGATCAAGACACTCGCCGACGCGATCGGCGGCGAGTTTCAGCGCATTCAGTTCACCCCGGATCTCGTTCCGGCGGACCTGACCGGCAATCGCATCTACAACCAGAAAACCGGTGACTTCCAGACGTCGCTCGGCCCGGTCTTCACCAATCTTCTCTTGGCCGACGAGATCAACCGGGCCCCAGCCAAGGTGCAGTCGGCCTTGCTCGAGGTGATGCAGGAGCGGCAGGTCACGATCGGACGCGAATCGCATCCGGTTCCACGACCGTTCCTCGTGCTCGCCACCCAGAATCCGATCGAATCGGAGGGCACGTATCCGTTGCCCGAAGCGCAGCTCGACCGCTTCATGATGAAGGTGCTCGTCGACTACCCGACGCCGACTGAGGAGTTCGTGATCGTCGAGCGGATGACCACGGCGGTCGAAGCGATCCGTCAGGTCATCACCACCGAGGAGCTCGAAGACCTCCAACGTCTCGCCGATGCCGTGTACGTCGACCCGGCCATCATCGAGTACGCCGTCACCGTTGTCGGCGCCACCCGCAATCCAGCGTCGATCGGCCAGGACCATCTGTCGCAGTACCTCACTCACGGCGCCAGTCCACGCGCCTCCATCAACCTGGTCTTGACCGCAAAGGCTCTGGCGCTGGTCCGGGGCCGCAACTACGCCCTCCCCCAGGACGTTCGGGACCTTGCCCTCGATGTCCTCCGACACCGAGTCGTCCTCAGCTACGACGCCCTCGCCGAGTCGATCGAAGCCGACCGAGTGATCGGTCAGATCCTCCACACCGTGCCTGTCCCTGATGTGGCCCTCCATGAGCGTCCCGGCGCCTGACGCCGCGGCGGTGCTCCGAGACGTCGACTGGCAGGTCCTGCGGCACCTGGACGGCGTGTTGCAGGGCGACCATCGCACGGCACGGATCGGTGCCGGTACCGACCTGAGCGACATCCGCCTCTACCGGCCCGATGACGACATCCGCCACATCGACTGGAACGTCACCGCCCGATCCGGCGAACCGCACGTTCGCCAGTTCGTCGAAGACCGAGAGCTGACGACGTGGTTCCTCATCGATCGCTCGCGTTCGATGTCGGTCGGTGCCGTTCCGACCAAGGAGCAGACGGTCGCTCGCTTCGTCGCTGCGGTCGCGCAGTTGCTCGTCCGACGAGGTGATCGAGTCGGGGCGGTGCTGTGGAACGACGGGCTCGAACGAGTGATCGAACCCGGCGGCAGCCGTGCGCACCTGTTGTCGCTCACCCAGCACCTACTCGACCCGGCGCCGCCGAGCGGGACGACGACCCGCATCGACGGCCTGTTCTCGGTCGCTGCAGAGCGCATGCGGCGTCGTTCGCTCGTCTTCGTCCTGTCCGATCTCCTCGTCGAACCGGGCTGGGAAGCCTCGCTACGCCGACTCGGCCGACGCCACGAGGTGATCGTCATCCACTGCATCAATCCGGACGAGTCGACGCTCCCCGACGCGGGGATCGTGGTCATCGAGGACGCCGAGACGGGCGAACAGCTCGTGATCGACACCGACGACCCGGGATTTCGTGAACGATTCGTCGAGAGCCACACGCAGCGGGCCGCGCAGCTCCGGGCGGCGGTCGGCCATGCCGGAGCCGACCTGCACGAACTGGCGACCGGCGAGGACCTCGTGCCGGCGATCACGACCATGGTGCGACGCCGCGCGATTCGACGCCGCGCGATTGGGGGTCGTGCGCTGGGAAGACAGCCGGGGACGATCCGATGACGTTTCTTTGGCCGCTGGCCCTCGTCGGCCTGGCGATGCTTCCGCTGGCGGTCGTCGCCTTCGTTCGCTTCGACCGGACCCGACGAGCGCGGCGGGCAGCCCTCGGAGCGTCGGTTGGCGTGGCAACGACGTCGCCGCGACGACGCTTCGTTGCGCCAGTCGTTCTGCTCCTCGCCCTCGCGACGCTGCTCGTCGGCATCGCTCGACCATCGGCGGAGGTCGATGTCCCGCGCTTCTCCGGTCGGGTCATTCTCGCCTTCGACACCTCGGCGTCGATGGCGGCGACGGACGTCGAGCTCGGCGATGCCACTGACGACAAAACGGGCACTCGACTCGAGCTCGCGAAGCAGACCGCACGCGACTTCGTGATCGACGCGCCAGACGACCTCGAGATCGGTGTCGTCTCGTTCTCCTCGGCGGGCCTGGTGACCATGCGTCCGACCGCCGTCCGCAACGATGTCCTTGCGGCGATCGACCGCCTCCAGCCGGTCGGCGAAACGGCGCTGTCCCAGGGGCTGTTGGCCGCGATCGACGCGGGCGCGGACGCACCGATCACCTTCGAACCCGGCGCACTCGAAGAAGGTGCGCTGCCACCGCTCGACGTCGACGATTTCGGTTCCGCCGTGATCGTGATGATGTCGGACGGAGAGGACACCACCGAGACGGACCCGCTGATCTTCGCCGAACTTGCCAGCACGGTGGGGCTGCGAGTCGACACGGTCGGCATCGGGACCGTCGACGGTTCGGTACTCGAACTGGATGGTTTCAACCTCTCGACGGCGCTCGTCGAAGAACCGCTGCAGGCGATCGCCGCCACGACGAACGGGACCTACCAGCGTGCCGAGACACCTGTCGATCTGACGCAGGTCTACGACTCGGTCGAGCGGGCGCTCCGTATCGAGCCGGACGAGATCGAGCTGACGGCCCTCTTTGCGCTGGCCGGCCTCCTGCTTGCCTTCGTTGCGGCCTCCGTCGGCATCGTGAGGGAGGGTCGGATTCTGTGACCTTCGAATGGCCGCTGATGCTCTTCAGCCTGCTCGTACCGATCCTCCTCGTTGCGCTCCACGTCTGGTCGCTTCGGCGTCGCCGCCGGGAACCAGTTCGCTACTCGAGTCTCACCGTGGTCCGGGCTGCCAACCCGACGGGGCCAACGTGGCGACGCCACGTCCCTGTTGCGCTCTTCGCGCTGGGACTGGCCGCGCTCGGCGTCGCCTCTGCGAGGCCGCAGGCCGTCGTCGAGGTGCCTCTGAATCGAACCTCGATCATCCTTGCGCTCGACGTCTCCTTGTCGATGTGTTCGACCGACGTGCAACCGAATCGGCTCGCTGCGGCGCAAGAGGCGGCCCGCTCGTTCGTGTCTGCGAGGGACGACGGGACTCGCATCGGCATCGTTGCTTTTGGCGCCACGGCCGAGCTCGTCGTCCCGCCCACCGATGACACCGATGACCTGGTCATGGCCATCGACCGTTTCACCACCTCGCTC
Source organism: Acidimicrobiales bacterium (assembly GCA_020629635.1). Classification (GTDB taxonomy): domain Bacteria; phylum Actinomycetota; class Acidimicrobiia; order Acidimicrobiales; family SHLQ01; genus SHLQ01. Next base: position 533,205 of record JAHDCX010000001.1, on the reverse strand, counting down.
GGCACCGGAATCGGGAACGCAACCCTCAAATCGATCGATGCGATCTCGGAGATCAATCCCGACGTCGCTCCGGCACTCCAGGACCTTTCCGACGACGTCGACCGGGCCGAACTCGAGGCATCGGACGACTTCGTCCCCGACATCGTGGTGCTCTTGACCGATGGCGCGAACAGCCAGGGTGTCGAACCGCTGATCGCCGCTCAGCAGGCCTTCGATCGGCGGGTTCGGGTGTACACGATCGGCTTCGGGAGCGACTCGATCGCGGAGATGATCTGCGCACCGAACCAGATCGGGCCGGGTTCGTTCGCACCAGGGTTCGGAGGGTTTCGCAACGGAAGTCCTGATCTCGGCGGCGCAACGCTCGACGAGCTGCGACCGTTCCTGGTGATCGACGAGCCCACGCTGCAGTCGATGGCCGACCTCACGGGCGGCGAGTACTTCCGGGCGCAGGACGCCGAGCAGCTCCTGCAGGTCTTCAACGAGCTCCCAAGCCAGGTCGTATTGCAGGACGAACAGACCGAGATCAGTGTGGGGTTTGCTGTCGCAGGACTGCTCGCACTCCTCACTGCAGGCGCTGTGGCGATGCTCTGGCGCAGGACCTGACGACCCGAAAACCGCTGCTCAGGCCCGCCCCTCGATCCGGTCCCTCGCTTCGAGATAGAACTCGGCTGCCGCTGCCGCAGGGTCGACATCGCCGAGCGCCCTCGCCCGAACGACGGCGCCACGAAAGCTCGATGCGGAGAAGAACGGGTCGTCGAGATCGCCCCGCACACGATCGGGCCACCAGATGCTGACGTAGCAGTACGGCTCAGGAATCGCAGGATCGCCCGGAGATGCTCCGTAGCTCGCGCGGTGATCGTCATCCCCGACCTCGACGGCGGCGTCGAAGTGCCCGGGCCAGAGCTGCACGATGCTCGGATCCACCGAGTGCTCGGCGGCGCGAACCTGTTCGAGCGCAGCGGTCCCCATCGTCCAGAAGTCGCCGAGCGAGCGGCTCGCCGCTGCATCGACCTCGAGTGGCTCGTCGACGTCGCCGAGCGGTGGCGAATCGTGTTCGGCCGCGGTTTCGGGGTCGATGTCGGATTCGAGGGCGTCGGCGGCGGCACGCAAGGTCGTGATCGGGTGACGGACCTCGTGACCGTCTCGGACGTCGATGAGTTCGTCTCCTGACACCCGGATCTGTCGTCCCTCGAACTGCGGCGTACCGAATCCATCCCCGATCGAACGAAGCCCGAACCGGTCGGTGACCCGGTATCGCGCCGGAGCGATTACGTACGTGGCGAGGCGATGCAATGCCAGCCGGGTCGAGACGAGGGTGGATTCAGACATCGATGTCTCCCTGGGTGCGGTCGGCCAGCATCCTCGCACGTACGATCCCCTCCGTGGCGAGCTCCATCGAGATTCCGACGCCCGACGACTGGCACGTGCACCTCCGCGACGGGCCGATGCTGGAGGCGGTGGTGGGCTACTCCGCCAGACGCTTCCGACACTCGATGGTGATGCCAAACCTCGTGCCGCCGATCACCGACGCGAGCGCCGCCGTTGCCTATCGCAACCGCATCCTCGCCGCCGTGCCCCCGAGCGAGCACCGAGAGCTGGACCCCTTCACCCCGTGGATTGTCTGGTATTGCTCCCCCGCCATCGACGCAGACGAGCTCGTGACCTCCCACGAGAGCGGGGAGGCCGCTGCGGTCAAGTACTACCCGGCAGGGGCGACCACCAACTCCGACGGTGGCGGGACGTCACTCGCGTCGTTCATGACGCTCTTCGAACGTATGGCCGAGGCGAGAATCCGCTTGCTGGTCCACGCCGAGAGCACCGACCCGACCATCGACATCTTCGATCGTGAAGAGGCGTTCCTCACTGAGGAGCTCGCCCCGTTGTGTGCCGCAATCCCCGAACTCGGCGTCACCGTCGAACACGTCAGCACGGCAGCTGGGGTCGATTTCGTGGCCGAACACCCACAGTGCGCAGCCACGGTCACCCCGCATCATCTCGCTCGAGACCGCTCGGACCTGCTCGCATCCGGGATGAAGCCCGACCTGTACTGCAAGCCCGTCATCAATTCGGCAGCAGATCGTGAGCGCCTCGTTGCGACGGTCATCTCCGGTGACCCGGCGTTCTGCCTCGGCACCGATTCTGCACCCCATCCAACGACCGCGAAGTACGGCCCGACCGCAAAAGCCGGAGTGTTCAACGCGGCGTATGGGCTCGAGGTCGTGGCCGACGTCTTCGACCGGCATGACGCCCTCGCAGAGCTCGCCAACTTCGTTTCACGTAATGGCTGTGCCATCTACGGCGTTGACCCCCCAGAGGGAACGGTGGAGCTCGAGCGGGCCTCGATCGACCTCGAACGAGCAACTCACCTCACGACGTCCGCAGGCGACGAGGTCGTCCTCTTCGGCGACGCCGAGGCCACCCGTTGGAGGATCCGGACTCCGGGTTGACCTCAGCCGGCGGCAACTGCGACGGTCAGCTCATACTCCCCACCAGAAACGTGGGCGAGATCCTGAACACGAATCTGGATCGGACCGCTCGCCGCCACCTCTGCGGTCGCCGATGAGTTCAACGTGCCGTCGCCGCGGTCGTCGTTTTCCGCCAGAAGACGACCATCGGCGCCGAAGATCTCGAGAAGCGGATCGAACGTGTCGAACGAGGAATCCAGGTCGACCACCACGGTCGCTCCGGCATCAACGTCGGTGAACCAGGCGTCGTAGGTCCCCGGATCGAGCACCGAGGATCCTGCGAACGCATCGCCTTCGGCGATCGGGTCGATGACCCACTCCTGGGCGAGCGACGGTTCCCAACCGGCGCAATCAACCGGCCCACCCCCGTCGGTCGCTCGTGATCGGTTCACGAACCAGAACGGCCGCCCATCGAGCTCTCCATCGACGAGCTCGTGGGTGATGTCCCAGCGGGTGCAGGTGCTCTCCCCGTCGAAACCGAATGCCGCTTCCTGCGTGCTCATGAAGGTCGATCGCACGTCGAGGGTCCCGGCGACGGGTTGGTCGATCGAACGGATCGTCCAACCCCACAACGACGACGTGGCCTGGCCCTCCGCCCACGCAGCAGCGGAGTTGTTCGTCGTGATGGCGGGGCCGAGAAGTGCGAATCCGTCTTCGGCGCGGCCCGAGTTGATCGCCTGGGTGTAGGCCGCAAACGTCAGTTGCAGACGGGCGAGTTCGGGATGATCCACCGTGGCGCCGATCGTGTCCGCGGCGAAGCTCTCGATCGTGTCCAGGTCGAGCGAACCAACGCAGACGGCCGGACGCTGCACCGTGGCGGCGTCGCGCCAGTCGGTGAGCACGCCGATCGACCCCTGGATGTCGCCGGCGTACATCAGCCCCTCGGCAGCAAGATCCTTCAGGATGACGATCCCGACGACGCGGCCCATCCGATCGATCAGTGGCCCTCCCGAACTGCCGGGTGCGACCACCGCATCGGTCTGGATCAAGTTGTCCAGGGCGTCTCCCGAGCCAAAGTCGAACGAGCCGTTCATGGAGGTGACCCGGCCGACGGTCAACGCGAGCGGGAGGCCCCGTGGATGGCCCATGGCCGCGACCTCCTCGCCCACCCGGGGTGACTCGGACGCAATCTCGAGAATCGGCGCGTTCTCGATGGGGCGAGCGAGACGTAGGACCGCAACATCGAGAGCCGCATCGGCGCCAAGGACTTCGGCCTCGACACGCTCGCCGCCGATCCGCAGCGCGATCTCCGCCGCGTCGTCCACGACGTGTTGTGCGGTGTAGGCGATCTCGGGAGACACCAGAAAGGCGGTTCCTTGGGATTCGGCATCGCAACCGACTGCGTCGACACGGCCGACGGCTCCTCGAAGTGCTTCGAAGAGGTCGGAGAACTCCTGCACTGCGGGTGCAGCGCTGGCCGGCGGGGTTGTCGACGACGTGGAGCGGAGTGCCTGAGCCCGCGTCGTCGTGACGTCACCGGACGGCACCACGGTCGTGGCGACGTCGGGGGTCGTCGTCGACGGCGTTGGGTCCGCCGACGATGCATCGTCTCCCGTGGCATCGTCTCCCGAGCGTCCGAGGAGGAAACCTCCGGCCGCGACGAGGACGAGGAGCAACATCCCTGCGGCACCGATCAACAACGACCGAGTGTTGGTCATCACCCAAGGCTAGGTTGCGGCGATGATCCCGGACCGTGATGCCGTCGACCTCGTCGCCCACACCCGATCCGGCGAACTCTCTGCGCTCGAGGTCGTCGATGCCCACCTCGACCGCATCGCCGAACGCAACCCACACCTCAACGCCATCGTCGCGATGTACGACGACGATCAGATCCGGGCCGAGGCGCGCCGGCTCGACGATGATGCTGCACCTCGTGGTCCCCTCCACGGTCTCCCGGTCGCCGTCAAGGATCTCGAAGACGTGGCCGGTCTCCCGACCCGTGCGGGTTCGACCACCACATCGAGCGAGCCCGTCGAGCAGGACGGAATCGTCGCACAGCGACTCCGTGCGGCCGGAGCGATCATCATCGGCAAGACCAACACCCCCGAGTTCGGAACCGGGTCACATACCTTCAACGAGATCCACGGCGTCACCCGCAACCCACACGACCCTGCTCGAAGTGCCCGCGGCTCGTCGGGAGGAGCGGCGAGTGCGCTCGCGTCGGGCATGCTACCGATCGCCGACGGAAGCGATCTGGGCGGATCGCTTCGGAACCCCGCCGCATTCTGCGGCGTTGTCGGTCTGCGACCATCGGTCGGTCGCGTCCCATCGATTCCTGACCGATCCACCCACCTGCTTCGATCGGGGGTGCGCGGCCCGATGGCTCGGACGGTCGCCGACTGCGCACTGCTCTTGTCCGCGCTCGCTGGTCCTGACCCGAGGGATCCGTTGTCGCTGCCCGATCCGGGTTCGAGCTTTGAGTCGGTGACCGCCGCGCCAGGCACGATCCGGATCGCCTGGGCGGGCGACCTCGGGGGTGCGTTCACCGCCGAGAAGGCCGTCTTGTTCACTTGTCGCCGAGCGCTCGAAGACGCCTCTCGCGTCTCGGGGATCGAGACATTCGACGCCACGCCCGACCTCCACGCTGCGATGGACGTGTTCCGCGTGCTCCGAGGCCTCAGCTACCGGGGTCTCGGCGACGAGCTCGGCGAGCAGCTCGACGATTGCAAGGCGTCGGTGCGAGAGAACGTCGCGTACGGGCGTTCGCTGCAACTCGACGACCTGTTGGCCGCCGAGCAGGACCGGGCGCGAATCCACGCCTCCATGACCACCTTCTTCGAGTCGTACGACCTGCTCGCCCTGCCCGCCGCGCAGGTGCTCCCCTTCCCGGTCGAAACCGAATACCCGTCCCGGATCGAGGGCGTCGATCAACACGACTACCTCGAGTGGATGTCGGCGTGTTGCATCATCACCACGACGGGTTGCCCCGCGATCTCGATACCGGCGGGCACGGCGAACGGCTTGCCCGTTGGGCTGCAGCTGGTCGCACCGGTGGGCGCCGACGCAGCGTTGCTGTCGATGGCTGCCGTGATCGAACGAGTGCTTTCGGGCTGACGTCAGTCGATCATCGACGACAACGGACCGAGCTCGATCGGAAATGCGTCGCGGATCTTGGCGTCCCGATCCGCTGGCAGATGTCGGGGCAGGTGCGTGGCCAGCGTGCGCACGACGTAGTCGTGGGCCGTCTCTTCGATCGAGCGGGCGCCGGCGTCGACCCAGTCGTCGGGGCTCAGGCGATCTCCCACGAGTGGATACGTGTACTCGGTCTGCATCATCGACAGCGTCTGCGGGTGCCCGAGAAAGTGACCCTCGCCATTGATGACCGAGTCGATGACGTCGACGCTGAGCGTGTCTGCGTCGACCTCGATCCCGCGCACGGTCCGGGCAACCGAACCGATCATGTCATTGTCGATGACCAGCGCTTCGTGCGATCCCGCCATGATCGAGGCGAGCATGCCCGCCGACTCGAAGACGATGTTCGACCCGGCGTGCGCCGCGAGTCCGACCGTGAGGGCCTTCTCGTGGCCCGCCTGGTTGTCGGGGAGCTTGGAGTCCGCCATGCCCGCGGCAACCCCCGACGGAAGACCGAGCCAATTGATCAGCTGCGCTGACGCCGCGTTGAGCACTGCCTCTTCGCCGCTTCCGCCGCTCATCGCTCCGGTTCGGAGGTCGGAGACAAAGGGCCACATCCCCATGACGCAGGGGTGCCCTGGCGAGATCAGGTTCACGCAGACCAGCGCGGCGAGGCACTCGGCCAATGCTTGAGCGAGCGATCCGGCGAGTGCGGCGGGCGACGTGGCGCCGGCTTGACCCGCGGAGAGCAACGTGATCGGAATCCCGACGCGAGCCTGTTCAGCCAGGCCGAGTGCGGACTCTTCGGCGAATCGCAGCGGCGGGACCACGAAGGTGTTGTTGGCGAGCGCGAACGGTCGCTTGCGGAACTCGCCCTCGCCTCCCAACGCCATGTCGTACATGGCGATGATCTCGTGCACGTGCGCCGCCTCGAACATTGACGTGCCGACGGGCTTGGACGTGCTGGCCATGACGGCGTAGGCCCAGTTCAGGTCGAGCATGCGTGCGGTTTCCATGTCGCGGGCCACGACGGTCCGGATGTACATGTCGATGTTGTCGAGCGTGTCGACCAGCCGGCCGGTGTCGTACACGTCCTGAAGCGTCGAATGCCGAAAGCGCTTCGTCTCGTGATCGAGCATCATGACGCCGGCGCCAGCCGTCGAATAGTGAACGCGGCTGCCACCGATCGCCAGCCCGCCGTCTCCAGCGAAGTTGTAGAGCGTGAACTCCTTGGCCGCACCGTCGATCGTGCGACGAACCAGGTCGGCCGGAAAGAGGAGACGGCCCTGCTCGTCGACCGACCCGCCGGCGGTCGTGACCAGCTGAACGAATTCGGGCGGGGCCGAACCCATCCCGATCCGCTCGAGCAGCTCGAGCGCTGCGTCGAAAACGGCCTGCATCGCCGGCTCGGTGAGCGGCGAGTAGGCACCGCCGGCCATCCCTGACCAGATGGCGACGGCGTCGTCGGCCGGTGGTGCTTCGCGGAGGGCTTTGCGGGCGGCTCGTCCCCCGGCTCGTCTCGACATGACCGAATCGTAGCGACCGACCCTGACCGCGATCGATTCAGCCGACCATCGCCGCTTCGGCCCGCTGAAGCGCCTGTTCGAGCGACGCGAGGAGCGCCACCTTCACGCGTTCCTTGTCCCGCGCATCGATGTTCAGCACCGGAATGGCGGGAGCGATGTCGAGCGCCTTGCGAACTTCGGCCGGCGTGTGAAGAAGCTTGCCGTCGAACTCATTGATGGCGACCACGAAGGGAATGTCTCGGGTCTCGAACCAGTCGAGCGCAGGGAAGCAGTCTTCGATTCGTCGGGTGTCGACCAGGACGACCGCGCTCAACGCGCCGATGACCAGGTCTTCCCACATGAACGAGAAGCGGTCCTGTCCGGGAGTGCCGAACAGATACAGCACGAGCTGATCGCCGACGCTGATCCGGCCGAAGTCCATCGCGACCGTGGTCGTCGTCTTGTTCTCGACCCAGCTTCGATCGTCGACGCCAGTCGCGACCTCGGTCATCGCCGCCTCGGTGGTGAGCGGTTCGATTTCGGACACGGCGCTGACGAACGTGGTCTTTCCGACGCCGAAGCCGCCCGAGATGATGACCTTGACAGGTTCGGGCGCGCGCATCCCGGCGTTAGAGGGAACTGACTGCATCCATCAACCTCCTGATCGTCGCGGGGTCCGCCGCGCTTCCTTGCGTCGTTCTGGCTTGCATGGCGCCGCTCCGAACCAGGTCCTCCGCAAGGACGTAGATCGCCTGAAGCGGAAGCTTCAGCATCGCCGACGCCTCGGCGGTGCTCAGCGGTGTGACCGCCAGCTGAAGCAGCTGGCCGGCTTCGAACGCATGCTGCGTACCGTCGGCGATGGCCACAAGCTGCGTCTCGGGTTTGAACGGGCTGGCCGCACCGGTGCGGCCACCGGTGACCACAAAGGGTCGCACGGTTCTCGTGTCGTCATCGCCGTCTGTCAAGGGAGCAGCGACTTCGGGCTTTGGTGCGGCACCGCTCTGAAGGAAGCGCGGAACCAGCGGCGGGTCGATCTCGCTCACCGCAGCGCCTTCTTGAGTTCGGAGATCACTTCGGGACTCAGGTGCTGGCCCACCCGATCGACCAGCATCGTCATCTCGTAGCCGACGAGTCCCATGTCGATCTCTTTGGTGGTCAGGACGCCGAGTGCGGATCCATCGGAGATCGAGCTGACGAAGACCATGTTCTGGTGCATCTCGATCATGCACTGGCTGACGCCACTGTCGCCGAAGGTCTGCGCGCCGCCCCTGGCGAGGCTCATCATCCCCGACGTGATCGCCGCGAAGCGGTCGGCTTGCTCGCGCCGCAGCCCCTCGGACATCGCCATCAGCAGACCGTCGCTCGAGACGGCCACCGCCTGTTCGACGCCGTTGGTCTGTTCGACGAACTGGGCGAGGAGCCAGTTGACGTTCTGGGCGGAGGTGGAGATCTCGGTGGTGGTCATCGTCGCTCCTGGTCGGTGTTGGGGTCGTGGGGCGAATTCGTCGTGTTCGCTTCGGCGGCTGCGCGGCCGGCAGCGAGACCGCTGAGCATCGATCGAACCTGTTCAGGTGTTCGACCGGTCTCGGGGCCGTGGGCGAGGCGGGGCGCCGTCGCCTCGGGGGCCTTTCTGGTGCGAGTCGGGAGTGCGCCGGTCTCGCCGGCTTCTGCCCGATCCCGAATCGGCGTGAGGCGCCGGGCTCGACGCTCGAGAATCGACTCGCGATCCGCGACGTCGTCTCGCAATGCAGCGACGCCACTTGCCACCCCGCGAGTCGGGGCCCGTTGCGGCACCGGAGGCGGAACGGGAGCGGTCGGAGCCGGATGTGGGGACGAGTCGTCTGACGAGGTGACCGGGGGCGATGCGGGCTGACCCACGGGATCGAACGCCGGTGCCGCCACCGGCGGAGCGGCGTGACTCGGATCGGTGGGTGGCGCCACCGGAGCATGATGCAGATCTGCCGAAAGAACGGCCGCCGGGCCGTCCACCGGATGTGGCGACGCCGGAACTGAGGGCGAGGCGGGAGCGGGCACCTCCGCGAGTGGCGCCGCGTCTGGTTGCGGTTGCGGGATTGCCGCGTCACGCCCAAGCGCTTCGGCGACCGACTGGGGGACGACTGTTGGGGTCGGCGCGGCGCTGCCGGCGACATCGGCCACAGCCGGAAGCGGCTCCACCGTGCCGGTCACCACGGCGGTGGCCGAACCTCCAGCCTCGATCGTGCTGTCGCCACCGGCATCGACGAGGGCGCTCGGCAGCTCCACGCGGGCGGTGGTCCCTCCGGAGGCATTTGTCTGAAGCTCGACCTTGACGCCGTGGCGTGCCGCAAGGCGCGCGACCACGTGAAGGCCGAGTCGGCCGGTCTCGTCCAGATCGAGCGTGTCCGAGGGCGCATTGAGCTGATTGTTGAGCAGCGTCCGCTCATCCTCAGACAGGCCAAGCCCTTCGTCAGAGATCGTGATGACCAAGGTGTCCGCGACGCGACGACTTGTCACATTGACCCGGGTGTTCGGCGGGGAGAACTGCGTGGCGTTCTCGATGAGTTCGGCGAGAAGGTGGGTGAGGTCGGAGACGGCGGCGCCGAGCACCGGGCTGGAGCCCGACGGCGCCACATCGACCCGGTCGTACGCTTCAGTCTCCGACAATGCCGCACGGATCATGTCCGAGGCTTCGATGGGCTGGGTCCAACGGCGGGGCGACTCGGCACCGGCGATGACGAGAAGAGACTCGGCGTTGCGTCGAATGCGGGTCGAGAGGTGGTCGAGGCGATAGAGGTTCTGCAACCGGCCGGCGTCGGGCTCGTCACGTTCGAGCTGATCGATGAACGACATCTGCCGAGAGAGGAGGCTCTGGTTGCGTCGGCCGAGGCTGACGAACAGCGCCGCCACGTTGCGGCGCACCTGCGCCTGCTCGCCGGCGAGCTCGACGGCGGTGGAGCGGAGGGAGTCGACCGAGTTCGACAGCGAAACGATCTCGTGCGGCCCCTCGATGTCGAAGTCGTCGGTCTGGGGTGCCACGGCCTCACCAGCGGCGATTCGGCTGATTGCCTCCGGGAGGTCGTCCTCTGCGCTCTTGAGTGCTGCGCCCGAGAGGCGTCGCATCGGCACGGTGATGGTTCGGGCGATGAAGAACGAAATGCCGATCAGGAGAAGCGTGAGGGCGGCCGCAACGGCGAGCGCCGTATACAACGCTCGCTGACCGTCGCTCTCGACGGTGTCGGCAATGTCGGTGATGTCGTTCGAGATCGCAATCTCGGCGACACGCATCGCGTCGACTCGGGCGGTCATTGCTGTCCACCACGTGTTCTCGTCGAACGAGATCGGATCTCCGGGCTTGACCGCAGACAGCTCTGCCTGGAGCGGATCGGATGCCCCGGAGACGGCGTTGATCTCCGAATCGAAGATGGCGAGCTCTTCCGCCGGGCTGTTGCGGCGGAACTCGACAAGGTGGACGAGGGCGTCCGTCGTCAGCTGCACGTATCGGGCGTGCTCCGGCTCGTCGGAGAAGGATCCGCGAGCGACGACGCCGTTGGCGAAGCCACGCTCGAGGCCGGTCAGCTCCTTGCCACGAGAGAGCGACCGAAGTGCGGTGAGCTCCTGGGTGAGCTCGGCGTCCGCGATCGTGAAGTCGAGGCCGCTGAGCGCATCGAGGATGTCGTTGATTGCGATCGTGTACGGAGCGAGCGTCTCCTCGATGGAGATCGACCGGGCATCGATGGCGGAGCGGTGCGCGGGTATCTCACCGAGATCGGTGAGGGTGAGGTCGAATCGAGCGCCATTCACCGGATCGGACGCTCGGAGCAGTGCCAGGCCGGCGTCGTACTCGGCCCGGGCGGCGTCCACGACGAGGCGCTGATTGAGCATCTGGGTGGCGTCCGCGTCGGCAGAACCGATGAAACCGGACGACAGGCCACGTTCCCGCTGGAGCTCGTGGACGAGGTCGGTTGCGACCACGCCGAAGCGCACGTTCTCACCCAGCGCTGCGGCGTCCGACGCCTCGACCCTGCGATCGTTCAGCACGACCGCGCCGAAGACGAACAACACGAGCAGGGGAAGAAGTGCGAGAAGAAGCACTCGAGCTCGAATTCCGATGCGATTCACGCCAACCTCCACGGATCTGACCACGGGGCGTGTCTGCTGGGCCGCCGGGTCCACTTGCTATCGGCGCAAGGCACCGTGGAGATGAGTGGTTTCACCCACTGTTTCATGACGATGGTCTTCGGGTGCTCGAAGTGGCATGCTCAGTCGATGCCCGACTTGGCGCCAATCCTCACGCTCACCGACGTCACGACACTGGCGGAGCGCACCTCGGTGGTCTTTGTGGACTGTCGGCACTATCTCGACGGTCGATCCGGCGTCGAAGCCTTCGAACAAGGCCATCTCCGTGGCGCTGTGCATGTTGACCTCGACCGGGATCTCTGTCGGACCGCCGATGCCTCAGCGGGACGGCACCCGCTCGCCACGAGCGAGCACTTCGCCAGCAGGCTCGGCGCGCTGGGGATCGCCGACACCGACACAGTGGTCGCGTACGACGATGCAGGCGGCGCGATCGCTGCGCGACTGGTCTGGATGCTTCGGATCATCGGGGCTCCGGCCGCCCTTCTCGACGGTGGAATCGGCGCGTGGCCGCACCATCTCGAAGTCGGGCCGGCCGCACCTCGTCAACCCGTGCTCCGCACGCCGGTGGCGTGGCCGAGCGACGCGACCGCCGATGCTGCGGACGTGCTCCACGCACTTCGAGCCGGCGAAACGGTCATCGACAGCCGCGCCGCTCCCCGGTTCCGAGGAGAGGTCGAGCCGATCGATCCGGTTGGCGGACACATTCCCGGCGCAATCAACCGACCGTTCGCCGACAACATCAACGAGGACAAGCGATTCGTCGACCACGACCAGCTCGCCGAGCGTTGGACCGACCTCGGCCCCCGTCCGATCGTCTACTGCGGTTCTGGCGTCACGGCATGCCACAACGCGTTGGTGATGGAGTCGGTCGGACTCGGTCGTCCCCGTCTCTACGTGGGGTCGTGGAGCGGATGGTCGTCAGACCCGACTCGACCCGTCGCCACGGGTGACGAGTCCGCCTGAACGAACGCGACAATTTCGGCGGCGATGTCGGCCGCACGCTCCCAGATCACCATGTGCCCGGCGTCGTCGTACATCGTGAGTGTGGAGTCGGGTAGCCGATCATGAAGCGCACGGATCTGGCGGGGAAAGATCAGTCGATCGCGTCCCGCGCCGATGAGCAGTACGGGCACGGGGAGCGTCTCGGCAATGTGGTCCAGATCGTGGGACGCCAACGCGGCCGTGGCGTCTCGGACAACATCGGCCGGGCACTCGAAGTAGTTCGCCACCGCCGTATCGACCCATCGGATGGGCGGCGCCTCGCCAAAGACGCCGAGACGAGCAACGATCCGGCGGAACCACCGAGGACCGCTCGGGTCATCAGGGACCAGCGGCAGCCCACCGAGGCGAAGCGCGACCTGGTGAAGGCGGTCGTCGAGCGAGGAATCTGTGGCGATCAGCACCACCCTCGAGGCCCAATCGAACGTCCGTGGAGTTCGGGCGGCGAGGCCGAAGATCGCCATTCCCCCCATCGAATGCCCGATCAACGCCTCGAAGTCGACGCCCAGCGCATCAATCACCTGCTCGAGATCGCGGCCCAGTTGTTCGCTTCCAAAGCCCGCAGTGCCGCGTGTCGACCGCCCGTGACCGCGCTGGTCAACGGCGAAGACGCGGAAGCCTGATCGGACGAGCTTCGGCACGATCAAGCTCCAGTCGTGGTGGCTGGCCGTCAGTCCGTGGACAGCAAGCAGCGCCGGACCGGTCACGCCAAAGGAGGCCACGTGAATGCGAGCTCCGTCTGCGAGTTCGACGAATTGCGATTGGCCGTCGCGGAGTCGGAGCGGGGTCGCTGCCTCGGGGTCGGCCGTTGATTCCCAGGACCGGATCGAGCGACGTCCGATCAGCGCGCTGGCCGCAGCAAGCCCTGCCATCGCGAGCGGTGTGGTCTTTCTCATCCCGACAAAGTCTAGGTAGAACGGTTTCGTGCAGAAGTGGCAATGCCCGCAGTGCGATCGATGGTTCGGCAAGGTCCGTCAAGGCCACATGTGCCAGCGAGGGCTGTCCGTCGATGAGTACTTTGCCGACGCGAAGCCGTGGGAGCGGCCGATCTTCGATCACGTTCGGGAGCATATCGATTCGCTCGGTGACGTGATCGTCGATCCGATCGAGATCGGCGTCTTGTTCAAGAACGGCCCGATGCTGTGCGAGCTCCGAGCGAAGACCAAGTGGACGGCGCTCGGCTTCTCCCTGGGTCGCCGCCTGACCTCCGACCGACTGTCACGCAAGGTCATCGACCACGGCGGCAAGTGGTTCCACGTGATCAACGTGACCGAGCCTGATCAGATCGACGACGAGATCCTCGAGTGGATCACCGAGGCCTACCACTTCGCCGGAGGAACGCAACCCTCCTCCCGTGCCGATGACACCCCCTCGGAGGGCATGGTCCCCGATGACATCGACGACGACGGCTTCTGACTCCGTCTAGATGACGGCCCCTTCCGGGAAGGGGTCGTTGGCCTCGATTCGGGCGTAGCCGAGCGGGGTGAGATCGAGGGTGCGGTATTGGCCGTGGGCGATCCATTCGGCGACCCCTCGGCCGATCGCTGGCGACTGTTGCATGCCGTGGCCGGAGAAGCCGTTGGCGAACACGACGTTCTCGATTTCGGTGTGGGGGCCGACGATGACGTTCTGATCGAGACGGTTGTGGGCGTAATGCCCGGCCCATTTGGTCTGCACCTTGATGCGTTCGAACGCGGGGATCCGATGAACGAGCGCCGGCCAGACCTTGTCTTCCCAGATGTCGGGGTCCATCACGAAGTCGTCGGGCTCGACGGCTGGGTCGTGGTCGGGGGTGCAACCGGCCATGTAGGCCGAGCCCTCCGAGCGGACGTGCACGCCGTTGGGGTCGATCGTGAGCGGAAGGTCACGATCGAGTGGCTCGGCAGCGTCGAAGATGAACGTGTACCGCTTGCGTGGTTCGACGGGGAGATGAATGCCGGCCATCTCCGCCACCATCGAGGCGCGTGGTCCCGCGGCATTGACGACCGTGTCGCATTCGATTCGCTCCCCCGTTTCGAGCCGAACGGCTTTGGCTCGACCGCCGTCGACGTCGATACCGACCACCTCGCCACGGGTGTACTCGACGCCGTTCTGGCGCGCCTTGCGACGCCACGTGTCGAACATCGTGCCGGAGTCGAAATAACCCTCGTCGACGAGGTTGTGGCTTCCGCAGACGATGTCGTCGAGGTTGTAGAACGGGTAGGCCTCGGCGATCTCCTCGACCGACCAAATACGCGTTGCGGCGCCGTTGCTCGCCTGCACTTCCTGGTTCGTCCGAAGCGTCTCGGCAAAGATCTCGTCGCCCGCCAGATACATGTAGCCGTAGTGGTTGACGTGGAGGTCGGGGACCTCGGGGTCGCCACCCAGGTGTTCGCGGAAGTTGCGAACGTGCTCGGCGGCGAACTGGCTGATCTTGATGTTGAGCGGGTTGGTGAACTGCTGACGCATGCAGCTGTTGGTGTGCCCGGTCGAGCTGTGCTCGTACGACATGTCCTTCTCGACGACGAGGACGGTCCCGTCGAAGTTGGGGTCCGACGACAAGAACCAGGCCACCGACGTCCCGATGACGGCTCCACCCACGATGACGACGTCGTATCGACTCGCCGCCGGACGGTCGGTGATCGGTTGAGGCGCCTGCCCGTGGCCAGTCATCCGAGGTACCCCATCTGTTCGTCATGGGCGTGGGCGGCAGCGTCACGGTCGGCAGGATCCCCGAAGCCGCCCCCACCCGGAAGCTCGAGCACGAGGCGCCGGTCGGGTGGGATCGGCTGTTTTCCTTTCGAGCGGAACGGGGTCCCGTCGTCGAGCGAGACCCGCCCGGGTGCACCGTCGCCACCGCCGTGACGTCCGCGAGCCGGGTGCTCGACACGGTCGAACATTGCCGAGAACTCGAAGTAGTACCCGTCGGTTGCGCCGATCTCGATCACCTGGCCGAGGCCGCCGCGTTGGGCCCCTGCGCCGGCCGATCCCTCGCGGATTTCCTTGCGCCAGATGACGATCGGGCCGACCTGCTCGGTCGCTTCGGCGCTCATCGTGCGCACGCCGGAGGGGAACGCGGTGGCGGTCAGCCCATCGAGGGATGGGCGAGCCCCGCTACCGCCGGAGTTGAACATCAATACCTCGACCGGTGGTCGGGGTTCGTTGATGGGGTCGACCGCTCGGGCACTGGCTTGGAAGTTCCAGAGTGCTCCTGCGCCCTCGGCCGGAACCTTTCCCGGAAGGGCCTCCGCGAGTGCGCCGAGGCAGAGGTCGGTGACGAAGTGGCCGATGACGTGACGAACCGAGACTGGGTCCGGCTCGACGGCGTTGAGGATCACGCCGGGAGGCGCCGACACGGTGAAGGGCGCGAGCGACGCGTGGTTGTTCGGCAGCTCGGGAGCGAGCGCGACGATCATGCCGTAGGTGAAGTACGCCTGGGCGTAGACGATCGGCACGTTGATGCCATACGGGCTGACACCGGAGGTTCCCTCGAAGTCGGCGTGCATGCCGTGGTCGCTGACGGTGACGGCGACCTCGAGGTGCACTGGTTCGTCGTAGCCGTCGACGTCCATCGTGTTGCGGTAGGTGCCACGGGGGACGTCGGCGAGCGCTCCCATCACCGCCTGATGAGTTCGCTCGAAGATGAAGTCGGCGAGCTCATCGAGGTCGTGGAGGTCGAACTCGTCAAGCATCTCGAGCAGGCGACGCCGTCCGGTTTCGTTGCACGCAGCGAGTCCGTGAATGTCGCCGACGACCTGATCGGATTCGCGCACGTTGTTGCGGAGAATGTTGACGAGGTCGTCGTTGAGCCTTCCCTGGGTTGCCCACTTCATGATCGGGATCCGGATGCCTTCTTCGTAGAGCTCCCGTCCGTCGGGGCCATAGCCGCGTCCGCCGACGTCGACGACATGGCTCGTCGACGCGAAGAAGCCGATCAACCGCGCCCCCGCAAAGACCGGAGTGGTGACGGTGATGTCGTGGAGGTGACCGGTGCCCTTCCACGGGTCGTTGGTGATGTACACGTCGCCGGGGTACATCCGGTCCGGGCCGATGTCGTTGATGAAATGACCGACGGCCGCGGCCATCGTGTTGACGTGGCCGGGTGTACCGGTGACGGCTTGGGCCATGAGTCGACCGTGGGCGTCGAAGACGCCGGCGGAGAGGTCTCCGGCTTCGCGAACCGATGTCGAGAACGACGTGCGCACCAGGGTGAGCGCTTGTTCTTCGACGATCGCGATCAGACGATTCCACATGATCTGGTGGGCGACGGTGCTGCTCATGTGTTCTCCTGGCGGCGGATCCGCAGGCTTCGGTCGCCGTCGACGACGGCGAGGTGATGGCTGGACAGGACGGTGGTGGTCTGGGACTCGACGATCACCGCCGGTCCGGCGACCGTGTCACCCGGATTGAGGATGTCTCGTTCGACAACCGCAGTCGGCATGTCGCGACCGGTCGCCGTGTCGTGGGCGGTTCGATCGGCGTCAGCGATGACGGGGTCGCCGAAGGGCGCCCGCTCAACGGCGCCGGGGACACCAGCGGCGGACGCGACCCGGACGGCCCAGCTGACGGCCTCGACGGCGAGGCCCTCGATGGCGCGACCAAAGTACCGCTCGTAGGTCTTGGTGAACTCGGTGACGAGCGCATCGGCGGCCACCAGGTCGAACGGCCCGCCCGGCACCGTGACCGGGATCTCCCAACCTTGGCCGCGGTATCGCATCGACACCTGGCGCTCGACGACGAGATCAGCGTCGGTGCCCTGCCGGACGAACGTGGTGGCTTCGTCGGCGAGTTCGTTCAGCAACGCCACTGCCTCGTCGACGGCGAAGTCGTCGGTGGAGGTGTAGAAGCTGCGTACCGCTTCGTAGGAGAACGGCGCAAGCAAGAAGCCGATCGCCGAGCCGACCCCGGCACCTACGGGCACCAGCAACTCGCGGATGCCGAGTTTGTCCATCAGTCGGGCGGCGTGGAGCGGCGCGCCGCCACCGAAGGCAACCATCGTGTAGTCGGCGAGGTCTTTGCCGTTCTCGACCGCGTGGACTCGTGCCGCGTTGGTCATGTTTTCGTCGACCATCTCTGCGACGCCGATCGCCGACGTGCGTGCATCGAATCCGAGCGCCACGCCGATGTCTCGGACCAGCGCTTCTTCGGCGAGCCCGGGATCGAGCGTGATCGACGTCGCACCGAAGGTGTCGGGGTGGAGTCGGCCCAGCTTGACGTTGGCGTCGGTGACCGTCGCCCGTTGGCCGCCGAGCGCGTAGGCCGCCGGTCCGGGTTCGGAGCCAGCCGAGTGCGGGCCGATCCGGATCTGGCCGAGGTTGTCGACCGAGGCGATCGATCCGCCGCCCGCCCCGATCTCGATCATCTCGATGACCGGGATCGAAATGGGCATCCCGCTGCCTTTCTTGAAGCGGGTCGTCCGGGCCACTTCGAAGGTCTTTGCGGTTTGCGGAACGTGATCCTCGATGAGCGCGATCTTCGCCGTGGTGCCGCCCATGTCGTAGGACAGGATGTGGTCGAGGCCGTGGCGAGCGGCGAGGTGGGCGGCGAAGATCGCGCCGCCTGCGGGCCCAGACTCGACCAGTCGAACCGGAAACGCCGCCGCCGTGTCGACGCTGATGAGTCCGCCGCCGGAGTGAATCAGGTAGAGCGGGCAGTTGGCACCGAGGTCGCGCAACCCCGCTTCGAGCCGTCGGAGATACGACGCCATCAGCGGCTGTACGTACGCGTTGGCGGCGACGGTGTTGAACCGTTCGAACTCCCGCATCTGCGGCGAGACCTCGGCGCTGATCGACACGGTCATGTCGGATGCCACGGCGGCGACGATGTCGCGGAAGCGTCGTTCGTTGGTCGCGTTTCGATACGAGTGGAGGAACCCGACGGCCACGGATTCGTAGCCCCCCTCGACCAGCTGATCGACGACCTGGCGCGCTGCGGCTTCGTCGAATGGCAGGAGCTCCTCGCCTCGAGCGTTGATACGTTCGGGGACGACGAACCGGTCGCAGCGGGCGATCAGCGGCGTCGGAAGCACGATGTCGATGTCGTACTGCTCGAACCGTCCTTCGGTTCGGGTCTCGATGACGTCACGGAAGCCCTGGGTCGTGACGAGCGCGGTCCGTGCGCCGCGCCGTTCGATGAGTGCGTTGGTGGCGAGTGTCGTTCCGTGGATGACCTGCTCGAGGTCGGCGAGGTCGATGTCGTGCTCGGTTGACAGCGCCTCGATGCCCGCGAGGATCCCGCGCTCAGGCGCCTCGTGGGTCGTGAGCACCTTCGTCGACAGGTACTCAGTCGACAGGTATTCAGTGCCGGCGTTGGCGTCTTGGGCGTTGGGGCGTTCGACGACCACGTCGGTGAACGTGCCACCCACGTCGGCTCCGATGCGGAGACCGCCCGATGCCACTAGAGGTCCTCGACCTTGGGAAAGTCGGCCGGCGGCATGATGTCGACGGTCGCCGAGCGCTGCTGTGCGAGCATGCCGCCGTCGACCTTGATGACGTCGCCCGTGATGTACGCCGCATCATCGGAGGCGAGAAACAGGGCGGCGCCGGTCATGTCGATCGGCTCGCCGATTCGTCCGAGCGGCACGTTCTCGCCGCGGAGGGTGCGTTGTTCGAGGTCGAGTCCGCTCGTGTCGATCGACCCTGGCATGAGCGCGTTGACCCGGATGTTGTACGGCCCGAGGTCGAGAGCCATCGCTCGCGTCAGCGCCTCGATGCCACCCTTCGTTGCGTCGTAGGCCGTGAAGGCTCGGTGCGCTCGGGTGGCGCCACCCGAGCTCATGTTGATGATGCAGCCGCCACCCTGCTTGGCCATGATCCGTGCGGCCGGGTGCGAGACCAGGAAGTGACCCGTGAGGTTGACGTCGATGATCCTTCGCCACCACGCTTCGTCCGCTTCGAAGAAGTGCAACATCGGGCTCACGAGTCCGGCGTTGTTGACCACCACGTCGATGCGGCCGTGCTGGGTCATCACGGCATCGATCATGGCGTTGACGCTGCCCGAGTCGGAAACGTCGGCGGCAGCGGGCATCGCCTGCCCGCCGTTGTCGCGGATTGCGGTGACGACGGCGCTGACGGCGTCTTCGTCGACATCGTTGACGGCGACGATCGAGCCTGAGCCGGCGAAACGTTCGGCGATCGCCCGTCCAATGCCCTTGCCGGCACCGGTGACGATGACGACCTTGTCGTGTAGCGATTCGTGCATGGCTGTCTCCTAGATGGATCGAAGCAGTTCGGGGATGCGGGCGATCGCCGCCTCGTCTCGCCGGTAGTAGATCCAGCTCTTTCGCCGAGTTGGGATCACGAGGCCCGCTTCGACGAGCACCTTGAGGTGTCTCGACCCAGCGGGTTGGCTGACGCCGAGCTTCTCGACGATGAAGAGATTGCACGCGCCGTGCAGCTCGGGGTCGCCGTGCTCTTGAGGCGGAAAGTGCGCTGCGGGGTCCTTGAGCCACTCGAGGATCTGCAAACGTCGCTCCGACGCCAGTGCCTTGAGAACCGCTTCGAGCGCAGCGAGATCATCTGCCGAGAGGGCCGAGGTTGGCGACGACGCGGACATGGCGACATAACATAGTCGTTAAGTCCCTTAGGTCAAGGAAACCACCGCCAAAGAGAGCGACATGTCACCAGATGCGATACGAGCCTTGCCCAAGGCCGAGCTTCACGTACACCTCGAAGGCACCGTCGACTCGAACACGGTGCTCGATCTGGCCGCCCGACACGACGTCGAGCCGCCCGCAGCGACTGCGGCGGCGATCGACAAGTGGTATCGGTTCGACGGCTTTCCGATGTTCCTCGATCGATACTTCACGGTCCTCGGACTGCTGCGCGACCCGGACGACTTTGCCCTGATCGCCGAGCGGTACCTTCGCCGGTCCCACGACGACGGCGTCGTGCATGTCGAGTTTCACGTGTCGGCGTGCGGCCACATCGTCGAGAACGGTCGAGCATGGGCGCCGATCCATGACGGCATCGTTCGCGGCTGTGCAGCGGCGGCGGCCAAGACCGGGATTTCGTGGGGTTTGATCCCGGACATCTCACCGCACCTGCCGGCCGACGCCTGCCGGACCGCCATCGGCGAGGTCCTGGCCCACAGCACCGAACACCTCGTCGCCATCGGCATGGGCGGGCCCGCCGACACGTGGTCGACCGACGACTTCTCGCCGATCTACGCGGACGCCGCGTCGGTCGGCATCCCTGGCGTTGCCCACGCCGGAGAGCATGGCGGGCCCGAAGAAGTCCGATTTGCCCTCGAGCACTTCTCCCCCGTGCGAATCCAACACGGCATTGGCGCGGCGCAGGACATCGCGTTGCTCGATGAACTCGCCGATCTCGGCATCCCGTGCGACGTGTGCCCCGGTTCCAACGTGGCCCTTGCCGCGGTCCCCGACATGGCATCGCACCCGTTGCCATTGATGCTCGAGCGTGGCGTCACCGTGACACTTGGCAGCGACGACCCGCCGATGTTCCAGACGACCCTGCTCGACGAATATCGCACCGCCGCTGAGCTTTGCGGGCTGGACGACGAGGGGCTCCGCACCCTCGCCGAGAACTCACTTCGGGCCAGCCTCGCCCCCGACGTCGTCAAGAACCGCTGGGGATGACCCCACAGGAGGGCGATGAGCGACGAGAACATCTCGGACGATCGACTCGCTCATGCGGTGCTCTGCAGCGAAGTCGGCAACCCGCCAACCCGCATCGTCGAACGCTGCGGAGAGTGCGGCGCGGGTCGGCTGGTAGCGATTGAAGGCCAGCACGGCGACACCACCGGGGGCGAGCACTCGCCGCCAAGACTGCAGACTGTCTCGAACGAGGTCGAGCGGATTCCGAGCGTCTTCGCTCGTCCGGTGGTCGACGCCGTAGGGAAGATCGGTCACGACGAGATCGAAGGGGTTCTTCCGCAGTGCCTTCGGTATGCGATCGACCCTCCGGCTGTCACCGACGACGATTCCAAACCCTGAGTCGCCGAGCGTGACGTCCAGCCAGCTTCCGGGTTCTGGAGTCGCCGAGCGTTTCGGAGCCATTACGTGACGATCGATCGAGTGCGACACCCGATGGACCTTTGCGAACCGCTTCAGGTTCCGTTCGACGTCCGCCAGCACGCCGGGCTCCGCGTCGATACCGACCGCCTCGAGTCCGTATTGCATCGCCCACGAGAGCGTGGTGCCCCGACCGCACATCGGGTCGAGCAGACGCACCCCCTCCGTTCGCCCGACGGCCGCCAGGCCGACGTTGATGAGGAGTTGCGTCAGCCGCTCGTTGGTCTTGCCTCGATACTTCGCACCGAGCACGAGATCGTCGTCAAAGGCGAAGCCCGGGGAGACCTCGACGGGCGTGTGTGTCGTCTCCGATTCCACTCGGAACACGCCATGCACGAACGACATGCGGGCAGCCGCGGCCGGATCGACGCACGACTCGACGTCGACAAACTCGAGGTTGCCGACGCTTCGCCAGCCGATCTCGACGTCGCCGAGCACCGCTCGCAGCTCGGCTGCGGCAACCGCTCGCCGATCGGCGAAGTAGGCCGACCTCACGTCGGTGCCGAGAAGAAGTGCAAGGTGACCGGTCACCGACGGAGACGCTAGACGACAGACTCCGCCGAAGACGGCAGACAACACAGACTGGACAATCGTTCAGCCCACTTCTACCGTGCGCCGATGGCAGCCAATGGGTCGAGTCGGTGGGATCATCACCCGCCACTGCCGATACAGACAGCGCCGTTCCTGCGGCAGCCGGCACGGGCTCGCGAGATCGTCCGCCACGTCGCTCGAACGTGGCGACCGCATTCGACCCGGGTTCTGATGCTCGTCGTCGCCATCGCCGTCTGGAAGTGGTTCACACCGCCGCTCGACGAGATGGCCACGATCCGTGTCGGGTGGGTGGCCGAGATCTGGCTTCGCAACGTCGCACTGATTGCGCTTGCGGCCGGGCTCCCCCACCTCTGGTTGTACGTCTGGTGGCGGCAGGGCAACGACCTGCGCTACGACGCCCGCCCGCTCGGCAAGAACAAGCGACTCTTCCTCTTCGACGATCAGGTCAAGGACAACGTGTTCCTCTCGATCGTGCCGGCACCGATCATCGCGACAGCGTGGGAGTCGTTGCTCTGGTGGGGCATGGCCAACGGCATAGCTCCCACCCTCGGGTTCTGGGACAACCCCGTCTGGTCGGTGTTGCTGATCCTGCTCATCCCGGTCTGGTCGATCGCGTACTTCTCGATCGGCCACTGGCTGCTCCACCGAGGTCCGGCGTACACACACGTGCACTCGTGGCATCACCGCAACGTCAACGTCGGCCCGTGGTCGGGGCTCGCCATGCATCCCGCAGAGCACGTCGTCCTTTGGGGAGACGCACTCTTGTTCTTCGTGCTTCCGGTCCACCCCGTGCACGCACTGTTCGCCATGATGCACCACACGCTCGGCGCTCCCCTCAGCCACACCGGCTACGACGGCATCCGTGTCGGTTCTGCACTCACCCTGCCCGTCGGCGACTTTCACCATCAGCTCCACCATCGGTTCATCGAGTGCAACTACGGCGGACCCGAGTCGCCAATCGACGATCTGCTCGACTCGTTCCACGACGGCACCACAGAGGGCGACGCACACATTGCGGCCCGGCGTCGACGGCTCAACGAGATCCGGAGACGAAAGGCCGCGGTGACGCGATGAGTCGACCCGAGCATTGGACCGACCCGGCCCACAAGCTGTTCGAACACCAGGTGGCCTTCACCGGCCCACCACGGGACTTCGACGCAGCGCCCAGTGACTTCCTGAGGCTTGCGCCGCGGACCGTCGGCGTGCACGGACGGCTCTTGCATGCGCCCGAGTACGCGCATCAGCTCGACCAACGTGCGGACAACTTCCACCTGCTCGAGGAGGTCGTTTATTGCATGTCGAACAGCGGCGCCGACGTGGTCGGGCAGGTCGGCACCAACTGGGTCCACGCCGGTGGACGCAACGTTGGCGACATCACGGACTTCGTCCGTTCGATGGAGGAGACCTACGGTATTCCGCTCCACATGGCCGGCATGACGCTCGTGGAGGCCTGTCGCCACTTCGGGTACGAACGCATCGCACTCAACTCGGTCTACTTCTGGCCGGATTGGCGAGACGGTGTGGCACGATTCCTCAGGAGCGCAGACATCGACGTTGTGTGGTTTGGCAACTTTGTCGACCAGGGCCTGAGTGACGATCAGCGGTGGGTCAACGACCAGTACTGGATCTTCCCCGAATCCTGGGCCCTCGAATCGTGCCGCCGCACGCTCGAGGCCGCTCCCGACGTCGATGCGATCCTCATCAACGGCATGTCCAACTATCGAGGCGACGACGGCGTACCCCGGCGCCTCGTCGAGCACGCTGCGGCCATCGAACACGAGCTCGGCACGCCGATCCTGGCCGCGGACATCACGCTGTACTGGCGGATTCTCTCCACACTCGGCGTCGCACCTGTCGGCAATCACGGATCCGTGCTCGCGTCGCTTCAGGAGTCCCAATGACGGCACCGTCGCTGCTCATGCTCTGGGCGACGCCCAGATCGACCTCCACCGCCTTCGAGTGGATGATGCGTCAGCGAGGCGATTTCGCGTGCTTTCACGAGCCATGGAACGAGTGCTTCTACTACGGCGAGGACCGACGCTCTGACCGTGACGCCCACGTCGCCCCGACCGAAGGGCTGAGTTACGCCGCCACTTGGGAGACGCTGTCGACGACGGCGGAGTCCGGGCCGGTGTTCATCAAGGACTTCGTGTATTCGGTCGAGCACGCGCTCGACGACGACATGCTCGCAACGATGACCCACAGCTTCTTGTTGCGCGATCCCGAACGTGTCATCCAGGGGCTCTCGAAGCACTGGCCCGACTGCACGTGGGAGGAATGTGGTTTCGAGTCACTGCACCGCCTCTTCCACCGCATCGCGGATCGTGATGGCACCGCTCCGCCGCTGATCGAATCGGGAGATCTTCTCGCCGACCCGCCGGCGATCATCCAGGCCTGGTGCGAGGCCGTCAGGATTCGGTACATCGACGACGCCCTCACCTGGGAGCCCGGCGAACGCAAGGAAGTGTCCTGGTACGGCGAAGGTACCGGCCCGTGGCACGACGGACTTCGAGAGAGCAGCGGCTTCGCTGTCCCGACCTCGACGTATCCACCGATCGAAGATCCGCGACTCGTCGAGTTGCACGAACGGGCGCGAGTCCTCTACGACGAGTTGGCGGCCCACCGACTCCGGCCGTGACGGGAGAGCCAACGATGATCGATCGCTACGTCGCCGAGTTCGACAAACTCACCTTCGCCGATCTCGGCCAGGGCGTCCTCCAGGTCACGCTCGAAGGGCCCGGCCTCAACTCCGTCGACGAACGAGCCCACCGGCAACTCGCCGACGTGTGGCTGACGATCGACCGAGATCCCGATGTCCGTGTGGCGCTCCTGACGGGTGCCGGCCGAGGATTCTCCTCGGGGGGCAGCTTCGAGATGATCGACGCGATCTCGACGGACTATCCGACCAGCCTCAGAATTCTTCGGGAAGCCCGCGACCTCGTCCTCAACGTCATCAACTGCTCGAAGCCCGTCGTCTCGGCGATCTGGGGTCCGGCGGTCGGCGCGGGGCTCGTGGCGGGGCTCCTCGCGGATGTGTCCGTCGTCGGATCGAATGCCCGCATCATCGATGGCCACACCCGACTCGGCGTCGCGGCTGGCGACCACGCCGCGATCTGCTGGCCGTTGCTCTGCGGCATGGCGAAGGCGAAGTACTACCTGCTCACCTGCCGAGATCTCTCGGGTGCCGAAGCCGAACGTATCGGGCTCGTGTCGGTGTGCATCGACGACACCGACGGGCCAGAGGGCGTACTCGACGAGGCGACGACGATCGCATTCGAACTGACGAACGGCGCCCAGCAAGCGATCCGGTGGACCAAGCGAACGCTCAATCACTCGTACCGGTTGCTCGAACCCGCCTTCGACGCATCGCTGGCGTACGAGTTTCTCGGCTTCTTCGGCCCGGACGTGGCCGAGGGCGTGGCGAGCCATCGGGAGCGACGCGATCCGTCGTTTGACGGACCGACGTCGGAGTAGGTCGGTCTACTCCGCGAGCCGCACCGCCGGTGGTTCCGACGTGACCATCACGATGGCACCTGAGGCGAACCCGACGTCATCGACACCAACCAGAATCGGCAACGACACGTCGTAGAGTTCGTGGCCGACGATGGCGCCGAGCGCGATGATCTCGTCCGGTTCGGTGAGCAGCAACGCTGCGGGTGCCGCTCCGGCTCGGATCGCCTCGAGGATCACGGACGAGGCCGAGCTCGAGCCGCGACCAGCCGGCATTGCGACGACGGCCCCTCGGAGGTCCAGGCCCCGTTGCGGATGATGCACATCGATGATCTCGCCGGTCTCGGGATCGAATCCGCCCCAGAAACTCAACGGCTCGTCGAGGCGAACCAGCGGCCCCTGCGCCGTCCCCGCCACGACGGCGTACCCACCGTTCACGAGTCGCTCTCGCCCAGCGGGTTGGTCCACCAGGATTCGTCGACCCGAACGCGAAGCTTCCCAGCGATCGCGGATTCGATGCAGTCCGTCACGTCTGCGAAGACGACCTCGGCCCCGATGTTGCCCGGCGCGTACCAGGCCCACTTGGCCGAATCGGTCATTGCGATCCCGTCGATCGCCCGGAGGATCGGCGTGATGTAGGTGCACGTGTCGACCACGAACTTCACGCCCGCCGACCGGCAGCGCTCGGCATCCCCGCGAAGGTTCGCCTCAGCGAGGACGTCGCGACCGGTGGAGACGAAGACGTCGACGTCGGGGTGGACGCGGCGTTCTCCAAGTAGCCCGGCCAGCGTTGCGATCTCGTCGACCGAGTAGTGGGGCGTGCCCAGGCTGACCGATCGAAGCGGGCGTTCGCCGACCGCCGTCGACAACTCCGCCGCGGCGTCAGCCAACATCGACGGCGTGACCACGACGCGTTCGACCTCGTCCACGTGTCCTCGAGTGATGGCGTCGAGCGTCGGCGCCTCGGGGGTCACGCCGACCACGTGAAAGAGGCCGACCGAACCCGACGATGCCGCAGCCGCGCCGAGCGCCTTCAGCGCATCCTCAGACATCTCGGCCGGACACCGGTCGATCACCGGCACGCCAGTCCCGGCGCAGCGGCCGACAACGACGCCAAGTACTGGCGCGAGAACAGATGACTCCCAAAGCGCCGGGTGCAGGTCGCCGACGTCGATCACGATGGTCGCGAGCCGTTCTGCGTCGAGATGCAGGCCCGCGTGGGGCACTCGCCCCGTGATCGCGGCCGAGATGTCGATGAAGTCGCCGTACCGATGCGTGCGAGCGCCGAGCACGCTGTTGGCGAAAACGATGGCGTTCGACTCCGCCCAGGCGACATGCGAGCCGAATCCGGGCCGTTGCTCGCGCTGATACGGCGCACACGTCCACGTGGCCTCGCAGCCCAGCGCAACGTATCCGTCCATCAGACGCTGAGACGCTGACCGATCAGCGTCACTGCCGAGGAACCGCTCCGGGTGGATCAGATCCAGGCTTGACACATTGAGTGTGGTCGGTACCGAAACGTGGGCACCTCCGTCGACGAGTCGTTCGACGAAGTCGATGCCCGAATGACCGTGGAACAGACAGGAGTCGATGTGTGCACCCTCGATGCTCCGCAGTCGATCCGCTCCCATCGCCTCAGCGAGCCGGACGACAATCCGCATGGCAACCGCCGCTCCGTCGCCGTGTCGACCGTCGAGGAACTCCTGCTCAGCAGCGGTCAGGAGGGCGGTCATGATGACGCCCCACGGATGATCTCGGGTGGCTCATGGGCTCGAACAGCCGGTGGTGTTGCGTCGACGGGAGAAACCTCGACGAGGCAAGTCTGCGCCGTCGAGCCCTGCGCCCAATCCGAACTCCCACGATCCGAGGTGAACGTGTTCGGGTTGCCGTGAGCGCAAGGCGAGCCGATGACGCCGCTCTCGATCGGGTCGAACCACGCCCCCGTCGGCATCTGGATCACTCCTGCTCGCAGGTTGGTGTCGAGCGCGACCACCGCGTGACAACCGCCGCGCGCACTGGCGACGACCACGTGATCGCCAGTGGCCAAACCACGGGCGACGCCGTCGGCCGGGTTCATTCGGATGACAACCCGGCCATCGATCTTCGCGGACCGGCTCACGGCCCCGGGGTCGAGCTGGCTGTGCAACATGGTGGTGGGCTGGTTGGTGATCGCGTGCAGCCGTGTGCCGACGTCTCGTGCGCCCAGCCACTCATCGGGTTCGGTCCACACGGGATACCCCGGACCGGATCCGTCACGTCGGGCAGCGACTCGTTCCGAGAAGATCTCGATACGTCCGCTCGGGGTCGACAGCGGCGCGGACGTCGGGTCGGCACGAAAGGCGCTGAGCATCGGGGCTTCTTTCTCCGGTCGAGGGGCGAGGTCAGCCCAGCCGTCGGCAAAGAGCTGATCGAGGTCCGGAAGCTCCGGTTCGATTCGACGCAGTTCCTCGTAGAGATGGGCGAGCCATGCCTCGGCATCACGTCCTTCGTGGTAGTCCGCTCCCACCTCCATCCGGTCGGCGAGCGCACCGAAGATCTCGTGGTCGGTGCGGGCGAGCGGCGGCGGGTCGATCAGCTGGTCCATCGCAACCACCGCACCGTCCGACGGGGTCATCGCGATGTCGCGGCGTTCCAACGTCGTTGCGACGGGCAGCACGATGTCTGCCCGTCGGGCGGTCGCCGTCCAGGTCCAGTCATTGACGATGATCGTCTCCGGCTTCTGCCAACCGCGGAGGAGCCGGTTCAGGTCCTGATGGTGGTGGAACGGGTTGCCGCCCGCCCACCAGACCAGGCGAATGTCTGGATGACTGTAGGTCTGACCGTCGTAGCGAAACTCGGTGCCGGGTCCGAGCAACATGTCCGCGATGCGCGCCACGGGAATGAACGTCTCGACGGGATTCGTTCCCGGATCGATCGCGGGAGGACGGAGGCGTCGACGGTCATTGCCGACCGCATTCGTCGAGCTGAGCCCCATGGCGAGGCCACGACCGGGCAGACCAATCTGACCCAACGCCGCGGCAAGGGCGATCCCTGCCCACCACGCGTGCTCCCCATGCTGCTGACGGGTGATCGCCCAGGCGAGATTGACGAGCGTCTTCGACGTCGCCATGCGCCGAGCGAGCGCCACGATCTCGTCGCTCGACACGCCGCAGATCTCTGATGCCCATGCTGCGTCCTTGACGATCCCGTCGTTTCGGCCGAGCAGATACTGCGTCCATCGCTCGAAGCCCGTCGTATGGGCGTCGACGAAGTCGTCGTCGACCAACCCGTCGACGATGAGCGTGTGGACCAGACCCATGATCAACGCCGCGTCGGTGGAGGGGCGGATCGCGAGATGGCGGGGACCGACCGACGGGTCGAGGTCGGATGCGATCGGCGACACATTCACGAACTGCACGCCACTGGCCGCCGCATGGTGGAGGCCGCCTCGCTGAACGTGTCGGGCCGCGCCACCCTGACCGATCTGACCGTTCGAGAGACGAATTCCGCCGAAGCACACGACAAGGTCGGCGTGGTCAGCAATGTCGGGCCAGGTCGGCCCGTCGAAGGCGAACTCGGGAAGATCGATACCGAACACGTGACGGGTGACGACCTCGCCCGAGGCAAAGCTGTACGAATCGACCGAACGGGTGAAGCCACCGATCAGATTGAGGAAGCGCTTGAGCCAGGTCTTCGAGTGATGCATCCTGCCGGCGCTGCCCCAGCCATACGAACCGGCGTAGATCGCGTCATTCCCGAACCCGAAGCGAACTCGATCGAGCTCCGCGGCGATCAGGGACTCGGCCTGATCCCAATCAACCTCGACGAAGGGGTCGGTGCCGCGTCGATCGGTGGCAGCGCCGGGTGCGTCTGCGAGCCAACTCGACCGGACCATCGGTGCGGTGATCCGGGTTGGCGCGTCGAGCAGGCCCACGATCCCCTCTCCGATCCGGGTCGGGTCGGGATCGTGCTCGAACGGCTGGACCTCTTCGACGCGTCCATCGATGACGCGGACCCGATTCACACCCCAGTGTGCAGCGGTGAGCGGGAGCGACTGTGCCGTCACGCCAGCGACATTACCCGGACGCTACAGCCCCCAAACGACGATGGCCGAAGCGGCTGCCCTCAAGACCGGGCACTGCTGAGCGATACTTCTTCTGTGGCCGACATTGAAGTGGTGAGCGACTCGACCGTGGTCGACGCCGATCCTGCGTCATCCGGGAGTGACGGGACCGGGCACAACCACCATCACCACGACCATCATCACGCAACCGGCGGCGTCAGCTTCGGACCGTGGATCCTCGTACTGCCGTTCATCGTCGCGATCCTGATCCGCGAGCGAGTCGGTGTGCTCGAAAACACCGAGGTCCGATTGTGGTCGACCCTCTTTGTCTCAGTCTCGATCCAAGCACTCCCCTTCCTGGTGCTCGGCGTCGTGATCTCGGGCCTGATTGCCGCGTTCGTCAGCCCCGACTTCGTCCAACGCATCATGCCGAAGCGACCGGTCCTCGCCGTGCCCGCCGCAGGCGTGGCGGGTCTCGCGCTGCCCGGCTGCGAGTGTGGGAGCGTGCCGATCGCTGGCCGGCTGGTCGGGGCCGGTACACCACCGGCGGCGGCGCTCACCTTCCTGCTCGCCGCACCGGCGATCAACCCCGTTGTCCTCGTATCGACCGCAGTGGCTTTCCCGGGCGAGGGCCGTCTCGTGGTCGCTCGCTTTCTCGCCTCGTTCATTGCGGCGATCACGGTGGGCCTGTGGTGGGCCCGACGGAACGACCATTCGTTGTTGAGCAAGGCTCAGCACCTCCACGAACACGAGGGAAGCCGGTGGTCGAACTTCGTTGACGTTGCCTCGCGCGATCTCGTGCACGCTGGGGGTTATCTGGTCGTCGGGGCAATGGCTGCGGCGACCCTCCAGCTCGTGGTGCCAAGAAGCGTGCTCGACGTCGTAGCGGACAACGAACTGTTGTCGATCCTCATGTTCGCTGCCCTCGCCGTGCTGTTGTCGATCTGCTCCGAAGCAGATGCGTTCGTCGCTGCGGGCCTCCCTCAGTTCTCGCTGACGTCTCGCCTGGTCTTTCTTGTCGTGGGACCGGTCATCGACCTCAAGTTGGTGGCGATGCATGCGGGCGTGTTCGGTCGGCGATTCGCAATGCTGTTCGCCCCGGTCACCCTGACTGTCGCCGTGATCTCCGCCGTGGTGATCGGACAGGTGGTCTTGTGAACCGGCTCGGCCGCGCCGTCGTCGTCTTGTGTCTGGGCCTCATCACGGCTCGGCTCCTCCTCAACGGAGGCTTCGGTTGGTTCGTGCAGCAACGCATGCAGATCCCGCTGATGCTCGCCGCCGGAGTGCTGCTCGCGATCGGCGCCATCGAAGCCATCAATGCCTCACGAGAAGAAGGCCGGGACCCCGAGTCGATGAATCGCAGCGCCGGCCCGGGTGTCGGCTGGCTGCTGATGCTCCCCATCTTCGTGCTGATCGCGGTCGCGCCGACCGCGTTGGGGGCCGCAGCTGCGGATCGCGTCGACGCATTCACTCCTGTGGACACCGGTGACCGATTCGAACCGATCGACACATCGCAGGGCCCACCGGACATGCGCGTCTCGGAGTTTCTCGATCGTGCGCACTGGGACGACGAAAAGAGCTTGAGCGATATCGTGATTCGTCTCGAGGGACTCGTCGTCAACGACTCAGAAACCCCCGATGGGTTCAAGCTCACGCGCTTCATGGTCAGCTGCTGCGCAGCGGACGGCATTCCGATTCAGGTCCTGCTTCGAGACGTCGGCGCATCCTTCGACAACGACACGTGGGTCATCGCAGATGTCGTCTGGCGCGAACCAGAGATCCCCTATCACCAGATGACCGGCCCCCGAATCGTCGAAGCCGACGTCGTCTCGATCACTGCGGTGGATGGCGGGATCCCCAAAGACCCGTACGAGTCTCCCTACTAGCCCGAGGTCGGCTTCAGCGCCACCCATCGAGCGACGACGTCTTTGACGTTTGCGAGCAGCTCGTCGATCGCCGGTTCGCAGAGACCGGCGCCGGTCGGGAACGACACCACTCGGGCATCGACCTCCGCGGCCACCGGCGGTGGCGTCCCTCGGCCGAGCAGCCGCGACTGCGAGGGAAACTGCGTGGTCGCCGCGACGCCTGCGGCGACGAGCGCGTCAACGAGGCCATCTCGGTCTCGGACTCGCGACCGCGGAACGAGAAACGGTGCATGGATCCGTGTACTGCGCCCGTCCTCAGCCTGAGCGTCGAACCCGTGGACCCGCAGGACCTGCGAGTACCGGTCATAGATCGACCGAAGGCGTTCGAGGTTGCGGGGAAGATCCGACCAGGCATGGACGAGGTATGCAGCATTCAGCTCTGGCAGCCGGGTCTGGCGAATCAGAAGCTCCGGTGAGGACTCGGCACGTTCGAGATCGGCCACCGGAGCACACAGCGCGCCGCCCATTCCGGCTGCGTGGATCGGCTTCGTGAAGCTGAAGCTCATCGCCACGTAGTCGACGACTTCGGCGACGGGCGGGCCCGACCTGCCGGCCCCCAACGACTCGCACGCGTCGAGCACGATCGGCACTTCGTGTCCGCAGGCCGCACGAAGACCGACCAGATCGGCCGGCGTTCCGTAGTTGTCGACGGCGATGACCGCGTCGATCGGACCGTCACGGCGACGGCGGCGGAGGTCTTCTGGGTCCAAATTCCAGGTGTCCGACGTGACGTCGACGAAGACCGGTTCTGCCCCGAGCGTGACCACCGTCGCGGCGACTGCGTGGAACGCAACATCAGGTACGGCGACCCGAGAACCCGGTCGCACCCCGGCGAGCCAGAGACTCCGTGTCAGCGCATCCGTTCCGGAGCGAAGTCCGATGACGCCCCAGGAGTCGGGCAGACACAGCGCATCGGCAAGTAGCGCCTCGGCCTGTTCGGCGTGGCCACCGCCCAAGCGGTACCTCGAACGAGACATGACCCGATCATGTTCCTTCGACACCACGGCGGCGGCGGCTCGGGGCAAGCGATAGGGCGTGACCGAGCCCGGCGTCGACGAAGCCGTCGCACCCGGCGCGACCATGCCGAGCGCGCCCGTGGCACGGAGCGCTCGCAGGCGTTCGAGCCGTTCGACCGGTACGGCTGCTCCGTGAACGCTCCCCAGCCGACGGAGCAGGTCGGTGATTCCTTCGTCGATCGACCAGCTCGGGACAAAGCCCGCCTTCGCAAAGGCAGAGGCATCGATCGTGTACGACCGTGGGTCTCGAACGTCCTCGGGCGTCCCCACCTCCACGTCGAGACCGAATTCGCGAGCGCCGTCGGCGACCGCGTCGAGTGCATCGGCGACGCGCCTGTTGCCATCGGTACCGCACACGTTGAACACACGAAACGGCGCAGGGTCGAGCGCAGTTGCGGCGTGGATGAATGCCCGGCCAGCGTCGGCAACGTGCACGAACGGACGCCAGGAGGTTCCATCCGAGGACAACGACAGACACTCGCCGGCAAACGCCCGCAGGCTCATCCGATTGATCACGAGCTCCGGGCGAAGCGCCGGGGACCACCCGAAGCAACTCGCCAGTCGACACACGACCACCTCGAAGTCGTCGTCGGCGAGCGACTTGAGGACCTGCTCGGTTTCGTACTTGTGTCTCGAATACGCAGAGGCCGTGTGGACGGGACTGGCTTCGGTCGCTGGGGCGTGGCCGTCGTTGTAGACCGCAGCGGTCGACGCGAAAACGAACCGCCGCACCCCGGCGGAGCGGGCGCTCTGCGCGAGCCGGGCGGTGTCGGCCACCTCGGCCATCTCCGGGAACGCCTCGACGATCTCTGCCGACGAGGGATCCGCGAGGTGAATGATCGTGTCCACGTCGTCGAGGTCGCTAGAGCGCAGAGTGCGGTGGTCCGTTCCTCCGCCTCCCGTTCCGGGGACGAACCAGTGGGTGTCACATGTTCGAACGGCTCGCCGCAGCGCGAGCTCGCCGAGCATGGCGCTGCCGACATAGCCCGCACCGCCCGTGACGAGAACGACATCACCGTTCGACCGTTTCACCTGTCACCTCCTCCAGACCTGCGACCAGATTGGATCACCGATCGCTTCTCGTCATGGGTCCACGTACGCATTTGCCACAGAGGGCTCATCGCCCCATGCCCGACCGATGTTGTCGGGTCTAGCGTTCGTGCGTGACTGTCGTGTTCGTGACGAGTTCTGGAGGCGTGCTGCCGGACGTCCTCGCCGTTGCCAATGCGTGGCCGACCAACGAACCCCACTGTTGGGTCGCTTCGCCGGCGGCCGACACCGCATCACGCCTCGAAGACCTCGACGTGCACTGGGTCGAAGAGCCCACGATGCGATCGATGCCCGGCAGAGCGGCGGCCGCGGCGCGACACCTCGACCGTCTCGATCCCAGCTGGGTCGTGTCGGCCGGAACGGCAATAGCCCTCCCCTACTTCGTGGCCGCCAAGATGCGTCGGACCCCCAGCCTCTGGATCGAGACGCTGAACATTCATGGCGCCCAGGGCCGAGTCGCCAGGCTCTGCAGCACCTTGGCCGAGTCGACGGCCGTACAGCGCCGGGATCGGCTCGACGCACACACACGCGCCTTCCTGGTCGGAGAGCTTCAATGAGACGACTGTCCGTGCTCGTCACCGTGGGGATGGGACCGTTCCCATTCGATCGTCTCGTGCAGTCACTGGAGACGATCGCCCCCGACCATGACGTGTTCGCCCAAATCGGAACCTCGACCGTCGTGCCAAGCGTTCCGCATGTCCGCGAGTTGAGTCCTGAAGAGTTGGACCGTCGGATCGCTGGGGCTGACGTCGTCATCACCCACGCAGGCAACACCGTTCGCTCAGTCCAACGGCACGGCAAAGTGCCGATCGTCGTGCCCCGGAAGGCGAAGTTCGGCGAGATGTCGAATGATCATCAGGTCCGCTTCGCCGAACACGAACGGACCCGTTCGCCCGTGGTCGTGCTCGACGATGTCGCGGAGCTCGCACAAGTCGTCGCTGATCACCCGACCGTCGCAGCCACCGTCGCCGAGCGAACCGTCCCTCCGGCATCGGCCACCTGCGATGTCCGCGCCCGTCTCGAGACCGTCATCCAACCGCCGGCCGACAACCCGTTCGACGATCACCCGACCCGACGGTACGGCTGGGCATGGGACCAACTGGCAGGCATCGATGGACCACACTTGGATCTCGGCGCCGGATACGGCGAGTTCGCCGCCGGCCTCAGCACTGTTCGGCCAGGTGTTGTGGCCGCCGACGTCGCCTCCGACAAGATCAGCGACACCACCCACGGCGGACCCCCGAGGGTCGCGCTCGGCAACAAGCTCGACCTTCCCTTCGGGGAGGCCACGCTTGCGTCTGTGTCAATGCTCGACGTCCTCGAACACGTCTGGGACGAGCAGGCCGTTCTCTCGGAGGTGCGACGTGTCCTCCAGCCAGGCGGCACCCTGATCGTCACCGTTCCGCGTCAGCATTGGCTGAGCATCCTGGACCCGGACAACGCAAAGTTTCGGTGGCCACGCCTCCATGGCGCGGTGTATCGGGCACGCTTTGGCCGTGAGCGTTACGACGAGCGATTCGTCGACATGAGCGACGGGATGGCTGGAGACCTCGCGATCGAGCGCGGCTGGCACACCAACTATGTCCCCGCCGAGCTCTTCGAGACGTTGGCCGAGGCAGGCTTCGATGTCGTCCAACACGACGCAGCAAACCTGTTCTGGCGATTCTTCGACATCCCCCGATTGCTCCTTCCCCAACGCCTTGCGCCGTTGACCCACCTCCCGCTGCGCCTCGACGGCCGCTGGTTCCATCAGGCCAACCTGTTCGTGCGGGCGGTACGACGATGACGTCCACTCCGGTCTCGATCTCCACACGCGGTCGGGAGCCGCGTCGCGTGGCCCCCGTCCCGCACATCGCTCGGCCGCCGATCGCCTCGTGGCGCCGCTCGGCGCGGTTGGGCAGGTTCGTCGCCGCGACGTGGGTCAAGCGATCGCTCGCGCCCGAGCTTCACATTCGGCCGATTGCCGCAGAGTGCTTCCTCACCGACAACTGCAATCTCCGGTGCATCAGCTGTACCTGTTGGCACGAGAACACGACGGGCGAACTGTCCGAGGATGAATGGCGATCCGTCGTCGACCAGTTGGCTCAGCTCGGCTTCATCAAGATCAACTTCACTGGCGGCGAAGCCCTGATTCGCCGTGACGCCGCCCGGATCATCGCTCACGCTCGAGAAGCCGGGATCTCCGACCTTCACCTCAACAGCAACGGATTGCTGCTCGACGAGGATCGGATCGACGAGGTCATCGCCGCCGGCGTTCGCTCGTTCAACGTCTCGATCGACGGCCCCGACGCCGCCACTCATGATGCGATCCGCGGCCGCCAAGGCGCCTACGACGACACCATCGAGGCGATCCGAGCCCTTGTCGAGCGGCGACCCCGACAGGAGCTCGCGATCCGTTTGAACTTCACGGTGATGCGCGACAACTGCGACCGACTCGCCGACATGGCACATCTCGCCCAGGAACTCGACGTCGACCTGTACCTCAACCTCGCCACGGACACGACGTTCATGTTCCGAGACGCAACCATCTCCGAGCTGACGGCCGTCGACGAGGCCACGCTGCGAAGCTCGCTCAAAGCGATTCAGCGGGTGCGTCGGACGAATCCTGCCCGTCTTCCTTCCGAGCTCGATCTCTCGTACATCCCTGGACACTTCGGCCTCGAACCCCAGATCGACGTGCCGTGCGTCGAATCACAGCTCAAGTTGATGATTCGGTCGACGGGAGCGACGGGAGGCTGCTGGGGGCACGACGCCGAGCTGAACGTTCGGTCGCGACGAATCTCAGAAATCATCGATTCGCCGCAATATCGCGCCGAGCAAGCGCGCCTCTTCCGCAAGGACTGTGTCCAGTGCGGAAGCAACTACAGCGTCAACCTGCGGACTCAACCTCGCCGAGTTCTCCCCACTCTGGCCCGACCGACGCGCCGGACCGCATCGTCGACGAGAACACAACGACGCATCAACCGAGAACGAGGACGAGGATGACCGATCAGCCGCCCAAGACCGAACTCCTCGACCCCGCGACGTTCTACGACGAGTTGGCCGACGGCTACGACGAGCAGTTCGATGCACCACACCGGCGCGCATACGACGACCTTTGCTGGGAGTACGTCAACCGGATCATTGGCGACCGGCCGGCGCTCTCGATCGTTGACGTCGGTTGCGGAGTCGGGCGCTGGGCCGGCCCCCTCGCCGACCGCGGACATCAGGTCGTCGGCGTTGAGCCGAGCGCCGCGATGGTCAACCACGCTCGCCGGCGGTCCGCCGGGCGATATGCGGTCCATCATTGTGGAGTCGACGAGGCACAGATCGACCCGGAGTCCTGCGACCTCGTCATCGCGATGGGTTCGGTTCAGTACGCACCGGACCCGACTGCGAGCATCGCCCGAATGGCGTCATGGCTCCGCCCGCACGCCCATCTCGTCGTCCTGGTCGACTCGTTGGTCGGACTGGTCGCCGAGTTGTTGCGTCGCGACGACGTCGAGCAGGCGATGGAGCGACTTGCCACCCGGACCGGCATCTACCGTGATGCGCACGGTGCTGCGAGCCACCTGTTGTATGACGCACACGCCCTTCGGAGATCGTTCGAGTCTGCGCACCTCGACAACATCTCGGTTCACGGGTTGCTCGTCGATTGGTCCGTTCGGCCGCGGGACGACGCGCACGCCCGCCTCGTCGACCAACACGACCAGACGATGGCGACCGAACGCGCCCTGGCCGAGGAGTCTGCGGTCGCTGACCTGGGCAAACAACTTCTTGCGATCGGCCGGAAGCCGAGTTCATGACCCGTCGCGGGTATCGTCCGCGACGTGCAGACGACCCCGCAAACGGATCCGGATCCAGCGGCTGAGGGGTTCGGGCCGCGCTACGCGGGGTACGCCGGATTCGTCACGACACCGCGCTACTTCGATGATTCTCCTCAACGGTTGCTCGAGGTCAGTCCAGAGCCGATCGGCGTCATGCAGCGCGTCCTGCACGTCGCCAACTACGACTATGGGCTCGATGAGCGTGCGGCAAATTTCGATCTGCTGACCGAGGCAGCCATGTGCCTTGCCAACGCCCACTGCCAGGTCATCGGTCAGGCAGGAACCAACTGGGTCCATTGCAAAGGCACGACCGGGCCCGACGACATCGTCGCCTTCTGCGACGAGACGAGCGAGAGGATCGGCACCCCGTTTCTCATGGCGGGCCAGTGCATCGTCGACGCGCTCCACGAACTCGGTGCCGAGCGAATCGCGGTCTCGAACGGCTACTACCGCGATGACTGGCGCGACGGCATCAACGGCTACCTCGAAGCTGCGGGGTTCGAGATCATCGCCTCCGGACACATGCGCGACCAAGGCATCTACGCGTCGCTCGAGGCACAGATGGCGGTCGAGGCCGCCACGATCTGGGATCACCCCGACCGCGACTGTGTGCAAACGGTGCTGCGCGCACATGAAGCCGCGCCCGATGCCGACGTCGTCGTGCAGACCGGTTCTGGCATGCGAATCGGCCCACACGTTGCCGCCCTCGAGGCGGCGATCGGCACGCCTGTCGTCGCCTCGGACAACGCCCTGCAATGGGCGATGCTGCGTGCGCTCGATCTCCGGTCACCGATCTCGGGGTGGGGCCATCTCCTGAGCAGGGTCTGAGGTCCGACGTGACCCAACCGATCCTCGTGCTCTGGGCGGTTCCCCGCTCGCGGTCAACGGCGTTCGAGAAGGTGATGCGGACCCGAGGCGACCACCAGTGCTTCCATGAGCCGTTCGGCGAGCCGTGGTATTCCGGACCCGAAGCGAAAGCTCCTCCACAGCGGCGCTCCGCCGTCCCGAGCAGCTACACGTTCGATGACGTGGTGCGTCGACTTCGAGGCGCCGCCGAATCCGGTCCGGTCTTCATCAAGGACTTCCCCCACTACGTACTCGACCGGTGGGACGGCCTCACCGACGCGGCCCCGCTGCACGCCGGGATGATCCACTCGTTTCTGATTCGCGACCCCCGGCAGCAGATCGTTTCGATGCGCCACAAGTGGCCCGATCTCCTCGAATGGGAAACCGGGCATGCCGAACAATGGGCGTTGTTCGAGCGTCTTCACCGCGAGCTGGGCACTCCACCCCCGGTCATCGATGCCGACGACCTCGTCGACGACCCGGACGGCACGATGGCTGCGTGGAGTGCCGCGGTCGGCATCGACCACCGTCCCGAGGCGCTGCAGTGGGACTCGACTGATTCGACGACCGAGTTCAGCTTCTACGACGGTGGATCCTGGCACGAACAACTGGCTCGCTCGACCACGCTCGCCCGGCAGGACGAGAGCTACTCGGTCGATGCCACCCACCCCGACATCGCCGACATGATTGCGCGGGCGACACCCCGCTATGCGGCGCTGCATCGTCATCGCCTCCACCGCACGACCGAGGAGCAGGCCCCGTGAGCGAAGCCACACCGATTGCTGGGAGAACCGCCAGCTCGATTGCCGAGGTCGTGGAGTCCGGCCTCTGTATCGGTTGCGGGCTCTGCGAGGCGCTCTCCGACGGTGCGGTGACGATGCGACTCGCCGAGCACGGCGCGATGCGACCCGCTCCAGTGGACGGGTTCGGACCGGGTCAAGAAGCGGCGGTGCTCGCCGCCTGCCCTGGCGTCATCGCTCCGGGCCGCGGCGACGGCGACGCGGTCTGGGGCCCCGCGTCGCTGCTCGCGATGGCGTGGTCGGGAGAAGCCCAGGTACGCCATCAGGCGGCCACCGGCGGAGTGCTCACCGCGCTCGGACGGCATCTCCTCGAAAGCGGCGCAGCGAGGTTCGTTCTGCACGTCGGGGCAGACCCGGATGCGCCGATGCGCACCCGGTGGGTGATGAGCGAAACGCCCGAGGACGTGCTCGCCAACGCCGGCTCGCGATACGGCCCAACGGCTCCCCTCGCCGGATTGCAGGTGGCAATTGCCCGAGACGAGCCGTTCGCCATCATCGCCAAGCCGTGCGACATCGGTGCCGTTGCCGCACTCGCGCGGAGCAACCGTTCACTCGACACAAACCTCGTGGCCACGCTGGCGATGGTGTGTGGGGGCCAGTCACGGTTGTCGAAGTCACAGGGCGTGCTCGACGACTTCGGCGTCGACGAGCACGAGCTCTCGCTGTTTCGGTACCGCGGATTCGGCAACCCCGGACCGACTCGCATCGAGACGGTCGGTGGCAGCGCGCACCAGAAGTCGTACCTGGAGATGTGGGAGGACGAAGGCGGTTGGGATCTCGATGCCCGCTGCACCATCTGCCCGGACGCCCTCGGCGAGATGGCCGACGTCGCTGCCGCCGATGCCTGGCCCGGTGGCGCACCGACGGGCGAGGACGACGGCTTCAACGCGATCGCCGTTCGGAGCGAAACCGGCCTGGCCCTCGTTTCGGCCGCGGTGGACTCCGGCCATCTCGTCCTCGGCGAGACGATCTCTCCTCGTGATTTCGATGACCTTCAGCCGCATCAGCGGCGCAAGAAACTTGCCCTGAGCGCGCGTTTCGAAGGTCGGGCAGCCGCCGGACTCCCGACGATCAGAACACCGGGTCTCCGACTCGAGCAGTGTGCAACCGCCCTGCCGCCAGACCAGGTCGCCGCCGAACGTGACGGCACCACGCGCCGGGCCGCTGCCGGCAGATATGCGGAGACGGCAGTGAGACTCACGGGCGGGACGTCTGGGTGAAAGCCGCTATGGCGTGGTGAACTGAGCCGATCAGCGAAGTGAAGTGACCGCACGTTCGACGGCGTGCACGTAGCGACCACCGAACTTGAGCGCATGGACGAGTAGGGGCGGCAGCTGGTGCAGTGCGATTCGGCGTTCCCAGCCGTCTTCGAGAGGACTCACCCGGTCGTACGCGTCGAATGCGCTCATCGCGAAGCCACCGAAGAGTCGCATCATTGCGAGATCGAACTCCCGGTGACCGCCGTGCACTGCGGGGTCGATGAGCCATGAGCGGCCACGATCATCGATCAGACGATTCCCCGCCCAGAGGTCGCCATGAAGGAGCGATGCGGACTCGTCGGATGCTCCCCATCGCTCGAGGGTTCCTGCGATCGCCTCGACGCCATCGAGCGTGCTCGCCGGCACTGCACCGCTGACACGGCACTTCTCGATGAGCGGGAGCAATCGGCGGTCGCGCATGAACTCGACCCAGGTCGCGCAGGGTTCATTCGGAAGCGCTTGTGAGCCCGTCGTTCGCCCGTCCGGTCGCCCAAATCCGCCGATTCCGCCGTCGGAGGTCGAGCGATGAAGCTCGGCGAGCGCCGCACCGAATTCGCCGTCGTCACCCCGTCCGCCGGGGGACTCCTCGATCCACTCGAGTATCAGGCACGCGGGCGCGTCCGGGTCGTCGATACGCCCATCGTCGGCCGCCAGCACGTCGGGCACGAGCATCGACCCGCTCGACCGCAGCCACTCGAGACCGGCGGCCTCGGTCGTGAAGAAGTTCGGCGGTGGAGCACGGTGCGTTTTGGCGAACACGAGCGAACCATCAAGGAGTTCGAGTCGGTAGGACTCGGCGAAGTCGCCGCCGCCGAGCCGTCGATGACCCACCACCGGAGCGTCGAGCAGGTCGGCGACTCGTACAAACAGCGGGTGATCGGCCATGACGCCCCTACCGTAGGGCGATGCGCATGGCATCGCCGAGATGGCACCGGCGCTACTCGGTGAGGATCCGCGGCTGTTCGACCGCATCACAGACCGTATGGACACGGTCCTTGCCGGCCATCTTCATGCGAAAGCGGCAATCGACCTCGCGTGTTGGGATCTGTTCGCACGCTCGGTCGATCTCCCGGTGCATGCATTGCTCGGCGGGTCGACCGGCGACGTGATTCAGACGATCTCGTCAATCGGATCCGGAGAGCCCGAGGAGATGCGTGCTCGGGTCGCCGACCATCGTGACCGGGGCTACCGCGGTCACTCGATCATGGTCGGCGCCTCCCCCACCGAAGGCGGCCCTGCGCTCGACGCCGCACGGACGTACCGATCGTGATCGACGAGCTCGCCACCGATGAGGCGAGCATCGTGCGGGCCATCGTGGACGACGTCGCCGACGGCATCGGGATGAAGCTGTCCAAGTGCGGCGGACTCACCCGCGGCCGCCGTCAACGGGACGTGTGCCGCGCCGCGGGTCTCACGATGAGCGTGCAGGACGCCTGGGGCTCCGAGGTCGCCTTCGCCGCCGTCCTGCATCTCGCCCAGACGATCCCGGCCCAGAACCTCCGGTGCGTGCTCGACCTCCGCGATGACTCACCGGTCGTGACCGCCGAGTTGGACGTCCCGATCCGTGACGGCGGACTCCGGGCACCGGAGATCCCCGGCCTCGGTGTGTCACCTGACCTCGCGGTTCTGGGCGACCCAGTGGCGTCGTGGACGTGACGTCGACCAGAATCACCCGAATGCGCTCAGGATCGACAGCGATCGTCGGAATGATCGGCGGCGGCCAGCTCAGCCGCATGACGCAGCAGGCTGCCATCTCGCTCGGCGTCGACCTGCACGTGCTTGCCATGCACGAAGACGAGCCAGCGATTCGCGCCGGCGCCACAATGCACGAAGGCTCTCACCTCGACGCCGAGGCCGTCGGCGCGCTCGCATCCGCGGTGTCCGTCGTGACGCTCGACCACGAGCAGACGCCCACCGAAACGCTCGAGTCGTTGGTCGAAGCTGGCCACGCGGTGCATCCGATGCCAGCGGCCTCTGCCTACGCAAAGGACAAGGCCTTCGCTCGCCGTCGCTTCTCGGAATGGAATCTGCCGGTTCCGTCGTTTGAGGTGATCGACGCGGATGTCGAGGCCGGGGTTCGCTTCGGCGACGAGCACGGTTGGCCAATCGTCCTCAAGGCTCCGACGGGTGGTTACGACGGTCGCGGCGTCGCGTTCATCGAGAGCGCGGACGCGCTCGCCAACGATGCACTCGCAAGCAACTCGGCGACCTGGCTGCTCGAGGAGACCGTGCCTATCGCGATGGAGGTCGCGGTGCTCGTCGCTCGCCGTCCGACTGGCGAAGCCGTCACCTACCCGGTCGTCGAAACGGTTCAGGAGGGCGGCATGTGCCGCGAGCTGGTCCTCCCCGCACGGATCGACGCTGCGCTCGCAGATCGCGCCGCAGCGCTCGCCACCGAGATCGCGGACCGGATCGACGTCACGGGAATCATGGCCGTGGAGCTGTTCGTGACGACTTCGGGCGACCTTCTGATCAACGAGCTCGCGACTCGGCCACACAACTCCGGACACATCACGATGGAGGCGTGTCGGACCTCGCAGTTCGAGAACCACCTGCGGGCGGTGCTCGACTGGCCACTCGGTTCGACCGAGCTCGTCGGGCCCGCAGCCGCCACCGTCAACGTCGTCGGCGTGGACGACACAAACGACTTCTCCGCTACCCTGCCCCTCGCCTTGGAGGACCCCACCGTGCATGTTCATCTCTACGAAAAGGGCAGCCGTCCCGAGCGCAAGCTCGGCCACGTGACCGCCCTCGCTGATGACGTTGACGATGCCCTCAACTCCGCGCACGGGGCTGCGGACCGGCTGGTGGGGCGATGAGCACGCCGTTGGTCGGCATCGCCATGGGGTCGGACAGCGATTGGCCCATCGCCGGGCAGGCGGCCGAGGTGCTCGAGGAGTTCGGGATCGCGTACGAAGCCCGAGTGGTCTCGGCGCACCGCACGCCCCACGATCTGTTGGCCTACGGCGCTGACGCCGCCGGTCGAGGTCTACGAGTCCTGATCGGAGCGGCAGGAGGAGCTGCGCATCTGCCCGGCATGCTCGCGTCCGTGACGCCGCTGCCGGTGATCGGTCTTCCCGTACCGCTCAAGAATCTCGACGGCATGGACTCGCTCCTGTCGATCGTCCAGATGCCCAAGGGCATCCCCGTTGCGACGGTTGCGATCGGCGCAGGCCGGAACGCCGGGATTCTGGCTGCCCGCATTCTCGGGGCGAGCGATCCTGATCTGCGCTCGAAGCTGGTCGACTTCCAGTCGGCACTTGCAGAGGAGTCGCGGGCGAAGAACGAAAACCTGACCTCGGGCCGCTGAGCTCGCTGGGCACCAGCGAGCTCAGGCGTCTATCCGATCGAGGGGATCGCGGGGAACGCCTCGACCACGGAGCTTGCCGGCACGATCGCATCGATCGCGCCAACTCCCTCGCCCGCCCAGACGACGCGTCGCTCCATGTTGGCTTGGGCCACGTCCTCGACGTAGCGATCCCGTATCCCGTCGAGGTCCGCGGCCATCGAATCCTCGCGGCCGGCCCATGTGTTGGTGAGCTCGGTCGCCACCGATCGACCGACGTACTCGTCTGGCCACAGCGGCCCGCGAACGTGGTCATACACGCGACTTTGGACGGTTGAGTCTCCGTCCGTGGCGACGAGGTGCCGCTTCGCCTCCTCGACGTCAAGGGCTTCGTCGGTCGCGTAGAGGGCCGTACCTAGCGCCACGCCCGCCGCGCCCAGCTCTGTCGCCGCACGGAGCCCGCGGGGCTCGCTGATCCCACCAGCTGCCACGATCGGAACATCGACGGCATCGGCGACTTCGGGGACGAGACCGAAGAGCGCTCGTCCCGCCCGCCCATGTCCGCCGGCCTCGCTCCCCTGCACGACCACAACATCGGCGCCAGCATCTGCAGCCGCCACCGCCTCGGCGACGCGGCCGACCTGGCACACGGCGAGTGCACCCGCCTCGTGGATCTCGGGAATGTGCGGCGCCGGGTCCCCGAACGAAAGCCAGATCGCCTTCGGCTGGTGGACGAGCGCATCGCGTACCGCCGTTGGCGCCATGTGCCAGGTGATGAGGCCGATCCCGACTGCAGACGAGTCGGGCACGTGGGTCATCTCTTCGCCGAGCCAACCCGGATCTCCGTAGCCGGCACCCAAGAAGCCGAGTCCTCCTGCGCTCGACACAGCAGCCGCCAGGCGTCCACCCGCAATCCGCGCCATCGGGGCACACAGGACCGGACGATGGATGCCAAGGACCTCCCCGAGTCTCTGGATACGTGCTTCACGATCGCTCATTGCGGATCCTCTCGATCGTGCCGAAGAAGTGTTCGAGCTCCTCGACGGTGTTGTAGTAGTGAACGGACGCCCGGATCACGAGGTCGAGACCTCGGTCACCGAGGTCGTATCGTGCGCGCAAACCGCTCGACACGCTCGTGTTGATGCCCGCAGCGGCCAGCCGCTCTTTGACCTCGGAGGCCGGCACCCCGTCCATCGAGAAGGTCACGATGGCGCCTTTGTCGACACCCTTGTCGTGGACGGTCACCCCGGTCGCAGCCTCGAGACCGGCACGCAGACTCCGGCCGAGCGCGAGCGTCCGACCCGTTGTGGCGTCAATCCCGAGTCCGAGCAGGTAGTCGACGGCGGCACCGAGTCCGAGCGTCCCGGCGAAGTAGCGCTCCCAGTTCTCGAAGCGTCGGGCACCGTCGACGAGCCGATACCCGTCATCGGTGATCTCGGCGGCGTGAAGGTCGAGCAGCGGAGGCGTGAGCCGATCGAGTGCGTCTCCGTCGACCCACAAGAACCCCGTGCCCCGTGGCCCCCGCAGAAACTTGCGACCCGTGGTCGTGAGGACATTG
Organism: Acidimicrobiales bacterium; assembly: GCA_020629635.1. Lineage (GTDB taxonomy): Bacteria > Actinomycetota > Acidimicrobiia > Acidimicrobiales > SHLQ01 > SHLQ01. The sequence continues at coordinate 488,445 of JAHDCX010000001.1, read as the reverse complement.
CAACCAATCGCCTCCACGTCGACCGGAACCTGGCCGATCGACTGGCACGCGTCGAGGACGAAGAACACCCCGTGCGCCCGACAGAGTCGGCCGACTTCGGCTGCGGGGTTGATCAATCCGCCGCTCGTCGCGATGTGAGTGAGGGCGACCATGGCGGCGCCCGCGGAGAGTTCGCGTTCGAGATGATCGAGGTCGATCTGGCCGGCATCGTCGTCTTCGATGAGAACGATCTCGAGGCGATGGCGGTCTCGGAGCTGTCGAAGGGCGATGAGATTGCTTGCGTACTCGGTTCGGCCCGTCAGCACACGGTCCCCCGCCTGGAACGGATAGCCGTAGACCGCCATGTCCCACGCTCGGGTGGCGTTCTCGACGATGGCCACCTGCTCGGCGCGCCCGTTGATGAGCCGGGCGATCGAGCCGTAGACCGCGTCGATGCGAGCGCCAGCTTCGTCACGCGCTTCGTAGCCGCCAATCGAGGCCTCACGACGGAGGTGGTCGATCACCGTGTCGACAACGACGTCTGGGGGCAACGAACTCCCCGCATTGTTCAGGTGCACGACCGTCTCGACGCCCGGCGTGTCTGCCCGCACGCGGTCAACTGGAAAGCCATCACTCATGGTTGCGGACGCTACCCACTGCAGCGGCATCATGGTCAGGTGGAGCACCCTGAAGAACCTCGTTACGACGTCGTCTGGCCGCGGTCTCCCCGCGGCGTTCAGGCCCGCCGGCCAGCACCACGGCTCGCAGATCTTCACGGGGCCCGAATCGCCTTCCTGTGGGATCACCTCTTTCGGGGCGACGAGCTCTTTCCGGTCCTCGCCGAATACCTGATGGAGCAGAACGAGGTCCAGATCGTTGACCACACCGAGTTCGGCAATCTCCATGGAGCGGACGAGAAGGAACGAATCGGCCGACTCCCCGACGATCTACGGACCAGAGGGGTCGATGCCGTCGTGTCCGGCATGGGTTGTTGAGGCAGCTGCACGCCCGCCGTGATGCGGGCAGCGATCGCCGCCGAATCGGCAGGGATTCCGTCGGTTTCGGTCCTGTGCGAAGGCTTTGCCGGCCAGGCTTCGGCAACCGCCCGTGGGCTCGGTTGGGACGGCCTCGCCCTGGCAATGACGGTCGGCCATGTGGACGCCCAGGACCGCGACGAGATGGTGGGCCATTTCGTCGAGACGACCATTCCCCAGATCGTTGCGGGCCTCGTCTCGCCCACCGGCGAGCAGGAGTACGACGCCTCGTCGAAAGAACCGACGGCACTCGAAATCGTGGCCAGTGGTGACCTCGACACCATCCACGACGTCTTCATCGACCGAGGTTGGAGCGACGGCACCACGTTTGCGCCTCCGACCGAAGCTCGCGTCGAGCGATTTCTCGGAGCCTCGGGGCACGACCCCTGGAAGAGGCTCGGAGTGGCCCCGTCGTCGGGCCGCGACGTCACCATCTGGTCCATCGCAGTCAACGCAGTGATGGCGGGTTGTCGCCCGGAGCACTTGCCTGTGCTGATCGCCATCGCCGAGATACTGCTGGACCCGGGCTACGGGGCAGAGCACTCCGGAAACACCACTGGCGCTGACGCATTGATCCTGCTCGACGGCCCGAGCGCCGCGCCGCTCGGCTTCTCCGCTGGTCCAGGAGCGCAGAGAGAGGGCACACCGGCAAATACGGCGGTCGGGCGGTGGTTGCGGCTGTATCTGCGCAACGTCTTCGGGTTCACCGCCGATGAGCTCGACAAGGCGACCTTCGGCAACCCCGCCCGCCCCGTACTCGGTCAGGATCGGCGTTGCCTCCGCGAGCTCGGTTGGCCGTCGATCGGCGAGCAGATGGGGCATGGGCCCGATGAGGACGTCGTCACGCTCGCACGGATGAACAGCGGCGTTCTGATCGGCAGCGTCACGGGATCGGTGGCGGAGGAGATCATCCCCTACCTGGCCGACGGCATCGCTCGTTCGGCGTCATGGGATCTGACCCATGTCCACGGTCTCGGCAGCGACCAGTTCAGTCCACTGCTCGTCGTGTCCCCGCTCATCGCCCGAACGCTTCATCGCGACGGGCGGACCTTCGAGGAGGTGCAGCTGCATCTGTTCGAGAACGCCAGAATCACGGCGCGCTCGTTTGAGCGCTACATCGGCGAGTGGTCCAACCTGACGCCGGGCCGCCCACAGCTCGCCGAGCTCGCCCGAAGCGGCGTCGTCCCGCCGATCTACGGCGAGTCCGATGATCCGGACCGATACGTACCGGTCGCGACACGACCAGAGCGCATTCGTATTGCCGTGGCCGGCGACCCCAACCGGGCGAACGCCTACGCCTTCGCCAACGACGGACCCCATGGATGGTGGACCTCCGCACGCATCGACCACACCCCGGCAAGCGACTTGGCGTGCCGGATCGGAGACACCGACTGTCGATGAGGCTCGATGGTGCGCCTCAGACGGTCGCGGCGGCAGGACGCAGCGCTTCCCGCACCTCTTTCGCGACGAGCACGACGAAGAACTCGAGCACACTCAGACCAGCAATGGTGGCACCGCCCGCCGTCCCGTAGTGGAAGCTGATCAGGAGTCCGAAGAAGACCGCCACCCCACCGAGCACCATGGCAACCGCCATGATGGCCGGAATGCGATTCACGAGGAGCGAGGCGGCCGCGGGTGGTCCGACGAGCAGGCCGAAGACGAGCAGGGTCCCAATCGCCTGGAAGCTCGCAACGATGCTGAGTGCGAGCATCGCCAGGAGCGTTGCTTCGGCGACACGCGGATGCATCCCCAACGTCTGCGCTTTGCTGCGGTTGAACGTGAGCGCCAGAAAGGGTCGATAGAGGACGATTCCGGCCAGCGCAACGATGAGGGTGGCGATCGCTTGCGACCGAATGTCGTCGACGGTGACACCGAGTACGTCGCCAAAAAGCAGCGCGGTCACCTCGACGGCAAACGATTGCGCCTTCGAGACGATCACGATGCCGAGGGCCAGCATCCCGACGAAGAGCAGGCCGATGGCCGTGTCCTCTCGGACAACCGTGCGGTTGGAGACCACGGTGATGAGACCGCTCATGACGACGGCAGCGACCAACGCACCCAGCAGCGGACTGAATCCCAGCAGCACGGCCAGCGCGATACCGGGGATCACCCCATGGGCCAGGGCGTCTCCGAGGAACGACAGTCCTCGGAGCACCACCCACGTGCCGACGATGGAGTTGGCGACGACCGCGATGAGGCTCCCGATCAGGGCTCGCTGCATGAAACTGGGGTCGAACGCCTCCATGACGAATTCCATGGCGGCGAAGGCTACTCAGCCAAGCGCTTCGGCGATTCGATCAGCGTTCGTCTGAATCATTTCGACATACGTCGCTCCGCCCGATCCGCTCTCACCGAGCGACTCGGTGAACAGCTCGACGATCTCCACGTCACCGACTTCGGCGACCAACGTTTCGATCAGCTCGTCGGACGAGCTGGTATCGGAGAAGATTGCCGGAACGCCCTCGTCTTCGATGGTCTCGGCGAGTTCGGCGAGCGCCTGCGCATCAGCGGAGTCGCCCGTGCTACCGCTCGGGATGACTGCGCCGACAACTTCGAAGTCGTAGCGATCGGCAAAGTAGCCGTAGACCTCGTGGTTGGTCACCAACACGCGCTGGCTTTCGTCCAGACCGGCGAGGGTGGACTCGACATCCTCATCCAGTGCCTCGAGCTCGGCGATGTAGGACTCCGCCGACTCGGTCACCGCGTCGGTGTCGATGCCCTCGACATTGTCGACGATGAAGTCGAGGATGCCGTCTGCAGCGATGGCCATCCGCGCCGGATCGGCGAAGAAGTGCGGGTCGACACCTGAATGGTCATGGCCGTGATCGTCATGCTCGTCATGGTCCTCATCACCATGCTCGTCATGGTCCTCATCACCATGCTCGTCATGGTCCTCATCACCATGCTC
>JAHDCX010000001.1:77042-484424 GCA_020629635.1 Acidimicrobiales bacterium | reverse complement strand
GTCATGGTCGTCGTGGCCATGATCGTCGTGGCCACCCTCCGCGAAGTCGATCGTCGTCACCGCCGACATCGCCTCGTACACGAGGACTCCGTCGGCTTCAGCCGACTCGATGACGTCGAGCAAACCCTCCTCGAACGAGCCGCCGTTCGCGATGAGCAGGTCGGCATCGCCCATCTGCGCGATCTGCTGGGCCGACGGCGAGAAATCATGGGGGTCCGCGCCAACCGGCATGATCGTGACGACGTTCGCGGTGTTGCCCACCATCGAGCTCACCACATCACCCAGGATGTTGGTCGTGACGACAATCGTCGGTGCGCCTTCGGGGACGTCGGCGGCGGTCGTCGTCGAGTCGCTCCCGCACGCTGACGCAACAAGCGCGACTGCGGCGAAGACGACGACCAGTCGTCGGGTGAATCGGTTGAAACGGTCGGTCATGGCGTGTGTCATCGTCAGTCCACTGTGTTGCCGGTCAAGTTCCCAAGGGTGTTCCCGAGGGTGAGAATCGTTATCAGTCCCAGACGCTACGCCCGAAGTGACCGCACCACAACCAAAACGAGAATCGCTCCCAGTTTTGCGTAGCATGGCCGGGTGCCGTCCATCACCACCCGCGATCTCGAAGTCCGTTTCGCTGGCCGACCCGCGCTGACCGGGCTGGACCTGGAGGTCGACAACGGCACATCGCTCGCCGTCATTGGACCGAATGGTTCTGGCAAGTCCACGTTGCTGAACGTGCTCGCGGGGACGCTGGAGGCGACCGCCGGATCGGCTTCCACCGCGGGGAGACCTGCCTACGTGCTTCAATCGACCGCCATCGACCGCAGCTTGCCCATCACCGTTCGAGATACGGTGTCGCTCGGCCGCTATCCCACCGTTGGCTTGTTCCGGCGATTCAGCGCCGGCGATCGGGCGGCGGTCGACAGCGCTCTCGAACGCCTCGACGTCGCCGATCTCGAAAACCGGCAACTTCACGACCTCTCCGGCGGCCAGCGGCAACGCACACTCGTCGCCCAAGGTCTCGCACAGGAGTCGGACATCCTGCTGCTCGACGAGCCGATCATCGGCTTGGACCTTCCCTCACAGAAGGTGATTCTCGAAGTCATCGATCAGGAGGTCGCCCGCGGCCGGACGGTCGTGATCACCACCCATGATCTCAGCGATGCGCGCCGCTGCGACCAGGTCCTGCTCCTCGACACGTGTGCCGTCGCGTGCGGCGCGCCCGACGCCGTCCTGACCGAGGAACACCTGCAGACGGCATTCGGCGGCCGATTCATCCGCGTCGGCGACCAACTGATCCTCGACGACCCTCACCACCACCACGACCACGATTGAGAAGGCGATGACCGCTCCCACGCACGCCGACGAGACTCCAGCAGGACCAGACATCGACGACGAAGTGTTGCTGCTGCTTCGACGAGCCGATCAGCGCTACACGACCGGCCGTCGACGGCTCGTCGCCGCGCTGCAGTCAGGCGATGGCCCGCTCACCATCAATCAGATCCTCGACGTCGACCGCTCCCTCGCTCAGTCGAGCGTCTACCGAAACCTCATGGTGCTCGAACAGGTCGGCGCCGTCGTCCGAATCGTCACACGTGACGAGTTCGCCCGGTACGAGCTCGCCGAGCACCTCACGGAGCACCACCATCACTTGATCTGCACCTCCTGTGGCGATGTCGCGGATTTCGCCCTCGACGACTCGATGGAGTCGTCGCTCGACGAGGCGTTGCACAAGGCCGCCGACACTCGGGGCTTCGCCGTGGATGCGCACCGCCTCGACCTTCTCGGCACGTGCGGTGACTGCGGCTGAACGACGCTGGCGGGAAGCTCCTCAGCTCCTCGGCCGGTCGTGGTTCGGGTCGTACACACCGTGAGGGTGGCGGGTTGCTGGGCAACGCGCGCCGAACACGTCGACTGTGAAGCCGTCGACCGTCGCCGAATGCTGGCCGCTGACGTACCCGAGACAGACGCGACTCCCGGTCCGGAACCCCGGGCTGGTTGACGTGACGTAGCCGACCGGCTGACCATCGACTCGGATCGGGGCCGAGGGCGGTGGGTCGGTCGCCGGACCGGCGGCCGCTGCGGTGTCGACCGTGAACACCGCGAAGGACCAGTCGGGGCGCCGGCTCGAGGCAGCGAGCGCGGCGTCCCTGCCCACGAAATCTGGTTTCCCGAGATCGACGAATCGTTCGATCCCCACGTCGAAGGGCGTGTACTCGACGCCAAACTCGCTCCCCCATCCGTGGTAGCCCTTCTCGACCCGCATCGCGTTGAGCGCGTAGGACCCGAAGTCCCGAAGGCCGAGGTCCCCTCCCGCACCCTGGATTGCCTCGTACAGCTCGACAAGACGCTCGTCGTCGACATGGAGCTCCCAACCCAGCTCGCCGACGAAGCTCACCCGGAGACCAGTCACTCCGATTCCGGCAACCGTGATGTCTCGAACGGACATCCACGGGGCATTGACGCGTGAGAGGTCGTCGTCGCTGAGTCGTGTCAGAAGATCTCGGGACTTGGGGCCCATCACCATGAGCGTCGATGTGCGCGTCGCTCCGTAGCGCAGGTCGACGCTCCCGTCTGTCGGAACGTGCCGACGAAGGTGGTCGAAGTCGCGCTCTCGTGCGGCAGTCGGGCCAAGCAGAAGGAAGCGGTCGTCGGCCAGCCGGGCGATTGTCGCCTCGCTCCAGACCGTGCCGTTCGGTCGAAGCAGGTACGCCAGTCGAACCCGCCCGACGGCGGGCAGCTCCGTGCAGAACATTCGATCGAGGAAGTCCGCAGCACCGGGCCCGGAGGCCTCGAATCGCGTGAACCCGCCGTGGTCCATGACCCCAACATGATCCCGAACCGCAATGCACTCCGCACGAACCTGGTCGTGCCAATGCTCGTCTCGGTAGCGGGTCGTCTCGTGCTGATAGGGCTCTCCGCCGAACCAGAACGCACGCTCCCACCCAGCGATCTGACCGAACCGAGCACCCCGGTCGGCGAGCACGTCATAGAGGGGCGACGCGTTCACCGGGCGAGCGGACTCCCAGATTCGGTGCGGGAAGGGAGCGTCGTATTGGTGCTCGTAGAGCTCGCGTACCCGCGCGTTGGCATAGGTGTTGCGCCCCGTTCCCTCGAGGGACCAGTCGCCGAATCGTCGGGGGTCCCACGGCCACACGTCCCACTCCGTGTCTCCCGAGGTGATCAATTCGGTGAGCACCTTCCCGGCAGCAGCGGCATGGGTGATTCCGATCTGCACGCCGACCGCTTGATAGAAGTTCGGGACGCCGGCTGCCGGGCCGATCAGCGGGTTGGCGTCGGGACAGTACGTGATCGGACCATTGACGAACTCAGCCACGCCGACATCACCGAGGATTGGTACGTGGGCCATCGCCCGTTCTGCGACCTCGGCGATGTCGTCGGTCGAATCGGCGAAGAGCGACGAATCGAAGACGTCTGGGGGGCCGTCCTCCCACACCGTTCGCCCGGCGTGTCCATAGTTCCCGAAGAGCAGACGATCCTGTTCACGCCGGAGGTAGAACATGATCTCCGGATCACGCACAAGTGGGAAGGTCTGCTCGATGCCCTCGAGCGCGTCCACGGGCCCGGTCACCAGATACTGGTGTTCGAGTACGGCGAGTGGGGCCGAGATTCCGGCCATCGCCGAGACCTGTGAGCCGTAGAAGCCGGCGGCATTGATCACGATGTCCGCGGCGATCTCGTAAGACGCGGATTCTTCCGCGTTCGGGACGACCTGGAGCGTCCAGGTGTGGTCGGCCCCTTGCGGCGCGCGTGAAATGTCGACCACCCGACTGTGGCGCCGGACCTGGGCGCCGGCCGCCCGTGCCCGTCGGGCGAGGCTCTGTGTCAATCCGCTCGGGTCGATGTCTCCCTCGTATGGATCGAGCAGACCGGCGATCACCGTTCCGTCGTCGGACCAGAACGGATGCATCGCTTCCATGTCTTCAACGGAGACGAGCTCGAGGTCGAAACCGAGTCCTGTGGAGATCCCGATGAGGTGGTGGAAGTGGTCGATCCGGTCGTGCGTGTGTCCTGGCCAGAACGCCTTTGTGTGTCGGTAGGTGATGGGGTCGTCGGGGTCGTCGGCGAGCGCCGAGTACGTGCGCCACGCGTAGTTTCCGGCGCGCTGACCGAGCCAGCTGTTCGAGAACGTCGGCACGTTTCCCGCCGCATGCCAGGTCGATCCCGCAGTCAGCTCGTGCTTCTCCAGGAGTACGGCGTCGGACCGTCCGGCCATCGCAAGGTGCCAGAGGATCGACGCGCCCACTGCACCGCCGCCAACGATCACGATCTCGAATCGTGTGCGTTCGTTCATCGCGGCGCCTCCGGTAGCTCGATACCGAAGGCGACGCGGATCGCCGCTGCCCGGTCGGGGGGAAGATGACCGGCGGGTCCGTCTGCCACGACGTCGGCGACGCGTTGACGCGCCTGCTCCCAGAGGCTCGGCGAGCCCGCGTCGAGCCACTCATCGACGGATCGGCGGTCACCCAATGCGGGATAGACATACTCGCTTCGCATGAGTTCGAGAGTCTGCTCGTGTCCGAGGTAGTGACCATCGCCGGAGACGACGGACTCCACGATCTCCAAGTCGAGAAAGGCCGGTTCGACCTCGACGCCTCGCACCGAACGGAGGATCGCTCCACACATGTCGTCGTCGATGACAAGACTCTCCGGACTGGCGACCATGATCGACCCGAGCATCCCGACCGCGAGTTGGACCATGTCTGCTCCAGCCTGCGCAGCCAGCGTCACCGTGTACCCCTTCTCGTATCCCGCCTGATTGTCCGCATGCTTCGAATCGGTGATGCCCGCAGAGACGGCGTGCGGGACGCCCAGGTCGCCGAGGAGCTGCGCTGCCGCGGCGCTTGCAACAGCCGCCTCTCCCCCGCCGCCAGTCATCGCACCGCTTCGGAGGTCGGAGATGAACGGCATGAAGGCATGGATGCACGGGTGTCCGGGAGAGATCGCATCAGCGAGGACGATGCCCGCCATGATTTCGGCCAGACCCTGAGCGAGGCTTCCGGCGAGGGACGGCGGACTGGTTGCTCCAGCCTGGCCAGCCGAACAGGTCTGAATGATCATGCCGCGCTGGATCGCTCGCTCCATGATCTCGCACCCTTCGGGAGCGAAGCGCATGGGTGGCACGACGTGCACGACCACGGCCATGGAGAACGGCTGCTTGGAGAACGCACCCTCACCGCCGAGGGCAAGATCGAAGAGATCGACGACCGGGTCGACCGTCGCCGCTGACGTGAAGCTCACTCCAGTGGGTTTCGAGGTGGCATGCGTGACGGCAAAGGCCGTATGCAGATCGAGCGAACGATCATCAGCGACGTCGCGGGCGACAAGTGGGCGGAGCCCGTAGTGGATGTTCGGGCACTCGTCGAGGACGCGCATCATGGTCCACAGGTCGTGGAGCGTGGAGGCTCGAAATTCGCCCGTGTCGGAATCGAGCGTCCTGACGGCCGCTCCCCCGGTGCCGATGTGCACCGACCGGTCGCCGATCGTGAGGCCCCGATCCTCGCGGAAGCCGGGCAGGTCGACGGTGGATGGCGCTCGCTCGATGGCGGCCTCGACCATGGGTCGGGGGAAACAGAGCCGACCGTCGTCGCGACGGTGTGCGCCAGCGCGTTCGAGCCGATCGGCGTGTTGGTCGGGAGCGCCGTCCATTCCGATGGATGCCAACAGTTCGAAGGCGTGCTCGATGATCAGGTCACGTTGAACCGTGGTCAGCGGGCGATACGCCCCACCCGCTGGCGGCGAGGTGACCGCCGGAGTCCCCGACGGCGACCGGCGGGGGCGAGTTCCGCGACGCATTGCGCTGATCCTGACAGGCGAATCGAGGCCCGTACCATGTCAGACTCGGAGTATGGATCTCGGCATCAACGCCAAGCGCGCCGTCGCCGCTGCATCAACCTCCGGTCCTGCAGGCTGGGCGATTCTCATCACGGGGGTCTCTGTTCGTGTCGACGGCGGCCGTTTCACCCAACTCCAGTAGCCGTCGGGCCGGGATCGGTATGCGATGATTCGCAGCGATGTCTGCTGACGAACGCCACATGACCGCCGTTGTCACGACCGGCAATGGGGGCTTCGACAAGCTTGAGATTCGTCGGGTTCCGATTCCTGAACCCACCGACGACGCGGTACGGATCCGTGTGCTTGCCGCCGGAATCAACAATACCGAGATCAATACCCGCCTCGGGTGGTACTCGGCAGGGGTCTCCGAGTCGACCGACGAGACGAGTTCGGCCGCCGCTGCAGCTGTTGCCGACGAGCATCGGCCAGACGGGGGCTGGAACGCCGCAACCCCATGGCCCCTGATTCAGGGAACCGACTGCTGTGGCATCGTCGACGCCGTCGGCGCGGCAGCCGATCCGGCCCTGCTGGGACGTCGTGTCATCGTGCGGTGCTGCATCCGATCGAACGGCTACGACGACCTCGATCACATCTGGATGGCGTCTGACTTCGATGGAGCCTTCGCCGACTACGTCGTGGTCCCGGCCACCGAGGCCTTTCCCGTCGACTGCGATTGGTCCGACGTCGAGCTTGGGTCGATTCCGTGCGCCTACGGAACGTCGGAGAACATGATTCACCACGCCAACGTCACCGACGTCGACCACGTCCTGGTGACTGGCGCAAGTGGTGGGGTCGGGTCGGCAAGCGTGCAGCTCGCCAAGCGCCGGGGCGCAACCGTGACGGCCGTGGCGTCGCGGAGCAAGGCCGATGCCGTCGCCGCACTGGGTGCCGATCACGTGATCGAGCGCGGCGCCCCGCTTCCCGCCGACACCTTCGACGTCGCCATCGACAACGTCGCCGGGCCAGCCTTCCCCGACGTCGTCGCTTCGCTGCGCCGAGGCGGCCGATACGTCTCGTCCGGGGCGATCGGCGGCCCAATGGTCGATCTGGACATGCGCACGATGTATCTCCGAGACCTTCGCCTGATCGGCACCACGGCGTGGGACGAACCGGTCTTCCCCAATCTCATCGGATACATCGAGAGCGGCGAGATCCGCCCGGTCGTGGCAAAGAGCTTTCCGCTGACCGAGATCGTGGCTGCACAACAAGAGTTTCTCGAGAAACGTCACGTCGGCAAGTTCGTGCTGATTCCCTGACTCAGCCGCTCGCAACTCGGGAGACGAAGGCGACGATCTCGTCGATCACCTCGTCTCGATTGGTCTCGTTCACGAGTTCGTGACGGGCTCCCTCGTAGATCCGGATCGTCTTGTCGGTCGTCGGCATGGACTCGACTGCGGCGAGCGACGTTCGATAGTCGACGAAGGGGTCGTCGTCGCCGTGGCAGAACAACACCGGCATGGTCAATCGATCGATGTCCTCGCGGAAACGGTCGAGAGCCACCATCTCCGCCTCGAGCAGGGGACGCTTGTACTTGCCTCGGTAGATCAGGGGGTCGGTTGCGTACTGCTCAACAGCATCCGCGTCCCGGGACATGCCGGAGAAGTCCGTGGTCGCGGGCGGAAGATCGGGAGCGGCGAGAGCGTCGCGAGCCCAGGTCCAATCGCCGATGACGGCACCAAGGAATCCGATGCCAGCAACGACGTCCGGGTGCCGTTGAGCGAATCGAGCCGTCAGGAGACCGCCCATCGAATGACCCACCATGAGCACGGGCAAGGCCGGATGATCGGCGATCGCCAGGTTGACGAGCGTTTCGAGATCGTCGACGACGCTTTCGAAGTCGGTGATCAACGCTCGTTCACCGTCGCTGCGACCATGTCCGACGTGATCCTCGGCGTAGACGACCGCTCCGGCGTCGTTCAGCGCAGTCGCAACGTGGCCATACCGGGCCGCGTACTCGGCGTAGCCGTGGACCAGGACAACAATGCACGACGCGGGACCGGCCGGGTCCCAGCGCTCGTAGTGAATCGCCCCTGCACTTCCCTCAAACGTTGGCACGAGTCGTGTCTATCAAAGCGCCGGGTCGCACGGCGCCACAACGATCGGATGAGCGATGACCGCATTCCAGAGTACCCCGTCACGATGATGCGGCTGCTCGCCCGGCTGCCGACTTCCGTCGGCGGCGGAGGCGCGCGTCCGGAGGACGTGATGGCCCGGCGGAAGGTCGACCGTGAAGCGGAATCGCCGCCAGGCCCAGCGGCCGAGATCGTCAAGGAGTTCGGCGGTCTCCCATGGCCCATCGTCGAGTGCCCATTCGACCGTCTCGATAGGCGCCACGCCGCACCGCGCGTAGCCCTCGATCTCTCGAACCCCAGCCGCCAGTTGGGCGGCCCAATCGAGACAGAGGTGACTCTTCGGCGGATGGGCGGTCGCCGGGCCGATGGCGTGTCCTGTTTCGTCCCGGAGCACGTAGTACTCGTTCGAGCGCCACGAGTCGATCCAGGTCGACGAGACCTCCAGCTCGGCGAGCCACTTCACCGAGTACGCACCGACCCAGCCGGGCACCAACAATCTGGCGGGCGCGCCGTGTGCGGTGGTGAGCGGTTCGCCATTCATGGTCAGGGCGACGATCGTGTCGGGGTGCATTGCCTTGTCGACCGGTAGCGACATGCGAATGGGTTCGCCCTCGGGGTTGTCGCGATCGTGGCCGACCGGTCCGACGAACGCAGTCGTCGCATCATGACCCGCGAGGGCAAGGACCGAGGAGAGGCGCGGCCCCGTCCACGACGCCTGCCCCATTCCCGACAGGAGCCACGGCGTGTTGTTCGCGCTGTCCTCGAGTGGCGTGTCGGTGAGCAGACCGAAGAGACGCCGACCGTTTCCGGCGCACTCGAGCCAGGCGTCAACGCGGACCTGTTCGAGCTGGCGCAGCTCCTCCATGCCGACCTCGACCGATCTTGCGGCGGCGTCCCCGTGGATTCGGAGCGTCCAGGCGTCCGGGTCGATGACGGCTGGCTCCCCTGCCGTGCACACGAAGAAGTGATCGATGGGCGTGTACGTCGATCCGAGATCAGCCCGGTCCGGCTCGAGGCTCGTTCCGAGTCTCCGGAACCCGACTTCGGGCTTTCCGTACCAATGCTCGTGGTCGACCACGACCAAAGACTAGGTCCTCGCTGACGTCGCTTCCCCGACTCGGGCGGGCCTGCCTACGATCCTCGAATGACTCGGTTGACCCCGCAACAGATCATCGACCAAGACCGCTATCCGATCGCCGCCGCGGACTCGCCACAACGCAGGGAGGTCGTCGATGACGTTCGAACGTCGCTCGCAGACGATGGTTGCGCGGTGCTTCGGGGGTTCCTGAGCGGCGATGGCCATGCGGCCCTGCTCGCTGAGGCAGCCGAACGGGAGCATCTCGCCTTCTACAACCCGGTGAACAAGGCCAACGTGCACCTCGGCGACCCCGATCCCACGCTGCCGGCCGATCATCCTCGTAACCGGTTCTTTCCGCGCACGAACGGGTTCGTACGTGCCGATGAGTGGGACGAGACCAGTCACTCGAAGCGGCTGTACGACTGGGCCCCGTTGAAGGACTTTCTGCAGGACTGTCTCGCCAAGGACGAGCTGCACGTCTACGAGGACCCGGTGTCCAACATGATCGTGAACGTGCAGCGGACCGGCGAAGAGTTCAACTGGCACTTCGACACGAACGAGTTCACGATCACGATGCTGCTTCAGTCCGCCGATTCGGGTGGGCGCTTCGAGTACGTCCCCGACCTTCGCTCCCCCGCCGACGAGAATGACGCCGGCGTCACGGCAGTTCTCGACGGTGATCGGACGGGCGTCCGCACACTCGATCTGCGGCCTGGGGACCTCCAGTTCTTCCTTGGCCGCTTCTCACTGCATCGGGTCACCCCGAACACTGGCGACACGACTCGGTTGCTGCTGATCATGTCGTTCAGCGAGCGACCGGGCTCGGTCGGATCGGTTCAGCGGATCCGTTCGCTCTACGGCAAGGTGACCGACGAACACCGTGCGGCGTCGGCCGCACCGGTGCGTGCCGACGCGCTGATGGATTGACGGCTCACCCTTCGAGGCGCCGGTGGAGCTCTTCGATCGGATGGCCCAGAATGCCCTCGGCAAGGGTGGCGAACCGCAGGACGAGACGATCTCCCATGAATGGGCCGAGCGCTTGAAGCCCGACCGGCAATCCATCTGAGGCGACGCCGACGGGGAGCGCGACCGACGGAAGATACGTCGGATTGGCCAGACCTGCCCAGAACCACTGCTCGAGGATCGAGTGCTCCGCTCCGTCGATCGTGATGGCGCGTTCGGCGAATCGACGGTCGGTGTCGTGCGGTGGTGCCGTGGTTGGGACGACGGGAGCGAGCAGGAGGTCCACGTCGGCGAAGTAGTCGCGCCATCGGAGCCGTGCGCGCTCACGTTCGTTGTTGAGGTCGATCCACTCGCGGTAGGTCACACGTTGCGCCTGAGCAGCGAGGGCGTCGTAGTCACGACCTCCAGAGGCGTAGCGATCAAGATCTTCCGCCCGCGGCGGTTCGCTGGGGCCCGTCGCAGCCGCCCGGACGAGTTCGAGGCCCACCTCGTGCGTGCGGACCAGGAAGTCGGACAGTGGCGGGGCGACCACTTCGACCCCGGCATCGACAAGCGCTGCGACCGCGGCCTCGAGCATTGCCGTCATCTCTGCGCTCTGCGTTCCGATCGGGTTGTCGAGGAGCACCCCGACCCTGAACTGATCGAGCCGTTGCTTCTCTGGTGGCGCCAGAAGAATGTGCGGCTCGGTGATCACCGGGAGTAGGAGCTCGAGATCGGCGGCAGTTCGGGCCATCGGCCCGAGCACGTTGTTGTCGACGATCCCTTCGTGACCGGGAAATGAGTGTCCGTGCGGAGACACGACACCAAAACTCGTCTTCAGTCCGGCGATCCCGTTGTGCGCCGACGGCCACCGGATCGAGCCTCCGATGTCGCTGCCGATCTCGAGTGAGGCCATCCCAGTCGCGACCGCGACCGCTGAGCCACCGGATGAGCCGCCCGCAGTTCGTTCGACGTTCCACGGGTTGTTGGTCCGGCCGTAGATGTCGTTGTAGGCCTGCCATGCGCCGAGATGCTTCGGGACGTTCGTCTTGCCGTAGAGGATCGCCCCCGCCCGCCGGAGCTGCCTCACGACATCGGCGTCCTCAGCCGGGAGGTAGTCGGCATGGCGGGGATCACCCCACGTCGACGGGGTTCCCACCCAGTCGACGCACTCCTTGATCGTCATTGGCAGACCGTGAAGCGGTCCGAGGGGTTCGCCCCGGATGTGCGCGTCGTCGGCGGCCTGTGCATCGCGTCGTGCGTGGTCGAGACGAGTCACGACAACGGCGTTGAGCGACGGATTGAGCCGTTCGTATTGCGCTGCACATGCGTCGAGGAGCTCGACTGCGGAGATCTCTCCTGCCGCAAGAAGCCGACGCTGCTCGACCGCAGGAAGCAGGGCGATGTTCATCGGCGAAACGCTTTCAGATCGTCGGTTGACTTCTCGAACTGGCGGTCGAAAATGTGGCCATGCAGCGAGAGCAAGAACTGGCGATCGGGGACGCGCTTCTCGAACGCATTCAGGCAGGGCCTCCGCCGGCCACCACACGAGCCGCATCGATCGACCCCTCGATCTACACCGACGCCGATCGTCATCGCCGTGAGGTTGCCGCGATCGCGGCGTCGCCCGTGGCAGCGCTGGCATCGAGCGAGCTCGCTGAGCCGGGGAGCTTCGTCACGACGACACTCGTGGGCACCCCAATCATCATCACCCGTGACCGTGATGGCGTCGTCCACGCGATGCGCAATGTGTGTGCGCACCGTGGCGCCACGGTCGAGACCCGCGAGTCGGGCTCGGCCCGAATCTTCTCGTGCGGCTTCCATGCCTGGAGCTACGAGCTCGACGGCTCGCTGCGTTCCATCTCCGATGCCTCGCTGTTCTCGTTTGGGCCATGCACGACGGGCCTTCGGCCGCTGCGATGCGAAGAACGTCACGGCATCATCTGGATCACCCCTTGTGCGGACGCAGTCGACGAGTCGGTGGCGGATTGGCTCGACCAAGTCGATGCGTTCTTCGACGAGCTCGGGTTGTCCGACATGGAGCACTACGCGTCGACGACGTACGAGCTTGGTTGCAACTGGAAGCTGCTTACCGACGGATTTCTCGAGGTCTACCACCTGAAGTACCTGCACCGGGACTCGATCGCCCCGTACTTCCCCGCCAACACGTTCTTGCCGCGACGGTTCGGGCCGCACTTCGCAGGGTGGCTTCCGAAGAATCGGCTGGTGTCCAACCTGACCGAGGAGCCGCGCGACGACTGGAAGGTCCTCGACCGGCTGACCGGCGCCATCGTGTTGGTGCCGGGCACGATCGTGCAGTGGCAGGCCGGCCACATCGAGCTCTTCTCGCTGCGACCGGACCCCGTCGACCCGAGCCGCTCGACCGCCCGGCTCACGATGATGATCCCGTCGGCCCGTGCCGACGAAACCGAGCTGTGGGAGCGCAACTGGGAGCGGGTCTGTGTGACGATCCCCGAAGAGGACTTCGCCGCCGCCGTCGATGTCCAGCGCAACATCGACGCGGGGATGGTGGACCGCCTTCAGATCGGAAACAACGAACACGCCTTGATCGAGCACATCGATGCCGTGACCGAGCGGGCGAACTCAACCTCCGGCCGAGACTGACGAATAGGGTCACACCATGGCCAACCGAAAGAAGCGCGGAGGACGCGTCACCCCGAAGGGGACTCGCCCCGTAGGATTCGTACCAAAGGCGCCGGTCGACCACAGCCAATGTTGAGGCCCTGCTGAGCCCTCTCGTGCAGAGGACACCAACAACGACTGGCTCGTGTGGGTTTGTCACCACCGATCACGGCCTGCCCGCCGGTTCAGCTTGAAAGGCCACCAATGCCAGATCGCACAAACCCCTTCGGCACCAACGGCTGGACGCCGGAACGAATCGGCCGTCTCGATGGTCGAATGTTCGTTACAGCCCCTGGCCCGGCGCATCGAGGACGAATCTGATCTCGGGCGACGTCAGCGCGTTCAACAAAGTCCTGATCCGGTTGATGAAGCCGTTCTTCCAGTCGGCCGATCGGGGCAGCTGGCCCGCGCTCCTCTGCGCCACCGAATCCGAGGTGGCCCCGGAGATCCTCTACGGGCCGAGCAAGCGGGCCAACACCGCTGGGCCAGTGATCGGATACCGACCCGCCGAACACGCACTCAACACCGAAGCACCTGCTCGTCTGTGGACGATCTCTGAGGAGAGAACCGGCCTCACCTGGTCTCCCTGAGTACCCAAGTACGCTCCCCGCATGCAAATCGTCGACGGGGCACAGGCACGAGCGCTCGTGACCCTCGCGTCGGCACGCCGGGCCGTGCACGACGCCTTCTGCGCGCTCGCCGATGGCGACGTGGTCGCACCCGAGGAGTTTGCGATGGTGCTGCCAAACGGCGGCGAACTCCACGTGAAGGGCGGGCACCTCGGCGGACCGTACTTCGCCTTCAAGTCGGCGTCGGGCCAGTTTCCGGAGGGCGGCAACTCGGGATTCAGCGTGGTGCTGGACGCACACACCGGCGCGCCAGCAGCGATCATCGACGACGGCGGTTGGCTGACCGAGATCCGGACGGCCGCAGCGTCTGCCGTCAGCGCACAAGCCCTCGCCCGTGCCGAGAGTCGCCGTCTCACGATCCTCGGCGGCGGGTTCCAGGCGGCTTTCCAGGTGGCGGCCATTCGCGACGCCCTTCCGATCGATGCCGTCACCGTGTGGAGCCGGACGCCGACGACCGCCGAGCGCTTCGGCGACGAACACGACGCGGTTGCCGCCGAGACGGTGGCCGACGCCGTGGACGGTGCGGACATCGTGATCTGTTGCACGCCGTCTCGTGAACCGCTCGTCGAATTCGACATGCTTCGACCAGGCGCTCACGTCATTGCGATGGGTGCGGACATGACCGGCAAGCGCGAACTCGCCGACGACGTTCTCCGCCGATGCGATGTGCTCGTCGCCGATCAGATCGCGGTGACACGCCGAGTTGGCGAACTCGCCCACTGCCCAGCTCAGGCCGACCGATGTGTCGAGCTCGGCGACGTGCTCACCGACCGCTCGCCAGGCCGCACTGCCGTCGACCAGATCACCGTGTCCGACCACTGCGGTCTCGGCATTCAGGACGCGGCCATGGCACAACTCGTGATGGAGGGCATCACATGATCATCGACCCCACCGCGATCGGCGAGGCTGCCGAACGGATCGAGCCGCACGTGCATCGCACAGCGCTGCTCAACTCCGCGCCGATGAGCGAACGCCACGATGCCGAGATCGCCATCAAGTGCGAACATCTCCAGGTCACCGGCAGCTTCAAGGTGCGCGGCTCGGCCAATGTCGTCCACGGCCTCTCCGAGGATGACGCGGCGCTCGGCGTAGTGACCGCATCGTCGGGCAACCATGGCATCGGGGTGGCGACCGCGGCGGCGAGTCGGGGCATCTCGGCCACGATCTACCTTCCCGAGCAGGCATCACCCTCCAAGGTCGCCCAGATCCGTCGACTCGGCGCAACGATCGAGACCGTGCCCGGTTCGGACAGCGCCATCGCCGAGACAGCCGCCCGTAACCATGCCGAGGCGACCGGGCTGATCTACATCTCGCCGTACAACGACCCCTCGGTCGTCGCTGGTCAGGGAACCATCGCCAAAGAGATTCTCGAGGACGGCGCACGGCCCGATGCCGTCGTCGTGTCGGTGGGCGGCGGCGGACTCATCGGCGGGATCGGGACGTGGCTCAAAGCCCACTCCCCGACCACCCGCGTCATCGGCGCCTCCGCGCTCAACGATCGGGCGATGGCGGCGTCGGTCGCCGCGGGCGAGATCACCAACCCCGCCGCATCACCAACCTTCTCTGACGGAACGGCTGGCGGCCTCGAAGACCACACCATCACCTTCGAGATCTGCCGACGCGTCGTCGACGAGTGGATCGACGTGACCGAGACGGACATCGCCGCAGCGGTGGCCACGATGATCGACGATCACCATCAACTCATCGAGGGCTCCGCCGGCCTCGCGTTGGCGGCGGCCACGCACTACGCCGAGGCACACCGAGGCGAACGAATCGTGGTCGTGAGTTGCGGAGCGAACGTCAGCTCGCGTTCGCTTGGAGCGATGCTGGCGCTCGGCAGCTGAGCGTCACCTCAAATCAGATCGGCAGGTCACCCGTTGCGGGCTTTGTGGTGCCGTGGTCCTTGAACGCCGCGATCGCTCGTTGGGCGATGCGCATTTGATGGATCTCGTCGGCACCGTCGGCGAAGCGAGCCCACCGCGCGTGCTGATACATGTGCGCGAGCGGCGTGTCGGTCGAATAGCCCAACGCACCGTGGACCTGGATTGCCCGGTCGATGATCCGGTTGAGGCTGTTGGCGATGAAGTGCTTGGCCATCGACACCTCGGACGTGAACTCGATCGACGGGTCCGTCTGCGCCGCGTCGATCTTGCTGGCGGCGTGGAGCACCATGAGCTTCGCCTGGTAGAGCTCCATTGCGGAGTCGGCAATCATCCACTGGACGCCCTGCTTCTCCGCCAGGACCGAACCATGGCTGTATCGGTCGAGTGAGCGTTCGACCATCATGTCGAGCGCCGTCTCCGCCTGGGCGATCCACCGCATGCAATGGGCGAGTCGGGCGGGGCCGAGCCGGTACTGGCCGAGCAGATGACCTTGGCCTCGGCCGCCGAGCATCTGCGACTCGTGGAGGCGGAGGTCTTCGATCAGGATCTCGCTGTGCCCGGTCGACCCGTGCATCGTCTCGATCTGGCGGACCTCGTTCCAACCCTCCGCGGGCAGATCGACGAGGAACGCCGTGTTGGCTGCCTGCGGCAGATCAGGATCGTCCTCGGTGCGAGCGATCACGATGGCGAAGTTCGCTCGGTGCGCATTCGAGATGAACCACTTGTGGCCGTTGAGCACCCACTCCTCGCCATCCTCGTAGGCGTTGGTACGGATGAGTGTTGGGTCTGAGCCCGCCACTTCGGGCTCGGTCATTGCGAAGCACGACCAGACCGTGCCCTCACACAACGGCTTGAGGTAGGTCTCCTTCTGCTCCTCGGTCCCCCAGTGCAACAGGGTGTGCATGTTGCCCTCGTCCGGGGCCTGGCAGTTGAGCACCCAGGGGCCGTAGTAGCTCTTGGCGGCCTCCGCCTGCACCATCGCGAGCTCGACGTGACCAAGGCCCATGCCGCCCCACTCCTCGGGCATGTGAGGCAGCCAGAGCCCGTCGGCCTTGGCGAGCTTGCGAAGGCCGACGAGTTTGCGGAACCGATCCTTGCCCGTGAGCGGTTCGTGATCACCGTGCCCCTCGATCTCGGCCTCGGCGGGTTTCACAACGTCGGCGATGAACGCCCGGACCCGGTCTCGGATCTCTTCGAGTTCGGGGGTCAGCGTGAAGTCGATCGCCATGGGCGCATGTTGACAGGTTGCGTCCGGCGCCTACGAGTCGTCCCGGGCCGCTCCGGGTGCGACGAGCCCCGTCTCGTAGGCGATGACCACCAGCTGAGCCCGGTCGCGGGCGTCGAGCTTGGACAGGATCCGGCTCACGTGGGTCTTGGCGGTGAGCGGCGAGATGTAGAGCTGCTCGGCGATCTCCGCGTTGCTCAACCCCTTGCCGACTTCGGCGAGGATGTCGCGCTCGCGATCGGTCAACGATTCGAGCACTCCCCCGGCGTCACCGGGGTCGGGGCGGGCCGCAAACTCACCGATGAGCCGTCGGGTGATCGACGGCGCAATCAGCGCGTCGCCAGCAGCGACGATGCGAATGGCGTCGAGAAGCTGCTGGGGTGGCGTGTCCTTCAGCAAGAAGCCCGACGCTCCCGCCCGAAGTGCTTCGTAGACGTATTGGTCGAGGTCGAACGTCGTGAGGATCAGCACTCGCGTGTCGTCGATGCGTTCGTGCTCGATGATGCGCTTCGTCGCCTCGATGCCGTCACGCTCAGGCATACGAATGTCCATCAAGATCACGTCGGGCCGTTGCGTCACGGCGGCGTCGACGGCGTCGACCCCGTTGGCGGCCTCGCCGACCACAACCATGTCGTCTTCTGGAGCGATGAGGGCAGCGAATCCCCGCCTCACGAGCTCCTGGTCGTCGGCGATCAACACCCGAATCGGACTCTCGGACATCATGACCTCGCTGTCGAATACGGAAGGGTCGCCTCAACCACGAACCCGCCAGCGGGCTGCGGCCTCGCATCGAGCACACCACCGACCGACTCGGCCCGCTCGCGCATGCCGATGATCCCGACTCCGGTCGACGGAATCGACGGCCGGTCGCCAACCGAGGGACCGTTCGAGATCGTGATGACGACCTCGGTCGGACGATGGTCGAGATGAAGGTCGGCGCGGACTGCGCCGGCGTGACGAGCGACGTTCATCAACGCTTCCTGAATGATCCGGTGGACGGCGACAACGAGCGCATCGCTCACGTCGTCGGGGAACCGACCGTGTCGTTCGATCGCGACCTCGACCCCCGCGCGCCTGGTTGGTGCAACCACGTCGTCAAGATCGTTCGGGTCGGTGGGTGTCGGATGGCTCTCCTCGAAGTCGGTCGACCGAAGCGCACCGACCATCGTCCGGAGATCTTGCAACGAACTCCGCCCGGTGGCGTTGATTGCCTCCAGGGCCTCCCGGGCATCGGTCTGATCGTCGGGGAGGAGCCGGGCTGCGACTCCCGACTGGATGGCGATCGCCGAGAGGCCGTGGGCGACGACGTCGTGGAGGTCCCGAGCGATACGCAAGCGTTCGGCCTGCACCCGTGCCTCGGCCTCGGCTTCGACCAGGTCAGCGACTCGATCCTCTCGCGTGCGCATCGCGTCGCCGATGGCAATCGGCAGGAACGCCTGCGCGCCGGTCTCGAGCAGTTCGACGACGAATCCGTCGTCCCCGAACGCAGCGCTGACAATCGCAAGCGCGAGAGCCGCGCAGAGGGCGATGGCCACGCCCTCGCGCCGGTTGCCGTGCCGGGCGACGGTGTAGAGCGCGACGGCGACGATCGGGAGCATGACGAGATCCGATTCGGTTGTCGCCAGCACGGCAATGTGTGCGGCGATCACGACCCCCATCACCGGGACCGGATGTCGGCGTCGCGCGAGCAGGGCGAGTCCACCGATCACGACCCCACCGATCGCGACGGCACTGATCGAATCGGTGGATTCGGCGCCTTCGATGAAGAACGCGACCACCACGAGCAAGACGACCGCCACATTGACGACCTCGTCTCGCACGACCCGAGACCCGGGCCGGGAGCTGTTGGTGAGCCGTTCGATCATCGGGTCAAGTATCCACGGCGACCCGCATCGCCGCGTACTCCTTGAGGTGTATTCGAAGACATCCACGGGTGGACGGCGGCACCACGGCCAACCCGCATCGTGAGAAGACCGACCCCGAAAGGACCACTCATGACCTCCACCCTCGAACGACCGACGCAATCACCACCGGCGCAGCCGACACCAACGCAATCGCCTCGGTCGACACCGCAGGCCAGTTGGCTGAAGACCCCGCTGTGGAACCGGTTCACCCCGCTCCAATGCCTCACCCTCGCCATCGCGGCGATCGCCCCAGTGCTCGTCGCCGGCAACCTGCTCGCCGGCTTCATGGGCCTGATCTCGACCGAGGCGATGATCGAGAACGTCCTCGCTGCCGGTGAGGAGCCTGGCATGTTCACCTTTGCGGCCATGCTTCTCGCCTCGCCCGTGCAGTGGCTCACCGGCCGCACCCAAGTCCGGGTCCGCAAGGCGCTCGGCATCGTGTTCTTTCTGCTCGGCCTCGCGAATGGCGCGATGTTCGTCCTCGAGTCGAGCATCGCCAATGCCTTGAGCGAGCCGTTTCTGATCGCGGGCACGCTTGCCCTCGCGATCGCCGCTCCCCTCTTCGTGACGAGCAGTCGCTGGTCGCAGCGGGCGATGGGCATGAAGCGATGGCGACTGCTCCACAAGGCGACCTACCTCGTCGCCGCTGCACTCGTCGCTCACGTTGCACTGATCGGCGAGATCGGCGTCAGCGGCGTGATGATCGCCCTTGCGTTGGCACTTCGAGTCCCGCCGATCCGTCGGGCGATGGAACGAGTCGGCCAGGGCCGCCGAGCGACAGCGCGGGAGATCTAGTGGAGGCTGCGGAGCGCCGACGCGATGCGTTCGTCGGTGGCGTAGAGCACGCCTCTGTGGTTCATGAACGTCGAGTCGGCTCGGTTGAGGTCGAGCGGATCGCCGTGGATGTCGGTGGCGGCCGCTCCGGCTTCGTGAAACAGACAGGCGGTGGCGGCGAAATCCCAGAGGCTGCCGCCGCCGCTGGGTTTGGGGAACTTGAAGTAGGCGGCGGGCGGGTTCTCGAGAACCGCGCAGGCATTCATCACCGCTCCCGTGCTCTTTCGAAGGTCCACGTCGGGAAGCCCCAACTCCGCTCCGAGTCGGCGAAGCTGATCCATGCGCTCGTCATCGTCGCCTCCGACCAGGCTGCGGTCGGCAAAGATCGTCAACCGCTCGCCACGGACATCCGGCATCGACCAGGGTTGTTCATTGCGAAACGTGCCGGCGCCAGCACGCGCACTCCACAGCGTCTGCTCGACGGGATCGAACACGACGCCGATCACCGGGTGCCCCGAACGAGAGACCAGGGCAATCGACACGGCATAGCCCGGATCGCCGTTGACGAACGGAAGCGTGCCGTCGAGCGGATCGATGCACCAGAAATGTTCCGCGGTGAATCGGGTGTGATCGTCCTCTTGCTCTTCGGTGAGAAGGCCGAGTCCGTGCTGGCTGAGCGTCGGCGCAAGACCGTCCAGGATCAGCTGTTCGGCGGCGCGGTCGACCTCGGTGACGATCTGGGCGGCGAGGCTGCGATCGCCACCCTTGCGACGCACTTCGGCGGGTCGTGAGGTGGCGATCAGTTCACCCGCGGTCCGAGCCGCCTCGATGGCGGCGAGCTCGAGCTGCACGAGGTCCTGGTCGGTGAGCGTCATGAGGGCCCCAACAGCGATTCGACGACGTCGCGGGTGACCCGTTCGCTGTAGCTGTTGAGCTTCCAGTGGCCGGGGCTCCATCCCTTCAAGAAGCGATGGAAGTCCGCCCAGGCGACGGGGTAGAGCGGCCGCCAGTCGGCCTCGAGCGCCGCCGGGTCGACGTCCGGCCGCGTTGCCTGGACGGCGTTGCCGAGGTGAGCGAAGTAGCGGTCCAACAACGATGGTCCGAGCCGTTCACTGTCGTGCTCGTCGAGACAGCTGCCCACGAAGTAGGCGAGGTCCTTCATTCCGCACCCGCCGCCGACGTACTGGAAGTCGACCGCCGCCACCCGCCCCCCATCCGGGTCGAAACAGAAGTTGGCGACCTTTGCGTCGCCGTGAACGAACGTCGGAAATCGGGTCTCGGCGAGCCGCCGGTCGATCAACGGCGCGGCGTCTCGCAACCTTGCATCCTCCAGCGCCTCGAGTTCGTCGGGGCGGGTCTCGAGATGCCAGTACGTGCCCGTCGGCCAGAGTCCGGTCGGCGACTCTCCAAGGAAGGTGGCGTGGAAGGCTGCCAGCCATCGGAGACAGGCATCGAGTTCGGCTTCGTTCAGTGATTGGCGTCTCGCGGAGAATCCGGCGGCATCGAGGTCTTCGAGCACGATGAGGACCCCATCAGACCTCGTTTCGAGGGCCAGGCATCCGGGCACTCGACAGGTCGGTGGGCACCGTTGCGCCGCGCTGTCATACCACGCGGCTTCGACTTCGTAGGACCGGAGCTTTCGGGCGTGCGAGCGGTCCGTTGCCCAACCTCGTGGATGGGCTCGACCATCCGGCCATTGCACCCGCTTCACGATCACCGAGCGGATTGGACCCGTGAGCCCACAACGGAGGAGCTGCCCGTACCCGCTCCACAGCGACTGGACGACGTCAATCGTTTCGATCCGTGATGCAGAGCTTGCGCCGAGCACTGCCGCCTCGACGTCTGCCTCGATCCGGTCGACTGATGCCACGAGCGCGAATCGTAGCGACCGCCCGCGGGCTCAGCCGTCAGCAGTCTCCGATGATGTGGGCTCGACCGGACACCCGCACGGGCGAGCCGGGCTCGTCACTCAGTTCGACCGTGATCCTGGAGGGCGAGCCCATGTCCTCGCCCTGGCGGATCACGAATCGACCGTGGTGGGGCCAACCGCGGTCCCGAAGGTAACCAGCGAACGCGGCTGCAGCCGCGCCCGTGGCCGGGTCTTCGAGCACACCGCCGGAGGCAAAGGCGTTGCGGGCGACGAATGTAGTCTCGCTCTCCGCCACGCAGAGCATGATCGTGACCAGGCCGTGGCTGCGCATCATGGCGCGTCCGTCGTCGAGGTCGTAGGCCATCTCTCGGAGTCGTTCGCGTTCGGTCAGAGCGAGCACCAGGTGATCGCTGCCACCATGGATCCGCGCGGGTGGGAGTCTGGGATCGAGCTCGTCCTCGAGCAACCCGAAGAGGCCGAGCGCGTCGTGGAGTTCGGTTGCATGTGTCGGCCGGCTGCGGGTGGCTGGCGATGTCAGCGTCGCACGAACTCCGTCGTCGTCGGCCTGTGCTTCGACCTCGATATTCGCGTCGTTGAGTTCGAGCGCATAGACCCCGGGACCGAGGCGTTCGCCGAGTGCGGCTCCGAGCGCAATCGTGGCGTGCCCGCAGAACGGCACCTCGGATTCGGGCGAGAAGTAGCGGACGCGCCAGCTGTCGGCGGTGTCGTCGATCGCCGCGAACGCGGTTTCGGAGAAGCCCACGTCGGCGGCGATCGCAGCCATTTCGGCCTGCTCGAGGACAACACCGTCGTCGAGCAGGACCACGCCAGCGGGGTTGCCTCCGGCGCCCTTGTGGCTGAATGCGGCGATGCGTTGAACGGTGACCATGGTCGAGAACTCCGAGTGCTCATGCGGCCGGTGCCGACCGTCGTCATGAAGCGTAGGGATACCACCCGACCGGCGGCCGTCGAAACAACGGTTGGTGGAGCTTCTCACCTTGGTTTCGGTCGATTGCGACGTAGTCTGCTTTCGTGACCAAGGCCGTGGACGAGATCGACCGTGAGATCATTGCTGCGCTTGACCGAGATGGTCGAGCCACCCTTGCCGACATCGGCCGCCAGGTCGGCTTGTCCGCTCCGGCGACGAAGGAGCGTCTGCGCCGGCTCCAAGACGACGGCGTCATCACGTCGTTCGACGTTCGCGTCGACACCCGTCGGCTCGGGTACACGCTCGAAGCGATTGTCCGGCTGAAACCGCGCGCTCACCACCTGCCGATTGTCGAGCGGATGATCGTCGAGGAGCCTCGATTCATCGCCTGCGACCGGGTCACGGGCGATGACTGCTTCGTGGCTCGCCTTGCCCTGGTCGACGTGTCCGAGCTCGACGAGATCCTGCTGCCGCTCCACGAACACGCCGAAACGAACACGTCGATCGTGAAGTCGTCGCTGTTGACCGGGCGCCTCCCGGAGTTGGACCCGTCGATTCGCCCGGACTGTTGATTCAGGAGTCGCTGACGGCGGGTTCGCACGAATCGCAACGGCCAACGACCCGCACGTCGATCTCGGCGGGCACGAAGTCGCCGCGACCCTCGAGCGAGCGACGCAACTCATGGACGAGGTCGGTGTCGTGGTGGATCACGTGCCCGCATCGTGCGCACACGAGGTGAATCGCGGCGTCGTCGTGGAACAACTCCCACGTGGCCGTCTCGTCAAGCCTGGACTCCCGGACGAGCCCGAGCTCAGCAAAGAGCGAGAGCGTTCGGTACACCGACGACTCGTTGATCGGGGCGTCGCCGCCGTCGATGCGGTCGAGAATGCCCTGCGCGCTCAAGTGTTCGTCGGCGGCGACGAGCACCTCCCACACCTCGCAGCGTGCACGCGTGACACGGTGCCCATGCGCTCGGAGTGCCGCGTCGAGGTCCACGGCCGCAGCGTAGGCGTAGTGGCCAACGAACTCTCTATTGCAAGCGGCTTGCAGTAGCGCTCATGCGGACCTACGGTGCGGTCTGCTCCGGGCGAGAGGACCTTGCAGTGATCGTGGCGTTACATGCTCCCGATGGCTTCCTCGAGCCGTCGGTCGCTGCGTTGACCGGCGTGATCGCCGCCCTCATCGTCGGCCGAGCCGTGCATGCCAGCGGAACCGAGCTGGGTGATCGACGAATCCCGCTCGCTGGGGTGAGCGCTGCGTTCATCTTCGCGGCGCAGATGCTCAACTTTCCCGTTGCTTCGGGGACGACCGGACATCTCCTCGGAGGCGCACTCGCCGCAATCCTGCTTGGGCCGTGGGTGGGAGCGCTCGTCGTGGCGATTGTCGTGATCGTGCAGGCACTCGTCTTCGCCGACGGAGGGCTGACCGCGCTCGGCTACAACACCATCAACATGGCGATCGTCCCTGCCTTCGGAGGCTGGGCACTCTTCCGTGGCTTCCGTCGACTCCTACCCAACAACGGCACCGGCGTGGTCGGGGCGAGCGCGCTTGCCGCGGGAGCGTCGGTGGTTCTCGCCGCGATGATGTTCTCGATCGAGTGGCTTTTCGGAGCGACCGCCCCCGTTCCCTTCGACACGGTCTTTGGCGCAATGGTCGGCGTGCACGTGCTCATCGGGATCGGCGAAGGACTCATCACGGGGGCCGTCGTCGGCGCCGTGATCGCAGCTCGGCCTGATCTGGTGGTCGGTGCTGCGGACCTGGCTCCGAACGAGCTTCGACACCGACCAAACGTCGGCACTCGAACGTTCGTCCTCGCAAGCCTGCTGGTCGCGGTGTTTCTCGCCACCGTCGTCAGCCAGTTCGCCGCCTCCGCACCGGACGGACTCGAACGGGTTGCCGACGACCTCGGATTCGCCGACACCGCTGATGAACACACCTTCGGTGACGGCCTCTTCGCCGACTACGCGACCCGCGGGCTCGACAACGAGTCCCTCAGTCTCGCCGTCGCGGGCGGTGCAGGTGTCGCCGTGACGCTGTTTGTTGGGTGGGGACTCGTCTCGGCACAGCGTCGGATTCGCGGCTCGGCGACGTCATGATCCAGCTCGACTCGACAACCCATCGCCATCTGCACGTCCACGGCACGAGCCCGGTTCATTCTGTGGCCGCCGAGGCGAAGCTCGCCGGCCTCTTTCTGTTTGTCATTGCCGTCGCCGTGACCCCTCGGACGTGGGTCCCCGTGTTCGTCGTCGATGCGGTGTTGGTCGCCGCAACCGTCCGATGCGCACGACTTCGTCCGGGCCTGATGATGCGGCGCCTCGCAGCCGTCACGCCGTTCGTGGCCTTTGCCATCGCGCTCCCCTTCCTCGGCGATGGAGCGACGACCGACCTTGGCCCACTGACCCTCTCGATCGATGGCGTGTGGGCGACCTGGAACATCCTGGCGAAGGCAACCCTCGGCGCCACGGCGAGCATCATCGTCACTGCTACAACGCCGATTCCTGACCTCCTCGGTGGACTGAGCAGACTCCGCGCGCCGGCGACGATCATCGGGATCATCGGATTCATGTTTCGCTACCTCGATCTGATCGTCGAGGAGCTCGGGCGGATGCGTCGCAGCATGGTCTCTCGGGGGTACGACCCACGCTGGTTGTGGCAAGCACGGCCCATCGCATCCTCGGCCGGGACCCTCTTCGTGCGCACCTACGAGCGCGGCGAACGTGTCCATGACGCGATGGCCGCTCGCGGCTACACGGGGACGATGCCCGAGCTCGGGTCGCCCCGCGCCGAACGCGCAGATTGGCTGGTGGCGCTGGCGCCGGCGTGCATTGCGATCGTCGCCCTTGCTGTCGTGGGGCTCCGTTGAGCGCCTCCACCGACGTCTCCGTCAACGGGCTGTCGTTCGCCTATCCGGGAGCGAACCGGCTCGTGCTGGACGGCCTCGACCTTCAGGTCGACGCCGGCGAACGAGTGGCCATTCTCGGGCCGAATGGATCGGGCAAGACCACGCTTGCACTCCACCTCAACGGGCTCCTCGCCCCTCATGCGGGCTCGGTACGGATCGGGGGCCAGGTCATTGGGTCGGACACCGTGTCAGAGATTCGCCGGAACGTCGGCCTCGTCTTTCAGCGTCCCGACGATCAGCTGTTCATGCAGTCGGTACGCGAGGACGTTGCGTTCGGACCCGCCAACCTCGGCCTCTCGCCCGACCAGATCGAACAACGGGTGACCCGAGCGCTCGATGCGGTTTCTGCGACTGATCTTGCGGACGCGACGCCCCATCACTTGAGCGGGGGCGAGAAGCGAAGAGCCGCCATCGCGACGGTGTTGTCGATGGACCCGCAGGTGCTCGTGTTCGACGAACCGACCTCGGGACTCGACCCGCTCGGGCGTCACGAGCTCGCGGCGCTGCTGACGGCACTCCCGCAAACGCAGATCATCGTGACGCACGATCTCCCGTTTGCGCTCGCCACCTGCGACCGATCCGTCGTGCTCGACGAAGGCCGCGTCACCGTCGACATGCGCACCCGCGATCTGCTGGATGACCCAGAGCTCCTTGCACAGCACCGTCTTGCACTCCCGTTCGGGTATGGCCGCGCTGCCCTCGACTGACGGGCCGCCCCGTCCGCCATCCGTGCAAGACTCGACCACCAGGGAGGCGCAAACATGAGCAACCGCATCACCGTGGACGTCCAGGATGGGATCGCTGACGTGCGATTGAATCGCGGTGACAAGATGAACGCTGTCGACGGCGCGATGTTCACCGCACTCATCGAAACCGCGGACGAGTTGGCCGCCACGTTCGGCCTTCGTGCCGTGGTCCTGTCCGGCAATGGCCCGTCGTGGTGTGCCGGGCTCGACTTCGCCGGGTTCGCTTCGATGGCCGGCGACGGCGGCGCCGACGACGCGTCCGGGACGGCCTCGATCGGGGCGATGACCGAAGGCGGGATCACGCACCGTGCGCAACAGGCCGTCTGGGGTTGGCGTCAGTTGCCGGTACCGGTCATCGCTGCGGTACACGGTGTGGCGTTCGGGGCGGGCTTTCAGCTGGCGATCGGTTGCGACATCCGGATCGTGCACCCCGACGTTCGGCTGTCGGCCCTCGAGATCCGCTGGGGGATCACGCCGGACATGACGGTCACCCGGCTGCTCCCCGGCATCGTGGGCGCCGATGTGGCCAAGGAGTTGATCTGGACCGGGCGTGAGGTGGGTGGCGAGGAGGCGCTTCGGCTTGGCCTGGCAACGTCGGTCAGCGACGACCCCCACGCCGCCGCCATGGACCTGGCGCGCACGATCGCGTCGAAGAGCCCCGAAGCCATCCGCGCCGGCAAACGACTGGTCGAAGCCGCCTATGCGGAGGACTTCGAGACGGGCTTCGCCCACGAACGCGCCGAGATCGGCGCGCTGATCGGTTCGCCGAACCAGGTGGAGAGCGTCACCGCCTATTTCGAGAAGCGGTCGCCCGAGTACGTTGATCCGTCAGCGTGACGACTCCGTTGCGATGATCGTCGATTCGCTGTCGGCGATGCCGAAGGTTCCGCCCAGATCGATGACGGCATTGACCTCCCAGGTGATCGTCTCGCCGTCGGCCCGGTCGAGGTTCTGGGCGGTGTAGAAGTTGGTCGACCCACTCGTGATCCCGGTACAGAGCAAACCGCTTCCCTCGCACAGAACGACGGTCTGGGTCCCGCTTGCGGTTGTGAGGTCGAACCGCCCAGTGGTGAAGACGTGAGCGGTCCCGATTGCGTTGTCGATCTGCTGGTCGATCGCAAAGACGAAGACGTCGCCCTCGAGTCGCGCGTCGCCGGTGTAGCTGTAGTCCGAGTCGACGAGGTCGTTGACGCGGCCCCGGAGCGACCCGGTTCCGCTGATCGTGTGAGTGGCGTCGTCGACTCCGCTGAACGGAAGTGAATCGATCTCGACATCAAGGTTGTACGCCGGCTTGATGGCGTATTGCTGAGCGTTGTCGCGGAAGAAGGCCGCCTCGGGTTCGGGGGTGATGAACGAGTCCCACGGGGTCGAGAACGCATCGAGGGTGACCTCGGCAGGAATCTTGACGGGCACGTCGAGCGCCTCGGCGTCGTAGTAGTAGCGGTCGCAGATCCCGTCGATGCGGCAGGTGTCGTCCCCGGACTCGATCCAGTCGAGATGGAGTTCGCGCTCGGTGAATTCGTCGAGCAGCATCGCCGCGTCGAAGGTGATCTCGGACGAATCGAGGCGAGTTCGGAGCTCGTCGCCGGATCGGCCGTGATCGACGTTGCCGACGGGCGTGACGACGAGGAGAGGGTCGACTGTCGCCCGCTCCGTGAGGAGTTGGATGATCGTCTTGCTCGGCGGTCGACCATCGTCGTCCGTGGTGTAGACGATGAACTCAGCACGGGTGCCCTCCGGCGCGTCCTCGAACTGGTGAATTGCGACGGTGAGCCAGTGCCGTGCTGCCTCGCCGGTGAACAGCGAGACCGGCGCCAGGCGACGACCCTGCGGCAACTCCAGCGACGCTTCGAGTCCAGCGGGATCGAGAATCTCGAAGTGGAACGCCGCTGCCGGCGTGTCATTGACGATCTCGCGTCCCACGAATGGATCGCCCGAACCGGTGAACAGTTGCTCGACGGCCGTCAGCATGAGGCCTTCCTGATGGCCGTTGGTCGTGAAGCGGATCAGTTCTTCACGCCACTCGGGGGTGATGTCGAGATATTGGGAGTCGACGACGTTCGCCATCGGCGATGCCACATATTCGAGTGTGTTGTCGTAGTAGACCGCGTCCTTGACCTCGGGCTTGAGGTACTGGGCCCACGGCGAGAGGTCGGTGAAGGTCAGCTGAGACACGTCGACGAAATGCGCGTCGTGGTTGAAGGTTGTTGCGTTGTAGAGCACCCGATCCGAGACGCCGTGACCCCAATAGATGTAGTCATTGCCGATCGCCATCTCCCGGGTGAATCGGGCGACGGGAGCTTCTCCCGGTACCGGCACCGGGAAGCTCGACTCGAAGACCGGGATCGCCTCGCCGTCGTCACCGAATCGGGCGACCGTCGAAACGACTTGACCGTTCTCGAGCACATGGGAGAGCGGTTCCGCGGGAGTGAGCAGGTTCGTCGCCTCGGCCGACACTTCTTCAGCGAGCGCTTGGACGACGGCGAAACGGGGTCGAACGCCGGCATTCGGGTCGGCACCATCGGGGCCGTGCACGAACACGTCCCACTCGGCCCGGGCGCCCCCGACCACCGTGCCGCCGGCCGCGTCGTAGAGATTCAGGGCGAAGAAGATCTCGCCGTCGGGATCGTCGCTTTCGAGAAAGCGAGTGGGCGCAAGGCGGAACCCATCGGGGAGTTCGTTCTGCTCGAACGCTTCGATCGCCGCATCGTCCTTGAATTCCCATCGGATGTAGACCGACCCCGCTGGCACCGGTTCTTCGGGGTACTGCTCGCTCTTGACGACGAAGTCGAGCCAGGCGAGCTCTGTCCGCTCACCGACGCCTTCGGCGTATTCGAGCGTCTCCATGCCGACGATCAACTTCTTCAGAACGTTGCGCGCATCGGAGACTCCCTCGTCCGGTGCATCTCCGAGGAAGAACGCCATGTCGACCACGATCTGGTCGAGACCGTCCACCACAGGCGCGTCGAGCCGGATCGGCTCTTCGATCGGGTCGTCCCCCTGGGTCGCGGGCCGGTTGAGCACGTTGTAGGCCTCCACGAAGAGCGCAGCGTCGGGAGCATGAAAGACCAGTTCGCCGTCGAGAAGGTCTCCGCGGACGTCGAAGCGTCCAGCAACGGCCTGCGCGTCTGCAAGGGTGGTCGTGGTTTCACTCGTAGCCGCATCCAGGAGATGAACGAAGCTCAGCGGAACTTGCGTGTCGATGGCCGCACGGTAAGGGGCGAATGAGGTCGGTGAGGAGGCGCCGCTGAACGAACCCGGGTCCTCGAGGACGGCGCCGTCGCTCGACGCTGCCAGCAGCGTGGCGTCGACGCGGTCGGCGGTCGTGAAGAGGACGGCGGTCGCGATTTGGTCGGTCCACCCTCGGGCGTCGGCAATGGCTGCGATGGGATCGAGAATCGACGCGATGGCTGGATCGCTCGCGTGCTGGTCGATCGCGATGGCCTGCGCATCCACAACAGTGACGCGTCGCGCGGCATCGGGCACGAACCCGAGCAGTGTCGAGGCCCGTTCGGCATGGCTCGACACGGAGATCGGCGCCGTTGCAGCGGCGGAGGTCGTGGTGGAGTCTGCCGCCACAGCCTCCTCCGAGGTGGCCTCGGGTGGCTGTGCATCTTGCGTTTCGCCACTGCTACACGCCGAGGCGAGCAGGCAGAACACGAGCACAACAACAAGGCGGGATCGGCTCGAGGCGTTCATTCGCTCAGTATGGCCCGACCGATGATGGCCCGGAGATGACGAACGCCCGCAGAGGTGATCTCTGCGGGCGTTGGTCAATCCGTGCTCGACGGTGTCGAGCGGATCATTCAGATGGCGCGAACGTTGAGCGCTTCGTCGCCCTTTCGGCCCGGGCCGATCTCGAACTCGACGAGCTGGCCCTCCTCGAGCGACTTGAAGCCGTCGCCGGCGATGTTCGAGAAGTGCACGAACACGTCGTCCGCGCCCTCGCGTGAGATGAAGCCGAAGCCCTTTTCGTTGTTGAAGAACTTGACAGTTCCTTGCATGGTGTTTCCTTCCTCGGCGGTACGACAACGCGTCGTTCCGCAATTGAGTTCGTTGAGCGACGAAACCGATGCCATCGTGACAGCTTCCGCATCTGCCCGGATGACGCGGTCGGCGTATCCAAGCGATGTGCGAAGTTTCGGCCGCAGTGAGTTCTGGGTACCTGGTGGGACCTCGTTAAGAGCGGGGTGGTGGTTCATGCGAGTCGAACTAACCAAACCGGCAGGCGAACCCAGTGGGCGGATGTCGCCCTCAGACCCACCACGATACCGCCAGCCACGGCGGACTCCCCGGCCAATTTCGCTCGGGCGGCACGTTGTCGAGACGCAGCGAAGCGAGCGACGAGACCCACCCGATAGACGAGTTCTGCCGGCCCGACTCCCGCGAGATCTCACTCGCCTCGGTCTCTCTTTCAAATGCTTCCGCTCGATGACGAGCTCGGTGGCACGGCGCACAGCGGGGCACGAGCTCATCGGGTGGTGCGTCTGCTCGAACTCCGGGTCGTGGTCCAGTTCGAGCAAGTCGGTTCCCGACCCTCATCGACGCCTCCCCCATCGGCATCTGCCGAGTCGAGTGTCTCCCCTCGAACCCCATCGAGCGGGGTCGCCCCGACCTGTTTCACGACATGACGGGTTCCTCACAAAGCACGCGACCCTGGATCTGCGGACGAGCCGTCGATCCCACCGACCGAGGCGTCGGAACACCCCGGCACCCACGACGGTACCGACCGGCTATGACACGAAGCCCCGCTGATCGCCCGATCAACGCAACAATCACGCCCGGTGTGACCGCCGTTAAGCGATGACTAATCCCAGGAAACCCACTGCTAAGGCCCTGCTTCCAACGTGGTGATCGTCAACGAAGTCCCGAAACGCTCGGGACCACGAAAGGACATCATGACGAACCACCGCAGCAACCACTCACGATTCCTCATCGCCCGCAGGGCTGGTGTTCTCGCCGCCGCCATCGGCGCTTCCACCTTCGGCATCGCGAGCCTTGCCGACGCACAGCCGACAGCTCCCGCCCAAACGCCACAGGCCGTCGATCTGTCCGGCGTTGCGGACTGGGCGGGAACGACGGGACTCTCGGGCCTCTCACCGGCCAGCCTTGGTCCACAGTCGACGCCCGTGGCCACTCCTTCTGCAGAACCCGTTGATCTCTCCGGCGTGGCCGAATGGGCCCGCGCGAATGGCCTGACCGGCTTGTCGCCCTCGAGCCTCGGACCCGCCGAGAACTCCTGAATCAGCCAAAGAAGTCCCCAGGTCTGCGGCGAGTAACTTGGCAGTAACCGAACGATAGTGAGGTGGCGGGCATGCGAGTTCGAGCACTCGGGGCACTGGTCGTCCAACGTGATGGAAAGCCCGTCGACCTCGGTGCCCGGCAGCAACAGGCGGTATTCGCGTTTCTACTCATCAACCGCAATCGGGCCGTTTCCTTCGATTCGATCGTCGAGGCCATCTGGGGCGAGGAGGCCGACGGGAAGGAGAACACGCTCCGGGTCTATGTGTCACGCTTGCGGTCTGCGCTGGAGCCCGACCGCGAGCGCGGCGAGAGTTCGATCCTCGAGACCCGGGGCACCAGCTACCAACTGAACATCGACGATGACCAGTTCGATGTGGCTCGCTTCGACGAAGAGGTCGAGCGTGGGCGAGCGATCCTCGAGAGCGATCCGGCCGCCGCAGCAGAGCTCCTCCACACCGCATTGAGTTCGTGGCATGGCGACCCCTACGAAGACTTCGCCTACGAAGACTTCTGCCAGGGCGAGCGCAGACGTTTGCACGAACAGCGCATCGCCGCGCTCGAAGATCGACTCGATGCCGACCTGGCGCGCGGGTTGGCCGGTGATCTGGTGTCCGAGATCGAGCTGCTTCGTGACCGACACCCGCTTCGGGAGCGATTAGTCGGCCATCAGGCCCTCGCGCTCTACCGATCGGGCCGATCAGCCGACGCATTGCGATCGATCGATCGATTCCGTCGCCACATCAGTGACGAGCTCGGGATCGACCCGTCACCCGACCTCCGACGGCTCGAAGAACAACTGCTGCTCCACGATCCGCAGGTGCAACCGCGCACTCCACTGATCAACGACCAACCGGCCCGGCCGCCGGTTCTGTCGAATCCGTTCAAGGGTCTGCGGCCATTCGCGACCGACGACGCCTCGATGTTCTTCGGACGCGACGCCTTGG
The DNA here is from genome assembly GCA_020629635.1 of Acidimicrobiales bacterium. GTDB lineage: Bacteria > Actinomycetota > Acidimicrobiia > Acidimicrobiales > SHLQ01 > SHLQ01. The sequence continues at coordinate 452,790 of JAHDCX010000001.1, read as the reverse complement.
CGGCCGAAGTTCTTCGCACGCTCGCAGGTGGTCAGCGTCTGGTCGCGCTGGTAGGGGCGAGCGGCTCGGGTAAGTCCAGCGTCGTTCGGGCTGGCATCATGCCGGCCATCGCCAAGGGCGCAATCGAGGGTTCTGATGGGTGGCTTGTCGCCGCCATGATGCCCGGAGCCCATCCGTTCGCCGAGCTCGAGGGTGCGCTGCTCCGCACCGTGATCGACGGACCGGACAGCCTGCGCGAGCAATTGGACGATGGCGATGCTGGCCTGGTTCGGGCGGCGCTGAGGATCCTCCCTGACGACTCGCGGCTGTTGCTGGTGATCGATCAGTTCGAAGAACTGTTCACGATGGTCGACGACGAAGCGGTGCAGAAGCGCTTCTTGTCCAACTTGGTGACCGCAGCCGACGACCCGCACGATCGGATCTCGATCCTCATCACCCTGCGGGCGGACCACTACAGCAAACCCCTACAACATCCGGCGTTCGGGGCCCGGGTGGGTGCCGGCGTCGTGAACGTCACGCCGATGTCGAACGAAGAGCTCGAGGCGGCTGCGGTCCTACCGGCCGAGCTTGCCGGCGCCCGGCTCGAGCCAGCACTGCTCGGCCAGCTCATCGCCGACGTCAACCGTCAACCGGGCGCTCTCCCACTCTTCCAGTACGCGCTCACTGAGCTGTATGACCGTCGGTCAGGGGACTTCCTGATGAGTTCGACGTATCGAGCGATGGGCGGCCTCGAGGGCGCCATGCAACGCAGGGCCACGGAACTCTTCGAGCGGCTCGACGACGATGAGACGAACGCCGCGCGCCAGTTGTTCCTTCGGCTCGTCACCGTGACCGACCAGGACCAGCGCAGTCGACGGCGGGTACCGGCGCGCGAGGTGGCATCGGTCTCCGTTGACACCGCAACCATGCAAACGGTCATCGGCCACTTTGGCGAGCATCGCCTGCTGTCGTTCGACTCCGATCAGCTGACAGGCAGGCCGACCGTCGAGGTTGCGCACGAGGCGCTCCTGACAGCGTGGCCGACACTCGAGGGATGGATCGACGAGAGCCGCAACGATCTTCGTCGCCATGCCTCGCTTCGCATGGCCATGCATGAATGGGAACTCGCCGAGGAGAACCCCCGCTACCTCCTGCCCGCCGGCCGTCTCGCCGACTATGACCAGACCGCGGGAGCATCAGCGATCGTCCTGAACGACGCCGAGAAGCGTTACGTCGACGCCAGCATCGCTCGCGTCGAAGCCGAACGGGTGACACAACATCGCCAGCAACGAGACGCTCACCGAGGCCGACGCCGGCTCTGGACTCTCGTCGGCGCGTTGACCGCATCCCTCGCCGTCGCAGCGCTCTTCCTGTTCGGCGTTGTCGGCGCGACTGACGACGGTCCGACCGTCGTGGTCTTCGGCAACAGTCGCGGAAGTGGCTGGCCAGCGAACGTGGCTCTCGGCCTTAACCGAGCCGAGCGAACGTTCACGATGACGCTCAATGAGGCGGCGTACGCACCCATCCCGAGCCCAGCATTCCGGGAGGTGGCTGCGACGGACCCCGACATCGTGATCACCGACGCCTTCCTGGTGACTCCGGGTGCGCTCGACGAGTTCCCTGACATCCACTTTGGCCTCCTCGATTGGCCCGACCAGGTTGAAAATGCCTCGACGGTGACCTTCGCCTACGAGGAGGCTGGCTTTCTGGCCGGAGTGGCTGCGGCCGGAAAGACCGAGTCCGATACGGTCGGATTCGTGGGCGGCGCCCAGATCCCCGTGATCGAGGAGATCCGGGCAGGCTTCGAAGCGGGGGTGCGCTCAGTCGATTCGGGGATCGCCATACTCACGACGTTCGTTGACCAGGAAGGCGTCGAGGACTTCAGCGGCTTCACCCGTCCAGACATCGGCCGACTGCGGGCAGACGCCCTGTACCAGCGGGGAGCCGATGTGGTGTTCGCCGCTGCCGGGGATTCGGGCGCAGGAGTGTTGGAGGCGGTTGTCGAGCAGTCCGCCGTCACCGGGCAGCATCTCTGGGCCATTGGCATGGATCAGGATCAATGGTTCAACGCCAACGACGCACAGCGGCCGCATGTGCTGACGTCGATCATCAAGCGTGGTGACACGGCGTCATATCGACTCGTGGAGCACATCCTCGATGGCGGCGACAAGGGGACGCTGCTGCGGCTCGGCGTCGGCGACGAAGGGATCGTGTTCTCGACTCAGGGTGACGGCCTGACTCCGGAGATCGTCGAGTCGCTCGACCAGAGCATCGCGGACATCACCGCCGGCCGGGCGGCCATCTCGCTGGTGCCGAGTGGAGAAGTCCTGCGACTCGACGTCGCGGGCGACGAAGCGCCGACAGCGGCCAACGACGGTATCGACCCGTCGTCCGAGTCGACATCCGACGGTCTCGCTGAATTCACCGCTGCCACGCCTGGCGACTATGAGCTGGGAACAACCGGCACACCGGTCTCGCTGACGGTCGGCGACAACTGGATCGTGTTCGACCACCTCCCGGGTCACACCGCTTTCGGGTCACCCGACTCTGCGCAGCCGGGCGACCTGGATGTGGTGTTTCTGCGACCACAAGTGCTGGCCGACCCCACCCAACCCTGGGCCGCGTTGGAGACCCAAACGCCGTGGCCCCTCGGCGATGTCGAGGGATGGCTCGACACCGTCGTCGATGGCGTGGTGACCCACGGACCCGAGCGAACCGAGATCGGTGGACGCTCGGCCCTCTATTTTGAGGCCGAGGTTGCGGATGTCGATGTCTGCGGTAGTTCCGGGTTCTGCGTTGCCTTCTTGGTCAACACGGTCTTCGAGAACGGTGGGGTCAGCGGCGCGACCTTCGAACTCGGGCTGCACCGGCGGGTGTGGTGGATCGACGGCGGAGACGACGGCCCGCTGGTGATCCTCGCCGGCACCCCACGAAACGACCGCAGCTTCCAAGCGAAGGCGGACGAGCTGCTCGCCACTGTCGTCATCGGCGATCCCCAACCACACCCAGCACCCCGAACCGGTTCGTGACCAAACGGGTCGACGCAGCGGCGAAGATGGCGAAGAGTTCTCAACCAAATGGAGCGTTCAGGATCTCCAGTCCCAGCGCGGGGTAGCGCAATGGTGACCGGCATCGGTCGTTGCCCGCCGCACCGGCGCAAACCATGAGCGGAAGGAGATGCTCCTCACGCCTGCGTGGCGTCTTTCTCACCGGTGGCGAGATCGACGAGCGCGGCGGCGATCACGTCGACGAAGATCCCGAAATTCAATCACCACTCCCCCGACGCGCTTCGGCGTGATCCCGACAGTCGGAACGTCGCCAAATCAGCCGATTTTGCCCGGATTTCAAGAGGTCTGGCTGCGGTTTGCAAAGGCTTTGGCAAGGGCCTTTCAGGATGCCGCGAACAGCACTGACACCGCAGATTCGCCTCCGTATGGTCGGAATTGCGCCCCGCAGAGCCAAGTCGGTTCGCCCCTCCTATGGCGCAGAAATGAGACCAGCAATGACTACCGAATCCCCCCAAGAAGAGGGGAAGCCGCACGCTCGCCGAGTTGGCGTTTCCCTTGCCGTGATCGCGGCGATGCTGTTGAGCGTCTTCGCCTTCAGCGGCATCGCAAGCGCCCAGGTCGACGATGACGCCGAAGGCGACACGGAGAACGACGTCGAGACCCTCCAAGACGACAACGACAACGACAACGATGGTGACGACGACGGTCGCCGGAACCGCCGCCGAGGCAACCGCGGAAACCGTGGCAACAACGGCAACGCCAACAACGGCGGCGGTAACGGTGGCGGAGGCTTCAACTTCGATTGCGAAGTGTCGCACTTCAACTCCGATGATCCCATCGTGTTCCCTGGTGAGGTCGGCGCAGCCCACGCGCACATGTTCTGGGGCAATACGTCCACCGACGCCTTCAGCACCATCGACTCGTTGCTCGCCAACGAAGACTCGACGTGTGAGGGCCGCCGTGACGGCAACGTTGCCGCCTACTGGACGCCCGTACTCTTCGACGAGAACGGCGACGCCGTCGAACCAACCGACATCGACGTCCGCTACCGCGGCCGCCGCAATGTGAACGCCATTCCGGTTGGCCTCGAGATGCTCACGACGTCGGATGTGCTCGGCGCTGAAGACAACGACTTCGAGATCGACGGCGATGCCGAAGAGATCGAGTTCGAGATCAACTATCCCAACTGCCTCGCAGTAGACGCCGACGGCGAGCCCGTCTTGAGCAGCGATGACAACATCAGCCACCTCGCATTCAGCGATGGTGGCGACTGCCCAGACTCGCACCCGTATCGGATTCCGCGTCTCCAGATCGACCTCGAGTTCGACCTCGACATCGACTCCGAGTGGCGCCTGTCTTCGGACCACGAGGGCATGGACCAGGGCTCGAGCCTGCACGCCGACTACATGGCTGCCTGGACCGACGATCCTCCAGGGTCGTGATCGACAAGGCTCGTCTAACCAAAGCGTCTCGTCGACACTGCGAGTGATGGAGAAGGAGCGGCTTCGCCGCTCCTTCTTCGGCGTTGGGAGAAGACCTGATCAGACCATGCCGTCGCCAGTTTCCACCGCCAGAATCGAAGCATGAACCACCGCTCTGACGCCCCGAAGCCTCGCCTGCTCGGGGCGTTCCTCTGCGTCACACTGATCCTCGCATCATGTGGCGGAGGCGGGTTCGAAGCCGACGACGTCGTTGTGAACACCGTGTCAGCCACCGAACCCGGCACCAACAAGCTCATGATCCCGGATCTGCTGGAGCCAACGATCGTCGACGGCGTGCACCGATTCGACCTCTCGCTCGGCGCATCGAGCCACGACTTCGGGAATGGCACGGCGATCCTGATGACCAGCTGATCGGTCTCTGCGCCGGCCCTCCGAATCGCCTCGTCAACAAGCGCGGTCTTGCCTGCACCTCGGAAGCCTGCGAGCAGCACCGTCGCTGACTTGCGCTCCGTGAGCACCTCGTCCAGCCGAGCCAGCTCGCGCTGCCGCCCAACGAACCGTCCGTGTGCGAGCGGCTCACGAAACCCTGGTCTGAGTGATGCCCGAAACAACTCCACCGATTCCATGCGCCCCAGTCTCTCACCCGGCTGTGACACCCGAGAGGAGGACCAACCGTTTCTGATGACATCGTGATGACAAGCAACACAAAACGGCGAATCCCCGGGCTCAGGAGCCCAGGGATTTCAAGGGTTTCGTGTGGTGTCGGAGGGGGGACTTGAACAAACCTCCCCCGCCCGGCACTCAGCGTCGTCCTGCGGCAACCAGCGGCGTTGAGCGGCAGCCAGCGACCCGGCAATCCGCTCGATACCGCCTCCTACCGCTCCAGGACGCCAGATGCCATTAGCAAACCATTAGCAACGCGACACCCCAAGTCACGAGTCGTCGATGCTCCATGCGATGTCGGGTGGATCGACCCTCGCACACCGCGGGGCTCCTTGAGCATCGGTCATTCTGACTCGGGCGACGAGTTGGTGGTTGGCGCTCTCGGCCAGTTCCACGATGTCAGCGTCGATGCGGTTGAGCATGAGCTTGGCGCGCCGGAACATGGCGAAGTCGCCTTGGTCGTCGACGACGCCCCAAGTGAGGTAGAGGAATCGGTCACCACGCTTCCCGTGAACCGCTGGGCCTTTGAAATCAGGACTCCCGTCGGTTTCGGCGACAACTGCTACATCGATCTCCCAACTTGCGATCTCGGCGTCGGCCGCGACCAGCTGAGCGGGATCCCTGCGAATCTGGAGGCCGACCAAGACATCGACGAGGGGCTCACCTGCTGCGTCGCAGAACTGGCGACCCGGTAAGTCGTATCCGATGATCCTGACCCGCATCTGGTCAGTGTCTCACGATTCGACGACTGCCAGCCTGGTTCACCGCATCGTGCGCAACAGGTTCGAGCGGGGCGTCAGGCCAGAGCGAACAGCACCCTGACGGTCGGTCGAATGTTGCGAATTGTACCGTTGCCAGATGAGAGTCGTATTGGCATGGGTCGTGCCATTGCTGGCGTTGGGTTGCTCTTTCGGCGCGGCCTCACCCACGGGACAAGACTCCGCGGATGACGACGCCGCTCCCTCGGGCGCTGTTTCCGTCCAACAGGCCGTGGCGGAATGGAGCCGCGATCCAGCAAGCAGCTACGTCGTTCGAGTGACCGAGGACGATCAACTGTCACCGAGCCGAGGATGCACGTGGGTGACTGAGATCCACGACGGCAAAGCTGACCTTCGCTGGATCGCGTTGTTCGATGTCGATTGCGGCGACCGTGACGTTTCAGTGCCTGCGTTGCACGAACAGCTGCATGAGTTGCAGGACCTCGCTGGCGACGGGCGAGGCCAGCTCCACGTGGAATGGGCCGACCTCGGGATTCCTGAACACATCTCGTTCACCCCGACTCGCGGCGACGCAACATCGCTCTCGATCGAGTTCGCTGACATTGACGATGAGAACTCAATGCAGGGCGCCCTGGCGGCTGCCCGGTCAGACTGGGCCGCCGCTGGGATCGATGACTATCGACTCGAGCTTGTGGAGTCGGTGAACTATTGGAGCCGAGGCTGCACGTGGACCGCCGTCGTCGCTGGCGGGGACCTCGCAACGGTCTCAGTTGATTCGACGACCAACTCCTACTGCTCAGAGGTGGACTGGACCGTCGAGTTGCTCTTCGACATGGTCTCAGGATGGACGGACGAGATAGAGCGGTTCGACGAATCATCGTTCGGTGAACACACGCTCATCGCGGAGTTCGGCTTCAACGGCGTGCCAACACTTCTCGAATTCGATCTTGCGAACGGAGCCGACGAGGAGACTTCGCTCCAGATTTCGTTCTCCGAGACCTCCGACTAACTGCGGATCGACCAGGGTCTTCGGCGAGTTCGATAGCGATCAATGTGCGAGTTGGATGATGCGGCGCGCGCCGTTGGCGACGATGGCGAAGATGATGGCGCCGGCGGCGAGGTCCGGGATGGCGGACTCGGTGATCGTCACGGCGAGGGCGGAGGCGATGACGAGGGCGTTGACCTTGATGTCGTTGGCGGTGAAGATCCAGCTGGCTTGGAGGTGGGCTTCGTCGGTCTTGATCCGGTGGAGCACGATCATGGTGGCGATGTTGCCGGCCAAGGCGAACAGGGCGAGGACGATCATGGTGGTGGTGTCGGGCGGCTCGGTCTCGATGACGACGCGGCGCACGACTTCGATGACGCCGATCACTGCGAGACCCAGTTGGAGGTAGCCGCTGGTGCGGGCGAGCCGGTTCTTGCGTGCCGTGGTGGAGCCGACGGCGGCGAGGCTGAGCGCATAGACCGAGGCGTCGGCGCCCATGTCGAGACCGTCGGCGATCAGGCCCATCGATCGGCTGACGAGCCCGAAGGTCATCTCCGCAATGAACAACGTGGCGTTGATCGCGAGCGCGATCCGTAGCCCGGCCCGTTCACGACCGGGGTCTATTCGGCCAATGGCGGTGCCGCCGTCGCCAAGGTGGCGGGTGCCGAGATCGAGGCTGTCCAGTGCAGCGGCAATAGCTGCGGTGTCGCCGGCGTGGTCGACCGTGACCTCACGGGAGGTGAGGTCGACGCCGACGTGGTCGATGCCGTCGAGTTGAGCCAGCCGCATGCGGACGAGTTGTTCCTCGGCCGTGCAGTCCATCTTCTCGATGTTGAACCGGCTGACCGTCACCGCAGATCCTTCCCACTCGTGCGTCCGACCATCGGAACGAAGCGGCCGACCCGGGCGGTGTACTCGTCGTAGACCCTGCCGTGAAGGCGCTGCAGATGAGGTTCCTCGACGTAGCGGACCTGGAGCTCGATCGCGACCAACAGACAGATCGCTGCGACCACCGCAATGACGTTGGGGACCATCGCAGCGAAGCCGACGGCGGTGAAGATCATCGCCGTGAAGATTGGGTTGCGTACCAATGCGAACAGACCGCCGGTGACGAGTCCGGTGACCTCGGTGCGGTCGATCCCGATCCGCCAGTCGCTGCCCATACCGAGCTGGGCCACGTAGGTCACGCCGATCCCGACCACGGCGACAACCAACCCACCGATCGGGACAGCGTCGTTGTCAGTGAGCAGATCGAGGCCGGCCATGGCTGCGACCGGTGCCGCAATGGCACCGATGAACGCTACGAGGAGAAGTAGGTAGGCGATCTGTTCGATGGCGGAGGCGTCCTCGGCGAACGCTCCCGGGCGGATGCCCGAGTCGCCGGTCTGGCGCTTCTGCACGACCGACCGCACAACGAACACCACAACGAACCACACCGCGAACAGAACGAGCGCAACGGCGTTCATGCCGGCGGCTCCTCTCCCGTGCGGTAGTTGAGGAGGCGCAGGGCGTTCGCGACCACTACGAGGGTGCTGCCTTCGTGGGCGATCACGGCGATGCTGATGCCGACACCGGCGATGGTGAGAGGAATGAGGACGGCGACAACACCGAGGCTGAAGTAGAGGTTCTGTTTGATTGTGCGGCTGGCTCGGCGGGCAAGGCCGACGGCGGTTGGCAGCGCAGCGAGGCGATCGGCAAGCAGGGCGATGTCGGCGGTCTCGAGGGCAACGTCGCTGCCAGCGGCGCCCATGGCGATGCCGACATTTGCGGCGGCGAGTGCAGGGGCGTCGTTGACTCCGTCGCCGACCATGGCGACGCCGTCGGCCGCGAGCCCATTGATGGCGTCGACCTTGTCGGCTGGCAGCAGGCCACCGCGGGCCTCGGTGATGCCGACGTGGGCTGCGACGGCGGTGGCCACGCGTTGGTTGTCGCCCGACACCATGACGATCCGATCGACACCGAGGCCGCGCAGCGAGTCGATTGCGGACCGGGCGTCATCGCGTGGGGTGTCCATGACCCCGAGCACTCCCAAGAATCTGGCGCCGTGGGCCACGATCATGGTGGTGCGACCACGTGATTCGAGCGCGTCTTGGGTGGCTCGGATGCCTTGTGGGACGTCGAAGCCGTCGAACAGCGCGAGGTTCCCGATCGTGACCGTTTCGCCCTCGACGGTGGCCGTGATGCCCTTGCCGTTGACAGCAGTGACGTCGGTGGCAGTCGGTACCGGCTCACCGTCGAGGCGTGATTCGATGCCGGAGGTGATGGCCCGGGCAATGGGGTGGTCGCTGAGCCGTTCGACGGCAAGAGCGACCGCAAGCAGATTGCGTTCGGCGTCCGGTTCGGCGGGCTCGATGTCGGTGAGGCGCGGGCGGCCTTCTGTGAGGGTGCCGGTCTTGTCGAAGGCGATGGCGTCGACGGTGCCGAGCGCTTCGAGCGGTCCCCCGCCCTTGACGAGGATGCCGGCGCGTGCGGCTCGGGCGATCGCCGCCAGTACTGCGCTGGGGGTGGCGATGGCGAGCGCGCACGGGCTGGCGGCAACAAGGACGGCCATGGCTCGGGCGAAGGAGTCCGAGAACGCTTCTCCTGCGAGCGGCGGTACCACCAAGAGAACCGCCACGAGCGCCAAGACAGCAGGGACGAACACTCGCACGATGCGCTTGGTGAGCCGCTGGGTCGGCGAGATCTGGGTCTCGGCCTCGGCGACGAGCTGAACCACCCGGGCGAGCGTGGAGTCCGCGGCCACCCGTAGCACCATCACTTCGATGGCGCCCGGGCCGTTGAGGGTCCCGGCGAAGGTCCGATGCTGAGCGGCGATGGCGTCTGCGCCGGCGCTGGAATCGGCTGGGTGGTCGAGGGCGGTCTTGTCGACGGGGACGGATTCGCCGGTCACAGGGGATTCGTCGATGGCTGTCTCGCCCGCCACGATCACGCCGTCGGCGGGGATCCGTTCGTTGGGGCGCACGACGACGACATCACCCACCGCCAACTGGGTGACCGGAACCTCGACGTCGGGATCGTCGCGTCGGCGTGCGGTTGCCGGTGCCAGCTCGCCGAGGGCTTCGATCGCATTGCGGGCCCGATTCATGGCGTAGCCCTCGAGGGCGTGACCGAGCGAGAACAACACCAACAGCAGGGCCGAGTCCGACCAGTGCCCGATGAACGCGGCTCCGATCGCAGCGACCAGCATCAACTGGTCGATGTCGAACACGCGAGACCGGACCGACAGCCAGGCATCGCGGGCCACGAAAACGCCGGTCACGACAGCTGCAATCATATACATCGCCGTCACCGGACCATCGAGATCACTGAACCAGTCCAGGCTCCGCGCTACCAGATACACCAGCAGCGACACCCCAGCTGCGGCCAGTTCGGCCCGGCTGGCGCCATGCCCGTGGTCGTGGCCGTCGCCTGAGCCGTGATCATTGTGGTGGTCCTGGTCTTGGACGGGCGCCGGGCGTGTGCGTAGGCCAAGCCGTCCCAACGCATCGGCGACCGCAGCATCGTCGGTCGCAGTCTTGTCGTACTCGACCCGCACCACGCCTTCGACCGTCACCGCAGCATCGACCACGCCATCCGTCGAACGGAGCTGGGAGGTGAGCGCGTTCGCCCGACTCGTGTTTCCGACACCGTCGATTCGTTCCACGAGGTGTCCGTAGCGGCCATCGATCGTGGCTCCGGCGACTCGCACCCGGTCGGTCAGGCGCCGGATCGAGACGGCGCCGGGAGCCAGATGCAAGCACAGCGTCGCCGAACCAGCGCCCGCGGACTCGTCGTCGACGATGACGTGCACCGAGTCAACGCCATCGAGACGCTGCACTGAGTTGACCAGATCCACAACACAGCGATCATCGACGTCTTGGGCATGAGGGAGCACGACGTCGAGGTCGAGCTGAAGGGTGTCACTCACCGGCCTGCCTCCCGGTCTCGTCCGCCGCTGCAGAATCAAGCAGCGCTGCCAACTCGGGACGCATGGGCGCTGGTGCGAATGCCGAGACGTCGGCCCGACCGGAGTTTCCCGCCGGGTAGCGGCCCGTCAGCGACCCCGGCGCCGCGACAGCGAGCCGGAACAACTGTCCGCCCACCTCTCCTGCGCCGCGGGTCCGCCATCCCAACGCCAACATCTCGAGGTGGACTCGTACGTGAGGCACAGGCCACGGCTGGGACAGCACGTGTGCATCACCAAGCCGAACCCACGCCTCCTCGACCTCTCCATCTCGAGCGTTGCGACGGGCGTCGACGACCAGCTCCGTGATCCGAAGATTCACCGACGTTGGTGCTCGCCACCTCATGCGTCGACCTCGTGGCCATGGGCAACGTGCTCACGCGACAGGTCCAGCACCAGACGGACATGAGCATCGTCGAGTCGGTAGAAGACGTTGCGGCCATCTCGCCGATTGCGCACCACGCCGGCCGCTCGCAGCAACCGCATGGCTTGGGAGACCTTCGTCTCTGACGTCTCCACCGCAGCGGCGAGGTCGCAAACGCACAGCTCCCCTGCCTCAAGCAACGCAAACAAGATTCGCACCCGTGTCGGATCGCCCAAGAGTCGAAACATCTCCGCAAGCGCCACGGCCTCCTCGGTACCGGGGAGCGCTCCAGCGACGACGGCGACTCGAGCACCATCGACGTTCCGCTCGCCGCAAGCATCAGAGCGAGCTGGATTTAACTTCTGCATACCTGTGAAGATATGGAGGAATTGCACCCATGTCAACGGCCAGATCGAAGAGTGAACCCGCCGTCTCGACTTCCTCCATTGCGCCGACGTTGCGGCATACTGACATTGTGAGACAGACAGTACAAGTGTTCGCGGCGGTCGAGTCCCCGTGGGTGTGGGAGGCCCGGCCTGACGTGTGGCTCCTCGTCGCGTGCCTCGCAGGCGGTTACTGGTGGTCGATGACTCGACTTCGGATTGCCTTCAACGCTCCCCCGTCGCCGCGCTCGCAGGTCGTCCGCTACGGCCTCGGAGTTGCGGTCCTCTGGCTCGCTGTCGACTGGCCGATGGATCGCATCGGCGACGACTTCTTGTTCTCCGCCCACGTGGTGCAGTTCCTCATGATCACCCTCATTGCTTCACCGTTGCTCCTGACCGGAGTCCCGGGCTGGCTCCAGTCCGAGATCATCCGACCTGTCCAGCCACTTGTCGGGGTTCTCACCCGGGCACCGGTTGCGCTCGCCTTGTTCCAGATGGTGATTGTCGGAACGCACCTTCCGTTCGTCGTCGAGCTGTACGCATCGAATTCGGTCGTGCACTTCGGGCTGCATGCACTCTGGCTGCTGTCGGCGCTGGTGTTCTGGATGCCGATTCTCGGCAGCGAACCAGTCGCCCGTCCACTCCGTCCGCCGCTCAAGGTTGCGTATCTGATCGGCGCAACGGTCGTCCCCACGGTGCCGGCTTCTTTTCTGACGTGGGCCGAGACCGCGTTCTACACCCCGTACGCAACAGCTCCGCGCGTCTGGGGGCTGTCTCCAGTCGAAGACCTTCAGCTTGCTGGTGCGCTCATGAAGTTGGGTGGCGGCACGATCCTGTGGGGATACATCCTGTGGGTTTTTGCGTCTTGGGCGTCCAGCGAACGGAGCCCGCGCCGCGCTGACCTAAGATGACGAAATGGTCGAATCGGGGGCTCATGACACGTAGAGCGATGGGAAGCCTCGAGGGCGCAGTCCTCGACGTTCTGTGGCAAGGCGAGCGAGCGCTCAAGCCCGGTGATGTGCTTGAAGCGCTTTCGATCGAGCCACCCGTCTCGTATGCAACAGTGCTGACCATCCTCCGTCGGCTCTGGAAGAAGGGGTTGGTCACCCGAGAGCGGGTCGGGAAGGCCCACCACTACCTCCCCAGCCGAACCCGCGATGAGCAGACCGCTGCGACGATGACCGAGGCGTTCGCAGCAGCAAAGGACCCTTCGGCTGCGCTTGGCCACTTCGTGGACCAGTTGTCCGCCGCAGAGACCTCAGCGCTTCGCCGCATCCTGAAGCAGCAGTGAGCCTGTCCATCGTCGCCATCGGCGTCTTGCTGCTTTCCCTACCTGCTCTGGCAGCTCGTCTCACGCTTGGACCCGCAACCCAGGTGCGGCTCACATGCGTATCGGTCACCAGCGGGATCGCAACGCTCGGGGTGGGCGCTGTTCTTGCTGCGAGCCCTCTCGTGATGTGGTGGCGCCACGGCGACGAAATTCAGGGCATGTCGGTGAGCCAGTTTTCGCCGGGCGGACCCTGGGCATGGGCCGCAGCCGGCATCCTCGCCGCTCTCGGCTCCATCTGGTGCCTCGATTCGGTGCGCCGCACCTACAACATGAGGAGGCAGGCGGCATTGCCGAGGTGGGCCGCCGCCTCTGTGGAACGCAACACCGACGCTGACGTAGAAGTCCGTGTAGCCGACGTGGCGACAGCGATTGCGTTCGCCGTTCCCGGGCGCGACCATCACATCGTCATCTCACGCGGCCTCACCGAGCAACTCACGCCTGACGCACTGCGTGCCGTGCTGGCCCACGAGGGGGCACACCTTCGGCTCCGCCACGACCGCCACCTTCTCGTCCTGTCAACCTACAGTCGCTTTTGGGGCTGGCTACCCGGCGTCGCCAGCGTGGTGCGAGCGCATCGCAACGCTGTCGAGCGATGGGCCGACGCTGACGCTGCCCACACCTATTCGCTCCCGGCCCACGACTTCGTCGATGCACACACGACGCTGTGTCAACCAGCCCGCGCCGCCGACGTCGGCCAGCCGGCCAAATCTGCCGACCACTGGTGGCGGATCGCCGCCGTGTGGTCATTGCTCGCTTTCGTGTTATTGCTCGGAGGGCTGACGACGATGCACGCAATCAACGAGGCTGGCGCGCTCTTGGCTGCACTGCACTGACCGGTCGAACTGGCCGACTGCTGGCCAGCACACGGAAGACGGTGATCTCATCCTTCTTCAGTCGCACCGAGCGGCTCTCCATGTCGCCTACGTCGAGCGCGTGCCAGCATCACGTACCCAACGATCAGCCACCCCAGCAGCATCCCGAATCCAACGACTGCGCCGGGGGCGACGAGCGCTGTGCCAGAGCCGTCGGAAGCGACGTCACCTTCGGGAGGGGTCGCCAACGTCGCGAGATAGATGGCCAGCGCTGCGATCGCCCCCATCCCGAGCACCTGCAGAGTGCGTCGGCGTCGAGACACCCGCCCAGTGCGACCGGGAGGGACACTAGCCATCGGTGCCGTCGCCCATGTCCATTTCGCCCATCTCCATGTCCGCCTCGCCCGATCCCATTTCGCCCATTCGCATGAACTCGCCGGGTTCGAAGCCTTCCGGGAACTCGGGAAGGCCAAGCCGAGCACGAGCGGCGTCCATTTCATTGATCTCGATCGCCTGGTTCCGCTCCATGGATGTCGCCAGATCGCGGACCCAGGGATCCTGTGCGTCGGCTGCAGCCGCAGCTGCCATCTCGACGCCGCCGCGATGATGGTCGGCCATGAGCGCGAAGAACAACGCGTCGTTGCGAGGGCCGCTTGCGTCGGCAAGGAGGCGCATCTCGTCGGCACTCGCCATGCCCGGCATCTCTTGGGGCATGAAGCTCATGCCCATCCACTCCATCGCAACCGGGGGCCGGTTGTCTCGGAGTTGTCCCCACTGCTCGAGCCTCCGCTGCATCATTCCGATCTCGTACGCCTGTTGTTGCAGAATCTCGCGGGCGAAGAGCTGGCTCGCGTCGGAGTCTCCGTTCACGATCTGTGCGTTTGACATGAGAATCGCCTGCTCGTGATGCGTGATCATGTCGTGCAGGAACCCGAGATCGGTCGACGATGGCCCGCCCGTGCGCTCGGAAACGGCGAATAGAATCGCACCACCGAGGAACATGAGCGCAACCGCCCCGAGGAATGCTTGGAACCACGATCGCGGCAAGATGCGGTCAACCGGCATGCTGGTTCTTGAGTCTCATTGCACTGCTGCTCACGCACAGCTCCTTCCGTCTCCTTGATTGTACAGTCTGTACTATGAGAACCGTGTTCGGATCATTCGGCCGTCTTGGACTCGCCCTCGCTGCTGTCGTGATCGCTGCGACCGTGGCCATGCTGGCTTCCTTCCGCGGCGGTGAGGGAAGCTCGGGTTGCGTTGCGGGCGAACAGGCCGTGTCCACGATATGGACGGAGGCGGCCCTCGATGCCATCCGGCGCGACTTCCCCGCTCCTACGGTTCACTCGCGGAATCTCTACCACCTGTCGGCGGCGATGTGGGATGCTTGGGCTGCCTACGACACCGAAGCTTCAGGCGTGTTCGTCGACGAGCTCCGCACGGGTGACGACGCCGAGAGCGCACGAGATGAGGCGATCAGTTTCGCCGCGCACCGACTCCTCACACAGCGCTATCGCAACTCGACCGGAGCGATAGAGAGCCTCGGCCAGTTCGACCGGACCCTCGCATCGCTCTGCCTCGACGCTGGCCAGACCGAAAGAAGCGGCAGTCCAGCTGCCTTCGGCATCGAGATCGCCAACCGTATTCTCGACGGGTCGATCGAGGACGGCTCCCTCGAACTCAACGGCTACTGGGACCTCACGTATTCGTCGGTCAACGCACCGCTGGTTGTTGACGAGTCTGGCACAGAGATGGTCGATCCGAATCGTTGGCAACCGCTCTCGATTCGGGGGCAGCAAACCCAAAACGGTCAACTCGTCGGCAGGGTCGAGCAGCGATTCATTGGTCCGAACTGGGGGTTCGTGACACCGTTCGCGATCGAACAGGACAGTCAACGCGGACTCCCGTACGATCCCGGCCCTCCGCCGCTGCTCGGGATCGATGACGCAGCATTTGTAGCTGGAGCGAGCCGAGTGGTCGAGTTGTCGGCGCGGCTCGACCCATTGTCCGACCGGTTGATCGACATCTCACCAGCGGCATTGGGCAACGTCGAACTCGGGACCTACGACGCCGCTGGACGAGCCTCGAACCCTGTCACTGGCGAGAGCTACCAACCGAACCTCGTCCCTGAAGCCGACTACGGCCGTGTCATCGCCGAATACTGGGCCGATGGCCCCGACTCCGAAACGCCACCCGGCCACTGGAACACGCTCGCTATCGACGTCGGCAACGCGCTTGAACGCACCGGCGACCTCACCATCGACGGCGAACCCGTCGACAGGCTCGAATGGGATCTCAAGGTAGGTCTTGCGCTCAACGGCGCTCTGCACGACACCGCGATCGCTGTATGGGGCGCAAAAGCCCACTACGACTACGCCCGCCCAATCTCCATGATTCGCTACCTCGGTCAACGCGGCGACCTCAACGAACAACCTGGCATCATCGAGAGCATCACGAAATCCAGCACCGCACCCGGCGAGCGCCACGAACATCTTGCCGACTACATCGGGGAGCAGGCCGTCTACGGATGGCTCGGCGAACCAGCGGATCCGACGACGATCACGAGTGGCGTCGCCTGGATTCGTGCCGCTGACTGGATGCCCTACCAACGGGCCTCATTCGTCAGCCCCGCATTTGCCGCTTACGTCAGCGGACATTCCGGCTTCAGCCGAGCCGCCGCCGAAGTCCTCACCGAACTCACCGGCTCCCCATACTTCCCCGGCGGGCTCGCCACCCACACTGTCGAACCCGGCGGACTCATCCACGAAGCCGGCCCGACCCGAACCGTCACGCTGCAGTGGGCCACCTACCGCGACGCCGCCGACCAAGCGGGACTCTCCCGTCTCTACGGAGGCATCCATGTTCCCGCCGACGACCTCGATGGCCGCATCATGGGTGCCGAGATCGGCATCATCGCCGTCAACCACGCCCGCAGCTACTTCGGACACTGACCCACGTATGACGCTACGCGAGGTCGCCGCTCGGGCAACGTCCGTCCTCGTACTCGCAACGGGTCTCACCGCCTGTGCAGGCGGACCGAACGTGACCCCGGACGCCGCCGCGGTGATCCAACGCATCGAAGCCGTCGAGCCAATGA
This sequence comes from Acidimicrobiales bacterium, assembly GCA_020629635.1. GTDB lineage: Bacteria > Actinomycetota > Acidimicrobiia > Acidimicrobiales > SHLQ01 > SHLQ01. Next base: position 436,068 of record JAHDCX010000001.1, on the reverse strand, counting down.
GTCGCTGGACCTTCGGCTACCGCCCCGACAGCCCATCACCGTACCTCGCCTGCCTGCAAGGCATCGACGAGATCACTGGCAGCGTCGACGTCGCGGAAGGAATCGTCTGGCTCCAGCCGGGCCGGAACGCACCAGCCATCGCAGTCACCGAAGACACAATCGCCGTACCCGACCCCGAAATACCCGGTTCGTGGCTCGCCACTCCATGGCCAACCAACGACGATGAGGCGCTGACCGACATGTTCGGCGAAACACTCGCTGGGCACATCCGAACCGGCCTCCGGCTCCCCGATCCGAACATGACCGTCATGGAAATGTTCACTGTTGCGACCTCTGTCGAGACAGCAGACGACAACCGACAGGAAGGGTCCGACACGCTTGTCATCGTCGCCGACATTGAACGGTTCAACGATGCCGCGAACTCTGACGTCGAGCCGCTCGATGCCCTGACAATCACTGCCGTGGTCGATCCAACTGGGAGAGTCACCACCATGATCGTCGATGCAAGCCCCATCGCTCAGAGCGAGTCCACGAGCCCGCACCGCAACCGCTACGCCATCACCGCCAACTACGACGGCCTCGACCCGTTCGATGCCGCTCCCACCAACGCCGTCATCGTCGACCCAGCCGACCTGCAGTACCCGAATCCACAGTCGTCGTGCGAGTTTCGATCGTAACCGCCGAGCACCAGCGCCATAGGTGAAGGGCACTCCGAACCGGTCGGTTCGAGGGTTTCCGATGTCCTGAAACATCTGGTGGTATCGGAGAGGCCTTGAAGAAACCTCCCTCTCCACGCATCCAGTGTCGCCCGGAAGTAGCCAGCGGCGCTGAGCGGCATCCAGCCAACTGGCAATCACGCTGCGCAGCATCTGGCCGGTCCTCGGGCTGGGTCCCAGCGCTGAGTGTCGCTCGCCCTGTGTTTGTGTATTCGAGTTGATGTGGTCGGCAATCCTGCGTTGTTCGGCGGCTTCCGTTGCGCCGCACCTGCGGTCCGAGCTTGCGTCGACAGCTGATCAGCTTCCGCCCCTGCCCTCGGCGCCTGTGGTGTGCAGCCACGGCGACCTCCACGACAAGAACATCATCACCGCACCCCGTCACATCGACATCATCGACCTCGACAGCACGGCGCGCCGACCCGCCGAAGACGACCTCGCCAACCTCGGCGTTCATCTCGAGCTACGGGCCCTCCAAGCTGGTCACGCGCCGATCGTCGGACAACGAAGATCGGCGCACCTGGTCGAGAGCTACGCGGTGCACCGCCCGATCCACAAGGCGCGCTTCGCCGCCATGCGCCGCCACGTCTGGTTCCGGCTCGCGTGCGTCTACACGTTCCGTCGCTCGAGCAGGCGCCATGTGCCGGTGCTACTGCAGCGCGTCGACAGACCAACCTGGTCGGCCATGCAACCGTGCCGTGACGGCCCGCTCTCGGCATCAAGCCCGTTCGCCGCCAGCCGGCTACGCCGAGAACCACATCTCCCGGCCCTCCGGGTCGAAGGCCAGGGCTTGACACCGCGAGCCGCCTCGGCGGGATCGCTCCCAGCGAACGCAGCATAGCGCTGCGTCCGCATCACGAACCACGGGAGATGATCCATGAACTACACCACCCACGCCGAGAACGTCACATGCCGACTCGTCGACATGAAGCAGTCGTCGTCGGCGAACCACAACGTGCCTTCTACGGCGCCCAGTTCTCTGACACCTTCCCCGTATTCGTCCACTTCGGCGTCGAACTCTGGGTCCCCGAGATCGGCGGACCCATCGACCCCACCTCTGACGCCCACGATCTCATCATGAACCTCTACGGAGGCATGGGAAAGGGCGAACGCAACCGGATCAAGATCCGCGTCCGGACAGCAATGAACGCCCAAGTAGCCCTCGACGGAAAATACCAGGGCGGCCGACCACCCTACGGATACACACTCGCCGACGCCGGCCCGCACCCGAACCCCGCCAAGGCACTCGACGGCAAGAGGCTTCGAACGCTCGAACCACACCCCGAATACGCCCCTATCGTCCAACGGATCTACACAGAGTTCCTCGGCGGCGCAGGCATCAAAGCAATCGCCTCCGCTCTTACCGGCGACGGCATACTCTCACCCAGCGCATCAGACCCCGAACGCAACCGGCACCGCTCATCAAGCCGCGGCACCTGGGGACAGAGCGCGGTACGAACAATTCTGAAGAACCCTCGCTACACCGGCTTTCAGGTGTGGGCGCGCCAACGCAAAGACGAAGTGCTGCTCGACGTGGACAACGTCGCCGCGGGGCACGTCACCAAGCAACGCTGGAACTCTGCAGCCGACTGGCAATGGTCCAAGGAGCCAGCACACGAAGCCATCATCCCGCTCGAGGAATGACAAGCCGCCCAAGCGGTCTTCACAGCGGGCACACGCAGATCAGCTCCGACAAGACAACGGACAAATAGCTACCTGCTCAAAGGCATGATCACCTGCAACGCCTGCGGCCGGAAGCTCATCGGCGAACACCGTTCGCGGGCACCTCCAGTACCGGTGCCGAATGAAGGACGAGCACCCGGGCCTCAACCACCCGAAATCGCTCTCGGTTCGTGAAGACCAACTCACGCCAGTCATCGACGGATGGCTCGCCCAACTCTTCGACAACGACCACATCGAACAAACCATCGAGACCCTCACCGGAGTCAACCTGGAGGAATCGGGCCCGACCGAAGAACTCGCCGCCCGTCGAGAGATCCGCCAGATCGACAAACGCATCGCCAACTTCGAAACTGCCCTCGGGCTGACCGAAGACCCCGAATCCCTAGCCGGTTTCACCCGACGAATCGAACAAGCCCGCGCCGAACGCACGACCGTCGAACGACGACTTCGCCAAACAACCCGCGGCACAGGACTGAGCAAAACAGAGATCCGGCGAGCAGCCGAAAATCTGGCTGAGGCAATCACGCTTCTCTCGACCGCATCCGCTGAAGATCGGCGCAGAGTCTACGAGACCGCTCAACTCGAGGTCCTCTACGACCACGAGAACCGGCGTGCCCAACTCTCGGTCGCACCGGGGGTTTGTAGTGGTGTCGGAGGGGTGTTCTGGTTCAGGACATAGGAAACATGTTGTTCAGGACATAGGAAACAGTCGGGTTGGCATCGTGGGTGATGTCGAAGGCTCGAGCGATCATCACGGCGGTCACGGTGGAGGGGATCTCGCAGTCTGAAGCTGCGAGACGATTCGGGGTGTCTCGGAGTTGGGTCTCGAAACTGATGGCCCGCTACCGGGCAGAGGGCGAGGCGGCGTTCGAACCTCGTTCGAGGCGGCCGCGCTCGTCACCGAACCGGGTTGCGGATGTCGTGAGCGATCTGATTGTGAACCTGCGCGAACAGCTCACCACAGATGGGCTGGATGCCGGCCCTCACACGATCCAATGGCACCTCGAAGCCGACCACGGCATCGACGTGTCGGTGTCCACGATCCGGCGGCGGCTCGTCGCGGCCGGGCTGGTCGAGCCGGCCCCGAAGAAACGGCCGAAGTCGAGCTATGTCCGGTTCGAAGCCGCACTACCGAACGAAACCTGGCAGTCGGACTTCACCCACATCTACCTGGCCGACGGCACCGACACCGAGACCATCACCTGGCTCGATGACCACTCCCGATACGCCCTCCACGTCTCGGCCCACCGCCGTGTCACCGGGAACATCGTTCGTGAGACCTTCGACCAAACCGCCGAAACACATGGGTTCCCAGCGTCGGTGCTGACCGACAACGGTCTCGTCTACACCGTTCGGTTCGCCGGCTACCCGGGCGGACGAAACCAGCTCGAGACCCGACTCGCCGAGTTGGGCATCACCCACAAACACACCCGACCCAACCACCCGACCACCACCGGGAAAGTCGAACGGTTCCAACAGACCCTCAAGAAATGGGTCGCTGCCCGGCCACCCGCGGAAACACTCGCCGGTCTTCAATGCCTGATCGATGAGTTCGTCGACATCTACAACCATCGGCGTGCTCACACCGCGGTTGGCAAGGTCCCACCAGCGGTCGCCTACCGCCGGTTGCCCAAAGACGCCCCCGGCAACCACGGCGCCGGAAATCACTATCGGATACGCCACGACCGAATCGACAAAACCGGGACCGTGTCACTCCGCCGAGCTGGTCGGATGCACCACATCAGCCTCGGCCGTCCGCTCAAAGGCACACCCGTCGTGCTCATCATCGACGAACTCGACATCCGAGTCGTGAACAAGACCACGGGCGAACTCATCCGACACCTCACCCTCAACCCCGATGTCGGCTACCAGCCCCGCTTCAAAACGTAGAAACCCTCGAACCCCCGGGTTCGAGGGTTTCCGATGTCCTGAGACATCACAGTGGTGTCGGAGGGGTGTTCCTGTCTTGTTGTCAAGCGGCGATCGGGATGTCGTGGTGTCGGCTGGCGTCGTAGGGGGTCTGGTTCTTGAGCATGGCCAGGATGAGGTCGCAGCGGCGGCGTGCGACGCAGATGACCGCGGCGTTGTGGCGTTTCCCCTCGGCTCGTTTGCGTTGGTAGTAGGCCTTGGCGGACGGGTCGAACTGGCTGGCGACGAACGCTGCGATGAACATGGCGTTCTTCAATCGATGGTTGCCGCCACGGTGTTGGAACGCTCCGTTGATGGATCGCCCGGATCTCCAGTCGGTCGGAGCGAGTCCGGCGTAGGCAGCGAGGCGGGAGCCGGTCTCGAACCGGTTTGGGTCACCGATCTCGGCGAGGGTTCGTGCGCCGGTCCTGGGCCCGAACCCACACAAGACCCGATCGACCGAGCCATCGAAGCGGCAACACCGGCAGCGACCGAACCGGTGGCCGAGTTCGCATTCGATCGAGATCGGCGTCGCTCCTGTGTCGTACACAACGTCGACAGCCAGTACCGAGTGTCGGTCAAGGGGGCTGTCGAAGCAGTACTCGAGATCAGCGACCGCTACCTCGACCCCGACGGCACCGAGACGGCCATGACCAGCGACACCCGGGCCCGGCTGCTCGCGGAGGCCGAGAGCCTGGGTTCGACCGGCGCCCGAGTCCTCGCCGTCGCCGCCGCTACCCGGTCCGCAATACCTACCAGCCCCGAAGAAGCCGAACGCGATCTCTGTCTGCTTGGCCTCATCGCTCTCGCCGATCCCGTGCGCGCCGAAGCACCCGCCGCGGTGGCTGCGTGTGCGCGGGCTGGCATCGACATCGTCATGGTCACCGGAGACCATGCCGCCACCGCCAAAGCCATCGCGACCGTGGTCGGCATCAACACCAGCCCCGTGATCAACGGAACAGACCTCGACGCACTCGATGACACAGCCCTACGCGATCGTCTCGCGCACGGCGGCGTGGTGGCCCGAGCCGCACCGGCCCAAAAGCTCCAGCTGGTTCGTGCCCTGCAAGGCGGCGGTGAGGTCATCGCCGTCACCGGGGACGGCATCAACGACGCCCCCGCCCTGGCCGCCGCAGACGTCGGCGTGTCGATGGGCATCCAAGGCACCGACATCGCCCGCGACGCAGCCGACCTCGTGCTCGCCGACGACAACTTCGCCACCCTCGAATCCGGCATCGAAGAGGGACGGGCCCTGCACGCCAACCTCCGCAAGGCCGTGCGCTTCTACCTCGCCGCGAAAGTCGCGCTCCTCACAACCGTGCTCGCCATTGCCCTCGCCGGGCTCACCGAACCCTTCACCCCAATTCAGATCATCGTCATGGAACTGTTCATGGACCTGGCAGCGTCAGCCGCCTTCGTTGCCGAAGCCCCCGAAGCAGACCTCATGGATCGAGATCCGATCGACACCCGGCGACGATTCCTGGACCCCACCCTCATCAGGGGCATCCTCACCGCCGGCCTCAGCCTCTTCGCCGCAGTCACCAGCGCCTACCTCGCAACCCGCGCCCTGGGCTCACCAGACCAGGCCCCCACCGTGGCCTTCATCACCTGGCAGCTCGGCCACGTCATGCTCGCCTTCCACCTGCGCAGCGACCACACACCCCTCACACGCCTGGGGCTCACCACCAACCGCGTCATGCTCACATGGGCAGCAGCGGTCATCGCCCTCGTCGCCGCCCTCCTAGTGTGGAGCCCCCTTCGAGACGCACTCCACATCGTCGCCATAGACCCGCACCTTGTCGGGCTCTCAGCCCTCGCTGCCATCGCTGGATCGGCGTGGATCGAGATCAGCAAACACGCCACCCACCCTCCAGCCGCGAAGCCCCCGCTGTCGCCGACCGACCCGGCCACGTAGAACCGCCCGATGACACCACCACCCAACACTCGCCCAACCGACTGAAGACCGGGTGCCTGCCAGTTCAAGACCCCGCCGGCCCCGGTCCCGCCGCCATCGACTCGATGAACCCCTCACGGGACGACGGCGTCGCCGTCGACTTCGATGCGACCCGCCGCCATCAAGCTGCCGACACCGGCCCGTTCCTCGTCCACGGTCAGCTCGGCCTGCTCGGCGAGGTCGTGGATCTCGAGTTGCTGTCCGGGAGCAGCGAGCGCAGCCCGAGGCGCTGAATCGCGGCCACTGCCACAGCGGTGTCGCTGTCGGTGCTGGCCAGCAGCTCGATGATCTCGGTGTGATCAGGCTCGGTCATAGCTTCGGGCTGGTGGCCGAGTGGTAGACGCCGACGAGCTCGCCGGTGGGTTTTGTCACGAGGATCGACCGCACCGATATCGCGCTCATTCGGGCCTGCAGGGCCTCGAGTGGTTCGTCGGGCCGGACTGTGGTCGGCCCCACGCTCATAATCTTGCCCAAGGGATCCTCGGGGTCTGCGGTTGTGAGGCGGGCCGCACGGGCAACGCCAACCACGATGTCGTGCTCGTTGACCACCACCACATCAACGGCGTCGTCACGGCGGGTCCGGGCTGCGGCCACGGTCTCGCCGGGTCCAGCGGTCACCGGATCGGTTCGCATCTGGTCGCTCACCCGGGCCTCGCCGGTGGTTCCGATAGTTGGACGGGCGCTCGCGATCCAGTAGGACTTGCCGGCCACGAAGTCGTACACCTCGCTGAATCCGAGCCGTTCGAGCTGCCACGCAGCCCGCTGGCTCATGTCTCAAAGCGAGTCCCAGCAATACACCACCACCGGCCGGGCCCGATCCAGCCCACCCACGGCCGACTCGTCGAGGGTCTTGAGCGGGATGTTGATCGCCTCGGGGAGATGCTCCTCGTCGTACTCGACCGCCGGGAGGACCTCCACCAGCTGGGCCCCACCGGCCAACAATCCGTCGAGTTCGGCGAGATCGATGTCAGTGGGCACGAACCTCGCCCTCCTCCACCTCCCGTGCAGGACGGCGTTGCCACCGCAGCGCGATCCCGAGCACTCCGGCGAGCATCAACAGGCCGCTACCAACCAGTGCTCCCGCCGCAACCGACAGGCTGCCCAAAACCAGCGGCAGCACACAGCAGACCCCGAGGCCGACCGCGCCCAGGGTGGCGACCCGCGACGGGAGGGTCTCAGCCATCGTCTCCAAGCTCCCCCACCGTCGGCGCCAGGCCGGTGCTCATCGCCGGCACCTCACGCCCCGCAAGTCAGCACGGCCCGTAGCTGGTCCAGAGTCGGTGACCCGGCCGGGCCGTGCGGGGTCTGGTAGATACGACACGACAACCCCACCGGCTCATCACCTGCCGCGAACGGATCCACACCGTCCACCAAGATCGACGGCGAACCCCGAAACCCCAGCGCCTCGGCCTCCTCCGCCGCTGTGACCAGCCGTCTGGTCAACTCGAACTCGACCTCACCGGCCAGCCGACCCAGTAGCTCGTCGGCGTCGCGCCAATTGGGGCAGTCATCGAAATACAACAACTCGACCTGTCGCACCCCACACTCCTCCTCATTCGGGCCTGCTCACAGTCGACCCTAAACCCTCCAGTACTATGGAGGGTCAAGCCCGCAGAGCACCACGCGTCGAGGAGCGGCTACATGAAGATCGGCCAACTCGCCACCACCACCGGCGTCAGCGTCAAGACCCTTCGCTTCTACGAAGACCAAGGCCTCCTCCCCGAACCCGCCCGCACCCCTGCCGGCTATCGCGACTACCCCAACGACGCCATCACCCGAGTCACCTTCATCCGCACCGCCCAAGCCGCCGGACTCAAACTCGCCCAGATCGGCGAGATCCTCGACATCCGAGAACAAGGCCGACCGCCCTGCGAACACGTCCGCGCCGTCGTCACCGACCGTCTCGACGAAGTCGAAGAACGCCTCGCCGACCTCAACCGCACCCGCACCGAACTCCTCGCCATCACCGACCGGCTCGACCACCTCGAACCCGCCGACTGCACCACGTACTGCAACGCCATCCAATAGGCCGCCAACGGCGCAGCGACCGCCCGATCGGGTCAGTGTTGCATCGCGCTACAGCAGCGAAACCACCTTGTCACAGACCTGCGGCGAGCCCTGACCAATGACCGGCATTAGCAGAACCATTAGCAAACGACACCCCTCCACCGTCGACACCCAGCCTCACCAGGGCAAACGCCGAAACCCGAAAAGGACGTCGAACAACACACACCCCTCCGACACCCCGCTCCGTTCATGGCGACCAGCGGCAGGGAGCGGCAACAGGCGGCAGCCAGCGGCACCGAGCGGCAGTCCCAAATGACCCCCGGCACCAAACAGGAGCACGCTCCCGCCGTTCACCGCGATACCAGCGAGACCGATCGCAATCACCGCGCCACCCGAAACGTCGACCGGATCTCTGAGGCGTTCGATCGCTTCGTAGGCAATCCAGATGACCGAACCAAGGAGCAACAACCCGGAGCTTTAGGCCCCAAGCGCATCAGCTTTGCCCCACCCAAACGACATGACCCGAGTCGCCCCGCGGCGAGCCAGGCCCGTCGCCACCAGCGCGGTGAGCAGACCGACGGCATCGACCACCTGATGTGCTGCGTCGGCCAGCACCACCACCGCGCCGGTGTACAAACCCACCACGACCTGAACCACGGCAAACCCGACATTGACCGCAGCAGCGAACCCGAGGCGGCCGCTCAACACCCCACCATGGGCGTGATCGTGGTGATCGTGAGAGGCGCTCATGACGCGACCCCCTCGACTGCGCCAACGTCCATACCGATCTGCGCAGCCAAGCCTGCCAGGTCGTCCAACGCATGTGCGAGCCGTGCGTCGGCCAGCTCATAGCGCTGTCGCCGGCCTTCCTGCACCGCAGTCACGAGCCCGCAGCCCCGCAGACAGGCGAGGTGGTTCGACATGTTCGCCTTGGTCAAACCGAGGTGCTCAGCAAGCTCAGTTGGATAATGCGGCTCGTGCAACAAACACAGCAAGATCCGGCACCGCGCCGGATCAGCCAACGCCCGCCCAAAACGATGCAGCGGCTCGACACGAACGTCTTCCATGACCAAATTAGTACAGCATCTACTGTACTACAGTCAAGGCTGAACCATCGGGCGCGCGACAACTTCGCATGCCGACGCCGTTCAGGGAATTCCGACGCTGCGGAGGCCATTGAGTAGCCCCTTACTACGACCTGACGTAGTACTAGCGTCAACAAGGCGTAGACTGAAGAACGTGCGAGCACTCCGATTCACCCTAGTGTTGGCGATCCTGGCGGCGCTCTCGACGGCTTGCTCCTCCACGACAACCAACGACGATGTCGGGCTAATCGGACAGACCGCGTCGGGTGGTCAGATCGACTTCAACGCGCTCGAAGGCACCGACGCGGTTCTGTGGTTCTGGGCGCCGTGGTGACCGACGTGTCGAGCAGAAGCCCCTGCGGTCGCAGAGGTGCACGAGCAATACGGCGACACGGTCACGTTTGTCGGTGTGGCCGGCCGGGATGACCTCCCCGCGATCAACGACTTCATCGACACGCTCGATGTTGGCGCGTTCGAGCACGCCGTCGACGAGGACGGGTCACTGTGGGCCAATTACCAAATCACCACGCAGCCGTCGTTCGTGTTCATCGACGACGACGGCACGACAACCAATCACGTCGGCGCGCTGGGCATAGACCGCCTCACCGAAGTCCTCGACGACCTCACCTCCTGACGGACCGATAGGAGCAATGCAATGACCAAACGACGATCAACTGGACAACTCGAAGCGGCGGTGCTCGAGTACCTGTGGGCGGTCGGCGAACCGTCGACTCCCGGCGAGGTGCATGATTCGGTCGCTCCCGATCTGGCCTATACCACGGTCATGACCGTGCTGAACCGGCTCCACAAGAAGGGTTCGGTCGAGCGGGAGCGGCGAGGACGGGCCTTCGGCTATTGGCCCTCCGAGGCCGAAGCGAAGCATCGCGCCCACCGGATGCATGATCAACTCATTGCGGCCGGCGATCGCCACGCAGTGTTGAGCTCGTTCGTCGAAACGTTGACTAACACCGAGGCGGATGAGCTGCGGCGCCTCCTCGACGAGGCCGCCCAGTGACGGCGGAGTTTGTACTTCCGACGCTCGTGGCGGTTGCGTTGGTCTCCACGATGGGCTGGATCGATTGGCGCTTGCGGCCTCGCCTCGCGCTGCCGGTGTTCTCCGCCGCCATGCTGATCTCCGCCACAGGCCTTCTGCTTGTTGTGCTCGCGACCGCAACCGGTTTCGTCCTGGGCCCAGCACGTTCGACCTCGTTACTCGAGTGGTGCCGGGTCATCCCCTTACACCATCAGATCCATCCAGTCGTCGGTGCTGCTGCGGTCGTCGCGCTTGCGATCATCGGATGGCGCGTCGGCCGCGTGCTGCGGGCTCGGCGGCTCGCAATCCGGTCGGTCGATGCCGACGCCCGCATCGCCGTCGTCGACCATCCGTCTCCGATCGCTCACGCCGTGCCTACCAAGGCGGGCTGTGTCGTCGTCTCGACCGGCCTCCTCTCTGCGTTGACTCCGGCCGAACGGCGGGCGGTCTTCGCCCACGAACGGGCCCATCTCCGTTTCGGCCACCATCGCCACGTCCTGCTCGCCGAGCTGTGCGTGGCGATCCTGCCGTCGTTACGAGCGATTGCCGATCAGCTTCGCCATTCAACGGAGCGGGCCGCCGATGAGGCCGCTGCTACGCACGTCAACGATCGGGGCATCGTGGCTCGCGCCATCGGCACTGCGGCACTCGGCTCACCCCTGCTGGGGGTTCCTGGCCTGGGCGGTGGGTCGGTACCGAGGCGGGTCGAGGCGTTGTTGTTCCCCGACCGAGAACGCTTGGCCGGTCGGCGTGTCTCGTCGCTTGCGGTCGGAGTATTCGTAGCGGCCGGGACCGCCGTGGGAGTGCAGCTTCATCACTTCGGCGTGCTGATCGATCACTTATGCAACGGCGCTTCATGACGAAACCCCACCGCTCGAACTACGGCTCAACGGGAAGCACGCCCTCATGCTGAAGAAACCGAAGTCCACACTCGCTGTCTGCCTCGTTCTGGTTTCGACGTTGATCGCCGTCGTCGCCCTTACGCAGCTACGCGACACGACGTTGGCCGCACCTGGCTACATCGAACCAGTCGCTGCAACGGGGATGGTGCACGAGGTCCGACTCGTGGCAGCTCCGACGACCGGCTCCCTCGACGAGGGGACCACGACCGACCTATGGACGTACAACGGGACCACCCCGGGCCCCGAGATCCGAATCACCCACGGCGACACGATCCGCGTGACGCTCAAGAACAACCTCCCCGAGCCGACCTCGATCCACTGGCACGGCATACGGGTGCCGCACGCCATGGACGGGGTGCCCGGCCTCACCCAGCCACCGGTCGCCCCCGGCGAGACCTTCGTCTACGAGTTCACGCCGCCCGACGCCGGCACCTACTGGTACCACTCACACCGGCGCGGCCACGAACAGTTGGCGCGTGGCCTCTACGGCGCGATCGTCGTCGAAGACCCGACCGAGCCCGACTACCCGATCGACGCCGTCTGGCTCGTCGACGACTGGCGCGTCGACGACTCCGGCATGCTCGATCCCGACTTCGACTCCCTGAACGACATCCACCACTCCGGGCGCTGGGGAGGACTCTTCACCATCAACGGGTCGACGCAGACGCGCCTCGCGGCCGCACCGGGCGAACGAATCCGCATCCGCATCGTCAACACCGCAAACGGCCGCCCCATCAAGCCCAACTTCGGCGCACTCGACCCGCTCGTGATCGCCATGGACGGCCTACCGGTCGCCGAGAACTTCCCGCCGACCGACATCACGCTCGCCCCCGGGAACCGCATGGACGTCGACATCACGATCCCCTCCGATGCCGAAGGCGAGTTCATAGTCGGCGACCTCCTTGGCCGGAGCGACCCGCTGGAACTCGCGCGCATCTCCGTCACCGGAGACCCCGTCGGAACACCCGGCTTCACCGCGCCGGTGGGCGAGGTCCCGGACTGGTCGAGCGCAGCCGACGACCCAGCCGACCACAATGTGACCATCTCATTCTTCAGCGAGTTCGCCGAAGCGAGCCGCGAAGAACAGGACCGGATGCTCGAAACCGAGGAGTTCGGCGAGTTCCTCTGGAAGCTCAACGGCAGGGTCTGGCCGGACGCTGAGACGCTCACGGCGACACGTGGCGAGCTGCAGAAGATTCGCATCGTCAACGAGAGCGGCCAGATGCATCCGATCCATCTCCACGGCCAGTTCTTCCAACTCGTCAGCCGCAACGACGAACGCGTTACCGAAGGCCACTACCGCGACACCGTGCTGATGACTGCGTTCGAGACGATCGAAATCGTCGTCGCTCCATTCGACGAGGGCACGTGGCTGCTCCACTGCCACATTCAGCTGCATGCCGAATACGGCATGGCCATGCTCTACGAGGTCGCCTCGGAGCTCGCATCGTCCTGATGAAGACGATCTGACCACGCCAGCAACCCTGAGTATCGGCGCAACACGTTCCATCCCCTCACATCTCCGCCCTGACTCCCGATGTACTACTTGTCGTAGTAGATTGGAGTGGTGCACATGCGAACCACGAGACTGAGCCTTTCCGCCCTTCTGATTGCAACACTCGCGATCGCACTGAGTGCGAGGCCGGCCGGCGCACACACCGGTTTCGAGTCCTCGACGCCGGCCGATGGAGACGTCATCGATGCTCCGGTCAGCGAGATCGTGCTGAGGTTCTCCGGTGAAGCGACACCAGCTGGCGAGGGTTTCGTGATTCTCGATCCGGCCGGAACGCTTCGCGAGCCCAACAAGGTGACGAGTTCTGACAACCTCACATGGACGCTCAGCTTCGACGAACCGCTCGTCGGAGGGGTGGTTGGGGTTCGGTGGATGGTCGCCGCTCCCGACGCCCACCCAATCGACGGAAGCTTCAGCTTTACCGTCGACGCTCCACCTGCGCCCGAGCAGCCGGATGACTCGGAGCCGGAGACTGGTGTCGTGCAACCAGAGCGAGCGACGCCGGAAGCCGCAGAAGCCGGCGTCGACGATGACGCCAACACAAACGAACCGTCAGCAGCCGCAGCGGGTGAGGCATCCGATTCGGTCGGAGCGGAAGAGACGACAACAGCAGCGAGTGCAACCGCACCCGTCGATCTCGAATCCTTCCTCGATCCCACCGACGTCGGTCCGGTCGCTGCGGCCACAGTTGCGTCAGCTGCCCGGGTCCTGAACATCCTCGGTGCGGTCTTGGTAATCGGCGCCGCCTCGTTCGCCGCGTTCGGTCTTCGAGGCGATGCTACCGACGTGCGCGCCGTGCTCTACTGGGTCCGTCGCGGGAGCGTGATCGTTCTCGCCGCAGCGCTTGCGGAAGCTGCGTCGATGACGGCCATTCTCGCCAGCGGATGGTCTGGGCTCGCATCACCTAGTGACCTCCGAGACGCACTCTGGTCTTCCGCGGGACTTGCGGTGGGTCTCCGCATCATCGGAAGCGCCCTGAGCGCAACCAAGACCGCCATGCACACTGCGGCGGCCTCGGCGAGCGGCGATCCCATCGTGGCCGCACGCCAGCTTGCGACTGTCGGGGGCGGCAACCACGCTCCTCCACCACGCGACCGGGCACCCGACGAACCCTTCGTCTACGCAGACGACGCCGTGTGGGACCATCGCCTGGCACTCGGCTCACTTGCCGGCGTCGGTCTCGTCGCAGTCTCCTTCATCTTCGATGGTCACACGGCCGCGGAAGGACCGCTTGTCCTTCACGCAATCGCGAACGCGATTCATGTCACGACTGCGTCCATCTGGGCCGGCGGGGTCGCCATGCTCGCGTTCACGATCCACCGCCGCAGCAGCAGCGGTCGCCCCACGCAAGCGCTCCAACTGGCAATGCGATTCTCGGTCATCGCGACGATCGCACTCGTCGCTGCCGGACTTGCCGGCGTCGGCCTCTCCGCGATCATCCTCGACTCCATCTCAGACATCTGGTCCACCCCCTGGGGCCGCCTGCTCGCTCTGAAAGTCGGACTCGTCGCCATTGCTGCGGCGGGCGGCGCGTACAACCATCGCATCGTCGTGCCCGCCCTCGACCGCAACCCCAACCACCAACCCACCATCGACCGGTTCCGAACAATCGTCACACTCGAAGCAGCAGCCCTCCTGTCCGTCGCAATCGTCACCGCATTCCTTATCGCCGCCTCCGCCACATGAAACGACGCCTCACCACCCTCCTCGCCACACTCGGCCTTGCCGCAACTCTCGCTGCGTGCGGAAGCGGTGACGAGGCGACAGCACCTCCCGAGCCGATCCCGGCCAGCGCCGACGGCGCCACCGTGTACGCACTTCGATGTGCGTCCTGCCACGGCGAGGACCTTCGGGGCACAGCGAAAGGGCCGTCGCAGCTCTCCATCGTCTACGAACCGAACCACCACAACGACGACACCTACCGCAACGCCATCCGCAACGGCGTTGCGCAACACCACTGGGCGTACGGCAACATGCCCATCGTCGAAGACATCACCGACCAACAAATCGAACTCGTCATCAACTACATCCGAACCCAACAACAACAGCTTGGGTTCGAACGCTGATGTCTCCTGCGATCGCACTCGCATTCACCGCCGGAATGATCGCAGCCTTCAACCCCTGCGGATTCGCACTCCTCCCGACCTACATCGGCGCCTTCGTTGCCGGAGACACCTCAGCATCCTGGGCGGCGAGAATCCTCGGTGCTGCGCGAGTCTCGATCACGATGGCCGCAGCATTCGCACTGGTCTTCACCGCCGTCGGGCTCGTACTGGATCAAGTTGCCTCGAATCTTGCCGAGCACCTTCCATGGGTCACGATCCTGATCGGCGGGGGTCTCGTAGTCGGGGGCCTCTGGCTTCTGGCGGGTCGCACACTAAGGGTGCCGTTGCCCGAGACATCGATCGCGAGCGGCCGAACTGGCCTCCTCGGCGTATTTAGCTACGGCATCACGTTTGCGGTCGCTTCGATCTCGTGCACCATCGGACCGTTTCTTGCGATTACCGGCGCGGGCGTCGGTGGGTCAATCGCTGAACGCATCGCTTCGTACGTCGCCTACGCGCTCGGGATGGCGTCAATCGTTGCGATATTGACGGTAGCGGCGAGTTTCGCTCAGCGATCGATCAGCACTGGCTTGCGCTCGTTTGCGAGGTATTCCTCACGTGTGGGCGGCCTTCTCATGATCGTCGCCGGCGCGTATGCCGTTTGGTACGGCCGGTGGGAGTTGCGCGTCTACGCAGGCGACTTTTCGTCGGATCCTCTCGTCCAGCAGGGCGAAGAGATCCGATCGACTGTCGTCGATTGGGTGAGGGCTGTCGGACCGACATCGGTCCTCGTCCTCGCGGTCACACTCGTCGCAGTGGCCGCAGTCCAGCGAGCCCTACACCTTCGAACCTCACAGTCAGACTCGGCGCCGGACTCGTAGGTTCGGGCCGGCCACAACGACGCTGGTTACTGCGTCACGTCGTAGCCGGCTTCGTCGATCGCCGCGACGATCGCCGTCTCGTCGCCGCCGATGACGGCCACGGTCTTGGTGTCAAGGTCGACGGTCACGTCGGTGACGCCGTCGACTTTGGTGACCTCGGTGGTGATGGCGTCAACGCAGTGTTGGCAGCTGATGTCGGGCACGGAGTAGGTGGCGGTCATCTTGGTTCCTTTTCAGCGGGTGGTGGTGCGGTAGCCGGCGAACCGGCGCAGCCGCAGTGAGTTGGTCACGACGAACAGTGACGACATGCCCATCGCGCCGGCGGCGATCATCGGGTTGAGCACGCCGAGCGCAGCGAGGGGGATGGCGGCAGTGTTGTAGGCGAACGCCCAGAACAGGTTTCCCTTGATGACCGCCAGCGTGCGTCGCGACAAGGCGATGGCGTCCGCGACCGCTCGCAGGTCACCGGACACGATGGTGAGGTCCGACGCTTCGATCGCGACGTCGGTGCCGGTGCCGACGGCGATGCCGAGGTCGGCCTGGGCGAGGGCGGGCGCGTCGTTGATACCGTCGCCGACCATCGCGACCCGGTGTCCGGTGTCTTGGAGCCGGCTGATGACTGCGGCCTTGTCCTGGGGGTAGACCTCGGCAATCACGTCATCACTAGGCTCGCTTCCGATACCGACGGAGGCGGCGACCGACGCTGCAGTGCGGGCGTTGTCGCCAGTCAGCATCGTGACCGACAGGCCCTGCTGATGGAACGCGGCAACGGCATCAGCGGAAGTGTCCTTGATCCGATCGGCGACCACGAACACCAACTCGGCCGCACCCGCGCGGCCCGCGAGCACGGCGGTGGCGCCGGCCGCTTCCGCCGCCGCAGCAGCTGCCTCAACGTCGGCGGGCACGTGGTCGAACAGACTTCGCCGACCGACGCGCACCTCTTTGTCGTTGATGGCGGCGACGACGCCCGACCCGGGCCGGTTCTCGAACTCGTCTACTTCTTCGAGGGCGTCGACGTGGCCAGCGATGGCGGCAGCGATGGGGTGCTCGGACTTCGCCTCCGCCGACGCCGCCAGCACCGCGACCCGATCGCGGTCGGCCGCATCCAGTCCGGGGGCATGAACGTCGGTGACAGTCATGGCGGCTTCGGTGAGCGTGCCGGTCTTGTCAACCACGATCGCGTCGATCGCTCGGGTGTCCTCGAGCACCTCGCCGCCCTTGATGATCACCCCAAGCTGCGCGCCGCGGCCGGTGCCGACCATGATCCCCAGCGGCGTCGCCAAGCCGAGCGCGCACGGGCAGGCGATGATCAACACCGCGACCGCAGCCGTGAACGCCGCGTCGGTGTCGCCATCGAGCACCAGCCAAGCAACCAACGTCACCACGGCAATGGCGATCGCGACCGGGACGAAGACCGCCGACACGCGATCGGCGAGGCGCTGCACCTCGGCACGGCTGCCTTGCGCCTGGTCGACCAGGCGGATGATCTGGGCCAGCGCCGTGTCCGAACCCACCCGGGATGCTTCGACCACCAGCGAACCGTTGGCGTTGATCGTCGCGCCGATCACCTTATCACCGGGACCGACCTCGACCGGTACTGGTTCGCCGGTCACCATCGACGCGTCGACGGCCGACCGGCCGTCGACCACCACACCGTCGGTTGCGATCTTCTCGCCCGGACGAACCACGAACCGCATCCCGACAGCGAGGCCTTCGAGCGGAATCTCCCGGCCGTCCTCCAACTGCGCCGTCTTGGCACCGAGATCGGCCAACGCCCGGATCGCGTCGCCTGAGCGGCGCTTGGCTCGCAGTTCGAACCACTTGCCCAGCAAGATCAGCGAGACGATCACTGCGCCGGTTTCGAAGTAGAGGTGACCGCCGCCGACATCACCAACGAGGACAACCGTCGACCACAGCAGCGCCGACAGCGAACCCATCGACACCAACGTGTCCATCGTGGTCGAGCCGTGCCGCAAGTTCATCCACGCGGCGCGATGGAACGGCCAGCCCGACCACAGAATCACCGGTGTCGCGAGGGCGGCGACGACCCATTCCCAACCGTCGAACTGCAGACCCATGAACATCGACAGCACCATCGCCGGCACCGCAAGCACCACGCCGACGATCAGGCGACGGCGAAGATCTGCCTCACGGGCCTGTTCGGCTTCGGCATCCTCACCGTCGTCGATCACGCCATAGCCCAGGGCTTCGATCTCCGCCGCCAACGCCGACTCGGCGACCGACGTCGCATGCGTCACCGTGGCGCGGCCGGTCGCAAAGTTCACCTGCGCGGCCTCGACGCCGTCGACCTTGTCCAGCCGACGCTGGATCCGGTTCGCACACGCCGCACACGTCATGCCATCGACGTTCAGATCAGTACGCACACTGCTACCAACTGCCATACCGCCAACCCTATTCCTTCCACTCAGCTGGAAGGTCAGGCGGGCGCGCGTTTGCGTCTGGCTGCTCAGTTGCCTGGAGTCCTCCCTCTGCGTTCCCTGCGGCTGAAGTCGTCGAGTCCACTCCCGACGCACCCCACAACGGCCGTCCCAGCCGGCTGACGAACCATCCGACAACACCCAGGCAGGCAGCGATGGCGGCGACGCCGACGCCGACGAGCATCCATGCCCCACTCACCGCGACCAGGCCGAGCGCGACAGCTATGACAAGCCCGCAGCACATGACCATCGCAGCACCCGCTGCCAGCCTCGCTCGCAGGCCAGCTGCGTCGGTTGTCATCAGGTGACCTCGAGGAGCGTCATCATGCCAGCCTCGGCGTGTTCTTGGATGTGACAATGCACCGCCCACAGACCGGCGTCGGTTGCTCGTAAGGCGATGTCGACGGCCTGCCCCGGGTAAACGAGAACAGTGTCTCGAAGGTGTCCTTCGTCGACGAGCTGACCGTCGATGCCGGTGACCATGAAGAACTGTCCGTGGAAGTGGATCGGGTGCAACGCCTGGGAGTCGTTGCGGAGACGGAAGGTGTACACGCCGCCCTCGTCGACGGTGAGCGTGTCGGTGTTGTCGAACGTCTGGCCGTTGAAGCCCCAGTCAGCCCCCATCATCATCGGAGAGGTGAAGTCGAGTGAGTATTCGTGGTCGATGCCCAGCCCGGCGAAGATCGCCGATTCCGGCAGGGCCGGGTTGAAGGGAGCGTCGACACCGGCGGACGGGTCCGCCGAAGCTCCTGTTTCGTCCGGGGTGAGTGTGGCGATCTGGTAGCCCTCGCCGTTAAAGTTCTCCGCCACCGACACCGGGCCATCGGGCATGACGAACTCGACGTCGAGCCGATTCCCGGGAGCGAGCTCGAAACCCTGACCATCGAACGGTTCGCGAGCGAGCATCCCGTCCACCGCGATGCCAACCGGTGTGACACCGTCGAACACCGGCGCCACGACACGGGCATTGGCCGCGTTCACCATCCGGACTCGAACTCGATCACCTGAGTGGATTGCTACGTCGGGGGCGACGGTTCCGTTGACGGTGACGAGGTTGCCCCAACGGCCGTTGTGGGTGATGTCGTGCATGGCGTTGAAGTTCTCGTTCAACGATCCGTCGCCGTCGAGAAGCCAGTCGTCGATCATCCACACCAGGTCGTGGTCATAGACCGGTTCGTTCGGGTCGACCACGACGATGCTGCCGTAGAGGCCTCGCTCGATCTGTTCGGACCCCCTGTTGTGCGAGTGGAACCAGAACGTTCCGGCGTCTTTGGGGGTGAACTCGTAGCGGAACGATTCCCCGGGGGCGATCGGGTCCTGGTTGACTCCGGGGACACCGTCCATGGCGTTGGGGACGCGCACGCCGTGCCAATGGATCGATGTTGCCTGCGGGAGCTGATTGTCGAGCGCGACGACCACGGTGTCACCGAGCTCAACCCGAAGCTCCGGGCCCGGGACCGTCCCGTTGTAAGACCACACCTCGACGTCAAGCCCATCAGCGACTTCAAGTCTCGACGGCGCGGCGACGAGATTGAACTCCCGAGTCACCCCCGACGCTTGCACTGACACCGGATACGCGGCGGCGAACGCGTCGACCTCAGCTGTCCGCCCCGAGTCGAGCGCGAGTGCGGTCGACGAACCAGGACCACTCCGCCCGGCGAGAAACAGCACGGCAGCGATGCCGACCACGCCAACGATCAGGAGTGCCGACAGACGCTGAGGAAGTGTCACCCTAACAACGTAAACCCTCCCGTTGACTGGAGGGTCAAGGGAGACGGGTCGTCAGGCCATGTGACGTTCGTCGCTGATGACCTGGCACCGGTTCGGGTCGGTACACGAAGCCGGGTCGAGCCGTTTCGCCCGATCGGCCAGCAACGTCAGTTCCCGCCGAGCGTCGGCGAGTTGCCGCATTTGTGCGTCGATCGAGGCCACGTGCTGTTCGATGAGTGCCGTCGTGTGCGAACACGACCGCTCACCCGTGCTCTTGAGCTCCAACACCGACGCAATCTCCGACAGTGTCAGACCCGTTGCCTGAGCGTCGCGAATGAAGCGGAGGCGTTTCACGGCGTCGTCGCCGTAGTCCCGGTACCCACTCGCCGTGCGTGTCGGCTCATCCAGCAGCCCGATGGATTCGTAGTAGCGAATCGTCTTCGCCGTCACCCCGCACCGGTCACCGAGTTCCCCGATCTTCATAACATCCCACCCTACTTGACCTTCCACTCGACTGGAATCCGTAGGGTGGCCAACGTGTCGCTGTTCCTTCGCATCCTTGCCGTGTTCACCGTCGCCCTCGTGGTCGCCGCCTGCGGAGCCGACACGACCGAACAAGTCGCCGGCCCAGGCGACCTCGGCCACATCCACGACCTGGTCGAGACCGGCGACGGAGAGCTGCTCGTCGCAAGCCACAGCGGCCTGTACCGCATCACCGACACCGACACCGCCGTGCTGGTCGGAACCGAACAACACGACCTCATGTCGATGACCTCCAACAACGGCACCCTGTACGCCAGCGGACACCCCGACCTCCGCCTCGAGCAATACCGCGTCGAGGGCCTTCCACCCCACCTCGGACTGGCCCAGAGCAGTGACGGTGGACAGACGTGGAGCGTTGACCCGGACCTGCTCGGCAAGAGCGACTTCCATGCGCTCCTCCCCACGAACAGCGGCCTCTACGCCGCCGACACCGAAGGCATCATCCGATTCCGCAGCTCCGACGGATCATGGACCGACCGGGGCACGTTCGCCGCACGAGACCTCGCCGCACATCCTGATGACCCCGAACAGCTCGTCGCAACCGACGACAACGCTCAGATCTGGCTCAGCACCGACGGCGCCCGCACCTGGAGCCTGGCCGAGGACACACCGCCAGCCATCGAGATCGAGTGGGTCGAAGCTGATCTCCTCGTTGCCGCTACCGAGGACGGCTCGGTCTACTTCGCCCCCGACGCCGTAGGCCCGTGGACCGACACTGGTGCTGCGCCGGGCGAGGTCGAGACGCTCCACATCGACGGCGGCCGTTGGTGGGTGACCGGCCGCGGCGGCACTATTCACCTCAGTACCGACGGCGCGGCAACATGGGAAGCCGTCTACCTCCCACCACAACGGTGAAACCGTCGACCATTGTCGGTGCCAGCATCACGGTCGGCGCCGCCGGCTGGGGTCTCCGCCACCAACGCTCACCAGCCGTACGCAACTGGCAGCGAAGTGAGCTGGGAACTCGGCGCGCTGGACCGCTCCATGTGAGGACCGGAGGGTCAAGCAGTCCCGTAGTGGTGCTGCTGCACGGTCTTGTCGCAACCGGCGACATCTTCGGCGCCGCCTACGACTTGCTCGCCCAATCGTCAACACTGGTCGTGCCCGACCTGCTGGGCTTTGGCCGGTCACTCGATGAACAGCGCCACTCGTTCACCACCGGCGATCACCTCGACGCCCTCGATGCTGCACTGGACGACCTCGACCTCGCCGATCGGCCACTCCTGATAGGGGCGCACTCCATGGGCGTCGCCCTGGCCGTGCGATGGGCCGCACGACACCCCGACCGGTGCAGAGCCGTCGTTGGGTTCGGCGCGCCCGTCTACCCGGACGCCTCAGCCGTCCGGGACACGATCGCTGCAGCCGGACCGATGGCCCGAGCCTTCGTCGCCAACACTCGCTGGGCCGAGGCCGCCTGCCACCTCAACTGCCGGCATCGCACCCTCGCCGGACTGATCGCCGCAACCGTCACCCCCGAACTCCCCACACCAATCTCTCGTGCCGCATCACTCCACACCTGGCCCGCCTACCGCGACGCCATCGACGACGTCGTGTCCGCCACCGCCTGGCCTGGTGTGCTAGCCGAACTCGATGCGGCAGGCACGATGGTTGAGCTCCTCTGGGGCGCCGACGACCGGATCGGCGACTGCGACTTCGCTCGCGGTCTCCCTGTGGTCTCGGTCGAAGTCGTGGCCGGCGCCGATCACCACCTCCCCCTCTCCCACCCGAATCCCTGTGTCGAGCGTCTCACACACCACCTCTTGACCTTCTAGCCGGATGGAAGGTGTAGTGATGGTGTCATGAGCTCCGAACACCACACCACCGACACGGGCGTCAAAAGCGGCGATGGCCATCAGCCGCACCGCGCCCACCACGGCGCTCATGGAGGACCAGACGATCGACACGTCGATCACGACACGCACGGCGGTCACGACAAACACGCCGGACACGACCCGGACATGTTCCGACAGCTGTTCTGGTGGAACCTCGCCCTCGCCATCCCCGTCGCCGTCTTCTCCGAACAGCTCCAGAGCTGGTTCGGCTACACCCTCGACCAGACCCTGACCACCTGGGTCCCGCCGGTCCTCGGCACCGTCGTCTACCTCTTGGGTGGCCGCCCCTTCCTCACCGGAGCCATCGCCGAGATCCGATCACGAGCACCCGGGATGATGCTCCTCATCGCCCTGGCCATCACCGTCGCCTACACCGCGTCACTCGTCACCAGCATCGGACTCTCAGACCTCGACTTCTGGTGGGAACTCGCCGCCCTCATCGCCGTCATGCTCCTCGGCCACTGGCAAGAGATGAAAGCCATCGGCCAAGCCCGCGGCGCCCTCGCCGCCCTGGCCGAACTGCTGCCCGACACCGCCGAACGCGTCGACGCCGACAAAACCACAACCGTCCGCATCGACGAGCTTCGCGTCGGTGACACCGTCCTGGTCCGCCCCGGCGGCCGTGTGCCGGCAGACGGCACCATCACCGACGGCACCGCAGCGTTCGACGAAGCCATGATCACCGGCGAATCCCGACCCGTCGACCGAACAAGCGGCGACACCGTCATCGCCGGCACCGTCTCCACCAACTCCTCGGTCCGCGTCACCATCGACGCCCTTGGCGAGGACACCGCACTCGCCGGCATACAACGACTCGTCGCCGACGCCCAACAGTCCCAATCACGCGCCCAAGCCCTCGCCGACCGCGCCGCCGCCGCACTCTTCTACCTCGCCATCACCGCCGCCGCCGTCACCGCCATCGCCTGGACCTTCGCCGGACAACCCTCCGAGGGCGTCGTCCGAGTCGTCACCGTGCTCGTCATCGCCTGCCCCCACGCCCTCGGACTCGCCATCCCGCTCGTCACCTCAATCTCGACCGCCACCGCCGCCCGCAACGGCATCCTCATCAAAGACCGGCTCGCCCTCGAACGCATGCGCAACGTCGACGCCGTCCTCTTCGACAAAACCGGCACCCTCACCCACGGCAACCACGCCGTCACCGACCACATCGCCGTCGACGGCCGCGACGCAGACGACGTCCTCGGGCTCGCCGCCGCCGTCGAAACCGAAAGCGAACACCCCATCGCCCGAGCCATCGTCGACGCCGCCACCGGCACGCTCCCCGACGCAAAGAACATCACCAGCCTCACCGGCATCGGCGTCCAAGGAACGATCGACAACAACCGCATCGCCGTCGGCGGCCCTGCCCTCCTGGACCACCTCAACCTCACCGAACCCGACACCATCCAGGTCAAGGCAGACGACTGGCGCAAAGCCGGAAGCTCCGTTCTCTACATCACCGAGAACAACACCGTGATCGGTGCCCTCACCCTCGCCGACCAGATCCGCCCCGAATCGCCAACCGTCATCGACGACCTCCACCAGCGCGGCGTACACGTCGCCCTCATCACCGGCGACGCCACCCAAGTCGCCAACCACGTCGCCGGCCAACTCGGCATCGACGAAGTCTTCGCCGACGTCCTGCCCGCCGACAAAGACGCCAAAGTCACCGAGCTCCAAAACCGTGGCCTCACCGTCGCCATGGTCGGCGACGGCGTCAACGACGCCCCCGCACTCGCCCGAGCCGACGTCGGACTCGCCATCGGCGCCGGAACCGACGTCGCCATCGAATCCGCCGGTGTCATCCTCGCCTCCAGCAGCCCACAAGGCGTCGTCAACACCATCGACCTCTCAAAAGCCACCTACCGCAAGATGATCCAAAACCTCATCTGGGCCACCGGCTACAACCTGCTCGCCATCCCAATCGCAGCAGGCGCGCTCGCCTTCGCCGGCATGAACATCCCACCCGCAGTCGCCGCCATCGCCATGAGCCTCTCCACCATCGTCGTCGCCGCCAACGCACAGACGCTCCGACGACTCAAGCTCAGCTGATCAACGGCAACGAAGCCGGTGGCGGACGAATCGCCCCACTCGGCTCACCTGGGAACAGCCTTCGTACGGCCCACATTGGTGCTGCTACCGCCGCCGGACCTGGGGTCCGGCGTCAAGCCCCACCCGCCGTTCGTGTCCGGGCTTCACCAACTCCGCTCGGCTGCTGCGGTCATGGCCCCGCTCCCCGTGGGGCCCACATGAATCGGTGAGGGATCGCGTTCGGTGAGCGGTCCGTGGGTGGGGCTGGACGCCGGGGTCCGCCAGCGGTGATGGGCGGCCATGAAGCGCAGCGCAGCGCTGCGCTTCCGGCAGAAGCCCAACAGGGGTATCACCGATGAACTACACCGACCTCGCCACCCAGGTCACCGCCCGACTCGTCGACCAAATCGAGACCGGCCCCGGCACCTGGCGCATGCCATGTCACACCGTCCCCGGCGTGTTCGACGTCCGCAACGCCGCCACCGGCAACCACTACCGAGGCGCCAACACCCTCACCCTCGCCGTCGAGGCCATCGACGCCGACCACCCGACCGGATGGTGGGCCACCTACAAGCAATGGGCCGACCTCGACGCCCAGGTCCGCAAAGGCGAACGCTCCGCCCGCATCGTCAAATGGGTCCCCGCCAAGACCAAAGAGACCCAGTCCGCCCCGGCGAGCGACGACGAGAACCGGCGGACGCTCGTCCCACGGGTCTACTCGGTATTCAACGCCGCACAGGTCGACGGCTGGACCGCACCCACTCCCCCCACCCGCACCGTCATCGAGCGCCACGCCGCAGCTGAGGCGTTCATCTCCAACACCGGCGCAGACATCACCTTCGGCCACAACCACGCCGCCTACCAACCCGCCCGAGACCGCATCGAGCTCCCGGAGCCCGAACAGTTCATCGACGCCGAGGCCTACTACTCCACCACCTGCCACGAACTCACCCACTGGACCGGCCACCACAGCCGACTCGCACGAGACCTCACCGGACGATTCGGAGACGGCGCCTACGCCGCCGAAGAGCTCGTCGCCGAACTCGGCGCCGCCATCGCATGCGCCAGCCTCGGCGTCACCAACAGCCCCCGAGACGACCACGCCAGCTACCTCGCTCACTGGCTCAAGATCCTCAACGCCGACCCCAAGGCACTCTTCGCCGTCGCAGCCAAAGCACAAGCCGCCGTTGACTACCTCCACTCATTCCAGCCCGACCCCGAGGTCGGACGATGAGCCACCAGACACTCACCCGAGTCCGCTGGCCCCTCGACCCGCTCCTCGCCGCCGCCGGCCACCCACCCATCGGCACCCTCGCCGCCCGCATCGGCGTCGCCCGACGCACCGTCACCCGCTGGCGCACCAACGGACTCACCGACGAACAAGCCGACAACGCCGCCGTCATGCTCGGCTACCACCCGCTCAACATCTGGGCCGACTGGCACGACGTCTGACCCGACGCCGCTCACCCAGCCGACGGTGCCCCGCCCCATCCCGACGCCGCGACGTCGACAGCACGCCGTAGCTGAGATACCTGCGTCCCCGAAGAGCCCGCTCCGAGGCCCGAGCGCGTCACCTCCTCGAGCTCACCCGCCGAGCCGTGCCACCCGACGCCGACGACCTCGAGCCATTCGCCGCCGAAGACCGCAGCACCTCCGGCCACCAAGGTCCACTGAGCCCGGACAGCACAATGCACCCGACAAGAGCGCCGGTTCATCTCCCGCCCCGATCGCTTCAGGTGGCCGCCCCCGGTGTGCTTTGCCGAGCCGACACGCTGCCACAGGCCGCGGCCGGTCAAGGACCACTGCGGTATTCCGGCTCCAGCATTCTCACCGCCCCTCCGGGGACGCTCCGACACGTCTCCGCTCGGCTCCGAGGTCCGCCGGAGTCTCCTCGCTCGACCTGCGGTCGCCCTTGACCGTCCGCTTTCCCCTGTGGCCTTCGCCGTCCCAACAAGCCCACCAAGGGCACCACCAACAAGCGAAGGAACAACAGACATGAACCAGCTCACCCTCATCGGCCGCCTCACCGCAGATCCCGAACTCAGCGCCCCCAAGGGCAACCCGATCTGCCGCTACCGCATCGCTGTCGACCGGATCGGAACCGACGGCGCCGACTTCATCACCATCGTCAGTTTCGGCACCCGAGGCGAGAACGACGCCAAGTGGCTCTCCAAAGGCCGACTCGTCGCCATCGCCGGACGCCTCAACCACAACACCTGGACCGACGACGACGGCAACAACCGGGAACGCTACGAAGTCATCGCCAACCAGGTCAGCTACCTCGACGGCCCCAAGACCAAGTCCACCGAGGAGCCCAAGCCCGGCGAGGAAGCCTTCTAGGCCACGGCCGGCGGGCGGGCCCGGAACCTCCGGGCCCGCCCTGGGGCGCGTTCACCGCCGCCAGCGACGGTGCTTGCGAGGAAGTCCGCTCTGGTTGATCAACACATCGTCGCCACACGCTCGACAGACCCCACGACCCGAGTACGCCGAAGCCGACCGAGGCTCCGAGTGTGACCCCGAACACCAGGCCTCGTCACCAGCTCGCTTCGCCTTCGGGACCGTTGACCCAACCCGGCCCGGCGATGGAGCGTCCCTCCATCGCAACATCTCACCTCCCGGTCGATGGCGAGCCTCCTCGAGCCACTGATCGAGGTCGACTCGATGTAGGTAGATCCGACTACCGATCCGAACCGTCGTCGGCCCGTAGCTCGCATCGCACATCCGACGCATCGAGGACGATGAGACACCGATCAACTCGGCTGCGCCGTCGATCGACAGCAGCAGCGGCCCGGGAGCCTCTGTCGGCGTCGGGCCCGCTCGTGACGAGCTCTCCATCAGCAACCGCCTCAGTTCCTGGATGCCATCACTCACGTCGTGCAACACGTCGAGGATCCGCTGCAACGCGCCCAGTACCTCGTCCTGCACCCGCTCATCTCTTCGCCGCTCACTCTCCTTCTCACCCATGCCGTCACCGTAGGAACCGGCTGCGACAGGAACCCGCCCGCAGCGAGTCGGCGAGCTGCGCTCAGGCCCAGACCGCTCCCCCTCGCCACCATCTCCCGCGACTCAGGAAAACGTGGAGACACAACGGCAGGTCCTGTCGGACCTGCACCTGTGGGAGCTGCCACTCGCCACCGAGCAATGCCGACCTCGGTCGCGCCCCGACACTCGATCTCGTCCCTGGGCCCGCATGCCTCCGAAGCCAACCAGCGGCGCCACATGCACGTGAGCGTCACGGCGCTCGGCGCTTCACCCGACCGCACTCGCAACGCCGCCAACGACATCGTCAACTACCTCGAGGGTGGGAACGCGTCAGTTCGATCCAAGGCGGGATCGGCAGCCGCCGAACCACAGCTCGGCGCAAGCTCATCGCCCGGCTCCTACTACTCCGACTCTCCCGAGCAGCCCGGGCGATGGCGAGGCGACGGCACAGCCGACCTCGGAAGCACCGTCGGACCAGAGACGTTCCGGCGAGCGCTTCTCGGTCAGCACCCAATCACTGGTGAACAGCTCGTCTCCGCCGCTGGCTCATCCGCACGAGCGAAGCACCTCCCGAGAGGCCTTCCTGCGGGCGACCCGAACGAGCGCATGACGCTCGACGTCGCCGCCGACGCCATAGGTGTCGACGTCAGCTACCTGCGCCGTCTCGCCCGAGAATCCACCTCCCGCTCCGACGCTGAACCACCTCCCGGTCCTGGCGAGGCACCTCCCGCTCGCCCGAAGGAGGCGTATCTGGAGGCCGAGAAGGTCGGCAACCGCTGGATGGTGACCCGAGCCGAGATCGAACGATTCATCTCCGCCCGGAACCAACCCCAGGTGGTGATGGCTTACGACATCACCTTCTCGGCGCCCAAGTCCCTTTCGATCCTGTGGGCGGCCGGAGACACCGCAACCCGCCAACTCTGCGAAGACGCCTTCGAGGCCGGAGTCGCCCGAGGCGTCGAATACCTCGAACGCCACGCCATCTATGTCGGACGCCAGGCCGACCGCCGACCAGCCGGCGAGATGATCGCCGCGTCCTACCGCCACTCGACCAACCGGGAACTCGAGCCCCAGCTCCACGAACACGTCGTCATCGCCAACATGGGGCGCGCCGAGGACAGACAGGTCCGAGCGCTCGACAGCCGCTCGCTCTTCGCCAACGCCACCACTGCCGGCTACCTCGCCGAGGCAGAGATGCAGCACCACTGCAACCAGCTCGGAATCGGTTGGACCGACACCCGCAGAGGCATCGCCAACGTCGCCGGGGTTCCCGAGGAAGCCATCCGGGCCATGTCCACTCGCCGAGAACAGATCCTCAACCTCACCGCCGAACTCGGCACCGACTCCGCTCTCGCCCGCCAGAAAGCAGCGCTCGCCACACGAGCCTCGAAGGAGACCAGCGTCGACCTCAACGAACTCCGAGAACGATGGGTCGAGCGCCTCGCCCAACACGGCTTCGGCCCCGATCAGCTCGCGGTAGCCGTCACGGCGGAACCGGTACGCCCGTGGACCGACGCCGACACCCAGCGCCTCGACCGCCACCTCTCCGGCCCGACCGGTGTCACCGAACAGCAAGCCATCTTCGACCGACGCGACGTCATCCAGACCATCGTCGATCACGCCTGCGGACGGCTCACCGCCGACCAGGTCGAGCTCCATGCCGACCGCTGGCTCCACACCGACGCTGCCATCCCCCTCACCAACCTCGACCACCAACACGTCGACCGCAACGCCGTCACCTACACGACCCCGGCCATGGTCCGCCTCGAAACCACCATCGCCGACGGCTGGAAGAGCGGGCACGAGGCCGAGGCGGCGATCGTCCCCGACCACTTGATCGACGCCGCCATCGCGAACTGGGAGGCAACGACCGGACACCGCCTCGGCGATGACCAGGCTGCGATGGTCCGTTCGATCTGCGGTTCCGGCGACCGCTTCCAGGCCGTCATCGGGCCCGCCGGGTCCGGCAAGACCGCCGCGCTCGAAGTCGCCGCCCGTGCATGGGAGTCCGCCGGCTACAACGTCGTCGGTGCCGCAGTGAACGGCACGGCCGCAGAAGTTCTCGAGCGCTCGACCGGGGTGCCCAGCCGCACTGTCGCCGGCCTCGTCACTCGCCTCGATACCGCCGACCGCCAGATCCTCCAGCCGAACACCATCGTGCTCGTGGACGAAGCATCAACCCTCGGCAACCGCCCACACGCCCGGCTCGTCCACCACGTCTCCCAAGCCGGCGCCGCCATGCGAGCCATCGGCGACCCCACCCAGCACGGCGCTGTCGAAGCCGGAGGCATGTGGGCCCACCTCGTCACCGAACATCCCGACCGCACACCGACCCTCACCCAGAACCGACGCCAGAACATCCCCGAGATGGCCGACGTGCGTCTCGCCAACACCGACTACCGGGCCGGTCGCATCGCCGAGGCCATCGCCCGGCTCGAGACCAATCAGCGAATCGTCACTGCCGCCAGCAGCGGAGAACTGCTCGATCAGCTCGCCGCCGACTGGTACGTCGACCGGTCCACGAACCCCGACGCCCAGACCCGGATGATCGCCGAGCACCATCGGGAACGCCGAGCCCTCAATGCTCGAGCCCAACAGCTGCTCCGCCACGATGGCACCATCATCGGGCCGGGCATCCGAATCGGTGATGCCGCCTTCCACGTCGGCGACCAAGTCATCGCCCGAGCACCCAATCCCCAACTGCACCCCGAGGACGACCGCACCGCCTACATCCGCAACGGCACCACGGGCACCGTCACCGCCATCGACGGCGAACCCGGCACCGAGAACCTCATCGTCAACTTCGAACACCGGGGCGAGATAACCGTCCCCCACGAATGGCTCACCACCGAGCTCCGCCCCGGCCTTGTCGGCGGACTCGCACCCGCCTACGCCGTCACCTCCCACGCCGCCCAAGGCGACACATACCGAACCGGTCGCATCGTCGCCACCGACACAGCGAGCACCGAAGCCGTCTATGTCGGGCTCACCCGCGGCACCCACGACGCACGGATCTACACCGTTCGCAGCGAACCACACACCGCCGACACCGACCCTCGGCTTCCCCGCATCGAAGACCCGCGCACCGAGATCGAGGCACTGACCGATCAGCTCAGCAAGCAGAACAGCGCCGAGCTGGCCACCGTCGCCAATGCAGACATCGACCGTCTCCTGGCTCTCAGCCGTCTGACCCTTCCCGAACTCGCTTCCACAGTCGATCCGCTAACCCTTCAAGCCGAGAAGATCGTCGAGCAGCGCATCCGCTTCGACGCCCGCTCCGAGCTCGACCCGGCAATCGTGGAACACCTCGGACCCCGGCCGACCGAACCAGCGCTTGGCAAACGGTGGGACTCCGGGGTGGAGGCAGCAGCGGTCTACGAGGCTCGGTGGAACGCCGATCTTCTGGGATGGGCACCGGTTGGGGCGAACGATCGCCAGCGAGCGGAACACGCCAACGTGAGTCAAGCACTCCGTACGGCGCGAGTGGCCAGCCTCACCGAACGCCCGACCGCTGAACTTGCCGAGGCGAGAGACCGCCTCGTCCGAACCGTGAGGTCCGGCGGATCGCACGACCGGGACGACATGGTCGCTCGAGTCGAGGACATCGACGCGGCGCTCGCACCGCGCATCCGGTCCGCCATCGACTCCCCATCCGGATACGTCACCGAGACGATCGGTGAGCGACCCGCCAATCACTCTGACCGGTGGACCTCAGCAGCCCGCTCAATCGAGACGTACCGCCACACAACCTTGGGAATCGAGCCGAGCGCAGGATCGCTTGACGGCAATCTGGCACTCGGCCGGCGACCACAAGATCCACTTCAGGCCGAGGCCTGGACCTCTGCGCACAGCCTTCTCCGCCTATCGCAGAGCCGAGCTCCAGGAGTCGAGCGTTAGCGGTCTATCCCCCGGGCGGGGCGACGCTCACGGAGTCGAAACACACGCGCAGATGCCTCCGCCGGAGTCGACACCGCGGCGCTCCTTCGCTCGGTCTCCAGATGCTCCAGCACCTCGATCGGAGGCGTGGAGTCGAAAGAGAGCGCCCGCTGCATGGCCAGATCCGCGACACATGGATCGGGCGCCGAGGCGCGACCGGACGACAGTGCCGTCAGCCGATCGTCGGTTCCGACGAAACGGCCCTCGATGTGTGCCGGTGGCAGCGTCTGGTGGAACAGGATCGCGTTGCCGGGTTCGGCCTGGCGGAGCACCTCGGCGGGGAGTAGCGGACGGTGAATCGTGGAGTCGCCCACGCCTCGCCGGTAGCCGCCCAGGTGTGCGTCGGCGTTGGCCGTCCGCTGCTGCACTTCTTCCTCTCCCCCGAGGAACGTGACGTACCGCAGCGTCTCCACGTCGGACGCCCCGGCGAAGAAGATCTTCGTCGCATGGTTGGTGAGCATCGGACCGGACTGCGCCTGATAGGTCGCATCGATCTGCGCCTTCGACTGCCACGCCGTCACCAACTGCACCCCGATGCCTGAACAGGTAGAGGCAACCTCGGGCAGCCAGCGCAGCGGCGTGTTGCCGGCCTCGTCGATCACGCACAGCAGCCCGGGCAGCGGCTTGCGGTACCGGTTGGCAACGTCGTACGCCTGGTCCCGAAGGAGCGAGCCGAGCAATCCGCCGAACACGACGGCGTAGCGAGAGGCGTCCTTGAGCGGTGTCGACACGTACAGCGTGTTCCGACCGGAGAGCACGAGGCTGAGGTCGGCAACCGGACCGGCTGCGCTCGATGAAGCGAACGAAATGTTCGGGTCCTCCCACGGCTGGACCAGCGTTTGGGACGTCGAGTAGATGTCGCTGCGGGTCCGTTGGTCGAGCCGGAAGAAGCCGTCGAACTGTTCGAGCGCGTGCCGCGCCTGAATGGCCACTCGTCGATCGGTGCTCTGTCCGAGTTGCGCGAGGATGCCGCGTACCTCGCTGAACTGCTCGGGCACTGGGGCGGCAGCTCCCGGCTGGCTTGCGTCGCCGTCGGTGTTCCCGTCTTGGGATGCGAGCCATCGGACGACGTTGGCCATCGTCGCGTTCGAGTCGTGGGCGGCAGCAAACAGGATCGGCCACAGCAATGCCTGTCCCTTACTCGACCAGTAGTTGGCGTTCGTCACGCCGTCGGTCGGTGCAGCGTCGAGTAGCGCGAGCGATACCTCGATCGCTCCAGGCACCGTTCGAGCGGCATGCAGCGGCGACCACCCGATCCGTGTCACGCCACGAGGCAATTCCGGAATCGTTCGCATCGGATCAAAGACGTAGACCTTGCCCAGCTGGAGGCGGCGCTCGACCGTCTCGTCGAAGAGATCGTTCTTGACCGACGACAGAATCGCCGGGCCGTCCCAGTCGAGGATGCCGGCCACAACGGTTGCCGTCTTGCCTGACTGACTCGGCCCGATCACGGCCACGGCGCTTCGTCGCCCGCGCACCGACTTGCGTCGTCGTCTCGAAGAGGCCGACGAAGAAGCAGGGTACTCGGTCGCTATCAGACGTCCGGCGAACCTCCCGAAGATGAACCGGCCCGGCACGACGCCATCGACGAAGAGCTGCTCCATGTCGGATCGCTCGGCCAACCGAGCTCCCACTCGCACGCCGAGTCGTTCCCTTCGATGCGTACCGACGCGCAGCGCACTGAGTCGCACCCATGCCCATGCCAAGGCGAATAGCTCGGCACTCATCACGAGAACTGTGGCGGTCCAGTAGGCGACCGCACCCGGCAGGAGGCGCCGCACGGACGCCGACCACGCCATGGCTGGGGCAGACGCGTTGGCCGGGAGCCGGAGCATTGCCGAGAGCCCGTCGCCGATCGTCACTGGGAGCCAGCGCCCGCTTGTCGCGAACGTGGCGATCTGGGCTCCCGCCCAGATGCCGAGCGAGAGACCGCCAATCAGAATCACTGCGGCGATCATCAACTCGTCGCCGCCGAGCGGCTTCGATGAGGTTCGTTCGCTCATGCCGCTTCTCCCACCATCTTGGACAGGCGGCCTTCGGCTCGGAGCCGTCGCTGAGCTACCGACCGAGGCGCGATGCCGAGCGACGGTGCGAGCTCTGCGCTCGAGAACCCGGCGACGTCGATCATCCAGATCAGGTCCGCGTCGCTGCGGCTGACCGCGCCGGCTTCGGTCGCTTCCGAGAGGAGATCGAGGAGCATCTGACCGGGTCGAGCGGCTGGGTCGGAAGTCACCGTCGGCGCTGGCTCGATCTCGTCGAGCACGGTCTTGGAGTGCCACGCCTCGATCTCACGAGTCTCCTTGGTGAGCAGCCGGTGGGTGCGTCGCAGGATCGAGCAGATGGGATAGGCGCGACGATGGCCATGGGCATGCCGGATCGCCTCGATCCCGGCCAGAGCGAGCATCTGGTCGATGTCGCCGTTGCCGATCAGGTCCGGTTCGACTCGACGGGCCCAGCTCATCAACCACCGTGCCTCTCCGGCGAGACCGGGGACGATGACCTGCAGCAGAAGCCGATCAGCCAGATGCTCCTCAGCGGCGATCGCGAGCAGCGCCCAGACCATCTCCGAGGACTCTTCGAGCGACGACGACTCGATCTGAGAACGGAGCTCAAGGAGGCCCCTGGCTCCTCGCAGATTGGGCTGCCGTTCCTGCCACCGACGAAGGTGACGGCGGGTCGAAGGACCGGCCGTGAGCTGGTCCCACTCGTGGTCGAGGGCGTCGAGAATTCGTTGTGTTTGGTTCATGGACGAACGGTCAAGGAGCCACCTCCGTGCCCAACTCCCGTTTCACCTCCCGATCCACCTCCCAATCGAGAAATTCCCCTGTTTCCGGGCCAAATCCACCTCCCGGTCACCACCCGTTCGGTGTGTCCCACCTCCCTGTCACGATTCGCGGCAACCGAATGGAGGTCTCAGCCCGATGTTCCGACGACGCTCACCACAGACACCGAACACGGTCATTCCTGACGCCGTTCGCTACCTCGCGTCCGTTTGTGACGGCGCCGTCAAACGAGACGGTCTCGGCTTCGCCGCCGACCACGTCGCCTACGGCCATTGGCTCGCTCGCCTCCCCATCGACCAGTGGGGCCCCGACGAGTACCGCCACGGCCGAACGATCGTGACGGTGTACGCCGATCAACTCAGCCGAGCAGGACTCTGACCGGGCGCCAACGGCCCTCTTCCTCACCCGTCTTACCTCCGACCGCCGACCGCCGATTGGGACTGATGGCCGGTCTGCCCATCGAAGTAACGGAGCGACTCGGGCCGTTCTACGTCTACGTACTCGTGGACCCCCGCAACGACCAGATCTTCTACGTCGGCAAGGGCACCGGCGAACGACTGTTGCACCATGGCAGGGAGGCTGACCTGGCTGGCGACCGAAGCACATCCGCGAAGACTGATCGCATCCAGGAAATCCGAAAGGCCGGCGTCGAACCGCAGCTCGACATAGTGCGTCACGGCCTCTCCGAACCGGAAGCACTTCTCGTCGAGGCTTCGCTCATCGACTGCCTTGCGGACCTCACGAACAAGGTCGCCGGCCACGGCATCGACGGCAGCCGCGACACCCTTTCGGAGTACCTCGTCCGGTACGGCGCTGACTCTGTCGCAGACGATGCGCCGCCAGCGCTGCTCATTCGCCTGAGCAAGTGGCGAGACCTCCCCGAAGAAATCGAGCCCGGTGTCTGGAGACGAGGAAACGGCTACCGGCCCGACATGTCCCAGGTCGACCTTTTTAACTCAACCCGAGCTTGGTGGAAGGTCAGCGAGGCGAGCGTTCAGCGCAGAGGCATCGAGTACGCAGTTGCAGTCCACGAAGGCATCACCCGTGGCGTCCTACGAATCGGCGACTGGACAACCCGAGAAGACGGAAGGCGTGCGTTCGGAGCGATGGCCGTCGAGGACCACGGCGTCGTCGATACCTGGGTCGGGGAGTTCGGCCGCCGGGTGGAGTTCACTGCCGCTGCACAGAATCCCATCAGCTACTGGCCCCGGTCATCATCTGACTCATAGCGTTGCTCTAGTTGCGGCTGATTGGCAGCAAACGTCAAAAGTGCATTCGCGTCGCCCTCGTCTAGCGATGCAATTGCCTCCGCCTCATCCAGCTGACCCGAATCGAAGAAGTGGTCGATGAGAGCGTTCCGCCGACGATCAAGACCTAACGCCTCCATCTCTCGTGCGTTCGCGATCCGTTTGGCGAGGAGCTCCTGTTCCGCGATCTCGTTCTCGATTTGCTGGCGGCGCAGGTCCTCGCGCCTGGACTCGACGTCGATGCTTGACCGTTCAACCTGATCATCAAGGGTGGCTTCGGCGACATCAGCCTCGACCTTCTTCAAACGTCTACGAGAACCCAACGTCGCCGACGTCTCGATGACTCCGGCCGTCTTCTCGAGCGCACCCGCTGCCGCGTCGACAGCGGCAAGCTCCTCGCCGAACGGATTTCGATACGTGAGCTCACGAACGACTATCGGTTCATCACTCAAGTGCTGCGAGATGTAGTCGGCTACCAAAGCCCGGTACAGCCCTGGGTTGAGATCATCGAGGTTGAACGCTCCTGCCGACAACAAGGGAGCCGGCAGGCCGCTCGCCAGTGCTCGCTCGTACCCCGTGCCTTCGAGCCACTTCGCGGCGCGGCCCCGTCCTTTCTGAGATTCGTACCAGTACTCGAACCAGAAATCAGGCGGGAACCTCGGCGCATCTTCACGAAGTCGCTGGCGCGCCTCGAGCAGGCGTCGGGCCTGGTACTGCGCACTCTCTTCGCTGCCCTGCGCCAAGCGTTCGAGCGCTGACGACAGATCGGAGTCGGTGGGCCACTTCATCAGCCCTTCGGCCTCTCTCCGCACTCGATTTCGTTCAGCTGACGTACCGACGTTTGTCGCCACTCGCACCGCACGAACCGCTGCCTCTAACCCTTCTGGGGAAGCCGAAGGGCCGAGATCAAGCGAGATAGTGAGTATGCGCATCCCAACAACTTAGGCGGGCCACATGTCGCCATCGGGGTACGGTGATCATCAGCTTCTATCGAGACCGCACTCCACTCCAAGAGCCCTCAGCAGCAACTCCGGAATATCAGCAGATACCGCCCGCACGATTGCGTCGTCGACAAACCGAGATCTGTGGCGACCCCAGAAGCAGCTGGGATCGGCCGCGATCCGATGGCAGATTTCGATCGCTTCTGCCGCTGGGATCATCAGCGGGACTTCGCCAGCCAGGAGATCTGCGACCATCGCTGGATCGAGATCGAAGCCCTTGGCGATGACGTCGGCAGCATCGCCGGTGTGGATGTGCCATGCGAGGAACCAGTTTCGCAGCGGGCGTGATGGCAGTCGTTCGGGGAGTTCGCTCACAGGTTCAACCTCTGGTCGGTGTCGCAGATTGACCACTCGGCGGAGCCGATGCGGTGTTGGACGACAGCGACGTGATCGCCGACTCGCCACAGCGATCGGCCTCGGGCGAGCTTCGGGAGCAGCTGCGCTTCGTGGCTCGTGAGCCCGAGCATCTGCGTGGCCTCGGGGATCTGGTCGGAAGACTGCCGGAACAGGATCTGGGTCTGGGTGTCGGCGAGGATGCCCATCGAGACCTTGGCCGCCGAGGTCCCGTCGTCTGACTGAGCTCGCAGGTCGGCGATCCGGTGGGCGACGGAGATGTTGGCGACGCCGTAAGAGCGGGCCAGCTTCTGGCACGACTGGTAGTACTTCGCCACTCGCTCGCTTCCGAGCAGCGCCCAGATCTCTTCGAGCACCTGGACTCGACGAGGCACGCCAGCCGACTCTGGCGCCGCGAGCAGCGATTGGAGCCAGCCGGTGGCGGCGATCATGACTGCGGTGAGGGCAGCGGTGTCTTGGTGGACGGCAGAGAGGTCGATGACCACGCCCCTGCCCGACCAGTCGAGGTGCACGGTCGACGGTCCATCGAACATGCCTCGCAGCTGGCCGTCGAGAAGCTTCCCGATGCCATATCGGAGGTCCATCACATCCCGGGCGAGGTGTCGAGGCGTGTCGACTTGGGCTCGTTCGCACATTCCAGATGTCGGCGTGACGAGGAGGTCGACGACGTCGGTCAACGTCGGTGCTGCGTCAGTGGCCTCGGAGATCGTCTCCATCACCCATCCGAGGGCCGCCTCCTCGAGCGGCGAGAGTTCGCGGTGCAGGACCGAGGCCGCCAATGCGGCGACCATCTGCGTGCGTCGCGTGCGGAGCTCGTCGCGATCGGCGATGTGGGGGCCAGCGTCGAGCGGGTTCAGGCGCGTCGGCCCACCCGGCGAGAGACGAACCCGGGTGAGGCCGAGCACGTCAGCGAGCGGGCCGTACTCGCCCTTCGGATCGAGGATCGCGCACCAGCGAGGACGGCCTCCCGGCGAACCGAGCAACCCGATCGACCTGTACAGCAGGGTCTTGACCGCCGAGGACTTGCCCGACCCGACCATGCCGAGCACGAGGATGTTCGGCGACGTGATGACGCCGTCGGTGTAGAGCTGGAACGGGTCATAGCACCACGCCGATCCACCCGCGGAGACGTCTTCACCGATGTACACGCCTCTGGGACCCAGCCCGGTGCCGGAGTGGAACGGATAGAGCGCCGACACGTGGGCGTTCGTTGCCCGGTGGCGTCGGATGCGAAGCCCGGGGCGCCGCCGAAGCAGCCTCGGCTTCGAGCCTGTCGACGTGCTCACACCCACTCCTTCGGAACAACGCCGCGAGCCACCGGGAGCGTTGCCACCAGCGCGAGGTCGTGACGACCGTGAAGCGGGCGCACCTCGACGCCGAGCGACGCGGCGACCTGAGCGACTTCGTCGGTCGCCTCGTCGAGTTCCTGGAGCGTCGGCGCCGTCACGCACAACAGGCCGGCGTACACGAACTCGCCGTAGCCGGCGACGAGCTCCTCCTCTCGTTCCTCGACGGCCTGCTTGGCCCGCCGATGCTTCGCTCCGACCCGGAAGCCCTTCTCGGCTCGATGCGCTGCATCGGACTCAATCTTGGCTGCGTCACGGACGATCGAGCGCTGGCTCTTCGAACGCGCAACGGGTTCGAGGATGACAGCCATCGTGCGGACGCTGCCGGCGTAGAGCATAAGGTCGGACAACCAGGTCGCTTCGACGTCGATCCGGGGCCACTCGGTGACGAGTAGCGCTCGATGCCACGAGCCGTCCGTGTGCCATGCGTTCCACTCTGTGACAGCCACGCTCGGGCCAGCGCTCGCCGGGTTCGCTGCCCCCGCCGTGTCGCCGAGACTACGAAGGCGCCCATCAAGGACGAGCCGAGACGACGGGTCGAGCCGAAGGCGCATCGCCCGCGCCCACTCCGACGGGCTCAAGACTCCGGACACAACGAGCCCGGCTCCTTCGAGGCGTTGAGCGAAGAGGCGCATCTCGCCGAGCAACGACTCGGCCGCGTTGGACACACGATCGGTTTCACTTCGTCGACGGCGCACCTTCCCGATGGCCACCGTGACCGTCACCAGCACTTCATGTCGAGTCGCTTGGCTTCCGGCCTCCCGCAGCAAGGCTTCGTAGGCAGCCCGCACCTCGGTCAACGGTTCACCAGCAAGATGCTCGCCGACCCAGTTGCGATGCTCATCAAGCCCGGCCGGAGCAGCCCACTGCGACCAGCGGACACTCACTACCGGATTGCGCTCGCTCACGAACGAACCGATCGCATTGCCCCACGCCTCGATCAGCCAGTCCTGTTCGGCTCGCTCGAGTAGACCGAACTGGCGGCCCGACACTCGGATCGATGCAGCAACGAGGTCGCCCTCTCGATCGTGCGACACGGCCACCTGGGTGCCGGGCGCGCCGAAGCCGACTTGAGCCGCGTCGACGACGAGGAGCTCCTGCCCAGCGAGCGCAGGCGGAGCGGGTTCGTCAGCGTCGCCTCCGAGCAACGGGACGGGCTGAAACCAGACCGCCTCCGTTCCGACTCGTGAGCGGGCGAATCTGAGACCTAGCGGGATCGACTCCAACAGCGAGGTTCCGCCGATTCGTGCTGCGCCGAGGCTGACCAAGAGTGCCATCACGGCGCAACCAGCGAGGACGTTGACGGTGACCATCACGAGGGTCCCGACCGCAACACCGAGGGCGACCGTGAGCAGCTGCACTAAGGACAGTCCGAACATCCAGCCCGTGCCGTCGACGGGCGACAGCCGATACTGCTTGGCCGAATAGCTCGTCATGCCTGCTCGCCTCGGTCAGCACCCAACGGTTTCGGCTCAGGCTTCGACGGTTCGGTCGGCAGCGTCACCGTCGGAACGCCACCGCCCGACACCGGCACGGCATCGACCCCGCCGGAGCCAGTCGACCCACTCTGCCGCCCAGGACTTCCGCCACCACCGCTCCCAGAAGGCCGACCGCCTCCTTCGGCGCCCGTGGCGCCAGAGGCCACGGCCGGTGGAGCGGACGGGATCGTCGATGCCAAGCCACCTCCCGTTGAGCCACCTCCCGCTGCAGCACCGCCACCGGCGAGCTTCGAGACCCCGACACCAGCCGCAACCCCGAGCGACGCCGCGCTCACAGCGGCCTTCACCGGAGAACGCTCAACTCCCGAGGCGGCAGTTGCGGCTTCCACCAGCGGGAAGACCTTCCAGATCAACCACGGCATGAACGCCGCCAGCAGCATCACGGCAACGCCAGCCATCATCCCGGTGAGATCGACACCGTCGCCCTCGACGACACCGTTGCTCGACTCGATCGCCGTCGCACCGACACCGAAGGCCACGGCGACGCCGAACTTCGACAGGATCAGCGCGATGCCCATCTCGGTCGTGCGGCGAGCGATCTGGCGAGTACCGGGATGGGCCCGAGTGGCGAAGCCAAGCGGGGCGAGCACGATCAGGATGTAGATCAACGCCGCCCGAACCATCAGCTGGAGCCACACGAGGATCGCTCCGATCACGAACAACAGGCCGAAGATGATGCCCAGCAGCCCGGCGCCGGTCAGTGCCTCGACGAGCACGAGTGACGCCGTGAACTCCCCCATGGCTGCGCCGACATCGCCGGTCACAGCGAGCGAGGCCTCGTCGACGATGCGAACCAGAATCCACGCAACGGTCACCGACAGGACCATCAGCAACATCGCCGACGGCACGTCAACCAGTGCCGAGCGAATGATCGCTCCGGGTTCGCCGGCGGCGAGCGAGCGGATGATCGAGGCGAAGAACAGCGCCAGCACCAGGGTCATGGACATGCCGAGCACGGTTTGACGGATCGGGGTGAGGGCTGGAAAGAAGCCGCCGTTGAGATCGACGGCGGTAGTCGAGTCCATCGCAGAGACGATGGCTCCCGTCACGGCTGCGACGGCGTCGGCGATGAGCCCGAACACGAACTGCACGATGAGCTCGAGCACGGCTTCACCGGCAGCTTCGGCGGCACCGCCGATCAGTCCGCCGACTCCGTCGATGACGTCGTCGACCGGGTTGAGATCGATGGCGAAGATCACGGCTGAAGCACCTCGTCATCGAACCCGGCGATACCGGCGATGAACGCCGGGGTCGACCACGCCACCGCAGCGGCGGGGCGTGTCGGGACCGGGCCATCGGTCGAGACGAGCGCGTCCATCCGCCACTCACCGTCCTCATCAACAAGCGAGTACGTCGCCGTTCGCCACTGCTCGACGGCGAGCTCGTTCCCGTAGACGACGACCTCGACGTACCAGATCGACACGTCCCACCCAGCGCTGGTCTCGACCGAACGCACACCGAGCGGAGCAATCTGGACGATCACGCCACCGGGGACGTCGTTGGCCAACCCAGTCAGCGTCTCGAAGACCTCCTGTGAGAGACGGTCGGCGGAGGCCGAAGAAGCGATCGCGCGCTGCGCCCGAGCGCCCTCCTCCGGGGCCAACCGGACGACGTCCTGGGTGAGCTCCAGGAACCTGACCGCTGCGACCTCGGGCCGCTCCATGGCTTCAGCCGCGGTGGCCGCGGGTCCCTCCTGCCCGCTCGGCTCGCCGACCAATCGAGACGTGGCGACAACTGCACTCGGTGCATCTGGCGCCGATACCTGACGCGTTCCCTCCGAGGCTTCCCCGCCTCCGAGCAGCACGCCACCCGCGACGAGCCCTGCGACCACAACGCCGAGAGCCGGGAAGGCTCGGCGAAGACGCTTACTCATCACAGCCCCGACAGTTCGTTGACGATGGTCGGGGCGAGGCCGGTGACGATCGCTCCCGCAGCGCCGCCGAGGGCGAACACCCGGCCCCGGCCGCCCTGGATCGAGTTGCCGGTCACCTGCGACAGACCCCACACGGCGCCGCCCACCAGTAGCGAGGCCAAGGAGCCGGCGAGTCCCAGCCACATAAGCCAGTTCAGGACATCCTGGGCGAGATCCGCTCCGGGGAAGCCGTTGTCCGGCGTCGCGTCCACCTGAGCCAGCACCTGGCCCAGTCCGAGTCTCCACGTTCCCATGAGCGCCTCCTTCGATCTGCGAATGCTCACGGCCACCACCAGGGACGCCCGCTCGCCAACGGCGCGACACCGCCCGCGAGATGTCGCGAACTCACGCGACCCCGGTCCCTCGTGAGTGCATGGACGAAGACCTGGAACAAGACACCGGCGTCGTCATCGACCTCGCCGACATCAGCCAACGCGCCCGCAAAGTCGTCGAGATCTACGACGGCCTGGCGAGCGGCGACCGGCCCGAACCCGGCGCGCTCGATGCTGCACTCCACGAACTCGACACCGGGCCACGGCCACCAGGCCAGCTCGGCAGCGACATCGCGCTGATCGCTTCGGGGGCAAAGGGAGCGACTCGGGCGAGCGCCGCTTCCGCGATCGAGCGACTTCGCCGGATCACGTCGGTGAAGCCGATGCCTCCAGCCGCTCGACGGTGGCGTCCACGAGCCCGACAGCGTCGGAACCGCCAGCGAGCCGACACACGCCAACTCCAACTCCCGGGTTTCGAGAGCCACGGCCCGAAGGAGGCCTCGTGAACCACATCACCATCGCCGGCCGACTTGTCGAAGATCCCGTCCGCAAGGAGGCCAACGGCAGCGTCGTCACCAGCTTCAGAATCACCTCGGGCCGATCAGGTTCGAAGTCCGGGCGACTCTGGATCGACGTCGACACCTGGGGACGCCTCGCCGGCACCTGCCACCAGCATCTCGCTAAGGGACGCCACGTCCTCGTCAGCGGCCGCCTCACCCAGAAGCAATGGGCCGACCCCACCACCGGCGAGAAACGAACCCGCTTCCTCGTGACCGCACGCGACGTCGACTTTGTCGCGTTCGACCGCAACTGAGATCCGAAGAGAGAAGCCGCTCAGTCGACCGCTCTCGATCTACTCTGTTTCGGTGACCGAATACCGACTCATTGGTTCTCCGCTCGCGTGAACGCTTCGCTTCACGATGAAATACGCAGAGTCGCGCCGGGCGCCGATCAGCTGTTGAAGTTCGACGATCGTCTCTCCTCCAGCGACACTCCGATCTCGGACAACGAGCGACTTGCGCTCTATTCGGTGCTCGACGAAGCGATCCGGCGCGGTCCCACGGACACTACTGTTGGGGCCCGAACCGGGCTGTGCCTGGGCCATATCCAGTCTGGCAAGACGACAGCGATGACGGCCCTCTGCGCTCTCGCTGCCGACTCGGGCTACTCGGTGATCGTCGCAGTTCTCGGCTCGACGAACCTTCTCCTGGGTCAAAACACGGCGCGTCTGAAAGACGGGCTTGGGATGGGCAACGCTCTTACGAGCGACTACGCCTGGGTCCACCTTGACGCATCTGATCTCCGTCTAGGGTCGGCACAGAAGATCCAGGACGCAATTTCGAGTGACAGAACGCTCCTCATCACCGTGCTCAAGAACTCGAGGCGAGTTGCGACACTGGCTACGGTCTTTTCGCAGCTCAACCTCGGTGAGCGCCGCGTCCTTGTTCTGGACGACGAGGCTGACCAAGCGTCGCTCAACACCATGGTGGCGACTGAGGCCGAGAGTGCTACCTACCGCGAGTTGAATCGCCTGTGCGAAACGCTGGGGCCAAAGCGTTTGTACCTGCAGTTCACAGCGACTCCGTACGCACCCCTACTTCTCGACCCAGAAGACAGCATGGCACCCGAGTTCGTCGTCATGCTCACACCTGGTCATGGCTACACCGGCGCACGATCGTTCTTCATCGACCACGCTGGCATGGTTGTTCGACGAATTCCGGCGAGCGAGACGCCAAAGAACCCTCCCCGAGTCCTTCCGCATGGGCTCCGCACCGCGCTAGCCAGCTTCGTTTCCGGCGCAGCGATTCTCCTATCGGCTGACGATGATCAAGCGCCAGTCTCGATGCTCGTCCACCCCACGAGCCGGATCGCCGTGCACGATCGCACAGCGACGCTTATCTCGCGCTCGCTTCGCAGCTGGAGGGCCGATCTCGAGCACGGCACGCTCCCACCGGACATCGAAGGCGCCGTGCGC
The DNA here is from genome assembly GCA_020629635.1 of Acidimicrobiales bacterium. Lineage (GTDB taxonomy): Bacteria > Actinomycetota > Acidimicrobiia > Acidimicrobiales > SHLQ01 > SHLQ01. Next base: position 392,483 of record JAHDCX010000001.1, on the reverse strand, counting down.
GACCTAGTTGACTCATCCGAGGGCGCGATCAGGCAACCCGATCATGACACGTTCGCCACATCCCTCCATCGAGTGCTCAAGCTCGCTGAGGTGTCGGTCGTCAACGGCAAGGCCGCAGCTGACAAGGTCGACTGGGCCATGAGCCCCGTGCACGTCCTCGTCGGAGGCAACAAGTTGGATCGCGGATTCACCGTCGAAGGCCTAACGGTGACCTACATGTCGAGGCGCCACTCTCCCCAGCTGGACACGCTGGTTCAGCGGGCACGAGCTTTCGGGTACCGATCGGAGTACATGCCCTATTGCCGCTTCTTCGCGACGCAGGAGACAATCGACGGCTTCGCATCGAGCGTCTTAACAGACGAGCTGTTGCGGACCGAACTCAAGGCGTGGACAGCCGCCAACCGCGATATGGCCGACTGGCCGGCGCGAGCCGGATTCCTGCTCAGCGACGGAGTCCGTCCAACGCGAAAGTCGGTAGCGCCGTGGATCGAGGCTACGAAGCACGGCGGGTGGAGTATCGCTAGTCATCCCTCGATCGATGCCGCTGACATCGCCCACAACCGGGGACTCGTAGAGGCGACCGGGCTGCTCGAGGCCCCGCATCAAGACTACGGCCGGCTCGCCCACCGCACCTTGCACCCGATCGAACTCCGGGATGTCGTGAAGCTTGTTTCGAGGTTCGACGGGGCTGGGCCAGCCCAGTGGAGACGGAACGGCCTCATGGACTACCTCAACAGAGTCGTCGCGGAACTCCACGTCGACTTGCCCATGGTTCTTCTCGAAGGCACCGAACCGGGCACCCCTCGAAGACGAAAGTGGATCGCCTCGGTCGGGTTCTCCAATCTCATGCAGGGCCGAGACAAGGCACCTGACAGTTCGGGCGCTTCGTACCCCGGCGACAGAGAGCTTCTGGAGTCTGCGAGCCACCTTCAAGTCCACCATCTTCAGCACCCACACGACCCCGACAAGAGCCTTTTCGCACTCGCGCTCCGCGTCGGGGACGAGTTTCCAGTTACCAAGGAGGTCCGCCGCCGATGAACTCGCCTGCACTCGGGGAACTAGTCGCCGAACCGATTCCGCTCGATCAACTTCTGCTCGACCCGCTGAACCCGCGCTTGTCAGCCGAGTCCCCCACAAACATGGATCAGGCGGAGCTCGCTATCGAGATGGCCGAGATCTTCGAGGCGCTCGACGTTGCGCGTTCGATCGCCTCGTTCGGCTTCTACCCCTGGGAGGCGCTCGTTGTCGTCCCAGAGGCAGAACAATTCGTTGTCGTCGAAGGCAACCGCCGCCTCACAGCGGTGATTGGTCTAGCTCGCCCCGAGGTTCGAGCAGAGTTCGAAGATCATGAGCAGTGGGCGGAGGTCGCTCTTCAGGCAGGCGACAACGTTCCTTCCTCCCTCCCGTGCGTGATCGTCCAATCGCGAGAGGACGCCACGCCAGCTCTCGGCTACCGCCACATCTCTGGGATAAAGCCGTGGGAGCCCCATCGACAAGCCGCATTCGTTACTCACCTCGTTCGGGACCAAGGAAAGACGTTCGACGAGGTAGCCATCCTCACGGGACAAACCGAAGCGTGGGTCAGGACCACCTTCCGGGATTTCTCGGTATTCGAGGAAGCCGCAGGCGACGGCGTCGACGTATCTCAGGCGATCGAGAGCTACAGCCTCGTGACGGTCATGCTCGGAAAGCAGGCGATTCGCGATCACATCGGCGTGAAGAAGAAGGTTGCAGAGGGCGCAAGTCCGTTCGAAGACAAGGATGCCGAGAACGTCGCAGAAGTGTTCGAATGGGTGTTCGGCACCAGCGAAGCCGAGCCGGTCGTGACCGACAGCCGGCAGATCACGACCCTCGCCAAGGTCGTTGGAAACCCAGTCGGGCTGGCGGCCCTTCGCGACGGCGCGTCGCTGGATCAAGCCCAGCAGGATGTCGATGTCTCCGAGTACGACCCATCCGAGATCGTGATGAAGGAGATCGCGAAGGCGACATCGATCGTTCGATCTCTCGACCTCTCTGAGGTGGCAGATCACCCGGAGGTGCAAGCAAAGGCAGAAGAGTTGGCAGAGGCGATTGGAGAACTATTGAACGGCCTCGACTCGCCTGCGAGCTGAAATGGTGGACAAGATCGAACAGCCCCTGTCGAACGGTTTCATCGACATAGCGGACTGGATCGAGGTGCACGCCCATGCGCTTGAACTCTCCGTCATTACCGAGACGTCCGTCGCCCATGCACTCGAACACCACGGAACCCATCTCGCACAGGATGCGATCGCCGGCGCGATCGGCGTAATGAGACGTCGCAGCTCATTGTTGGAGGCTGCGTACCCCTTCAACATCGTGCGGCGGCGACTCGTGCACCGGTCGAGTCAGCACAGCTTGCTCTACGAGGCTCTCGCGGCCTTGAGCACGGTCGCGCACGACAGACTGTCGGCCAAGGACCTCTCCTCTCTCGCCACCGCGTTCGAAGAGATCTCTTCAGAGGTCCTCCGCAGCACATGGGGATCGTCTGGCCAAGCACTCCACTTCGGTTGGCCCACACGCGCCGGGCGACCCAAATCCTTCCCAATCGCGGTCACCTGGCTAGCCAAGCGGCTCACCTTGGCGGAGGGAGACGGCTACCGACCGCCCGAGAGGCAGGATGGTGGCGTCGACATCGTTGCCTGGAACCGACTGGCTGATGGTTCCACCGCAGACGTGCGACTCGGCCAGTGCACCATCTCGCGCGACATTGAAACCAAAGCTCGCGACATCGATACGTCACTCTGGGCAACGTGGATTCGATTTCCACACACGCCGACGGTTGCGCTGCTCGTTCCGTACCAACTTCCGAGACGTACACCGACAGCCGACGGCCTTCGGAACCGCGGCTTCCTGCTTCTCGACCGTCAGGCGATTGTCCAGCAGGCAGTGGGGTCTCAGGAGTTCAAGCGAGCGCTTGACGACCTGATCGGACTCCTCGCTGTCCGGACGCCCGCCGCCTAGGCACTTGCGGCGTCGGCTCTGTGGAGAGCCTGAACGAGCTGCTCATCGAAGGGACCCAGCTGACGCTCGATCTGTGCGATCGAGGGCCCGCCATTTTCCGAACGCCATAGGAGGTAGTGACTCCGGGTCGGCTGTTCCCATTCCGCAAGACAGCTCCCTACGTATCGGTCGAGGAATATCCGACACTGCTGCGATGGGATCCGAGCGGCCGAGGCACTTTCGGGCGGGTCAATCCCAGCGGCGTCGCAAGCCTCACTCCAACCTCCATGCAGGCGCTTCAGCTTGCTGCTCCGGGGCCACTCTTCAATCGTCAGCTGTTGGTTGCGAGCGAACGCGTCGTACCTACTCGCCGAGAGCGACTCCACGCCGAGCTCATCAGCCGCCCGCTGCAGGTAGGACAGGGACTGCACCAACTCAGCAGCACTGGTCCGCGGAATCCCACGCATCAGAAGGAAGGGCCTGCCACTCTGCTCGTAGATCGCATGAAGCACCCCTGCGGCTAGTCCGAGGTGAGAGGCGGCGTCCTCCAACGACCGGTATCTGCGAAGCTTGGCGAGGGCCTCATCAGCGGTGAGTCCAGCGCTGATGAGCTCGCGATCGATAGCACTCACCAGTCCGGAGGATTGTTCTCCCTCCACTCCACAGTGGACTTCTAGGAATTCCTGCAGGTGCTCCAGCCTGAAACAGATCAGCCGTTCACCGGTCTCGGAGCGGGTCTCCGCCCACCCGCAGGAGAGCGCTTCTCTCAAGGTATCGAGGGGGGTGAAGACAGAGAAGCGTGTCGAGCGGCCGACTCGTCGATGTACATCGGCGACGCTGATCACTGGCTCCGGCAATTCGTCGCCGAGATCCTCTGTCCAAATGCCGAAGAGCAGGGGCCGCAGCCCTTCGGGAAGTGCTATCGGCCGATCCTTCCCCGGATTCTGAAAACGCCGCTCATCGTCGTCTCGATTGCGATGGCTGAGGCCGATCGGACCCAGGAACGCAGCCAACTCGACAGGCCGTCCGTCAATGTTCGCCACGAACAGCGCCGGCCAACCGCTCCCTCGATCTGACAGGGCGAGCGCGGGCGTTCTCGCGGCCAGGTCTGCAGCGAGTCGCGCCCTAGACAAGGTGTCCCTAGAGACTTTGAAGAACTGAGGCAGTGACGGCCGCTGCGAGCGGCGGCGGCACTGAGTTACCCAACTGAGCTTGCGCTGCCCGTCGAGTGCCGCAGATCTCGAAGGACGGCGGGAAGCCAAACAGAGCCTTCACCTCAGGCACTCTCAGTCTCCGATTCTCCCAATGAAAGGGACCCACGTTTGGGCCGGGCTGCGCTTGAATTGTCGGTGAGGGCGCCTCCGGAGAGAGTTTCAAGAGGAAGTTCCAGTACCGCGAACGCCACTTGAACAATGGATCGCCACCGCCGCGTTCCGTGTACCAGAGGTAGTTGTTGCCGGGCGGAATGCCAGGGAGCAGGTCGGCCCACTTCCCCGTCATCAGCTCACCGCTCTCGGGCTCGCTCCGAACACGCCGAAGTGCTTCTCCCGCTGTGGTGTGAGGAGTGTCACCACCGCCCGAATGCGAGCGCTCGACCATCCCAAAGTGCGTGGGCAAAGGCAGCTCCGGGACGGGGGTACCTCTCCGTGAACCGACGACGAAGAGCCTCTGCCTGTTTTGCGGCACACCAAAGTCCGCAGCATTCAGGACGTCGAATCGGCAGTCGTAGCCAGCCTTCCTGATCCCTCGAAGGAGGCGTTCGAACGAGGGCCGCGACTGCTTGTTGTTGAAAGTCAGCGCTCGGACATTCTCCAGGATGAACGCCCTCGGCTGTGCCTCGCGGAGGATCCTCACGTACTCATCAAGCAGAGATGCGTCGGGGTCGAGACCATCCCGCTTCCACTCGAGCCACATGCCGCTCTTTGAGAACGGGGTACACGGCGGACCGCCGATCAGCAGATCCGGGTCGGAGCGAAGAGGAGCCAACAGATGATCTGTTGCAACCTCCAGGATGTCTTGCCGCACGACGGGACCAGCAAGGTGACGGAAGTTCTTCTCGAGGGAGTCGGCAGCATCGTCGTCAATCTCGAGAGCGGCCTGAACCTCCGCCCCCGCCGACTCCGCGCCCAGGTCCAATCCCCCGCATCCCGAGAACAGCGACACCGTTACAGCCATCTACCGAGACTAGCCAACCACGTCGTCCGGACCATTGATCGGCTGCAACGATCTATGGCGACGCAGCCTCGGGCCCCCGACCTGGGCCCAACTCCTCCCACATCGCTGCAGTCTCGGCCTCGACGTCGGTCCAAAGGCCACTCCTTAGGGCCGCTTGGGTCGCCGCCGCATACGCCTCTTCGACCCCGCTGCCGTCACCTCGTCGAGACGCGGATCGCATGCGGAGGCGGCACATCGTCTCGCTTCCTGGGACAAGCTTAAACCCCGCCCTGGCGGCGGCATCCGCAACCCGTAGGTCGCTTGCCTCAAGGGCCAGCTCGCCCAGCGCGGACGCGGCGTCGACGAGGACTCGTTCCATATGGCCGTAGACCTGGTGATCGTCGACCAACCACGCGAACTGCCGTGCTGGTGCGTCCGCTCCAATCTGACCGCCGACGAGTTCGAGAGCCGTAGCCAGCAGCTCCATCTGTTCCGCTGCCGGACGGCCTCGCGCGGCATTAATGAGCGCTTCGGCTCGGCGCCAGTCACAGCCGACGTCGTCACTGAGTTGATTCTCGCCGGTGTTGATGGCCTGGGTCAGTCGCTGATCGCCGTCCTCGGAGACGCCAAGCATCGTGCGGATCTGGCTGATGGCGTTGTCGGCTGTCTTGCGGCTCGTGGCGTTCGGCCAAAAGGTGTCGCGCAGACGCTGCGAGGTGACCGAGCGATGGTACGCCAGGTAGCAGATGACCGAGAGCTGCTTGGCGGGTGGATCACTCTCCAGCCCATCGACCGACGGCTTCGGCCGGAGCAGCCGGACCTCGATCGGCTTGGGCGCCATCACACGCTCGATCACGTCAGCAACCGGTTCCCGACCTTCTGCCGGCTCCGGAGCTACCACTTCCGGCTCGGGGGCGTCCATCACCTCGGCATGTTCGGCGTTGTCGAGCAGTTCGGCGACGGCAGTCGCTTCGACGGGCTCGGTGAGGGCGGGCTCAAACTCGACGCCGATTGGTTCGAGGGTGCCTCGCCGCGGATCGAGGTGGACTCGGTCGGCGACCGGGAGCGGACACGCGGCGACGACCGACAGAGGCGTGTTCACGAGAGCGGCGGCCTCGGCGAGCGCGTTGGCTGCGTCCGCCTCTTCCGCCGCTACCAGCACTACGGTGGGGTGGAAGATCTCGCCCGGCTTCACGCGCTGTTCGTAGGGAGTCGCTTCGAGCCGGTCGTGGAGCTTCCGCATCGACGTCACCGTCCTGGCGACCCACGCCTCGGCATCCTCGGAAGCCGTGACCGAAGCGAGACGGTCGATCCCCTCGATTCCTCCTACAGCAACAACCTCGCAGAGCTGGCTCCATTCGGCGGCAGCGATGCTGGTCGCAATGCTGCGGAACCACGAGTGTGCGGTGTCCTCGTCACCCTCGACGCTGAGCACGCCGATCTGTTCGAGGTCGAGCAGCAGGTCTCCTGCCTCGGTTGTGCCGACCGTGACGAGCGCTGGGCAGTAGGGCTGCGCATCCTCCGTTTCCGCTTCGATCATGCGGAGTTCGAGATCGGGGTGGAGGCGCCATGCGCTGTTCTGGGCGTTGCCAGGTACGAAGCCTTCGAGCGGCGCGCACGGCTCATCGAGCAGAACCTCGACGCCGAAGCGACCGGCCCGCATTGCGACGACGGCGGGCAGGCGGTGCGACGTCTGGGTGGCCAGACGGGCGGTGATGAGCTTGTTGGTGGCGGCGACCCATCGGGATGCCTCCGTGTCGGCGACCGGCCGGATTCGTTGCTCGTACTCGATCAGATCGTCGGCTGGCGGCTCGAGAGTGGTTCCGGGCTGGCGTTTCGCGGCCTGGTGACCACGGCGACGGCGAAGCGTGACCGCAAGGGAGCCGGCGCCAACGCTGACCGCTCCGAGACCGAGCGCTACTGAGGCCAACGGGATGCTCGTCTCGTCTGCGGCTGCGGCCTGGGTGAGGTCTGGGGTCTGGACGACGGTCGTCGACGGCGGCTCGGCGATCGTGGTTGACGGCGCAGTCGTTGCCGAGGTCGTGGTGGATGGGGCAGGTTCGGGCGCTTCCTCGGCTGGCGCCCGAGGCACTTCCGTGGGTGTGGCCGAGTCGGTCGGATATTCCTCGGCTTCGGGCACGGTGGGGTCCTCGGGCATCGGCGGGAGTAGGAATCGTTGGTCGGGGTAGATGAGGTTCGGATCCTCGGGTGGGAGAAGACGGCCGTCGTTGGTCTGCACCAACTCGGCCCAGTACGGCGCGATCTCGGTGTCGGTCGGGGCTCGTCCCCACACATCGGTGAGCGCCTCTTCGGCGATGGACCAGAAGTGGTCGCCGTGTTCGACGTCGATCCAGTCTTCGACTGCCTCGGCGTTGGCAGCGGGCGTCGGATCGCCGGCCTGAGGTTGGAGAGGCAGGACGGCGTCGTGCGGTAGGACGAGATCCCATCCGGCGCCGAGCTCCTCGGTCGTCGAATGGATGGTCGTTCCGTCCGGCATGAGGCGACCGACGTTGGCGTCGCGCACTTCGCTCCATCGGAGCCCGTCGCCGAGCAGGGTCTCGGCGACACTCCAGAAGGTGTCTCGCTCCCCCGTCGTGTAGGTCGGGCCGGGGGTCTCGATCCGGCCCGTGGCCGAGTCGACCGTTCGGATGCCTGTGTCGACAACGAGTGGTGCGGCGACGGCAGGCTCCATGGTCACCACGGGAGCGAGCGGCACGGCCATCACTGTTGCGGTTTGACCGAACGACCCAGCGACGAGCGTGGCGGTGGTGACCAGACGAGAGGCCGCTGCCTGGATGCCCGGCAGGATCGGTGCCCGGTTGGCGACTGTGCCCCTGGCCGCAGCCACGATCTCGGCGACGAGGGCGTAGGCCACCTGCAACCAGCACAACCATGCGATGATTCCGAGGGTGCCTGCGAGGAGCCGCTCGCTGCGAGTGGTATCCGATGTCAGTGGATCGGTGAACGCTTCGACGACGGACGAGCCGGGTATGCCACCGAGGCGGTAGACCAGCAACGGCACGCCGATGAGCAACGCGGCGATGGCGGCGATGGCGAGGAGGCCCTTGGCGAGGTCGGTGAGTCGGCGGATCATGGGGTTCCTTCCACGCTGAAGACTGCAGTGGCCGATTCGGTTGCGTGAACGGTGAACGGGCCGGGCAGGAATCGAGTCGGGACGCTGAGGCTCACGGTCACCGTCACGGTTGATCCGTCCACGGCGACCGTTCCGGTATGGCCGGTGGCGGCGAGGTACGCGAGCGCTGTTTGCTCGGCGTCGACTGGATCGAGGGTCGGAGCACCGGTGAGTTGGTAGGCGTCGGTGTCGACGGCTTGCGCTCCAGCTCGGGCGGCGTTGTCGGCGAGGTCTCGCGCCTCGGACAGGGCGCCGAGTTTGCGGCCGCCGTCGAGCGCCAGTCCCGCGACCATCAAGAATGCGATGGCCAGGACGGCCACCAGCACGCTCACCGAGCCGCGCTCGTCTGAACGGTCGAGGCGATTCACGGGTCGCTCCGGTACGTGTCGATCACCTCGGTCGCTGTCCCCGTGAAGGTCTTGGTGCCCGGGACCGACAGAGACGCGACATCGCTGAACGGCGTCTCGCACGAGACCGTCACGCCGACCCATCCGCCGGGCGCGAACTGTGCAGTGTCGACCGCGACGTCGAGTCCCGAGGCACAGGTGAGACCGCTACTGGAGAGGTTGCCTGCGGCCGTCTGTTGCGCTGCGGCGACAGCGGCTTCGGGGGTGCCGGCGAGGCTGGCGGAGCGTGCCGCTTCCTGGGCAGCGGCACGCACGTGGTTCTCGGCGGTTGCGACTCGCCCGGCGAACACGACGATCAGCATGAACGAGGTGAGGAAGGCCGCCATGATCACGGCGAACTCGGTGGACACGGCACCACGTTCGGAAGCGAGCCTTCTCATCGTTCCCCCGGTGCGATGAACCGTTCGATCTCGCCCTCGGCGTGCGCGGTGACGCCCCAGGCTCCCGGGAAGAGGCTGAAGCCGAGTTCGCCCGACACCGTGACGGCGACGGTGGTGGCGGATCGATCGACGTGGATCGTGACGTTCTCAAGGTTTCCCGCCTGACTCAGAATCGCCGACGCGCCGGCCTGGCCGCGGGCTGCCGTGGCACTTTCGACCTGGGCGGCGTCGAGCGCCTCGCCGGCGGCGGTTTCGGCGGCTTGTTTGGCGTGCCACCACAGTCCGACCTGGACCGGGATGAGGACGAGGACGATCAGCACCGGCATGAGCACGGCGAGTTCGGTCGCGGCGGCTCCCCGCTCGCGACCGTCACTCTGCCGTGCTCTTCTCGGTGCCCGTGGCCGCATCAGGCAGGTGCCGGGACGGTGTCGGGGATGTTGTTGGCGTTGCTCTGCGCCTTAGCGATGAAGATGGCGCCGAGGGCGACGGCGATGGCCACCATCGCTGCCATGACGACGGCCATCTCGGTCGACACGGCGCCGCGCTCGTCGCGGATGTCGACGCCCGCTCGGTTGAGGTTGTACTCGATGGCCAGGTGACAGAAGTCGTAGTAGCCCCTGATCGTCTCCATTGGTTGTCTGCTTTCTGTTGATGTCACCGGGTTGCCCCAGGGACGCTTCGGTTGCTGTTCTCGCGACACGCTCCCGGCGTCAACTCCCTCCAGGTGTCGAGATCGGTGTCGTTGGCGCGAATTGGCTGGAGCCGCCGTCGGTGATGGCGTCGACTGCTCCGAAGGCGATGAAGAGCACGAGGCCGAGGATCATGACGACGACGGGGACGATCATCTTCTCGGTGCGGGTCTCGGCGGCCGCTTCGAGCTCGGCGGCTTGGGTTGCTCGCAGTGCGTCGGCCTTGGCGGTGAGTGACCCTTTGACTCGGGCGCCGTGGTCGCCGGCCAGCGAGACCGACGATGCGAGTTCGATGAGTTCGTTGACGCCGAGCTCGTGGCCGAGCTGATCGAAGGCGTCCCACGGTGTGCGGCGGGTGAGGCGGGCTCGACGGAGTGCGCTGCGGATCTTGGCGAAGGCCCATCCGTCGCCGGACTCGGCGGCGCCTTCGAGTGCCGACTCGATTCCTGCGCCTCCGGCGAGGAGGATCGTGACGAGGTCGAGGTAGGCGGAGAACGCGTGCCTGAATGCTCTCCGTCGATCCTCGACTCGTTCGGCCAGTGGGAGATCGGGATAGAAGAAGCCCACAACAGCAGCGGCGAGCCCGACGAGCAGGAGGACGATCGGCGAGACCGCCACTCCCCCAGCCAGCATCACGGCGCCGGTCAGGACCGGTAGCGCGAACCCGGCGGTTGCGCCGAGCATCTTCTCGTAGGCGTGGCGCTCCATCGACTTGTCAAGCACCCGAAGCTGCTCCGCGAGACTCGGCTTGTCCGCCTGGCCGATCGCTCGCATCAGGTTCGCACCGGCCGAGGCGAGCAGTGACTGCCCTCCGGCGAGCTGAGCTTCGTCGACAGTCGTCCCGATGGGAACGCCTTGGCGGTCGAGGATGACGCTGACCTGTTCGAGCGGCACGGGACGTGGTTGCCAGCTGCGAAGCGACATCCACAAGCCAAGGCCGACGCCGGCACCGAGCAGGAGCATGACGACGCTGGTCATTGCTGGGGACCCATCGTCGTGCGAGCGGCGAACCGCTCCGGCATGTCGATCTGGCCGTAGCTGTGGAGCATCCAGCCGCCGAGCGCGAACACGCCAGCCACGACGACCAGCCAGACCTGGCCGGTCGTGGAGTCGTAGGCCTCGAGGAGTTGCCGCGAGAAGGCGAACAGGAACGCGATGGTGACGAGCGTCGTAGCGACGACGATGCGGGCGGATGTTCGGATCCGCGCTCGGCCGACCTCCACTCGGAGCCGCATCCGCACGTCTGCCCGGATCGTGTCGGCGAGCCGGCCGAGCAACGGGCCGAGTTCGCGAGCTTCCATCCGGGCTGCGTTGACGAGGGCAACGACCACGAGGTCGGCTGACGGATGATCGAGGTCCTCGCCGAGTCGGATCAACGCGTCGACCGTCGACATCCGGTCGACGCGACCAGCGAAGCGACGAAGCTCAGGAGCGATGGCGGTCGGGGCGACCGACGCCGAGGCGATAAGGGCCTGTTCGAGGCCCGCCGAGCCGGCGATGTTGTCTCGGATCATCTCTGCCCACGAGGCGATCGCTTCGGTCTTCGCTGACTCGTCGGCCCGTTCCGATCGCGCCGCCAGCGGTCTGGGTAGCCAGAAGATCGTGCCACCGGTGATGACTGCGGCCACAGGCCAACCGGTCATGGCGAACACGAGCGCCGCGCCCACAGCCGCACTGGCGATCCAGGCGAGAGCCTTCTCGCTTTCGAGACCAGGGGGAAGAAACGATCGAAGGTCCGGAAGCAGGCGTGCGCCCCTCAGTCCAGCGAAGAACAGCCACAGGCCAAGGCCAACGCCTGTTCCGGCCAGCACGGCAACGAGTCCGCTCATCGTGCCCATACCGCGTGCTTCGGCTGCAGCCACGAAGAGTCGAATCCGCAGCGCTCAAGCCTGGCCATGCTCGAATCGCTGAGGCCGAATCGGGGCATCGCTCGACCGTCCGCTCCGGGCGCGTAGACCTCGTTGGAGGTGACCATTGGGCCGTCGGCGCCGGTGATCTCGCGGACGCTCGTGACGACCCGCTCGTTGGTGTCGAGCCGGGCGAGGTGAACGACGAAGTGGACGGCGTTGGCGATCATGAGGTTGGTGACCTCGACGTCGAAGCGCTCCGGGGTCATCGCCATGTACATCTGGAGCCGGGTGAACACGCCGAGGCTGGAGTCGGCGTGGATGGTGCACATCGAGCCGTCGTTGCCCTGGGACATGGCGAGCATCATTGGAAGCGCTTCGGCTCCTCGGACCTCTCCGACGATCACTCGGTCGGGCTGCATGCGCAGTCCGGATCGAACGAGGCGGTGCATGGGGAACTCGCCGACGCCTTCGAGGTTCGCCTCTCGCGCTTCGAGATCGACGTGGTTGGGGTGCAGGTGGGCGAAGTGCTCGAGCCCGATCTCGAGCGAGTCCTCAACCGTGATGATGCGCTCGTCGACCGCAACCTCGTTCAGCAGGCAGCGGAGCAGGGTGGTCTTCCCGGCTCCGGTTCCGCCGGCCACGATGACGTTAAAGCGGGCCGCGACCATCGCTCGGAGCAGGTGGTAGAGCGACTCGGAGATGGTCCCCATCCCGATCAGTTGCTTGAGATGGCCGATGTCGAAGTTGTGCCGCCGGATCGAGACCGACGGGCGGCCAGACACCCACGCGATGGCGTGGAGTCGGTCGCCCGACGGAAGGCGCATGTCGAGTTCCGGGCTGGCCGGATCCCAACGTTGTTCGCTGCGTCCTCTGCGGGCTTGTGTCTGAATCAGCTCGATGAGCTCTGCATCGGAGTCTGCAATCGGAGCGCCCTCGACGACGGCACCGTCGTTGCGAAGGAGCCAGACCTGGTCGCAGCCGTTGGCGTGGATATCGGTCCATTGCGGGTCGTCGATGTAGGCCTGAAGTCGGCCGAGCCCGAACAGCCGGTTCATCACCGCAACCGTCAGCTGCTTCGACTCCGCGTCGGTGATCGGCGGCTGGCCGTCGGCGAGACGCTGCGAGTCGAGCCCGGCGAGTTGCTTGGTGATCAGTTGGCGGGCGAACTGGCGGCGGTCGTCGTGGGTCAGCGTTCGACGCTGTTCACGTTCGTCGCTCGCATCACGTTCGTCCAACGCCTCCCCCACGGCTGCGTGCAGGCGATTGACGAGGGTCGAGTCGAACATCAGCCGACCTCCGTGGCGAGCTCCGCCAACGGCTTCGGCTCGTGAGCAGTGGGCTCCACCCTGGCCGGCGACTGCTCAGCTTCCTCACCGCTTCCGAGCGGTGCCGTCTCAGCGGCGAACGCGGAGATCGCACGCGCCAGGCGACTTCGCCGCCCACGTCCCTCGGCTCGGCCTTCGGCCATCGCCGTGGCGGCCCGATGGTCGTCGGGCAAGACAGCTGCGACCGGGGTGCCGGTCACCTCGGCAACCTCGGCCGGGTCGTGAGGTCGATCGCCGATGAGAACCCAGCCAACCGGAACACCCTGGTCTCGAGCCGATGCGGCGAGCGCTGCCGCCGGTTGGACGTCCTCGGCGACTGGTCGGGCGAGCATATACAACACGTCCGCCTGGCTCGGCAGGCCGGTAGCGAGCGTTTCACTGTCGAGCCGACCGCAGTCGGCGACGATGTGGAGGTCTGGAAGGTCGGCGAGGAATCGGCCGAGGCGGCCACCATCCGCCCGGAGGATCGCAGCGGTTCGATCGTGACGCTCGGGTGCAACGATCGCGGCCAACCCGCCCGGCAGCTCTTGGGCGTGCGCTGTGATCTCGTTGCGATTGAGACCGTGCCGGCTCGCCGCAGCGAGCGTGATCAGGCCGGGCTGGCGCCCGAGCTGGTAGCGGATTGCGAGGCTTCCGCCGCTCGGGTCGGCTTCGAGAAGCAGCGTCGGCGTTCCCGCCGCTGCCCTTGCCGCGGTGAAGCCGAGTGCCGTGAGCGTGACGCCGGGTGCCCCTTTGGCGGAGGCGAAGCAGGTGAGGGTCATCCCTCCACCTCCGACACCTGGATGAGTCGGACCCGGTTGGTGGCGGCCGCGGTTGCGATGCGTCCGGCGTCCGCTTCGTCCACCTGCAGCGAGACGAACAGCCCGCCCTGCACGCCGAGCTGACTCACCTCGACCACCGTTGCCCGGTCGACGAGGACGTTGGCGGTCTGTTGTTCGTCGAAGGCTCGGGGGTCGCTCGGTGATGGGGTGAGCACGATCGACACGGCGTCGCCGGGGGCCAACGAGAGCGACGGGAACTGGCCAGGATCAAGAGCGAGCCCGACGACGCCATCATCGACCCCGAGCGTCGAGCTGGAGCTGAACTGGTCGGGAGTGACGAGGGTTCCGGCAGCGAGGTCGGTGCGGGCCACTCGACCGACGACCTGTGCGGCATCGGTGTCGGCGAGCACCGCGATTGCTTGATCGGTGTCGATGCTGACGATCTGGAGATCGTCGAGCTGCACGATATCGCCTCGTTCGATGGGATTCCGCAGCGCAAGCACGGGCTGGCGTTCGGTCGAGGACGTCTGCCACCACAGCGCACCGAGCGCACAGACAACGACCAGGAGGAGGCCGCCAGCCATCTCGGGCATCCGCCGCTGGCGATGGCCGTCGGGGGGCGCGCCGATCGTGATCGGTTCCCCGTGCCCGTTCAGCTTCGCCCGTTCTTTCAGTTGAGTCGCCACTCCCTCATCTCCCTATGTTCCGCTCGTCTCGATTGCCTGGATCTCGCCGACGGTCACGAGGACCGGCGCCGAGGCTCGAAAGATCTGGCCGAGGTCCTCGACTCCCCCGGTGCTGGTGTTGCCCGTGACGTCGAAGGCGACCTCGACTGTCATGCCGTAGCCGGCGCTACCAGCGGTCGATCGCACGTAGGTGTGCGAGCAGCCCGCCTCGTCCGTGGCCGGTTCGGGCCCCCAGGGCTCGCCGCCACCGGCACAGTTCACGACCGCTCCATCTCCCGGTGTCCACGTCGAGGTCCGGGGCACGGCCGTGGCCTCGGCCCACACCCGGCCACTCGGCGTCTCGACCCGGGCGACGAAGTTCCCACTCCAGTAGGCAGCGTCGACCCAGAGCGCTGTTGGCAGCTGGGTCACCATCGCGATCTCGACGCCGTCGGGACTCGCTCCCCAGCCGGGTTCTGGTGGGTCGAGTACGTCGATCGCCTGCTGTAAGAGGTCCGGGGTGTTGAACCCCCCACCCTCAGGGAACGTGAACAGCCCGTCGACGGCGACGGCTTCGCCTTCGCAGGACTTGCCGAGCCAGCGCCCGGAGTCGGAGTACATCCGGGTGCCGTCGACCTCGTAAACGCCGAACGCGATGTCGTCCTCGATCACGACCTCATAGACGCAGTCGTTGTCAGAGCCCCACGACTCCCCAGGGATAGTGGCGACGGCGACGACGCGAACGGTCCCGTCGACGATTCCCACATCCCCCTGATCCGCCGCCCCGACGGGCGTTGCCGTCAGGAGCGTTGCGACAATCAGAAGGGGTAGTCCGCGGGTGATAACGCGCACCCGGCCACCCCCTCCCACTGCTGGACGCGCACGATGCGGCTCACCTTCCACAGCCCGTCGTGGAGCTCGAGGTTGATCTGATAGTTGTGCGTCACGACGTCGTCGTTGACGACGGTGCCGGTGGCGACGTCGAAGATCACGCCGTCGTCGACGGCACAGGCGGCAGCCGTCGCCGCTGAGGCCCCGGCCTCCACGAACCCGACCCGGATCTCGGCCAGGTTCTGCTCGCCAGGCCGGATCGCTTGTCCGGCGTCGAGCCTCGTCTGCGTGTTGGCGACGACGGCGGCCAGTTCCTCGCTCACGGCGAACTCGGCGAGGCCGGGATCGTCCGGGTTCGGAGCGGGAGCTGCGTTCGCAGCCTCTCGGGCAGAGAAGTAGCCGCGGATTCGATCGGCGACGATTTCCTCGATCGCTGGTTCGGGATCGGCCACTGTCTCGGCGGTCGTGGTCGACACAGCCTCATTGGGATCGCCACTGTCCTCGGTCGGCTCCGGTGCCTCCGTCGGTGTCGGTGAAGCCGTCGTCGACGTGGTCGAGGACACCGCGAAGGTGGTCGGCGTCGAGCCGGTCGTGTCCTCGCCAGAGGAGCATCCCGCTGCGATCAGGAGCGCAAACAGCGGGGCGATGACGGTGACTCTCATGACGGGAACCTCACTCTTCGTGGTCGCTGGGTTCCGTTGCACTCAGTCGGCCGATCGAGATGCGCCACGGTCCCCCGGTGGTGAAACCCCACCGTAGACACGGCGCGAGACACCGAGCCTCCACCTGGGGTCGCCAACCTCTGCCCCTCCGCACGCCACGTGCCGCCCGTCACAACAACCACGGTACGTGACGGTGTTCGGCGGCTGTCAAGGGTTCGTTTCGACCGGAGCACAACCACCCAGGGACGTGGAACCGCCTCGATCGCTACAGATTCAAGGCTTCAGCGCACCCAAAACGGCACCAAGACCGAGCCGAGGATGATGCCTTTGACCTAGCCGATTCAGCCACGCAACGTGACGACCTCCGGAGGTTGTCCGCTCCGGCTCACCGTCGCGACAGCCCGCAGGCACCGTCCCTCGGACGGTCGTGAGTCGACGTCGGAACGCTCCATGAAGGCCATCGCCGGCTTCGCTGCCGTCATTTTCGGGGTGTTGCTCGCCGGAGCGTTCAGCCTGATTCTGCTCGTCGTCGTCGCATCGAGTGGTGCCGGTTCCGCTGCCATTGCGGTCACCGTGTCCAACCCTTCCGATGAAGCGATGGAGGACATTCCGGCCCTCTTGCTGCAGCTGTTCATCCAGGAGGCGCAACAGTGCCCGGGCCTGCCGTGGACGGTCATGGCCGGAATCAGCAAGGTCGAGTCCAACCACGGCCGCTTCGGTGGTGCGGACATTGCACTTGACGGCACCATCCGACCGCCGATCATCGGCATCCCACTCAACGGGACGAACGGCACCGCCCGCATCCCGGACACCGATGACGGCCGCTGGGACGGCGACATTGTCTGGGACCGCGCCGTTGGACCGTTCCAGTTCATCCCAAGCAGCTGGCGCATCTTCGGCGGAGACGCCAACGCTGATGGTCTCGCCGATCCGAACAACGCCTACGACGCCGTCCCGGCAATGCGGCGACACCTCTGCCCTGACGGCCAGATCGTTGACATCGAGGCCGCCGTCTTCAGTTACAACCGCTCGACCGCCTACGTCGATGCAGTCCTCGACTGGGCCCGCCGCTACACCGGTCCGCTGGCCGCTGCCGCAGTACCAGTCGACGGGTACGCCCTCCCCGTACCGGCGAGCTACGCCAGCGAGTCGGCACTGACACGGCCACATCACGACTACCCCGCCTACGACCTCGGCATCCCTCTCGGCACTCCCCTGTTCTCCATGGTCGCCGGCACCGTCACGACAGCGTCAACGGCCGGCATCTATCCGACCGACCCCAACCGATGCGGCACGACCGTGATCGTCGAAGGAGTCGACGGCGCCAGGTACACGTACTGCCACCTCACCCAGTTACTTGTCGCTCCCGGCCAAGTCGTCGCAGCCGGATCGCCGCTTGGACTGTCCGGCGGCGAGCCCGGAACGCTCGGAGCGGGCAACACCACCGGCCCACACCTTCACCTCGGCATCCGCTTCTCCGGCCGTTCGATCTGCCCGCAACCACTCCTACTCGCCATCCACCGCGGCCAACCCATCAACCCCGCCGCCGCACCGTCCGCCGGGTGCATCCAAGGCCAGGCCACGACCAACTGGAGCCAATGGCTCGACCAGATCACCCCACTGCCACGCATCGAACAAGGAGACGACGAATGAGCGCCACCCCGACCAACGAAGCCGGCCACACCGAGCAGACCTCCGAGCCGCTCGACGACCTGCGCCTCGACCAATGGGCCGACATGCTCGGCATCGGCAGCAAGGCTGTCCTCACCACCCGCGAGACTGCTTCAGTGCTCAGAGTCTCCGAGAAATCTGTCAGAGAAGGCATCAAGGACGGCACGATCCCGTGCGTCCGCCTTGGCCGCCGCCTCCTCGTTCCCGTCCCGATGCTCCTGTCGTCGTTGTTGCGTGGCCCCACGGCCACCGAGGCAGCGGGATAGGTCATGGCGACCGGGCACGTCCGCAAGCGGGGCAAGAAGTGGGCGTACGTCCAGTACGTCACCGACCCCGCCACCGGCGAAGGCAAGTACCGATGGAAGAGCGGGTTCGCCACGAAGTCCGACGCCCAGCGAGCGTTGCGCGAGGCGATCACGGCCACCGAGCAGGGCACCTTCATCGAGCCATCGAGGATGAGCTACGCCGACTACGTCGAGCGGCTCTGGCTTCCCCAGCTCGATGACCAGCTCGAGAGCTCCACGATCGAGTCCTACGAGCGCAACATGCGCGTCCACATCCTGCCTCGCATCGGCGGCATCAAGCTCCAGCAGCTCGGACCCATCCACCTCAACGACCTGTACCGAGATCTCCAGAAGCAAGAAATCGGAGTCGACGACTCGTCGAACCGACGCCACGACCCGAAGATCTATCCTCGCATCGCCTACCTACGCTCCCAAGGCGTCAGCTACACCGCCATCGCCAACAAGATCGCCGAGGAGTTCCCCGACGAAAAGCCGCTCTCGAAGGACGCCGTCGCCGCCATCGTGCGCCGGTCCAAGAACGCGTCGAAGAACCAGGGCAACTTGGCCGTCCGCACGGTCCGCTACATCCACACGATCATCAGCCGCTCGCTGAAGGACGCCGTGAAGCTCGGCCTCGTCAACGACAACGTCGCCCGAAATGCAACACCCCCACGCAAGCCCAAGGCCAAGACCGAGCGGCCAATGTGGACCGCCGAACAAACGCGGACCTTCCTCGAATGGGCCCGCAGCACCGACCACCGCTACTGGGTCGCATGGGCGTTCATCGCCACGTCCGGCGACCGCCGCGGCGCCAACCTCGGAATCCGCTGGCAAGACATCGACTTCGAGCAAGGCACCGCCGCCCTCATCTGGACCGTCACCTGCGTCAACCACCAGCTCGTCGTAAAGACCTAAGGCAAGACCGGCGAGAACCACGCCATCATCCTCGACCAAGGCACCCTCGCCATCCTCAAGACCTGGCGATCGATCCAGAACCAGGAACGCCTCGCCGCCGGCACCAGCCACGTATGCGCATCGCCCGAACCCGGCTGCGACCTCGCTGGCTACCACGTCCGCGACCTCGTCTTCGCTCAGCCGAACGGCGACTACCTCCACCCCGAACGATTCAGCCGAGAGTTCAAACGAGCCCAGGTCCGCTACAACCGCGACCACCCCGCCGAACCGCTACCGACGATCAGCCTCCACGCTCTCCGTCACGGCTGGGCCACCGTCGCCCTTGAAGCCGGGGTGCCGATGAAGGTCGTCCAAGACCGACTCAACCACGCCAGCGAACGCATCACCGCCGACATCTACACCCACGTCCGAGCACCGCTCCAGTCGGACGCCGCCGAGCGAGTGGCAGGACTGATTCTGCCGAGCGACCAGTGACGCGAAGCCGCTACGAGCGGCTGTCGCCGCCGTCGAGGCGCCTCGAGACCCGGTGAATCGCTCCGAGAAAGGGCTCGTCCTCCTGCCTGACCGCTGCGTCAAGCTCGGCGAATGGCCGCATCGACTGATGCTCCTCTCCCATGCCGCTCATCCATGCCGTCCATGCGTCGTGGACATCCTCCGCTGTCGTCTGCTGGCCTTTGGCCCGAGCGAGCACCGCGTAGATGAGGAACAGCGCAGCAGCGTCAGGCGGGATCAGATCCGCTGGCACCTCTGCGCGAATCTCCTCGGCGATCCGGTCCAGGTAGCTCACGAGCACACAACGTAGACGGCAAGGACGCCGTAGATCGCTACGAAGAGCAACGGCACGACGCGCTCGACGGCCCCCTGCTCGGCATAGCGGGGGCGCCATCGTTTGACCGGATCCTTCTTCAGCTCGTCCCACTCGTCGTTGAACAACCTCAGATCCAAGTGGTCCCGCTCGAGCTTGTTGATGACCGCGAATTTGGCCGCGTTCAAGTCGCGATACGAGCGAAGGAGCAGCCACCAGGACAGCGCAATGACGATTCCCGCCAACGCCGCAAGCGTCAGGACGAACCGGTCGGGCTCCGGCTCGTCAACTGGCCCGGTGTTCATGGCGAATGCCCCCAAGGCCACGGCAATGCCCGCCTGCAGCGAGAAGAAGAACGAGTTCGCACTCGACCGACGAGCGGAGACTCGATCAGCCATCTCTACGGCGAGCTTGTAGGTCTCGAAGCGAAACGCCGGCTCGGGCCTCGTTTCTGGGACGGGTGAATCGCTCGTCATCGGCCCCCGCCGATGAGAGTCTTGAGGTTCTCCCACGTCCACCTGTACATCTTGTCAGTTGACTTGGCGGTGCTCGGCTTCTTGCAAGTCTTCTCCGACCTCCCCTTCAGCAGGAAGTACGGGACGCCCTCTTCCTGCGCGATGCCGAGCTCGACACCAACTCCGGTCGCGGTGTCGGTGTGCTCTCCGCAGATGACAGCGACCACACCAGACGCCTTGATTCGCTTCCGCGCCTCAGCCTTCCAGCCCGGCGACGCGTCCTTGATGGACCAATCGGCGATCTCGAACGGCGAGTCGTCGTTCTTCGCCTGTCCTACAAGCAGATTCTTGAGGTCCAGGTCGTGGTCGTAGTCGAAACTGATGAATACACGTGTCTTGGCCATGAGGATGGTTCCTTTCGGTCGCCACCCATCATCCCAGCGCGGTGTGACACTCTCCGCGGGAATCGAGGGCGAAGGTGGCGAGCGCCAGGAGCATGGATCGGGCCCGGGCATTTGCAAATCCATTTGCAAACGACACCCCTGGGAGTGATTCACCCCACTGCTACCAGGGATTCCTGTGGTGTCGGAGGGGGGACTTGAACCCCCACGCCCTTTCGGGCACTAGCCCCTCAAGCTAGCGCGTCTGCCAATTCCGCCACTCCGACGTGGCTGGCCAGGTCTCCCTGAACCGACGGCACATCGTAGCGGGTTCGCCCGATTCGTCCACCTCAGCGAGGCGGGTCGATTCTCAGGTTGGCTTCAGCACGGTCCTGCATCCTTGGGGCATGACTTCACTTCGCTCCTCCGTGCGCCGCACGAGTCGACCCACGTTCGACTCGGCCGCGCCGATCCTTCGAAAACTCGCCGGGCGGCCCGCCGACTGGCGGATCCCACCAACGGGCCTCATACCCCGCCGGCTCCCCCGAATCGGCCTGTCCTGGCTCGGGCCGCTCGCCATGGTGGCCTCGACACTCGCCATCTGGCCCGCCTTTGCCGGCGCCCAAGGAGACGGCAATGTCGCCTTCGGCCTGTGGATCGGCGCCGTGTCGATCGTGCTCATGGCCTGGTCGTTCGTCCTTGCCATCCGCTCCCGTCTGATCGAACCGTTCTTCGGCGGCATGGACCGGGTCTACAGGGCCCACCGTTGGGCGGGCTCCCTCGCCATACCCACGATGTTCCTGCACACGAGCGTCGAGCCCGAGATCGACGGCGGCATTCCGGGCGCCGCACGCTCGGTCGCCGACACCGCCGAAGGCCTCGCCGAAACCGGCGAACTCATGCTCTACGTGCTCGTGGCACTCAGCCTCATCCGCTGGTTTCCGTACCGCCTGTGGCGCTGGACCCACAAGCTGCTCGGCATCCCCTTCGCCTTCGCCAGCTGGCACTTCTTCACTGCGGAGAAGACCTACGCCAACACCAGCGCCTGGGGATGGTTCTTCAACGGCGTCATGGTCGCCGGCATCGCCGCCTGGGTCCACCGCGTCGTCATCAAGGACATGTTCGCCCGCGGCCACAGCTACCGCGTCGTTCACACCGACGTACAGGACACGACGATCGAAATCGAGCTCGAACCACTCGGCCGTCCGCTGCGCCACAACGCTGGCCAGTTCGCGGTCCTCAAGCTCGACGTGGCCGGCCTGCGAGAGCCCCACGTGTTCACCATTGCCTCGTCGCCGGAGAGCTCGACCCTCCGCTTCTTCATCCGGGACCTCGGCGATTGGTCGGGCAAGCTGCTCGATGCCGACCTGGTCGGCGCGACGGCACGGGTCGAAGGACCCTTCGGCCACTTCTCCCCCACCCACGAGGGAGCCGACCGCACCGTCTGGGTCGCTGGCGGCGTCGGTATCACGCCGTTCCTGAGCGCCATCGACGAGCTGGAGGTCGCGGCCCCCGGCGAGCGTCCACACCTGATCTACTGCGTGCGAGACCGCCAGAGCGCCACCGCCCGAGCCCTGCTCGAAGACGCCGCAGCGGACGGGCGGATCACCCTCGATCTCGTCGTGTCGGGCGAAGGTCGACGCTTCTCCCCCACGATGTTGATCGACGCCCTCGGCGACGCCGACCCGACACGCTGCCATGTGGCCGCCTGCGGGCCGACGGGGCTCGTCAACGCGGCGGTCGACGGCGCCCACCAACACGGCGTGCGCTCGATCGACACCGAAGACTTCGACATCCGCTCGGGCTTCGGCCCCGACCTGTCGAAAGACATCGATCAGCTGCTCACCAGGAGCTGACCGGGCGGGACGCCAGCCGCGCTACTCGAGCCAGCTGATGGAGGCGAGGTCGAGCGACCCGTCGGGCTCGAGCCCGACGAACTCGACCCGGTCACCAAAGGCAATCGGGGTTCGGAGCTCGGCAATCGAGAGGACTGCGTCGGCGTCCAACACGGTCGTGTCGATGTTCTCCCAGGCGCCGAGACGGGCCCGGTCGTCGATGATCGAACGGGCGTCACCGATCGCCGAATCGAGCAGCGGGTCCGAGAACGCAGAGACGTTGTCGACTCCATCCGATCCGAAAGCGCCCGCCAGGGTGCGCTCCGGCGAGATCGCCCCACCTGCCGTGCCGAAGCGGAACAGGCCCATGTTGCCGGCGTCGATCTGGCGCCCGTAGTCCTCGATCGGATGCGCCCGAGCCGTCGCCACGAAACCGACCGTTCGGAGCTGGCTGACGATCGTCTCGGCGAGGCGCTGCTCCCGGTCGTCGCCGTCAACCACGAAATAGTCGACGCTGAACGGCGTCTGCCCGGCGGGGCTGTCGGCCACGAGCCGCTCGGCGAGTGCCGGATCGAAGCAATCGAATCCGCAGCCGTCGCCTCGCGTGAGGAACGACGTCATCGGCCCCGACATCGGGAAGAACTCGTCGACCACGCTGCGGGTGTCAATCGCCGCAACCACGGCCGCCCGAAGGTTCGGATCATCGAACGGGGCCGCCGCATGATTCATGGCGAAGAAGACTCGAGCCGTGCTCGGCGAGGCGGAGGTTTTGATCGACTCCGGCACCTCGTCAGCCTCGAACCCGATCGCCACGCCCGTCTCGCCGACCTCGAGCATCGTGAGCTCCGGGTCCATCAACACCTCGACGGCGTTCACCAAACCAAGCGGCTCGGCGGCTTCGAGACGGAAACCGTCCTCCCACAGCGCCGTTGGCGTGAGCGTCATCGACGACGACAGCGGAAGCGCACCCTGCTCAGGAGTCACTTCCGGCAGGACCCCGAATGCAACCGACGCAAGAAGCGCCGGGAGGTCCTCGAGCGGAGTCGTCAGCTCGATCTCGAGCGTTCGCTCGTCGATCGCCCGGATACCGCGCACATCGCCATCCGCCGCTGGCTCGGTCCATCCATCGATCGACCCGAGGTGTGGACCAGTGATCGAGTCACCTCCGAGCGCAGCGACGCGCTCGAGACTTGCCTCTGCGTCCGCCGCAGTCACCGGGGCGCCGTCGCTGAAGCGGTTGGCTCCGAGGGAGAAGGTCCAGGTGCGGCGGTCCGGCGACGCAGACCAGACGTCGGCGAGGGCAGGCACGATCTCGCCAGTCTGCGCGTCGCGCTGAGTCAGACCATCCGTGAGGAGGTCGGTGACGAAAACCTCCACCGGATCGCTCTCGTCGACCTCCGCCGGCGAACGAAAGGCGAACGTGGGCACGCTGATCGCGAGCGTGCGCGGCTCCAGCTCGACGGCGAGCGTCGAGTCGGGGATTTCGTCGTCGGCAAACGCGAGCGACGGTGGCTCCGACGTCGAGGTGGCCGTCGAGGTCGTCGGAGCGAGGAGATCTGCTGGCTCGTCCCCGGAGCACGCTCCGAGCAAAACGACGAGAACGACAACGGACGCGACGCGAGTGAGCACGATGGCCTATCGGCCAACGACACCGCCGAGTTGAACCCCCGTTCGAGCGAACGGAAGAACCAGGTTCAGTTGAACGGAAACAGCAGCGCGAGCGACACCGTGGTGAACGTGAACGCCGTCGCCACGAGGATCGTGATGCGGTTCAGGTTCTGCTCGACGACGGTCGACCCGGCCGACGTCGCGCCGAGACCGCCACCGAACATGTCGGACAGGCCGCCGCCCTTCCCGGAGTGCAGCAGCACGAGAAAGATGCACGCAAAGCTCAAGATGACATGGATGACCAGAACTGCCCAGAACACGGTTGACGTCTCCTCGAATCGGACTCGACCAGATTAGCGGAGCCGGTACTGAATGCAGTGCGCGAAGTCCTCGGGCACGAGCGAGGCTCCCCCGATGAGCGCACCATCGATGTCGGGCTGATTCATCAGCTCCGGGGCCGTCCCCGGCTTCACCGAGCCTCCGTACTGAATGCGGACCGCCGCTGCGGCATCGGACCCGAAGCGGTCATCGACCGTCGACCGGATCAGCGCACACACTTCTTGCGCGTCGTCAGGAGTGGCGGTGGCGCCGGTTCCGATTGCCCAGATTGGCTCGTACGCAATCACCAAGCCGCCAACGGCCGCCTTTTTCACGCCGGCGAGCCCCTCGGTCACCTGGGCCACCACGTGCGCCTCCATCTCGCCGGCCTCACGCTGCTCGAGCGTCTCGCCGACCGCCATGATGGGCGTCATCTCGTGCTTGAGGATCGCCTTCACCTTGCGGTTGACGTCCTCATTCGTCTCCCCGAAGTGCTGACGGCGTTCGGAGTGCCCGCAGATCACGTACGACACGTTCAGCTTCTCGAGCATCGTCGGCGAGATCTCGCCCGTGAACGCGCCCTTCGGCTCCCAGTGGCAGTTCTGCGCACCGAGCGCAATCGGGATCTTGTCGGCCTCGAGCACCGTCTGCACCGAACGGAGATCGGTGAAGGGCGGATGGATCGACACGTCAACTGCTTCGATGTCGTCCTTCGTCAACGCGTAGCTCAGCTTCTGGACGAGTTGAATCGCCTCGAAGTGGTTGCAGTTCATCTTCCAGTTGCCGCTGATCAACGGCTTGCGGTCGGCCATGGGCCCTCCTCCTCAGCTGACGGTCTCGCCGCGCAATGCGGCCAAGCCGGGCAAATCGCCCTTCTCGAGCAGTTCGAGCGACGCTCCGCCACCTGTCGACACGTGATCCATGTCGCCGGCCACGCCGAACTCCTTCGCGGCCGCAGCGCTGTCGCCACCGCCGACCACGCTGTACCCGCGGGACTCTGCGACGGCATTGGCGACGTGTCGAGTCCCGGCGGCGAAGCGCCGATCCTCAAACGCACCCACGGGTCCGTTCCAGAGGATCGTGGCGGCATCGGCGATGATGTCGCCGTATTCGGCTGCAGTGCCCGGTCCGATGTCCACGCCCATCCAGCCGTCGGGGATCGATTGCCCAACCTGTCTCACCTCGCCGCCCGCGTCCGGGTCGAACAGCGTCCCGTCGGGGCCGAGGGCCGTAATGTCGTGCGGCAGCCGGATCGGCCGATCCGAGTCGAGCATCTCGCGACACGTGTCGATCATCGACTCTTCGAGCAGCGAGGCACCGACCGGCAAACCCATCGCAGCGAAGAACGTGAAGGCCATGCCTCCGCCGACGAGCAACGTGTCGACCCGCTCGGACAGCGCATCGATGATCGCCACCTTGTCGCTCACCTTCGACCCGCCCATGATCGCCACGAACGGCCGGCGCGCTCCGTCACGCACGCCACCGAGGATCTCGACCTCCTTGGCGAGCAGACGACCAGCGGCACTCGCCAGGTGCGCAGGGGGTCCGACGATCGACGCATGCGCTCGGTGACAGGCACCGAACGCATCGTTCACGTAGAGGTCCTGGCCCTCGATCAGCGTCTGCACGAAGGCCGCATCGTTGCTCTTCTCCCCCGGGTCGAACCGGAGGTTGTCGAGCAGGGTGACGCCCGGCAGAAGCTCGCCGAGCCGAGCTCGAACAGGCGCCATGTCGAATGCCGGATTGGGTTCGCCCTTCGGACGACCCAAATGGCTCATGACCGTGACTTCGGCTCCCCGCTCGACCAACCAACGAAGCGTCGGCAACGCCGCTCGGATCCGGAGATCATCGGTGATCTCCCCGTCCTGAAGCGGAACGTTGAAATCGGTCCGGACCAGGACCCGCTTGCCGGCGACATCGCCGAGGTCCTCGAGCTGGGGAACGGAATTCACTTCTTTCGGGCCACCTTCTTCTTGGCGAGCTTCGTCTTGCGGGTGCCGACGATCGTGGCCAGGTCGACGAGGCGAGCCGAGTAACCCATCTCATTGTCGTACCAGCCCGCGACCTTGACGAGGCTACCCATCGACATCGTCAGTCCGGAGTCGAAGACGCAGGAGGCGTGACGACCAACGATGTCGGAGGAGACGAGTGGCTCGTCGGAGTAGTCGAGCACCTTGCGCATCGGGCCCTTGCTTGCGGCCTCCTTGAAGGCAGCATTGATCTGCTCGACCGAGGCCTCCTTCTTCAGGTTGACCGTGAAGTCAGTGATCGAGCCGTCAGGGATCGGCACGCGCAGCGCCATGCCGTCGAGCTTCTGGTCGAGCTTCGGGAGCACCAGCGCCGTCGCCTTCGCGGCACCGGTCGTCGTCGGAACAATGTTGACGGCGGCGGCGCGGGCACGACGCATGTCCGAGTGCGGTGCATCCACCAGCCGCTGATCCCCCGTGTAGCCGTGGCCGGTCGTCATCAGGCCGTTCACGATGCCGAAGTTGTCGTCGAGCACCTTGGCCATCGGGGCAAGGCAGTTGGTCGTGCACGAGGCGTTCGAGATGACGTCATGCTTTGCCGGGTCGTACTTCTCGTCGTTCACGCCGACGACAAAGGTGGCATCGCACGACGCCGGGGCCGAGATGATGACCTTGCGGGCGCCCGCGTCGAGGTGCGCACCGGCGGTCTCCTTGGTCCGGAACACGCCGGTCGACTCGATGACCACATCCACGCCCAGGTCGCCCCACGGCAGTGCCGATGGGTCACGCTCGGAGAACACGGCAATGCGATCTCCCTCGACGCGGATCTCCTTCTTTCCGGCAGAGACCTTGCCGTCGTAGCGCCCATGCACGCTGTCGTTGCGAAGCAGGTGCGCCATCATGTCGATGGATCCCAGATCGTTCACGGCGACGAAGTCGATCTTCGCTCCGCTCGCCTTGGCGGCACGGAAGAAGTTCCGTCCGATGCGCCCAAAACCATTGATGCCAACCCGAATCGCCATGTGCGACCCTCCTCTTGTGTCGTGAGACTCGCTGACGGTTCTACCGCATGGAGCCGGCGAGATGTCGCCCTTGTGACCACTCCCCGATACAAATCACATGCATCAGAGCGGGTGGCCATCGCTCCAACAGATGGGGTCGGTCGCCGCACCGAGACCTGTCAGATTCAGCCCGATGTGGAGGCCCGCCCGACGTCGCGGTGCGACACCGCCGGTTCATGCCCCGACCGCCGCAGGATCGCGCCGACCTCCTCAGCGATCGCGACCGATCGATGCTGGCCTCCCGTGCACCCGAACGCAATCGTCAGATACGACTTTCCCTCCTTGACGTAGGCCGGCACGACGAGGGCCAACAGCCGCTCGAGATGCTCGAGAAAGACTCCCGTCATCGGCTGACTCAGCACGTAGTCGCTCACGGCACCATCGAGTCCCGTCTGCGGACGAAGCTCCTCGACCCAATGAGGATTCGGCAAGAACCGGCAATCGATCACGATGTCGACATCGAGCGGCAAGCCGTGTTTGTACCCAAACGACAGCACCGAGGTCTGCATCCCACCACTCGGCGACTCCGTGCCGAACATCGTGACGAGGCGATCACGCAACTGATGCACGTTCAGATCGCTGGTGTCGATGACGACGTCGGCCTCGGCCTTCACCGACTCGAGCGCCGAACGCTCCCCCTCGATCGCCTCCGCCAACCCCATGTCCCCGAAGGGATGGCGACGACGCGTCGACTCGTATCGGGCGACGAGCACCGGCGTCGACGCCTCCAGAAACAGGATCCGAACGCGACTCGCGTTGGCCCGAAGCTCGGCGATCGCCCCGAGCAGCTCGTCCACCCCCGCGCCACCCGGCACGGCGAGCGCGACATTCGAGATCGCCGAACCCGGAGCATCGGCCAACTCGCCGACCTTCGAGATGAGCGCAGGCGGAAGATTGTCGATCACGAACCAGCCGTGATCCTCCAAGACATTGGCCGCGTGCGAACGGCCCGCACCCGAATTGCCCGTGACGATGACGAATTCGCTCACCGCTCGGATCGTAGTTCGCAGACGAGGACGAGAAGACGAGGAATGGATCGAGCCGCCCCGAGAAAGGCGTTCTGATCCAAGAATCCCGGCGGTGGTGCCGGTTCGTGCATCTCGACCACGACCAACCCCGACTCCGCCAACGCGTTGACGTAGCGGTGCAGCGGCCGATGCACGAACGGAATGAACACGTCCTTTCGAACCTCCTCGACGATCGATCGTTCGACGAGGTACTCCCCGATCCGCCAGTACTGCTCGGGGGGATCCATCACGTGATCGTCGATCCAGCCACTTCCCGGCGTCTGGAGCAGCGGATGGTTGAGGAAGAAGGCAAACCGCCCACCCGGCCGAAGCACGCGCGCCACCTCCGCCACGGCGGGTTCGAGCGGGTCGATGTGTTCGAAGACCAGGCACGCGAGCACCGCGTCGAAGCTGTCGGAGGCGAACGGCAGTCCGTGGGCGCCAGCCATGGCGTACGCCGGGCCCCCGCCTCGCGCCGCCGCCTCGATCGTCTGCGCCCTCGTTGGATCAACCCCGACGACCGAAGCACCCTGGCCTGCCGCGACCCGCGCGATCTGACCTTCTCCGGCCCCGAGATCGAGGACTCGCTCGAAACCGTCGAGGAGCGCCCCCGCGAGCGGGATGATCTGCTCGACGTACTCGGGGTCAGCTCCGTCAGTGAACTCGTCCTGCCACCAGCTCGCGTGGGCCTCCCACAGCTCGGGATCGCTCACGGCCCGGCTCAGCCGGACTCGACGCGGACGACCGGGGACGTCTCGTCCACCACCGTCACGTAGACGCTCGAGCCGCCGTCGAAGAGCTGTTCGGGCTCCGCCGGAAGCGACGTCCGGCTCACCACCGCACTCGTCCGGGTGTCGACCTCAATGAGGGTCGCCCCAGAACGAAGCCCGACCCACACGCTGGTCCCGGCGAACACGGCGTCCACCGGGTCGCGGCCGACCGGCACGGTGACGAGCACGGCGCCAGAAACGGGATCGATTCGGCGAAGCGAACCGTCGGCGGCCGACAACGCCCAAAGCGTGTCCGGGCCCGCCGTGATCGAGATCACGTCTTCGCCCGCGTCGACGGCAGACACCCGAAAGTCTGCGGTGTTGACCGAATAGACGATCCCGGACTCACCCAGCGCCCATACGGTTCCGGCACCCGCCGTCAGATCGGTGATTGGCTCGGGCAACTCGACACTCGCCCGAATCGACCGATCCGAACGACGCACGCGCAGCAGCTCGTTCGTCGTCGTCGAGAACGTCCAGAATCGTGGCCCGTCCGAGACGAGGTGATCGACCGAGCCAAGGTCCAGCGGGCGGCCCGAACGAGCGCCGGGCACAGGCAACTGCTCGATTTGGGCTGCGTCGGTGGCGACCAACACTTCGTTGGCGTCGACGAGCAGAGCTAGGGCCGCACCCTCGACCTGACCAGCAGCCGCGGGAGGCCCATCGGGGTCCTCCGTCCACGCAAGCCACTCTCCATCGCCCGACACCGTCACCAACCAGTCCTCGTTGGCGGACACGTGCGACGGGACGAATGGCACCTCGAGCACCGAGAATCGTTCGGCCGGCACATCAGACAACAGCGGTCGCAGCTCGTCGAGCTCGGCGCGGAGCCGGACGTTCTCTTCTTGCGCAAGGTCAAGCTCTTGTTGGATCTCGGCGAGTTCTTCGGCCGTGCCTGCGCCGGCCACAGGTGCCTGGGCGGCGTCGAGCTCGGCGACCAGATCGGCGTTGCGCGCCTCGGCTCTCTGCCACAGGGCGCCGAGAATCCCGCACGCCACCGCCAAGACGACCGCCGCCGTGAGGAGCATCCATCCTCGAAATCGGCTGCTCTCGTCGTTGCGCACACCATGACCATCGTCCGGAATCGTCGACACTGCAGGAGTCGATTCGTCGAGCGTTTGCGTCATGACGCGAGGCGCCCGATCAGCCGATGGCGAGGTCGATCGATCGAAAGGAGTCGAAGAGGTTGGTCCGACGGTGGCACCCGCCCGAACCGACACACGATCCCTTGAGCGAGCCGCAGGCTGGGGTACGGCGCTGGCCGCAGGCTGGGGTACAGCGCGGGCCGCAGGCTGGAGCTCGGAGAGTTCGGCACCGGCCCGGAGATCGACGACGACCGGCTCGGACGCGTCCTGCGATTCCCCTGGGATCTCACTTGCATCGTCATCTCGTAGGTCGATCTCGTTCTCGTCCAGGGAGTCGGACGCGTCGGACGGCCGATGGGTGCGGTCCTCGGGGGGATACCACTTGCCATCGCTGGCCATCCACCAGCCGTGCCCGCCCCAATTCTCACTCATCGATCGCTCGGGGCCCGCTCCTCACGGAGCCCGATCGTAGGCGGTTCACCCCCGATGTCACATCATCGACGCGGCGGCTCTCACGCTTGGTGCAGATGACGCCACACATTGTCCGCCACGGTGTCGGGCAGCCACCCCAACGCTCGCAATTCCGCTTCGCTCGCCCGCTTCACGGCGTTCACCCCGCCGAACTCCTTGATCAGCCGAGCCTTGCGCGCCGGGCCGAGGCCTTCGATCCCGTCCAACGCGGATCTCGTCATCCGCTTGCCCCGAAGTTGGCGGTGATAGGTGATGGCGAAACGATGCGACTCGTCTCGGATGCGCTGCAACATGTACAGCGCTTCGGACTGGCGAGGAAGCCGGATCGCGTCAGACCGGCCCGGTACGAAGACCTCTTCGAACTGCTTGGCCAGCGACACGATCGGGATCTCCTCCTCGAGACCCAGAGCTCGAAGCACCTCCAGGGACGCGCTCAACTGCCCCTTGCCACCATCGACGACGATGAGGTTCGGTGGGTAGGCGAACTTGCCGCGCTCCTCGATCGGCTTGGCGCGGTCGGAGAGGTAGTTGGTGAGCCGCCGTTCGAGCACCTCAGCCATCGCCGCAAAGTCGTTGTTGCCGTCCACGGTCTTGATCTTGAAACGCCGGTAGTCGGACTTCTTCGGAAGCCCGTCCTCGACGACGACCATCGATCCGACGTAGTCGGTGCCCTGGATGTGGCTCATGTCGTAACACTCGATGCGCAGCGGCGCTTCGGGGAGATCGAGATACTCCTGCAGCTCGTTGAGCGCACGAGAACGCGAATTGTGATCCGTGGCCCGCTTCAGTCGATGCCGCGTGAATGCCTCTTGTGCGTTTCGTGTCACCGTTTCGAGCAACGCCCGTTTGTCACCACGCTGCGGCACACGAATCTCGACCGCCGATCCTCGCAACTCCCCAAGCCACGCGCCGTACAGCTCCGGATCGCTCGATTCCACCGGGACCAAGACAAGCTTGGGCCAGCCGACGGCCGGCTCGTCGTCGTACAAGCCCTCGAGCACACGATCCACGAGCTCCGCGTCGTCGAGCTCCTCGACCTTGTCGACGACAAAACCGCGACGCCCGACCACCCGCCCGCGGCGCACGAAGAAGATCTGCACCGCCGACTCGAGCTCATCACCGTGAATCCCGATCACGTCGAAGTCCTCGTCTCGAGAGGCGACCATCTGCTGCTTCTCGATGGCCTTGCGGACAGATCCGAGCTGATCCCGCAGACGGGCGGCGAGCTCGTACTCGTAGTCGTCGGCCGCCACCATCATCCGACGTTCGAGATCCGCCACCACTGCATCGGTCTCGCCGTCGAGAAAGGCCACGAGATCCCGAACGAGTTCGCTGTACTCCTCCGGCGTCACCTCCCCGACGCACGGCCCGGCGCATTTCTCGATGTGAAACAACAGGCACGGCCGACCGAGCTTTGCGTGCCGTTCGAGTTTGTTGTCCGAACACGTCCGGATCGGGAACGTCCGCAGGAGCAGATCGAGCGTCTCCCGAATCGCATAGGCGTGCCCGTACGGCCCGAAGTACCGAGTGCCCTTCCGCTTCTTGCCCCGCATCACCATCGCTCGCGGCCACTCGTCGGACTCCGTGACCGCAAGGAACGGATACGACTTGTCGTCGACCAACCGAATGTTGAACCTCGGCCGATGCTGCTTGATCAGCGAGTACTCGAGCATCAGCGCCTCGAGTTCGTTCTCGACCTGGATCCACTCGACCGACTCGGCCGTGCGCACCATCTGCGCCGTCCGCACCGGAAGGTTCTTCTGGAAGTAGTTCGAGAGTCGGCTCCGCAGACTCTTCGCCTTGCCGACGTAGATCACCCGCCCGTCGCCGTCCTTGAACTGATACGACCCGGGACTGTCCGGGATCGTTCCTGCGGGCGGCCTCGCAACCATCGGCCTCATCCTACGAGGAGTGGTTTTCGTTGCTCCGGGCTCCAGCGACTAGCGTTCGGGACCGAACTGGGGACTTGGGCGGAAACCAGGAGGCAATGAATCCGTGAGCATCTTGCTCGTTGTCCAAGCAGGGCACGACGGCACACAACGACGAGACCGCCAGCTCGCCGCGTTCGCCAACAACTCGGTACTGGGCGTCGCCCTGCACCGGCTCCGTGGGTACACCGAGGGCCCGGTGGTGGTCGCCATCAGCGACCTCCCCGGTGACGATGAGATCGAGGCGATCGCTCGGGCCAACGGCGCCGCCGTCGTCCGGGGCCCATCCGACGATCTGCTGGCTCGGTTCGTCGAGGTGATCGCCGACTACCCCGCCGAGCACTTGGTTCGGGTGACCGCCGACTCCCCGCTCCTTGACCACCACGTGGTCAGCGACGTCGTGCGCCGCCACATCGAAACGAGCGCCGACTACACGTCGAACACCTTGCTTCGATCGCACCCCCGCGGGCTCGACGTCGAAGTCATCCGCTCGGACGCAGTGCTCGACGCAGCCGAGCAGGCAACCGATCCACGAGAGCGTGCCGGCGTCACCACCTTCGTCCAGCGCCGGCCATCCGACTATCTGTTGTCCGCGTCGCTTGCCGCCGGCGCCTACGAAGACCACGACTGGGCCGTCACCGACCAGGGCTCGATCGCCAGGCTGACCGACCTGTTGAATCGTGCCGGAGGCGACATCAATCTGCAGTGGGACTCCATTGCGTCGTTCGATCGCCCATCCACGCCGACCGGTCCCATCGGGCTTCGGGTTGCGCGAGACAACGTCCTGGCCGCGCTGCCCGAGTTCACCGAGACGATCGGCTACCTGCCCGATCCGTTCCCGCTCGGCGATCCCGCTCGTCGGTCGTGGGGCGTCTGGAGCGGCGAAGACCTGGTCGGTGCGATCGTCGTCTCCGTGCAGAACGGTTGGGGCACGTTGGCCGGCTCGTTCCGGCCGGGACTATCGCCCGACGTGGCGCAGGAGACGTTGGCCGCGCTCGATCGACGCCTGCTCGCGGACGAACAGGTCATCGCACTGACCGTCGATGGCTCGCGAATTCGCACCTACCGAGGCTGAAGGCGCGGCGCTCAGCCCGAGCAACTCAGTCGAGCAGTTTCTTGACGAAGCGTCCCGTGTGGCTCTCAGGCACGGTGGCGACATACTCCGGCGTCCCTTCGGCGATGATGCGACCGCCGCCCGTCCCGCCTTCGGGTCCGAGGTCGATCAGATGATCGGCCGTCTTGACCACATCGAGGTTGTGCTCGATGACGAGCACGGTATTGCCCTGGTCAACGAGCCGTGACAGCACCGTGAGCAGACGTCGGATGTCCTCGAAGTGCAGCCCGGTCGTGGGCTCGTCGAGGATGTACATCGTGTGTCCGGTCGAGCGCTTGGCGAGCTCGCTCGCCAACTTCACCCGCTGCGCTTCGCCGCCCGAAAGCGTGGGCGCAGACTGACCGAGGCGCACGTAGCCGAGGCCGACGTCGACCAGCGTCTGCAGGTGACGAGCGATCGGGGGCTGGTTGCTGAAGAACTCGAGGGCCTCTTCGATCGGCATGTCGAGGACTTCGGCGATGTTGCGACCCTTGAACAAGATGTCGAGCGTGTCGCGGTTGTACCGCTTGCCTTTGCAGACCTCACACGGCACGTACACGTCAGGGAGAAAGTGCATCTCGATCTTGATCGTGCCGTCACCGGCGCACGCCTCGCAGCGGCCACCCTTG
Organism: Acidimicrobiales bacterium; assembly: GCA_020629635.1. Classification (GTDB taxonomy): domain Bacteria; phylum Actinomycetota; class Acidimicrobiia; order Acidimicrobiales; family SHLQ01; genus SHLQ01. The sequence continues at coordinate 358,383 of JAHDCX010000001.1, read as the reverse complement.
ACGTTGAACGAGAAACGACCCGGCAGATAGCCCCGCACCTTTGCTTCGGTGGTTTGGGCGAACAGCTTGCGGATGTGATCGAACACTCCCGTGTAGGTCGCGGGATTGGATCGCGGCGTTCGACCGATCGGCGACTGGTCGATGGCGATCACCTTGTCGATGTGCTCGGTGCCCTCCACCTTCCGGTGACGCCCCGGCGGCATCTTCGACTTGTAAATGCGCTGCATCAGGCTCGGCAACAGGATCTGGTTGACGAGCGACGACTTGCCAGACCCGGATACGCCAGTCACACCGACGAACACGCCGAGCGGGATGTCGACGGTGACGTTCTGCAAGTTGTTCTCTTGCGCCCCGACGATTCGAATCTTTCCTTCGGCGGGTTCGCGCCGCTTTTCGGGAACGGCGATGCCCTTCTTTCCCGACAGGTACTGACCGGTGAGTGACTGCTTGTTCTTCAGCAACGCCTTGACGGTGCCCGAATGCACGATCTGGCCGCCGTGCTCCCCGGCACCGGGCCCGATGTCGACCACGTGGTCGGCGACCGCGATCGTCTCCTCGTCGTGCTCCACGACGACCACGGTGTTGCCAAGCTCGCGCAAACGAATCAGCGTGTCGATCAATCGCTGGTTGTCACGCTGATGCAGCCCGATCGATGGTTCGTCCAGCACGTACAGCACGCCAACGAGTCCGGATCCGATCTGGCTCGCGAGCCGGATGCGCTGCGCCTCGCCGCCCGCCAGCGTCGCCGCGTTGCGGGACAGCGACAGGTAGTCGAGTCCGACGTCGAGGAGAAAGCCCATCCGGGCGTTGACTTCCTTGACCACCTGTTCGGCGATGATGGCGTCACGCTCGTTGAGCTCCAGCCCGTTGAGGACCTTTGCCGCTTCACCGATCGACATCAGGCAGACATCAGAGATGTTGTACCCGTCGACGGTCACTGCGAGCGAGAAGGGGTTGAGGCGCGCTCCCTCACAGACCGGGCACGCAACGGTGCGCATCCAGCCTTCGATCTGCTCGCGCTGGGTGTCCGACTCGGCTTCTTCGTGACGCCGCTGGAGGTACGGGATGACCCCCTCGAACTTTGCCTGATACGTCCGAGACCGCCCGAAGCGGTTCTTGTAGTTGACGGTGATGCGTTCCTTCATGCCGCCGCGAAGCAGGAGCTTGGTGGCGGACTTCGGCAGGTCTTCCCAGGCGACGTCGGTGGCGATGTCCTTTTCGGCGCAGACGGCCTCGACGAGACGACTGAAGTAGCGGCTGCGGCCGCCCGCCCACGGCGCGATCGCCCCTTCGTCGATCGTCGCCTCGGGGTTCGGGACGACGAGTTGAGCGTCGACCTCGAAGACGGTGCCAAGACCATCGCAGTGCGTGCATGCGCCGTACGGCGAGTTGAACGAGAAGTTGCGGGGAGCGATGTCGTCGAAGCTCTTGCCGTCGCTCGGTCGTGACAGATGCTGGCTGAACACGACGGTCTCGGGTTCGGCGTCGGGATCGTCACGGCCCGGCATGATCTGGATCTCGGCGACGCCGTCGGCCAGGCCGAGCGCGGTCTCCATCGACTCTGTCAACCGACGATCGATCCCGTCCCGGAGCACCAACCGATCCACGACGACCTGGATCGTGTGTGTCTCGTACCGAGCGAGATCGAGGTCGAGGTCGTCGAGCTGATCCAGCTCGATCGGCTCGCCGTCGACGATCGCTCGGGCGAAACCCTGCCCGGCGAGGTCGGCGAGCAACGTGTCGTAGGTGCCCTTGCGGCCACGCACGACAGGCGCCAGCACCTGAAAACGGGTGCCCTCGTCCATCAGGAGCACCCGATCGACGATCTGTTGCGGCGTCTGTCGTTCGAGGCGCTCGCCGGTCTCGGGGTCGTGGGCAACACCAATCCGGGCGAACAGCAGCCGCAGATAGTCGTAGACCTCGGTGACCGTGCCGACCGTCGACCGCGGGTTGCGCGACGCGCTCTTCTGATCGATCGAGATCGCGGGAGACAACCCTTCGATGAAGTCGACGTCGGGCTTGTCCATCTGCCCGAGGAACTGACGGGCATAGGCACTCAACGACTCGACGTATCGACGTTGACCTTCGGCGTAGATGGTGTCGAAGGCGAGCGAGCTCTTGCCAGAGCCCGACAATCCCGTGAAGACGATCAGCTTGTCACGGGGAAGGTCGAGGTCGACGTTGCGCAGGTTGTGCTCGCGTGCGCCCTGCACGACGAGTCGATCGGACATCTCAGTACTCCTAGGGCATCTCGCGCAGCTCTCGCTTGAGGTCCTTGACCTCGTCGCGGAGCCGCGCGGCGTATTCGAACTTGAGGTCGGTTGCTGCCTCGTGCATCTCTTCTTCGAGCGTCCGGATCAGGCGCTCGAGGTCGCTGCGTCCCATGCCGTCGGCGTCGATGGTCCGCCGGTCGGCGTCGAGGCCGCGGCGCCGGGCATCACCGCCCGGAACCGGGGCTTTGTCCTCGGCCGGGCGGAGCATCGCCAAAATGTCGGTCACGGCCTTGCGCACCGTCTGAGGATTGATCCCGTGCTCCTCGTTGTGGGCCATCTGCAGCCCGCGGCGCCGCATCGTCTCGTTGATGGCCCGCTGCATCGAGTCGGTCATCTGATCGGCGTACATCACGACTTGGCCGTCGACGTTTCGGGCGGCACGACCGATCATCTGGATGAGGGAGGTCTCCGACCGCAGGAACCCCTCCTTGTCGGCATCGAGAATGGCGACCAACGACACCTCGGGAAGGTCGAGCCCCTCCCGCAGGAGGTTGATGCCGACGAGCACGTCGAACTCGCCGAGCCGGAGGTCTCGCAGGATCTCGATTCGCTCGAGCGTGTCGACCTCGGAATGCAGATACCGCACGCGCAACCCGAGCTCGAGGAGGTAGTCCGTCAGGTCCTCCGACATCTTCTTCGTCAACGTGGTGACGAGCACCCGTTGATCGAGGTCGATGCGCTCTCGGATCTGCTCGACGAGATCGTCGATCTGGCCCTTGGTCGGTTTGACGATGACCTCCGGGTCGACGAGCCCGGTCGGCCGGACGATCTGTTCGACCACCTGACTGGAAACGTCGAGCTCGTAGTCGCCGGGTGTCGCCGACAAGAAGACGACCTGATTGGTCTTCTCGAGCCACTCGTCGAATCGGAGTGGCCGATTGTCTGCCGCCGACGGAAGACGGAACCCGTGCTCGATCAGGACATCCTTGCGGCTTCGGTCACCGGCGTACTGGCCGTGCAGCTGCGGGACCGCAACGTGCGACTCGTCGAGCACCATCAGGTAGTCGTCGGGAAAGTAGTCGAGCAGTGTGTAGGGCCGATCGCCGGGCTGGCGTCCGTCGATGTGCATCGAATAGTTCTCGATCCCGTTGCAGTAGCCGACCTCGGCCATCATCTCGAGGTCGTACTGCGTGCGCATCCGCAGCCGCTGGGCCTCCAGCAGCTTGCCCTCCTCCTGGAAAAGCGAGAGCCGCTCCTGGAGTTCTTCTTCGATCCCGACGATGGCGCGGCGGAGCCGCTCCTCCCCCGCCACGTAATGCGTGGCGGCAAAGATGACCGCCTCGTCGAGCGTCTCCAGACGCTCTCCTGTCAACGGGTCGACTCGCGAGATCTGCTCGATCTCGTCGCCGAACATCTCGATCCGCACGACGGTCTCGTCGTAGGCCGGGTGCACCTCGATGGTGTCTCCGCGCACCCGGAACTTCGCTCGCACGAGGTTCATGTCGTTGCGCTCGTACTGCATGTCGACGAGCTGGCGGAGAATGTCGCGCTGATCGATCTCCTGGCCGGGCCGAAGGATGAGCAGCTGCGCCTCATACTCGTCGGGCGCGCCCAGACCGTAGATGCAACTCACCGACGCAACCACGATCGTGTCGCGTCTCGTCAGCAGCGACGAGGTGGCCGAGTGACGGAGCCGATCAATCTCATCGTTCACCGAGGAGTCCTTCTCGATGTACGTGTCCGTCGTCGGCATGTACGCCTCGGGCTGGTAGTAGTCGTAGTAGGACACGAAGTACTCGACGCGATTCTTGGGGAAGAACTCCCGGAGCTCATTGGCCAGCTGCGCGGCGAGCGACTTGTTGGGCGCGATCACCAGCGTCGGGCGCTGGACCTTTTCGATCGTCCACGCGATCGTGGCGCTCTTGCCCGAGCCGGTGATGCCGAGCAACGTCTGGAACTTCTCCCCGCGCTCGACACCTTCGGAGAGGGCCGCAATCGCGTTCGGTTGATCGCCGGCCGGCTCGAACTCGGTCTCCATCTCAAAGGGGCGCGCCTCGTCGTCGTGGTCGCCGAGGTCGAGCCACGTGGTGCTCTGTTCGGTCACGAGACGTCGCCCTCCCGGCCCGACTCGATGCCTGACTCGATGCTCGTCATCCAGTCCCAGCAGTCGGCCACGGCCTGTTCGAGTTCGGCGAGCGAGCCACTGTTGTCGAGGACGAAGTCGGCGACCGCGCGGCGTTCGTCCCGGGTCGCTTGGGCATCGATTCGGGCCTGGACGTCGGCGCGATCCATTCCCCGAGCCGCCACGACGCGATCCACCGCTGTTTCGATCGGCGTGTCGACGACGATGATGCCGAGCCACTGTTCGTGGTCGCGGCTGGTGAGCAGCTCACCGCCGGGCAACACGAGCAACGGAATGTCGTGTACGACGATCGCGTCGTCGGGCGCCTCGTCGATTCGTCGCTGGGTCTCCACGGCGACCGCCGGATGGACCAGACCGTTGAGTCGGGCGAGCTCGTCGTCATCGGAGAACACGATTTCGGCGACTGCGGCGCGGTTCAATGTTCCGTCCGGGGCGACGATTCGATCACCCCACCACCCTACCATCGCATCGAACACAGGTTCGCCCGGCTGTTGAAGTTGTCGGACGATCGCGTCGGCGTCGATCAGCAGCGCGCCACGCGATTCGAGCATCGACGAGACCGTCGATTTGCCCGAACCAATGCCTCCGGTGAGCCCAAACTCCCTCACGGGCCCGACGGTATCTCGCAAAGGGGTCATTCGAACGACCCAGGTGCCGATGGGTCTTGAAGCCCATGGACGAGACCGACTTCACCACTTCGATGACGCGCGCCGACGCCGAACGGCTTCGCGTTCGGACGGGAGGGCATCGACCGCGATCGATGCTGCGCCCGCTCGCCCGAGTGGGCCGAGCGACCGACGGCGGGTCGCTGCACACCGAACTCTCCTCTGATCGCATGCAGGCCTTCCACAATGTCGTTGCGGTGATCCGCTGGGGCCTGCTCGGTCTGGCGGTGATTCTGGCCACGCCACGAGTCGTCGACACCGGCGACGGGCAGGTCACGGCGTTCGTTGGCATCTTGTTGGCCTACACGGTGCTCCGCCACGTGCAGCCCATTCGTTTCGAGAAGGAACTCGTCGGAGACCTTTCCTTGCTGGGTGAGGTCATGGTGAGCGTCGTCGCCATTGCGTTCACCGGCGTGTGGACCTCACCGTTCGCCGTGACGCTGATCATTCCCATCGTGATCGGTGGATTCGCCCGCGGCCACGTGTACGCCGTGCGAATCGCCGGTGTCGCCGTCCTGCTCCCGACAGCCTTCTTGTTCATTCGTGACGGAATCCAGACCGACGACGTGCTCCGCGTCGCCCAGTGGGCGCTGATTCTCGTCGTCTGCGGCTTGATCGCCGGGCAGACTCGACGCATCTCCGGCGAGGCCGACCGACAGCACACGTTGGCGATCAACCGCATGGAGCGTCTCACCGACGCCAATTCACTCCTCTACTCGCTGCACCGTGTCGCCCAGACACTTCCGGCCTCGCTGGACCTCAACGACGTGCTCGACACGACGATGGGCCGGCTTCGGGGGCTCTTTGACTACGACTCGGTCGCCGTCTTCGTGTTCGACGAAACCGATGCCTCGTGGCAGGTGATGCGTTCGGAAGGCCTCACCGTCCAGTTCCGGCTCGGTCCCACGATGCTTCCCAATCCGCTGAAGACCGCCATCGCCCAGAATCGGCTGGTCGACATCCCCAACCTCGCCGCTGCCGGGACGCGCGGCCTCTCGCCAGATTCGTCGTCAGGTCTCTATACGACCCTCACCGCTCGGGGCCAGATCATCGGACTCCTGGCGATGGAACATCGTGACCCAAACCACTACGCCGAACGCACCGTGCAGATGTTCAACGGCTTCGTGGACCCCGTCGCCCTCGCGATCGACAACGCCCGATGGTTCGGACGGCTGCGGACGATGGGCGCCGCCGAAGAGCGCACCCGCATCGCCCGCGATCTTCATGACCGAATCGGCCAGTCGATGGCGTTTCTGGCCTTCGAGCTCGATCGGGTGATCAAAGCCCACGACCGGGGCGATGATCTCGGTCCTGCCCTCGGCACCTTGCGCGACGATGTCCGCAACGTCATCGGCGAGATCCGCGAAACGCTCTCGGACCTGCGGGCCGACGTCAGCGACGGCCGGGGTTTCGAGGACACCATCGAAGAGTTCAGCAGTCGTTTGGCCGATCGCAGCGGCCTCGAGATCGAGTTGTCGCTCGACAGCGCCGAACGACTGCCCATCATTCAAGAGCGCGAGCTGTGGCGCATCGCCCAAGAGGCGATGGTCAACGTCGAGCGACACGCCGATGCGACTCGAGTCGACGTCCATTGGCGTTCGGACGGACGGTCGGCGACGCTCGAGATCATCGACGACGGCAGGGGCTTCGCCATGGGCGAGGGCCGGGTCGACAGCTACGGTCTCGTTGGCATGCGTGAGCGTGCTGCGAGCATCGGTGCGTCGATGGAGGTGGTCAGCGAGCCCGGGGCGGGAACGACGATTCGCTGCGTCCTCGCGCCGGCAGCGGACATCGCTGCGGCTGCCTGACCATCACGGTCAGGCCCATCAGGGTCGGTTGGCGACGCCTGAATCGATTTCGGAGAACGTGCCCGAGAGACCCTCGCCGAGACCAACGAGTGCGGCGACCACCACCATGGCGATGAGCACGATGAGAAGCGCGTACTCGACGAGCGCGGCGCCACGATCTTCGTGGGAGCGGGTGGCGGAGAGGCGATGTGCAAGTTGCAGGATGAGATGCATGGGAGTCTCTGTCTGGTGTGCGGGAGAGAGTGGAGTTCGTGAGGTTGAGCGGAGAAACTGACCCGCCCCACCGCGTCGCAGTGGGGCGGGTCGGGTTCGATTCTCGTCCGGGCGAGGGCTCGCCCGGCGTTGGATCAGCGGCTCTGCAGATCCGAGTCGATGCCGGAGAAGTTCTCCGACACGGTGCCACCAAGCACCGACAGCGCTGCGATGCAGACGATGGCGATCAGGGCGAGAAGCAGGGCGTACTCGACCATGGCCGCGCCACGCTCGCTCTTCGTGTTGGCCTTGAGCCAGGTGGCGAGGGTTTCAAACTGGGTCATCATTTGTCGTGGGTCTCCTTGTGGACCGGACCGACCGTTCGGCCCGTTGTTCTTGACCCTCAAGACGACGGCAATTTCGCAAGATTTCCGTATGGGCCAATCGAACCCACACCACGGGAGGTTCTTCCAGTGGTCGGACTGCGTCCGACCACGAAAAGGGGCCTCCGGCACTCCGCAGCGCGAGCCTCTTGCGAGCCTGCGGCAACAACACCGCAGCGCGAGCCTTTCGCGAGCCTGCGACAAAAACACCGCCAGAAAACAGGAAATGAGGTGGCCGAAGCCACCTCATCCCCACAAGTATTCGATTCTCGTCCGGGCGAGGGTTCGCCCGGCGTTGGATCAGCGGCTCTGCAGATCCGAGTCGATGCCGGAGAAGTTCTCCGACACGGTGCCACCAAGCACCGACAGCGCTGCGATGCAGACGATGGCGATCAGGGCGAGAAGCAGGGCGTACTCGACCATGGCCGCGCCACGCTCGCTCTTCGTGTTGGCCTTGAGCCAGGTGGCGAGGGTTTCAAACTGGGTCATCATTTGTCGTGGGTCTCCTTGTGGACCGGACCGACCGTTCGGCCCGTTGTTCTTGACCCTCAAGACGACGGCAATTTCGCAAGATTTCCGTATGGGCCAATCGAACCCACACCACGGGAGGTTCTTCCAGTGGTCGGACTGCGTCCGACCACGAAAAGGGGCCTCCGGCACTCCGCAGCGCGAGCCTCTTGCGAGCCTGCGGCGAAGAGACCGCAACAACACCGCCACAAAACAGGAAATGAGGTGGCCGAAGCCACCTCATCCCCACAAGTATTCGATTCTCGTCCGGGCGAGGGTTCGCCCGGCGTTGGATCAGCGGCTCTGCAGATCCGAGTCGATGCCGGAGAAGTTCTCCGACACGGTGCCACCAAGCACCGACAGCGCTGCGATGCAGACGATGGCGATCAGGGCGAGAAGCAGGGCGTACTCGACCATGGCCGCGCCACGCTCGCTCTTCGTGTTGGCCTTGAGCCAGGTGGCGAGGGTTTCAAACTGGGTCATCATGTCAGTGGGTTCTCCTTGTGTTCGGACCGACTTGTTGGCCCGTTGTTGTGTGTAGATACGGCTCCCAGGGGTGCGGAGCTGATAGGTCGATCGGTCCCTGTTGGGCGGTTCTCCGGACTTGCGTTTCCGGGTTCGGATGGGCCGGTCGCGCCAATCAGATCGGCTCCCACCACGAGAAGGAGCAGCGCTCCTCCCACGGCGAGCACGGTGTTGAGACTCAGCCAGATCCCGCCCCAGCTGGCGACCCAGAGGACTGCCAGGAGCGGCCACAGAAGTCGGCGAGCGTACGTACCTGTTCGGACGGTCGGGCTCGAGGCGAGTGCGAGCCCGCCGGCGATGGCGAGGGCGCCGTCGTAGAAGTAGAGCCGGAGGTTGGCAACGACGACGAATACGGCGAGCACGCCGAAGGCCCGGAGCGGGTCGCGTGCGAGACGTTCGGGCCGCCAGGCGGCAAGGACGACAAGTCCGCTCAGCAGTGCGAACGCGCCCCAGAGCAGGACGAAGCCGACATCGGTCGTTCCCCAGCCGGTTCGTTCTTGGAGAACGCCTTGGATCGTGACCATCTTGTCGAATGGCACGATGCCTTCGGCCTGCAGGTCGGCCATCATCTCGACGTTGTCGGCGAACCCTTGCCATTGATGCCGGCCGAAGACGGCGCTGCTGAGCACCAGCGCGACGGCGCCCCCGACGAACCCGCCAAGCGCACGCCACGATCGTGACCAGATCAACACGATCGGGATTGCGATGCCGAGATTGGGCTTGAGCGTGAGCAGCGCGAGCGCAATCCCGGCTCTTCCTTGGCGACCACGAGCGAACGACACGCAGGCAAATCCGATGGCCCACACCCACAGACCGCTGTATTGGCCGATCAGCGTCGCCGAGACTCCCAGTCCGGAGACGGCCGCGATCGTGACCGGCATGGATCCGAAGTCATCCGTTCCGGATGGTTGCGCCCCCCGCAGCGACCGCAGTCCCAGAACCCAGGCTGCGGCGACGAAGACTGCCGAGAGGACCCACGACGGACCGAAGCCAACCACGGCGAGCGGCAGGCTCAACCACAGCGCAGTCGGCGGATAGAGGTACGGAAGCGGTTCGGCGTCGCTGTCGTAGGGACGGTAGATCGTCTCACCGGACACGATCCGATCTGCGGCGTTGTCGAAGGCGGTCCAGTCCGTCGTGAGGTTCACGACGGGATCAGAGGCGACCCACACCGCGAGCATGCCGACGAGCACGCCCGAGAAGACGACACACGCCCGCAGCACCCACCGGGCTGCACGGCGTTCGGCCATCAGTCGAGGTGGACGATTCCCATGCGGACGGCCGAGAGCACGGCCTGCGTGCGGTCACGGGCGTCGAGCTTCTGATAGATCGAGGCGAGGTGGTTCTTGACCGTCTTCTGGCTGATGTAGAGACGTTCGGCGACCTCGGGGGTCGAGCAGCCGTCAGCGATCAGCTGGAGGACCTCTTCTTCACGCTTGGTCACCACACGCTCCTGCTCAGGAGCCGGTTGGTCCATGCGACGAACCTCGTTGAGCATCGTCGCGGCGAGCTGGGGAGAGAGGGCCGTGTCGCCTGCTGCGGCCATGCGGACCGCCGAGGCGATCTCGTTGGTCGAGCAGTCCTTCACCAGATAGCCGGACGCACCAGCGCGAATGGCGTTGGCAAGCACATCTTGGTCGGCGTGCATCGTGAGCATCACCACTCGTGCCTGAGGGTAACTGTCACGGATCTGTCGGCAGGCCTCGACGCCGTCGAGCTCAGGCATCGTGACGTCCATCAAGATGACGTCGGGCTTGACCTGGGTGGCGAGCTGGACGGCTTCGGCGCCGTTTCGGGCCTCGGCGACCACGTCGAAGCCTTCCTCGCGCATCGAGCGGCTCAGGCCTTCCCGAAGCATGCGGTGGTCATCTGCGAGCATCAGTCGAATCGTCATCGCGGGTCCTTGGTCGTTCCTTGTTTCTGGGGACGAGCTGTCTTCACCAGAACTCTTTTCCATCGACCTGGCCGAGCTGTATTTGAGGCTCGAACCAGATGAGGGCCAAATGGATCAGAAGCTGTCCATGATCTGAATCATCGCCGGCACGAGAATCACGACGAACAGCGCCGGGAAGATGCACATCACCATGGGGATCAGCATCTTGACGGGGGCCTTCTGGGCCTTCTCCTGGGCGATCTGGCGGCGTCGAATGCGCATTTCGTCTGCTTGGGCTCGCAGGACTCGTCCGATCGACACACCAAAGGTGTCGGCCTGAAGAATGGCAAGCACGAAGGCGCGGACTTCTGGGAGATCGATTCGCTGGTCCATGGCGCGCATGGCATCGGCGCGGCTCGAGCCGGCCCGGGTCTCGCCGAGCATGCGGGCGAACTCCATGGAGAGAGGTCCGGGCACCGTCGCGATCGTCCGGTCGAGTGCCTGCTCGAAACCGAGGCCGGCTTCGACGCTGATCGTCAGGAGGTCGAGGACGTCAGGGAGATCCAACAGAATTGCCTGCTGGCGGGTCTCGACCGCACGGGTCAGCGAGTTGTCGGGGCCCGTGATCAACAGACCGGACAGCAGCGCAGCGAGCAGCAGACGGATCATGCCGCCCATCTCGAGTGGATTCCAGACGAAGAAGAAGAAGATGACGAATGGCACGGCCAAGAGGCCCAACACCCGCATGGCGAGGAAGCGGTCGACCTCGGCGGTCGAATCCCGCCCGGCCATGACGAACTTGTGCCGGACCTTGTCGACGTATCCGGCGGGCGTGAAGCGGCGGCCGAACTCGCTGACGTTGCCGAGCATCTGACCGCCGACGCGATCGAAGAACGATCCGGCGAGTTCACCTTCGTCGACGACGCCGGCTTGGGCGGCGGCGGACACGTCGTAGCCGTCCACGTGGCTGAGCGTCTCGCGTGCCTCGCGGCGCTCGGCGGAGCGGCTCAGAACCGTGAACGCGATCCCTGCCACCGCAAGAGCGGCCAGGCCCGCAGCGACCTCGGGGCCGATGGTGTCGAGAAATTCGAGATTCAGCATCGCGAGTTCATTCCTCAGATCTTGATGTCGATGATCTTGCGCATCCACACGGTGCCCACGACCATGCCGAGTAGACCGGCTCCGATGGCGACGAGCCCCATGGTGTTCTGCCACAAGGTGGAGATGTATCCGGGGTTCATGAAGTACATGGCGATGCCCACGCCGACCGGAAGGAAGACGAGCACCCAGGCGGACATACGACCTTCTGCGGTCAAGGCGGCGACTTCGCCACGGAGCCGGGATCGAGCCGTCATCGTGTCGGCGACCGTCGAGAGAAGTTCGGCCAGGTTGCCGCCGACCTCACGTTGGATCTTGATGGCGACGATCGCCCACAGCAGGTCGACCGAGTCCACCCGTTCGGCGAGATCGTCGAGGGCGTCGTCGATGTCGCGTCCGAGTCGCGCCTCGTTGACCGTCCGACGGAACTCGCCGGCGAGCGGCTCGTCGGCTTCGTTGCCGACGGCGTCGATGCCCTGGATGAAGCTGTACCCCGCCTTGAGCGTGCTCGACAACAGGTTGAGCGTGTCCGGAAGCTGCGATTCGAGCATCTTCTTGCGCTTCTTGATCTTCCACTTGACGTACGTCGTCGGAAGGATCGCTGCCGGGATGGCGAGCAGGACGGCTCCGATGGGTGAGCCGCTGACCAGGAAGCCGACGACCATCGCGGCGAGCACGATGCCCACCTGAACAGCCATGGCCTCGCCGACCCGGAGGGGAATCTCCGCCTTTTCGAGCATGTTCGTCTGGGTCGCGAGGGCGCCACGTGATGCCGCGGCCTCTTCGGCCTTCTCGACGACTTGCTCGACGATCTTTGAGCGAACGCTGGAGAACGCGTTGTCGGCCGCCCGGACCTCCTCATCGCTCTCGTCGGCTCCGTACACCGCGAGCGTCGAGTTCAGCGTGTTGTCCGTGCCTGCGAGGATCGACATCATCGCGTACGAGAACAGCAGCGCGGCCACGACTCCGAGACCGATGGCGATCATTGCGCCCTGATTTCCCCGGAGCACCTCGAACCGTGACGGCGTCGGGATGTCTGGAGCGAGAAGCGCGTCGCCGGTGGCGAGACCGCCGGGCACGAAACGAACCCGTTCGCTCTGTTCCCCGAGGGAGACGGTGAGCTCGCTGGTGTTCTCGCCGATTTTCGACGTGTCGATCGACGCAACGATGGTGTTCTCGTGGGTACGAACTGCGGCAAGCGCGGCGTCCGCCATCGATGCCTGCTCGTTTGCCCGGAAGGTGGCGCCACCTCGCACGTTCGACGCAACAGTCTCGAAGTTGCGGGTCTCGAGGTTGGCGACGTCGGGCGCGACGACGGTGAAACTCGACGAGGCATTGAGCAGATTGCCCTGGGCCGCTGACGCTGGAATCGTCGAACCTGTACCAGGGCTTCCGATGAAGGCAACGACGTTGCGCACGCCCTCGCCCTGTTCGGCGAACGCGGCCGTCGACTGCGAGATTGCGTTCCACGTGACGGCGCTCGCGTCGACACGCATGGCCTCGAGCTCTTCACGGATCAGCTGATGGTTCACCGTGAAGGGGACCAACGGCCGCACCTCAGGATTGCCGCCACCGGCAGCGATCAACATCACGCGGGTGTCTGCGGCGACCCCGCTGAGATAGGCGAGCGCTGCTTGGCGAACGGTCGAGAATCCCACGACCTGATCTGCGGTCACCGAGTTGTCGACGACGAGGATCGTGAAGCCGTTCACGGCTGATCGAGCGATCGGGTTCGACGACGTGACGAGGTTGTCCCCACCGGCGGTGATCGAGAGATCGGCGATAGTCGAGTCCGCGCCCGGACGAACCGTGACGAAGCCTCTCCCCTCGCGAAGGTCGACTCGCAACACCTCCAGTGAGGCGTCGGTCGTCTGGGCGGCGAGCGGCGCCGCCAACCCGAGAAGGAGCAGGATCGCCGCGAAGCCTGCGACGAGTCGCTTCATCGTCCGCCCCCTCGGTTCGGGGTGAAGACCTCGGCGCCGAGACGGATCCCGTGGTCGGCCAGCTTCTCCGCGAACTTCGGTCGGACACCCGTCGGCTGCAAGGTGCCCTTGAGCTTTCCGTCCTCGCCGACGCCAGCGGCGAAGTCGAACAGGAAGATGTCCTGGAGGATGATCACGTCGCCCTCCATGCCCTGGACCTCGGTGATGTGGCTGATCTTTCGGGAGCCGTCCCGCTGACGGCCGATCTGGATGATCAGATCGATGGCCGAGGACATCTGGTCTCGAATGGCGCGAACCGGAAGGTCGTAACCCGCCATCATCGTCAACGTCTCAATACGGGTCAGCGCGTCTCGAGGCGTGTTGGCGTGGACGGTCGTGAGCGACCCGTCGTGGCCGGTGTTCATTGCCTGGAGCATGTCGAGCGCTTCGCCGCCACGGCACTCACCAACGACGATGCGGTCCGGCCGCATACGGAGCGAGTTCTTGACGAGATCGCGGATCGTGACCTCGCCCTTGCCTTCGACGTTGGGCGGACGGGACTCCATGCAGAGCACGTGGTCCTGGCGGAGCTGAAGCTCCTTGGCGTCCTCGATCGTGATGACCCGTTCGCCTTCGGGGATGAATGACGACATCACGTTGAGCGTCGTCGTCTTTCCGGAGCCGGTACCGCCCGAGATGATCACGTTGAGCTTGCCGATGATGCAGGCCTGAAGGAATCGGGCCGAGGCCGGCGTGAGCGTGCCGAAGCCGATGAGATCCTCGATGCCGAGCGGGTCCTTCGAGAACTTTCGAATGGTGAGGAACGGACCACCGATGGCGAGCGGAGGGATCACGGCGTTCACGCGGGAACCATCGGGAAGACGGGCGTCACAGAGTGGCGACGATTCGTCGATCCGGCGACCGACCTGGGCGACGATCTTCTCGATGACCCGGCGGAGATGATCCTCGTCGAGGAACTTCACTGGAGCGACGCCGGCCTTGCCGGACCGCTCGACGTAGACCGAGTCGGGGCCGTTCACCATGATCTCGGAGACGGATTCGTCGTGCAGAAGCGGGTCGATCGGACCGTAGCCGAGGACGTCGTTTGCGATCGACTGGATGAGGCGCTGCTTGTCGTTCGCCGACAGCGGCACACGTTCCTCGGCGACGGCCTTGTCGAGCGTCGCAAAGACCAGCTGCTTCAGCTGATCTTCGGGCATGTCCGAGTCGTAGAGGGTCGACCCGAGCTCGTCGATCAGACGGCCATGAACCTTTGAGCGCAGCTCCTGGATGCCCGAAGGCGGAGCCTGCTGGCCCGCGGCGGGAGCCTGAGCGGCGGGAGCACCCGGAGTCTGGCCACCTGCCGGGGCACCCGGGGCGCCACCCTGAACTTCGGAGAGGCGTTGATACAGCGACATCGGTTGGCTCCTGGTCGTGTCGAATCGTTGGGTGAGAGAGGAATACGGGACAGCGAGCGTCAGCCGCGTCGGCTGCGCACCTCGGCGTCGGCCTCGGAGAGACGGTCAGCGAGGGCACGAATCGACTTGGCGACGCCGCTCTTGGGATGGGAGTGAACGAAGGGCACGCCCTTGTTCACCGACTGCGGGACGACGACATCCGAGGGGATCAGCGCATCAGCAGAGACCTGCAGGGTGCGCTCGACGCCACCGATGTCGAGCTTGACCTTCGAGTTCGCCCGGTTGAGGATCAGCCGGAGCTTCTCCATCGGCGTGTTCAGAAGACGAAGCGTCTGCAAACCGATCTTGACGTTCTTGATGTTCGGGATGTCCATGCCCGCAACGAGCAGCACGTCGTCGCTGGCTTCGACGAGGCCGAGCACGACGTCGTTGAAGTAGGCCGGCGTGTCAATGACGACGTGGCTGCAGAAGCGCCGCAGGACCTCGACGATCTTGACCATCTCGGCGGCGCCGATCTGATCGGCGAACGCAGGCTCGAGCGGAGCGGGAAGGACACGCAGTCCCGAAGACTCGTGTGTCGAGAGCAGACTTTCGAGCAACGACGTGTCGAGTCGATCGATGTTCGTGACGGCGTCGACGATGGTGTGACTCGGGGCGAGCTTCATCATCACCGCAACGTCGCCGAACTGCAGATCAGCGTCGACGAGACAGACCGGGCCGTCGGAACGCTCTGCAAGCACGACCGCAAGGTTGGTCGCGATCACCGACTTGCCCGAGCCGCCCTTGGTCGAAAAGACCGTGGTGACTCGACCCAATTCGCTTCCCTCGCCACCGGTGTCCGGGGTGGCCGGAGCAGCAGGCGCGGCCGCCGTCGGGCTCGACAGGCCGGACCCGACCCGTTCGATGGCCTCGACGATCTGCAGGGGGTCGCCCTGAAGGGTGAGCACGTCCTTGACGCCGGATCGCAGCGCAAGCTGCAAGACCGTTGTCGACAGCTCGTCGGCGACGAGCACGACTCCGACATCGGACCGTCCGGCGAGCGACCGCTCGACCGAACCGAGGACCTCGGCGTCGGAACACGACGGGCCGAGGACGACGACGACGGGAGTGCCGTTCAACCGAGGAAGTACGTCCTCGATGCGTTCGAACGACGTGACGCCCGGGCCGAGGCGCTCCTCGAGGTCGAGGCGCACTGCGGGAACCGCTTCGACGACGGCGACGGCGAGTTGCATCGGAGCTGGTGCGATGGGCGCGGCTGGGGTGATTTCGTTGAAGTCAAATGCGGCCATCAGCCCTCATCTCCGTTTTCGTCTTGTTCGGCAGCGGGATCGACGGTCTCATCCGTCGTTTCGTCACCGGTCTCGATCGGCGTGTCCGCCGGAGCGGCCGCCGTGTCGTCGGCCTGCTCGCCCTCTTCCTGATCGAAGGGGTCCTGGTAGCCCTCACGGCCGTACGGCGTGACGATCTGGGGGTTCTCACCGGGGAGGTCCTCATCGGTCAGAATCGCCTCGATCACGTCGTTCGGTCGGGCTTCGGGAGTCCAGTCGTCGGGCAGGAGGCTGAGCACGAGGCTCGACTCCGGGACCGAGAGGATGCGCTGTGCGGACTCGTCGGGCACAGCAATCGTGAGCTCGAGCGTGGTCACTGCCGCCTCGTCCTCGGGGATCTCGAGTTCTTCTTCGGAGGTGAATCCGTCGCCGACGAGCTCGTCGCCAATGGCAATGATTCGCACACCGCGGTACAGGTAACGAGCCGGGCTCTGATACGGAGTCTGGCGAGCGGAGGTGTCGAAGGCGTCCTCATCGCCGACGGGCGGCAGTGGGTCGCCGAGCGCAATGATGTCGACGAAGTCGCCGGGCTCGATGAAGCCAGCGACGGCACGGTTCTTCGGGATGTTGATCGAGATGGCCACCTGATCGGTCTGGATCAGGTCGGCGAAGGTCGTTTCGACGATCTGCGGATCGCCGAACATGCCTTGGACCAGAATCTGATTGGCCGCAAGCGGCCCAACGGCGATCCGGCCTTCGATCTGGGTCAGATCGGTGATCGAAGTGGCGGGACGGAACGAGTTCTCAACCTCCCGCTCCTGGAGCCGGCCCGTCTGGATCACGTCCTGTGCGGTCGTGCCCGCAGGGATGTCCTGGGCCACGACCCAGACCTTCACCCGGGCAGTCTCCTGCAGAACGTCGTCCTCGACGCCCTGCACATAGTTCAGCAGAGCGAATCCGGCCAAGGCTCCAATCAGAATGGAGCCAATCAACATAATGATCTTGCGCGATCCCACGACAACCTCACTTGTATGGCCCCACGGCCTCTGGTGCGATGGTTGATTGATCGGCTTCCCAGATCGTTTGTTGAGGAGAAGTCTGGGCAAGTCTTCCTCACGCCGAGATCACCAAAACACAAAGTGCCGCCCCGGAGGGCGGCACTCGGTTGCGATCGTGTTGTCGCAGAGTGAGATTTGGGCGATTTGACGCCCGACGGATCAGGCCTCGGCCGTCTCCTCACCAACGGCTTCGGCCGCCTCGGGAGCAGCCGCTGCCACCTCGGCTTCTTCGTCACCGGCCGGAGGCGGAGCGCTGTCACCGTGCTCGGCGAAGTACTCCTCCCAGGCTTCTTGGCCCTCGGAGCTGTAGTCGCCTCCGATGTAGTTGCCCTCGTCGTCATAGGCGTGCTCGCCGAAGTGCTCTTGGTACTCGGCGGCCACGACACCACCCTCGGCGGCCTGCTTGATCGACAGGCTGATCCGGCGCCGCTGCAGGTCGAGATCGATGATCTTGACCCAGAGCTCCTCGCCCGGCGTCACCACCTGCTCGGGAAGGTCGACGTGGTGGGCCGACATCTCCGAGATGTGCACGAGTCCTTCGATCCCGTCACCAACCTGCACGAACGAACCGAACGGCACGAGCTTGGTGACACGGCCGTAGACGAGCTCGCCCGGGCGGTGGTCCGAGGCGAACTCCTGCCAGGGATCCTGCTGAGTTGCCTTGAGCGACAACGAGATTCGCTCGCGGCTGAGATCGACTTCGAGCACCTCGACCTCGATCTCGTCGCCAACAGCGACGACCGAACCGGGATGATCGACGTGCTTCCACGACAGCTCGGAGACGTGGACGAGTCCGTCCATACCGCCGAGATCGACGAACGCACCGAAATTGACCACCGACGACACGACGCCCGTGCGACGCTCGCCCGGCTTGAGGTTGTCGAGGAACTCTTCGCGTTGTTCGCGCTGGGTCTCTTCGAGCCAGCCACGACGGCTCAGGACGACGTTGTTGCGGTTCTTGTCGAGCTCGATGATCTTGGCCTCGATCTCCTTGCCGACGTACGGCTGAAGGTCACGGACCCGGCGCAGCTCGACGAGCGATGCGGGCAGGAAGCCACGAAGACCGATGTCGACGATCAGGCCGCCCTTGACGACCTCGATGACGTTGCCCTTGACGATGCCGTCCGCTTCCTTGACCTCTTCGATCTTGCCCCACGCCCGCTCGTATTGGGCACGCTTCTTGGACAGAACGAGGCGGCCATCCTTGTCTTCCTTCTGGAGGACGAGCGCTTCGACGCTCTCGCCGAGGCTGACGATCTCGAACGGATCAGCGTCGTTGCGAATCGAGAGCTCGCGGGAGGGGATGACGCCCTCGGCCTTGTAGCCGATGTCGAGGAGCACCTCGTCTCGGTCGATCTTGACAACAGATCCTTCGACGAGTTGTCCGTCCTCGACGGTGACCATCGAGGCGGTGTAGGCGGCATCGAGATCGGCGTCTGCGACGTCGTTCTCGGTGATCGGGCGAGGGATGTAGTTGCCTTCGGCGTCGAAGGTGCCGAATTCGGTGGTTGTCGTATCAGTCACGAGACTCTTATCGAATGAATATTGGTTGGGAATCCTGACGCACGCGTCACGGATGCGCTCGGGCTGAGCGCCGCCAAACAGGCTAATGGCGGCTCAGGACTTTGCATCCGCCCACGTGTCACCGAATGCCAGGTTGACGGCGAGCGGCACCCGGAGCTCGAATGCCTCCTCCATCACCCCGGTCGTCATCGCGCCCATCTCGTCGCGACGTTCGGGCGGAATCTCGAGAATCACCTCGTCGTGGACCTGCAGAATGAGGCGAGCGTCCACCTCGGATGATTCGAGCTCGGCGTCGAGCCGCACGAGGGCGACCTTGAAGATGTCGGCGGCCAAACCCTGGATGCCCGCGTTCATCGCTTGACGTTCGCCGGCCTGACGAATTCGGAAATTGCTCGACGAGAGCTCGGGGATCCGACGTCGACGGCCGAACAGCGTTTCGGTATAGCCGCGTTGACGAGCCTCGGCGACGGTGCGGTCCATGTACTCCCGAACCGCAGGGAACGCCTCGAAATAGGCGGTGAGGATCTCGGCAGCTTCGTCGGTCGGGATACCGAGCCGTTGCCCAAGCCCATAGGCCTCCATGCCGTAGGCGAGGCCGTAGGAGACCATCTTCGCCTTCGAACGCTGCTCGACACTCACCGCTTCGGGGTCGACACCGAAGACCCGCGACGCCGTGGCGTTGTGGATGTCGTCGCCGGCCTCGAACGCACCGATGAGGCCGGGGTCCTCGGCAAGGTGAGCAATGCAGCGCAACTCGATCTGGTTGTAGTCGGCGACCAGGAGTTCGTAGCCCTCGGCCGGAACGAACGCCTTGCGAAACTCTCGACCCATCTCCGAACGCACCGGGATGTTGTGCAGGTTCGGGGCGTCGGAGCTGAGCCGGCCCGTCCGCGCGACCGTTTGGTTGAAGGTGGCGCGGATTCGATCCCCGGGGCCGACCTCGGCGAGCAGGCCCTGCCCGTAGGTCGAGCGAAGTTTCTCGACCTCGCGGTACTCGAGCAGATGTTCGACGATCGGGTGATCCCCCCGCATCTTCTCGAGCGTGGCGGCGTCGGTCGAGTAGCCGGTCTTCGTCTTCTTCTGCGGCGTCAGCCCGAGTCGCTCGAAAAGCACTTCGCGGAGTTGTTTCGTCGAATTGACGTTGAACTCCATTCCGGCGTCCTCATGAACGAGAGCCCGGAGCCGCTCGGTCTCCGCGGTGAGGTGGTCACGAAGACGGGTGAGCTCCGCGACATCCACGCCGATACCGAGGGCTTCCATCCGCGCCAGGACCCGGATCAGCGGGACTTCGATCGTGTCGTTGAGTTCGGCCAGACCCTGCGCATCGAGCGCAGCGGAGAGCGGTTCGATCAATGCGGCAACCGCCAGTGCGTTGCGGCTTGCGCGGGTCGCTGCATCCACCGTTTCACCATCACCGAAGTCGAGTTGTCCGGTCGCGGCGGGGCCCGGGTCGGGAAGGGTCGCGTCGGTGTAGCGCTCAACAACCTCGCTGAGTAGATACCGAGTCTCGGCAGGGTCGAGCAGATAGGCGCCGATGGCGGTGTCGAGGGCAAGCGCCGGCGCTGCGTGGCCGCGGCCGGCCACTCGCCGAAGGAATGGCTTCGCGTCGTGGAGCACCACGCCAGCTCCCCCACCAGCGGCGGCGAGCGCCTGGCCGACGGCTTCGTCATCGAGGATCGAACCCGACACGAAGCCCACCTCCCCCGCCGATGGATCGATCGCCACCGCGAGCCCGGCGTCGGGTTCGTCGTCATCGACGGCAAGTGCGACGGGGCCAGCGCCCAGCGACTCGAGGGCCGCGACCGCATCGGCAACAGATTCGAATCGGGTGACTTCGGCCTCGAGAACGCGCCGTTCGGCAGCGACACTCGCGCCGCCGATCACGTCCGCGAGCCGTTCGTGCAAGGTGCGGAACTCGAGAAAGTCGAACAGTCGTCGGATCTCGTCATGATCCGGCTCGCCCGGAACCAACTCGTCGACGCCGAGTTCGAGCGGCGCATCCCGAACCAGTTCCATCAACTCGAGGTTGAGTCTCGCCTGCGCCTCGTTGTCGATCAGATTCTGCTGCAGCTTGGGTGTCTGCTCCGAGGCAGCGCCAAAGATCCCATCGAGCGTCTCGTATTTGTTGACGAGCTTTGCCGCAGTTTTCTCTCCGACGCCCGGAACGCCCGGGAGATTGTCGGAGTTGTCTCCCCGCAGCGCCGCATACGTCACGTACTTGCTCGGGTGAACACCAGTCCGCTCCTCGATGCCGGCCTCGTCGTAGAGGGCGTAGTCGGAGACCCCACGGCGGTTGTAGAGCACGGAGATGTGTGGATCTTCGACCAGCTGGTAGGCATCGCGATCGCCCGTCACGACGATGGCGTCGGTGCCGGCATCGCGCGCTTGGGTTGCCAGGGTCGCCAAGATGTCGTCGGCCTCGAAGCCCGGGCATTCGAGGATCGGGATCGCCAATGCGGTGATCACCTCCCGAACGAGTCCCATCTGCTGACGCAAGATGTCTGGCGCCGCGTCACGGTTTGCCTTGTATTCGGTGTTGCGCTCGTGGCGAAAGGTGGGCTGGGGAAGGTCGAAGGCGACACAGACCCCCGCCGGATCGTGATCGCGAAGCAGGTTGATCAGCATCGAGGTGAACCCGAACACGGCGTTGGTCACCTGTCCCGACGCCGTCGACATGTCGGAGGGAAGCGCGAAGAACGCCCGGTATGTGAGGGAGTTTCCGTCGATCAACAAGAGCGGTTTTGCCACGGCGCCGACACTATCGACCCGCGCCGACAGGCTCGTCACCGACCGGCCTCGAGCCGCCTCAGTCGGGTGCGAGTTCTCCTGCGAGAATCTGCTCGGCGACCGCTCGCATCGACGTCCGGTTGCCCATCGCCGTCGTCTGGATGAACCGGAATGCGTGGGCCTCCGGAAGACCGTGGCGATCCATGAGCGTGCCTTTGGCCCGGTCGATGGCTTTGCGTGCCTCGAGCTGCTCGGTGAGTTTCGCGTTCTCCGCAGACAATTGGACGACGTCGCGATGCCGTGCGAGCGCCATCTCGATCGCCGGCACGAGGTCCGACCGCTGCCAAGGCTTGACCAGGTAGGCCAGCGCGCCGGCCTCAGCAGCGCGCTCGACGAGTTCGCGCTGGCCGAACGCCGTGAGGATCAGGACGGCGGATGCACGCGACTCGACGATCTCTCGTGCGACCTCGATCCCGTCGAGGCCTGGCATCCGAACATCGAGAATCGCGAGGTCCGGCAAAAGGTCATGCACGAGCCGGAGGGCTTCGTCGCCGCGCCCCACGTCCGCGATGACGTCGTAGCCCTCCTCGCGGAGGGTCTCGACGAGGTCGAGACGGATGATCGCCTCGTCTTCGGCGACGAGCACCCGTGGTGCCGCGCCCGTACCCGAGTCACTCATGCCATCATCCGATCGAGCAGTTCGTCTTGACGCTGTTCGAGTTGGCCGATGCGCGCGACGAGGTCATCGTGGTGCCGGGTCATGCTTGCAGCATGGCGCGACGCGTCGTGAAATTCGTGTTCGGCGAGGGGGGTTTCGGACACCATCGCCCGAATTCGGGCCTCTTCGGCCTCGTGACGCAGGTGTTCGAGCTGCTCAACCGCGATTCTGAGCTCTTCTCGGAGGCGTTTCAGTTCGTCACTCGTCTCCCGCAAACGGCGCTCGATCATCGACTTCGTCATCGCCAGTCCTTGGTCACGTTCGAGAGTGTACGACTAGCCTCGGCGCGGTGCCGGGACGCTCACCGCTCTTCGTGGCCACCTTCATGCTCTTCGCGGTCGCCTGCAGCCCGAGTGATCTGGTGCTCGGCGCCTCGCGGTCCTGCACGGCGCCCATCGAGGAAGCCCTCGACCCGTCGTCAGGCGTGCACGTGCTCGACCCTGCCGATGCCACTTTCGATGTCCTCACGCCCACGTCGGGCCCCCATGTCGTTGGCGCCACCCCCGGAGGGGTCCATGAGCGACAGCTCGCACCCGCCATCCAGGTCTCCATGCTCGAACAGGGCGGCGTCATCATCAGTGTGCGAGCCGACCGGGACGACGCTTTCGACGCCGCATCGGCCTTGGCCGGCGAACGCGTTGCCGTGCAGCGAGTGGACGGGCTCGACGCCGAGGTCGAAGCGACAGCGTGGCGGACTCGGATGACCTGCAGTGACGTCGACACGGAGCAACTCGAACGCTTCGTCGACGCCCGCGTCGGCCGTCCCGATCTCGCACCGACCCACGAATGATCGTGCCATGCGAGCACGCTCCACAACGCCGGCTCGTCTCGGTCGCGTGGGAGGACCGGTAAGCGGGGCACGCGAAGCCCCCCTGCGACCTGTGGTCTCGCCGATGAGGGCCGACTACGTTGCGAGCATGTCCTACGGCTCTGTGCTGGAACAGGTCTTTCGTGCTGTGGAAGCGGGCGACTGGTCGACGTGGCGATCAGCGTTCGCCGACGATGCAGTGCTTGGTCAGAACGTCGCTCCAGACGTCTCGGTCGACGATGCGATGAAGATGCTGCCGATGATGTTCGCTGATGGCACGACGGTGCGCTACGAGAACATCCGTCGGGTATCGGGCCCCGACAGCGCCACGGAGATGCATGATGCGGTGTTCACGAAACCCGATGGCCGAACCGTGCGAATCGATGTCTGCGTGGTCATGCAGTTCAACGGCGAAGGCAAAATCATCCGAGGCGATGAGTACCTGGACTCCGCCGCCGCACAAGGTCTACTCACGTAGTCCACGCGAGTCGTCCAGCGCCACGTCCATCATCAGTGGTGCCCGGGGTGGGACTTGAACCCACACGACCCGAAGGTCGGGGGATTTTGAATCCCCTGCGTCTGCCAATTCCGCCACCCGGGCGCAGCGCTCAGACTACCGGTTACCCCGCGGTAAGTGGCCCCGAGCCCACATCGCTGCCTAGCGTCTTGCCTACGTGGGCACATCAACCGTGAGGATCCCCCCGACATGATCGTCTTCACCTACCCCGGCCAGGGCTCCCAAACTCCGGGTATGGGCCTGCCGTGGACCGAGCACCCGTCGTGGGAACTCGTCCACGAAGCGAGCGACGCCGCGGACCGCGACATCAGCGACCTTCTCTGCAACGCCGACGCGGACACGCTCAAGGAGACCCGGAACAGCCAGCTCGCCACCTACGTCCTGTCGATGGTCGCGCTCGACGCCGTCACTCGAATTGGCGTCGAAGCAGCAGCGCACGCAGGACACAGCCTCGGCGAGTACTCGGCGCTGACCGGCGCCGGCGTCCTCGACTTCGGCGACGCCGTGCGTCTTGTCGCCGAGCGAGGCGATGCCATGCAGCACGCCGCCGACGAACAGAGCGGCACGATGGCGGCCGTTCTCGGCCTCGATGACGACCAGGTCGACATCGCCTGTGCCCGCGTGGCGGGCGACGTCTGGGTGGCCAACTTCAACGCCCCGGGACAGGTGGTCATCGCCGGTGATCCCGACGCCGTTGCTGAGGCCGGCGAAGTCGCTCGTTCACTCGGTGCCAAGCGGGCGATGCCGCTCCCGGTCGGAGGCGCCTTCCACACCCCATTCATGGCGCCCGCGCGAGACCGCCTGAAGAAAGCGATCGACCAGACCGAGTTCCGCAACGCCGATTCGCTCGTGGTCGCCAACGTCGACGGCGCCGTCCATCAGGACGCCCGAGACTGGTCCGGCCTGCTCAACGCCCAGCTGTGTTCACCAGTCCGCTGGAAGCAGACGCTCCACACACTCGAAGCGAGCGGCGCGACGACGTTCATCGAAGTTGGCCCCGGTGCGGTGCTCACGGGCCTCGCCAAACGAACGATCCGATCCTCGACCCGGGTCTCGATCAACTCCCCAGAGGCGGTGGACGGGCTCCTCGAATCGATCGCCTCGACAACGGTCTCCCCCACCGCGGCGCAGGAGGGCGAGCATCTCTTCGCGACGGAGCGACTCGTGGTCTCCCCCGCGGCAGGCGTGTTCGCGCCGGCGGACGACATCGACGTGGGCGCAACGATTGCTCGCGGCTCGGTCCTCGGTCGCGTTGGCGACGTCGAGGTCCGCTCGGCCTTCGCTGGCACGATGCAAGGATTCCTCGCCCTCCCCGACGAGCGAGTCGCCGCTCGCCAACCGATCGCCTGGCTCCGCAAATCATGACCGGATCCACAGGGGGTCGGATCACCGGGTGGGGGGCCCACCTTCCCGAGAAGGTGATCACCAACGAAGACCTCGCCCAGACGCTCGACACGAACCACGACTGGATCGTCGAACGGACCGGCATCCACCGCCGACACATCGGCGGATCGACGAGTGAGATGTCCATCCACGCGGGACAACAGGCGTTGGACTCCGCAGGCGTGACCGGCGACGACATCGACCTCGTCATCGTGGCCACGACGACACCCGATCAGTTGATGCCCGGAACCTCAGCGGCGGTTCAAGCCGAGCTAGCGATTGCCGGAGGGGCCTGCGACATGCAGGCGGTCTGCTCCGGCTTCTCCTACGGACTGGTCGCCGCCAACGGCCTCCTTGCCACGGGCCTCGAGCGCATCCTTGTGATCGGCGCCGATGCCCTCGGCGAACGTGTCGACTGGGACGACCGGTCCTCCGCCATCCTCTTCGGTGACGGCGCCGGCGCCGTCGTGATCGAGCGATCCGATACGCCCACGCTGCTCGGATTCGATCTCGGAGCCGACGGTTCGCTGCGTCACATCGGCTACGCCGACCACGGCGGCTTCATCACGATGGACGGCAAGGAAGTGTTTCGAGCCGCCGTGCGGGCCGTCACGAGCTCGGCCAACAAGGCGATGGCGAACGCAGGTGTCACGATTGCCGACATCGACTGGTTCGTGCCCCACCAGGCAAACATCCGCATCATCGAGTCGATCGCCGGCCGTCTCGGACTCCCGATGGAGCAGGCGATCGTCACGATCGCCGAGACGGCAAACAATTCCGCCGCGACGATTCCGATCGCTCTCGACACGGCGGTCCGAGACGGACGAATCGCTCCGGGCGACCTCCTCCTGCTGGGAGGATTCGGCTTCGGGATGACCTGGGCCTCCGCCGTGCTGAGATGGGATCCCCGATGACCGAACCTCGTATTGCGTTGGTGACCGGAGCAAACCGTGGCATTGGGCTCGCGACCGCTCGGCGCCTTCGGGACTCCGGCCACCAGGTGGCGGCGACCTACCGGTCGACCCCCATCGACGAGCCGGGCATTCTCGCCGTCCCGTGCGACGTCGCCGACGCCGACCAGGTGGACGCTGCGTTCTCGACCGTCGAGGACGAGCTCGGCCCGATCGGGATCGTGGTCTCCAACGCCGGCATCACCAGAGACGGGCTCGTTCTCCGCATGGCCGAGAACGACTTCACCGACGTCCTCGACGCCAACCTGACCGGCGGATTTCGGGTCGCCAAGCGGGCCGTCAAGTCCATGATGCGCCAACGCTGGGGCCGCATCGTCTTCATCTCGAGCATCGTCGGTATCGGCGGGCAGGCCGGTCAAGCCAACTACGCCGCCTCGAAGGCCGGGGTACACGGGCTGGCCCGCTCCCTCGCCAAGGAGTTTGCGTCGCGCAACGTCACCGTCAACGTCGTCGCCCCGGGGCCAATCGCCACCGACATGACCGCCGCGCTGACCGAGGACCAGCTCTCGGCCATGACCGATGCGGTCCCGCTCGGACGCATGGGCGAAGCCCACGAGATCGCCGCCGCGGTCGATTTCTTGACGAGCGACGGCGCCGGCTACATCACCGGCGCCGTACTCCCCGTCGACGGCGGAATGGCGATGGGCCTCTGAGGCAATAGGATCACCCCCACCGCGAAAGCGGTTCCAGACATGTGGAGAAAGCAATGAGTGACAACTTCGAACGGTTCACGAAAGTCGCCGTGGAGGTCCTTTCGGTCGAGGCAGGCCAAGTGACGATGGAGGCGAACTTCGCCGACGATCTCGACGCCGACAGCCTCGACCTCGTTGAGCTCGTCATGGGCCTCGAAGAGGAATTCGACGTCTCGGTCGAAGAAGAGGAGCTCGAAGGCATCGAAACCGTCAAAGGCGCCTTCGAACTGATCACGTCCAAGCTCTGATGCGGCAGCTCGAGCATCGACGCGTGGCGATCACGGGCGTCGGTGTCGTCGCCCCGTGCGGTATCGGCAAAGAGGCGTTCTGGGCGGGCCTGCAAGGACCCGTGGAGGACGCCGAACGTCGCGTGCACGACTTCGATCCGGCGC
The DNA here is from genome assembly GCA_020629635.1 of Acidimicrobiales bacterium. Classification (GTDB taxonomy): domain Bacteria; phylum Actinomycetota; class Acidimicrobiia; order Acidimicrobiales; family SHLQ01; genus SHLQ01. Next base: position 331,578 of record JAHDCX010000001.1, on the reverse strand, counting down.
CGCATTTCGACAACCCCAAGGACGCCCGCCGCACCGACCGCTTCGCACAATTCGCGTTCGCTGCGGCGGCTGAGGCGCTCGAACAAGCCGGCGAGATCGATGCTGCCCCGACCCGTCGAGGCGTCTTCATCGGTTCGGGAATCGGCGGGCTCATCACGGTCGAAGACCAGATCATCACCCGACACGAGCGTGGGCCACGGCGGGTTTCGCCGTTTCTCGTCCCGATGATGATGGCCAACGCTGCTGCGGGTGGTCTCTCGATGCGATACGGATGGCAGGGACCGGCCGAAAACACCGTCACCGCCTGCGCTGCGGGCACGCATTCGATCGGCAACGGCGCTCGATGGATCGCGTCGGGCCGATGCGACGCCGTGATGGCGGGCGGGAGCGAAGCCTCGTTCACCGAAACGGCGTTGGCCGGGTTCCGCAACATGACCGCACTGTCGAACAACAACCGATCGATGCCCTTCGACGCCAACCGCAACGGTTTCGTGATGGCAGAAGGTGCGGCCGTACTCATCCTCGAAGAATGGGAATCGGCCACTGCTCGGGGTGCGAACATTCTCGGCGAGGTGCTTGGCGCTGCGAGCACCGCCGATGCGCACCACATCACCGCGCCGTCCCCCGGTGGTGTCGGTGCCGTCAACTGCATGGAGCTCGCACTCGAAGACGCTGGCATCACGGCGTCCGACATCGTCCACATCAACGCCCACGGCACGTCCACGCCGCTCAACGACGCCGCGGAGGCCGAGGCGATTGCCAAGGTGTTCGGTTCCGGCGACGCTGGCCCTGCCGTCACGTCGACCAAGGGGGTCACTGGACACGCCCTGGGTGCTGCGGGCGCCATCGAGGCGGCGGCCGTCGTGCTGTCGATGCAACACGAACTCATCCCGCCCACCGTTGGTCACACGACTGCCGATCCGGCGCTCCCGGAGATCGATCTCGTCACGGGCGAGGCACGGCCCTGGACTCCGGGACCGTCGATGTCGAATTCGTTCGGGTTCGGAGGCCACAACGGGACACTGGTGCTCGCACCCGCCTGATCGATCGATGACGAACACATGGGTGCGCCACGCAAGCGACGTGGCGTACGAGAACCCGTGGATCCGGGTGGAGCACGACACGGTCACCACCCCAGGCGGTAGCCCGGGTGTCTACGGCGTCGTGCGGTTCAAGAACAACGCGGTCGGCGTGATCCCGATCGACGACGACGGGTACACGTGGCTCGTGGGCCAGCACCGCTACACCGTCGACGAATACACCTGGGAGATGCCGGCGGGAGGGTGCCCGGTCGGCGAGTCGATCGAGGCCACCGCCCACCGAGAACTCGCCGAGGAGACCGGCCTTCGAGCGGCCCGCCTGGTCCCGATGTTCCAGAACATCCAACTCACCAACTCGGTGACCGACGAACGAGCGTGGTGTTTCGTCGCCCGCGACCTGCGTCAGCTCGATGCGGACCCCGAGGACACCGAGGATCTGGCGGTCCGGAGACTTCCGGTATCCGACGCCATCGAGATGGCACTCCGGAACGAAATCGTGGACGCTTTCACGCTCATGGCGCTTCTCTGGCTCGCCGCGCGGCCAGGACTGCTGGACTGACCCCGAGCGCCAATCAGCTGGCCTCCGCAGCCTCCTGGAGCAGCGCGTCGGGCATGTCGAAGTTGGCATAGACGTCCTGGACGTCGTCGTTGTCGTCGAGGGCATCGATCAGTCGCAGCACGGCCTTGGCGTCGGCGACGTCGGCCACCTCGACCGTCGAGGTCGGCAACATCGTGAGATCCGCGTTCTCGAACGAGATTCCCCCTTCCTCGAGGGCGTCACGCAGCCCGTTGAGGTCGGTCGGTTCGCACGTGAGTCGCCACGTGTCGCCTTCGTCCGCAAGATCCTCTGCGCCGTGCTCGAGGGCGACCATCATCAGCTCGTCCTCGTCGAGAGAACGATCCAGGGTGATCACCCCCTTGCGTTCGAATTGCCACGCCACTGCTCCCGGCTCGGCCATGGAGCCGCCGTTCTTGGAGAAGATCGATCGCATGTCCGAGCTCGAGCGGTTCCGGTTGTCGGTGAGCACCTCGACGTACAAGGCAACGCCCGCTGGCGCATAGCCCTCATACGTGATCGGTTCGTAGTTGACGCCTTCGAGCTCGCCCGTCCCGCGCTTGATCGCGCGCTCGATCGTGTCCAGCGGAACCGAGGCATCCCTCGCCTTCTGGTACATGGTCCGGAGCGTCGCGTTGGCGTCCAGATCGCCGCCGCCCTGACGTGCCGCAACCTCGACCTGCTTGATCAGCTTGGCGAAGAGCTTTGCGCGCTTCTTGTCCGCGGCGCCCTTCTTGTGCTTGATCGTTGCCCATTTGGAATGACCGGACATCTACGACCTCCTCGTACCAGCTACCAATTATGCGACGGATTCGAGGAAGAGGCGATGGATGGCCGTGTCCTCGGACAGCTCGGGGTGAAACGCGCAGCCCATGACGGTGCCTTGCCGGACGAGCACCGGATCGCTGCGGTGGTCACGGGCAAGGACGTCGCAGTCCTCGCCGACACTGGTGATCCGCGGCGCTCGGATGAAGACCGAGTGCACCCGCTGCTCGACGCCGGACACCACCAGGTGGTCCTCGAAGCTCGCGACCTGACGGCCATACCCGTTTCGCTGGACGGCCACATCCAGCGCCGCAAAGCTGCGCTGATCGTCACGTCCATCCTGGATCTCTCGAGCGAGCAGGATCAGCCCTGCGCACGTGCCGAACACGGGCATGCCCGCCTTCAGTCGCTCGTGAATCGGCTCAAACAGGCCCGACGACTCGAGCAGCATCGACATGGTCGTCGATTCGCCACCGGGCATGATGAGTGCGTCGACACGGTCAAAATCTCCGGGAACGCGCACTTCGCAGTGACTCGCGCCGAGGGCGTCGAGCTTCTCCCGGTGTGCCCGAAAGGCGCCCTGGAGCGCCAGCACACCGATCGTCACCAGCCGCGATCCTCGTATTTCACGTCGAGCTCGTCCATGCCGATGCCCGTCATCGGTGCGCCGAGTCCGGCAGAGACCTTCGCAAGAATCGACGCGTCCATGTAGTTGGTGGTCGCTTCGACGATCGCCCGTGCTCGCGGTGCTGGATCTTCGCTCTTGAAGATCCCGGAGCCGACGAAGACCGCCTGCGCGCCGAGCTGCATCGCCAGTGCGGCGTCTGCGGGGGTGGCGAGGCCACCGGCGCAGAACAGCGGAACCGGGAGTTCGCCGGTCTCGGCGATCTCCTGGATCAGGGGCAGTGGGGCCTGCAAGTGCTTGGCCCAGTCGAACAACTCCGCAGAATCGGCTTGGGTGATCTTCTTGATGTCACCGAGAATCGAGCGCAGGTGACGAACCGCCTGCACGACGTCGCCGGTCCCGGCCTCGCCCTTCGAGCGGATCATGCACGCACCCTCGGAGATGCGGCGCAGGGCCTCTCCGAGATTGGTCGCCCCGCAGACGAAGGGGACGGTGAACGGCCACTTGTCGATGTGATGGGCCTCGTCGGCGGGCGTCAGCACCTCCGACTCGTCGATGTAGTCGACGTCGAGCGCCTGGAGGATCTGCGCCTCGACGAAATGGCCGATACGCGCCTTGGCCATCACGGGAATCGTCACGGCGGCCTGAATGCCCTGGATCATGTCCGGATCGGACATGCGGGCCACTCCGCCGTCGACGCGAATGTCGGCGGGCACTCGTTCGAGCGCCATGACGGCGACGGCGCCCGCATCCTCGGCAACCTTGGCTTGTTCGGGAGTGACGACGTCCATGATGACGCCGCCCTTCAGCATCTCGGCGAGACCCCGCTTCACGAGCGGCGTGCCCGTCGTCTGATTCGACTCGTTCGACATGTCGGCAGCCTACCGAGGCGGCCCCAGAAGACGCCTCACCGAGTGAGGTCTCAGCCGATTGCGTCCGCCTCCGCAACGGAGAGCTCGCGCTCGGTTCCGGCCGGTGTCAACGAGACCCACGTCTGGCCGGGCGCCAGGCCGATGGTCTGGCCGTCCGACGTCGTGAGCGTGTAGGGATCCCGGGGGAAATCTCGCCGCCAGGTGCCTTCGACCCGATAGCCATTCGAGTACACGACAACCGGACCCGTCCCGATCGTGATGGCATCAACCGAGGTTCCGTCGATCTGTGACTGGACGTAGGTCGTGGTGAGGACGACAACGTTGGCTGGGGTGATCCGCTCGCCGTCACGAGTGACGTGGGGTTGGCCCTCCTGCGAGCGCTTGTATCCACCGGTCGACTCGCTCCAGACGTACTCGGCGCTCTCACGCGCCGACACGAATGCACCGGGCGACGGTGTACCGAGCTGCGTGGCGTTGTTGAGGTACTCGAAGATCTGGGTGGGCGGCACCGAGTCGTCGTCGGCTCGGTCGATCAGCGCCGCCGTGTCCACGACGAGGTTGTTCGGGGCCCGGAAATCGGAGATACGAGAGAACTCGCGGTCCCCGAAGTCTGCGCTGACCCGGATGAGAAGACCGGCGCTGTCGGCCTGACGGATCTGGGCGTGCACACCATCGTTTGCGCCAGAGAACGCGAACACCGGTCGACTCAGGTTGGACACGATGTCGACGTCCGAGGTTCGGCCAGAACGCACGGATCCGACCTCGGTGGGAAGCGACGAATGAAACACCGCGGCGAAACGAGTGGCTTCTTGTTCGATCCGTTCCTCGAACACGACGTCGGCCTGGTCCAACCCTCGAAGCGCCGCCCGGGCTGCGGCGTCATTGTTGGAGATCTTCACGACGACGGCCGGGTGGCTGACCTCGGCACCCTCATCGAGCGCAGCGCCCGAGAGCGGCCAAGCGGGGCCAAGCACGACCTCTGGTGCCGCCGTGGACGTCGTGGTCTCGGCGGTGGTCGTGGGCGCAGTCGTCGTCGTGGCGACCTCTGTCGTTGTCGTCGACGAGGCATCGTCGACCGCGGCGTCGTCTTCTTCTCCTCCACCGCAGGCAGCGAGGATCACGAGGCACGCCGCGAGCGCGCCCAGTCGGAAACGGTGTCTGGTCATCGTTCTAGAGCTCCTGGAGGACTTCGATGCGATGGTCGAGGGGCAGACGGGTCTCGGGCGGCGGGACCAGCCAGGCGTTGCCGAGTGACGCACCACCGGGCACATCCGTGGGCCGCCCATCGATCTTTTGCAGCGCCGACCGCAGACCCGGTGGGTAGCGGGTGAGCCGGACCCCGGAGATGTCGAAGCGAACCACGCCAGTCTCGCCGCCATCCCACTCACGGGCCCACCGCCGTTGTGCCCCGCTGACGAGTCCGCCGCCGGACGCGGCGAGTGTCGAGTACTGGACCTCGCTCGCTGCAGACTTCGAGAGTGCATGCGCCACGACGCCTTCGGTTTCGAGGACATCGAGCGCGTTGAGCAAACCCGAGGTCACGACGATGGTGTTGCGCCGTCCGTTGATCGTGGCGAGGTTGACCTCATCGGTATCGACGACCATGACGTCGGGTTGCACGATCCCACTCGTGAGACAGAGATTCTCGACGGTGTTCATCAGGCGCTCACCTTCCGATCCGGTGATCGAGCGGGCGCCCAGGCGCGAGAGCACGGCATCGTCGGCTCGCCGCCAGAACAACCACGTGACCAATGCCGCGGCCGGAATCGCAAGCAGCCAGAGGGGCCACCACGCGAGGCCAGCGAGGACGAGGATCGCAAAGACGGCGATCGCGGGAATGGCGAACAGGGAGAACACGCGGAGGGGCATCGGGTTCCTCGATTGGCTGCGAAGGGCCGGTGGCACGTGATCAGGGTCGGCGCCGGCGACGGCTCGTCATGTTAGTCAGTTGGTTGAGTGGTGCGGTCGCAGCCCCACTCCTTTCTGGGTGCTCGACCACGTCGCGATACGCCGATTGGTAGAGCGAAGCGAGGCGCGCCATCGAAAACCCGGCGACCCGGTCGTTCCCGGAGTCGACGAGGCGGTCACGACGCGCCCGATCGTGGAGAAGTCGATCGAGCGTCGACGCGAGCATCTCCACGTTCCCCGGTGCGACGAGTTCGGCGTCCTGACCGTTTCGGGCGACCTTCGCGTAACCCGGGAGGTCGCTCGCGACCACAGCGGTGGCCGACGCCATCGCCTCGAGCAGGACGATGCCGAAGGACTCTCCGCGGAGCGACGGAGCGCAGAAGACGTCAGCACCGCGCATGTAGGCGATCTTGTCGGCTTCATCGAGCTCGCCCAGCCACTCGATCCTTGGATCTCCGGCCGTTCGTGACTGCTGCGCTTCGGTCTCGGGGCCGCGACCGCCGACCCGCAACCGGACGTCGGGTCCCAGATGGGCCATTGCGTCGAGCAGCACACCGAGACCCTTGCGTTCCTCGTGTCGGGCGACGAAGAAGATCGTGGGCGCGTTGGTCTTCTTCGGTGCAACCTCACGGAACGACGCCAGTTCCACGGCATTGAACGCGGCCTCGTAGGTACCGCCGAGCGACCGCTGCGCCAGCTCCCGAGCGTCATCAGACACCGCGAACCGGCGGTCGATCCGTTTCGAACCGCGCGCCGTCAGCGGCTTGAAGACCTCATACCCAAGGCTCGTCCCGGCGGCATGGAAGGTCGCGACGATCGGCGCAGGCTTGACGAGCAGCGCCGTCATCGTCGGGCCCGGCGCCATCGGTTCGTGGAGATGAAGCACATCGAATGCCTCGTCGCGCAGCGCACGGATGGTCCGCAGCTGCGCCGACGGGTCAGGCGCGAGCGGAGCGACCGAGCCATTGGCACCGGTCGGCACCGAGTTGCCGAGGGGCGTGACGAAGGATTCGGGCGGAGGCCCGTCACACGGACCGAGCACCCGCACGGATTGGCCGTCACGGCGCAACGCTCGCGCGAGCCCGAGGATCTGGCCCTGCACACCGCCGGGCACCGTCAGCGAATAGGGGCTGATCATGCCCACGCGTATGGGACGCGTCACGCGGCTCCCCCACCCAGATCCCGGTAACGCTCTGGGATGGGCCGCCCCAACGCCCGGAAATCGCTCGGCCAATTCGGTTGGAGCACGTGCCACTGCTCTGGTGCGACACGAATGAAACGCTCGAACATCCGAACCATGTCCTGGGTCACCCGAGTGACGTCGTCGCGGAACTTGCCCTGTCGTGACGTGTCGAGCGGCGGCCGACAGTCCGCAAAGTGCCGCCCATCCCGGAAGTACACCGTGGTCGGGAGAATGGGCGCTCCGGTTCGGAGCGCGATCGTCGCCGGACCCGACGGTGCAAGGGTTCGTTCACCGAAGAAGTCGACCGGCACCGCCGCCGCGTCGGCGACAACACGGTCCGACAGCAAACACACCACCCGTCCGTCGTTGATCGCCCGCAGGATCGCTGGACCCGCCTCCGGGCCCACCGCGATCACCTCCATGCCGAGCGACTCTCGAAACGAAACAAACCACTCGTGGAGTTCGGGCGGCTCGAGTGGCTCGACGATCGCCGTCACCTTGATGCCGTGAAGCTTGGTGAGCCAGAACGCGGCCCACTCCCAGCCCCCGAGATGCGGGAGGACGAGCATTGGTCCGACGCCTCGTTCGAGCGAAGCGACGATGTTGTCGAACCCCACATAGTCGAATCCCTCGTCGATCGTCCGAGCGTCGAGATCGGGCAGGCGGAACGAGTCCGCGTAGTACCGCGCATACGCCTCGAACGACGCCGCAACCCCACGATTCAGTTCGGCGTCAGTGAGCGAGCGGCCGCGAACCCGGCGAAGGTTGCGCTCGACGATGACTCGTCGGTCGCCCGCAAACAACGACGCAAACACGCCCCCGCCGCGGAGACCCTGCTCGGTGATCGACCGGGGTACTCGGGTCGCCGCAGCGGCCCCAAGCCGGTGCACGGTGGTCGGATCGACGGGCACGAGCGCGACGTGGTGAGTCGAGCGACTCGGACTCAGCGACGCTCTTGCATGCGTCGCCAGCGAGCCGCCATCGTGTCGTTCCCGCGGCGGGTGGTCCGGGAACGCCGTCGCGACGCCGGTCCCGGGGGCGGCGTGGGACGGCCGACACTGGCTTGCTTCCAGACCTTGAAGAATCTCTGGAGCGCGGTCATTGCGGTCAACGCGAACATGATCCAGAGCGTCAGGACGAGAAGTCGCTCGTCGAAGGTTCCGAGAAACAGGCCAACGCCGAGTGCGATGAACCGTTCCGCGCGCTCCATCAGGCCGCCCTTGGCGTCGAAGCCGAGGGACTCGGCCTTGGCTCGCTGATACGAGATCATGAGGGCCACGCCCATGACGGCCACGGGAAGCATGTGCAGCTGGTCATCGCGAGTCGCCGACAGGTACCAGGCGACGCCGCTGAACAACAAGATGTCGGTGAGCCGATCGGAGACCGAGTCGAAGTAGGCCCCCCGGAGCGACGACGTGCCGGCCGCTTTGGCGATGGCACCGTCCAGCAGATCGGGAAGCCCGGTGGCGATCATCAAGACGAGGCCCCATGCCAGATTTCCCGAACCGATCACGACCGCCGCTGCGGTCGACATGCCGATCCCGATCACGGTCATCACGTCTGCGGTGACGCCCATCCCGACGAGTGCACGACCGACCGGTTGGACGTTTCGGTCGACCTGTTCTCGCATGTTGCCATCGAACATCGATCACTCCCTTGGGCTACCGATGTCCCCACGCTAGCTCGGGCGAACCGGCCCGACGACTAGATTGACCCACCATGGGAGATCGCTACGACAGCCTGCAACCACCGAACTTGACGGCGAGCGTCGCCTCGATGCCGCGTCGGTGGAAGGATGCGCTGCACCTCCCACCACCGAAGAACATCGACGACGTCTTCACGACGGCTGGACCCGACGGAATCAGCGCCGCCGAGGATGCCGGAGCCGTCCTGGCCCAGGTGGCCGTGCTCGCGGACGCCATCCGAACGACCTCGTACAACCAACCTGAGGCACTGGGGGCCGAGGTCGTCTCCGCGCTGCGCAACGCGGGTTCGGGCCCATGGCCCAGCACCGCCGGCGCCGCACTGGAGAACCTGACCTCGATGTTCGAGAATCTCTCGGGACGACTCGGCGACCTGCGACCAGCCGACTGGAACAAGTCGGCCTCGACCCCAGAGGGATCGATCACGCTCATCGAGTTGGTCCGAGCGGTCGCCCGAGTGTCTGCCGATCGGCTCGCCCGGGTCGAACGGACCGTCAACTCATTCCGCTGATTCGGTCGACTCGAACGACGCCCAGTCCTCGGGATTGTCCTCGACGAGCGTCGTGAGCACCTCGCCGTCGACGCCGTCGACCATGGCAAAGCCACGCTTCGTCGGTGGCGCCTCGTTCGAGTAGAGCAAGATGCGCCATGTCGGCCGACTCCGGAGGCCGCGCCACGCCATCTGCGCCGACGCATGACCGACCGGAAACCCGACGGCCCGGGTGGCTGCGACGAGCGCGTCCTGCTCGTCCACCGCAAGATCCCATCCGGCCTGGAGGTGATAGAGACCAAGGACCAGCAGGCCCACACCAGCGAGGGGAACTCCGCCGCTCAAGAGCGGATGAGGGTCGGTCGAGTCTCGGAGGATCCACCACACGATCGCCGCGATCCCGATGACGAGGTAGAGGAGTCCGGGTACCCGACGTCGGCTGTTGTTCGGGAACAGATACGGGCCGACGAAATCGACTGCGTTGAGATCCTCCGGGAGTTCGTCGACGTACTCGTCGTCTCCGGACGTCGTGGTTGTCTCGTTGGACGGGTTCGTCTCGTCGGACAGGGATGACTCGGCCATGCTGGGGAGGCTACGGACTACTCGACGCTCGGCCACGCCTCAACGAGACGCTGCCACGTGTCCGCAAGTGATTCTGGGAGCACACGCGCTTCGGCGACGCTCGTCATGAAGTTCGTGTCGCCGGCCCAGCGGGGCAGCACATGGACGTGAAGATGATCGGGGACACCCGCGCCAGACTCACGCCCAAGGTTCATGCCGACGTTGACCCCGTGGGGCGAATACGCCGTCTTCACCGCGACCACGGCAGACCTGACCGCTCGCCAGAGTTCGCCGTATGTCTCGACGTCGAGGTCTTCGAGCGCCGCGACCCCGGCCTTCGGAAGGACCATGAGGTGACCAGAGGTATAGGGATAGGCATTGAGCAGGGCAAAAGTGTGATCGCCCCGCCACAGCACATAGGTGACCTCGTCGGGCAGACCGGATTGCTCGATGCCCTCGAACAGCGTCAGGCCCGGCGTGTGTCCCTTCGAGCGCTCGTCGTCGTCCGCCGCGATGTACGGCAGACGCCACCCCGCCCAAAGGTGGGCGAGGCCGGTCCCGATCGGTTCACCGCTTGTGTTCGACATCGCCTCGGAGCTGAGCCGCGAAGTCCCCGACCGACACGTCGCGGTCGACCTCGTTCACGCCGCGGGTGTTGACCCCGACGGTCCCCGCGGCGACGTCGTCATCGCCGACCACCAACACGTAGGGCAACTTGTCGACCTTGCCCCGGCGGACGCGCTTGCCCAACGGGTCGGTGGCCGGGTCGATCTCGACACGGAACCCGTTGGCCTTCAGCGTGGACGCGACCTGTTCGGCGTACTCCTGGTGGGCCTCAGCGACAGGGAGGACTCGCACCTGCTCCGGAGCGAGCCATGCCGGGAAGTTGCCGGCGTAGTGCTCGAGCAACACACCAAAGAAGCGCTCGATCGAGCCCATGAGCGCACGGTGAATCATCACCGGCCGGTGACGCTCACCGTCCGCGCCGATGTACTCGAGGTCGAACCGGTCGGGAAGGTTGAAGTCGAGCTGAATCGTCGAGAGTTGCCAGGCGCGGCCGATCGCATCCTTCACGTCGACATCGATCTTCGGGCCGTAGAACGCGCCGCCGCCCTCATCGATGATGTAGTCGAGGCCGTGGGTGTCGAGGGCAGAGCGGAGGCCGCTCGTCGCCATGTCCCAGATCTCGTCGTCGCCGACGGACTTCTCCTCGGGCCGCGTCGAGAGCTTCGCCTGGAAGTCCTCGAAGCCGAACGCGCGCAACATCTCGAGGACGAAGTCGAGCAAGTCCGCGATCTGCTCGGCGATGTCGTCGCGGGTGACGAAGATGTGGCTGTCGTCCTGGGTGAATCCGCGGCTCCGCAACAGCCCGTGTACCGCCCCGGACAACTCGTAGCGGTAGACCGTGCCGAGCTCGAAGATCTTGATGGGCAGATCGCGATACGACCGCTGATTGCTCTTGTAGATCATCACGTGGAACGGGCAGTTCATCGGCTTCGGGTAGTACGTCGCCCCGTCCATCTCCATGGGCGGGTACATCCCGTCGGCGTAGAAGTCGAGGTGACCAGACGTCTCCCACAACACCGACTTCGCGATGTGAGGGCTGAACGCGAATTCGTAGCCACCTTCGGTGTGCCGCTGCCGGGAGAAGTCCTCCATCAACGTACGGATGAGCGCACCCTTGGGGTGCCAGACGGCGAGACCAGGCCCAAGCTCCTCCGGCCAGGACACGAGATCCATCTCGTTCGCGAGGCGCCGATGGTCGCGCTTCTCGGCCTCTTCAAGCCGATGCAGGTGCGCCTTCAGATCCTTCTTGTTCGTCCACGCCGTTCCGTAGATCCGTTGCAACATCGGGCGCTTCTCGTCGCCGCGCCAGTAGGCGCCCGCCACCTTCTGGAGCTTGAAGTGGCCCAGCCGCCCCGTGCTCGGCACATGGGGGCCGGTGCACATGTCGAGGAAGGTCTCGGAGTTCCGGTAGTAGCTCACGACATCGCCAGAGATCTCACCAGAATCGTCGGACGAGGCCTCGCCACCCGTGAAGGCGCGGATCATCTCGACCTTGTACGGCTCGTCGGCGAACAGCTCGAGGGCCTCACCCGCGGAAATCTCGTGTCGTTCGAACGGTTGGTCCTGCGCCACGAGCTCGCGCATCCGATCCTCGATCGCGCCCAAGTCGTCGTCGGAGAGCGTCTTGCCGTCGGGCAACTCGAAGTCGTAGTAGAAGCCGTGCTCGATCGGTGGGCCGATGGCGAACGTGGCCCCGGGATGGAGATCGAGGATCGCCTGCGCCATGAGATGCGCGGTCGAATGACGGATCGTGTGCAGGGCCGCCTCATCGCGCTCGGTGATGAGCGACACCTGCGCCCCGTCGGCCAACGTGGCGGCCAGATCGACTTCGATCCCATCGACGACCGCAGTCAGGGCCGCCTTCGCGAGACCCGGACCGATTGCTGCGGCGAGGTCGCCCGCCGTCGCACCGGTCTCGAGTGCCCGTTCGGATCCGTCGGGAAGCGTGACCGTGATTCCTTGCATCAAGAAAGCCTACCGACGCGCCGAGACCCAACCGTGCCCTCGATGGGCATCTTGGAGCGTCCCGAGCTACCATCTCGCAGGGCGCGGCGATGAAAGGGAATACCGATGATCGCGATCTGCCGGCGACGCGTCGCTGCCGTTCTGTCTGTGGCGATGGTTGCACTCGTCCTCTCCGCCGCACCGGCGGCCGCACAAGCCACCTGCGACGGCCGTGTCGCCACGATCGTGTCCAACGCCGCCGTGATCAACGGAACCGACGGACCCGACGTCATCGTGGCCGGAGCGGGCAACAACATCATCAACGGTCTCGACGGCCATGACGTCATTTGTGCCGGAGATGGGCGCGACCAGATCTTCGGCGGTCCAGGCAATGACCGACTCTTCGCCGAACGCGGCCATGACCGGGTCTACGCCGGCGACGGCCACGACTACGTCGAAGGCGGCAACGGCAAGGACCGCATCTGGGGAGACCGCGGCAACGACACCATCCGGGGCGACGCAGGCAACGACACCATTCGCGGCGGCGGGCATCGGGACGTCATCTGGGGCGTCGGCGGCGCCGACACAATCCTCGGCGGCAATGGCGACGACGTCATTCGCGGCGGCAAGGCAGGCGATCGGCTGAGCGGCGGAAGCGGCAATGACGAAATCTACGGCGAGGCCGATGACGACCTGATCTCTGGTGAAGGCGACGACGACAACCTCGGCGGTGGTGACGGCAACGACAACATCTTCGGCGGCGACGGCAACGACCAACTCGTCGGAAACGACGGCGACGACGCCATCGACGGCGGCAACGGCAACGACTCGGTCTTCGCTGGCGACGGAAATGACGACATCGTCGGCGGGCTCGGCAATGACACACTGCGCGGCGAAGGCGGCGCAGACTTCATCCTCGGCGACGACGGTTCGCAGTTCGACGAACAGGGCATCGGCGCCTTCTTCCCGGGCGGCAACGACACGATCACCGGCGGCGGAGGCAACGACTACCTCGGTGGCGAAGGCGGGGACGACACGCTTCTCGGTGGTCCCGGGCGCGACGTGCTCGATGGCTTCCAGGGCAATGACGTTGTGGACGGCGGCGACGACGACGACCTCATGACCGGCGGCTACGACCGGGATCGGCTCAACGGGGGAGCTGGCACCGACCGATGCTGGCCCGAACTGCTCGTATTGTCTCCGGGGGACGTCCCTGTAAATGCGAGCGACTCGACCGCGGGCTGCGAGCAGATCAACACGGTCTTCTAGCCCCACACCCAACTTCAGGTTCGGGCGGGGACCTCGAGTTGGACGCCCAGGAGCGCGGCTGCGTCGGTGACGTCGTGGCCACCTGAGGCCGCCCGGTCGATCTCGTCGAGCGCAGTCAGTACGTCGAGGTCGTCGTCGAGCGCCCGAGCCACAACCTCGGTCGGGAGCGACGTTCCTGCGCGGGGGGAGGACCACAACCGCCACCGGCGAGCTGCGTCATCGAGCAGGGTCGCTTCCCACGTCCACTCCGGCGTCCGATAGTGCTGAGAGAGCACGGCCAGACGCAGCACCGGACCCGGATACGACGAAAGGAGTTCGTGGACGAAGACCAGGTTGCCGGTCGACTTCGCCATCGGCTCACCGGCCAAGTGCACGCACGCCTGGTGCATCCAGATTTCGGCTCTCGAGGTCTCCGGCAAGACGTCGGCGATCCCGGCACAGAACTCATGGTGCGGGTAGACGAGATCGCATCCGCCCCCATGGATATCGATTCCGCCGAGCTCTCGGAGCGACAGCGCCACGCACTCGATGTGCCATCCCGGCCGCCCACTCCCCCACGGCGACTCCCACTCCGGCTCACCCACCGCCGATGGTTTCCACAAGACGGTGTCGAGCGGGTGCCGCTTGGCTGGGTCTCGGGGATCCTCGCCACGCCGCTCCCCGATCGCTCGCATATCGACCCGGCTGTACCCCGACAGCGAACCGAAGGTCGGCACGGCCCCACGGTCCAGATACACCGAACCCCCCGACTCGTACGCCACGTCGAGTTCGAGGAGCGTGTGTACCAGACCCCGAATGTCGGGGATCGCCGACGTCGCCCTCGGCTCGCTCCAGGGCTCCTCGACGCCAAGCGCTTCGAGATCGAGGTCGAAGCGCCGCTTCTGCCCGAACGCGAGATCCAGATGATGCACGCCGTCGCGGGCGGCACGCGCAAAGAGGTCGTCGTCGATGTCGGTGATGTTGCGGACCAGCCGGACCTCGAAACCCCGGTGCTGCAGATGACGCTGCAGCACGTCGTAGGTGACGTAGGTGGCTGCATGTCCCATGTGGGTTGCGTCATAGGGCGTGATGCCACACGTGTAGATCCGAACTGGCGACGACGCCGGGACCTCAACCAGCCCAGCCCGAGCGGTGTCATACACCCGCGGCCTCACGGGCGGTCCCACAGCTTCTGACTCGGAACCCGGATCGCCCGGTTGAACCGAGCCGACGCGTTCTCCCATGCGATCACCGCAACGAGCTCGACCACGGCGTCCTCGCCGAATTCGTTGACGAGTGCCCCGAACAGCCGATCGTCGACGTCGCCGACGGTCATCGCATCGGCGAGATCGAGAGCCAGGAGCGTCCGGGTGTCAAACATCGACCGATCGAGCTCGGTCTCGGCCACCGCATCGAGCTGGGCATCTGTCCACCCCGCATCGCTGCCCACGGCAGCGTTGATGTCGGCTCAAAACACACACCCGATCTGCGAGGCGACGCGCCGATTCACCAACGCATGCAACGCTCCGTCGATCAATCCCGACGCGTCGAGACCGCCCCACATCGCCCGCGCTCCCCGGAAAATCGAGGGCCGGCGGGCGTAGACGAGGTGATTGGCTAGGGGCGCTCCCCAGCGTTCGGCCTGCGCATCGAGCACGGCAGCCACTCGGGGCTCCACGTCGGACGGATCGACCGGGGAAACTCGCATGCCGTCAAGTATGGTCGCGGCACTTCGAACAGGAGATGCACATGGGGCTGCTCGACGGCAAGAACATTCTGATCACCGGCGTTCTGACCGACGCCTCCCTCGCCTTTGGCGTTGCACAGCTGGCCCAAGCCGAGGGCGCGTCGGTCATCCTGACCGGTGCCGGTCGCGGGTTGTCGCTGACGACTCGAACGGCGAGAAAGCTCGCCGAGCCTGCCGAGGTGCTCGAGTTCGATGTGACAGACCCTGCGCACGTGCCGGCGCTGCGAAGCCATCTCGAGTCCACCTGGGGCCACGTCGACGGCGCCCTCCATGCGATCGGCTTCGCGCCGGAGTCGTGTCTCGGCGAGGACTTCATGGCTGCCCCCTGGGACGACGTGAAGACGGCGCTCGAGATCTCTGCCTTCAGCTACAAGACCCTCGCCGACGTCGTGTGCCCGCTGATGACGAACGGGGGGTCGATCGTGGGGCTCGACTTCGATGCCACCGTGTCGTGGCCCGCGTACAACTGGATGGGCGTCGCCAAGGCTGCGCTCGAGTCGGCCAATCGCTACCTCGCCCGCGCCCACGGACCGTCGGGCATTCGATTCAATCTGGTGGCCGCAGGACCGATTCGCACGATCGCCGCGAAGTCGATTCCGGCATTTCAGGAATTCGAGGACGTGTGGGACGGCCGAGCACCGCTCGGCTGGGACGTTCGCGACAGCTCCGCGGTGGCGAAGTCCACCGTTGCCCTTCTGTCGGACTGGTTTCCGATGACGACGGGGTCGATGATCCACGTCGACGGCGGCTACCACGCCACCGGAGCCTGACCTCAGTCGCTCTCGTCGTAGATCTCTCCGACGAGCTCCTCGAGCACGTCCTCGAGGGTCACGAGGCCAACGACAACACCGTTCGCCATCACGGGAGCGAGGTGCTTGCGGGTTCGGCGCATCAACAACATCACGTCTTCGAGCGTTCGGTCCACCGCGATCGCCGGGACGCGCCGAATCACCTCGAGCGGAATGGGTTCTTCGGCAACGTCGCCCTCGAGGCGGACCAGGTCCTTCGCATGGACGAACCCGAGAAACGTGCGCCCATCATCGGCCCGAACCGGAATGCGCGAGAGCCCGTGTGCGACGACCAGATGCTCGACCTCGGCGACCGTGGCCCGACGGGTGACCGAGACGACGTCGGCGACCGGGATCATGACCGACCGGACTCGGGTGTCACCAAACTCCAAAGCGCCGGACAACAAGGCGTGTTCGTGTTCGTCGACGAGCCCGCGCTCGGCAGAGCGTTCGATGAGCCGGACAAGCTCTTCGGGTGTGTGGGCCCGTCCGATCGAGTCCGGATCGACGCCGAACAGACGCAGGAGCGGACGGGCGAGCTGGCGAAGCACCCAAATGATCGGGCCGACAGCCGCGACGACCGCGGTGTGAATCGGCGCCATCCGGCGCGCCGACGTCTCCGGAGCGGAGATGGCCAGGTTCTTGGGCACCATCTCCCCGAAGACCGTGTGCACGAACGTCACCACGGCCAGGGCGACGACGAAGCCGATGTTGTGGAGCACGGACTCGGGGAGTTCGACGACAGCTTCGATTGCTGGCTCGATGATCTTGGCCAATGCGTCTTCGGCGATCAGACCGAGAATGACCGTGCAGACCGTGATTCCGAGTTGGGCCGCGAAGAGCTGACGAGTGATCGCCCGCACGGCACGAGCCGCCGAGCCAGCGCCGAAGGCGCCCTCCTCGGCGAGCGAGTCGAGACGCGTCCGCCGACTTGCGACGTAGGCGAGTTCGACCCCGACGAAGAAACCGTTCACGACGATCAACACGACAGAGACCGCGACCGCCAAACCGATGCTCACTGCGCCTCGCTCACGGGAGGCGCCGGTTCGACCAACCGCACGGACGCGATCCGATGGCGGTCCATCGCCACGACCTCGAGCCGCCAGTCCTCGACCTCGATTCGGTCGGCCGGCGTTGGGATCCGCCCCATTCGATGAAGAACAAGTCCGGCCAAGGTCTCGTACGGACCTTCGGGCATGACGAATCCACAGATGTCGAACAACTCATCGGCGTGCAGCGAACCCGACACCGTGCGCGATCCGGGGCCATCCACCTTGGACAACGAGGCCACCTGGTCGTACTCGTCGTCGATCTCACCGACGATCTCTTCGAGGATGTCCTCGAGCGTGATGATGCCGGCGGTGCCACCGTGTTCGTCGACGACGATCACGAGATGGTTGCGAGAGGCCCGGACCTCCCCGAGCAAGTCGTCGAGATCGATCGTCTCCGGAATGAAGATCGGCTCCACCATCAGCTCGGTGACCGGGGTTCGAGCGCGAGACGAACGTGCCAGCGAATAGATCGACTGCACGTGAACGACACCGAGTACGTCGTCGGCATCCTCGCCGAACACCGGAAATCGCGACCGTCCCGTCTCCGTCGCGAGTGCCACGAGATCTGCCCCAGTTGCGTGTGCCCCGAGCGCCACGACCTCGACCCGCGGGACAAGGGCATCGGCCGCGGTCTTCTCGCCGAGGCGGATCGTTCGACGCAACAACGCCACGTCGTCTCGATCGAGTTCGCCCTCTTCTCCCGCGTCGACGATGAGTCGTTCGATCTCTTCGAGCGACCGGACGTGTTCGAGCTCTTCGCTCGGCTCGACGCCGAGCCGACGAACGACGGCGTTCGCGGCCGCGTCGAACGTGGCGATGATCGGGCGGGCCACGATGCCCCACGCCACGATGGCGCGGCTGAGGCGCATCGAAACCACGAAGGGACGGTCGACCGCGAGAGTCTTCGGAACGAGTTCGCCGACGACCATCTGGAACACCGTCGCTGCAGCGACGGCCAAGACGACCGAAAGGGCGAGCACCGCCGTGTCAGCGACCAGTCCGTCGAGCGCGCCTGCGCCGAGCAACCGCTCGAATTGTCGGGCGATCGTCGGCTTCGCGATGAAGCCCAGAATCAACGAAGAGAGGGTGATCCCCAACTGCGCACCAGAGAGATGAAACGAGAGGTTCTCGACGAGCCCTTGGACTCGTTTCGCCATCGGGTCCCCGGCGCGGGCCGCTTCGTCGACCCGCGAACGATCCACAGCGACCAGTCCGAACTCTGCGGCAACGAAGAATCCGTTCGCCAGCACGAGCAGGACAACCGCGAAAAACCCGAGTGCCGTGCCGATGGTTCGAGAGGCTAGCTCCGCCAGACGTGGCGATCGAGAGCGACACGTACCGCCCTAACGATGACCGGACCTCGTGGCACCTGACGTCGGCATGACGACAAAGCAGACACCGGTCTGGACCGTCACGGTCACCGAGTCGCTCACACACTCATTCGAGAGCCCCCTCGCCTCGAACGGCGACAGATCAACCCCGTCGAGCGGCCAACGGGCCGGCGAGATCTCGACGCCGCCGCACGGTCCACCCCAGGGATGCAGCGACACGAGGTCACCGGGAACGCAGGGCAACGAGATCGATCCCGTCACGACGAACGCCGTAGCGGAGTCGGTCCGAACCGTCGTTGAGGTTCCGCTTCGCTGGGCATGTCCGGCGAGCACCGACCAGTTGGCGAGCCGGTGGTCGAGGCGACCGCCATCAGCGCCGACGAGCACCACCGCGCGACGCGGGTAACGCTCACGGACGAATTCGAGTGCCAATTCGAGATCGGACTGATCTTTGTCAGAGGAGAAGCGAATGAATTCGGCGCCGTGGTGCTCCGCCTCCGCAACTGCACCGGGCGTGGCCGAATCGAAGTCGCCAATTCCGTGGGTGATTCGCAAGCCGAGGTCGCGGGCGGCATCGACGCCCCCGTCGCAGGCGACGACGACATCGGCGTCGTCGACGTCGGCAACCAGCGCCGGATCAGGTGCGGTGCCGTTGGCAACGATCACGACTCGGCTCAACTCACCAGGCATCGCCCGCGACAGTACTGCTGACCGGCTCGCCTCGTGAGCGATCGAGCGACGCCCACGAACAGGGTCACCCCGGGAGGTGCTCGACCGGCACCGCGAGGGTGACCCCAGAGACCGTCTCGACCGCGACGATGACCGCCACGACGTCGCCGCGGTCATCCACCACCGGGCCGCCAGACCAACCAACGTCGACCGGCGTGTCGATCACGTAGACGTCCGGGCGGCCCAACCCGTAGTTCACACCGCTCGTGCGGGCGATGATCGTGCCGACCTCGACCTCGAGACGCCCGTCGACAGGAACCCCTCCCAACGCAACGACCGAGCCAACGCTCGGCGCATGATCGCCAAGCGAAGCACGTGCGGCGACCACCCCGGAGAGATCAAGATCGCCGAGGTCGATCCGAGCGAGGTCGTGAAGGCGCGAAATGGAGACCCGTTCGGGCTGCGGAGCGAGATCGATCAGCAGCGGGTTGTCTCCGAAGCCGAGACCGATTCCGCGGGCATCGCTGACCGCGTGAGCGACGGTCACCAACGAACCGTCCTCGAGCACAAACCCCGTGCCGTGTTCGACGAAATGTGTCGTGTACGCCGTCAAGCGGGTGAGCGCCCTCGGGTCGAGTGCGTCGGCGCCGGCGGCCACGACCACCGCCGGCGCCAGTTGCACGTCCGGTTGATCCGGATTCAACGAGGGTGTCTCGTCGGCGGAAGCCAAACCCATCGACACGACTCCGAAGAACCCTGCTGCCATGCACAAGAACAGCAGGACCCCCCATCGCGCATCTGCGCCACGAGTCGATCGGTTGGCCTCCACGGAGAAAGGAATACCACCCGTCTCCGAACCCGCTCATGGGCCAGCTGGCCCCTAAGGCGTGTCGCCGCAGCGATCTACGCCATGTACCCGGTCACTCGAAATCAAGATGTAGGTAGTCGTCTTCGCGCAAGGAGAACGCAGACCGAAGCGCGTCGCCCCGCTCCCCGCACATCCAGCACGAATCATCGCGCTCGTCGGTCCACGCAACCTCACAACCGTTGCAGCGGTACCGCACCCGCTGGTTCGTCGCAAGGTGATTGTGAACGAGAACGTCAGCCGGTGCCATGGCCAGTTCATCGGCAGGTGTCGCCCCGCCATGAGTCTCCGCTACGATGCGGGGCCCCGGGCCGTTAGCTCAGTTGGCTAGAGCGCTGCCTTCACACGGCAGAGGTCACTGGTTCAAGTCCAGTACGGCCCACTGTTTTCCGGCCCTTCGGGCCGGAAACCGCAGTTCGTATTCCGGCCCTCCGGGCCGGAAACCGCAGTTCGCTTTGCGAACTGCACCCGTCACGGACCTCTTTCGTCTGGATCGGTTTGCCTATCGATGGTCGTCACGCGAGGCGATAGTTTGGGAGGACACGACCACTCCACGGAGTAATCCCATGACCGCTCTCCGTATCCGCCCCGCACTGGCGGTACTTTCCCTTCTCGCCCTCGTCGCATCCGTGCTCGTCCTCGCCGGACGCTCCGCAGCACCGCTCGACGCGTTGGAGCCCGGCACCGGCCTCCCCGTCGTTCCCCGAACCGACACGCCGAGAGTCATCGGCGGAACCGTCACCGACCAGACCGTCGTCGGCGATCGGGTGATCGTCGTCGGCACGTTCGAGCAGGTGCGGGACAACGACGGAACCCTGCTCAACCGCCCGTACCTGATGGCGTACGACATCGACACCGGAGCAATCGACCGATCCTACGATCCGGCGTTCGACCGAGAGGTCCTGTCGATCGAACCCGACGGCGTCGGTGGCGTCGTGGTCGGCGGCAAGTTCCAATCGATCGACGGCTCACCGCAGCTTCGCCTGGGGCGCCTCGACGCCGACGGCAACCACGTCGCCGCATTCCGAGCCGAAGCGGGCGCAAAGGTCACCGCCATCGCCGTCCGCAACAACCGCGTCTACGTCGGCGGACCCTTCAGCGCCGTGCGAGCTCGCGGAACCTGGGCCGTCCGCGACACGATCGCCGCATTCCACCTGACCGACGGTGCACTCGACACCGCCTTCGACTTCCCGATCCGCGAAGCCGCCGGTCGTGGCGGCGACCTCTCCGTCAAGAGCCTCGCCTTCGCAGGGGACGACCTGGTCATCGCGCACAACGGTCTCACCGTTGCGGGTCAGAGCCGGGTCGGAGCCGCGATCATCGACACCACGCCCGTCAACTCCCCCACGCTTCGCAACTGGCGGACCGACTTCTTCAAGCGCACGACAACGGACGCCGGTACCGAGCTCGCCATCACCGACATGGCCGTCTCCCCCGACGGCAGCTACTTCGTCATCGTCAGCTCCGGCGGCGACCGTCCGCTCATGGGGCGCGACGCCGCCGTGCGCTTCGAGACCGCAGGCGGCGCAGGAGTCGAACCGACCTGGATCTCGCGGCACTTCGACTCGCTCTTCGGGGTCGGAATCTCCGACAAAGCGGTGTTCATCGGCGGGCACTTCCAGTTCCAGGAAGCCCCCGGTTCGCCCGACCCCTACCCCGGCGACCCGAACGTCAACTACGGCGCAGGTGCCGCAGGCGAAGGCGCTGCGCAGCTCGGCAATCAGGTCGTGCCCCGCCAACAGATCGGTGGACTCGACCCGGCGACCGGCAAGTCCCTGAACTGGAACCCCGGAGCCGACGCAGAGATCGGCGTCGAGTCCCTCGTGGTCGTCGACCGTGGCCTTCTCGTCGGACAGGACGGCGACACCCTCGGCGACAAGGACATTGGCCGGCACGGCTTCTTCGACATCACCCGAGACGTCGCACCCGAGATCGGCTTGTCCACCTCGATCACCTCGCACTTCAGCGGAGAAAACGTCGACGCGGGCACGTTCGTCCTCTCGGGCAACGCAACCGACGGCGACGCGGGTGTGAAACGGGTTCAGCTCGCCATCTTCGAGATCGCGACCGTCCGTTATGTGCAGCCCGACGGGTCGCTTGGCGGCTGGGTCGGCCTGCCGACCACGCTCGACAGCCCCGGCGCAACCGAGACGGGCTGGAGCAGCGAGATCACGATCAACGAACCCGGCATTTACCGCGTGCAGGCAAAGACCTTCACCGAGGACGGCCGCAAGGACAAGGTGGCCGCCTACGTCGATCTCACCGTCCGGGCCGCCGACGACGCACTCCCGTCGGTGTCCATCGACACGACGACGGTCGAGCCCGGGCGTGTCCTCGTGGTCACCGGCCGCGCCACCGACGACCGTGGTGTACGACGAGTCATGGTCGGCGTCCGCGACCCCGAGACGAACGAGTACCTCCAACCCGACGGATCACTCGTCGCCGATCAGAGTCGATCGTATGAAGCGACGCTCGCGGCGGTCGACGCCCCCGAAACCTCCTGGTCCCACACGTTCGTCCTGCCCCGCGACGGACGCTTCCGTGTCGAGGCCAACGTCTTCGACACCGCAGGCCAGGATGACGAGAAGTTCTTCTACCGCACGGTCACCGTCGCCGAGAACGACGTTCCCCCCGTGATCGACCTCGGCGGCGTCACGGTCTTCGAGAGCCCCGCCAACGAACGATTCACCATCACGCCGACCATCGTCGAGGACGTCGCCCTCGACCAGGTCAGGATCCGCATCCGCAAGCAACTCACCAACGAGGGAACCCGGCCGGACGGCTCGTACGGAACCAACGGCACCTGGATCACTCTCCCCAACATCGAAGGTGCCCAGACGATCAGCCCGACGTGGACCAGTCCCGTACTCCCGGCCGGTACCCATCTGCTGCAAATCCAGGCGACCGACCAGGTGGGCCAGACCACGACGTCCACCACCCGGATCTCCGTTGGTCCGATCGGCGACGCGAACCCGGACACCCGCATCACCAACCGGGTCGGCTACGAGTCACCCCAGACCATCGAAATCACCGGCACCGTGACCGACGATGTCGCCGTCGAGCGGGTGGAGATCTTCATTCGGGACCAGCTCAATCTCCGCTGGGTGTCACCCGACGGGTCCCGGACCACCACGCCGGTTGCGCACCTCGCAACCGTCGATACTCCTGGAGCGACATCCTCGGCATGGAATTTCTCGTGGACTGCTGACCAACAAGCCCGTTACACGGTCTACGCAATCGGTGTCGACAACGCCGGACAAGACACGATCTCGTACTGGCGGACCATCGGAAACTACTGGTGGACCCCCGGCGACACGATGCCCGATCCCGGCGTCATCTCGCCGCTCGACGGCGACACGGTCAATGGCGGACGACTGTTCGTCACCGGCCGAGCGACCGACGACAACGAAATCAACGTCGTGCAACTCCGGGTGCGGCGCCTCGCCGACAACAAGTTCCTCCGAGTCGACGGAACCTACGGAAGCGGGCAGTGGCACAAGGCGCTGCTGTCGAATCCCGACCGCCCCGGAACAAACTGGGATTGGTCGAGCCCGGATCTCGAACCCGGCGACTACCGGATCGAAGTCCGAGCCAGGGACGATTCGCTTCGCTGGACGACAACAACGATGTTCGTGACCGTCGCCCCCTGATCGCAGGGCCAGTTCCCGACCGTTCCCGTTGGGTCAGTTCCCGACCGTGTTCACCGAGCCGGGGATCATCCGCACCCAGCACAAGAAGAACTCGCTCGAGGGGTCACGCATGAACTGTGACCCCTCGGGACAATTCGCCGAATCCGGCAGTGCATCGACCACTTGACCGTCTGCTGCCCCTGACGTGCACGCCCGCACCCGAGGCGTCGATCCCTCGAAGACGAAACAGTCGCCAACGCCGAGCTCGGTGCTACTCACCGGAATGACCGGTCGATTGTCGGATGGGCCCCGATTGGCGAACGCGGTGACGATGACAATGCCGAGAAGCAACCCGAGCAGAATCAACACCGGGAACGACGCCAGCACGCTTGCCGACCCCTCGCCGTCCTTCGGGGCCGGCGTGGACGAATTCGGCTGACGAGCCTTACTCGCCGAGGGGCCCGACGTTGATGCGGCAGGGCGTCGTGGCGGAGGATTCGACGCGGGACGGCCCGACGCCGCCCGCGGCGGCTTCTGATTCGACCGCTGCACCCCAACCCGCTTGTCGTATTCGGCCTTCTTCGCCCGGTCGGACAACACCCCCCAGGCGAGATTGACCTGGCGCATCGCTTCTTCCGCGCGCGTCGCCTCCGCCGGGCTCCGTCCGAGCTGGCGATCCGGGTGCAGCGCCCGGGCGCGCCGGAGATACGCCTTTCGGATCTCCTCGTTCGAAGCGCTCGAGGCAACACCGAGCGTGTCATAGTGCGTACCCATTTCCGACCGCGAGCGTAACGGTCGAAGCGACGTCGCCTCGTGTCAGGCAGCTGCGACGAGGCCCGCAATCTGTCGAGGCAAGTACGGTGGTCGGGTGAGCCTGATCGAGTGCCCGGGGTGCGGCGAGGACGAGAACCTCGACGGAGCCCGAACCGGCGACATCATCGAGATCACGTGTCAGCAATGTGGACTCGTCTGGGACCGTGACCTGACGCCGTCGTGTGACAAGTGCGGCTCAACGGACGTCCGTCCCGCCTTCCAGGCCATCGTCGACAAGAGTCGCGGCACGCAGCTGTCGATCCAGTCGATGCGGCTCGTCCATCTCTGCCCGGTGTGCCAGCCCGAGCTGCTCGCCGACTACCTCGCGTCGAAGTCTCCGCTTCCGCCCGAAGAGCTCCCGTTCGACCCGGACTGATCAGTCCGGCGTTGCGGCGATCAGCGACTCGGCGACTCGTTCGAGCCCTGCGGCACGCGAGGCTTTGACGACAACAGCAACATCGGGTCCCAGATCACCGATCGCCTGGAGAACGTCGTCGACAGGCGATACCCCATACAGGTCCGTCCCCACTGCGATCAGTTCGATGTCGAGCTCGCCGGCCAGCGCCGCGACGGCCCGATGGTCGTTCCCCTCGTCGTCGCCAAGCTCAGCCATGTACCCAACCACGGCGACCCGTCGCGGGTGATGCAGCGCGGCCAGCGACTCGAAGGCTCCTCGCATCGACGTCGGATTGGCGTTGTACGAGTCGTTGACGATCAGGGCTCCAGACGCCCCCTCGACGACTTCCATACGCCACGGCGACACGTGCGCTGCGCCAAGACCGGCGCTCACCTGATCGGTCGAGAGGCCGAGATGCAGCCCCACAGCAGCCGCCGCCGCCGCATTGGTCGCCATCTGTACGCCGCGAGTCGCCGGGTTGGATTCGAGACGTCCCCATGGCGTGTCGAGCGTCAGGTGCAGACGGAGTTCGGCATCGAGCGTTGCGTCCACCACGCAAACATCGGCCGATGAAGATCGACCGAACGTCAGCACCGGCGCTGCGGACCGATCCGCCATTCCGGCGGCGAGCGGCACGTCCGCGTTGAGCACGGCAAGACCGTCGGCCGGCAGGGCCTCGATCAGCTCGCCCTTTGCGACGGCGATGTTTTCGATCGAACCGAACTCGCCCGTGTGGGCACCAGCCACGGTCGTCACGATGCCGATGGTCGGTGCGGCCACGTCGCAGAGCGAGGCGATGTGGCCAATCCCGCGGGCCCCCATTTCGATCAGGGCGACTTCGGTGTTGTCGTGCGCGTTCAGCAGCGTGAGCGGCACCCCGATCTCGTTGTTGAACGACCGTTCCGATGCGTGGGTGACGAATCGTTCGGCCATCACACCCGCCGCGAGGTCTTTCGTGGAGGTTTTGCCGACCGAACCAGTGATTCCGATGACCGGCCCAGAAAGCCGACGACGAGCGGCGCGACCAAGATCCGAGAGCGCCCTCATCGTGTCATCGACCACGACTGCGGACGTTCCGGGCCGTGCAGGCTCCGACGTGAGGTACCCGTGTGCCCCTGCGGCGAGCGCCTGATCGATGAAGTCGTGACCGTTGCGCTCGGCCATCAACGGAACGAAGAGAGTGCCCGGCGCAACCACCCGGCTGTCCTGGGTCGCGCCCGACACGGCCACGTCAGGACCGAACCGCTCGCCGCCGGTGGCCGCCGCAACCTCTGAGGTCATCCACTTCACGTGCGTCAACGCTAGGAGATCGGGCGATTAGCCTCGCGCACCGTGACCACTACGCCGAAGCCACGCCCACTCGTCGTCTTGTTCGGAGGACAGTCGGCCGAGCACGACGTGTCCTGCGTGACGGCCAAGCACGTGCTCGACGCGATACGACGCGATCGCCACGAGATCATTCCGGTCGGCATCAGCCGCGACGGACGCTGGGCGAGATCGACCTGGTCGTCGGATGTGGACGCGCTCGACCCGACGGGCGAACCTGTCGACCCCTTTGCGTTGTTGACCAGTACCGCCGCGTCGGGCGGGGCGGTCCTGCCGCTCCTGCACGGCCCGTTCGGTGAGGACGGCACGGTTCAGGGGCTGTGCGAACTCGCCGGAATCCCCTACGTGGGCGCGGGCGTGCTCGGATCGGCCCTGGCAATGGACAAGATCGCCGCCAAACATGCCCTCGACGCCCAGGGGCTCGCCCAGGCTGCGTGGCGAGGACTTCATGTCGACGAGGTCACGGCGAGCACCCCAGCCGAGCTTCTCGATGCCCTCGGTTCTCCGGTGTTCGTCAAGCCGGCCAATATGGGTTCCTCCGTCGGCGTCACCCGAGCCACCGAGCCTCAGTCGCTTGCTGAGGCGATCGAGGTCGCCGGCGAATACGACGAATGGCTCGTTGTCGAGGAAGCCATCGTCGGACGAGAGATCGAGATCTCGGTGCTCGGCAACCGGGACGTCCGTACCTCGCTGCCCGGCGAAATCGTTGCGGGTGCCGAGTTCTACACGTACGAGGACAAGTACCTCGACGGCAAAGCCGAACTTCTCATCCCCGCCCCGCTCAGCGACTCCGAAGTCGCCGAGATGCAACGACTCGCCGTCGCCGCGTACCGGGCGCTTCGCGTCGAGGGTCTCGCCCGCGCCGACTTCTTCTTTACCACCGACGGCCGGTGGCTGGTCAATGAGCTCAACACCATGCCGGGCTTCACGCCGATCTCGATGTACCCGAAGATGTGGGCGGCCTCGGGCCTCGATTATCCGGATCTGCTCGATGAGCTGATCGACCTCGCACACGAACGCCACGAACGCACTCGGCACAACACGGCGCGGTGACGCACCGCCACTCAGCTCTTTCGGGAGACCTGCCGATGGATCGCTCATGTCGCTCGTCGTCCTCGAAGCCAACGAAATTCCGCTTTCGCTGATTCAGTGGTTCAGCGATCAGCGTCCGGCGGGCGCACTCGCTCGCCTCCTCCGCACCGGCCGCTCAGGCGTTACCGAAGCGACCGACACGGGTATCCGCGAGCTGTATCCCTCACAGACCTGGGCGACCCTCGCGACAGGCGTCCCGTTCGAGAAGCACGGCATCTACTGGTACGGCGACCCGAAGCCGGCCGCGTACCCCCTCTACTGGCAGGCAGCCGCGATGTCGCGCAAGGTCGGCATCGTCAACACCTTGCACTCGTCGCCATTCGACCAACAGTGCGACCTCCCTGGACTCGTGTTTGCCGTCCCCGATGTGTTCGCTCCGACCGACGATGCGCGACCGACCACGCTGGTGCCTCTGCAACGCTTCACCCGGTCGATGACGTCCCAGAATGCTCGTGCGGTGCGGTCGCGTCTGCCGGTCGGCGACTACCTCTCCGGAGCGCGCTCGCTCGGTGGCGCCGGCGTACGACCCCGGACCATCGCCAGGCTCGGCCAGCTCGCCGGCGGCGTTGCCGCAGGGCGAATTCCGAAGGAACGCCTCCGCACCGCGCAGTTCATGTTGATGGCCGACGTGTTCGAGCGGCAGCTCCACGCCCACCTGCCCGATCTCGCCGTCTTCTTCACCAATCATGTCGCCGCGGCGATGCACCGCTACTGGCCGGCCAGCTTCCCGCACGATTGGCCCGAACCACCCCGAAGCGACGACTGGATCGCTCGCTTCGCCGGCGAGATCCCTGCCGCACTCGACGAGCTCGACCTTGTCGTCGGGCGGCTCCTCGACTGGTGTCACGCGGGCGATCACACACTGGTCGTCGTGTCGTCGATGGGGCAGGAAGGTGGCCACGACGGCGACGCCGTCACCGAACGCACGCTGATCGTCGACGACCCTGTCGCCTTCGGGAGTTCGCTCGGACTCCCGCCGACGAGTCAGGTCGCGGCGGCGATGGTGCCCCACGTGACCTATCGGCTCGACGACGCCGAGGCTGGCGATGAAGCCGAACGGCTGCGATCGCTGACCATTGAGGGCGGCACCCTGACGGTCGATCGGTCGGGCGCTGCGGTCACCGTCACGTATCACCTCGATGAGCTCGCCGGGGACGACATCACGATCGAGGGGATTCCGCGGTCGTTGGCGGCGACCGGCCTGAAGTGGGTTGACGTCGAAGAACAGAAGGCCGGCGTCCACCAACCCTTCGGGAGTCTTCTCATCAGCCGGCCCGGGCCGGCACTACCGGAACGGCCCGTCGACACACGCGACATTGCACCAGCCGTCCTGAGCGCTCTCCGCCTCGAGCCGCTCGATCATCATGTCGAGCCAACGTTCGAGATCTGAGATGCTCACCGATCCGACTGCGACGCCGATGGGTCGACCATGAGCCAGAACGAATCGCCGACGGGCGATGTCCATCGATTCGGTTGCGCTGCCTGCGGATCGACGATGGCACCACACGTTCACGACGTGCCTGAAACGATGTTCGCGAACGGAGACGTGTTCGAGTACGCCGAGTGCGCAGCCTGCGGCTCGCTCCAACTGGTCGACGTGCCCCACGACCTCAGCGTCTTCTACCCCGAGGACTACTACTCATTCGAGCCCTCGCAGCTCCAGCGGCTCAAGGACGAAGTGGTCGTCCGATCAGACCGCATCAGCGACCGGCTCGGTCGCTTCCGGCGGCTCCAGAGCGACCTCGCATGGATGTCCTTTGTGCGCGCAGACAGGACCGATTCAATCCTCGATGTGGGGTGTGGGTCCGGACGAATGCTCCGGCGCCTCGAACGCCATGGCTTCGCCGGACTGGCCGGCACCGATCCATTCATCGGTGCGACTCGGACGCTTCCCCGCGGCACGACGATCCACAATCAACGACTTGTTGACCTCCATGACACGTTCGACGTGATCATGTTCAATCACAGCTTCGAACACACACCAGATCCGGACAAGGCGCTCGTCGAAGCCCGCACCCGGCTTCGTCCGGGAGGTCGGCTGCTCATTCGCATCCCGGTGGTCGCCGAAGCGTGGCGCATTCACGGGGTGCATTGGATTCAGCTCGACGCCCCACGTCACGTGCATCTTCAGACGGTCGACGGCTTTCGCCAACTCGCCGCACGTTGCGGGTTCGTTGTGACGGACACCAGGTTCGACTCGGGGCCATTTCAGATCTGGGGATCACTCCAGGCCGAACAGGGCATTGGACTCTTCTCGCCAGAATCCCAAGCGAACACCCGCTATTCGAGGTCGCCGACCTTCGGGCCGCTCGAGATGCGGAGGTTCCGTGCCGAAGCCCGCCGCCGCAACCGCGACGGCGTAGGCGATCAGGCGGGGTTCCTCCTCGACGTCGCGACATAGAAGGCGGCCGGTATCGCCTGAGTGACCACGGTCGTCCAGGCTGCGCCCACCATGCCGTGGGCCGGAATGACGACGAGATTGGCGGCAACGTTGATCGCCGCGGACACCGCCATGACAAGCGCCGCTCGTCGATCGTCGCCATCGGCAATGACGAGGACCTGCGATGGTGCACCAAAGGTCACGATCGCGGTGGCAAACATCAAGATGACCAGCGGGCTGCGACCCGACACGAAGTCGTCTCCGAACAGCGCTGGCGCCAGCCAGGAGGCCACCGGCGTCGCGGCAACCACAACGCCGGCACCGACGAGGCCAGTCCACATCGCGCGCGACCTGAGCTGTTGGCGGGCGTGGGGCAAACGCTCGAGATGTTCGGCGACACGTGGCACGGCTGCTCCGACCGCAAGACCGATCAACAGCAGCCACGCGTTCGGTAGGCGATACACCGACGCATAGATGGCGACTTCGGTGTTCGAGCGGAGAAGACCGAGCAGGAACGTGTCCACGGTGGTGTACGTGAGTCCGGCCAGCCCGGCGACCACGTACCAACCCGCCGCCCGCGCTCGCCTGACCCCTTTGGGGTCTGGCCGGCGGCCGACTCGGTGAAGTGACAGCGAGATGGCCACCGCGACCAGCCCGCCGAAGCCGAACGCCGCCGGGATCCACTCGACAGGAAGCGCAATCCCGAGTCCAAGCGCAAGCGTGTTGCCTGCCACGTTGCCGGCAACGGCCCGAAGGGGTCGCCCGGATCCGAGGCCGATCCAGTCTCGGTTGAGTCCTCGAAAGAGCACCACCGCGACGAGCGGCCACATGTCCGAGTGCCCGGACAAGACCACCGCAATGAGGTACGCCAACGATGCCACGATCGTCGCCGTGGTTCGTCGAACGAGCAGGGAGGAGACCTCGTCGCTCTCCACTCCGAACCGCGCCACCTCACGTGGCCCCGTGAACGTGGCTCCCCAATCACCGACGAACCCGGCATAGCGCGACCCCAGCAAGGCGATCGCCAGCACCCCCACCGTCGCAAGATCCAAGCGCTGGGCGGCAACGACCCACAAGACGAACTCGAGGATCTGTGCGCCGAGCCGTCCGGAGACGTAGAGCACGGACGTTGTCCGGGTACCGGCCGATCGCCTGTCGGCGCGGACAGGCTCGGGTCGCACGGGCTGGTCGAGGGTGCTCATGCGACCTCGGGCAGTGGTTGAGGCGCCGATGTTGCGCTCGATCCGGCGATCGCCCGCTCGAGAATCTGGTCGACGATCGGAGCCCACTGTTCGATCGAGTAGGCCGAGGTCACGACCTCGAGCGCTGCGGCCGCAAGCGACTCGGCGCGCTCCCTCGACCGAGCGAGCTCGTGGGCTGACTGCACCACCTCGGCGATCGTTTCCTCGACCACGGCAGGGATCGGGGTCCCGAATCCTGCCAGCGCCGGCGGGGTGACCACCTGGGCGAGTCCGATGAGCGCCGCATCGAAGATCTTCGTCTGTATGCCCGTTGCCGAGCGGAGCGGAGCGATCGCCACCCGAGCAAGGTCGGCGAGTTCGCCAACCGAGTCGAAACCGTCCTTGAGCGTCCAGCCATTCTCGGCGACGATTGCTCGAACTTCGGGGGTGGCCCGTCGACCGGCGACCAAAAGATCGAGATCGGTCGTATCGGTCGAGTCCAGCCAACGGAGCGCCTCGACGTTCGGTTCGTAGTTCAACGAACCGAAGAACACGGCGTCGTGGGGACGGTCGGCGAATGGCACGCTCGATGCCGTCGCCGTTCCCGTCGGAATCACGGGGACCCACTGGGCGTCGAGTTGCCGGGCATCGTTGGCGCCGACCGCCAACTGCGCGTCACCGCGGCGGGCGGATTCGACCCGACGGTGCGAAGCCGCCATCGCCAGAAACAGCGGGCGCCTCGTTCGAGAGGAGATGTGAGCCCGCTGTCGGTAGCTCTCACTGAGCTGATCGACGTAGTCGACGATCACCGGGACGCCGAGCTGTTCGAGCTCGGGAACGCACGACCGGAGCGTGTGCACGATGACCACGTCAGGGCGATGATCCCGCACGGCGTCGGCCACAACGCCTCGCGGCCACACGATCGACTCGGGGACGGATGTGCCCGAAAGGATCGGTGTGAGCTGGCGGACGTGCCCCCAGATCGTGCGCCAGCCGGGCTCGGGTTCGAGCTCGACCGTCTCGTAGTCCAGGGCCGCCAGCAGGGCCCGCCAACCCTCCCGATGGCGGAGCGGGCCACCCGTCGCCCGCGGGTTGCGAAGGATCAGCGCTCGACGAGTCATCACCGAACGACCAGGCGTTCGACGAACCGCGCCGCGGCCCAACCGATACCGTTTCGGCGCGACGCATAGCGGACCGACGAGGCGCGGCGTATCGACTCGACGTGCGAACGGATGGTGGTTCCTGATCCGCCGACCGCATGGACGCCTGGTGCCACATCGAGCTCGACGAGCGACGAGTCCGGATATGCACGAGCCAACCGTTCACAAAGGTCCGTGTCTTCGTAGTAGAGGAAGTACTGCTCGTCGAAGCCACCGACCTGATCGAAGCGGCGCCGGTCGATGGAGAAGACGGCGCCGCTCACCCATCGATCCCCGAGTGCATGTCGTCGCGCCCGGCGGTCCGCAACGTCTCCTTGCGCACGACCGAACGCGGTGAGCACGCCGACGACCTGTCGGCGCCGTGAGCCGAGTGGAGCGAACCGACCGAGCCGAAGCGACAGTGCGAGCCAGCTGATCGGTGTCGGGTAGGCGTTGGCGACCGGTGTTGGTGTCCCGTCGTCGTCGACGAGGGGCACGGCGAGGATCTCCTGAGGTGAGCCGGAGACAAGCGCGTCGAAGTGCTCTCGCTCGAGCTCCGTGTCGGGATTGCAGACGATCAGCCGTTCCGCGGTTGCGAGGCCAGCGCCAAGATTCACGCCAGCGCCGAACCCGAGGTTGCGGCCGGGTCGAATGTTGTGGACCTGAAAGGAGTCGGAGCGCTGGTCATCGAGTTCGTCGTCGTTGTGGACGATGACCACCTCGGCGCCCGCGCCGATCCACGACAAGTCCAGCTCGCCTGTGCGATACACGACGTAGACCACGCTCGCCGAGGGCGGGCCGAAATGCTCCATGGAGTGCAGATCGGCGTTGTGTCAACAAAGTTGAAGCGGCTACCAGCCGCCAGACGACCCTCCGCCGAAGCCGCCACCGCCGCCGCCCCAGCCGCCCGAGGAACCGCCACCGAAGCCGCCGCCGAAGCCACCGCCCCCGCCGCCACCCCAGCCGCCACCGCGCGGGGTCCGTCCTCCGCCGTGACTTCGGAAGCCGCCGCCACCGATCACGATTCCGCCGCCAAACCCGCCGCCGAAGGGGCCCCGATGATGGTGTCGCTGACGCCGTTGCGCCTCGCGGTAGATCTGGTCGGCGGACTGCTCGATCGACTCGGCCTCCGCAAGCGCGCGCTCAGGGTCGCTGTCGGCGAGACCGATCGCCTGATCGAGACGACGTTGGAGCTCCTCCACCTGGGACTGCGCGTCGCGGTCCCGTGAGGAAGAGAAGACGTGGGACTGCACATGCCGGTCGGCACGATCGACCGCGACGCGAGCGGACCGAAGTTCGGTGGTCGCCCGATTGCGAGCGCGTTCTCGCTCGCCGACCTGCGCCTCGAACTCGGTCAGCTCCGTGTTCACGATCGACTCGACCCTGCCAGCGAGTTCCATTGCTCGCAGGTGATCGGGGGGCTGTTGCCCAAGCAGTGCTTCGGCGTGCGCTTGCATCGACGCCACGTCCGCCACGACCTCGGGCGCCCTGCTCGGCACGTCGTGACGATGCTCCCTCACCCAGCGGTCCAACATCTCGACCTCGCTGCGTGTCGCGGCCACCGCTGCCGCTGCGTCCTCCTTCGCCGCTTGCAGCAGGACATCCAGCTCGTCGCCTTCATCGAGCAACTCGTCTGCGAGATCGAGCGAGGTCTGGGCCTTGTCGAGCTCGGCATCGACGGTGCGAAGAATCCCGATGTCGCGGGCGACCGCCCCAAAGGCCTCGGCGGCGAGAAGGCTCGCCTCGGCCGTGTCGAGCTGCCGGTCCGCTTCGTCGGCATGGTCGCGAAGACCCGACCACGACGCCTCGGCGTGCTCGAGGCGCCACTGATCGAATCGTCCACGGAACTGCATGACCCGTCCGCGTTGACCGTTGATCTCTCCGCCGAGCCCACCGCGACGTTCGACCGTCTCACCGTGCCTGGCTTCCAGCGCCTCGAGGTCGCCGGCGACCGAAACGATCTCGTCGTGGAGGGGCTCGAGCTTTCGACCGATCTCGTCGACGTCGATCCGCATGGCGTACGGGTCGAGGACCTCGATGGCTGCGGCCAATTCGGCAAGACGTCGTCGGCCTGCGTCGACGACCCAGCCCTCGCGCTCTCGCTGGTCCGCAGCGGTGAGTCCGGCGCTGATGCGCTCGTTTGCTTCGCGATGCATCGTCGCCAAGGTGTCCGGCGCGCCCTGCAGCTCCGACGCAACACGGTCGAGTTCGGCCGTCGCGTCTTCGGACGGGTCGACGACATCGAGCGCAGCCGTCAGGTGCCGAGCTGTCTCGGCCCACTCGTCGGTGGGCATCTTGCGGACGTCGTCCTCGGTGACTTCGGAGATCGGCGACCACGCCTCGTACAACGTGCGTGACGCATCGGCCGCGGACCGCTGCGCCTCATCGAGTCGAGCCATTGCCGTCCCGGTGATGCGCTGGGACACGAGGGTCGCGTTCTGCTCGGCGTCGAACCAGGCCGCCTGGGCGTCGGTCACTCGGCTCGACGCTGACCGAAACTTCTCTGCGGCGATCTCGGCCTGCCCCTTTCGGGTGCGGTTGCGGGTGTAGAGCCACATTCCCCCGCCGACGACTGCAGCGGTTCCGAGACCCGCCGCCAGGGGCCCGCCGGCGCCGGCGGGCTCGGTGGTGAGCCCCTCCACGGTCCCGCCCACGCCGCTCGACATGCCGGCGCCGATCTGGCCGGCCTGGAAGAAGTTGTTCATCCGGCCGCGGATGTCGGCTGCGTCGTCGTCGAGTCGGCTGTTGAGATCGTCGCCGTAGTCGATGGCGCTCAGCCGATCGTTGACGGACACCGCGAGCACGACCTTGCCGTCGGCGACATCACTCGGTGATTCGAAGGCATCGGGGCATGCGGTCCGGGCGGCGTCCTCCAGCGAGCCCGGCACGGACTCGAAGACGAAGACGCTGAAGTCGAGACCAGTCTCCGCTTCGGCAGCGGCGACAGTGGATTCGAGCCCCGTCGCATCGGACACGCCGTATTCGTCGATGAGGTCGCGACACGCATCGACCTGTGCGCCGGCGAGCGACGGCAGTAGCGACACCGTCAGCAGCGCAAGAATGACCGTGGACACGAACCTTGTCATGTCGTTGACGCTAGCTGGCGGCGAAGGACCTTTCGGTCGAGGGATTCAGGGCCGCACGGAGAAACCGGAGCAACTCCGCTCGCCGTTGTGCCAGCGTTCGCAGGCTCGGTTCGACCCCCATCGCCCTCAGCACCTCGACCTCGGTCGCCACGCCCATGATCGTGGAGTACAGCGAGAACAGCAGCAGCCGGGCGTCTTCGCCAGCGACACGCCCTTCCTTGAGGGCGATCTCGAGTGAGTGGCGGGCGGCGTCGATGTGACCAGCCAGTCGTCCGGTGAGTTGTACCGCCACGCTCGAGCCCGGACGACTCGCCTCTCGCAGCAGGCCGAGCAACGCTGGTCGCTGCGTCGCCATCCGGAAGACGACGCGGACGGTGCCTTCGACCTGCTCCCAGACGTCAGTGGCATCGATGACGACCTCGTCGAGCGCTTCGGCGAAACGGGCGGCGGCTTCGTCGACGACGGCCTCGAACAGCGCAGCCTTGGAGGGATAGTAGTAGAGAATCGACTGCTTGCGCAGGCCGAGCGTCCGAGCGAGAGCGTCGAGCGAGGTGCCGTCGACGCCGTCGGTTCCGAACGAGTCGAGCGCCGTGTCGAGAATGCGCTGACGGGTGCTCACGGCGACCGATCGTAGCGAGACGGACGTCTCCCCTACCAATTGGTAGAGCCCGACCGAGTGGTGCTAGAACTGCGCTCTGTGATCGCAGAGGTTCTGGCGGGCAAGCGCATCGCCGTCACCGGTTCGACCGGATTCTTGGGCACGGCCCTCATCGAGCGCCTGGTCCGGAGCGTGCCCGGATGCGAACTCGTGCTGCTCGTCCGGCCGGGGCGTCGCGGCGCACAAGCACGAGTCACGCGCGACGTATTGAAGAACGACGCCTTCGACCGCATTCGCGAGGAGATGGGCAAGGCCGAGTTCGACGCGATGGCTGCCGAGCGAGTGACCGCTGTCGCCGGCGACGTCGGCACCGACGGCCTCGGCCTGTCCGGCGATGACCTCGAGCTGTTCTTGTCTGCTGACGTGATCATCCACTCCGCGGCAACCGTGTCGTTCGATTCGCCGCTCGACACCGCCGTCGAGGTGAACCTGCTCGGCCCGCAACGTATCGCCAACCTCTGCAACGATCACGGCGTGAGCCCGCACATCGTGGCGGTCTCCACCTGTTACGTCGCAGGCAGCCGACGAGGCTCGGCGCCAGAGCAGCTGCCCGACGAGAGTCCGTATTTCGTATCGGTCGATTGGCGACGCGAGGTCGAGGCCGCTCGTCGGTCACGCCTCGACGAGGAAAACGCGAGCCGCCAGCCCGAACGGCTCGAGCAGTTCCGCGCCGAAGCCCGGCGCGAACTCGGCGCCGTCGGCACCCCTGCGCTCGCCGCCAAGACCGAGTCGCTCCGCCAGGCCTGGGTGACCGATCAGATGGTGGCGAACGGGCGGGCGCGTGCCTCATCGCTCGGTTTCCCCGACGCCTACGCCTACACAAAGGCTCTGGGAGAACTTGCGCTCGTCGAAACCCGTGGCGACATCCCCGTCTCGATCGTACGGCCGTCGATCATCGAGTCTGCGTGGACCGAACCTCGGCCGGGTTGGATCCGCGGGTTCCGTATGGCCGAACCCGTCATCATCTCGTACGCCCGCGGCCTGCTCTCGGAGTTCCCGGGCGTTCCGGAGGGCGTGGTCGACGTCATCCCCGTCGACATGGTCGTCGCCGCGATCGTGGCGGTCGCCGCTCGCGGACCCAAAGAGGACGGCCCCGACGTCACCCAGGTCGCCTCCGGTACGGCAAACCCGCTTCGGTACAAGAATCTCGTCGACTACGCCGAAGAGTTCTTCACCGCCAACCCGATCTACGACGAACTCGGTCAGCCGATTGCCGTTGCCGCTTGGCGTTTCCCGGGGCGTGGCCGAGTCGAAGGTCAGCTCGCTCGCGCCCGCACGTCACTCGAACGCGCCGACGCCGTGCTCGAGAAGCTGCCGCTCCGGGGCCGGGCGGCTGAGGCCGCCATGCGGCTTCAATCACGCAAGGAACTCCTCGACCAAGCCTTCGGGTACGTCGAGCTCTACGGCGCCTATGCCGAATGCGAGGCCCTCTACGGGCTCGAGAACCTGCTGGGCATGTGGGACGAGTTGTCCCCCGAGGACCAGGAGGCGTTCGGCTTCGATCCGCGGGCGATCGACTGGAAGCACTACGTCCAGGGCATTCACCTGCCGTCGGTCGTGCGCCAGGCGCGAGCAAAGACCACGCCGGGCAAGAAGGTCGGCCCGTCACGGGCGACCCGTCTTCGCGGGCAGGTCCTTGCTCCCGAGCGACAGATGGCCGCGTTCGACCTCGAGAACACGCTCATCGCCTCCAACGTCGTGACGAGCTATGCGTGGCTCGCGACGCGCCGACTCCCGCCCGGCGAACGGGTGCTGTTTGCGGCCAAGGCGCTGGCACAGGGCCCGGGCTGGCTCGCCCTCGACCGCACGGACCGCAGCGACTTCCTTCGGAGCTTCTATCGCAACTACCGAGGCGCGCCGATCGAACAGATCGAGAC
Source organism: Acidimicrobiales bacterium (assembly GCA_020629635.1). Classification (GTDB taxonomy): domain Bacteria; phylum Actinomycetota; class Acidimicrobiia; order Acidimicrobiales; family SHLQ01; genus SHLQ01. The sequence continues at coordinate 294,086 of JAHDCX010000001.1, read as the reverse complement.
CGACGCCGTCGAGTTGCTGTCGGACTACCTGCTGTCCAAGGCGTTCCCCGCAGCAATCAGAAGGGTCCGGGCGCATCGTGCAGCCGGACACCGAACAGTATTGATCACCGGGGCCCTCGACTTCGTCGTCGAACCCCTCGCCCCGTTGTTCGATCACGTCATCTCGGCCGAAATGGGCCGGGCCAACGGGCGCATGACCGGAGGAATGACGTCGGTGCCGCCCACCGCCGAGAACCGATTCCAGGCACTGGTCGACTACGCCACCGCCAATGACATCGACCTTCGTGAATCGGTCGCCTACGCCGATTCGAGCTCAGATCTGCCGATGCTCGAGGCGGTGGGCTTCCCCGTTGCGGTCAACCCCGAAACGAAGCTCGCCGCAATTGCGCGCAAGCGAGGCTGGCTGGTCGAACACTTCGACAAACAGTCCGGCGCACCCGGACGTCCGTTGCCCATCGCTCCCCGTACGGGAGCACGATCCGAACCGATGCTGACCCGCGCCCTCAACCGAGCGCCCGGTCGCGCCCCCGAGAAGACCCGACGGTGATTCTGTGAGCCCACGCAAAGCCCCTCGACCCGGCCTCGTGCTCGACGTTGACGCGTCGACCCCACCGATCCTGTTCCACCACGGCGAAGGCTTCCGGATGGAGAAGCTCCCGCCCGGTCGATCACGGGTCATCTATCCCGCAGAGCCGCTCCGAGGTCTCGAAGACCCCGATGGCGCGATCCGAGACGCGCTCGACAACCCCATCGAGTCCGAACCCCTGCGGGCGCTCATGTTCAAGGGCATGAAGCTGACGATCGCCTTCGACGACATCAGCCTGCCCCTCCCGCCGATGCGCCGCCCCGACATCCGTCAACGCATCATCGAGGCCGTCCTGGACATCGCGGCCGAGGTCGGCGTCGACGACGTGCACATCATTGCGGCACTCGCCCTCCACCGTCGCATGACCGAAGACGAGCTCCGCCACGCGGTCGGCGACCGGGTCTACGACGCGTTCTCGCCGTCGGGACGGCTCTACAACCACGACGCCGAGGATCCCGAGGGCATGACGCATCTCGGCACGACCAACCACGGCGAAGAGGTCGTCCTGTCGACCCGGGCGGTCGAGAGCGACCTGACCGTCTACGTCAACATCAACCTCGTGTCGATGGACGGGGGCCACAAGAGCACCGCAACGGGCCTGTCCGGCTATGTCGGGCTGCGCCATCACCACAACGTCGCGACGATGCGCAACTCGAAGTCCTTCATGGACCCGTCCAACTCCGAGCTGCACACGAAGAACTGGCGCCAGGGCGACGTGATCCGCAACGCCGGGATCAAGATCTTCCAGATCGAGACGACGATCAACAACAACACCTTTGGCGAGACCGGGCCGCTCTCGATGCTCCAGAAGCGCGAGTGGGAATGGACCAGCCGTGATCGCATGCAGTTTCTCGCGATGCAAGGCGGCATGCGGTACCTGACGTGTTCGGCCAAGCGTCGGATCTTCCACGGCTGGCAGGCACCGTACGAACTCACCTCGGTGCAAGCGGGCGAAATCGAAGCCGTTCACAAAGTGACGACGGAGAACACGTACGCGCAACATCTCGTCCCGGTCGAGGGTCAGACCGACATCCTGACGATGGGGCTCCCATACATCAGCCCCTACAACGTGAACTCCGTGATGAATCCAATCCTCGTGATGGTCCTCGGGCTCGGCTACTTCTTCAACCTCTACCGGGGCAAGCCACTGGTCCGTGAGGGCGGCGTCGTCATCATGAGCCACCCCACCAAGTGGGACTTCCACCCGGTGCATCACCCCAGCTACATCGACTTCTTCGAGCAGGTCCTCGCCGAGACGACCGACCCGGTCGAGATCGAGAAGAAGTACGAGAAGCAGTACGCCGAAGACGAGTGGTACAAGCACCTGTACCGCACGAGCTACGCCTACCACGGCGTGCACCCTTTCTACATGTGGTACTGGGGCAGCCACGGCATGGAACACGTCGGCCAGGTCATCATCGTCGGCGGCGACCCCAAGGCCGTGCGGCGGCTCGGATTCCGGCCCGCATCCACCATGCAGGACGCACTCGAAATGGCGTCCGACACCGTCGGTCCACAGCCGACGATCACCCACTTCCACAACCCGCCGATGCTCATGGCGGACGTGACATGACGAACTCGTTCAGCGATTCGGCTCGGACGGTGTTCGGGGGGCGCCCTGGTGATGGGCGGGCCGCACCGGATGAGCGCATGCGTGCCGCTCGTCAACGACTGGCACGGCGTCTCGCCGGGACGGACATCCCTGCGGTTGGCCGCCTGCGCCGTCCCCTTCAGGGGCTGCCGTTTCCGTACACCGCGCCAACCATTCCCCAGACCGTTGCCGTTCCCGAGAAAGCCGGGTCGACCGGAACCGACTTTCCCACGGATTGGGCCCGCACAGAGCCGGCGCGCCGCACCCGTGCGGTCTTGATGGAGACCATGGTCCGACCGGTGATGACCGGGCTTGCGCAGCCAACACGTCGCGGCCTCGATCGACTCGATGGGCTCGATGGGCCGGCGATTTTCGCCGCCAACCACCACAGCCACGTCGATACGCCGTTGCTGCTCTCCGCGCTTCCGACCCCGTGGCGACATCGGGCAGTTGTTGGTGCGGCCGCCGACTATTTCTTCGGGACGCGGGTCACCGGGGCGCTTTCGGCGCTGGTCATTGGCGCGATCCCGATCGACCGGAGGCGGGTTTCGCGGGACTCGACCGACCTCGCCCGCGACCTCCTCGAAGAGGGCTGGTCGATGGTCGTGTTTCCCGAAGGTGGCCGCAGCCCTGACGGTTGGGGTCAGCCGTTCCGCGGCGGCGCAGCGTTCATCGCAAAGAAGTCCGGGCGTCCCGTCGTCCCGGTGCACATCGAGGGCACAGGCCGCATTCTCCGCAAGGGTGCGAGCCGGCCGACCCCCGCCCGCACGACGATCACGTTCGGCGAACCGCTTTGGGCCGCCGACGGCGAAGATGCCCGCCGGTTCAACGAACGCATCGAAAGACGGGTTGCCGAGCTCGCCGACGAAGCCATGACCAACTGGTTCGACGCCCGCACCCGAGCCCATGCCGAGGAGACGCCACCTCTCACGGGGCCCGTCACGGCATCGTGGCGGCGGGTCTGGGAGCTCGACGCTGATCGACCGCGCCGCAAAGGACCCCGCCGACGCTGGCCCTGAACCAACGTCAGATGCAGCTGGCCACCGCCGCGGCCTCCAATGGGCTCGACATCAGGCCGAACTCCGGGTCCTCGGCCAGCCAGAGCGCATCACCGCTCACCAGGCGATCGACGATACATCGGGCGGCCGCGTCGTCTCTGCCGAGCGACAGCAACCGCTCGACGGCCAGCTCGATGCGCTCAGCCTCCGGTGCGAGCTCGACCGGGAACCCGCCCTCATCCCAGGCGAATTTGACCGCGCCGCTGACAACCGCCTCGAGATCGTCTTCGGGCACGACGACATCGGGCGGCAAGGTGTCCGTGGTGTCGACCCCCAGCGCTTCGACGGACTGGCACCGGCTTCGGGCGGACTGCACGGCGAGACGTTCCCGATCGTTCATCGAGCGTCTCGGATCGACCGCATCCAACTCGTCGGCGAGAACGAGGGTGTCGACCATGCACGTCGCCTCGGCATTGCTGAACCCGTCCAGCTCCAGGATGGCCACGGCATCGTCTTGAGGAAGTTCTGACTCCCCGCAGGCGACGAGCGTCGCCAACGCGACCAACACCGCGAACGCGAGGAGCATTTCGGGCAATCGGGCCATACGAATCCCGTCGGCGAGACCCCTTCGGCGTTGAGTCGCGCCTGTGAACCTCATCACGATTCCAGATCTGCACCCGTCAGGACCGATAACCTCGAAACGGTTTCGCACCACGTCACGCCACGCGCAACAGGAGTCACGAATGGCCGTCTTCGCCAACACCCCGATCGAACTCATCAATGAGGTCTACGCCACCCTCGACGAGCGGCTGGCGATCGGGAGAGAGCGGCTCGGACGGGCGCTGACCCTCACGGAGAAGATCCTCATCAACCACCTCGACGATCCGGAGACGGGCGGGATGGATCGAGGCGTCAGCTACACCGACCTTCGCCCGGACCGCGTCGCAATGCAGGACGCCACCGCCCAGATGGCCTGGCTCCAGTTCATGACGGCCGGCCTCGACAAGACAGCCGTGCCAACGACCACTCACTGCGACCACCTCATCCAAGCGCGCGTCGACGGCAAGACCGACCTGCTCGCCGCCGTCGACACCAACAAGGAGGTCTACGACTTCCTCGAGTCCGTGAGCGCCAAGTACGGCGGCGGCTTCTGGGCCCCGGGCTCGGGCATCATCCACCAGGTCGTCCTCGAGAACTACGCGTTTCCGGGCGGCATGATGCTCGGCACCGACAGCCACACGCCCAACGCGGGCGGCCTCGGCATGATCGCCGTCGGTGTCGGTGGCGCAGACGCCGTCGACGTCATGACCGGTTTCGCCTGGAACGTGCGCTGGCCCAAGGCCATCGGCGTCAAGCTCACCGGTGAGCTGTCCGGTTGGGCTGCCCCGAAGGACGTCATTCTCAAGGTCGCCGAAATCCTCACCGTCAAGGGCGGCACCGGCGCAATCGTCGAGTACTTCGGTCCGGGCGCCGAGAGTCTCTCGGCAACCGGCAAGGCCACGATCTGCAACATGGGCGCCGAAATCGGGGCGACGACGTCGATCTTCGCCTACGACGACGCCACGAGCCGCTATCTCAAGGCCACGGGCCGCGAAGAGATCGACGACGCCGCACGTGCGGTGGCACACCATCTCCGGGCCGACGACGAGGTCTACGCAAACCCCGGTGAGTACTTCGATCAGCTGATCGAAATCGACCTCGACACGCTCGAGCCCCTCATCAATGGCCCGCACACCCCCGACCTCGCCCGCCCGCTCTCCGAACTCGGCGCCGAGGCTCGCGAGAACAGCTGGCCCGTCGACATCTCTGCCGCGCTCGTCGGATCGTGCACGAACTCCTCCTACGAGGACATCAGTCGAGCAGCCTCGATCGCCCGAGACGCCGCCGCAAAGGGCCTGAAGGCAAAGGTCCCGTTCATGGTGACCCCGGGGTCTGAGGCCACGATGCGCACCATCCAACGTGACGGGTTCCTTCAGGACCTCGAAGCCATCGGCGGCGTCGTGCTCGCCAACGCCTGCGGGCCCTGCATCGGACAGTGGAAGCGCGACGACCGAGAGGGCGTCGAGGGCACGGCCAACAGCATCGTGACCAGCTACAACCGCAACTTCCCGAAGCGCAACGACGGCGACGGCGCCACCCTCGCATTCGTCACCTCCCCCGAGACCGTTGTCGCCTTGGCCCTGGCGGGCACGCTCGACTTCGACCCAAAGACCGACACGCTCACGAACGACGCTGGCGAGCAGGTGTCGCTCAACGTCAGTGACCCGATCGAATTGCCGTCAGGCGGGTTCGAGGACGGAACCTCGATGTTCATCGCACCGCCCGACGACGGCTCCGACATCGATGTCGTCGTCGCCCCGACCTCGGACCGGTTGCAGCTCCTCACGCCGTTCCCGGCATGGGACGGCAACGACTACCTCGAGCTTCCGATCCTCGGCAAGGGCATGGGCAAGGTCACCACCGACCACATCTCCATGGCCGGCCCGTGGCTCAAGTATCGGGGACACCTCGAGAACATCTCCGGCAACCTGTACCTCGGCGTCGTGAACGCCTACACCGGCGAGTCCGAGCTCGCCCTCGACCCGAGCGACGGACAGACCAAGTCGTACCCGGCCATCGCCAAGAGCCTGCATGAGCAAGGCATCAACTGGGTGTTCATCGGCGAAGAGAACGTTGGCGAAGGATCGAGCCGCGAACACGCCGCAATGGAGCCCCGTTTCCGTGGTTGCCTCGCCGTGTTCGCCAAGTCGTTCGCTCGCATTCACGAGACGAACCTGAAGAAGCAGGGCGTACTCGCACTCACGTTCGCCGACAGCGACTTCTGGTTGGCGATCGAAGAGGGCGACACCATCTCGATCACCGGTCTCGCGGACCTCGCGCCCAACACGCCGGTCGATTGCGTGCTGCACAAAGCCGGCGGCGAAGCGATCGAGTTCAAGTGCAACCACACGTTCTCCGAAGACCAGCTCGAATGGTTCGAGGCCGGCAGCGCGCTGAACGTCATCCGCAAACAGACAGCAGGTTGATCCACCCGTGGACCTTCGCCAGCTCAATGCGCTGATCGCCGTCTCGGAGCACCGCAGCTTCTCCGCTGCAGCGCGGGCGCTTCACACGGTGCAGAGCAACGTCTCCACCCACATCGCCCGACTCGAACGCGAGTTGGACGCAGTGCTGGTGGACCGACGAACGGGCGAGCTGACCCAGGAGGGCGAGGCGGTCGTGCTTCGAGCTCAACGAGTTCGAGCCGAGCTGCAGGCGATCCCGACCGACGTTTCCGCACTCCGCGACGACATTCGAGGCATCGTGCGCTTCGGCATCATCGGGACGACGGGACGCTGGCTCGTCCCGGCACTCTTGACCGCGCTCAAGGCGGACTATCCGGGCGTCCACTTGGTTGTCGTCGACGCCACCACGACCGGGCTCCTCCCGCAGCTGCAGAGCGGCCAGCTCACGATGGCCGTCCTCAACCTTCCGTTACACGAGCCGGAGATCGCCTCGATCTCGTTGTTCGACGAAGAACGGATCCTGATCGTTCCCGACCATCACCCCCTCGCCCAGCACGACACCATTCCGCTTGCCGAGCTGGCCGAGCACGAGGTCGTCCTTCCGCCGCCAGGCACCCAATTCCGGTCCGAAGTGGACGAAGCGGCTGCGGACGCCAACATCACACTTCGCCCGAAGGCCGAACTCGACGGCATGCGGCTGCTCGCGTCGCTGGCTTTCCAGGGGTACGCACCCGCGCTCGTCCCAGCCACCGCCGCCGCGTCGGATACCGGGAGCGGTTGGCGAGTTGTCCGAATCGAGGGAATGTCGCCTCGATCGGTCGGGCTTGCGCACCGACGATGGACGACGCTGCCCGCACCTGCTCGAGCCGTTCAGCGGGTGATTGGCGAAGTCGTCGCCGCGCGTGGCGCAGAGCAGCCGGGGATCCACGTCACCGTCCAACCCGGCGAGGACATCTCGGCCGAAGCGTCGTAGGATCTCGCCGATGTCGGACACCGCCGTGGCGAAGAGGGGCCTCATCGTCGAGCGCGGAACCGACGGGCGCCGTCGGGTTTCGGTTCGGTTGGCCCACGAACCCGAATCGACCATCACCGCCGACGACGCCCGGCTGATCACCCGGGGTGCCCAACGGGCCCTCGATCAGGGCATCCCCTTCGTGTGCGAATTCTCGGCCAACGGCCCGGCGCCCGAGGACGAGCTCGCCGTGACGTTCGCCATCGGCGAGGCTGCCCGGACGCTGACCGCCTGTTCGGGCCGGATCCCGACGATCGGCATCCTCCACGGCGATGCGTTCGCCGGCCCGGCGCTGCTCCTGGGCTTGCTGGACTTCGTGGTCGTCGTGAAGGGCGCGCACGCGTACGTGTGCGGTCCAGCGATGGTCAATGAGTTCACCGGTGTCGAGTTCAGCAGAGACGACCTCGGGGGCTCCCGGGCGCTCGCGAACGAAGCCGGGATCGCGAGCTTCGTGGTAGGCAGCATCGAGGACGCCGACGCGATGATCGACGACCTTCTCTCCGTGCTGCCCTCCAATCACGAAACGCTGTCGCCCCGAGTGCCGTCCGCGGATCCGGCGGATCGGGCAACCGACGAGGCCGCCAGCACAATTCCCGAATCCGCCACCGGCGCCTACGACGTGCGCGATGTCGTCGAGATCGTCGCCGACGACGCATGGTTTCTCGAGGTTCGCCCAACCTATGCGACCAACCTCGTGACGGGCTTCGCGAGCTTCGGAGGAATCGTCGCTGGCGTGGTCGCCAACCAGCCGATGAGCATCGCAGGCACGCTCGACATTCCGTCCTCACAGAAGGGCGGGCGATTCGTCGCCTTCTGCGACGCCTTCAACATCCCATTGGTCACGCTCGTCGACACGTCGGGCTTCTACCCCGGCAAGGATCTCGAGTGGCGCGGCATGATCCGCTACGGAGCTCAGCTCGCATTCGCCTACGCCCGAGCCACGGTGCCACGCATCAACATCACGCTTCGCAAGTCCTACGGCGGCGCCTACATCGTCATGGACAGCAAGTACATGGGCAACGACCTCGTGTTTGCCTGGCCGTCGGCGGAGATCGCCGTCATGGGCGCCAAGGGCGCCGTCGAGATCCTTCACCGCAAGGCCGAGGCAGACGAACGTGCGGAGCTCGAGGCGGCATATGAGGAGCGGCTACTCAATCCCTACATCGCTGCACAGCGCGGGTCCGTCGATGCCGTGATCGATCCGTCCGAGACCCGTCGCACCCTCGTCGATTCGCTTCGCCTGCTCGCCACGAAACGCGAGATTCTCCCCGCGAGAAAGCACGACAACACACCGCTGTGACCGTCGTCGAGGGTTGACCCGCTCAACAGCGACATCATTGCGCCGACAACTTATGATTGCGAACAGCGCACCGCTCAACGGCGAGGGGTCGGCGACATCTCTTCGACGTCAGAGCACGGGAGTACCACGTGACCGAAAGCATCACCATCACCGACAATCGCAGTGGCGAGTCGGTCGAAATTCCACTCGTCAACGGCGGCGTCGATGCTGCCGAGTGGAAGAAGCTGCTTCCCGGGACGTGGTTCCTTGACCCGGCGTTCGGCACGACGGCGTCGACCGAGAGCGCGATCACCTATCTCGACGGCGGCGCCGGCGAGCTCGAGTACCGCGGTTACCCGATCGAGCAGCTGGCCGAGAAGTCCACCCACCTCGAGGTCGCGTACCTGCTCCTCAATGGCGACCTCCCCACGGCCGACGCGCTCGGCGGATGGGTCGACGAAATCACGCACCACACCTACTTGCACGAGAACTTCCGCCGCCGCATCTACGACGCGTTCCACTACGACGCACATCCCATGGGCTTGCTCACCTCGGGCGTCGCTGGATTGTCGACGTTCTACCCCGGCTCCAAGGAGATCGAGGACCCCGAAGTCCGGATGCAACAGATCGTGCGTCTCGTCGCCAAGATGCCGACGCTCGCTGCTGCCGCGTATCGCTTCAGCAAGGGGCTTCCGTTCGTCTTCCCTCGCAACGACCTCGACTACACGTCCAACTTCTTGTCGATGATGTTCTCCATCGCCGATGAATCGTGGGAGCCGGACCCCGCCCTCAAGCGGGCGATGGAGATTCTCTTCATCCTCCACGCGGACCACGAGCAGAACTGTTCGACCACGGCAGCCCGCGTCGTCGGCTCGGCGCATGCGGACCCCTACGTCTCCGTGGCCGCGGCATGCGCTGCGCTCTACGGTCCCCGTCACGGCGGCGCAAACGAAGCGGTGCTCCGCATGCTCGGCGAGATCGGCAGCTACGACAACGTCGATGCGTACATGGAGCGGGTCAAGGGCGGCGAAGAGCGCCTCATGGGCTTCGGCCACCGGGTGTACAAGAACTACGACCCGCGCGCCCGCATCATCAAGGACGCAGCGCACGAAGTGTTCGAGGTGACCGGCAAGAACCCGCTGCTCGACATCGCGCTCAAGCTCGAAGAGGTCGCGCTCGCCGACCCGTACTTCGTCGACCGCAAGCTCTACCCCAACGTCGACTTCTACTCGGGCCTCATCTACCAGAGCATGGGCTTCCCGACGGAGATGTTCACCGTGCTGTTTGCCATCCCCCGAACCGTCGGATGGTTGGCGCATTGGCAGGAGATGTTGGAGCAGAATTCCCGCATCGCCCGACCACGGCAGATTTACACGGGTGAGCGAGGTCGCGACTACGTGTCGATCGACGCTCGTTGAGCGCGTGCCTGGGCCGTTCGGCCCATACGCCCGCCGCCTGATCGCTCCGATGCTGACCGGGTGACATCGGGGTCTACGCTTGCCGTTGTGTCCAGACGACGGACCCGATGGCGGAGGACGACATCACTCGTTCTCGCGCTCACGGCGATCCTCACGGCCGTCGCATCGACCGCCGTCGCCAGCGCGAGCGACACTGACCCCGGCACCGGCACCATCGGCGACAGCCAGATTCGGTCGCTTGCCCTCGACCCCGGGACGGCGCCACCGGGCACCGCCGTCCTCGTCGAGGTCCACGGCGACGACCTCGACGCAGTGACCGATGTGCTGATCCAGGCGGGAGCCCGGATTCACGCGACGATCCCCGGACACTTCGTCGAAGCATCCGTGCCGGTCGAGGCGATCGAGGCGGTTCACGATCACGACGCGATCAGCCGAATCTCGTCGGTCACGACGACGAGCAACGCGAAGGGTCTGCAGGCCAACGCTGCGCTCTCGACGGCGGTGGGCGACACCCTCGGCCTGGACGCCTGGCATGACGACGGGCATCGAGGCAACGGTCAACGGATCGGCATCCTCGACATCTTCGGTGCTGCCGAGCTCAACGCAGCGATCGCCACTGGCCGCATCCCCACTCCGTCCGGAACGTTCTGTCGGCGGTTTGGCCAGAATTGCTCGATCGCCCTCAGCGGCGGCGGGGCGCACGGCGTCGGCGTCGCCGAAATCGCGCACACAGCAGCACCCGAGGCCGACCTGTATCTCGCGACCGTCGCAACGACCGGTGACCTCTCGGCCGCAATCGACTGGTTCATCGCCAATGGCGTGACGGTGATCAATCGATCGGAGACAAGCGAGTTCGATGGCGCCGGCGATGGCACGGGTGCAGTCAACTCCGTGATCGATCGTGCGGTCGACGCCGGAATCGTCTGGGTCTCTGCGGCCGGAAACGCTGGCGGCGATTTCTTCCGTGACGGCCAGAACTGGGTGGGCACCTTCAACGATCCCGATGGCGACAACATCCACAATTGGGCGTCGGGCTCGGAGCGGATGGAGTTCGTGTGCGGCTTCTTGCTGGGCATGAGATGGGACGACTGGGGCCCGGGGATCGCCACCGACTACGACCTGTGGATCTACGACACCCCAACCGCGACGACTCCCGAGGTCCGAGGCAACAACATTCAAGCCGACCCCGAGCATCCGCCCCTCGAGCACGTCGCCACCAGCTGCGACGGATCCAACGACCGCGACTACCTCTCGATCGTGAAGTTTGCCGACGCCCAGCCCGACGGCGACGACCAGATCCAGATCATGGGCAACCTGACGCCAATGGAAGAGTGGACGAACTTCGCATCGGCAACCGGGCCCGGAGCCGATTCGGCGAACCCAGGAGCGATCAGCGTCGGCTCACTCGTTCGGCCATCGAGCCTGTCGCTCGCCGGCTACAGCTCACAAGGGCCGACGCTGGACGGACGACCGGTTCCGACGCTCGCCGCCGCCTCGTGTCTTCCCGCTCACGGCTTTGCGGGTTGCTTCTCTGGCACGAGCTCCAGCGCGCCGCTGGTGTCCGGGTTGATTGCGGTGCTTCGGGGAGCAGAGCTGATCCAGGAGCCCGACGACGTGCAGGCCCTTCTCCCCCGCCTCACCATCGACCGAGGTCCGACGGGTCCCGACAACGGATACGGGATGGGAGCGCTGGTCATTCCTCCACCGGCGGAGTTCGGTGTCATCCCTTCTGGACTCACGTGTCTCGGCCGCCTCGTCACCATTGCCGGGACGCCGGGCGATGACGTGCTGGTTGGCACCCCGGGCGTCGACGTGATCCATGGACTCGACGGCGACGACACCATCGATGGCGCGGATGGAGACGACGTCATCTGTGGCGGCGAGGGGTCCGACACGCTGTCCGGCGGGAACGGCAACGATGAGATCTTCGGAGGCAACGCCCGCGACTGGATCGACGGTCGTCGTGGCGAGGACTTCCTGCGAGGCGGCGGCGGAAACGACCGCATTCACGGAGGCCACGACGCCGACCACATCTACGGCGAAGGAGGGCGTGACCGCATCTGGGGAGGCGGCGGGCACGACCGGCTCTTCGGGGGCAAGGGCGAGGACAAGCTCGACGGTGGACCCGGCCGAGACCGCATGCACGGCGGCAACAACGATGATCAGCTCTTCGGCCGTAATGGTCTGGACCGGCTGACCGGCGGCGACGGCCTCGACGAACTCCACGGTGGCGGCGACATCGACGACTGCCCCAGTCCCGGAGACATCCTCGTCAGCTGCGAGAGCTGATCTGACGATCAGCCGAGTTCGATCGACGGCGGCCCTTCGCCTGCGAGCCAGTGGCGGCGGCAACGAAGCTCGTAGCGAACGTCGGGAGCCTGCGACGGGTCGTCGACGACCATCAGCTCTCCCTCGTAGACCTGGACTCCATCGACCAACCGGGCGTTGTGTGTCGCTCGCTCGCCACACCAACACCGCGCTTCGCACTGGATTTCTCCGGACTCGTCGGCGAGCTCGAGGAGCCGAGCCGTCCCCGGGAACAAGCGGCCCCGGAAGTCGGTGAGCAACCCAAACGCATAGACATCGGCTTGCAGGACGTCGACGACCTCGGCGAGTTGTTCGATCTGTTCGGGGGTGTAGAACTGCGCCTCGTCGCACACGAGGTAGTCGAGCGGTCGACCATCGACGACCGCAACCTCACGAAGGTCGATCGATGGATCCAACACCAGGGCGTCCGCGGAGACCCCGAGTCTCGAGGAGACCCGAGCGCCTTGGCGATCGAGCATCGTGCAGATCACCCCGCGCAGGCCCGCTGACGTCAGGTTGTGATGGATCTGGAGCGCCAACGTGGACTTGCCGGAGCCCATCGTGCCGAACGAGAACCGCATCACACCCATCACGGCGAGCGTACTTCGGATACCGGCTGCCGCCGGCGCTTCGGCGGTCTGGATCGTCATCTCACGAACATCCACTCGTCGATCCGCAGTCCCGACAGGCATGGCAGCTCCCGGCTCGAACCATCTGGGTCCCACACTGCCCGCAGAACGGGGCGTCGCTCGCCGACTCGCGGTCCGCAGCGGTGTTCTCGATCGGTGGGGGGCTCAACGATGCTGGCGGATCGGCCGGAAGGTCGAGTCCCTGGGTGGTTTCGGTGGCGGCCTCGGCGACACCCGGAAGCGTCGGCTGGCTTCGCTCGCCAGACGTGAGGATGTTCCGGCTCCGACGCTCCTCGTCCGACATGTACTCCACGGCGAGTCGTCGGAAGAGATAGTCCATGAGGCTCGACGCAATGCGGAGGTCTGCGTCGTCGGTCATGCCGGCGGGCTCGAAGCGCATGCCCACGAAGGCATCGACAAACGCTGCGAGAGGCACGCCGTATTGCAGACCGTGACTGACGGAGATGGCGAAGGCATCCATGATGCCGGCGAGGGTCGAGCCCTGCTTGGAGACTCGGATGAACAGCTCGCCCGGGCGGCCATCGGAGTACTCCCCGACCGTGACGAACCCCTTGCAGTCGGCGACCCGGAACTCGAAGGTCCGTGACGCTCGCGACCGCGGCAGCCGTTCGCGGGTGGGATTGGACGAGACCGGCATCGCCGCATCGAGGGCCTCGATGGCTGTGGAGCTCGGTTCTTCGTCATCGTCCGCGGTTTTGGCCGTCAGCGGCTGGGCGACCTTGCAATTGTCGCGGTAGACCGCGACGGCCTTCAGTCCGAGCTCCCAGGCGTCGAGGTACACCTGCTCGATGTCCTCGACGGTCGTTTCCTCAGGGAGATTGACCGTCTTGGAGATGGCGCCGCTCAAGAACGGTTGCACGGCGGCCATCATCGTCACGTGCCCGTGCGGGGCAATGGTGTTGTCCCCCATCGAACAGGCGAACACGGCCTCGTGCTCTTCGGCGAGGCCGGGCGCTCCGAGGACCGATCCGGTGTCTGCGACGTGGGCCACGATCGTGTCGACCGCGTCCGCCGAGTAGCCCAGATTCGTCAAGGCCTCGCCGACGCCCTGGTTGACGATCTGCATCGTCCCGCCACCGACGAGCTTCTTCATCTTCACGAGGCCGAGGTCGGGTTCGATCCCCGTCGTGTCGCAATCCATGAGAAAGCTGATCGTGCCGGTCGGCGCCAACACCGTTGCCTGGGCGTTGCGGATGCCGGTGCTCGCCGCCCGCACACAGGTGTCGTCCCAGGCCGCGTGTGCGGCGTCGAGCAGATCATTCGGGACGAGCGATGCGTCGATGCCGTCGACAGCAGCACGGTGCATGCCGAGCACGCGCTGCATGGCGTCGGCGTCCTCGGCCCAGGCATCGAAGGGCCCGACGCGCGCTGCGAGCCGGGCAGACATGTTGTACGCCGCGCCACCCATGAGCGCCGTGATCGCGGCCGCGAGGGCCCGGCCCTGATCGGAGTCGTACGGTGCGCCGACGGACATCAACAAGGCGCCGAGGTTGGCGTAGCCCAGGCCGATCTGGCGCAGCCGGAGCGTGTTTTTCCGAATCTTCTCGGTCGGGTAGTCCGCTCGTCCGACGACGATCTCCTGCGCGGTGAACACGATCTCGACGGCAGCGATGAACGAGTCGACGTCGAACGATGTATCGGCTCGCTGAAACGCCCGCAGATTGAGGCTTGCGAGGTTGCACGCGCTGTCATCGACATGCAGATACTCACTGCACGGGTTGCTGGCATTGATCCGCCCGGCGTTGGGGGTCGTGTGCCAACGGTTGATCGTCGTGTCGTACTGGACTCCGGGGTCGGCGCATTCCCACGCCGCCGTTGCGAGACCACGCAAGAGCTCTCGTGCGGGGACGGTGCGGAGAATCGACCCGTCCTTGACCGCCCGAAGGTGCCAGTCGGCATCGTTCTCGACCGCGGTCATGAACTCGTCGGTGACCCGAACCGAGTTGTTCGCGTTCTGGTATTGGATGGAGAACGAGTCCGCCCCGTCGAGATCCATGTCAAAGCCCGCGTCACGAAGCGCCCGGGCCTTCTTCTCCTCGCGGGCCTTGCACCAGATGAACTCCTCGACGTCGGGATGGTCGATGTCGAGGATGACCATCTTTGCGGCGCGGCGCGTCTTTCCACCGCTCTTGATCGTTCCGGCAGACGCGTCGGCACCGCGCATGAAGCTCACCGGACCCGATGCCGTTCCGCCGCCGTTGAGGGCCTCGGCCGAGGAGCGGATCCTCGACAGGTTCACGCCCGAGCCCGACCCGCCCTTGAAGATCATCCCTTCCTCGGCGTACCAGTTGAGGATGGAGGGCATGTCGTCGTCGACCGACAAGATGAAGCACGCAGAGGCCTGCTGAGGCACGCCATCGACGCCGAGGTTGAACCAAACCGGCGAGTTGAAGGCCATCCGCTGGTGCACGATCAACCAACGAAGCTCGTCGGCGAAGACCGCACTCTCTGCGTCGGTGAAGTAACCGCCGTCGAGCCCCCAGCGAGTGATGGTGTCGACGACTCGGTCGATGACCTCGCGCAGCGACGACTCACGACCGGGCGTCCCCAGCGTCCCGCGAAAGTACTTCTGCGCCAGGATGTTCGACGCGTTGATCGACCAATTCGCCGGCACCTCGATGCGCTTCTGCTCGAAGACGACCGCCCCATCGCGCCAATCGTGGATGCGGGCATCACGACGCTCCCACACGACGGTGTCGTAGGGGTCGGTCCCTTCGGTGGTGTGGTGCCGCGTCAGGCCGAGTGGTCGAGCCTCGGTCGGTTCGGGGGCGAGTGTCATCGGAGACCCTTTCGATCGGCTCGAGGAGCAACCGCAACGACGACGGCGAGCACCGACATCACAGCGAACAGGACAGGTGCCCGACCCCCGGGGTCAAGCCGCACACCTTCGTGCGCGGCTTCCATCGTGCCGGGGAGCCGGGGCGACCTGTCGACCGCCACGGTACGGGTGAGCCCTTGTGCACGAAAAGGGGACGACCTGTTGAAATCGAGGGGAAATCGGCCCACGTTGTCCACATCCCCGCATCGAGGAGGCCGATCGGGGGCGCCCTGTGCCCGCGAACGGGCCGGATAACGTTGTCCCGCATGCGTCAGGTCTTCCCCAACCCTGTGGACAACATCGACGTCGCGACGTGCTACGCCGGCGATCACCGGCCGAAACCAGCCGGACGTCCGTGGGTGCTCGCCAACATGATCCAGAGCCTCGATGGTAGCGTCGCCATCGACGGTGTGTCGGGCGGTCTCGGCGGGCCTGGCGACAAGGCCGTGTTTCGAGCAATCCGCGCCGTTGCCGACGTCATCGTCGTTGCCTCTGGCACGGTGTTGGCCGAGAACTACCGCCCGCCGCTGGGCAGTGACGAGATCCGAGAACAGCGCCAACGCCGAGGCCAAGCGCCAACGCCGCGGCTGGCCATCGTGAGCGGTCGGCTGGGCCTCCCGAACGACCATCGCGTGTTCTCGCCCGAGGCCCGGCCACTGATCATCACGACCAGTGCAGCTCCGCAGGCCGCAAAGGATCGCCTCGCCGAAGTGGCGGACGTCGTCGAGGCAGGCTCGACAACGGTCGATCCCGGCGTCGCCCTCAGCCGGATCGACGAGCTCGGAGCGAAAATCGTGCTCCTCGAAGGGGGCCCCACCCTCAACGGTGCGTTCGTCACCGCAGATCTGGTCGACGAGTGGTGTCTCAGCAGCTCGCCGAACATCGTTGGCGGCGGCTCGCCGCGGATCGTGCACGGAGCCGCCGCCGTGGAGCCGCGTGCGATGCGCCTCGACCGTCTCGTGATCGACGACTCGTTCTGCTTCTTCCGCTGGGTCCGTGACCGAGGCTGATCGCCGACCGACGACGGTCACGACGCCTACCAGTCGATGGCCGCGTGATCGATCACGATCCGCTGACCCACATCGATCGCCGCGCCCCCGGCCTGCTCGCGGAGATAGTCGAGCGCCGTCGCATGCGACCCGCCCTCGGGCGTGATGTCCGAGGCAATATCCCAAAGGGTGTCTCCGGGCTGCACGATGTAGATCTCGATCGAGTCCTCGATCGCCGACTGCGCGGCGACCGGCTCGAGTGGGCCGTTGGCCGCAGCCCCTCGCGTCATGCTGAGCAGGGCCAACACAATCATCGAGCCCACGAGCACTGCGAGCAGCGGGTTCACCCGCAGGGGACGATCCGAGGTGGTTGGTGGCGTGGGGGCGGTGGTCTGAAGCGTCATGGACATCAGTCAACTCCTGGGGTGTGACAGCAACGGTGGGCGGGGCCGAGGCGTGCTCGACCGATCGGTCCAAGTGCCGGTCTCCTCCCACCCGAACCGCTCTGCGCCCCGGGATCCTTGACCTGCGAGTCGGTGTGAGCGAACATGTGTGCGCCGAACACCTGTTCTTGTTATACTGCGAACAGATGTACGATTGCAACCTCGATCGAGTCAGAAATTCTCTGGCTCGATCGGCCGCAGACGTCACATCGGTATCGGAGCCGGTCCGACCACCGGAACCAACGCTCCCGGATTTCACGACACCAGAAACAGAGGCAGAGCAATGGCCGGAACCAACCTCACCCAGAGGCAGCAGGAGATCCTCGATTTCATCGACTCCTCCAACCGAGAGCGCGGCTACCCACCGTCGGTCAGAGAGATCGGTGGCGCGGTCGGACTGACGTCTCCCTCAACCGTGCACAGCCACCTCAACACCCTGCAGAAGCTCGGCTACCTCCGGCGAGACCCCGCCAAACCGCGGGCGATCGAGGTCCGCTACGACCCCAACTCGGGCGCCGTGATCGAGCGAGCCCAGGTCACCCACGTGCCGCTCGTCGGTGACGTGGCGGCGGGCACCGACGTCCTTGCGCACGAGAACGTGGAGGAGCTCATGCCCCTCCCGACGGAGTTCACCGGCGACGGCGAGCTCTACATGCTGAGAGTGCGCGGCGATTCGATGATCGATGCGGGCATCCACGACGGCGACTTCGTCGTCGTCCGAAGCCAGGACTCCGCGATGAACGGTGACATCGTGATCGCCGGTATCCCCGGCGACGAGGCAACGGTCAAGACCTACGAGTCGTCCGGCAGCACCGTCACGCTGCTGCCCGCCAACCAGGCGCTCGAGCCGATGGTGTTCGACGCTGGCGACGTGGCCGTGTACGGCCGAGTCGTCACCGTGCTGCGTCGTCTCTGATCACACACCGGTCCGCAACAGCTCATCGAGCGCCGCAAACGTCATCCACAGGGGCACCTCGTTGAGGTGCTCCTGTTTGGTGTGCGCAAGCGTGGCATCACCAGGACCGAAGTTGACCGCCGGAATCCCCTGCTCGGCAAAAAAGGCCACGTCCGTCCATCCGAGCTTGGCTCGGACGAGCAAATCGTTGCGGCCAACGAACGCCGCCATCAACGGATGGCGCAGGTCAGGACGCGCCGCAGGCGAGCAGTCCGTCATCGTGAACGTGTCACCGACATCCATGAAGGGCTCGACAACGGATCGCACCCAGGCCTCCGCTTCTTCCGCAGAACGATCGGGAGCGAATCGATGGTTGATCGTCACCGTCGCTTGGTCGGGCACGACGTTGCCGGCAACGCCACCCTCGATGCGAACCGCCTGCATTGCCTCCCGGAACTCACACCCGTCGATCACCGGCGTTCGATGCTCGATCGACTCGAGCGCCGTGAGTAGTTCGCCAACCCGGTGAATGGCGTTGCGGCCCATCCACGGACGAGCCGTGTGCGCCCGCGTCCCCCGGAACTCGATCTCGAAGCGCATGGTGCCCTGACAGCCCCCTTCGAGGACGGCATCGGTTGGCTCGCCGAGGATGGCGACGTCGGCTTCCAACAGCTCTGGCACCTCGCGAAACAGTTCTCGAAGTCCGTTGTGCACGATGGCCACTTCTTCACGGGCGTAGAACACGTAGGTGACGTCGACGGCGGGCTCGGGCACCGTACGCGCCAACTCGAGCATGACGGCGAGGCCGCCTTTCATGTCGGCCGAGCCGAGACCGTGAAGAACCGGTCCGTCGATCCGGGCGGTTGCGTTGTCGTTGGCGGGAACCGTGTCGAGGTGCCCGCCGATGGCGAGACGGTACGGACGCCCGAGCGTCGTACGAGCGACGAGGTTGTCTCCGACCCGGGTGACTTCCAGGTGGCTCAACGCCCGGAGCTCGGCCTCGAACCAGTCGGCAATGGCGGCTTCTTCGAACGACTCCGACGCCATGTCGACGAGGTCGGCGGTCAGCGAAAGCAGCTGGCCGGCTCGGCGCCGGTCGTAGTCGGCGGTCACGGCAGACATGGGAACTCCTTCATGAAGCGATTCGAGAGGTGAGGACGTCGATGTCGGCGTCCTGGCACACCACGGCAACCCGAACGTGCGCTTGTCCCGAAGGACCGTAGAACTCGCCTGGCGACACGATGAGACCGAGGGACTCGGCCAGATGCTCGGCCAGCATCCATCCGTCACCTTCTAGTGCTCGCGCCCAGAGGTAGAAGCCGCCTTCGGGCATCGCCGCCTCGACCCCTGCGGCGGCGAGTACGTCGATCATCGCCAACATGCGTCGGTGGTATCGCTCGCGCTGGAGCTCGACGTGCGCGGTGTCGTTCAGCGCCACGACGGCCGCATGCTGCGAGGAGATCGGCGCCATTGCACCCGCATGCTTGCGGATCTCCTGCAACCAGTGCACGAGCTCAGGATCGCCGGCGTAGTGGCCGATCCGCACACCGGCCAGGTTCGACCGCTTGGACAGACTGTGCACGGCGAGCACGCCGTCGAGACCCGACTCGAGAATGGTGCGGCCGCGCCCGCCCCACGTGAACTCGAGGTAACACTCGTCGGAGATCACGGGTACGCCGTGGAGCCGGCCCCACTCTGCTGCGGCGGTGAGGTCCTCGAGCGCTCCGGCGGGGTTTCCCGGAGAGTTGACCCACAGGCACGCCGCCCGAGCGATGTCATCGGGATCGATGGCGTCCAGCTGGAGCCGCCAGCGGCCGTCGACAGGTACGGCCACCGAACGGCCGTGCGCCAGCTCTGCACCCATTGCGTACGACGGGTAGCTGATGGCCGGGTAAAGCACGGTGTCGCGCTCCGGGTCTCGAAGTCGAAGCCAATGCGGCAGACCGGCAACGAACTCCTTAAGGCCGATGGCGGCGCCGACGTGCTGGGGTTCGACCTGGACGGAAGTCGTCCGGTCGAACCAGCCGCTCACCGCCTCGCGGAACTCGAGGGTCCCAATCGACGGCGGATAGCGGCGTTCGAGTCCGGACGTCGACAGCGCCTCGACGACCGACACCGGCGGGTCGTCGGCCGGGGTGCCGATCGAACAATCCACGGCGATGCCGTGGAGCGAGGTCGCACGTGTTCGAAGCTCGTTGAGCCGATCGTAGGGATAGGGAGGCAGATCGAATCGGCGGATCATTGCTCGGGCTCCTCCGGGTTGGTCCCCGCGGTTGCGGGCATCCATTCGCTCAACCGCCCCATCGAGTCGGGATCGAGCCTCGCCCGCACAACGAATCCGGTGTCGGTGGTCATCTCGGTGAGGACCTGGCCTTCACGATGCACCATCGCCAGGACGTCGCCGCGGTCGAACGGAATCGTGAGCTCTGCCAGCTCGGTCATCGAGCGGAGTCGCTCGCCCATCGCGTCGAGCAAGCCGTCGGCCCCCGAACCATCGAGCGCACTCATCGCGACCGAGCCGGGGAACCGGCCGAGAAGACCGCGAATGTTCGGGGCTCGATCGAGCTTGTTGAACACGATCAGCTCGGGCACGTCCCCGGCCCCGATGTCTCGAAGCGTCCTGCGCACGACATCGATGTTGGCCTGGGGGTCCGGTGATGATGCATCGACGACGTGGAGAAGGAGATCGGCATCGATGACCACATCGAGCGTGCTCTTGAACGCCTCGACGAGTTCGGTCGGAAGCTTGCGAACGAACCCGACGGTGTCCGTGAGAAACACGAGCTCTCCGCCGGGGAGCTGAAGTCGACGCGTCGTGGCGTCGAGGGTGGCGAAGAGCCGGTCTTCGGCGGTGACCCCCGCGTCGGTGAGACGGTTGAGCACGGTCGATTTGCCCGCGTTTGTGTAGCCGACGAGGGCGACTCCGCGGTTGGACGACCGCCGCCGCTGCTTGGCCTGAGTGTCGCGGGTCTTTCGCAGCCGCCGGAGATCCTCCTCGAGCTTGTGGACCCGCCGCACGAGCCGCCGACGGTCCACCTCGAGCTGAGTTTCGCCCGGTCCTCGCGTTCCGATGCCGCCGCCCTGTTGCGAATAGGAACGGCCGGATCGTCGCAGCCGAGGCAGGCGATACTTCAGCTGAGCGAGTTCGACCTGAGCCTTGCCTTCGCTGCTCGACGCGTTCTGGGCGAAAATGTCGAGAATCACCGCGGTCCGATCGAGCGCCGATCGACCCAGAATCTTCTCGAGATTGAGCTGCTGGGCCGGGGAGAGCTCGTCGTCGAACACCACCGTGTCGGAATCCACCGAGACCGACATGTCCTTGATCTCGGCGGCCTTGCCCTTTCCGACGTAGGTCGCCGGGTCGGGGGCCTGTCGGCGTTGCAGCACACGTCCGACCTCATCGGCGCCTGCCGTATCGACGAGCAGAGACAGCTCGTCGAGCGACGCCTCGGTCTCTGCTGCCGAACCGTCGGGCATGGTCACACCAACGAGCACGATCCGCTCCCGGAACGACCGATCGATCAGCCCGCCGGATTCGCCACCGTACTCACCGAAGGCCCCACGGTGATCGGACCGGAACTCCTCCTCCGAGGGCGCCTCGGAATCACCCACGTGGGACCTCGATCGAGCCGACGAACGTGGCAGGTCCGTGGAGGACTGCCGTCGGGTGCTCGTCGTCCATGACGTCAACTCGTGCCGTTCCGCCCGGCATGTCGACCGCCACCCTCGATCCGACACTTCCCCAGTCGTGAAGCGTCTGCGCCGAGACCGTTGCCCCCGACCCGCAGGCCTGGGTGATTCCGGCGCCGCGTTCCCACACGCGTAGCTCGATTCGGTCGTCGGTGAGCCGTCGGACGAAATGCGCGTTCACGCCATGGGCAAAGGCGGCCTCGATTGCGGGCCCGACCGCGGCGAGGTCGATGGCCGATGGATCGGCCGTCTCGAGGACGACATGGGGATTGCCGACAGCTCCCGTCGCCCAGCGAGACACCGACTCGAGTCCGAGGCCGACAAGAAGCGCGTCGAAGTCGCCGGCCGGATCGTCGCCGTGAGTGACCGGCCCCATGTCGGCAGAGGCATCGACGACTGCCGGGTTGCTCGTGGGGACGACGGCGCACCGTCGCAGCCCATTCGCCGTATCGACATCGACGTCGAGCGCGGAGATGCCGCGCCGCATCGACAGCGCCTGCCCAAAGCAACGAAGTCCGTTTCCAGAGATCTCGGCGGGCGAACCGTCAGAATTCCACAGCCGCATTCGGGGAGTCGCTCCAGCGTCCTCGCCGAGCATCAAGCCGTCGGCGCCGATGCCCGTCCGTCGATCGCAGATCGTGCGCGCAAGGTCGACGGCCCGCTCTGGATCAACGTCATCGAAGCTCACCAGGAAGTCGTTGCCGAGTGCATGGTGTTTGGTCAAGAACATCAGCGTCAGTATGGCCGCTCACGAGCCCGAGACGGCTTCGAGCACCGCGTCGATCGCTGGCCGGTGGTCGAGTGTGTTGCCCACGCCGGCGGGAACATCCACCCAACGAATCCGAGGATCCCGTCCGAACCACTTTCGCTGACGCCGGGCAAACCGACGGGTGCGAACCTTGGCGTCCTCGAGCACGGCATCGAGCGGTTCGCCCTGCTCGACGTGGCGGAGGAGCTCGCGATAACCCAGCGCCTGACGCGCGGTGGACGACAGCGGGTCCGGCCGAGCGGCGAGCGCCGCAACCTCGTCCAGGAAGCCCTGAGCCATCTGCGCGTCGTACCTTTGGTTGATCCGACGATCGAGAACATCGCCGTCGACGCGCAGGCCGATGAGGGCGATGTCGACATCGTGATATTGCGTCAGCCCCGGTCCGAAGGACGAGAACGGTCTGCCGCTCCCGATGGTCACCTCCAGGGCTCGCACGATTCGACGCTCGTTGCTCGGATCGATTCGGGACGCGGCGAGCGGGTCAAGCGAGCACAGCTGACCGTAGAAGGCGTCGACCGACGCTCCAGATGCCCGGAGCTCATCGACCACCTCAGGGAACTGCGGGGGAATCTCGAGGTCGTCGATGACGGCACGAAAGTAGAGCCCTGTCCCCCCAACCAGAATCGGGTTCACCCCGCGCCGACCGAGATCGTCTCGCACCTCGTACCAGTCCCGTTGAAAACGCGCGACGGTGTAGTGAGCGCTCGGCTCGACGAGATCGATCAGGTGGTGCCTGACCTCGGCCTGCTCAACCGCACTCGGCTTCGCCGTGCCGATGTCCATCTCCCGGTACACCTGCATCGAATCGACGGAGACCAGTTCGACGCCTGTTCTTTCCCGCGCAACGGCGAGCGCGACCGCGGATTTCCCGCTTGCGGTCGGGCCGACGATGCAGACGGGCTTGGGACTCACCGGAATGCCGCGAGCAACGCGTACCAGTCGAGCGTGGCGGCGTCCGGCAGCTGCCCTCCATAGGTCGTGTACGCATCGATGAACGTGCGAGTCGCCTCTGGTGAGAACGTCTCCGCGATCGAACGAAGCGCAATCGCGAGATCTCGCTCCGCGGGATCGAGGCCGGGCTCACTCGGTGTGTCCCACCGGAGCACGCCACGATCGAGAAACGCCGCAGCGACGATCGGCGCACCGTGGGTGCACACCGCAGCGGAATTCGCCGGAGGTCCAGACGACAGCGCCGTTCGCAGCGTTGGTCTCGAGACACGTTCGTACGGACTTGGAATCACCGCGGATTCTTCGTCCAGAAGGGCCAGCGCGTTGCGGATCTCCATTGGCGTCCGCGGGGTGAGTGACGAGGTCTGTCCACCGTGCCAGGCCGCCAGCGCCTCACCCATGGCCTCGACGACCGGGAGCGGATTCTGGGCGAACTGGGCCTCGTCGGCGCGACCGTGCAACCGCAGTCGCCGAGCGTCACCCGGCAACGACAGGGATCCTCGTGCGCGTCTTGGGCCCACGAAGCTGTGACCGGAGTTCTCCGAGCAGGTAGTGACTTCGGCCTTGAGTGATCTCGACCTCGGCGAGCGCCCCGACTCGAAGGTCGCCCGCGAAATGCACGAGCTTGTTCTGGCGAGTTCGCCCGGTGATCACCGACGGGTCCCGCTTGGATGGACCTTCGACGACGACTTCTTCGATCCGACCAACTCGAGCTGCGTTGTGTTTCGCCGCGCTGCGTTCGATGACGTGGCGAAGGCGTTCCATCCGTTCCTTGGTCACGGCCTGTGGAACGAAATCGTTGACCAGCTCGGCCGCTTCGGTCCCCTCACGCGGCGAGAACACGAAGGTGTACGCGCTGTCGTACTGCGCCTCTGCGGCGACTTCGAGGGTCTGGGTGAAGTCGTCTTCGGTCTCTCCCGGAAAGCCCACGATGAGATCCGTGGAGACGGCGAGATCCGGGATCTCCGCTCGGGCCTTCGCCAGCCGTTCCAGGTAGCGCTGCGCGGTATACCCCCGGTGCATCGAGGAAAGAATGGCGTCACTGCCCGACTGGAGCGGGAGATGAAGGTGGTTGCAGACCGTGTCGACCTCGGCCATCGCCGCAATCGTGTCGTCACGAAGGTCCTTCGGATGCGGGCTCGTGTAGCGCACCCGTTCGATGCCATCGACGGCTCCCACCGCTCGAAGCAGGTCGGCGAACAGCGGCCGACCACGTCGTCGGCCCGCATCGATCCACCGCTGTCCGACGACGTGTGCGTCGGACAGCGGTGGCTCCGCCGAGCCGACCGCGAGGGTCAGGTCTCGGCCGTAGCTGTTCACGTTCTGCCCGAGAAGGGTGATCTCGGCGACGCCGTCGCGCGCCAGCCGTTCGACCTCCGCGACCAAGTCACCGAAGGATCGCGAAATCTCTGGCCCGCGTACCGACGGGACGATGCAAAACGCGCAGCTGTTGTCGCAACCGATCTGGATCGTGACCCATGCGGCGTGATCATCCTCTCGCTTTTCGGGGAGCGCCGAAGGAAACGCCGCATGTTCCGCATCGACCGCCGCCTCCAGAATCTCAACGATCGGTCCGTGCTCGCGGCTCTCCTGCAACAGCTCCGCCGCCCGATGCACATTGTGCGTCCCGAACACGACGTCGACATGCCCGGCTCGTTCGGCGATCAAGTCTCGATCCTTCTGCGCAAGGCAACCGCCCACGGCAATCTGAAGATCCGGTCGCGCGGCCTTGGCCGCCTTCAGATGACCGAGTGCACCGTAGAGCTTGTTGTCCGCGTTCTCTCGAATGCAGCACGTGTTCAACATGACGACATCGGCGTCTTCGAGGTCGTCGGTTGCGGTGTACCCATCGGCTTCGAGCAGACCCGCGATCCGTTCGCTGTCGTGCTCGTTCATCTGGCATCCGTAGGTGCGAAGCAGATACTTGCCGGCCATTCCCCCAGCGTACCGAGGCAATGCCCTCAGCTCGTACCGAGGCAATGGCCTCAGCTCCCCATGTGCCGGGTGCATCGGACGAGTTTGACATCGGGTTACACCGATGGAATTACACCGATGTAACACGCAGAGTGGGTGATCATGCACCGATTGTGCGCCTGGGTGGTGTTAGCATGACGTCGGCGAGCGGAGCCCGGCTGTGATGCAGCCGAGCTGGGGTCATGACGTCTCCTCACCTCACGGAGGAATCCCATGACCAAGCGATTTGGCTATCCCCTGCTCGCACTGTTCGTTCTCTATCTGATCTCGCTCAATGGCACCCAGACCGGCGAGCAAGGCAACGCGTTTCTCGGCCTGCTCTCCGGACTTGCCGGAGCGATGCTGGACTTCCTGCGGGGACTCGCCGGGGACGGCGCCGTCACCCAGGCCCTCGCAGTCGTCGGCCTGTGACCCAAGCGGGTCCTCCACCCGGAGATCCGCATCGCCCCAGCCGTCCACGCCGGACGGCGGCATCGCCACGCCCGCAGCCGTACGCGAGCGAGAGATTCGTGCAACGAATCTCCCTGCTCATCCGACCACCTCGCGATCGCGACGTCCTTGTCGCCGACGAAGTCGTGCTGTACCGCACCCCAAAGCACGCAATGAGCCTGGCCGAACCAGCAATCGAGACGTTTGCCGTCCTGACGCTGGTCACTGTGGCGCTGCTTCGCCCGGCCTACGACGGCATCAACCTGTTGATGTTGCTGATCGGGCTCTCCGTGATCGTGATGTACCGGTGGTTCCGACTCCAGGACTGGAGCCCAACCAACGTCGGGGCGGCACTCATCGTGGCCTACGTACTCGTGACCCGAGACGTCTCACCTATCGTGCTGATCCCGGGGATCGGACTCTGGTTCATCGCCCGACTGGGCTTTCGGATCCTCCGGTGGTGGCGCTACGAGGTGCGCTACATCACCAACCGTCGGATCATCGAAGTCACCGGGTTTCTCGGCTTCACCATCGCCTCGATGCCCGTCACCAAAGTGACCGACATCGTGCTCGAACGGACCACACTTGGCGAATTCTTCGGCTATGCCACGCTTCGCGTCGAATCCGCCGGCCAAAACCAAGCCCTGAGCCAGATTCGCTTCATGGTCGAGCCGGCGGCCTTTCACCGTCTGACGATGCGACTCGCTGCCAAGCGGAGCGAGGTCGAGTACGACCGCTTGATTGACGTGCGCTCCGTCCGACAAGTGGAGAAACGCTGAACAGAATCGTCACTGGGATCGTCGTCCCCGACCACCGTCCCCTCCAAACGCCAGATGCCCGCCACCCCTCACGGTGACGGGCATCTGGTGTTTTGGAACGTGCCGATTCAGTCGTCGAGCAGGATGGGCTCGTCGTCCGCGTCGGAGAACTCTTCGTCCAGAGAGACGTCAGCGTTCTCGCCCGGTGCGTCCGGCTCCGGCATCACGATCTTGGTGACCCGGTCGGTGATCTCGACCATCAGCTCGGGGTTCTCCGTCAAGAAGTCCTTGGCCTTTTCGCGGCCCTGCCCGAGTTGCTCACCCTCGTAGGTGTACCAGGCACCGGATTTCTTGACGACGTCGTGTTCGACCGCCAGGTCAAGGACCGAACCTTCACGGCTGATGCCAGCCCCGTACATGATGTCGAACTCGGCCTGACGGAACGGCGGCGCCACCTTGTTCTTGACGACCTTGACTCGGGTTCGGTTGCCCACGACCTCAGCACCCTGCTTGATCGACTCGATCCGCCGGATGTCGAGCCGCACCGACGAGTAGAACTTCAGCGCCCGGCCGCCCGGGGTGGTCTCGGGCGAACCGAACATGACGCCGATCTTCTCTCGCAACTGATTGATGAAGATGCAGATCGTGTCGGTCTTGTTGAGGTTGGCGGTGAGCTTGCGAAGTGCCTGCGACATGAGTCGGGCTTGGAGACCCACATGGCTGTCACCCATGTCTCCCTCGATCTCCGCCTTGGGCGTCAAGGCCGCAACCGAGTCGATGACGATCACGTCGAGGGCCCCCGATCGGACCAACATGTCGCAGATCTCGAGGGCCTGTTCGCCGGTGTCGGGCTGAGAGATGAGGAGGCTGTCGATGTCGACACCGATCGCCTTGGCATACACCGGATCCATCGCATGCTCGGCGTCGATGTAGGCGCAGCTGCCGCCGTTGCGCTGCGCTTCGGCCACCACATGGGTTGCCAAGGTCGACTTGCCCGAGGACTCCGGGCCGTAGATCTCCGTCACGCGACCGCGGGGAAGTCCCCCGATCCCGAGGGCAAGGTCCAGCGCCAGTGCGCCGGTGGGAACGGACTCGATCGCCATCGAGCCCTTCTCCCCCATCCGCATGACGGCACCCTTGCCGAACTGCTTTTCGATCTGCCCGAGGGCCATGTCGAGTGCTTTGTCTCGCTCCACGTCGTTGCTCCTGTGTGATGTTCGTGAGTTGGGGAAGTTGACGGTGGGGACCCTACGGAGGGGGTGTGACACCAGCGTGTTCGTCGATCGACCAGCGATGGCCGTGCGAGGACAACAGCAATGTAGTTCCGAACAGCTGTTCGAACAAGCATTTCGACGAACGATCGTTCGATTCAGCGGCTTACGCTCCAATCGATCTGGTCGAAGAGGAGCCAAAGCCGTCGTGCCCGGGCGGGGTTGGTCGCCTGCACATGGCCAATCCGTCCCTCCAGATGCGATTGAAACTGCACGATGCCGTTCCGGTTGGCCGCGTCGGGTCCGTTGTGAACCGCGTCGTGCAGCAGGGCACGCAGGCGGTCGACGTCGCGCCGGGCAACGTTCAGATGACGATTGACGGTCAGGCCGGTGAGGACCTGACGCCGGTGGGACCGCTGGACCCGGGTCTTGTCGGGCGCGATCGAGAATCCCTCGTCGGACACCACCGTTGCGGCGATGGCGATGAAGCGATCCACGGCGCGAGCAAAGTCGCCGCTGCCGGACACGGCGAGGTCATCGGCGTAGCGCGTGTAGGTGGCGTCGAATCGCTCAGCCAGGGCCGCAAGCCGCACATCGAGAGCAAACGCAGCCAGGTTGGCGAGCGCCGGAGACGTCGGGGCTCCTTGCGGGAGGTGAACGCCACGCAACATCGCCGCCACGCTCGCGTCCAGTCCGCGACTTCCGGGATACGCCGCGAGCACCCGTGCAGGGGTGGCGTTGGTGGTGAGGCCGGTCAAGACGTGTGCGACGGGCGCCGGGTAGCCGATCGAGGTGAAGATCGCGAAGATGCGTCCGGCGGGGACCGAGGTGAAGAACGAGCGAAGATCGAGTCGTACGACCACGTCCTGTCCGGTGTGCGGCGCCGCAAAACTCTGAATCGACCGACCGCGCCGAAAGCCATGCGCCGCCTCGTGGGCAGGGACGGCGTCGAGAATTCGACGGAGAATCCGTCGCTGGACCGTTTTGAGATTCTGCTTCGGCGCTTCGACGAGTCGAGCCCCACCACCTCGCTTGGGTCGCCACCGGTAGTCGTAGTGGCGCAGGTTCTCGTCCGTCACGGTTCGTTCGAGTGACCGCACGTCTGCGAACCACTCGAGCATCGTCGGATCCAGATCGACTGCCTGGGCCAGCTCGACCGGGTCGTTGATGGGAGTCACCGGCCAGCGCGAGTCGTCCATCGCGGATCGGGTCTTTCGCCCGACGTCTCGCCAACGCTCGGCGAAGGAATTGTGTGCGCCGCCCAACCACGCCACGAGCTCGCCGTCGAACGTCGCGGCCCGATCCGCCGCCATCGCGCCGAGAACGGATTCGACCAGCTGGGCGAGCGACCGTGTCGAAGACTCGGCAGGATCGGGGTACACCGAACAGACGTGCGCGGCCAGCGGCTCGAACGGACGTCCATCACCGAGCCCGAGATCATGCGCGGCTCGTGCCGCCATCGACGCCACGTCCCACGACCCATCACGGAATGCGAAGGCAATGACCTCCGCAAGCTCGGACCGACGATCGAACGCGGGTGATCTCATCGTGGACAGCGGGACGCACCGACTGTGCGTGTCGTGGGTGCGGACTCGCAGGCGAAGCCTGCTGCCCCGCATCCGATGCGATGGCTCTGCATCGTTGCGACCCCGGGGGTACCCCGGAGCAGGTCGGGTTGAGTCGGTGATGCGTGCACCGCCGCCTCCCCCTTCCTCGTGCTCGACGCGTCCCGCTGCCTACCGCTGGAGTCTGGCACAGCCGACGAATCCCGAGTTCAGCCAGTCATCGCCGACCTTCATGGCGGAGACCTCGAGCCGAAGCCACGGCACGGGAACCGGCCACGCACGCTGCGGCGCAGATCAAGCCGATCAGCGCGGAGCGGCCGAAGCCTTCGTCCACCGCCGCGATGACGGCCGGCGACACCGCCTCGGCGTCATCGCCAAGCAGATCGCGCACCGCATCGGCGTCGCCGAAGCGTGCGGCCGCGGTTCCGAACATGGCGAGGCCGCCAAGGGCCGCTCCGAACGCGAATCCGAGCGTTCGGAGGAACTGGAAGGCCGAGTTCGTGCGGCCCATCTCCGTCGGCGTCGCACGAGACTGCATCAACGCGAGGCTGCCGGTGGACACCGCGCCGACGCCGACACCGGTCAACACGAACCCAGCGAAAACGACCCAAACGGCCACATCGGCAAGTACGGCGATCGCAACGATGCATGTGCCTGCAAACAACACGAGCGCGCCCAACGACACCGCGTCTTCGACTCGTCTTCGTTCAGCAACCCGGCTCGACAGAAAGGCGCCGGTCGTCCAGCCGAGCGTCAGCCACACCACCGAGAAGGCAGCGGAGGCCGACGTGGCGCCTTGCGCCGCCTTCATCCAGACCGGAAGAAAGGTGTTCGCGGTGATGCCGCCGAGCACGGCAAAGACCGCGACGAGGTGGATGTATCGGAACCGAAGCGCAAAAAGATGTTCTCGCCGCAGAATCGGCTCGAGCGAGTTGCTGGCATGGCGAAGGTACAGCGCAGCGAAGGCGCCGCCGATCGCGAGCGGAGCGAGGGAGCGGAGCGTCGGCTCGGACAATCCAACGAGCACGGTGATCGAGAACGCAACGACGAGCACGAGGCCGCGTCCATCGATCCGCAGCGTCGGCGCGCCGGGTTGGCGCTCCGGGAAGATGTTCCAGCCAGCCGCGATCGCAAACGCAACGAACGGGAGGTTGACGTGGAAGACCCACGGCCACTCGCCGAAGCCGATCACGATGGCCGCCAGGGCGGGGCCGGCGACACCCATCACGCCCCAGACCGCGGAGTTGGCGGCGTAGGCGCGTGGCCGGAGCGGGGCGGGATACCCGAGCCCAACGGTGACGAGCATGGCGGCGAAGATCGCGCCGGCCATGAGTCCCTGCATCGCTCGCCCAGCGATCAGCGTCGCGAGCGACGGTGCGAATCCGCAGATCACGCAGGACGCGCCGAATCCCAGCATGGCCACGCGGGCGACGCGACGGACGCCGAACGCGTCGATGATCGGCCCGGCGGCCAATGTGGCGACGGCGGACGCAAGCAACTCGACGGTGACGACCCAAGGCAACCAGCGCAGCGCGCCGAAGTCGTCACCGATCGACGGCAGGGCGGCAGAGACGGCGAGATTGTTGTAGGCGACGACGGCAACGAGACACATCGCAGCGATGGTGAGTCGCCGGTGCGCTGCGTCGAGAATTCCCGGCTTTGCTCCGGCTGCGGACGAGGCGGTCAATCGCGGTACTCGACGCCGGGCAACACACACAGCATCTCGTAGAGCAGGTTGGCACCGGTGAGCGACGTGAGTCCCGTCGGGTCATAGATCGGCGCGACTTCGACCAGATCACCACCGACGATGTCCAGGCCTCGGCATCCTCGGATGATCTCGAGTGCCTGTGGCACGGTGAGCCCGCCAACCTCTGGCGTACCCGTGCCCGGAGCGAAGGCCGGGTCGAGTCCGTCAATGTCGAAGCTGAGGTAGACGGGACCGCCGGCCACCTGCTCGCGCACTTCAGCCATCAGCGGTTCGAGGGAGCGATGCCAGCACTCCTCGACCTGCACGACTCGGAAGCCCTGATCTCGGCTCCAGTCGAAATCGTCCGCGGCATACCCGGTTCCGCGCATCCCGATCTGAACGACGCGCTGGCCATCGAGCAGGTCCTCTTCGACCGCCCGCCGAAACGGCGTGCCGTGGGCGATCTTCTCGCCGAACATCGTGTCGTTGATGTCGGTGTGCGCATCGACATGAACCATTCCGACGGGACCGTGCTTCTTGGCGATCGACCGGAGGATCGGCAGTGCGATCGTGTGGTCACCGCCCATCGTGATCGGAATGACGTCATGGGCGAGCAGGTCGTCGTAGTGCGCGGTGATGCGTTCGATCGAGTCGAAGATGTTGAACGCATTCGTGGCGACGTCTCCGGTGTCGTCGATCCGGAGACTGTCGAACGGAGCCGCGCGAGTGGCCATGTTGTACGGGCGGAGGAGCACGCTCTCGGCGCGCATGTCTCGCGGGCCGTACCGAGCGCCGGGTCGATTCGACGTGCCGAGATCGAACGGCACACCGACGACCGCCACGTCGAGCTCCTCGATCGGCGTCGTTCCCGGCAACCGCATGAACGTGGCGATCCCACCGAATCGAGGCATCTGATTGCCGCCCAGCGGCTGGGGGTTGTCCGTCATCGATCCTCCTGTCTCGGCCGCGATGATCGCACACCCCGAGGTGTACGAAGGCACCCGCGGCCGCTCTCACGGTCCAGCTCGTAGCGTGAGTTGATGTACCGCCTCGCTCTGGTCACCTACGGGGTCCTCGTGTCGTCCGCGGGAGTCACGTTCGTGTTCCTCGAGGACATCGAATCCGACTTCGGCATCGGCGCGTTCGGCGTCGGTGCGGTTTCGTCGATCGGTTTCGTCGTGACGTTGTTGGTGGCGTTGCTGGTCTCGCCCCTCGGCGACCGTGGGCACCTCGTGGCCATCGGTGCCGTGGGGATCGCCACGGGGATCGGCGGAAACCTCTGGCTCGGGTTCGCCGATGAGTTGTGGAGCATCCTCGCCGCTCGTGCGATCGCGTCCTTTGGACTCGGGGTGTTCGGCGTCGCTACCCGAAAGGCGCTGATCGGCGAATCACGGGATGGAAGCGGTGAGATGCTCGGGGCGTTGGTCTCGTTCGCCGTCGGCGGGTTTCTTCTCGGGCCCGCGCTCGGATCGCTGCTCGAGGGGTTCGGCGGGATCTGGGTGCCGTACACGGCCATCGCCGTGGCCCTCGCCGTTCTCGCCGTCCCCGTGCTGCGATGGCTGAACGCCGCCCCGATTGCGGTTTCACGAACGAACGCGGGGTCAATGTTGCCGTGGCTTCGCCGGCCACGCGTCCGTGCGGCCGCCGCGGCGCAGGCCGCCGTCTTCTTCAACATCGGCGTCTTCGACTCGACGGTCGACGAGTACCTGACATCGCTCGGAGTCGGAAATCTCGGTGTCGCCCTCGTCCTCGTCGTCGTTGGATCGCCGCTGCTCGTCGTCCCGACGTTTGCCGGGCGAGCCGCCGATTCGGCGTCGCAACCGCACCGCTTGCTGATCGGTGCACTCATGGCGTTCGTGCCGATCGTCGTCCTCATCGGGATCTTCGAGGCGTTGATCGGATTCATGGTCCTGGCCTTCGCCCAGACGTTCATGGAGTCGGTCATCTTTCCTTCGAGCGCCCGGGTCGTCATCGACGAAACCGGCGCCGAAGAATCGGCGATCGGAACCGGCCTCCTCGATGCGGTCGGACAGATCGCTGCCGCGGCGTCGGCACTCGCTGCCCCCTCGTTGTTCGATCTTGCCGGCGGGCCGATCGGCTCGTTCGGCATGTCCGCGACCGTCGCCGCCCTGCTCCTCGCCTACGCGCTGTCGCAGATCCGTGCCGCAAACACGACCGAGGTCACCGCCGTCCGACCGTGACGCAGCGATTCGGGCGGGTACCGTGAAGCTCGTGCGGCGTCTCGACACACTGCTCCTGGCCGGGGTCGGCGTTCTCGCCGTCCATCAGGTGAGCTACACGATCAGCTCGCTGGCCGGCACGGAGTCCACAATCGCGCACGGACACCTCGGGCTGCTGTGGCTCGTCGCCTCCCTCGGGGCAGTCGCCGGCATTGCTCGATCGGTGATGCGCAGCATCCGCCAACGGGGACTCGACATCTCCCCAGTCACGCTCATGGTGGCGATCATCGGTGCGTACACGATGCTCGAATCGATCGAGCGTGTGGCCAGCGGGCTTGGTGCCACTGCGCTCTTCGGCGAGGCCGTGTTCTGGATCGGTCTTGCGGCGACTCCCCTCGTTTCCCTGGTTCTGGCCCGTGCCGTGTCCTCGGCCGTCGCAGCGATCGCCGCAGGGATCACGTCTGCAGATCCAGATCGGCGCTCGGCCCAACGAGTCGTCCCCCGACGCATCGGTGCGTCGACGGCGACTGAACTCACCGGTTTCGGCAGCTCCCAGTCCTGGCGCGGACCTCCGCTCGACATCATCTCCTGACCCGCAGCGCCCCGAATGGCGCCTGCTTGGCCGCGTGACCCGTCCGGGCGCGACGGCAACCGATGATGATCGAAAGGACCCCACCCATGAACACCCTGCTGCGCCTGATCGGCGCACTCTTTGCCGTCGCCCTCGTCGCGACGGCGTGCGGGAGCGAGACAACCGCAACCGACACCGGAGCGATCGACGCCGACGCGGCCGAGACCGCCACCACCACGACAGGAGATGTCAGCGACGCTGGCGACCCGACCTCCGAGGAAGACCACGACCACGACCATCACCACGAAGATCATTCGAGGCTGGCAGAGGTCGCCGATGGCGACCCGATACCGGCAGTCGCGGTCGACTTCGCCGAGACCGACGAGCCAGGCATGTTCGTCATGACCGTGGCGCTGACCAACTTCACGATCACCCCGGACGACATCGATGGCGAGTCGGTACCCAATGAAGGACACATGCATCTCCTCATCGACGGGGAGAAAGTCGAACGCTTCGTCGACACCGAACGCATGATCACGGTGCCCGAGGGCGAGCATCTCGTCGAAGTCGAGCTCAACACCAACGACCACGCCGCCTGGGCGGTCGACGGCGTCGCGATCCGCGCGGGCGCAACCCTCACCGGATCCGGGGAGGCGAGGATCGACGACAGCCACGATCATGACCACGATCACTCAAACGCCAACGCGGCGATCGAAGACGGGCTGACCGCCGCAGACGCGACGGTCACGCTCACCGCCGCCTTCGCCGCTGGCGACGTCGTCACCGAGACGGACCGTGTCGAGGTCGACCTCGGAGACATCGTGATGGTCATCGTCGAAAGCGACGTCGCCGAAGAGGTCCACGTGCACGGCTACGACATCCTCGCGGCCGTCGGCCCCGACACCGACGGCATGATCCTGTTCACCGCCGACGTACCCGGACGATTCGAGATCGAGTTCGAGACGTCGCGGGCATTCATCGCCGAGATCGTCGTCTCCTGATCACCGTGCTCGACCCGATTCACGTCCTGGCCCACGGGGTCGGCTCTCGCGGAACGCTTCCGTTGCCGCTGTGGCAGTTCAGCTGGGCTGCCGCAGCGGCGCTGGTGCTTTCGTTCGTTGCGCTGGGAGCCCTGTGGAAGCGCCCGAAGCTGGGAACCGACGCACCGATTCGAGTCGTCTCGCGGTCACGAATCCCCGTCGCGATCGGCACGTGGCTGCTCAGAGCCATCGGCATGGCGCTGCTCGGCCTCACCCTCGGCGCGGCGCTCTTCGGCGAGGACGTGCCTGGCGAGAAGGTGAACCTGGCGCCCGTCACGATCTACGTGATGTTGTGGGTGTTCATCCCGATCGTGTCGGCGCTCGTCGGCGACATCTGGAAGGCGCTCAACCCCTTCCGGACGTTGGCATTGATCCTTCCCCGGATCGGCGACGCACCCGCTCCCCCGCATCGGTGGATCGCCGCCGCGACGCTGTTCGGCTTCTTGTTCGTCGAGCTCGTGCATCCCGCCGGCGACTCACCACGCATCCTCGGGTGGGCGATGCTCGTCTACACCGGGCTCATGGTCGCCGGACTGCTGCGCCACGGCGAGGACTGGCTCGACCGAGCGGACGGCCTCGACGTCGTGTTCGGGCTGACCGCCGCCATGGCGCCCGTGGCCGTGCGAGACGGCTCGCTGATCCTCCGGCGGCCGCTCTCCGGACTGTCGGCCGTCAACGTCCTGCCCGGCACGACGATGGCCATTCTGATCGTGCTCGGCGGGACCAGCTTCGACGGATTCTCCGAAAGCCCGATCTTCACCGACATCATCGGTCGGCCGAGCGGCTGGGGCGCCGTACCGCCGAAGACCGTCGGCATCGTGGTGATGATCGCGATCGCCGCATTGCTCTATTGGATCGGGGCCCGAACGATCGCGCGAGTGACCGGGATCTCCCACCAGGAGGCTGCCGATGCGTTCGGTCCGTCACTGATGCCAATCGTGTGGGCGTACGTGATCGCCCACTACGCACAGCTGCTCGTCGACCAGAGCCAGTCGTTCTGGTTTCGACTGTCCAACCCGTACGGCCGGACGAATGCCGATGGCAGCCCGGCGACGGATTGGTTCGGGGTCGCGACCGGCGAGGTCGACCTCACGCTCATCGACGTCGACCTCGTCGCCTGGGTTCAAGCGGTCTCGATCGTCGTGGGCCATGTCCTCGCCGTGCTCCACGCCCATGATCTTGCCGTCAGTCGCTTCGACCCTCGCGATGCCGCCCGAAGCCAACAGACCATGCTCGTGGTCATGGTCTGCTATTCGATCGCCGGTCTGTGGCTGTTGTTTTCCGCCTAGGAGCCCGCCGCGTTCTGTCTGGTCATGCGCCCAGGGGTGACCGCGAGATGGTGAGCATGT
Organism: Acidimicrobiales bacterium; assembly: GCA_020629635.1. Taxonomy (GTDB): domain Bacteria; phylum Actinomycetota; class Acidimicrobiia; order Acidimicrobiales; family SHLQ01; genus SHLQ01. The sequence goes on along the minus strand of JAHDCX010000001.1, from coordinate 257,924 downwards.
CGTCGAAATCGCGGCGCTGAGCGGCCCACGGCAGGCACGACCTGAGCACGTCTCGAACCTCGTCGGCGATGTCGGAACGAACCGAGACCGGAGGAGCCGGCCAACGGGCGGTTTCTTCAACGACGTGCAGCGCGGTCTTGTCGGCCGTCGCCCAGACCGACGAGTCGATGGAGGCGACGTCTGCCACCCCGCTTCGCATCGCCGCCAGGCTCGCCTCGTGGCCGCCGGTGAGCACGATCGAACGATGTTCGTCGACCGAGCCACCCGCACGGTGCCGATGCACTCGGTAGGCATGCCATCCCGACCATGAACCATATTCGTTGACCGCGAGCCGCCCACGACGCCCCTCGGCCTCACCGAGGCCATCGCGAGCCACGATCATCGAGTGATAGCGACCCTCGTCGAGTCCGACGAGTTCGGGAATGCCGATCGGGTCGAGCAGCGCGTCCTCGTCGATCAACTCGGCCGTGAGAAGCCCGCACGCCCACACCACGTCGACCTCGCCCGACCTCACCGCAGCGAGCCGCGAATCGAACGGCTCGTCACGGTCAAAGAACGTCGGCACGCCGGCGTCGGTCAGCTGGGCACAGATCCCCGAGAGTGGTTCGGCCGTATTGCCCGCGAGAAGTGTGGTGGCTCGCATCGAGTGATCGTACGACGACAGCCCCCGGCGGTACCGTTTCGGGGTGCTTCGCTTCAGACGGCTCGCCGCCATTGTCGTGTGGACCACCGTGCTCGCTACGGCATGTGGAGACGCCGCGGTCGCATCGATCTGCCATGACGCACTCGATGGGCAAAGCGTCGCCCGCCGCTGGAACGAACAGGTGCTCGATGCGATTCGTCGAGACACGCCTGCACCGACCGTTCACGCCCGCAACCTCTTCCACTCATCGACGGCAATGTGGGACGCCTGGGCGGCGTATGACGCTTCTGCCGACCCGGTCTACGTGAACCGGGAGGCGGCAGGCAACAGCGAAGAACGGGCGGTCTCGATCACGTGGGCTGCGCACACCGTCCTGACCGCCCGCTACCGAAATGCGGTTGGCGGCGCCTCCTCACTCGCCGCCTTCGACGACGAGCTTCGGCGGCAGTGCCTCGATCCCGAGGACCCGTCATCGCAAGCCGCGGCGCTGGGCGTCGACATCGGCCGCGCCACCATCGAACGGTTCATTGACGACGGCTCCCTCGAGCTCGACGGCTACCTCGATCTCACCTACGTGCCGACAAACTCGCCACTGCGTGTCAGCGAGTCGGGCGCAGCCGCGACGAACCCGGACCGGTGGCAGCCACTCCAACTCGAAGAATCGATCACCCAGAACGAGCAGAGTCAGATCGTCCCGCTGCAGTCCTACATCGGGCCCCACTGGGGGTTCGTCGAGTCCTTTGCTCTACGGGCGGCCGCCGACGGCATACCAATCGCGCTCGACCCCCCGCCGCTGCTTGCCGAGGCTGACCCGGAGTTGTTCACACAGGTCGTCGAGGTCGTGCAATTCCAACGACAGCTCGACGATTCGGCCAACGACGTGATCGACACCAGCCCGCGTCCGCGATATGGGACCAACCCCGTCACCGGCACCCCCTACGCTCCGAATCGTGTCCGTCAGGCCGACTACGGCCGAGTCATCGCCGAATTCTGGGCGGACGGCCCGAGCTCGGAGACGCCGCCCGGACACTGGAACACCGTCGCCAACGACGTGGCCGACGAGATGAGCGAATTCCGCTTCGCGGGCTTCGGCGAGGAGCTCTCCAGGCTCGAATGGGACCTGCGCATGTACGTCACCCTCAACGGCGCGATGCACGATGCGGCGATCGCCGCATGGGGAGCCAAGCGACAGTTCGACTCCTCGCGGCCGATCACCCTCATCCGAACCATGGCCGAGTCCGGCCAGTCGAGCGATCCCGAACAACCGTCGTTCGACCCGCTCGGGCTTCCGCTCGAGGCCGACGTGATCGAGATCGTCACCGACGAAACCGCCTCGACACGCCACGTCGGCTTTGCGCCCGGCACCGTCGTCGTCAACGGCTGGGCCGGACACGCCGACCTCCACGACGACGACGACCGAATTCGCTGGATCGACGCCACGACCTGGGTCCCGTACCAGCTCGACACCTTCGTGACGCCGTCGTTCCCCGGCTACGTGTCGGGACACTCGACGTTCTCGAGAGCAGGCGCCGAGGTGCTCACAGCCATCACGGGCTCGGAGTTCTTTCCGGGCGGCCTCGGGACATGGACGGCGCCCGCGGGTTGGCTGCGATTCGACGATGGGCCCGAACAGCCGGTCGAGCTGCAATGGGCGACCTATCGAGATGCCGCCGACGAGGCGGGCGTCTCGCGAATTCACGGAGGCATCCACATTGCCGCAGACGACGTCGAGGGGCGTCGCCTCGGTGCGATGGTTGCGCAGACGGCGATCGACCGAGCCTTCGAGCTGTTCGGGTTGGGCTGAACCCTACGAGTCCGAGCTCAGACCCAGGGGCTGTTCGAGTTCGTGCTGCCGAAGGTTCCGCCGTTCGCAAAACGAGCAGCGGTGAACGGCTTGAGCTCGTCCGGTGTGACGCCATGGACGAGCTCGTCGGCGACGAGCTTGCCCACACCGATCATCTTGAACCCATGGTTGGAATCGGCGATCACGTAGGCGTTGTCCTGCACGTGATCGAAGATCGGCACATTGTCTGCGGTGAAGGCACCGATGCCGCCGTTGCGACGCTGCTTGAACCACGGGCCGATGCCTTCGAAGCGTTCGAACAACATCTCGAGGGTTCGGGTGTAGTACTCGGCAAACCAGTCGTCGGCCTGGTAGCGGTCGTTGAGATGGCCGTACGGCTCCTGGTCCTCGTCCGTCGTCAGCTTGATCGGGATCGTGCCGCCCTGGATGCCCGGTACTCCGACTCGCTCGGCGGCGTAGCGCAGATAGGTGTAGACGTGGTCGTGAATCATCTGTCCGTCGGCGCCGTACACCGGGGTGTCCATCAGCTCGACGTGGAGGACCGGCGCATCCTTTTGGTCCGCGGTCCGGAAGTCGACACCCGGCGGTAGGACGACTTCGCCCTCGAGCAGTCTCCAGAACGTCCACATCGGCGAGTTCTCGACGACGGTTCCGTCTGCGTAGGTCAGGTCGGTCGTGTCCGCTCCGCCGAGCCATTCCCAGTGGTGCGGTGTCCATGCCCCGGCACCGACGACGACCTGCTCGCAGGCGATTGATCCCTCGGACGTCTGGACGCCGGTGACCGATCCAGTGGCGTCGGTGTCGTAGCCGTTGACCTCGACGCCATAGACCCGCGTCACACCCCACTGCCGACACTTCTGGTCGAGGCCCCACATGACCATGTGCGTGCCCGCGTATCCCGATCGCAGCTCGTGGAGTGCGACGTGTGCAGACCCCATCTTGAAGTCGGGCCAGATGCCCTTCAGGAACGACTCGGCCTCGGCGCCGACGTAGAGGTCGCTCCGGAAACCCGAGTCGTTCTGGGATTGGTGAATCTGGTGGTACTCATCAACCTGGTTCTTCTCGCCCACCGAGATGTAGCCGACCTGCTGGAATCCGAAGTTGATCGGATCCGACTCCCAGACCTCGACGCTGGCCCGAAGAATCGCATGCAGCGGTCCGGTCATGTACATGTTGCGGACGCACCCGCATGCCAGGCCTGTGGCTCCGGCGCCCGGCCCCTGCTTGTCGATGAGCACCACGTCGGCGCCGGTCCCGCGTCCGCTCTCGGTCAGCGCCTTGGCCAAGTGAAACGCCGTCGACATGCCGTGAATCCCGGCGCCGACCACCACGAACTTCGCCGACGCGGGAAGCGGGTCGGTCGCGCTCGTGGGCACGACTGCCGGGTTTGCGAGAATTCCATCGATCTCGCTTGGCAGCGGGCGATCCTGGAACGGATACCACTGGTTGTGCTCGGTCGGATTGGGGACGGCGGGACCGTGTGGGCCGGGTTCGGTCGTGGTCATCGGTGTTCCTCCAGGTCGGGCAGGCTGTTGTCGTGATGGGGTGGGCCGGCGAGGCGCTCGCTGATCGCACCGGGAAGTGCGCGGGTGGCCTGCCAGTGGGGCGAGCTCTGATAGTCGAAGTAGGCGCTTCGCTCGAGCAGGATGGTGTTCGATCCGACGACACCGTCGAGCAGACACCCGATGTGGATCCGAACGGAGTTGTAGACGGTGGGCGAGATGTCGTTGACCGCAGCGGTGTGCACCGGATCGGCCCGCCAATCGTCTCGGTCCGACGGCGCGTCGTGGATGACGAGGTTTGCCCAATGGTCGTCGATGAGTTCCATCGAGCTGTAGCTCAGCATCCCGCGGTGGTGCCGCAGACGGTCGAGAAGCCCGTCTTCGGCGTCGTAGAGGGGTGTGCGGTCGACGTCGATGGCGCGGTCGCTGAAGAACCCGACGACGTGCATCGTGCGGGCGTCGACAATTGCATCGGGGTCGCACACGATGGTCCGGCGGAGCAGGTCGTGCACTCGCCATTCGACACGCTCGTGCGCAGTGATCGTGCGTCTTCCTGCGGCTGCCGACCGGATCAGCGCTCGCATGTCCTGCAGCAGGTAGTTCATCAGCGCGAGATCGCGCGGGTAGTGGGCCACATCCGCGCAGGGGTGCGCAGCGGTGGTCTCGTCCGGCGCGAGTTCGACCGGACCAGCGGGTGCGGTCACGGCGACGAATATGGCACGACAAACCGCCGGTTGCCAACAGGCAGCAACGCTATTTCACCAGATGAAATCTGCGCGATGCGCCCTATCCTTTGGACATGGCCTCCAACGCCACGCTTCACGCGAGTCGCTCCGCCGAACGAACCCTCGACCTCCTCGAGGCACTCGCCGACGCCGGTCCCGCCGGCCTCACCAAACTTGCCCGCGCGACCGACATCCCGACCAGCACAACGCTTCGGCATCTCCGCGTGCTGACCGAGCGCCGATGGGTCGAACGCCGAGAGGACGACACCTACGTGCTCGGGCCCCGGGCGCTCCGACTCGCGATTCACACCGAGACCGCTGCGACCTGGAGCCGGCTTCGGGCGCAAAGCCAGCACCACCTGCAGCACCTCGCCGAGGAGACCGGCGAGTCGGCCTACCTCGCCGTCCGATCCGGCGACGAGGCGCTCTACCTGGCCACCGCCGAGGGCACGAAGACGATCCGCCACGTGGGCTGGGTCGGGCGAGCGGTACCGCTCGAGGGCACAGCCGTGGGCGAGGCGCTCCTCGAGAACGAGCCGGCTGGACCCCCCCACAGAAATCTCGGCGCAGTCGAGATCGACGTCGGCGCCATCAGTGCCGCCATCTGGCTGGGTGACCGGGTCGTCGCCGCAGTGTCCCTCCTCGGCCCAGCCTCGCGGTTCGAACCCGCGGACACGCACGACTCGGAGGGCGCCGTGCTCGACACGGCCCGCTCGATCGAGCTGTCGCTGCGAGACTCGAGCTAACGGCTCGCCGAGCTCTCAGCGATCGAGACGTCCAGCGAGCGTCGACACACCGGTTGAGCGTTTGTGGGTCTTCGGGGCGGCCAGTTTGGAGCGCAGGTGGGCTTCGACCGTGATGGGCTCGTAGTGCGCCTCGCTGTCTACCGCCGGCGCAACCTCGACGTCGAGGTTCGGGTAATGGAAGTAGGCAACCGATCGTCGACTCGCACCGGCCGCGCGGCGCGGCGGGACCACCCGATGCAACGTCGATGGGTACCGGTCATTCGACAGCATCGCGAGGAGATCACCCACGTTCATCAAGAGCGCTCCGGGTGCGGGCTGAACGTCGACCCATCGACCGTCGGACCCAACGATCTGCAAGCCCGGCACCGGATCTGCGAGCAGCATCGTGAACGTGGTGTAGTCGCTGTGGGCACCCATCCGGAGCTGGCCGTCCTCGAACGCCTCCGTGTGTCCGGTGTGATAGTCGATCGCCGCCATCATGTCGGGGCCGGCGTTGCTCACCGATTCGAGGTCCACACCGAGTCGTTCACCCAGAACTCGATCAAGGCGTCGGCTCAGCGCTTCGAAGGCCCCGAGCATTGCGTGCGCTGCGTCGGAAAACCCGGGGACGACCTCATCGGGCCACGGCGTCGTGCCGTGGAACTCCGAAGCACCTCGACCCATCGCACCCATGTTGAAGCTCTCGAACACGTCGGCCGGCGCATCCCTCCCGAGGCTGTAGGCGAGCGACTCGCTACCGGGCGCGCGCCAGCCACGATTGGCGAGCGGTTCGTCGACGACATGCGCGGCCTTCACGTCGCTGGTGAGCGAGAAGAAGGCGTCACAGGCCACCCGGAACGCCGCCGTTGCGTGCGGATCGAAGCCGTGCTCGACGAGCTCGACGAACCCTGACCCGGAAAGCGCTCGATCGAGATCATCAGAGAAACTGTCCGAGGACAATTCGACGGTGGTGACCCCAATGCCCATGGCTGAACTCTAGCGAGCGTGTCCAGATGAGACCGATGGCGCATGGGGCGACCCGATCCAGCCCGTAACGTGGAGCGGCCCGATCCGGGCAGACGTTGCCATGGAGGGCGCGCATGGACACCGACGCCCCGAACTCGAATCCCGAGGCGACATTCGCCGACCTCGGGCTCCGACCAGAGCTCCTTGCAGCACTCGACCGCCGCGGCTACGAGACACCATCGCCGATCCAGACTGCGGCGATTCCCACTCTCCTGCTGCGGCGCGACCTTCTCGGCCGCGCCGCGACCGGTACCGGCAAGACCGCAGCGTTCGCCCTGCCGCTTCTCGATCGGACCCATCACACGAAGACCGTGCAGGCTCTGGTTCTCGCTCCGACCCGAGAGCTGGCAACTCAGGTGGCCGAGGCGATCCGCGACTACGGCGCTGAGCTGGGAACCCACGTGTCCTGCCTCACGGGAGGCAGCCCGATCGGCCCACAGTTGCGCTCGCTCAAGGACCGGCCCGCCATCGTCGTCGGAACGCCAGGGCGGGTCATGGACCACCTGCGTCGAGGAACGCTCGACCTCGCGCAGCTGGATGCGGTCGTCCTCGACGAAGCCGACGAGATGCTCGAGATGGGCTTCGCCGAAGACATCGACGCAATCCTCGGTGCGACGCCACCGGATCGTCAGACGATCCTCTTCTCCGCCACGTTGCCGCGACGGATCCGCGAGATCGCCTCGACACACCTGTCGGACCCCGAAACGATCGACCTCCGACCGCAGCGAGGAGACGATGAGCCGGTGCTCGTCGACCAGCGGGTCCACCTCGTCCACAAGAAGGACAAGCCTGCTGCGCTCGGCCGGATTCTTGCGGCCGACCCACCGTCCGCCGCCATCGTGTTCTGCAAGACCAGGACCGACGTCGACGAACTCACGGTCGCGATGAACGGTCGCAACATCCGGACTGAGGCCCTGCACGGCGGCATGGATCAAGCGCAGCGCGATCGGGTGCTCGCTCGGCTTCGAGATCGCACGGCGTCCCTGTTGATCGCCACCGACGTCGCCGCTCGCGGCCTTGACATCGATCACCTCAGCCACGTGGTCAACTTCGACCTTCCGACCTCGCCCGACGTCTACACCCACCGCGTCGGTCGAGTCGGTCGTGCGGGGCGCCGCGGCGTGGCGATCTCACTCGCCACTCCACGCCAACGCGATCTCGTCGACCGCATCGCCCGATCGACGAGATCGGACATCCCGGTTGCGCCGCTACCAACCGTGGCCGATGTCGAGGCCGCAGGCGTTCGCCGTTTGGGCGAGTCGTTGCGCGAGCTCCTCGACAAGCCCGAGGCGGCTGCGGGTACGGTCGAACAGATTCGGACGGTGGTCGGCTCGCACCACAGCGACGAAGACATCCTGCGTGCGTCGCTCACCCTTCTTCTCGGCTCCGGCTCGGCAGACGTCGCGGAGATCGAGGACGCTTCCGTGACCCGGCCGCGTCGCAAGGACCGAACGGACCGAAACGGCAGGAAGGGCCCGAAGTCGAAGGCCGGCCGCGACCGCAGCCGAAACGCCGACGCGAGCCCCGGATGGGTGTATGTCGGCGCGGGCCGCAACAAGGGCATCCGACCCGGTGACCTCGTCGGCGCCATCGCAAACGAAACGGGATTGGCGGGATCGGAGATCGGCCCGATCCGCATCACCGAACATCACTCGGTGGTCGGCGTGCCTGAAGACGCCGTCGACGAGGTGGTCGCCCGCCTCGGGAAAACGACGGTCAAGGGCAAGAAAGTCAAGACCCGCCGCTGGACGGACTGACCGATCCCCTAGGTGTCGATGCGGAGCCCCGACTCGGCGTCGAAGAAGTGCAGCTTGTTGACGTCGAATCGGACGCGCCGTTCCTCGCCCGGCTGGACGTCGCTCTCGGGTGAGAAACGGCCGACGAAGTCGATGTCGGGAGCCATTCCCTCGGCCATCATCTCTTCGAGATCGGGGTCGTCGATGATCATGCGGGACACGCCGGCGTCGAAGTGGCAGATCACCTCGGACCCGAGCGCCTCACGGACCTTCACCGTCACGTTGACCGAGCCAGACGACTCATCGGTGGCGTCGTCGTGCACATCGTCGGGACGGATTCCGACGGTGATGTCCTTGCCGGCGTACGCGCCGAGTCCGATCCGCTCCGCGGTGGCCGAGGGCACCGAGACCTGCTGCCCACCGAGTTCGACCCAGCCACCGTCGCCATCGATCGAATATTTGGACTGCCAGAGGTTCATCGCCGGCGAACCGATGAAACCCGCCACGAACACGTTCCCGGGCTTGTTGTAGAGCACCTCGGGCGGGGCGACCTGCTGGAGCTTGCCGGCGTTGAGCACCATGACACGGTCGCCCATGGTCATCGCTTCGACCTGGTCGTGAGTGACGTACACGGTCGTCACACCGAGCTCTTCTTGGATCCGTGCGATCTCCGAGCGCATCGAGACGCGCAGCTTGGCGTCGAGGTTCGACAGCGGTTCGTCCATCAAGAAGACCGCTGGACGACGGATGAGCGCCCGACCCATCGCCACCCGCTGGCGCTGGCCGCCGGAGAGCTGCGACGGCTTGCGCTCGAGCAGTTCGGTCAGCTGAAGGGTCCGCGCAATCTGCGTCACGCGCTCGTCGAGCTCGGCTTTCTCCACACCAGCGATCCGCAGCGGATAGTCGAGATTCCGGGCGACCGTCATGTGGGGGTACAGCGCGTAGTTCTGGAACACCATTGCGATGTCGCGGTCCTTCGGCGGGATGTCGTTGACCACCCGATCGCCGATCACACACTCACCGCCAGTGATCTGCTCGAGACCGGCGATCATCCGCAGCGCCGTCGACTTCCCGCAGCCAGACGGGCCCACGAACACGATGAACTCGCCGTCCTCGATCTCCAGATCGAGGTCATTGACCGCCGGATCGACCGCTCCGTCGTAGACCTTCTGAACCTTCTTCAATTCGACTGATGCCATGGCCCAATCTCCCCCCTTGGTCGTGCGACAATAGGCCGGCTCGTCAGGCCGGTCCACAACCGTGCCCGCCTTGACGGGTCTCGACAGAACATGAAACTGTGCAATTCCGGGGGGCAGCGCACCATGGCGGCCCTCCGCCGAGTCCCGGCAAACGCCGGAAAATCAGGAGGGGAATCCACCATGACTCACTCGTATCCTTCGCCGACCGCGTGGGACGGCCACGTCAAGCGCCGTTCGGTACTCAAGGGCGCTGCCGCAGGCGGCCTCGTCGTCGCCGGTGGCGGCATTCTCACCGCGTGTGGTGGGGACGATGGCTTCAGCGGCGAGATCGGATCGGCATCCGGAACGCTCAACATGGGATCCAACGCCTCGGACGAGGCGCCCAAGGCCGGCCTTCAGGCCGTCGTCGATGCCTTCCCGAACGCAGACGTCGACGTCGTGATCAACACGCTCGACCACAACACGTACCAGGAGAACATCACGACGATCCTGCAGGCTCAGGACGACGACGTTCTCGCCTGGTTCGCCGGATTCCGCAACAAGTTCTTTGCGGATCAGGGCCTCGTCGGTGACATCTCCGACGTGTGGGACAACATCTCGGGGCTGGGCGAAGGCTTCAAGGCTGCATCGACCGCCTCGGACGGCAACCAGTACTTCGTGCCGACGAACTTCTACACGTGGGCCGTCAACTACAACAAGAACGTCTTCTCGGAGAACGGCTGGAGCGAACCCACCAACCAGGATGAACTCCTCAGCCTCGCCGAAGACATGATGAGCGCCGGCATCACGCCGTTCGCGTTCGCCAACGACGGCAAGTGGCCGATCATGGGCACGTTCGACGCACTCAACCTGCGCATCAACGGCTACGACTATCACGTCGACCTGATGGGCGGAAACGAGTCGTGGACCGATGACCGCACCCGCGCCGTGTTCAGCACGTGGGCGGATCTGCTTCCGTTCCACCAGGAAGGCGCCAATGGCCGCACCTGGCAGGAAGCCGCCATCGACATGGAAGAAGGCCGCGTGGGCATGTACCTGCTCGGCACCTTCGCCGCATCGGCGCTCACCGATGCGTCGGTGATGGACTTCTTCAACTTCCCCGAGCTCGATCCAGAGATCGGTGCGGCGGCGCTCGATGCGCCGATCGATGGTTGGCAGATGGTCGCCGAGCCCACCAACGAGGCAGCGGCGAAGGAGATGCTGCTGCACATGTCGACGCCGCTCGCGCAGGACGCCTACCTGTCCGAGGATCCCTCGGTCGTGGCCTCCAACTCGGGTGCAAACACCAGCGTCTACAACGACCTGCAGAAGAAGTCTTCGGCGCTCGCGTCGGCGGCGACCGGCATCTCCCAGTTCCTCGACCGTGACACCATCCCGGACTTCGCTGGCGCTGCCGGCGACATGTTCGCGGAGTTCATCGAGAGCCCGGGCGACGTCGACACCCTGTTGGCCGACCTCGAGGAGAAGAAGGTCGCGATCTTCGCTGACTTCAACTCCGGCAGCTGATCGGGGCTCGTCCGGTGACCGCGACGCACAACCCCTCCGGTGACTCGCTCGAGTCGGCGGACGAAACCCCGAACGACGAGCCGTCGTCGTCGGCCTCCTCAGGGGGTCGACGACGGCGGTACTCGTTGCTGACCGACACGGACCGACGGGTCCTGACCACAATGGTCGGGATCCCGACATTCCTGCATGTGACCCTCATCTGGGTGCCGGCCATCATCACGATTCTGTTGTCGTTCACGAACTGGAATGGTTTCCGGTTCGACAACATGGAGTGGGTCGGTACCCGCAACTACCGCCAGCTGTTCACGGTCTTCGAGAAGGACCTCTACGAGGCGCTGCTGAACAACTTCTGGGTGTTGTTGTTCCTCTTTCTCGTCGCCACACCGCTCGGCATCCTGATTGCGTACATCCTCGACAAGAACCTCCAGGGAACGGCGATCTATCAGAGCGTCTTCTACTTCCCGGTGGTGCTGTCGCTCGCCGTGGTCGGCTTCATCTGGAAGTCCGTGATCTACTCGCCCCGCCAGGGTGTGCTGAACGTGTTGTTGAATCGCACGGCCGAAGGCGATCAGATCTCCTGGCTCGGCAACTCGGATCAGATCATTCCGATCGGCGAGTACGGACTCACCCAGAACTTCTTGGCGATCATCGCACCGATGATCTGGCGACATGTCGGCTACATCATGGTGCTCTATCTCGCGGGCCTGAAATCGGTCGATCCGTCGCTCAAGGAGGCTGCCGCGATCGACGGGTCGAGCGAATGGCAGGCCTTCAAGAACGTGGTCTTCCCCTCGCTCAAGCCCGTGAATGTCGTGATCCTGGTCATCACCGTGATCGAGGCGCTGCGAGTGTTCGACATCATCGACGTGTTGAACAATCCAATCAGCACCGACGTGCTCTCGATTCTGGTGACCGAGTCGATCCTCGGTGAGTCGAGCAACGTCGGCCGCGGCTCGGCCTACGGCGTGATGCTGCTGCTCCTGTGCTTCGGGTTCGTGATCTGGTATCTGCGATCGACATTCCGGGAGGAGCCGTCATGATCACGCGCCGCCGCAATCAGGTGATCGCCCAGACGTTCTTGTTCGTGCTTGCGTTCATCTGGCTCCTGCCGATCATCGGCATGATCATCAGCGCGTTTCGCCCCTACGCCGAGACGTCGGTCGACCCGAACGGTTTCTTCTCGTGGCCCGAGACCCTGACGCTCGACAACTTCCGGAACGCCTGGGAGCGCGGCAACATGCCTCGCCACTGGTTCGTGACGTTCATCGTCGTCATCCCGGCGGTGATCCTCGTGCTGTTCTTCTCGAGCATGGTGGCCTTCGCCGTCAGCCGGTACTCGTGGAAGTTCAACATCGCCCTGCTGATGTTGTTCACCGCTGGAAATCTGCTCCCACCGCAGGCGATCATCCAGCCGCTGTTCCAGATCTACAACCGGATCCCGATCCCGGAGTTTCCGATCTTCTCCGAGTCCGGAGAGCTTCGCGGGTCCCTTCTCGGGCTGATCCTCATCCATGTGGCGTTCCAGTCCGGCTTCTGCACCTTCGTGTTGTCGAACTACATGAAGACGCTTCCGAAGGAACTCAACGAAGCCGCCATGGTGGACGGCGCCAGCCTCTGGCGGCAGTACTGGCAGATCGTGATGCCGCTCACTCGACCGGCGCTCGGAGCGCTTGCGACGCTCGAGTTCGCGTGGATCTACAACGACTATTTCTGGGCGGTGGTTCTCGTCCAGAAGGGTCGGGATCTGCCGATCACCTCGTCGTTGCGCAACCTGTCCGGCGAGTTCTTCACCGACGACAACCTCGTCGCTGCTGGCTCGTTGATCGTCGTGCTGCCCACGGTGTTGATCTATCTGGCCCTCCGCCGACAGTTCATCTCCGGGCTCGCCGTCGGCGCCAGCAAGGGCTGATCTCCCACACGCTGGGTCTGATGCCGCTAGCGGGGCGTCAAATACCAGGTCCAGCGGTGGATGCCGGGGCCAATGCGGTGCCGCTCGGCGACATCGGGTCCGCAGGCCGCGGTACCGAGGCCCCGCATCGCGGCATCGACGTGCACCTCGATTCGATCGGTCGTCTCGAGTTCGTGCAGCGTCGTGGCCACCGTCAGCGCAGCGTCGCTGTGTCGGCGCGCCGAGAAGGCGATCGTCGGTGCTCCCGAGACACGAATCCCGTTGCCGGCAGAGTTGGTCAATTCGAACCAGCGGGCGTCCACATGGCAACCGTGCTCCTGAGGCACGACGTAGGGGTGGTATTGGTCGTCGACGGTCGTCTTCCATGTCGACACGATTGCGGCGCTGCGCCGGTCGGGGTACGTCTCGTCGGGACCGGGACCGAAGAACCGAAGTCGGCTCCAGTCTGCGGGAACGGTGAACGTGCTCCCGATCCGCGGCAAATCCGTCCAGCGGTCAGGGATCTCGATCTCCTCGTCGATCCGAACCGTCCCGTCGGCTCCCCGGTGGACCTGACGGCGGTGGATCGCTCGAGTGCCGTCGGGGGCGACGAGCTCGTTGGCCGATTCGCCTTCGACGTACTCGAGCGCATCGAGTCCCCACGCCAACCAGTGCGGGCGGACGCCGCTGACCTCGGACATCCAGCCCTGAGCGACCCCGTCGTTGTCGGTGGGTGCACGCCACAGGGTTGGTCGAGCGGCCTCGACGAGTGACATCACCTCGCCGGCGCCACCTGCCGGTGCCGATGCGGACCCCTCGGCAAGCACGAACTGGTCGTGTGCGACCACGTGCCCCTCCCCCGCCCATGCGGTCGACGAAGCGAGTCGAGCCTCGACCACCATGGTGATGGCGTCGACCGGCTCGATGACGGGGAGCGGAATCGTCGTGCCCGCGGTGACGCTCTCACCGGGAAGGATCGGCGGTACGGCAAGCTCCTGTTCTCCAACGATGTCGCCATCCACCTCCACTCGGACGACGAACACCAGGTCGCTCGTGTCCGCATGCGGGCGCCGATTGGTGAGCTCGACTTCGCCGTCTCGCCACTCGGCGACGACCGGCCGCCCGAGATGCGCCAGCTCACGCAGCACCGGGTGGGCGCGACCATCCGGGTCGGTGACGCCGTTGATGCAGAAGTTCGCATCGTTCGGTTCGTCGTCATAGTGACCGCCGTAGGCAAACCACTCCTGCGCGTTCGCGTCAGTCTCGCGAAGCCCCTGATCCTTCCAGTCCCACACGAAGCCACCCCACAGCGAATCCCTCGACCAGAACGCCTCCCAATAGTCGGCGAGGCCGCCATTCGAGTTGCCCATGGCGTGGCTGTATTCGCATTGGATGAGTGGCCGATCGTCGGCCTCGGTGGATTCGGCCCAGTCGGCCCACGCCGAAATCTCCTCGACCGACGCGTACATCGGACAGACCACGTCGGTGATCAGCCGGCCCGATGCTGTCGGTGTGCGGTGACGAGCCGAAGGGCTCCCCCGTTCCTTCCAGTCGATGTTGAAACCACCTTCGTATTGCACGAAGCGCGTCGGGTCGAGGTGGCGAATCCATGCTGCGGCTGCGTCGTGCGCCGCGCCGTGCCCGGATTCGTTGCCGAGCGACCAGCCGATGACGCAGGGGTGAGACCGATCGCGGAGCACCATGCGGCGCACACGATCGAAGACGGCGAGGTCGAACCGGCCTGACGCCACCAACGAGTCGTGTCGGGCGTGCGATTCGACGTTCGCCTCGTCGACCACGAACAACCCAAGTTCGTCGCACAGGTCGAGGAGGACCGGATCGTTCGGATAGTGGGCAGTCCGGACGGCGTTGATGTTGTGTCGCTTCATCAGCACGAGCTCCTCGCGGATCTCCTCACGCGCCAGCGTCTTTCCGGTGTCTGCGTGGTGATCGTGGCGGTTGACGCCGTTGATCATCGTCGGGACCCCGTTGACGAGGAGTCGCCGTTGGCTGATCTCCACCCGCCGAAATCCGGTCCGCACCGTCGTCTGGTCGATCACGTGGCCATCGGCATCGAGGAGTTCGACGGCGACGTCATGCAGCGCTGGGCGGTCCGGGCTCCACGGGTCGACGTCGAGATCGTCGATCCGAAAGTCGACGTGGCGGCCCGGGTAGTCGTATGCCGCAACGAGCGCGTGCACACCCGTGGGCGGTGGATCTTCGGGGACGGGACCATGAATCGCCTCGCCGAGGACGTCGCCGGACACTCGGACCGTCCAACCGGTCGGCATCGCACCATGAGCCCCGATCTCGACCCGAAGGTTCAGGGTTCCGCGACCGGTCAAGTGGTTGTGGTCGCCGGTCGCCACGATGTCGTCGATCCGAACCGCCGGCGTCGTGTGCAGCACGACGGGTCGGTGCAGGCCGGCGTGGTACCAGTGGTCCTGATCCTCGATCCAGGTGGCGTCGCACCATCTGGTGACCAGGGCGTTCAGGTGGTTGGTGTCGTCGACGAGATGGTCGGTCAGGTCGAACGTCGATGCAAGACGACTGTCTTTGGCCATCCCAACAAAGCGTCCGTTGCACCACACGGCCAGAAAGCTCTCGACCCCGCCGAATTCGACGAGGACTCGTTCGCCCTCGGGACGGGCGAAGGTGGTGTGGTGGAGGCCTGTCGGGTTGTCCTCGGGAACGTCAGGCGGATTGCCCGGCCACGGCATCACGACGTTGGTGTAGTGCGGCCGATCCGGGGTGTCCTGGCGAGTCCAGACCCCGGGCACGGTGACGGTCCGCCAACCGCTGCGATCTCCGTCAGGATCGGTCCAGCCGTCTGGGGCGAGATCGGGTCGGGCGAGCCGGAGGAAGTCCCATTCGCCGTCGAGCGTGTGTTCGGACCGCGCTGGCCCGGCAAGCCGACGGGCCATGGGTTCCCGGCCAACGCCCGTGACGTCGGGGTCGTGCAAGTGGACGAGAGGATCGATGTCGGCCATGGCCGAGTATCGCACCAGGCGGCGAAGCAATTCTTGACCTGGAGGGACCTGAAACGGTTAACTTCGGTTCATGACGACCATTGCGTTCATCGGAGCAGGAAGCACGGTCTTCGCCAAGAACCTGCTCGGCGACATCTTGTCCTTTCCCGAACTCGCAGGGGCGACCCTGCGTCTCCATGACATCGACGCCGATCGGCTCGAGACGAGCGGCATCGTGGCCCACAAGGTTGCCGACGCCGTTGGTGCCACGCCGGCCATCGAGTCCACACTCTCGCAGGACGAGGCAATCGATGGCGCCGATCACGTCATCACGATGTTCCAGGTGGGTGGCTACGAGCCCGCCACGGTGGTCGACTTCGACATCCCTCGTCGGTACGGGCTCACGCAGACGATCGCCGACACACTCGGCATTGGCGGCATCATGCGCGGCCTCCGAACGATTCCGGTGCTGCTCGACCTGACCCACAACATGGAGCGCCGGTGCCCAGACGCAACACTGTTGCAGTACGTCAACCCAATGGCGATGAACTGCATGGCCATTGCGCGAGCGAGCAGCATCGCCACCGTGGGGCTTTGCCACTCCGTGCAGCACACCGCAGAGCAACTCGCGGGCGACCTCGGCGTGCCCGCCGACGAACTCGAATATCGATGCGCCGGCATCAACCACATGGCCTTCTATCTCGAGTTCGGACGGCGTACGGGCGACGGGATCGAGGATCTCTATCCTGCGCTTCGGGCGTTCCGCGAAGCCAACGACATACCTCTGCGTGGCGACGCAGAACGGTCCGACGGTGGCGTGGAGGGCCTCTCTGACGCCGTCCGATACGAGATGTTCGAACGCCTGGGGTACTTCGTGACCGAGTCGAGTGAGCACTTCTCCGAATATGTCCCGTACTTCATCAAGGACGGCCGCGCCGACCTGCTCGAGCGTTTCGGCGTACCGCTCGACGAATATCCCCGGCGATGCGAACGCCAGATCGCGGCCTGGGAGACGATGCGGGCCGAGCTCACCGACCCCGACGTCGAGCTCGACGTGACGCCGAGCGTGGAGTACGGCGCCGGCATCATCCACTCGATCGAGACCGGAACTCCACGAGTCGTGTACGGCAACGTCGCCAACGATGGCCTGATCGACAATCTGCCGGATTCGGCGTGCGTGGAGGTTCCGTGCCTCGTCGATGCCAACGGGGTTCAGCCAACGAAGATCGGCGCGATCCCGCCGCACCTGGCCGCCCTCATGCAGACGAACATCAACGTGCAAGAGCTCACCGTCGAAGCCGCCCTGTCGGGCAATCGCGAGCACGTCTACCACGCGGCCATGCTCGACCCGCATACCAGCGCGGAGCTCGATCTCGACCAGATCTGGAGCCTGGTCGACGAACTGATCGCGGCACACGGCGACCTGATTCCGCCATTCGTTTCGGGCGAGCGTCTCGGCGCCGGGAGCTGAACGCGCCAACCAATTCCGAACCGACGATGCGATCCGTTCGGGTCGACGTCGAATCGACGACGGCCCCTCCTCCGGCACCCGAGTTCAGCCGGCGAGACCGCAGCGCCCGAGTTGGTGCGCTTCTGGTCGTGTTCGGCCTGTGCGCAGTCGTGATTGGTGCCCTTCACTCCAGTGAGACCGATCCGCTCGAGACACCATCATCCCCGACCACCACGGTCGACGGCGGGTCCGCCGCCGAGGCCACGACGATCGTCGAGGTCGCCTCGACGAAGCTCGAGGCCGTTGCTGTCGCCCCCTCCGGCGACGTTCTGCGGACCCCGTCACCAACCGCTGACGGGTCACTGCTCGCCGTGCGGGCCTCGTTCATCGGCGGCACGCTCGTCGAATCCGACGACGGGCTCCGGTGGACCGAAGTCGACTCACCAGTCTCGCCAGGCAACATGCTTGCGGTGTCGAACCACGGATCGACCCGCTATGCACTTCGCCGCGAACGAGTCGGCAGCGATCACCGCATTGCCGTGCATCGCTCAATCGATGGCAGGCGGTGGGACGAGGTCGTGGCGCTGGGACGTGACGCGAGCGGGACCTGGCCGACCCTTGCCGCGGCCGACGGGAGATGGTTCGTGGTCGTGGCCGAAGAACCTCCTGACGCCGATCGAGACCGCACGGCGCTCCATCGAATCCTCAGTGCCTATGCCGCACCGGATCTCGTGTCTCGCACCTGTGCCGTCAGGGCTGAGGCATCCGGATCGCTCGAACTGCTCGATTGCGTCGGCAAGTCAATCGGCCGAATCGGTGACAACGACCCGGCAAGAGCCCGGACACTCGGGTCGCTCGCGTTCCTCGCCGCGAGCGCGCAAACGATCATGGTCTGGGATGCGCTCGGCGAGATGGCGATCGACCACGAGCTCGCCGTGGGCGAGCGCGTCGTTGCGGCGACGACCGACGAGCGCGGGACCGCCTTGCTGATCGTTGATCCGTTGGGCGGGATCGACCCGAGCTCAATGACCGCAGCCGCGCCGAGCACCGAAGTGTTGGCGTGGCGGAACCACGGCGAGCGTTCCCGAACTGCCACCCCGATCGTCGCCGACGCAACCGTTTCGCAGATCGCGAACCCGCTCGCCATCGACGACGCCGGTCGGCTCGTCGCGATCGATTCGACCGGCCTCTACCGCACCGACGAGATGTGGCAGACGTGGTCGCTCGAATCCGTGCTGCCGACACCGGCTCCCCCGCTCTCGGTCGGGTTGGGAGCCGACGGCGAGGTTGCGCTCGTCGTCGGCGGTGCGGGCAGCGCGTGGATCGCTTCACTCGATTCCTGGGCCTCGCGGCCTCGTTGGCACCCGCTCGACCTCGTCACGGATGACATTGTCCGCCAGGTGGTCCGAGTCGACGGTGACGAGGGCGTGGTCACGCTCCGGGTGGATCGGAGCGGTTTCATCGGGGAGCTCCGGAGCTATCCGATCCCCGACTGATTCGTGGATGGACTTGCAACTTAAACGTTTATGTTGTGGACTCATCAGGTGAGGGATTAGGCGTTGCCCGATCCTACGCAACAAACTCAGGCACGCATCGGGGGATGCGAGGGGGAGGCCACATGACCGCAATTTCCAATCGACCCGCCGTGGGCGGGTCGAAGCTCAACCTCTACGGGGGGTGGAAAGTCGCGTTCTGGTTCTTGCTACCCGCACTGATCGGATTCGTCGTCTTCTATCTGGTCCCCTCGATTCGGGGGATCTACCTCAGCTTCACCGACACGAACCTGCTGTCGGGACGCGGTGAAGTCATCGGCACCGAGAACTACTCCGAGCTCCTCCAGGACGACCTTTTCTGGAACGCCATCAAGGTGACGGCCTGGTACGTGTTGATCAACATCGTCAGCCAGACGATCATCGCTGTGCTCATCGCCGTCATGATGGATCGCCTCACGAAATCGGCGTTCATCCGAGGCGTCGTGTTGCTGCCATGGCTCATCCCCAACGTCGTCGTCGCGCTGCTCTTCGTGTGGCTCCTCGACCCAAATCTCGGATATGTCGCCGACGTGTTCGGATGGTTCGGGATCGATTCGGACTTCTTCACCAGCACGACAGCGGTGATCCCGACCATCGCCGGCGTAAACACCTGGCGCCACATGGGGTACACGGCACTGCTGATCTTCGCTGGCCTCCAGACGATTCCTGGCTCGCTCTACGAGGCGGCGGCCCTCGACGGGGCAACGGAAATGCAGATGCTGACCCGCATCACGATCCCACTGCTTCGGCCCGTCTTGGCACTCGTGCTCGTCGTGACAGTGATTGGTTCGTTCCAGGTGTTCGACACCGTCCAAGTCGCCACCGGCGGCTTTGGCGGCCGACCCGGCGGACCGGTCAACGCCTCCCGCGTGATCTACATCTACATCTACGAAAAGGCCTTCGTACAGTCGCAGCTCGGCTACGCCTCGGCGATGTCGGTGATGTTGTTGGTCGTCCTGATGGGGATCACCTACTTCCAGCTCAAGATCCTGCGTGCAGGAGAATCGGATCTTTCATCATGACTGCAGCACTTCGAGACATGGCCGGCCGCAAAGAGGTCTCACGCGCGGCACGAATGGGACGTGGAGTCGCCTGGGCGCTGCTCGTTCTTTTGATGATCGTCACGTTGTTCCCGTTCTATTGGGCGCTGCGAACCGCACTGACCACGAACCCCGATCTGTTCGCCCCGGGTGGCGCAGAGGGTCTCCTTCCTCCCGACCCGACGGATGTGAACTTCAAACGGGTCCTCGGACGGGCGACCGATGCGGAGATTCAGGAGGGATCCGGGCGGGAGAACAGCGCCTCGTTCGACTATCTCCTCGGCCTCAAGAACAGCGTGATCATCGCAACGGTGATCGCGATCGGCCAGGTGTTCTTCAGCGCCTTGGCCGCCTACGCCCTGGCAAGGTTGAAGTTCAAGGGCCGAGAAGCGGTGTTCTTCATGTTCATTGCCGGCATGATGCTGCCGCCAATCTTCATCTTGATCCCCAACTTGTTGCTCATGCGCGACATGCCCACGTGGCTGTTCGGCGACGCGAACAGCGGCTGGCTCAACACCTACCAGGGGGCCATTGCACCGTTCTTCTTGATGACGCCCTTTGCGGTGTTCTTCCTGCGGCAGTTCTTCTTGTCGATCAACCGATCGCTCGAAGAGGCGGCGCTCATCGACGGCGCGAACCACTTCCGGATCTTCCGTTCGGTGATCCTGCCGATCGCCTCACCACAGCTGGTGACGATGGGGGTGCTCGCCTACGTCACCGCATGGAACGAGTTCTTCTGGCCGTTCGTCGTCGCGAAGGACCCCGAGGTCGCGCCGTTGACCGTGACGCTGAACGCGTTCTCGGTGCAACAGCCCGGAACGCAGCCGGATTGGTCCGGGCTCATGTCCGGGACGCTCCTTGCCGCGCTGCCGGTGATCCTGATCTTCGCAGCCTTCGGTCGCCGAATCGTCGACAGCATCCAATTCTCCGGGATCAAGTGACGTCACTCGAGGGTCGCCGAACGTCGGCGACCCTCGAGACCAACTCGTCGTGGGCCGGGTCGGCGATCCCCTGATCGGTGACGACAACATCGGCACGCTCGAGCGGCATGATCGACTGAAGGCCGACAACACCCCACTTGGTGTGGTCGGCAAGCACCACGACACGCTCGGCGGCATCGACCATCCGACGGACGATCTGCGCCTCGAGCATGTTGGGGGTCGTGAAACCCGCGGACGACGCCATGCCGTGCACCCCGACGAAGACCGTGTCCACGTGGAGCCCGGCCACCGAACCTTCGGCAATGGGACCGACCAATGCTCGTGAGCGAGTGACCGAGCCGCCTGCCACGACGACCGTTCGACCGTCATCGGCCGAAATGAGCTCGGGAACCGCGAGCGAATTGGTGAAGACGA
Organism: Acidimicrobiales bacterium; assembly: GCA_020629635.1. Classification (GTDB taxonomy): domain Bacteria; phylum Actinomycetota; class Acidimicrobiia; order Acidimicrobiales; family SHLQ01; genus SHLQ01. The sequence goes on along the minus strand of JAHDCX010000001.1, from coordinate 236,824 downwards.
AGATGTCGGGCACATTGGCCAGCTCGATCGCGAGGGCCGCGGTCGTCGATCCAGCCGTGAGCGCCACCGACGACCCCGGGCGAACGAGGGCAGCCGCCTCGCGCGCAATTGCGCGCTTCTGTGCTTCCTGACGGACCGACTTGAGCGCGAACGCCGGCTCGTCGGATGACGTGCTCGGCGTGCCGCCAGCGACCGCGGCACCTCCGTGCACCCGGCGGAGCGACCCCGCGTCCGCGAGGAGATCGATGTCGCGTCGGACGGTCATCGGCGACACGCCGAGCTCTGCGACCAACTCGCTCGTCCGCACGGAGCCTCGCCGTCCCAAAATCTGAAGAATTCGCTCGCGTCGTTTTGGGCCAAGCAAACGAACATCTCGAGCTTCCGGAGAATCACCCATCACCGGTTTTTACCACCAACACACAGAGTATGTGCGTTACTGTTCATTTTGCTCCCATTTTCGGCTGACTTAAACGGTTCGAGCGCCTGAACTGACGGGCGTTTGTGTGTGACTTCGGTTACCATGTGGTGAATTCATAGCCACCGCACCCGCAGTGGCGAACCGATACTCCTCGGAGGGGAAAATGAACAAGAAGTGGCGCAGCCTCGTTGCGCTCCTGATGGTGTTCGGCCTCATCGCTGCTGCGTGCGGTAGCGACGGTGCCGACGACACCGCAACTGGCGACGACAGCGGCTCGGAATCGAGCGACAGCGGATCGTCGGACGAAGCCGTGACGATCGACTACTGGCTCTGGGACGGCAATCAACAGCCGTTCTACCAGGAGTGCGCAGACGCCTTCACCGCGGCCAACCCGAACATCACCGTCGAGATCAGCCAGTTCGGCTGGGGCGACTACTGGGACGGCCTGACCGCAGCGTTCGCATCGAACACCGCACCGGACGTCTTCACCGACCACCTCGCCCGGTACCCGGAGTTCGTCGAGGCTGGCGTGCTCGTCTCGCTCAACGACTACGTCGACAGCGACGGCGTGGACGTCTCCAACTACTTCCCGGGTCTCGCCGAGCTGTGGACCTCTCCTGATGGCGAGCGCTACGGCCTCCCCAAGGACTGGGACACCATCGCCATCGTCGCCAACGACGACAAGCTCGCCGACGCTGGCCTCTCCAACGCCGACCTCGCCGAGCTCACCTGGAACCCCCAGGACGGCGGCACCTTCGGTGAGATGGTCCAGAAGCTGACCGTCGACGCCAACGGCAACACCGGCGACTCGCCGGACTTCGATCCGTCCGCCATGGACATCGAAGCTGGCGCCGTCTACGGCTTCGGCCTCGAGGGCAACTTCGGTGCGTTCGGCCAGACCACGTTCTCGGCCTTCGCCGCATCGAATGGCTGGACCGCCGTCGACGGTGTCTGGGCCGACGAAGCCAACTACGCCGATCCGGCACTCGCCGAGACCGTCCAGTGGTTCGCTGACTGGATTGCGGCCGGCTACATCACGCCGATCGCCGACGTGCAGTCGCTTGGTGGCACGACCATCTTCCAGCAGGGCAACGCGGCGCTCATGACCAACGGCTCGTGGATGATCTCGACCCTGTCGGGTGACGCCACCGAGGTGCCGGTCTCCTACGCTCCGACCCCGATCGGCCCCGCCGGTGACCGTGCGTCGATGTTCAACGGCCTCGCCGACTCGATCACCACCTCGTCGGAGAACCCCGACCAGGCGTGGGAGTGGGTCAAGTACATGGCTTCGCCGGCATGTCAGGAAGTCGTCGGCGGCGGCGCCGTCGTGTTCCCGGCCATCCCGAGCGCGACGAAGGTCGCCCAGGACGCCCACTCGACCAATGGTGTCGACGTGAGCGCCTTCACGACCCACGTGGACAACGAGACCACGTTCCTCTTCCCGATCACCGACTCCGCTTCACAGATCGAAGCACTCGTCGGTCCGGCCATGGAGCAGGTCCTCCGTGGCGAGGGCACCGCTGCTGACCTCCTCGGCGGCGTCGCCGAAGAGGTGAATGGCATCCTCGGATCCTGATCCCCACCTGAATCATCAATCCAGATGATCACGTCGGGGCCCGCTTTCGCTTCATGGCGAGGGCGGGCCCCGCTCGTTTTCGTATGGGCACTCATCCTGGCCGGATGCGCCTCCGACACCGCTGCTGATCTCACGTCGGTGCGCCACGTTGCCGGCGCCTGCTCGGGAGGATTCGTCGCCCATGACCTCGACCACATCACCTCCGGACCCGGAAACACCGCGTCCACGTTCGACGGGACCGGCGCCGGAGTGGCGATCGACGATCTCGACCTCGACGGAGACGACGACATCGTGTTGACCAACCTCTTCGACCAGTCGCACGTCCTCGAGAATCTCGGCGACCTCGAGTTCGCGACGCACGACTTTGCGGAAGGACGATTCCGCGGCGTCGCAACCCCCGATGTCGACGCCGACGGTCGACCCGACATCGTCGTCACGACGGGTATCGGACCGCCCGTTGCGTACCTCCAGCGGTCCGGGCTCGCCGACTTCGAGCGGACGCTGATCGACGGCGTCCGCGCCGTTGCGTACTCGATGGCCTGGGGTGATCTCGATGGGGACGGCGACCTCGATCTTGCGACCGGCTCGTACAACGCCGAGCTCTCGCTCCTGCGGAACAGTCCCGTGCTCGGGGACAATACGGGAGTCATCAGCTATCGGAGCGAGTCCGATTCGTGGACCGAAACCCGACTCGCCGAGTCGGCCCAAGCGCTCGCGCTCGTGATGACCGACCTCGACGATGACGGCGACGCCGACCTCCTCGTCGGCAACGACTTGGCAACACCCGATCAGTACTGGCTCGATGACGGCAGCTTCGGAGACGCCCGTGAACTCCGTCGCACGTCCTACTCGACAATGTCGTACGACGTCGCCGATGTCGACAATGACCTTCGAGTCGACCTCTATTCGACCGACATGAAGCCCATGGTTCCGGACGACGATCGATACCGCGAGGTGTTCGCCGATCTCGCCGCGGCCCCCGTCGTCGACGACATCCAGTTTCCAGAGAACGTGCTCTCGCTCGGAACGGGATCCGGGTGGCGAGTCAGCGAACCAGGAGCCGAGACCGCCACGGGGTGGAGTTGGTCAGGGATCTTCGGCGATCTCGACAACGATGCCGACCTCGACCTCTATGTCGCCACCGGTATGCGCTCCGACGAATTGTTCGGCTTCCTCCCGGACAACCGACTCGTCGAACCAAACGTGGCATTCCGCAACGATGGAGGCACGCTCGCCGAGGCGACAGACTGGGACCTTGGCGATCCCGCAGGCGGGCGGGGAATGGCGATGTCCGACCTCGACGGCGACGGAGACCTCGACATCGTCGTCAACAACCTCGACGAGCCGGCCCGGCTCTTCGAGAATCAGATCTGCGACGGCGCATCGATCGTGCTGCGTCTCGTCCAACCCGGCGTGCAGAACCGTCGGGCACTCGGTGCCCGCATCCGTGTAACCACTTCGGCTGGTGAGCAGCAGCGACATATCATGTCGAGTCGCGGCTACCTCTCTGCCGCGACACCTGACGCGCACATCGGGGTCGGCGACGAAGCCGTGGTCGACGTGGAGATTCGCTGGCCCGACGGAACCATGACCACCCTGACCGACCTGTCGACCGCGTCGACACACACGATCTCTCGACGTCCCTAGAGGTTCTCCCCGTGACGATGACCACTCTCACCACACCGCACCGCCAGCTCGTCGTCGACACGAGCACCGGCATACCGCTGATCGTCTGGTTCGGCCGTCCGCTGTCCGCCGCCGGTGACACGTTGGCGACGATCCTCGAACGGCCGATTCCGAATGCGTCACTCGATCAAGAGGCCCCTGCCACGATCTTTCCGACTGAGGCAGACGGCTGGCCGGGCCTCCCCGGCCTCCTCGGGCGTCGAGACGACGGCTCGGCCTGGTCTCCTCGTTTCGTCCATGTCGAGACCGAAGCCGACGCGCACTCGCTCCGTACGATGGCCGTCGACGACCGCGCCGGCCTCCAGGTCACGACAACCCTGCGCCTCGGCACCGACGGCGTGGTGACGGTCCAGGCAGCGGTCGAAAATGTCGGCTCTACCGATTGGGTACTGGAGCGGATGGCGATGACGGTGCCGGTGTCGCCCGAGATCACCGAACTGCAGGTCCCCGAAGGACGTTGGGTTCACGAGTTCCACGAGGTTCGGCTCCCCTGGCGTGTCGGAGCGATCGAGGTCGCCAATCGACGTGGGCGGACGTCGCACGACAAGCCGCCGATGGTGTTCGCTGGACAAGCCTCGTTCACGAACGAGACCGGACGCGTTTGGGGCGCACATTTGGGATGGTCAGGGAACGCCGCCGTTCGAGCGGAGGTTCTGACCGATGGGCGGCGCGTCCTGCAACTCGGCGAGATCCTCCTCGGTGGCGAGCTCCGGCTCGGAGCTGGCGACGTCTACGAATCCCCAACGCTCTACCTTGCGTGGAGCGACGAAGGCATGAACGGGGTGAGCCGCTCGTTCCATCGACACCTTCGTTCTCGCGACTCCCACCCCTCGCCGGAAGCTCCCCGACCGATCCACCTCAACACCTGGGAAGCCGTCTACTTCGACCATGACCTCGACACACTGCGGGCTCTGGCCGATCGAGCGGCTCAGGTCGGCGTCGAACGTTTCGTGCTCGATGACGGCTGGTTCCACGGCCGCCGCAACGACCGTGCGGGCCTCGGCGATTGGTGGGTCGACGACTCTGTCTGGCCAGACGGGCTCCAACCGCTGATCGACCACGTCCTCGGACACGGCATGGAGTTCGGCATCTGGGTCGAGCCCGAGATGGTCAATGCGGACTCCGACTTGTATCGGGAGCACCCCGAGTGGGTGCTCGGCGTCGACGGGTACGAGCCGATCACCGGCCGCAACCAGCTGCTGCTCGATCTGTCCCGACCCGAAGTCTTCGATCGCATCCTCGGCCACCTCGATGCGCTGCTCGGCGGCCACGAGATCTCCTACGTCAAGTGGGACATGAACCGCGATCTCACCCAGCCCGGCTCAGGAGCACAGGCAGCCGCACATGCACAAACGGTGGCCGTGTACGCACTGATCGATGAGCTCCGGCTACGCCACCCCGGAGTCGAGATCGAGAGCTGCTCGTCGGGCGGCGCACGGTCGGACTACGGCATCCTGGGCCGCACCGATCGAATCTGGACGTCGGATTCGAACGACGCGCTCGAACGCCAGCGAATCCAGCGCGGCTTCCTGCGGTTCTTCCCGCCCGAGGTGATGGGCGCACACATCGGACCGCCAAAGAGTCACACGTCGGGCCGTCGCCACAGCCTCGGGTTCCGTGCGAGCACCGCGTTCTTCGGGCATCTCGGCATCGAGTGGAACCTGCTCGACGCGTCCGAAGAAGACCTCAAGGCAATCACGTCCGTCCTCGACCTGCACAAAGAACACCGGACCCTGCTCCACACCGGAACGGTCTGGCACGTCGATTGCGCCGATCCCGGGCTTCACGTCTTCGGCGTCGTGGCTCAGGACCGCACCGAGGCCCTCTTCTCGGTCGCCCAGCTCGAGGTTGCGCGCCACGCCACCCCAGAACGCGTCCGATTTCCCGGACTCGACGCGGACCGGTCGTACGCTGTTTCGCTGATCCGCCTCGCGGACACCGCCCTCGGCCTCGCCGGGCGTCAACCCAGCTGGACCGTCACCGGAGTCGAATCCGTGGGAGGAGACGTCCTGCGGTCGCTCGGGTTGCAGCTGCCGGCGCTTGACCCGGAGTCCGCGGTGTTGTTGCATCTTCGGGCGACCGCAACCTGAACGGGACCGACTCCATGAACCGGGTCACCATCAAAGACGTGGCCGAGCTGGCCGGAGTCAGTACCGCCACCGTCTCCTACGTCCTGAACGACTCGGGGTCGGTGTCCGAAGCGACGGCGGATCGCGTGCGACAGTGCGTCGACCAGCTCGGGTATCGCGCCAACAGCCTTGCCGTTGCGCACCGAACCGGCCGATCGCGCACGATCGGTCTGGCACTTCCCGACCTGTCGAACCCGTTCTGCCCAGAAGTCGCCAAAGGCGTGCACCATGCCGCCCGCGCGGCCGGGTTCGCCGTCGTTCTGCTCGATGCGTTCGCACAATCCGAGCTCGAGCAAGAGGGCATCGAGCGGTTCGCCGACCGGATGCCGGAAGGCCTGGTGTGGATTCCCGTCGGCGAAGGTTCGTGGACACCAGCGGATATCGGCGTACCCGTCGTGTCGATCGATGCCGAAACCGACGAGTTCGATCTCGTACGAGCAGATGTGCACACCGGCGGCCGCCTCCAGGGTGAACTGATCGTGGCCAACGGCCATCGGTGCGTGGGCGTGGTCTCGGGCCCCGATTGGTCGGGTACGGCCCGCACACGACGGGACGGTCTCGTGGGAGCACTCGAAGGACACGTCGCGATCGAGTGGGAGTACGCGCTCCCCTATTCGGCCGAGGTCGATCACGAACTCGTCGATCGCATGCTCGACTCCGATGTCACGTGCATCGTCACGGCGAACGACATTCAGGCGATCGGCATCTTGAAGGCGCTTCACCGTGGGGGCAGGCGGGTCCCCGAGGACGTGTCCGTGATCGGATTTGACGATGTGCCGCTCGCCGAGCTGATGAGCCCCGCGCTGACGTCCGTCCGGCTCCCGATCGAAGAAATGGGTCGATCTGCGGTCGACTTGTTGCTGAGCCGCATCGACGAACCCGAACTCGAGACCCGAGAGGTTGTCCTTCCGGTCGACCTGGTCGAGCGAGAGAGCTTTCAGTCAGCGATGGCCTGACGGAGTCACTCGGCGATCGTCGTCGCCGACGCGCCTGCCGACGGGGCAACGGGCCAGCACAGCGGACCGTCGCTCGGGACAGGGCCGCCTGCGGCACCGGCCATGTACTCGACGAACTCCTCGACGGCCTCGCTCCGAACGAGCGCAACGGCGCATCCGGCGAATCCGCCCCCGGTCATCCGTGCACCGACGCAACCGTCGAATGCCTGGGCGTGCTCGACCACGGCGTCGAGGGCGGGCCCCGACACCTCGTAGTCGACCGAGAGACTCCGGTGGCTTTCGTCCATGGCGGCTCCCGCAGCTGGCAGATCGCCCTCGGCGAGCGCGGCTGCCATCTCCTGCACACGGGCATTCTCCGTCACGACGTGTCGGGCGCGACGGCGAAGCAGGGCATCGGCGATGGCGGCGACCTCATCGAACGTCGCGTCACGAAGTGCGGCGACACCGAGTTGGGCGCACGCCGCCTCGCAGGCCGCTCGTCGCTTGTCGTACTCCGAGTCAGCCAGCTCCCGACGAGTCAACGTGTCGATGACCACGACGGTTGCGGTATCGGGGATCTCGACTGGTTGGCGATCGAAGGTCCGGAAATCGAGGAGGGTGGCATGGCCCAACGTTGCGGTGGCGCTGATGAGCTGATCCATGATGCCGCTCTGGATCCCGATGACGGTGTTCTCGACGTGTTGCCCCCATCGAGCGAGCTCAGCCATGTCCGGGGCCGTGTCGTTGAGGGCGTGCAGGCCGACTCCGACCGCCATCTCGAGTGCGGCAGACGACGACAGCGACGCACCGACGGGAATTGTCGTGGACACGCGGGCCTCGAAGCCGAGAGACGGCCCGACGTTGGTGAGATACCGCTCGACCATGCCGGCGACGTACCGCCCCCAGGAGTCGACCGACGTTGGTGGCACCGAAAAGTCGAACTCAATCGACGGATGACCGTCGCTATGAATGACCGCGGAGGGCTGGCTCCGTGGCTCGAACAGCACCGACGTCTCGAACGGGAGACCCATGGGCATCGCAAAGCCGTCGTTGTAGTCGGTGTGCTCGCCAATGAGGTTCACCCGGCCGGGCGCACGAGCAAGGACACGATGACGACTCATGGGCCGCAAGTGTACTCGCCCGGCGATCGGGTCCTGAAACGATTAAGCATGCGGCGTCGATTTGTGCCAGACTTCTTCTCAGCACCGCCGAGGAACTTGTTGAAGGGGCCTCCGACGGTGTATGAAAGGGTTTACAACATCACTCCGGGGGGAAGCACATGGCTGAAGTGAAGCTCGAGGGCATCAACAAGGTGTACCCGAATGGTTTCCAGGCGACGCACGATCTGTCCATCGACATCGAGGACGGCGAATTTCTGGTGCTCGTCGGACCATCGGGCTGCGGCAAGTCGACGGCGCTGCGCATGGTTGCCGGTCTCGAGGACATCAGCTCAGGGACACTGTCGATCGACGGTCGGGTCGTCAACGACGTCGAACCCAAGGACCGCGACATCGCCATGGTGTTTCAGAACTACGCGCTGTATCCGCACATGTCCGTGGCGGACAACATCGGCTTTGCGCTGAAGCTCGCCAAGGTGTCGAAGGCGGAGATCGCCGAGCGCGTCAACAAGGCTGCGGCGATCCTCGACCTGACCGAACAGCTCGACCGCAAGCCGGGCCAGCTCTCCGGTGGTCAGCGTCAGCGCGTGGCGATGGGACGGGCAATCGTGCGACAGCCCAAGGCCTTCCTCATGGACGAGCCGCTCTCGAATCTCGACGCAAAGTTGCGCGTCGCCATGCGGGCCGAGATCGCCGGCCTTCAGCGCGATCTCGGAGTGACGACCCTGTACGTCACCCACGATCAGGTCGAGGCCATGACCATGGGCGATCGTGTCGCCGTGCTCAACAAGGGCTACCTGATGCAGGTCGACTCGCCACAGGACCTCTACGACCATCCCGCCAACGTGTTCGTGGCGGGCTTCATCGGGTCCCCCTCGATGAACCTCATGGAAGGCGTCCTGGGCGGCTCGGCGAGTGAACCGACCGTGACCATCGGTTCGGTGACGGTCAACGTGCCGGCCTTCGAAGACGGCTCGAAGCTCGCAAACGCCCTCGGCAGCAAGGTCGTCGTCGGCCTTCGTCCCGAGGACATGGAAGACGCCAGCACCGTCGATTCACCAGACGCTGCCCGGACGTTCAAGACGAACGCCCGCCTCGTCGAATCGCTCGGGTCCGAGATCATCGTGCACTTCGGCCTTGACGCCGAACCCTACATCGTCGCCGATGCGCTCGATGACGAGGGAGACGCAGCGCTCAGCTCCGACCACGAGACCGCGACCTACGTGGCCCGTGTCTCGCCACGCTCACCGGTGAAGAACGGCGCCGACATCGAGCTCGTCATCGATTCGGGACGATTCCACTTCTTCGACATCGCCAGCGGCGAGACGCTCAAATAAGTCGTATCCCGGCCCTACGGGCCGGGAACCACAGGTCGGCCGCCAGGCCGAACTGTGGTTCGCGATCAGTTCTTGTGAAGGGCCTCGTTGAGGCCGCCCCACTTCGCGTCGGTGTTGGGGATGGCTTCGACGGCGCCCGACAGCGAGTTGCGCCGGAACAACAAACCGTTGACGCCCGACAAGCTGCGGCCGGCGGTGACCTCTCCGTCTGGCAGCGTCACCTTGGTGCCCGCGGTCAGGTAGAGGCCAGCCTCGACCGTGCAATCGTCCCCGAGCGAGATGCCGAGACCGGAGTTGGCACCGAGCAGGCAACGTTCGCCCACGGAGATCGTCTCGGTGCCGCCACCCGAAAGCGTTCCCATGATGGACGCTCCCCCGCCGACGTCGCTGTGGTCGCCGACCACGACGCCCGCAGAGATTCGCCCCTCGACCATCGATGCGCCGAGGGTGCCGGCGTTGAAGTTGACGAACCCCTCATGCATGACGGTGGTGCCTTCGGCCAGGTGTGCTCCCAGGCGCACCCGGTTCGCATTGGCGATTCGGACCCCGGACGGGACGACGTAGTCGAGCATCCGAGGGAACTTGTCGAGTCCGTGCACCGAGACCGCGGCGCCGTGGCCTGCTGCTGCGGACACGAGTGCATCGACCCGATCCGGCAGCACGGGACCGGCAGACGTCCACGCGACATTGGTCAGCTGCCCGAAGATCCCGTCGAGCGTCACGCCGTGCGGGGCGACAGTCCGGCGGGACAGCAGGTGCAGCCGAAGATAGGCATCGCTGACGCCGTCGGGGGCCGACTCGGTGTCGATGCTGATCTCGAAGGTCTCGCCCCGAACCAGACCGACGGTCTCGGCAAGGCAGGCGCGCGCTGGTTCTCCAGAGGCCGGATACCAACTGTCGAGTACGGTGTCGCTCTCGACGTCGATCCAGCGGTGTCCTCGGGTCTCAACCTGCATTGCGTGCTTCCTCGTCGACGGCCATCGGTGTTCTGAACAGCCCCGGAACGGTCCAGGCAGAACCGCCTCAAAGGCCTTCCGCACGCTACCGTGCGCCTCATGACCTACGACGTGGACGAGAACGAACTCCGCGAGCGCCTCACTCGCGAGCAATGGCATGTGACTCAGGAAGCGGGCACCGAACGCGCATTCACCGGTGAGTACTGGGACACGAAGACCGCCGGCACCTACCACTGCAGAGTGTGTGACACTCCGCTGTTCCGCAGTGAGACGAAGTACGACTCGGGCTCGGGGTGGCCGAGCTTCACCGAGCCGATGGAAGGTGAAGCGATCGAGGACAAGCGCGACTTCAGTCACGGCATGATCCGTACGGAGTCCATCTGTGCAAACTGCGGCGCCCACCTCGGGCACGTGTTTCCGGACGGTCCGGGCGCAAACGGTCTGCGGTATTGCATGAACTCGGCGTCCCTTCGCCTCGACGAAGACGCCGAAGACTGAAGCATCGATGGCGATGATCGCGAAGGGACGCTGGTACGACGACTTCGAGGTCGGCGAGGTCATCCACCATGCGCTGACCCGGACCATCACCGAGGCCGACAACGTCTTGTTCACCACGCAGACGATGAATCCCGCACCGCTTCACCTCGACGCCGCCTACGCGTCGACGACGGCCTTCGGACGGCCCCTGGTCAACTCGATGCTCACCATCGGCATCGTGGTCGGGATCTCCGTGCACGAGACGACGCACGGCACCACGGTGGCCAACCTCGGCTTCGACGAAGTCGTGTTTCCCGCTCCCCTGTTTCATGGCGACACGATCCGGGTGGAGACCGAGGTGACCGCAATGCGGCCATCATCGTCGAAGCCCGACCGGGGCATCGTGACCTTCGAGCATCGGGCCTACCAGGTGGACCCTCACGGAGGCGACGAACCGCTCGTCTGCCGAGCGGTTCGCAACGCGCTCATGTGGCGCGATCGATCAGCCTCCGACGCAGCGCATCGAGCACGGTGATCGCGGTGTACTGACGGGTGCGCATGCGGTCGGTCCGGAATCGGAGAAGCTGCGACTCGACGACGCCGTCGACGCACGTGGCGATCCAGACGGTTCCCGGCGGAACACCTTCCCAACCGTCGGGGCCCGCCACGCCCGTCGTGGCCACCGAGACATCCGCATCGAGCGTCTTGCAAGCACCGAGCGCCATGGCCTCGACCATCTCTTCGCTCACCGACGGCCCCTCGGGGGCGCCGAGCACGCTGGTCTTGATGTCGGTGGCGTAGCTGATCACGCTTCCGCGAAACGCACGTGACGAACCCGGGGTGTTGGTCAGTCGCTCGGCGATGAGACCACCGGTGAGCGACTCCGCCGTGCCGATCGTCAGTCCTTGTTCGGCGCAGAGCTCGAGGACGACCGACTCCATGTTCTGGTCGTCGAGACCGAACACGATCGGTCCGATGATCGAGCGAACCCGCTGCTCTTCGTCATCGAGAAGCGCTGCCACAGCCGCTGCATCGGGCGCCTTGGCCGTGATCCGGACCTTGAGGCCTTCGATGCCGCTGGCGAGAAACGCCAGGGTCACACTGCCTTCTGAGGGCTCCGCCGCGTCGAGCCGGTCGATCTCGTCCGCCAACAGCTCGGCCAGCCCCGATTCGCTCTGGCCCCACGTCCGCAGCGTTCGAGACGCGATGACGTCGGACGACCCCGAACGAGCGACGAGATCGGGGAGGATGAACCCGGTCATCATCTCCTGCATCTCCCACGGCACACCGGGCACGGCATAGACGACCTTCGGTTCGCCCTCATACTCGAATGCGGCCACGATGCCCGGCGCTGTGCCGGGCTGGACCGGGATGGCATCGGCGCCCTCGGGAATGCGGGCCTGGAGACGGTTGATTTCGGGCATCTGGCGCCCCCGAAGTCCCCACATCGACTCGATCTTGTCGACCAGCGTCTCGTCGAGGAGCAGCGGGACACCCATGACCTCGGCGATCGCGTCGCGGGTGATGTCGTCCTGCGTCGGACCGAGGCCGCCGGTGCAGATCACCGCATCGGATCGTTCGAGGGCAAGCCGAATCACCGAGACCATACGGTCGAGGTTGTCGCCGACCTTGGTCTGGTAGTGCGAGTCGATGCCCACCGCGGCGAGTTCGCTGCCGATCCACGACGAGTTGGTGTCGTTGATCTGCCCGAGGAGCAGTTCGCTTCCGACGGCGACGACTTCACAACGCATGATCTGGTCTCTTCGTTCGTTCTCTGGCCGTCACACGGTCTCGTGCAGGTCGCCACTCATCCGGGTGGCCGCTGACCCGTCGAACAGGTACAGGGCGCCTGAGTAGAGCGTGAACGCCACGGCAATCCACAAAAGGATATCGACGACGGTCTGGGAGTCCTGCAGCGGCGGGAACACTGCGAGCGCAAGCGCAACGCCCTGGACGATCGACTTGTACTTGCCGAGCGTGCGGGCTGGTACGGTGCGGCCGTTCTTCACCCAGTAGCTGCGGAACCCGGTGATCATCAGCTCCCGAACGGTGATCAGCGCCACCGGAACCCAGCCGTAGCGGTCGATGGCGACGAGACAGAACATCGAACCCAACACGACGATCTTGTCGGCCAACGGATCGAGGAACGCTCCAGATCGACTGATCCACTCGTAGCGCCGCGCAAGGAGACCGTCGAGGTAGTCGGACGCAGCAAACACAATGCCGAGGATGAAGGCGAGCCACGAGGTCCCTCGGGTCGGCTCGGCGTCGAGAATGGCAACGAAGAGCACCGGGGACGCCGCGATCCGGGCGCTCGTGATGAGGTTCGCGGGGTTCGTCAGGAAGTGTCGAACGTGATGGCGGGCGGTGGCCATCTAGGTGCGCTCCGCCGCATCGGGGGCGATTCCGGCGTAGAGGTCGGGACCGAGTGCATCGGTGATGTCGACTTGGTGCAGATCCCCCACGGCCAGATCGTCGCGCACGTGGACGACGCCGTCGATCTCGGGCGCCTCACGATGGGTACGGCCGACACCGACGTGATCGACGAGCACCTCGACCGTCTCGCCAATCAGCGCGTCGCGACGTCTCGCCGTGATCTCGTCCTGCCGCTCGCTGCACTCACGAAGTCGTTCGTGGACGACCGACTCCTCCACCCGCCCATCAAGGGTCATTGCATGTGTTCCGTCCTCGGGCGACCAGGCGAAGAACCCGCACCAGTCGAGCTGTGCGGCCTCGACGAAGTCGAGCAACCGGTCGTGGTCTTCTTCGGTCTCACCCGGGTAACCAACGATGAAGTTCGAGCGGAACACGGCGTCGGGTTCGGCGGTCCGGATCCGATCGATCCGGTCGAGGAATCGTTCGCCGTCGCCCCATCGACGCATGCGTCGCATGAGTGGTCGGCTGACGTGCTGAAGCGACAGATCGAAGTACGGAACCCCGGTGGCCAGAATCGCGTCGATGAGCCGGTCGTCGAGATCGGACGGGTACAGGTACAAGAGCCGAACCCGTTCGACTCGGTCGGCGACCTGCTCGACGAGCTCGTGGAGCGTGCGTTCACCGACCCCCTGGTCACGGCCGAAAGAGGCGAGGTCCTGGGCCACGAGCACGACCTCGGATGCATGGAGTGCCTCCACCTCGGCGAGGATCGACTCGTGCGTTCTCGAGCGTTGTGGACCTCGAAACGACGGGATCGCACAGAAGCCACAGTTCCGGTCGCATCCCTCGGCGATCTTGACGTACGCCCATGGTCGAGCCGCTGCGGGCCGCGGAAGGTTGAGCAGGTCGAACTCCGGGACGGATTGCGCAGGTTTGACCCCGAGCGTGACCGGCACGCCGAATCCCGCCACCGCATCGGCCTCGGGGAGTGCGTCCGCGAGCTCGTCGCCGTATCGCTCGGCCATGCACCCGGTGACGACGACTCGGGAGCCCTCGGCGCGGTCCCGGAGCTCGAGCACGGTGTCGATGCTCTCCTGCCGGGCGGATTCGATGAATGCACAGGTGTTGACGACGACCAGATCGGCGTCTTCGGGGCGCTCAGCGGCGACCAGCCCGTCGGCCACGAGTTTCCCGACGAGCTTGTCGGAGTCCACCTCGTTCTTGGGACACCCGAGTGTCTCCACCCAGTATCGGTCGGCCACACCGTCAGGCTAACGGGGTGTGGCCCGCCTGCTCAGACGATCGACTCGATAGCGTCGCGCAGGCTTTCGCCGAATCCGGTCTCGGAGATCGCGATGATCGCAAACAATCCGTCGTGTGGCCGCTGCGTGCAGACGACTCGGTGGCCATTTCTCGTGGGCAAGCGCGACCCGGAGATGTTCACGCTGCCTCATCAGGCGCAAGTCACCACAAACCACGGCACGCCGATCATGGATAGAACGTCTACGTTGAGAGCTCGAAGGCTGGACTATCGACGTTAGCGACCACAAGCAAGTCGAGGCCCTCCTCTTCCTCCACACCATCGAACACGACGGCTAAGAGCCTCGCGTGTCATCGCGATCGACGATGGCAGACTCAAGTCGAGCGAGAACGTACGGGCTCAGGTCGCTTCCTGCGAGAGCGCTATGCCTAATCGCTCGAAATGCAGCGTCGAGCTTTATGTAAGTCGGCGTCGAAGCCTTGAACGTATCGGCTGGGCCTCGCACACCTACTTCCCGTTCGAGTAAGACAGTCGAGCCCGGCTGATGACCCCTTACATGGTCCGCAACGATCTCGGACGCTCTCCGAAGGTTCGGAAACTCATCACTCAACGCTGTCCCGGAGAATGACTTGAGTGCTTCAAGCCCGATGAAAGCAACGTCTATAGAGGGGTTGTCTCGCGCCCATCGCCGAAGCTGATCAGCAGATCTGGCCTGTCGTCGTCGTTCGTCCGCTCTGGTCTGCTGCGCGGTCCAGAACACACCACCGGCAGTTGCCAGCCCGGCGACCCACTGCCCGACCGCGCCAGCCGTCCCCGATGTGGGCTGAATCAATCCGAGAACCCACGAGACCAAGACACCGATGACGATGCCGCAGCCCAGGAAGCCAGCGTCCCTCAGCTTCATCTCTTCAGTTTCACCGGGAGGTGGAGGCGACGACTAACCGGTCGGAACGCGGCGGCCGCCAGCGAAGGGCAGCTCCGGTATCGGTCGTCCTTGAACCGGCCGCCTCGTTTCCACCACCTCCGACAGCGCTCGACTGAGCACAGCGACACCTGCGTTGATACGGCTCCTCACTTGCTCTGGCGGGTCACACTCCAGAGCGCACTCCAAAGTATCGAGAGCCTCCTGGATCCTCGGCTCTGTCGTGACCTTCGACCTAAAGGGCTTCTGTGGTCCGCTGCATCGGTGCGACTCGGGCTGAGACATCGCCCATTGAGATGCCTCGTCAAGAGCCTTGTTCGCCACTCGCAAATTGGCCAAAATTACACTACGATCTTGATACACGCGTGTAGCTCCTTATCTCTGGTGAGGAAAAGCGAGTGCCAGCTCGCTGCTCCAAAATGTGTGTGATGACGAGAGGGCTCCCGGCGTTAGAGCGGGGAGTCCTCTCCTATTTCGGCTGCGTTTGCAGCGCTGGCTCAACGATAGCCGACGGTCTTCATGACCACCCACGCGGTGTTTCCACGGGGAACAGCCGTTACAAAGAGCGAAGCTCGGGCCGTTGCCGCGACCAGAGCCTTGCTCTGTCTGGTAGGGCGTACAAGCTCAGCCCGAGATCGCCGGATAAAGAAGGTGTCCTCAGCGGGCGGCCACGACGTCGCGCTCGAAGAGCGCTCCTACGGCGGTCCAGTCGACAGCAACGAAGGGCAACAGCCCACGAAGAGCCGCGCCCGCCTCGCTCGCGTCAAAGGGTCGAGTCGTTCCGAATGCCGCACCAAGCGCTTCGAGGGTGTGCCCGTAGCTTCGTTTCCCGCAAAGGCGTCGAGCGACCTGACCGGGGCTCATCGAGGCGGAGGTTGTGGTCATGGCCGTATGTGTCCTTTGCCTTTGGTCATCTAAGTAATTCTCGGACACCCGAGTGTCTCCACCCAGTATCGGTCGGCCACACCGTCAGGCTAACGGGGTGTGGCCCGCCTGCTCAGACGATCGACTCGATGGCGTCGCGCAGGCCTTCGCCGAATCCGGTCTCGGAGATCGCGATGATCGCAAACGCGTACACCGCGAGAAGGATGATTGCTTCGGGCTTGCTCACCTTGCGACGGCCGACCATGAAGATCCACGCGAGGGTGGCAACGATGACCATGGCGACGATGCCGTAGGTCCGCATGAGCTCGTCGTCGATCGAGCCAGCGCCGAGGATGGCGATGACCCCACCGACCGCAAGGCTGTTGAACATGTTGGAGCCGAGCAGGTTGCCGAGGATGAGTTCGGTCTCGCCCTTGCGGGCCGCCGCAACGGCGGTGACGAGCTCCGGCAACGACGTACCAAGTGCAACGAGGGTGAAGCCGATGAAGCCGCCGGTGAGTCCGAACTCTTCGGCGAGGGCCAGGGCCCCCCAGACCATGAGTTGTGCACCGAGCACGGTCCCGACGAGCCCGACGAGCGTCGTCCCGAGCGAACGGCCAATGCTGGCATCGGGGTCGACGTCGAGTTCGTCGACCGCGTCCTCGTTGCCCCCGAACACGACCCACGAGAGCGCAGCGACGAGCACCACGAGCATCACGATGCCTTCCCAGACGGCGAGCCCGCCGAGCGTGAAGAACGCGAACAGCAGCACGCCGAGGAGACTGAGCGGCGCTTCTCGGGCCAGAACGGCTCGAGTAACGAAGATCGGCACGATCAGTGCCGCAGCACCGAGGACGAGCGACAGATTGGCGACGTTCGAACCGACGACGTTCCCGACGCCGAGATCGAGGTCGCCGTTTGCCGCTGCAATGCCCGAGACCAGGAGTTCGGGTGCGCTGGTGCCGAAACCCACGATGACTGCGCCGACGACGATGGGAGACAGGTTGGCGGCCGAGGCGACGGCCACCGCCCCATCGACGAAGAGGTCAGCGGCCTTCGTGAGCAGGAACAGACCGATCACGACCTCGATGAGCGCGACGATCAGGGTTGGCTCGGTCAGAAAGTCCACGGGACGTGTATAGCGGGAATTTCAGCCGTGACCGCGCATGCGCTGGAGGTCCTCGACCGACCACAGCACCTCACGCGCCTTGGAGCCTTCAGAGGGGCCGACGACACCCTTCTGCTCGAGCTCGTCCATGATCCGACCGGCTCGGGCGAATCCGACTCGCAGCTTGCGCTGCAACATCGAGGTCGAGCCGAGACCCGAATTGATGACGAGCTCCATCGCCTGTTCGAGCAGCTCGTCGGCGTCATCGTCGAGCGCCGGACGATCGGCGACGATCTGGTCGGCGGTAGCGGGCAGCGGCGCCGCCTCAGGGGTCGGCGGAGGCGACGGCGTGATCGAATCGGTCGGGGCGGGTTCTGGGGTTGCGCCGGTCGGCGCGGGCTCGGCGAGGACGGCACCGCTGCTCGTCTCGACCTCGGGCATCTGCTTGCGCCAATGGCCGACAACCTTCTTGACCTCGCTCTCCTCGACCCACGCGCCCTGCAGTCGCAACGGCGTCGAGCTGGTCGGGTCGAGGAACAACATGTCGCCTTTGCCAACGAGGCGCTCGGCACCGGGCGAGCCGAGAATGACCCGGCTGTCTTGCATGCTCGACACGGCGTACGCCACTCGAGCCGGAACGTTGGCCTTGATGAGGCCGGTGATCACGTCGACCGAGGGGCGCTGTGTGGCGATCACCATGTGGATCCCGACGGCGCGCGCCTTCTGACCGATCCGGACGATCGAGTCCTCGACGTCGCGCGCCGCGACCATCATCAGGTCGGCGAGCTCGTCAACGACGACGAGAATGTACGGCAGACGGGTGAAGATCCGAGGCTCACCGTCGGGACCGAGTTGGCCCTTCTTGGCGGTCAGCTTCCCGGCGTCAACCGCTTCGTTGTAACCCCCGATGTCGCGGAAGCGGCACTCCTCGAGAAGCTCGTAGCGGCGTTCCATCTCTCGGACCGCCCATGCGAGGGCGTTGGCGGCCTTCTTCGGGTCGGTCACGGGCTGGGTCAGCAGATGAGGGATCCGCTCGTACTGCGTCATCTCGACGCGCTTGGGATCGATCAGGATCATGCGGACGTCGTCGGGCGTATTGCGCATCAGCAACGAGGTGATGATCGAGTTGATGCCAGACGACTTTCCGGCGCCGGTCGCACCGGCAACGAGCGTGTGCGGCATCTTGGCGAGATCGACGAGCAGGGACATCCCGTTGATGTCCCGACCGACCGCAACGTCCATTGCGCCGTTGGCTTCGGTTGCTTCGACCGACCCGAGAATGTCTCCGACCGCGACGATCTGGCGGCTCTCGTTCGGGACCTCGACGCCGATCGCCTGCTTGCCCGGGATCGGGGCGATGATTCGGACGTCGGGCGAGGCCATTGCATAGGCGATGTCGTCGTTGAGGTTCTTCACCTTCGAGACCTTGACGCCCGTACCGAGCTCGAGCTCGAAGCGAGTGACGGTCGGGCCGACCACCATGTTGATCAGGCGAGTCTCGACGCCGTGCTCGGCGAGTGCCTGCTCGAGAATGCGCCCTCTCCGCAGCACTGCCGACTCGTCGACGTTCTGCGACGACGACCGCTTGAGCAGACCCATCGATGGGAGAACCCAATTGCGTTCGCCCTGGGTGGTGACGGCCAGCTCGGCGGCCTCGAGCTGTTCGGGCTTCGGAGGTTCGGGGACGACCACGGTGGGGGCGGGACGTACCGTGTCGTCCTGGTCGAATGGTGCGGCTTCGGCCGTGGTCTCTTCGGCTGGTGCCGGCGTCGGCTCGGCCTGCTCCTCCGCGGGAGGGACCGGAATCTCGACGGTGTGGTCCTCGCGGCGGCCACCGATCGAAATCGTCGGCGAGTCATCCGCCGACGGGGCCGGCGCATCGAGATCGATGACCTCGTCGTCGATGTCGTCTCGACGGCCGACGACGAACAACGACCGGGTTCCGGTTGCTGCAGCGCCTGCGATCGGCCGTGCACCGCGACCGATCGAGTCGAACAGATCACCCAGCGACAGCCCGGTCATGATGATAAGGCCGCCGAGACCCATACAGACGAGGATGAGGGTTGCCCCCCACGTCGATGCGATGGCGACGAGCGGGCCGCCGACGGCGAGGCCGACGACTCCGCCGGCCCCACTGAGGGCATCGACGGTCGAGCCCCACGGCGGGCTGCCTCCGGCAAGATGCACGAGTCCGGCCGTCGCGATCAGTGCGATGGCCCCGCCGACGAGCAAGCGAGGTGAGAGCACGTGCGCCTGCCCGGCGCGTCGAATCACCGAGACGCCAGCAGCGACCAACAGAACTGGCGCGAAGAACCGGAACACACCGATCAGCCACCCGAACCCCTCGTCGAATGCTCGGCCCAACAGACCCGAGGTGGAGGTCCAGATGCCCAGCGCCGCAAGGACCCCGAACAAGATCAGCACGAGTCCGGTCAGGTCCGCACCCCGACCGTCGAGCGCATGGCGGAGGGTTTCTGCCGGAGTCGGCGACGTCCGCTTCTTGGGCGCACGTGCCGCCGGCTTCTTGCGGGAGTTCTTCGGCTTTGTGGAGCGCGTCGGAGCCTTCGCACCACGAGCCGGGGGCCGCCCCCGGGCCGGGCTCTTCTTGGACTTCGTGCGCGACGAGTTGGTTCGAGCTGCCACAGTCTCGTCACCCTAGTTGACCCGTGTGGCTGATGTTGCGAGATTCGCGCGGTGCGCGCGTTCGAGCGCGCTACGGGCGCGCAGAATCGCCCCCGAGCGGGGATGCGTTCTCAGTCGTCGAGCGGCATCGAGCGAATGATCGGCACGATCACGGGACGTCGTGCCGTCGCCTCGCTGACGAATCCACCGACCGCTCGGCGAGCCGCCCGCTCGAGGTCACGAAGGTCCCCTCGCTCAGCAAGTACCCGGACCAGCGCCTCTCGAGCCCGGTCCTCCGCAGCACGCTGGAGATCCCCACGATCGGTTGCAGCCCAGCCTCGACTCTCGACCACCGGACCGAACACGATCTCTCGACGACCGAGATCGACTTCGGCAATGACCGCCACGAAACCGGCTCGGCCCATCAGGCGCCGCTCGTCGAGCGTGCGCTCGTCGAGGCGAGCACCTCGACCATCGCGATAGATGTACTCCCCCGAGACCTGGCCGTCTTTGCTCATCCCGTCATCGGTCAACAGGATCTGATCGCCATCGAGCGCGAGCAGCACGTGGTTCTCGTCCATGCCGAGTCGACGAGCGAGCGCGGCATGTGCCACCAGATGCTCGTATTCGCCATGAACGGGGATGAACAGGTCGGGTTGGGCAACGGCGTGCAAGGTCATCAGCTCGCCCTCTTTGCCATGGCCCGTCGTGTGGATGTCGACCTGACCCGAGTGCACGATCGTGGCACCCTGGCGCGCCAACCCCGAACGCACCCGCGCCACGGCAGCTTCGTTGCCGGGGATCGGGTGCGACGAAAAAACCACCGTGTCGCGAGGGCCAATCGTCACCCAGCGACTGTCCGCCTCGGCCATGAGCGTCAGCGCAGAACGGAACTCGCCCTGGCTGCCGGTCGAGATGATGCAGGTTTTGACGGGGTCGAGCTCGTCCGCATCGGCGATGTCCACGATGTGGGAGTCCGGAATCGACAGCAGTCCGAGATCTCGGGCCAGCGCAACGTTGCGTTTCATCGACCGACCGAGCGTGACCACGGTGCGGTCCTGCTCGAGCGCAGCGTCGGCGATCTGTTGAACCCGGTGAATGTGGCTTGCGAAGGCGCCCACGATGATCCGCTGGTCACGATGTTCGTGGAAGACCCGACGCAGCACCACGCCGACCTCTGACTCTGACGACGACTGTCCGGGAGAGCTTGCATTCGTCGAGTCCGCCAGCAGCAGACGAATCCCCGGGTTGTTCGCCAAGGCGCCAATGCGGGTGAGGTCGGTGATGCGTCCGTCGACGGGCGTGTGGTCGAGCTTGAAGTCGCTCGAGTGCAAGATGATGCCCTGCGGGGTCGAGAACGCCGTGATCAGGCCAGATGGGGTCGAGTGGGTGACCGGAAGGAACTCACAGTCGAAGGGCCCGATCTTTCGTGTGTCGCCATCGTCGATCGTGTGCAGCGTCGCACGGGACTGCAGATTTCGCTCACCCAATTTGTGGCGCACGAGCCCGAGCGTGAATGGCGTCCCATAGAAATCGAGGTGCAGTTCGGGAACTTCGGCGAGCAGCCACGCGAGCCCGCCGATGTGATCCTCGTGCGCATGGGTGACGATGCATCCCTCGATGCGATGCGCGTTCTCGGCGAGAAACGAGAAGTCCGGGAGGATCGATTCGACCCCGGGCTGGGTCTCGTCGCCGAACATCTGGCCGCAATCGAGGATGACCATGCGTTCATCGGTCTCGAGCACGGCGCAGTTGCGTCCAATGTCTCCCAAGCCACCGAGGAAGGTGATGCGTACAGGTTCGGCCACCGGTCAGCGCTCGAATCCGTCGCGGCCGAGGCCCGCCAGCACGTCGCGAGCGAGCGGCTCGACGAAGTCCGGCTCGGGTCCCATCGGGAGTCGACAGGCCCCACCGGGTAGACCGAGGACACGGAGCATGGCTTTCGAGGGAATCGGGTTCGGCTTGTCGTCGCCGGTCTCGAAGCTCCAAGAGGCGAGAAGGCGTTGGTTCATGGCCGTTGCGGCTCTCACGTCACCCTCAGCGAACGCACGCACCATCTCGCGGGTCTCGACTCCACACCAGTGGGTGGCCACACCGACGACACCAACCGCACCGACGGCGAGGAGCGGCAACGTGAGCGCATCGTCTCCGCTGTAGACATCGAACCCGTCTCCGACCGCGGCGATGAACGACGCCGTCTCGGCGGGGTTCCCCGCGGCATCCTTGAGCGCGACGACGTTGTCGATCTCGGCGAGGCGGAGCAGCGTCGACGTCTCGATCTTGCGTCCGCAACGAGCCGGAATGTCGTACAACATCACCGGGAGATCGGTGGCGGCGGCCACCGCAGCGAAGTGCTGCGCAAGTCCCTCTTGGGACGGCCGGTTGTAGTACGGCGTGACCGACAGAATTCCGGTGGCACCCACCGCGGATGCTCGTTCGGTGAGTTCGACGGCGGCACGGGTGTCGTTGCTCCCCGTCCCGGCGATCACGGGGACATCAACGGCCTCCACCACTGCAGCGATCAGATCGATCTGCTCGTCGTGGGTGAGGGTGGCGCTCTCGCCGGTCGTCCCGGCAATGACCAGACCGTCGTTGCCATTCTCGACAAGCCACTTGGCGAGTGTCTGGGCGCCGTCGAGATCGAGGGCATCGTCGCCGTCGAACGGCGAGATCATCGCCGTCAGGACCTGTCCGAAGCGGGGCATGGGGGTTCTCCTCTCGATCCGCAGAGGCTACACGGGCACCCCTGCCGGTACGTCCCCGCGCGAGGCATCGCCGCGACGTATCCGCCGCAGCGCGAGTGGGTAACCGATCAGCCCGATGAGGGTGAAGGTGAACCATTGGAACGCATAACTGAGATGGGGCCCTTCGCTGAGCTCAGGCGGCGGAATCAACTCTGGTCCGCCGGCTGGCAATGGTGGCTCGGCGGCGTCGAGTTCGACGTAGATCTCGGGGTCAAGAATCGGCGTGACGCCCAGCACCGCGACGGCGACCGATGCGTCCGGGCGCGAGATCTCGGTCTCGGACGCCGACACCCGTCCCTCGAGATCACCAACCCGAAGAACGCCGGCAATTGTCATGCGTCCGCGTGGTGGCGCCCATGTGGAGGCGTCGGCGCCGTCTCCGATCACCATCGTCCGACGGACGAATCCACGATTGACGATCGTCTCGGTGCCGTCGTCGAGAACGAACACCGTCCAGGCCCAGAAGCCAGGCACGCCGTCGTTTGCTCGGTTCGAGACCAGCAGCTCCCGATCGCTGAACCGTCCCGAGGCGACCACTGGCCGATACTCGAGCGCCCCTGCGTCGATGTCGGTCAGCGCATCGATCGCGACGGGCACTCCATCGATTCGTGCACGGATGGCCGCATTCTGGTCCCGACGCTCATCGAGGCGATCGAGCTGCCAGAACCCCGCCGCGACGAACGCAACAAGCAGCAGAAGCACGAACGCGTGCGACACCATCCATCGCGGCGACCGGAAGTTCGGTCCGGTGAGGGGCGACATCACAGAAGCCGTTCGAACTCCAGCTCATCGCGTACGAGCAGGCCGTTCACGGTCTGCTGGGTTGTCACGTCAGGACGTACCCGGCGAGCAATCTCGAGCGCACCTGGCCGGGCGGCCACGAGACGCAGACCGGCGCGTTGTGCCGACGCAGCCGCCGCCTGCTCGGTGTTTGTGAGCACAGTGAAGATCCGGCGTGTCCCGGCATTCGCCTGCGCAACGACGGCATCACACAGGACCTGCCAACAGCGGTCCAACTCGACCTCAGGCTCGGCGGTCAGGGCAGCGATCTCGAGCGACTCGGTACAGGTACGGACGAGACAGAGGCCGACAGGCTGGCCCAACGATGTCGCCACGAGCCCCGGCAGCGGTGCGACGTCGATGTACTCGCTGCGGCTCGACCGGTGACGTCCGCAGGTTCGACCCAGCAACGACAGCATCCAATCGAGGTCAGATGGCGCGAGCGAGCGCACGGACAGTCCATCATCTGGCGCAGAGAGCGTGGGTGCATCAAGGGTCGCCACAGATGCCACGGTACCCCGACACGGGCTAGGGTCGCAGCCGCATCGAGCATTCAAGTCGCACCCAGTGAGGAGCCCCCTGATGGCCGACCGTGATGTCGAGAAAAACGTCGCAACCACCCAGTTCGTCGAAACGCTCCGGCGGCTCGCCGACGCCCTCGAGGCTGGCGAGAGCTTTCGAATTCAGGTCGCGAACGCCCGTTTCACCGTGCCCGCCGACGCCGAGTTGATCATCGAGCACGAGGCCGAGGATGGATCCGAAGAACTCGCCCTCGAACTCCACTGGGGGAATTGATCACCCACACAGGTCATGCGGATGCTCAACGATCGATGAAGAGTGGCCGAAGCAAAACCCATGACCGAGGTGGCCCACGACGACCTGACGCACTGGCGCGCCATGTTGTCCTCGCTTCCCATCCCGGCAGCCCTCGTCGACGGAGACGGCGTGCTCCTCGACGCCAACCGGTGGCTCGAGGCGACCCCAGGCGAGCGACTCGTCGGCCGCGAGGTCGACGACGCCAGTCCGGGCCTTGCCGTGGGCCACGACGGCGTGTCTCGATGGCGAGTGCGTCGGCTGCGGACCGACGGGTCGGTTCGACTGGCCACCGGCGAGCGAGAAGACACCGGCGACCACCTGGTGCGACGCTTCTTCTCCACCGGCGACTCGCTCTTTGTCGTCTACGACCAGTGGGGCCGCATCGTGGAGAGCAACTCCGCGTGGGAGCAGATGCTCGGCTACAACCACGACGAGGTTTTTGGCCTCGACTCGTGGACGCTGCTCCCGCCCGATGACCAGGAGACTCGGGCGACAGTCGAGCAGGACCTCCGCGATCATGGCCGCGCCGAACCCACGTTCTGGATGCGGACCAAGCGCGGCGAATACCGGCTGGTCCGCTGGGCGTTGCACTTCGATGGGACGGTCGGCCGATGCTTCGGAATCGGCCGAGACATCACCGAAGAGGCGCGACTTCGCAACGAGCTCGAACACCGGGCCTACCACGACATGCTCACCGGTCTTCCGAATCGAGCCGCACTGCTCGGCCATCTGCAGGACTCACTCGATCGTGGCGCCGCTCCCGTCGTCCTGTTCTGCGACCTCGACCACTTCAAGGTCGTCAACGACAGCCTCGGCCACGGCAGCGGTGACGCGCTGCTCTCGGCAATCGCCGAACGAATCGCCAACCTCGACGCAGTCACTGCGGCACTGTTCGGCCGTCTCGGCGGCGACGAATTCGTCGTCGTGTTCGACGACGCCAACGTCGACACCGGGATCGCCGCCGCCGACGCCATCATCGATGCCTTGCGGGTCCCTTTCGTCGTCGACGGACGGTGGTTGCACGTCGGCGTCAGCATCGGGATTGCGGCAACCGCCGACGATCCGACGGCAGACGAGCTCTTGACGCACGCGGACACCGCTGCATACGAAGCCAAGAAGGACCGAAATCGGTGGGTCGTCTTCGATTCGACTCTGCGCGAAGCCGTTGCCCGCCGCTTCAACGTCGAAGCAGGCATCCGCACTGCGCTCGACGAAAACCGCTTCGAGGTCCGCTATCAACCAATCGTCCGTCTGCCGTCGACGGATGTGATTGGTGCGGAGGCGCTCGTGCGGTGGCGGCGGGCCGACGGCTCACTCGCCTCACCCGGAGAGTTCATCGACGTCGCAGAAGAAACAGGACTCCTCCATCGCATCGGCGAAGGTGTCACTCGGGATGCGCTGGCGTTTGCCGCGGAGATGGCGGCGGCACACGGCAACTTCGTGATCTCGCTCAACTTCACGGCTCGGGAGATCGCCCGCGGACACTTTGCCAACTCACTCATCGACGCCGTCGCTGAGGCCGGGGTGAATCCAGCCAACGTGCTCGTCGAGATCACCGAATCTGTCGTGCTTCGGACGGACTCGTCCGTCGTCGACGTGCTCGCACAGCTTCGGGCCTCGGGTATCCGGATCGCACTCGATGACTTCGGAACCGGTTTCTCGTCGCTGTCGCACCTCCGCGAACTGCCGATCGACGTGGTCAAAGTCGATCGCTCATTCGTCTCCGACGTCGTCACCGACCCGGTCACGGCTGCGATGACTCGTTCACTGATCGAGCTGTGTCTCGCGCTCGAACGCGACGTCATCATCGAAGGCATCGAAACGACGACTCAAGCGCTGGAGATTCACAAGATGGGTGGAGTCCTCGCGCAGGGATACCGCTTCCACCGACCCATGCCGGCGCAGGATCTCGCGTCGCTGCTTTCGCCGATCGGGCGCGCCCAGGCCGCCTGAGGCGACGCCGCCGGCCCTCAGTCGAACAACAGCGCGTCGAGCCCGAGCGTGAGCCCGGGCCTCGCCGCGATCTGACGCACCGCGAGAACGACCCCAGACATGAACGAGCTGCGGTCGATCGAGTCGTGACGAATCGTCAGCGTCTCGCCGGTCGTTCCGAAGATGACCTCCTGGTGGGCCACCATCCCCGCCATTCGTACCGAGTGGACGCCGACGCCATCCACGGCGCCCCCACGTGCGCCGTCGATAACGACGTGTTCGGTCGGATCCGGTGCAAACCCGCTCGCCGCCGATGCTCGTGCCTGGGCGATTCGTTGGACCGTCATCATCGCAGTCCCCGATGGCGCATCGCGTTTGTTGTTGTGGTGGAACTCGATCACTTCGGCCGTGTCGAAGTGGGCGGCGGCCAGTTCGGCCATTCTCATCATCATGACCGCACCAATCGCGAAGTTCGGCGCGATCAGCGCATTGGACGACGTGAACGCTGCTCGAACCTCTTCGAGATCCTGCTCCGTGAATCCGGTGGTACCGACGACGGCATGCACGCCGTTCGCTCCGCACCACGCCAGCACGCCGCGACTGACGTCAACCACCGTGAAGTCGACGACGACGTCGATCGACCCGGCGTCGAGTCCCGTGATCGAATCGACGACATCGTCCGCTGGCGGCAACGACGGGTCGACCCGCATTGCGAGCGTCAGATCTGGCGCCGCGGAAACGGCGCCACACACCGTTTCGCCCATGCGTCCGCCCGCACCGACGACGGCGACCCGAATCGACTCTGCTGATGGCTCAGTCATGCGACGGCATCGTAGAGCGCGCGACCCGAGCCGACGAACGAGCGCACAGGCACGCTTCCCCACACGGTGCGAATCACCTCGTTGACCTCGTCCACCGTGACGGCGCGTAGACGCTCGAGCCACCGATCGATATCCCCGACCGAATCGCGGAGAAGCAGGTTCGAACCGAGCCGATGCATGCGAGAGCCGGAGTCCTCGAGTCCGAGCAGAACGGATCCTTCGAAGCCTCGTCGAGCCAAGTCGACCTCCCGGGCGGTCGCCCCATCGTCGACGAAGCGTCGAACCGCCTCGTCGAGCGCGCCGAGCAGCTCTGTCGAGCGCGCAGCCGACGTTGCGGCGTAGAGAGTTGCCGACCCCGAATCCGCGTAGCTCGAGGTCGAGGAGAACACCGTGTAGGCCAGCGCACGTTCTTCGCGGATGTCCTGAAAGAGGCGTGAGGAGGGCGACCCTCCAAGAATCTGGTTGGCGATCGCAAAGGCGAAACGATCGTCGTGGTCATGCGGAAGACCCCGCCAACCGAGGGCGACGTGGAGCTGCTCGACGGGTAGCTCACCGGCGACAGTGGCCTTGTCGAGCGCTGCGGGCGCCGTCCGTTTGGGCACCTCGCCGGGCTCGAGCGCGCCGAAGGCCTCGTCCACCGAGGCCATGAGCTCGTCATGATCGATTGCGCCGCTGGCCGCCACGACCATGTTCGCCGGCCGATACCAGCGCCGGTGAAACGCCGCGATGTCTGTGGCGTTCATCGACGCAATCGTCGACTCCGCGCCAAGCACTTCGCGCCCCAGTGGATGACCGTCGAACAACGCTTCATAGAGGCTGATGTGCACCAGGTCGTCCGGTGTGTCGAGGGCAGCGACCAGCTCTTCGCCGATCACGAGCCGCTCGGCGTCGACGTCGGAGGATCGAAGCGCAGGATTGGCGATGACGTCGAAGAGCAGCGACGTGGCCATGGCCTGGCTTGCCGCCGGGACTCGCGTGTAGAACGCGGTGTACTCGCGCGCCGTGAATGCGTTCATGTCGCCGCCGACCCCATCGATCGCCTCAGCGACGGCGCGGGCAGTTCGGGTCTGAGTTCCCTTGAACAGCAGGTGTTCGAGGAAGTGTGACGCACCCGCCTGGTCAGGACGCTCGTCGCGTGCGCCGACGCCGAACCAAACGCCGACAGCGCTGCTCCGAAGGCCCGGCACCCGCTCGGAAACGACCCGAAGGCCGTTTCCGAGCGTGCTGGTTTCGACGGTGATCGTCAACGTCGGTGTTTACCGACGACGGCGGCGGTTTCCGCCACCGCCACGGCGTGGACCCGAATTGGCGCCGGGACCGAGATCGCCAACTTCCGAGGCGAGCTCGGCGTCGAAGGAGTCCTCGAACGAGGCGACCTCACGCGTTCCGCTGCCACCCGATGACGAACCCGAGTCAGCATCGTCTGAGCCCGAGTCCGAGCGGCCACCCCCGTCACCGCCACCGGAGGGCTCCGGAGCGCTGGTCGGACGCAGCGAGATCTTGCCGTTGGGGTCGATGTCTTCGACCGTCACCTCGAGATCATCGCCGAGCGACACGACGTCTTCGACCTTGTCGATGCGCTTGCCGCCGCCGAGCTTGGAGATGTGCACGAGACCATCGCGGCCGGGAAGGATGTTGACGAAGGCACCGAACTTGGTGATGTTGACCACCTTGCCCTGATACACCTCGCCGACCTCGGCCGTCGGGGGATCGAGGATGAGCTTGATCTGGCGCTCGGCCTCGTCGACCTTGTCACGATCTGGCGAGGCGATTGCCACGATGCCGACCATGCCGTCGTCGTCGACGGAGATGTCGGCGCCGGTCTCGGACTGGATCGAGTTGATGACCTTGCCCTTGGGGCCGATGACCTCGCCGATCTTGTCGATCGGGATCTCGAAGCTGATGATCTTCGGGGCGGTCGGGCCGACCTCGTCGCGGGGAGCCGGGATCGCGGCTTCCATCACGTCGAGGATCTGCAGGCGGGCGTCCTTGGCCTGATTGAGGGCCGCCGCGAGCACGTCTGCGGGGATGCCATCGATCTTCGTGTCGAGCTGGAGGGCCGTCACGAAGTCGCGGGTTCCGGTGACCTTGAAGTCCATGTCGCCCATCGCATCCTCGGCGCCGAGGATGTCGGTGAGGGTGATGTACTGGTCGTCCATCTTGACGAGGCCCATCGCGATACCGGCGACCGGAGCCTTGATCGGCACGCCAGCGTCCATCAGCGAGAGGGTGGACGCACAGGTCGACGCCATCGACGACGAGCCATTCGAGGCCAGGACCTCGGAGACGAGGCGCAGGGTGTACGGCCACTCCTCCATGGACGGGATGACCGGGAACACCGCACGCTCGGCGAGCGCACCATGGCCGATCTCACGACGCTTCGGGCCACGCATGAAGCCCGGCTCGCCGGTGCAGAACGGCGGGAAGTTGTAGTGGTGGATGTACCGCTTGCGATCGATCGGGTCGATGCCATCGATCATCTGGTCCATGCGTCCCATGCCGAGCGTGGTGATGTTGATCACCTGCGTCTCGCCACGGGTGAACAGACCCGAGCCGTGTGCGGTCGGGATGAGATCGACCTCGGAGGCGACGGGGCGGAGCTCGTCGGTCTTGCGACCGTCGATGCGGAGACCCTCGGCAACGATCCGCTTGCGGACCGCGTCCTTCTTGATCGAATCGAACGCCTGCTTGATGGCGCTGCCCTGATCGGGGAACTGCTCGGCGAGCGAGTCGACGATCTCGGTCTTGAGTGCCGACTCGGCACCCTGGCGCTCCATCTTGTCCTTGATGGTCTGCGTGGCCGCGATCTGCTCGCGGTGCCCTTCGACGGCGGCCTTGACGTCGTCGGAGTAGTCACCGAGGACCGGGAAGTCCATCTTCGTCGGGGCGCCGACAGCCTCAACGAGCTGTTCCTGGAGCTCAATCGCCTGGCGGATCCACTTCTTGCAGGCGTCAAGGCCTTCGGCGAGGGTGCCCTCGTCGACAGTCGGTGCGCCCGATTCGAACGCACCCCAGGTCTTGTCAGTACCACCGGCTTCGACCATCATCACGGCGACGTCGTCGTCGTCGAGGAGACGACCGGCCACGACCATCTCGAAGGTCGACTCGGCGCTCTCCTGATAGGTGGGATGCGGAATCCACTCGCCTTCGACCGAGTACGCAATCCGGACGGCGCCGACAGCGGACTCGAACGGGATGCGAGAGATCATCAGTGCGGCGGACGCCGCATTGATGGCGAGCACGTCGTAGGGATTCTCCTGGTCGGCGCCGAAGATCGTGCCGACGATGTGAACGTCGTTGCGGAACCCGTCGGGAAAGTTGGGGCGCAGCGGACGGTCAGTGAGGCGGTCGACGAGAATCGCCGCCTCGCTCGCCCGGCCTTCGCGACGGAAGAACGACCCGGGGATCTTGCCCGCCGCGTACATGCGCTCTTCCATGTCGACAGTGAGCGGGAAAAAGCTCGCACCATCGCGCGGCTTGTCCGAGGCCGTGGCGGTCACGAGGACCATCGTTTGGCCGAGTTGCGCCAGGACGGCGCCGTCGGCGAGCGAAGCCAGCTGGCCCGACTCGAACGACATGATCTTGTCGGGCGCGCCGAGGACGGCGTCGCTGACGGAATGCTTGGTAGCCATGAAAGGCTTCTCCTTCACCCAGGACGTCACGCCCGGGTATCTATGGCCCGGCACCTTGCCGGACTGGCGAGCCGACCTTCGGCTCTTTCTTGTGACGTGTCTTCTCACCAGCGTTGGCTGATGTGAGGGTTCGACCGATCGTGTCGGCCGCAGATCCGATGACCTGAGGACTTGTGCGTGGTTCTGGTCCGAGCACAGGGCCCGGACGCGAGAACGAGCGGCCGCTGGGCCGCTCGTTCCGTACTTACCGTCGAATGCCCAGGTGGGCGATCAGCTTGCGGTAGCGCTCGACGTCATTTTCTTTGACGTAGTCGAGCATCCGCCGGCGTTGACCCACCAGCATCAGGAGACCTCGACGACTGTGATGGTCCTTCTTGTGGACCTTCAGGTGCTCGGTGAGATGCGAGATGCGTGCGGTGAGCAGCGCGATCTGGACCTCGGGAGAACCGGTGTCGGTCTCAGAGAGGCCAAAGGCTTCTCGGACCGATGTCATCGTGTCGCTTTTCGGGGGGAGTACGGAATCCATGGTTGTTTCCTCGGGTGTCTGACCCAGCCCCTCGGCCGTGAGATCCGGTGTGCGCGCGTGGCCCCGTGACCGGGAAATCCACACTGAACCTTCGCTCTCGAACAGAGGCGCAAATTTTCAGGTGTTTGTCGAACTCCACATAGCGGAGCCCGACTCGATGATGCTATCCGGACGCCACCCCGCTTGCGACGGCACCAGATAGTTTCGACACCCGTGCACGTTTCGTTGATCATTCGAGCCCTGAACGAAGCCGAACACCTCCCGACGCTCCTCGACGCTGTCGACCGGCAGACCGAACGTCCCGACGAGGTCATCCTCGTCGATTCGGGGTCGACGGATGGCAGCGTCGAAATTGCCGAAGCGCATGGGGCTCGGGTCGTTCACATTCCTCCCGGCGACTTCACCTTCGGCGGAGCGCTCAACCTCGGCTGCGAAACCGCCAAGGGCGAGATTCTCGTCTTCGCAAGTGCCCACGTGTATCCGATCGACGACACCTGGTTGGCACGGCTGACCGCTCCGTTCTCGAACTCCGCGGTCGGCCTCACCTACGGTCGTCAGACCGGTGACGATCGGACGACCTTCTCGGAGCAGCGACTGTTCGAGAGCTGGTTTCCCGATGTCGACAACCACGACCAGGACCACGCGTTTTGCAACAACGCGAACGCGGCGATCCGTCGCAGCCGGTGGGAAGACTTTCCCTACGACGAAGCGCTTCCCGGGCTCGAGGACATTGCATGGGCGACCAAACTTCGCCAGCGAGGCGGAACCGTCGCCTACGTGGCTGACGCAACGGTCGCGCACATCCACGAAGAGCACTTCCGCCAGACACTCAATCGATATCGACGCGAAGCCATCGCCCACCGGAGCTTCTCCGGCGTACCGCCAATGCCGGCCAAGACCTGTGCGGGTCTGGCCGTTCGCCACATCAGCGCAGATGTGCGCGCCGCCCTCACAACGAGGCAACTGAGCGCCATACCGGCGATCGCCGCATTCCGTACCGCGCAGTTCGCCGGCGTCTGGCTCGCCGGGAGAACTCCGGTCTCCGACACCGACAAGATCGTCCAGCGGATGTATTACCCCCGCCCCAAGTGAACCGCCCCACATGGGGTCAGGTCTGACATAGCAAGAGGTGGAAGCCGGAGGGGCGAGAGCAACCTGTTGCTATGTCAGACTTGACCCCATTCGGGTCTGGTCGATGTCGATGGCCAACTGCGCCTTCAGCTCGTCGATGCCGTTGAACCGGCGCTCGCTCCGCAGGAATCGGTGGAATCGGACGCGTGCGCTGTCGCCGTAGAGGTCGCCGTCGAAATCGAGCAGGTGCGCCTCGAGGACCGCGGTGTCGGCTTGCTCATAGAACGTCGGACGAACACCGACGTTCGTGGCAGCCGCGAACGTGGAGCCGTCGGACCGGATGTACGTGCAGGCATAGACGCCGTTGGCGGGCCGGGCCATGTCGTCGTCGAGCACGATGTTGGCGGTCGGGAACCCGATCGTTCGCCCTCGCTGGTCGCCCTGGGTCACCGTGCCGTGAATCTCGAACTCCCGGCCGAGCATGGCGGCCGCTGCCTCGACGTCGCCACCAGCGAGCGACCGGCGGATCGCCGTCGAGGACACGTGCTCGGACGCCTGGTCGTCGTGACGAATCAGCTCGATGCCCTCGACGGCGAAGCCGAGCGACATCCCGACCTCTGCAAGGGAATCGACCGTTCCTTCGCGACCCTTGCCGAAGTGGAAGTCAGAACCGACGAGAATCTCGACCGCACCGAGTCGCCGTGCGAAGACGTCCTCCGCGAACGTCGCTGCCGTCGTCGTCGCACGCTCCTCGTCGAACTCGATGACATAGACGACATCGACACCGAGCTCCTCGAGAAGCTCGAGCTTGCGGGGCAGCCGGGTCAACAGTTTGGGAGCGGACTCGGGCCGCACGATCAGTGCCGGGTGACGATCGAAGGTGACGACTGCCGAGGCCACGCCCCGGCGTGCCGCACGGCGTTGCACCTCCTCGATCAGCGTGCGATGGCCGAGGTGGACCCCGTCGAACGCGCCGATCGTCATGACGCAGCCGTCGATGCGTGAGTCGTCGGAGTCGTAGATCACCTTCACGGGAGCGCCTCGGAGGGTCGGATCGGTTCGGTCACGACGACGGCCGGTTTCACCGTGTCGCCGCGATGTGTTTCGTACACCGCGAGCAACTCCCCGGAGCCATCGAGAACAGGGTACGGGCCTGCTCCGGCGGCCCCAAGGGCCTCGCGTTCGAGCACCTTGCCGAAGGACACGTCGATGGCCGTCGACTCGTCGACGGTGACGGGGTCGAGATCACGGAGAAGGTCGGCGATCGGTCGAATCGTCGCCTCTTCGAGAGAGGCGGCGGCGTCGTCAGTGAACGATCCGATTGCGGTACGACGCAGACCGTGGAGGTGGGCTCCCCCACCCAGCAACCGACCGAGGTCCGCAGCAAGCACACGGATGTAGGTTCCCGCCGAGCATGCGACGGCCGCACGAAGGCGCAGCGGATCATCGGTCGTCTCGAGGTCGAACTCGTCGATCCGGACCCGTGCGGGCTGGCGTTCGATCTCGATCCCCTCCCGTGCGAGTTCGTGAAGACGTCGTCCGTCCACCTTCTTGGCCGACACCATCGGCGGGACCTGATCGATCTCGCCGAGCAACGACGACGCGACCGCGGCTCGTGCGGCATCGACATCGATTGCAGCCATGTCGTGAGAGACGGTTTCGACGCCGGTCGAATCGAGCGAATCCGTCTCGACCCCGAAGACAATCTCGCCCGTGTAGCGCTTCACCGCACCATCGAGGAATCGGAGCAGCCGTGTGCCCTTGCCGATGCCCAGAATCAGGACCCCGGTGGCGTCGGGATCAAGGGTGCCGGAGTGACCGACCTTGCCAGTCCCGAAGACGCCGCGGGCCTTCGCCACGACGTCGTGGCTCGTCCAGCCCTGTGGCTTGTCGATGATTGCGAACCCGTTGGGACCGCCGCTTCGGCGCCGTCGCCCCAAGAGGTCACTCCTCCTCGGTGGTGGTTGCGTCGAGCAGTTCGTCGATGCGCGTGGCGGTGCGGAGCTGACGATCCGGCTCGAACTGCAGTGGCGGCGTGCGCCGCAATGTGGCTTGACGACCGATCGCGTGCTGCAGGCGCGACCGATGTTCTTCGAACACGTCGACCAGGGCATCTTCGTCCTCGGGCTCGCCGAGCGCAGCAGTGAAGAAGACGACGGCGCGATCCAGGCTGCGATCGGTGGCGACGTGGGTGACCGACACCCAGTCGAGACGCTCGTCGTCGATGCGCTGCAATTCCTCGGCGATGATCTCGCGCAGCAACTCGCTCAACCGTGATGACCGTTGTGCACCAGGGTCTCGGCTCGGAAGATGACGGCGACGTCGACTCATCGGTCCAACTCCATCCATGTGCGTTCCATGTCGAGCACCTCGACCTCGGTTCTGCTCCAGATCTCGCGCTCGACGCGATCCATGGTGTCTTCGGCGACGGCGACCGTACCCGACACCGTCACGAACCCGAGCCGCGAGAGGCCGACATCGTCGATGTCGCCGACCTCCGCGACCGCCACGCCGTGCCTGGCCTGACTGCGCTCGAGCAACGACCGGACGACCGACCGCTTGTCCTTGAGGGACTGCGCCTGACGGATCCGGACTCGGACGCCCAGTGAGAGCACGTGCACGACCGACCAGAACCAGGTGGGCGCTACGAGATCGAACGCTCGATCTCGCGCTCCTCGTAGGTCTCGATGATGTCGCCCTCTTTGAGGTCCTGGAAGTCGCTGAGGCCAATACCGCATTCGTAGCCCGCGGCCACCTCTCGGGCGTCGTCCTTGAAGCGTCGCAGCGACTTGATGTCGCCCTTCCAGATGATGGTGCCCTCACGGATGAAGCGCACCTTGGAGCCACGCGTGATGACGCCGTTCTGGACCATGCAACCGGCGATCTTGCCGATGCGCGGGATCGAGAAGATCTCGCGGACCTCGGCGTCGCCGGTGACGACCTCTTCGAACTCGGGAGCGAGCATGCCGACCATCGCGGACTCGATGTCCTCGATCAGCTTGTAGATGATCTCGTAGGTACGGATCTCGACGTGCTCGGCCTCGGCCATCTCGCGGGCCTTGCGGTCCGGCCGGACGTTGAACCCGATGATGGTTGCGTTGGACGCCCCAGCGAGCGAGATGTCGTTCTCCGTGATGCCGCCCACGCCACGGTGGACGAAGGTCGGGCTGACCTCGGGGGTCTCGAGCTTGCGCAGTGAGTCGGTCACTGCCTCCAGCGAACCGTTGACGTCAGCCTTGATGATCAGGTTCAGCTTCGCAGCCTCGCCGCGCTGGATCTGCTCGAAGATGTCCTCGAGTCGGGCGCCACCACTCGTCGCGGCGGCATCGCGGCCGAGGCTCGACTGGCGCTGCCAGTGTTCGCGGGTGTCGGCGACCTTCGAGGCCACCTTCTCGCTCGGAGCGATGACGAACTCGTCGCCGGCCTCGGCGACCTCGCTGAGACCCAGCACCTGGACTGGTGTGGAGGGTCCGGCGGCCTTGACGCTTTCGCCGCGATCGTTGATGAGCGCACGGACTCGACCCCAGGCCGCACCCGAGACCATCGGATCCCCGACTCGGAGCGTGCCCTTCTGGACCAGAACCGTGGCCACGGGACCGCGGCCAATGTCGAGGTTGGATTCGAGAACGACGCCTTGAGCCCGGTCCTCCGGGTCCGCACGAAGCTCCGCCAGTTCGGAGACCACGAGCAACTGGTCGAGGAGCTCGTCGATACCGATGTTCTGGAGCGCCGAGATCTCCTGGACGATCGTGTCGCCACCGAAGGATTCGGGAATCAGCTCGTACTCGGTCAACTGGGTGAGCACACGCTGCGGGTTGGCGTTCTCGCGGTCGATCTTGTTGACCGCAACCACGATTGGCACCTCGGCCGCCTTGGCGTGGTTGAGCGCCTCGATCGTCTGAGGCATGACGCCATCGTCTGCGGCGACGACGAGGATCACGATGTCGGTCGCCTGAGCACCACGGGAGCGCATTGCGGTGAAGGCCTCGTGGCCCGGCGTGTCGATGAAGGTCAGCAATTCGCCCTGGCGTTCGGTCTGGTAGGCACCGATGTGCTGGGTGATACCGCCCGCTTCGCCGTCGACCACGTTGGCGTTGCGAATCTGGTCGAGCAGCTTCGTCTTGCCATGGTCGACGTGGCCCATGACCGTGATCACCGGAGGTCGCAGCGGCGTGTCGTCGCCGACATCGTCGTCGTCTTCGGCGTCGTCGATCTCCTCGTCGAAGCCGAGCATCTTGCGGAGCTCGACCTCTTGCTCCTCGCCAGGGTTGACGATCTTGATGTCCGCGCCGAGGTCATCGGCGAACGCCTGAATGAGATCGTCGGACAACGACTGTGTCGCCGTGACCATCTCGCCCTGCTGCATCATGAATCGAACGACGTCGGCCGCCGTGCGATTGAACTTCGGGCCCAAGTCGAGCGGCGTTGTGGCCCGTTCGACGACGATCTGCCCGACGGGGACCGGTGCGTCCTGCGAGCTGTAGCTCGGGACATTCATCGGCTGGAGTTCTTCGCGGTTGCGGCGACGACGCCCCTTGCGCTTCGGCGGGCGACGGCCAGCCGGACCACCGGGACGGCCTCCACCACCGGGACGGCCACCGCCACCGGGAGGACCGCCAGCACCGGGGACGCCCTGACGAGGTCCTCCGCCGCCTCCTGGACGCGGGCCACCGCCACCACGCGGCGGGCCACCGGAGTAGCCGCCGGGACGGGTGCCACCGCCACCACCGGGGCGCGAGCCGCCAGGACGACCGGGCGGAGGCGGAATCGGCTTGCCCGACGCCGAGCGCGGCGGTCCGGGCGGGGGTGGAATCGGCTTGCCCGACAGCGACGTCGGACCCTTCGCCTTCGGCGATGGAGCGCCCTTCGGCGGAGCGTCTGGCGACGGCCCGGCCGGGGCGTCTGTGGACTCTGCCTTGGGCTTGCGCGGCGTCGCGGTGGGAGGCGGCGCAACCGGCCCCTCGACGATCGGCCTACGCGAGTCCTTCGACGACACGATGCCCTTGGGCATCTGCTGATCGGGCTCCACCGGCTCGGGCGGCAACGCGGATTCGACCGGTGCGACCGGCTCGGGCTCCTCGACGACCTCGGCAGTCGGCGCAGCGGGCTCCGGGGTCGGATCCGGCTCGGGCTCGGCGGGCGCCGGCGTCGGCGCCTCGGCAACGGCGGGCTCGGGTTCGGGTTCGGGCGACGGTTCCGGTGCGGCCTTCTTGGGCGGTGGCTTCTTCGTCGAAACCTTCGGGGTGTCGACCTCCGGAGCCGACTCGGCCGGGGCATCTTCGGGCTCGGTGGACTCGCGTACCAGCCCCTCACGCTCGGCCTTGCGACGGACGCGGTCTGCTTGCGCGTCGACGATCGACGACGAGTGACTCTTTGCTCCGATTCCGAGCGCGTCGCAGAGATCGAGCGTCTCCTTGTTGGAGAGCCCGAGTTCGCGAGCGAGTTCGTAGACGCGGATCTTTGCTGCCAATGAATTCTTTCGTCCGTCCGGGGCCGACCGCCGTGCGATCAGCCCTCCAGCCTATGCCTATTCTTCTTCTGATCCCTCATCGCCAGCGCCGGAGCTGTCCTCGTCGGCGCTGGTTTCGGAAGGTCCGTCTTCGGAGTCGACGGCGTCGCTCCAGTCCGAGGCCGAAACGCCCTCGCCGCCGTCGGCCGGTTGCCAGACCTGCTCGCCGGTTTCTGGGTCGACGACCCACTCCCCTTCTGCCCAGTCGACGTCGCCGTACGCCTCTTCCTGGGCGAGCTGCGTCTCGGACTTGATGTCGACGCGCCAACCTGTCAGACGGGCGGCGAGCCGGGCGTTCTGGCCCTCCTTGCCGATCGCCAGCGACAGCTGGAAGTCGGGCACGATGACCTCGGCCGTGCCGGTCTCTTCGATGAGGCGAACCTCTTTGACCTTGGCCGGAGAGAGCGCCTTCATGACGAAGTCCTGGAGATCTTCGGAGAAGGGCACGATGTCGATCTTCTCGCCCCGGAGCTCGGTGACGACCTGGCGCACGCGGGCACCCCGGGCGCCAACGCAGGCCCCAACCGGGTCCACGTTGGAGTCGTTGGACGCAACGGCGATCTTGGTGCGATGCCCTGGCTCGCGGGCGCAGGCCTTGATCTCGACGATGCCGTCGGCGATCTCGGGAACCTCGAGCTCGAAGAGCCGCCGGACCAGGCCCGGATGTGTCCGGCTCACCACGATCTGAGGGCCCTTGGCCGTCTTGCGCACCTCGACGATGTACGCCTTCAACCGGGCGTTGGGCTCGGGACGTTCGAACATGACCTGTTCGCTCTGGGGAAGCAGCGCCTCGACGCGCCCGAGATCGAGCAGGGTGTACCGAGCGTCGGTCTGCTGGATCATGCCGGTGACGATGTCGCCCTCGCGGCCGGCGTACTCCTCGTACTTGAGCTCGCGCTCGGCCTCGCGGATGCGCTGGGTCATCACCTGGCGAGCGGTTTGGGCGGCGATCCGACCGAAGTTGTCGGGCGTGACGTCGTATTCGTCACCGACCGGGTTGTAGTCCTCGTCGAGTTCTTGGGCCATCACTCGGATGTCCATCGTCTCGGGGTCGATGGTGACCCACGAGTACTCCTCGGCGTCGGGCATGCGCTTGTACGCCGACTCGAGGGCGTCAGCCAACGCTGCGAACAGCGCATCGACCGAGATGCCCTTCTCTCGTGCCAGTGCCTGCAGGGCTTCGAGCATTTCCGCATTCATCGGGCCTGCTCTCCTTTCTTGCCTTTCGTGCCGGATTTCCCACCCGTCGACTTGGGTCCCTTGCCGGGCTTCGGCGCGGGACCCCATTCGAAGACGGTGCGAGCCGTCTGGATCTCGCCGTAGCGAAGCGTGCGCTCCTCACCGTCAGCGGCGACCGTGATCGATTCGCCGTCTGCGGCAGCAAGACGTCCGACGACACGGCGTTCGCCGTCGACGTCGGGATGCGTCTTGATCGAGACGTCCTCGCCCAGAGCCCGAACGAAATGCGCGGGGCGCTTGAGCGGACGTTCGACGCCGGGGCTCGTCACCTCGAGGGTGAAGCGCCCACTGATCGGATCCTCGGCGTCGAGCATCCGCGAAACCGACTTGGTCACCTCGACCAGCGACTGGCTGAGGAGTCCGTCGGGTTCGTCGATGACGACCTTGACGACACCGTTGGTGAAGTCGAGATCGACGAGCTCCACGCCGTGCTGGTCGGCGATCGGTTCGACGAGCGAAGTGAGCGTCTGCACGAGCGCGGACGGTTGTTGCGTCATGGTCACGTGCATCACCTCTTTCGTCGTCGAATCGGCCGGGTGGTGGTGGCCACCCCCGACGAGCGGCCGAAATGACAATGGCGTGGGCCGGGGCCCACGCCACAACGCCGGGCTCGGGCCCATCGAAGGTGCGAGAGAAGCCTACCCGATCGCCTCGAGAGCGCGTGCGAACTCGGGATGGACGCCACCGAAGACCACGTCATCGCCGTCGCGGGCAAGCGACGGCCGGAGCCGATCGCTCTGGCGACGCGCCCACAGATCGACGAGATGCACGCCGACCGCCAAGCCCAGAATCGCCAGGCCTGGACCAGTGCTGCGGGTGACGACGACGATCGCCGCGGCCGTCAGCAGTGACGCAAACCAGCGGGCCCGAATGTGCAAGCGCTCTCGTTTGGTCCAACGGGTGAAGACGGCCTCGCTGAGCGGGACTCGAATCGCATGCGTCCGCGGATGTCGTGACGAACGTGGGGTCTTCATCGTGACGGCCCCATGTGCGGCTCCCCCACTGATCGCGCAACGCTCCGGAAGCCCTTCCTTGGCGCGGCGCAACGAGAGCCGTGCCTCGGTCAGCTCGGCGTCAGCCATGATTCGCTCAGCTCGTCGTGCGGTTACGGATCAGCTCGACGGCGGCCTCGCTTGCATTCGCGTCCTCGCCCCGCTCGTCGAGGTTGCGGGCACGATCCTCCTCGGCCGCCTTGCGAGCCGCGGCACGGGTCGACTTGGCCCGGTCCATCGTCGCTTCGACCCCCTCCTCATGGAGGTAGAGCGCCCAGTCGAGAAGCTGGTCGACCATCTCATCCTCGGGAACCACGGCCACGTTCTCGCCCTTGACGAAGAGGTGGCCCCGCTTGTTTCCGGCGGCGATACCGAGATCCGCATCCTTCGCCTCGCCCGGGCCATTCACCACGCAACCCATGACCGCGACCTGGAGTGGGATCTTGCGGTCCTCGAACGCCTCCATCGCGTCATTGGCGACCTTGTACACGTCGATCTCGGCTCGGCCGCAGCTCGGGCAGGCGATCAGATCGACGTTCTTTCGCTCTCGCAGGCCAAGCGCCTCGAGGAGCTGGCGGCCGGCCTTTGCTTCTTCGACAGGGTCAGCGGTGAGCGAATAGCGAATCGTGTCACCGATCCCCTCTGCCAACAGCGTCGCAATGCCGGCCGTGGCCTTGATCGTGCCGGCGGGTGGAGGACCGGCCTCCGTCACGCCCAGGTGCAGCGGATAGTCGGTGGCCTCCGACATCTGCCGGTACGCCTCGATCATCAGCGGCACGCTCGACGCCTTGACGGAGATCTTGACGAGGTCGAAGTCGACCTCGTCGAAGTAGGAGAGCTCCCGCATCGCCGACTCGACCATCGCCTCGGGAGTCACGCCGACGTCGGGGTCGTACAGCGACGAATCGAGCGATCCGCCGTTCACCCCGATCCGGATCGGAACGTTGCGGTCCTTGGCCTCTTGGGCGACGAGCTTGATCTTGGTCGGGTCGGTGATGTTGCCCGGGTTGAGCCGGAGACAGTGCACTCCTGCCTCGAGCGCCGCGAGCGCCATGCGGTGGTTGTTGTGGATGTCCGCCACGATCGGCACCGGAGACCGCGGAACGATCCTCGCAAGGCCCTCGGCTGCTTCTTGGCGATTGCAGGTGCACCGCACGATGTCTGCGCCGGCGGCGGCGAGCGAATAGATCTGCTGGAGCGTCGCTTCGTGATCGGCCGTCTTGGTGATCGTCATCGACTGCACGGTGATCGGCGCGTCGCCTCCAACGGGCACGTCGCCCACCATGATCTGGCGGGTCTGGCGACGAGGGAACGTCTGCTCGAAGTGCACGGATCGATCCTAACGCCGAGCGTCTGACGCGCTTCGACGAATCGTCACAACTGGATCGGGTCGACGATGTCGCGGATGATCGCGATGCCGCCGACGAGCAGCATCAGCCCGACCACGGCGTAAGTGATCGGAATGAGCTTGGCGGCATCGACTCGGTGACGCCGGCCGTTCCATGACCGCAGCCGCTCGTATGTCGCGACCGCCATGTGGCCACCGTCGAACGGAAGCAGCGGCACCAGATTGATCAGTCCCAACGAGATGTTCAGGCCCACGAAGAAGATGAGCACGGTCGCCATGCCGTCGTCGACGAGCTGGCGTCCGATGCCAACAGCTCCCACGATCGACAACAGACGATTCTCGTCGAGCTCTGGAAGCGGCCGAACCTGCTCGGGGTCGAAGGCCGCGGCGTCCAACGGGCTCGGGCCAGGATCAGCCGGAGGGAGGGCGAAGAGACCGCGAAGCCCGTCGGCCGAGGTCAACAGCGTGGCGAAGCGAGTCGCCATCTCCGTCGTGCCGTTCCAGACCAGCGGCACCGACTGCGCCACCGCTTCGCCCACGGGGAGCGGCTGACGGACCTCGCCACGGGCGACACCGAGGAAGCCGACGACGGCGTCGTCGGTGACGACTTCGTTGATGGTGACGAGTTCGGTGTGACGCTCGGCGCGATACACGACGTCGACTTCGACTTTCTCGCCGATCCGTTCGGCAGCGAGTGCGGCGAACTCGTCGTAGTTGGCCACCTCGATGCCGTCGATGCCGAGCAGGAGGTCGCCCGAGTACAGCCCGGAATAGCCGCGGGCGCCGGCGGGAGTGAGCCGCTCGCCGATCCGAGCGTCGACGGCGATCGATTCGCCGTCGCGGAGGACGTCGAGCTCGACACGTTCGCCCCGGACGGATTGGACCACGCCGGACAGGTCCTCGAAGTCCGCAGTCGAAAGCCCGTCGATCGCCAGAATCTGGTCGTCCTCGAGGAGACCGGCTTCGGCCGCCGCGCTGAACGGAATGACCTCGGAGACCGACCATTCGTCCTCGACGGTCTCACCGAATTGCCAGACGGCGAGACCCGCAAGCAGTACCGCCATGACGAAGTGGGTTGCGGGCCCGGCAGCCACCGTGAGGAAACGCTTGTGCCAGGACGCCTGACGATAGGTCCGCGGCTCGTCTGCAGGATCCACGTCTTCGAGGTTGCTCATGCCGATGATGCGCACGTACGCCCCGAATGGGAGCGCCTTGAGTCCGAACGTCGTCTCGCCCCGCTTGAAGGCGAAGATTCGGGGGCCGAATCCGATGAAGAACTCTGTGGCCTTCATTCCGGACCACTTCGCCGTCAGGTAATGCCCGGCCTCGTGCACGATGATGAACCCAACGAGCAGGCCGACGATGAGCAGGAGCTGCCAGCCGCCGAGCACGGTCATGGCGACGAGCACGGCCAGCAGCATGCCGAATCGGCCGGGCTGGATCCCCAGTTCTTCGGCTTCTTCGGGCGCGGCCAGCGACGAGTCGGCGAGGGCTTCGTCGATCACGGTGTCGGTCATCGGGTCACAGACTCCCATGGATCCGGGCCCGGGCGAGGTCGCGAGCCCGAGCGTCGGTGTCGAGGACGGCCTCCAGCGAGTCCGCAGGCGTGCCGTCGTGTTCTTGCATCAACTGTTCGAGGAGGTCGGCAATTCCGGCCCATGGCATGAGCCCTTCGAGAAACGCCTCGACCACCACCTCGTTGGCCGCGCTCAACCAGGCCGGCGCCGTTCCGCCGATCCGACCGGCCTCATAGGCGAGATCGAGACACCGGAACGCATTCCGGTCCGGGGGTTCGAAGGTGAGCGTGTGGGCGATGGTCCAGTCCATGTCGCCGAAGGGATGCGGGTACCGATCCGGCCAGGCGAGGGCGTAGGCGATGCAGAGGCGCATGTCTGGCTCGGAGAGCTGAGCGATCGTTGCGCCGTCGGTGTAGGCCACCATCGAATGCACGATCGATTGCGGGTGCACGACGACCTCGATCCGGTCGTAGTCGATGCCGTAGAGCTCGTGGGCCTCGATCACCTCCAAGCCCTTGTTCATCAGGGTCGACGAGTCCACGGTGATCTTCGGTCCCATCGACCACGTGGGATGCGCCAGCGCCTCGTCGACGCTCACCGACGCGAGCTCGTCGACCGTGCGTCCCCTGAATGGTCCGCCCGACGCCGTCAGCACGAGCCGGTCGACGCCGTCGCCGTTCGTCGTGGAGCGAAGGCACTGATGGAGCGCGCAATGCTCTGAGTCGACTGGGAGAAGTTCGGCGCCCGGGGTCTGTCGTGCCTGTTGCACGACAGGTCCCGCAGCGATGAGCGATTCCTTGTTGGCCAGCGCGAGCCGTTTCCCGTGCTCGAGCGCTGAGAGCGTGACGGCAAGCCCGGCAAATCCCATCACGCCGTTCACGGCGACGTCGGCGATGCCCGATGCTGCCCGAAGGCCGTCATCGCCGACGAGAATCTCACACCGAGACCCGAGCCGATCGTGTGCCCCGCGGGCCGCGTCCTCCGAGCCGACAACCACGACCGCTGGTTCGAACTCGTCGACCTGGGCGCAGAGCACGTCGACGTTGGACGACACGGACAACGCCACGACGTCGAAACGGTCCGGGTCTGCTCGAACGATGTCGAGCGTCTGCGTTCCGATCGATCCCGAAGAACCCATCACAGCCACCGTGGTCACGGCGGCCAATCGTAGGTGAGGACGACTCAGTTGGTCGTGTAGAACACGGCCTCGGCAAGGAAGTACACGGCCGGGATCACAAACAGCAGCGCATCGAAGCGATCAAGGAAGCCGCCGTGGCCCGGAAGGATGGCGCCCATGTCCTTGATTCCGAGGTCCCGCTTGATGAGGGATTCGGCGAGATCACCGAGCGGCGCCATGATCGCGCCCACGATGCCCAACATGATGGCGTTCATGAGCGTGCCACTCGTGGCCCACGGCTCTGCGATCCCGACGATGTTGAAGAACACGACCGAGGCGATCGCCGCAGCGACGGCCCCGCCGATCAGTCCTTCGACGGTCTTGTTGGGGCTCACCGAGGTGAGCGGGGTCCGGCCGAACGAGCGTCCCGCGAAGAACGCACCGACGTCGTACCCGATCGTGACGACGATTGCCGCCAGCAGGAGTCCGGTCCCGTCACCGGGGAGCGAGAAGCGGTCGGCCGTCTCGAGCATGGCGGCGCCGAACGAAGAGAGCACGCCGATCCACAGAACGCCGAGCAGCGTGACACCCAAATTCATGACCGGCATCTCGTGGGCCACTCCGACGAGATACCAGAGCAGTCCGAAGACCACGGTGAGTGCCAGGAGGACTGGCACCGCCTGGAGTCCACGCGTGTAGACGGCGATCGGCATGGCGATCGAGGACGCAAGGCCGAGGAGGGTGATCGGCTGGTATCCGGCGACTCGGAGCGCATTGAAGAACTCGCCTGCCGACAGGGCAGTCATGATCACGATGAGTCCGAGCGCGACGAGCGGCCCGAGATTGATTGCGACGAGGGCGAGCACCAGGAGAAGTACGCCGGTGATGATCGCCGAGTTCATGTCGCGGCCGCCGGGCTCGATGTCGGGGTCGTCGTCGAAGTACTCGTCGGGGACCTGGTCGTCGTAGGTGAAGAAGCGTTCGGACGCCTGTCCTCCCCCACCGATCTGCACGAGCGGAGGTTCTTCGCTGGGTTGGGCGTCGAGGCCCGGGTCCCACGAGGCGCCGCCACCGACTGGCACGACTTCTGGCTGCGGCGCCGGTTCGAGTCCGGAC
Source organism: Acidimicrobiales bacterium (assembly GCA_020629635.1). GTDB lineage: Bacteria > Actinomycetota > Acidimicrobiia > Acidimicrobiales > SHLQ01 > SHLQ01. The sequence continues at coordinate 191,879 of JAHDCX010000001.1, read as the reverse complement.
CACGCGTCGAGGTCGTCGCCCTCGCTCGGCTCGACGTCGAGGGCGACGGTCTGGCCCGCCCACGGCGATTCTTCTTCGATCACCAGCGGCGCAGGTTCGGCGGCGTCATCGGTTTCGGCGGGAGGGTCGTCGTAGCCGCCGAGATCGGCGCCAGCGGGGGTGTCCCAGTCGTCGACGGTGACGGTTGAGGGTTGCGCCGCCCACGGGTCCGTCTCGAGCATCGAAGCGTCCTCATCGGGCTCCGACGCGAACACACTGTCGTCCGCATCAGACGACGCAAACACGCTGTCGTCGCCGGACGACGCAAAGACGCTGTCGTCCGCATCCGACGACGCAAAGACGCTGTCGTCGCCGGCATCGTCGTCGCCGAACACGCTGTCCCCGCTCGGGGCGCCCGAGCCGAAGACCGAGTCCTCGCCGAACACCGAGGTCTGTTCGGGCTCGCCGAACACGGTGTCGCCGTCTGAATACTGCGCTGCTGAATTCTGCGCGTCATCGCCGAAGACCGAAGACTCGGTCTCGTCGAAGTCGTTGTTGCTGTCCACGATGCTGGAATCCTCCGCCCGCGAGACTACAAGAGGCCTTCTCCGACCTCCTAAACCTCGAGGAGCTCTTTCTCCTTGTCATCGCGTGCCGACTCGATCTTGTCTTCGTAGCCACGCGTGAGATCGTCGAGCGACTTTTCCGCGCGCTCGATGTCGTCCTTGCCGATCCCGCCCTCTTTCTCGAGATCCTCGAGATCCTTCCGCGACGATCGACGGAAACCGCGTACCCGGCCCTTGCCGTCCTCGGCCATCCCATTGACGAGCTTCACCAGCTCCTTGCGCCGCTCGTTGGTGAGCGGTGGGAAGGACAACCGAAGCGTTCGTCCGTCCGAGGAGGGCGAAAGCCCGAGGTCGGAGTTGCGGATCGCGCGTTCGATTGGCTCGACGTTCGCCTGATCGTGAGGCGTGATGATCAGCTGGCGAGCCTCAGGAACGGAGAAGGTCGCCAGCTCCTGCATCGACATGTCGACGCCGTACGCCTCGACGGTGAGCTTCTCCACGAAGGCCGAACTCGCTCGACCGGTCCGGATGGTGGCCATCTCACGCCGGGCGTGCGCGACCGCGCCCTCCATCTTCTCCTCGGCCTCGAGGAGCAGCATCTCGATGTCTTCGCTCATGGACCCCTTTGTAGTCCATGAGCGAGGCGTCTAGTGCACCAGGGTGCCGACCGACTCCCCGCGCAGGATCGCCGAGACGTTCCCGGTGCCCATCAGCTCGAAGATGACGATTGGAAGCGAGTTCTCCATGCACAGGGTGATGGCCGTGGTGTCCATGGCCCGCAGGCGCCGCTCGACGACCTCGATGTGGCTGATTTCGTCGATCTTCGTTGCCGTGGGATCGAGCTTCGGGTCGGCGGTGTAGAGGCCGTCGGTCTGCGTGCCCTTCAGGACAGCGCCGGCCTCGATCTCGGCTGCGCGCAGGGCCGCCGTGGTGTCTGTCGTGAAGAACGGATTGCCCGTTCCGCCCGCAAACACGACCACGCGGTCCTTCTCTAGGTGCCGGATTGCCCGTCGCCGGATGTAGGGCTCAGCGACCTGCGCCATGTGGATCGCCGACATGACCCGGGTGGGTTGGCCACGACGTTCGAGCCGATCCTGCAGCGCGAGTGCGTTGATCACCGTCGCGAGCATTCCCATCGAGTCCGCCTGCGAACGGTCCATCCCGGCGCCGGCACCCGCCTGGCCACGCCAAATGTTGCCACCCCCGACGACGACGCCGATCGAGACGTCGAATTCTTCACGGACCGCAACGATGCCATTGGCGATCGCCTGAACGGTGTCGCCATTGATGCCGTACGAGTCGTCGCCAGCGAACGCTTCGCCCGACACCTTGAGGAGGATTCGATTCCAGCGTGGCGTCGCCTTGGGCGTGACGGACATGGGGACTCCTTCCGAGTCGTTCCGCCTGTCGGGATTCAGCCTCCGAGGTAGGCCTGGCGGAACGAGACGATGCTGCCACCGCCAAGCGAGTCCTGCACGGATGTCTTGTCGCCGTTGAGGCCCTGTTCGAGCAGTACCTGATCGGCGTACCACGCCGACAGTCGCCCTTCGACGATCTTGTCCCAGGCTTGTTCGGGCTTGCCCTCGGCCTTGGTGATCTCGAGCAGCGCCTCGCGCTCCTTCTCGGCGACGGCCGGGTCGATCTCGTCGCGGCTCAAGCCGATCGGCTTTGCGAAGGCGATGTGGAGGGCGACTTCGTGCAGGGTCGACTCCTCGACACCGCTACCGACCACGATCACACCGTTGACTCCCCGACCGTCCTGCTTGTGGAGGTAGGTGTCGATGTGTTCGCCGTCTCCGGCTTCGACGCGAGCGACAAGTCCGAGCTCGATGTTCTCCTTCTTCGTGATCTGGAGTTCTTCGATCGCGGCTTGATGAGGCGCCACGCCGTCTTCGCCCTCGGCGAGCACCGAGGCGGTGACGGCGTCGAGCGTCGCAAGGAAATCCTCGGACTTGGCGGCGAAGTCGGTTTCGCTCTTGAGATGGACGATGGCGGCAACGCCGTCTGCGCTGGCGATGGCGATGGCGCCTTCGGCGTTTTCGCGGTCGGTCCGGGTCGCGGCCTTGGCAAGGCCCTTCTCACGAAGGATCTTGCGGGCCTCCTCCATGTCGCCCTCGGCTTCGGTGAGCGCCTTCTTTGCGTCCATCATGCCGGCGCCAGTCGCGTCGCGAAGCGCCTTGATGTCGGCTACGGAGATGTCTGCCATTGAAATCTATTCCTCGGTGAATTCGGTGTGCGTGGGTGGTGGGACGACGGGCCGGCTCAGCTGCCGGCTTCGGTGAACCCTGCGGCGGTGGCCGCAGCGGCGTCGACGAACCAGACCTCTGCGACGGTGGCCTCGTACCAGCGGCCGTCAGGCTGGTGGAACTTCATCGAATCGGCGTTGCCCTTGACCGGGAAGCCTTCAGGCATCGAGCCGTCCTCGAGCGGGGCGTGGCTGCCCTCCCCGAACGACGTTGCGCCTTCGGCGGCTGCCGCCTCTTCGGCGGGAGCGGCTGCGGCCTCTTCTGCGGGAGCGGCTGCGGCCTCTTCTGCGGGAGCGGCTTCGGCGGCGGGAGCGGCTTCGGCGGCGGGAGCGGCTTCGGCAGCCGACTTCTCGGCGGCAATGCGCGCTTCGCGCTCAGCGGCGGCCTGGGCGGCCTGGGCGCGGGCGGCTTCCTGGGCTGCTGCGTGTGCCGCCTCTTCTTCGGCCGTGCGCTCTGCGGGAGCACCTTCGACGGGCTGGCCAGCAGCCTCGGCCTTCTTCGAGCGAATGAAGTGTCCCTCGAGGACGGCGTCAGACACGACCCGGCACATCAGCTCGCCGGCGCGGATTGCATCGTCGTTGCCCGGGATGACGTAGTCGACGAGGTCGGGGTCGCAGTTCGTGTCGACGACGGCGACGAGCGGCAGACCGAGCTTGTTGGCCTCGGTCACAGCCGTGTGCTCGAGCTTGGTGTCGAGAATGAACACGGCGTCTGGGGCCTTCTTGAGGCCGGCGATGCCGCCGAGGTTCCGCTCGAGCTTGGTGAGCTCGCGAGAAAGCATGAGCGCTTCCTTCTTGGGCATCGCGTCGAACTCTCCGGAGTCACGCATGCGGCGGTACTCCTGCATCTTGTCGACGCGCTTCGAGATCGTCTGGAAGTTGGTGAGCATGCCGCCGAGCCACCGCTGGTTGACGTAGGGCATGCCGCAGCGTTCGGCGTAGGACTGAATCGAGTCCTGGGCCTGACGCTTGGTGCCGACGAAGAGCACGGTGCCGCCGCCAGCGGTGAGGTCGCGGATGTAGGTGTACGCGTCCGCGAGACGATCGAGGGTCTGGTTGAGATCGATGATGTAGATCCCGTTGCGCTCCCCGTGGATGAACCGCTTCATCTTCGGGTTCCAACGGCGGGTCTGATGTCCGAAGTGGACGCCCGCGTCGAGGAGCTGCTTCATCGTGACGACGGCCATGTCGTGATCCTTTCGTGCGGTTTCGGCGACACCTGGGCACGCCTCAGATCGGCGACCGCAACAGCCAGGTGCGAATGACACTCGACGACCGGTTGGCAGACCGGACGGTGGACAGACTTTGTCCGGCGATCAGGTTATCCGTGGACGAGACGCACGACGACCTGCATCGGCCCGAACAGCAGAGCCGGGTCGATGTAGTCGCCGTCGAGGCGCGCCGAGAAGTGCAGCCGACCGCTCGCACGACCGACCAGGTCGCCCCGACCGACGGACTCCCCGACGGCAACATCGATGGATTCGAGCGGGCCGACCGTCGTCCGGAGCCGGCCGCTGTGGCGGACCGTCACCCACCGGACACCGGCCACCGCCCCCGCAAACGTGACCCGCCCGGCCTGGCTCGCACGCACCGTCGCGCCGGGCGCGGAGTCGTATTCGATCCCGCGGTTGCCCGGCCCGAATTGGTGGTCGGGCGCTCGCCACGGATCGTGCACCTCCGCCTCGATCGGGCGGCTGTGGGGCAATGGACCCCACCCGTCCTCGGTCGTCGAGGCGCCGACGGCGCCCTCCGCGGCGGGCCCGCTCAGTAGCGCTGCAGACACAACCAGGGCGAGGACGCCCACGATCTGCGCAGGGTGAGCACGCATCGTTCCCTCCGTTGCACCGAAGTGCGTTCGAGATGCGGGGGAAGCGTGCGTGCGAGACTAGCGAACTCAGGCGGGCGAGTACTCGTTGGCCGCGAGACGGCTCCGGAGACGAAGCACCGACTTGGTGTGAATCTGACACACGCGACTCTCGGTCACGCCGAGCACCCGACCGATCTCCGCCAGGGTCAGACCCTCGTAGTAGTAGAGGGTCAGGACGATCTTCTCGCGTTCGGTCATCGAGTTGATCGACTCCGCCAGCAGCTGGCGCATCTCCTCGACTTCGAACGAGCCGACCGGGCCGGCACCCTTGTCCGGGATCGTGTCGCCGAGCGTCATCGAGTCGCCTCGCTCACCGCCGGACAACATTTCATCGAGCGCCACGACACCGACGAACGAGATCTTCGAGAGCATCGTCTCGAGTTCGTCGGTGGAGATGTCGAGCTCGTCGGCGAGTTCGTCGTCGGACGGGGTGCGTCCGAGCTTGGCCTCGAGCTTGGCGTTGGCCTGCTCGATGCGCTTCGCCTTGGTGCGGACCGAACGCGGCACCCAATCCATGGACCGCAGCTCGTCGAGCATCGCGCCCTTGATGCGGCTGATCGCGTACGTCTCGAACTTGTAGCCCCGGCCGGTGTCGAACTTGTCGATCGCGTCGATCAGCCCGAAGATCCCATACGAGACGAGGTCGGCCTGCTCGACGTTCTGCGGAAGACCCGCGGCCACGCGGCTCGCGACGTACTTCACCAACGGCGAGTAATGCACGATGAGTTGATCGCGTACGTCGCGACTGGGGGACGTCGTGTACCGCTCCCACAGCGATTCGGCGTGCGCTCGTTCCTGTTCGTCCACGATGGTTCGGATTCCTCGAAAAGATTCGGATCTGGGGGCGTCGTTGCCGTCAGGCCCGAGGATGTGTCGATCGGTGCACTCGCTGAAGCCGTTCCTTGCTCACGTGTGTGTAGATCTGCGTTGTCGACAGATCGGCATGGCCCAGCAACTCCTGCACAGTCCGTAGATCGGCCCCGCCATCCAAAAGATGAGTGGCGTAGGTGTGCCGAAAGGCATGCGGGTGCGTTGGTTGTGGGGCGCGACGATCGATGACTCGGCGAACATCCCTCGGGGTCATCCGTCGGCCCCGCGCGTTTCGAAACACCGCACCTCCTCCCGCCAGGTCTTCGACCATTTGGCAGTGCGACTTGAGCGCGTCGATCGACGGCTCCGACAACGGCACTCGCCGCTCCTTGTCGCCCTTGCCGATGACGCGGACCGTGTGGTCCACCCAATCGATGGACTCGGCGTTCAGTCCGCAGAGCTCGCTGACCCGGAGCCCCGACCCATAGAGCAGCTCGACGATCGCATCATCACGAAGACGGCGCGGATCGTCGGGGGCGCCGACCAGTCGGGGGTTCTCCTCGTCGCCGAGAATCGTCGCCAGCTCTCGATCGCCGAGCACCGAAGGCAGGGTGCTCGGCAGGGACGGCGCGCTCACCCCGGTCATCGGATCGGCCGGCAGATGGCCCTCACGACGTTGCCAATCGAAGTATCGACGCAAACCGCTGATCTTGCGGGCGATCGTGCGGCGCGCCAGGCCAGCCTGATCAAGGTGCGCGAGGTAGGCCCGAATGGTTCGGCGATCGACCTGGTCGAACGACGACACACCGCGATCGGCAAGCCATGCGAGAAAGGCATCGACGTCTCGGCGATAGACGGCGCGGGTGCCGTCGGACACCGAGAACAGCGAATCCACGAATTCGTCCAGCCGGCTGTCCACGTCTCGACGCTACCCCTCGCAGGGTCGACGACCGAGGACGCCACCCACCGTCGCCGTCTCATCGAATCCCGTCAGGATGCGACACGTTCGATCCAGCCACCCGAGCGAACGCATCGTCCTGTCGCGACGAGACCTTCGATCGCCAGCGCGACCGTGCTGGGATCGAGGTCCACCCGCAGACAGACGTGTTCGAGCAGTACCGGGCTCCACCCGATCGCCTCGATGACCTGTTCGGAGGTGGCTCCCAGCGCCGGCTGATCGGTCTCGGGCGAGTTCACCACATCGGCGCTGGGGCTCGATCCGGGAGTGTGGCCAATGAGTTGGAGGATGGCCTCCACATCGAGGATCGGCGTCGCCCCGTCCGCAATCAGGCGGTTGGTGCCCTTGGCGGATGCGCTGTCGATCGCGCCCGGCACGGCGCCGACCAGAACGCCGCGTTCGAGCGCTTCGTCGACGGTGATCAATGAACCCCCGTTCTCATGCGACTCGACGACGACGACGGCGTCAGCGAGCGCGGCAATGATGCGGTTCCGGGCGGGGAACCGCCAGGGCTCGGGCGTGGTGCCGGGTGCCGCCTCGGCCACCAACGTGCCCTCGGTGCCGACCCGTCCCCACAGCGACCGATGCCGCTTGGGGTACACCACGTCGACCCCCGACGCGACGACACCGATCGGTGGTGCGCCGTGCCGTTGCGTGAAGACGCCTTCGTGGGCGGACCCGTCAACCCCGAGGGCGAGCCCGGACACGACCCGGACGCCGGCGCTCGCCAAACCTGCGCCGAACTCCCAGGCGATGCGACGCCCGTACGCGCTACCACGCCTCGTCCCGACGATCGCAACCGTCGGGGCGGTGTCGAGTGCGACTCCCGTGGCGAACAGGATGACGGGAGGGTCGGGATCGTCCTGCAGTCTGCGGGGCCATTCGTCGTCTCCGGGCCGGAGCACCCGAATGCCGAGCTGCTGGAGGGCGCTCCACCGGTCCGCAACGTCGTATCGGCGAGCGACGGTCCGCCACTGCGTGATGGTGTCGCTCCCGACCCGATCGAGGGCGATGGGCCCGTTGCCAACGAGTGCTGCCCAGGCGGACCGGCCATCGCCGTGCGTCACGAGCAAACCCCGCAAGCGTGCGGGACCAAGGCCGGGCAATGCGCACAGTGCGGCGAGCCACGCGGACTCGGGAAGGGTGTCAATCTCGTGGAGCGTCATCGCACACCGCCGAACGGGTCGATGCGGAGGCTCATCGCCAGGCACACGTCGGCGAGACCCACCGCTCCGTCTCTCTCCGCGAGATCGGCAATCGTGCGACCGACCGTTCGGACCCGGCTCACGCCACGTGCCGAGAGCCGCCCTTGCTCGACAGCCCGTTCGAGCAGGGTCTGCGCCTCGGGCTCGAGCGTGGCATGCCGATCGAGGAGATCGTCTCGGAGCGCGCCGTTCAGACACCCTTGTCGTGCCAAGGCCCGACTCCTCGCTTCGCCGACTCGAGCCGCGACCTCCGACGTCGGCGCGCCGTCGGGCAGCGAGAACAGCTCCGCTGGCGCCGGCCGTTGAATCGACAAGCGAAGGTCGAAGCGGTCGAGCAGGGGCCCCGACACGCGACGGTGATAGCGGGCGCGTTGCGCGTCGCTGCATCGACAGGCGCCCGGTGCACCCGACTCGCCGCACGGGCACGGGTTCATCGCCGCGACGAGGAGCACATCCGCGGGATAGGTCATCGACCGATGTGCTCGACTGACCCGCACCTCGCCTTCCTCGAGGGGTTGGCGGAGTCCGTCGAGCGCCGCCGGAGCGAACTCTCCGAGCTCGTCGAGAAACAGCACCCCTCGGTGCGCCATCGAGAGCTCGCCGGGCCGCATCGTCGCCGACCCGCCGCCCACGAGCGACACCGACGACGCCGAATGGTGCGGAGCACGAAACGGTCGACGACGGATCGCACCCGCACCATGGAGCGCTCCGGCAGCGCTCTGGATTCTCGTCACGTCGAGCGACTCGGCGTCGTCGAGGGGTGGCAACAGACCGGGGAGGCGTTTGGCGAGCATCGTCTTGCCGGCTCCCGGCGGGCCGATGAAGAGGGTGTGGTGACCGCCGGACGCCGCGATGGCGAGGGCCTGTTTGGCGATCGCCTGTCCCCGGATGTCGGCCAGATCTGGCGCGGGTCTCGACTCGTTGCGCTCGACCGTCTCGGGAGCGTCGGGCCACGCCGTGTGCCCCCGGAGGCAGGACAGAAGATCGCGCAAATGGGCGAACGGCCGCATCGAGTCGCCAAGGAGCGCCGCCTCGCCGGCGTTGCCGAAGGGCACCACCACCCGTCGTGTTCCGATGGCATCTGCGAGCGGCAGGGCGCCGCGTACCGGCCGGATCGATCCGTCGAGTCCGAGTTCGCCAATCGCGCCGAGCCCGGAGACGGCATCGAGGTCGAGGTCTCCCGACGCGGCCATCACGCCGAGGGCGATGGCGACATCGAGCACGGCTCCGGTCTTCTTCAACGCGCTCGGCGCCAGGTTGACGGTGATGCGTTTCTTGGGCCACTGCTCGCCCGAGGAGATCAGTGCCGAACGGACGCGATCTCGGGCCTCACGAACAGAGGTGTCGGGCATGCCGACGACGGTGAAGCCAGGGACCCCGTCGGAGGCGTGGACCTCCACGTCGACGAGGTGTCCGCTGACCCCGAGCAGGGTGGCGGTACGGATACGAGCGAGCACGAGCTTTCCTCCAGATGCTGTGATGGCGCGGCGAGGCACCGTGGGGAGGAAGCCGTGGTCGAACGCCAGCTTCGATGCGTCGGATGGAGACTACGGATGGCCTGTGACAGCCACGGACGGACGGCTGGTGGCGAGCCGGTCAGAGGATCTCGCGGGTGAACCGGACGACGGCGTCGATCTCGTCGTCGGTCAAGACGCCCTCGAAGCGCGGCATCGTGCCGCGTCCGGTCACGACAACGGCTCGCTGCTCGGCGTCGGTGAGGCGATCCTCGATGTCGGTGAGCGGGCGTCCGATGCCGCCGGTACCCGTCGGTCCGTGACACGACGCGCATCGCGCCCGAAAGATCTCCGAGCCTTCGATGAGTTGCTCATCGGCGTTCGGCGGCAGCTCCGGGGACCCGGCACAGGCAACCAAGCCGAGCGTGCACGCAACGATTACGGCGAGAAGTCGGAGCACGCCAAAACGCTACCGGCGTGTGGTGCGAGGGGTCGGGCGCATCGAGGACATACTTGTGCGGTGGGATTCGACCCGAACCGTCCGCAACGCAAGACGCCGTTCGACTACGTCTTCGTCGTCGCCACGGTTGTTGCGGGCGTCGCGCTGCTCGCCTGGGCGTTGTTCGGCTGACCGAGCCGGGTAGCGGCACCCCCGGTCAGTACATCTAGAACGCGTCCTCGAGCACCTCGATGTCTGCGCCGACCACCGACACGACGTCGAAGCGGATCTCGGCTCGTCCGGGCTGACGCTCGGACAACCAGGCGGCGGCGAGCCGACGGATGCGCTGCTGTTTGTCCCACGTCACCGCCTCTGCCGGCAGTCCCCAGCGCGTCGACGAGCGGGTCTTCACCTCCACGAAGGCGAGCGAGTTGTGTCGACCGACGACGAGATCGAGCTCGCCCCGACCGCACCGCCAATTGCGATCGAGGACCACCCAGCCCTGCCGTTCGTACCATCGGGCGGCGAGGTACTCCCCCTGCCGCCCCAGTCGTTGTCTGGTCATCGTCATGGTTCGACAACCTACGAAGGGCCTGTGACAGGCATACTCGGGCCGATGCGTCGGACCCCTGCCCACGTGCTCGTCTTCGCCACTTCGGGTCTCGTGCTCGTGCTCGAGATCGCCGCCGGTCGCCTGATGGCGCCCTACATCGGCGTCTCGATCGACGCGTTCACCGGCATCATCGGCACGATCCTTGCCGGCATCGCGCTCGGCGCCTCGTACGGCGGACGGCTCGCCGACCGCCAAGACCCGCGGCCACTCATCGCCCATTCGCTGCTGATCGGGGGCGGGCTGACGCTCCTGTCGGTGCCAATCGTCGTCACCCTCGGCCCCTCCGTGACGAGCGGCCCGGTCGGGATCGTCATCCTCACCGCCGCAGCATTCTTCGCGCCTGCCGCCGTCCTGAGCGCCATTGCACCAATGGTCGCCAAACTTCGGGTCGACGACCTCGACGAATCGGGCAGCATCATCGGCGACCTCTCCGCCGCCGGGACGGTCGGAGCGTTGGTCGGCACGTTCGGCACCGGCTTCTTTTTGTTGTCGATCGCCCCGGTCCGGCTGCTAATCGTGGCCATCGGGGCCATCCTCGTCCTCTCCGGTATCGCGGTGCACTGGCGGAACGGCCGCCGGCCAGACTTCGTCGAGACCACGCTCGCAATCGCTGCTGCGGTGATCGCGATCGGGATCGGCTCTCCCTGCGACCTCGAGACCGAATACCACTGTGTCCGTATCGTCGCCGACGACGACCGTGCGGGTGGCCGGAGTCTGCTGCTCGACCGATTCCGCCACGCCCACGTCGACCTCGACGACCCGACCCATCTCGAAATTCGTTACATGCGGCTGCTCGCGGCCTCGATCGACACGTTGCCCGACGGGCCGGTCGACGCGCTGCATCTCGGGGGCGGCGGTTTCACGATCCCCCGATGGCTCAACGCGACTCGCCCGGGGTCCACACAGACCGCGCTCGAGCTCGACGCCGAGTTGGTGGAGATCGCCCGACGAGAGCTCGGTCTCGCCGATGCCGGTCCACTCGACATCCGCGTCGGCGATGCCCGCCTGCATCTGTCCGATCTTGCGACCGACGGCTACGACGTGATCGTCGGTGACGCCTTCGGCGGGGACGTGGTCCCCTGGCATCTCACGACGGTCGAGGTGGTCGACGAGCTCCGGCGGATGCTTCGGCCCGGAGGGATTCTGGTCATGAACGTGATCGACCGTTCGCCGGACGGCTACGCGAACGCCCAGGCAGCGACGCTGGCCGAACGCTTCGACTGGGTCGGGGTGATCGAGCCCATCGACGGCACGGCGAACGGCCGCGTGAATCAGATCCTGTTGGCCGGTGATCACACGATCGATCCTACGATCGCCAGCGAAGACGGACGCCAGCTCGCCGACGACGAGGTCGCCGCTCGACTCCAGGACGCCCGGGTCCTCACCGACGACTTCGCTCCCGTCGATCAGCTCCAGGGGTAGGCCGGCAATTCCCCGCTCAGTGAACCACTCCTGAAGCAATTCCCCGCTCAAGTGAACCACTCCTGAAGCATCGGAGTTAGACGCCTCCGCTCGTCTGAAAACTCCTCTGCGAATCTCGGTCCGACCGGCGAGCAGCCGACTGACAGGCCTCACTGGTGCCGTCTAATCGGATTCGAACCATTCCAACGCTCGTCGCCAGACGTCTTCGAACTCGGCAGCAGATATCTCGTAGCCCGAGAACTCGACCATTGCATCGATGTCCTCGAGAGGCGGCATGTGGGTCTCCGACAAGCGTGTTGAACCGGTCTCGATCCCATCGCCGGCGACGTCCAAGCGACCACTGCGGTACTCCTCAACCTTGCGAAGCTCGCAACCGCCTGGGTCTACCTCGCTGTACAGGAGTACAGGCTCCTCATCAATCCCATGATGCCATCGCACAACTTGGTAACGCATCAGTTCCGTCCAGAGCTCACGATTCGATTCGTGAGGTCAAGAGCAGTCTCCCCTGGAATCACGAAGACGCCATCCCGACCCTTCACAACCTCCAGTCCGTCGACGTTTATCTCCACGAAGTTTGGCCCTCTAGCCGTATCAGCGAAACGAACCCGAGGAGGAGCACCAAGGCGAACCAGCGGCTCGTGACTCTGCGACTAGTCACAGCAGTCAGCTCTTTCGATCAGCTGCAGATCGATCTGCAACCGGCCCTCGGAATGACCAACGACAACTACGTCGACAGCCGACCCGACGGGATAGGAGTCGGCTCGCCGGGCGAACGACGCCGGGTCGGGAAAACCCAGGGCGACGACAACGCCGTCTACGGTCGTGCCAGGCAGGTCCACGAACAGCCCGAACGACACAACCTCCAAAACGGTGCCCCGCACTGCGGAACCCGCAACGAAACGATCCTTGGCGGAACGCCATTCCTGCTCATCAGGCTCCGCCGTCCTCCCCATCAGCCGGGCGCCTAGTTACAGCTCCAACGTGCCCGTGGACACGGCGGTGGTCTGATCGCCGCGAGGGTCGGTGATCTCGATGTTGACGTACCACTCGCCGGTCCCGACGAGGTGCGCGGGCACGGTCCAGAGGAATCGGTTCGAGCCGCGCACGACGCTGCGACGGGCGACTTCGATGCCTCCCACGCCGTCGTCGTCGCGGTCGAGGCGGACGACGGCAACCGAGTCACGTTCCCAGGCGAAGTCCCGGAACGAGAAGCGGAACTTGCCGTTGGTGGGCTTGTCGTTCTGGGCGAGCCGGACCCAGTCGACGTGGAACCGGCGCGATCCCGAGTCCTCGTGCGGATCGAAGCGCACCCACTCGATCATCTGACCGTCCCAAGCCCGCGGGGCGCCGCCCTCGACGAGCTCGTTCGGGGTGTAGTCGTCGAGGTCGAGAGTGATCACGTTCCACCCCGGGTAGACGACGATGTCGTCGGACACCCGGACCTCGCCGGCGGTCGTACGCCAGACCAGACGGGCGTTCATGCCGCCGCCCGGATCTGCGGTGAGGCCAAAGCCGCCTTCGTAGAACACGCGGATGCTGAAGTTCGTGTAGAGCGAACCGTCGAGCGGCTGGCCGTCCACGAGCGGGATGTCGAAGCCCGAATCGGACATGATCGGCGAGGTGTTGCGGCCGATCATCGTGCCGTTCGACATCGACCAGGTCATGTTTCGGGTTCGTCCGACGTCGCCCGGTTGGCTGTAGTCCCACAGGTCGCCTCGGACAACCGCGTCATATGAGGCGCCGCCGAGCGCGTCAGGTTGCATGATGCGCGGCTTGGGGCGCCGGTTGATGAGGATGCGACGGGTCCGTGACGCGACCCCGTCGGGGTCGATCGAATAGACGTAGTACCCGGCGGGCTCCATGCCATCGGTGTCGAAGGTGACTGGATCGCCTTCGGTGGTGAGCACCCCCCAGTTCTTGTTCTCGGGTGTGTTGTTGTCCGGGTTCTTGTCGCGATCCCACACGGTGACCGTGCCGGGCTCCCAGCCACGCGGGGCGACGCGGACACCGCTGCCTGGCTCGTACAGACGAATCCAGTCGATCTCGATGTTGCCGCCGCGAGCGGTCGGGGTGATCACGAGGCCACGAATGTCGCCGGCCCATTGCACGTCGCCGCGCGCCGGGTCGAGCGCCAGGTCGAGATGGATGGTCTGCCATCCCTCTTCGATCCGGAATCCCTGGGCGCCGCGGCAGGACTGGACGAGTCGCCCGCAGTCGTACCACGACACTTCGCCCCACGCGTTGGCGGCGCCGGTCATGCGAATGCGCAGCGCCATTCGGGTGTAGGTGTCGGCGTCGATCGGCGTCGTCTCACCGTCGCGGTCGTTCGGGAGGCTGTTCCAGCTCTGGAGCAGGCGGACGTTGGCGAGCGGCTCGGCGGTGCCCTTCCAGACACCGGACTCGACGCGCACGTTGCTGAAGCCCTTGTGGGAGAGGCCTTCGACGTCAGGAATGTCCTTGATCTGGATCATGTCCCACGCATCGAGGTGCGTCGTGGCGAAGTCGAGACCTTCGGAGACGTGGTACTCCGACACACGAGGCGACGGGGCGAGCGTCTGTGCCCCGACGGGTTGCAGCCCGATCGCAGCGAACAGCGAGGCGGCAAGCAGCGGCAGGACGACGCGGACGGGTCGATGCGATGTCATTCGGGTGTTCACCTCAGGGATCAAGCCGCGCCACGGCCACGTTACGTGGCCGCAGAGCACTGCGGCACGCGGCACGACTGCCACGCGGTGAAATGGATAACGGCGCAAACGAGCCTCAGCCTTGAGGGGGCTGGGTCGATCGGCTCAGCCCCGTCAGTCGATCGCCGGCCCGGACACCCGGTCCTCCCAGGTGCGAGGGAAGGCAAGTGTGGTCGTCGTGCCAGGGTTCGTGGCTGGACCGTCGCCCCGGGTCATCGTGATCGACCCGCCGAGCTCGGTCGTCACGAAGGTGTTGACCAGCGTCAGGCCGAGTCCCCGCGCTTCGGCGAACTCGAAGCCCTCCGGCGGGCCCTGACCGTTGTCCGACACCAGCACACGGAGCTCGTGGTCGTCGTAATCGAAGTGCACCGTGACCTGTCGTCCCTCGTCCGGCGTCACCGACGCGGGGAAGGCGTGATCGACGACGTTCTGGATGAGCTCGGTGAGGACCACGGCAAGGGGCATGGACCGGATCAACGGCAACCGGCCGGCGTCACCGGTGATCACGAATCGAATCGGATTGTCGGGGAACCCGAGCCCCTCTTCGATCATTCGGACCAACGGCTTGGCGACATCGAGGAACGGCGCGTCATCGCCCGATGCGTCCTCGGCCGAGTCGTTTGCGAGGGTCTCGTGCACGATGGCGATCGCGGCGATGCGCCGAACGGACTCCTCGAGCGCGGCGCGCCCCTCGCTGCTCTCCACCCGACGAGCCTGCAGCCGCAACAGCGACGAGATGGTCTGGAGATTGTTCTTCACCCGGTGGTGGATCTCTCGAATGGTGGCGTCCTTGGACAGCAGGAGGCGGTCCCGCCGTTTCAGCTCGGAGATGTCGCGGACGAGGACGAAGGCGCCGTCCACCTGGCCGTCGCTGAGCAACGGAATGCACCGGGACGTCACGGTGACCTCGTCGCCGCGTTCGAGTTCTTGGGTGACGCCCTTGCTCATGGCGAAGGCGCTTCGGACGAACGAATCATCGAGCCCGATGTCGGCCAGTCGCTGACCGGCCGGACTGCGGTGAATGCCCAGGCGATGGAGGGCGGACACGGCGTTCGGCGACTGGAACGTGACGCGTCGGTCGTGATCGAGCACCAGAACGCCGTCGCCGACGCGGGGTGCGCCGTACTGCGGTTCGCTCGCGCCGATGAAGGGGAAGGCCCCGTCGCTCACCATCTGCAGGAGCCGATCAGACAAGGCGTTGTACGTGGTCTCGAGCTGGATTTGCTCGCGGGGAGCGACCTTTCGTTCGCGCAGGACGACGCCGAGCTTTCGGCTGCCGTGCCAGAAGGGCGCGGCGACGATGTCGGCTTCGCCGTCGGGGTAGTTGGGGCCGAACGCAACGCGGTCGCGCAACATGGCACCCGCATGCCACGCCTCCGACACGAGTGGACGGTTGTCGGGTTGGTGACGGTCGCCGATCGGGTCGTGGGTGTAGAGCGTCGGCGACGTGGAGGGTCGAACGTTGGCCAAGACGATGAACGGTGGGTCCTCGACCGGAGCGTTCGGGGCCGTCACCGGCGCAAGCAGCAGTACGTCTCCGAGGGCGAGGTCGGCGATCAACCCCCACGTTCGGAAGAGCCGCTGCATGTGTTCGATGCCGTCGGAGTCGAATCCGGCGACGTGGCGGGCGAGCTCGACGGGTGAGGCCATGCGCTGACGCTAACCGCCGTCGAGCACGAGATGGCCGAGCGCCTCGAGGGCATCGACCGAGGTCGGGGCGTCGAGCAGGCGCGGGATCGTCACGATCCGAGCGGCAGGAATATTGGCGATGCGTGCTCGTTGGTCGTTCGCCACGGCGCTGCGCTCAATCACGTACTCGGCTCCGGGCACGAGCGATCGTGACGCAGCAGCACTGAAGGGCGATGTCGCCGACGTCGGAGCCGAAACGAGCCGCGTTGCGAGATCGAGGACCTTCGGGTCCGCAAACACGTCGGGTTCGATGCCGTTGACCACGACCCCGTCGAAGGCCAACCCACGATCGTCGAGCGCCGTGCCCAGCACCTGCATGCGATCGAGGACTTCGGACGCCGGTGACGTCACGGCCACGAACGCCGACGTCTCGGAGGCCAAGCGGAGCGAGACTTCCTTGGTCCGCTCGACCATGCCGGGGACGACCGGCTCCATCAACTGGAAGAACTCGACGACGTCGCCGAAGAACTCAGCACCGAGGAGCCGATCGGCAAAGGTGGCGAACGTCTTCGAGGCGGCGCCACCAACGACCGAACCGGCGCCGGTTCCGGTGAGCCATCCGAGCAACGGGCTGGTGAAGAACGACTCGACCCGCTGCGGGGCGTCGAAGAAGTCGAGGGCGTTCTGCGACGGCGGCGTGTCCACGATGATCCGGTCGTACCGACCGCTGTCGATGGCGTCCGCCAACCATCCGAGCGCCGCGTAGTCGTTGCCGTGCACGAACGTGTCGGCGATGCGCCGGTAGACCGGATTGGCCTTCACTGCGGCGGCAACGTCGGGCGAAGAGGCCGCGTCGACGAGGTCGTCCCAGGCCGGACCGGGGTCGAGCATCGCGGCATGAAGTCCGGGCCGAACTTCGACGGCGGCGTTGCCGTCGATTGCGACGCCGAGCGCGGTGGCCAATCGCCGCGCCGGATCGATCGTGAGGACGAGGGTGTCGCCGTCGAATCGTTGAGCAGCAGCCAGACCCATGGCCGCAGAGACGGTCGTTTTGCCCACTCCCCCGGCGCCAGCGACCACGACGATGTCGTGATCCTCGAGCAGCGAGAGAAGTCCCTTGGCGGAGGCGGTCACGATGGCGCTCCGTTGCCGACGGAAAGCTCGTCGCCGAGTGCCAGCTCGACCTCGGAGACCGTGTCGTCGACGACGCCGAACTCGGGAACGTGGAGCAGATCAGCTTCGGCAGGGAGCGAGCTTCGGAGACGACGGTCGATCGCTGAGGCGATGTCGGCTCGGGCGAGTCCGAGCTCGACCGCATCGAGGAGTCGCGACCCGGCCTTCGTGAGCCGAGCGGGCGGGTCGGCGATCAGACCGTCGACCGACTCTCGGGTACTGCGGGCGTACAGCTGGGGACGAGTGCGATTGACCACGACGGCACCCAGCCGTGCCGGGGTTCGATCGTGGAGAGCATCGACGAAGTCGAGCGTCTCGCTGACCGGCACGTCTTCGGCAAGCGTGACATTGATGACCGCGGTGAACGCCGGGTCGCCGAGCATGTCGATCATCCACGACGTCTCCTTGGCGATCCGGCCGATTGGCGCGATCTCGGCGACGTTGGCCGGCGCCGCGAGCTCGCCAAGAAGATGACCGCTCGACGCCGAGTCCACGACCACGAGATCCCAGTCGCCGGTTCGGGCCTCATGGGTGCACTTGCCGATCAACAACAGTTCGCCGACACCGGGGGCGGCATCGGCGACGAAAGAGAACGCCGACGCGACAGGACCAGCCACCACACCCAACGGGCCGAGCTGCACTCGGACGAACTCGTCGAGCGACGCCGTGCGTTCGATCTGGAGGACGTGAAGCCCGACCTCGACCTCGGTCGCGTCGAATCCGGGGCGCACGCCAAACATGCCGGCCGCCCCGGGGCTCCCGTCTGCAGAGATCAGCAGGACGTTCTGACCTTGGGCGGCAGCAAGCCGGGCGAGTGCGGCAGCGATCGTCGACTTGCCGGTTCCGCCCTTGCCTCCGACGAACAGAAGATGTCGGTCGAGCAGTGTCATGGATGAGTACCGCCCGAGCGTGTCGGGGCGTGAATCAGCCGAATCCGATCGGTCGGCTCGTCTCTTCGCTGCCGATCTCGACGTAGCTAATCTTGTCGGAGGGCACCGCGATCTGGCGGCCCTTGCGGTCCTCGAGCCAGAGCACCTTGTCCTCGCCGGAGAGTGCGGCTTCGACCGACGCCTTCAGCGTGGCGGCGTCGGTGTCGTCGGCCATTTCGAGGGCGACTTCCTTGGGGGTGTAGGTCACACCGATACGAACGTCCATCAGGCTTCTCCGTTCATCCATTCAGGAGGTTGAGTTTGGAGGTGTAGCGCTGCTTGGGCGCCATCTCCACGTCGATCTTCTCGGCCATGGCGGCGAAAACCTGACCGGCTTCGCTTTCGGGGGCCATCGCAACGATGGGCTTGCCAGCGTCGGACCCTTCCCTCAACTCGGGAACGAGCGGCACATTCCCGATGAGCGGCACCTCGAGACGGTCGGCGAGATCCTGCCCGCCGCCGGCACCGAAGAGGTAGTACTTCTTGCCGTCGTCGCCGGTGAACCAGCTCATGTTCTCGATGACGCCGCGGACCGTCAGGTTGACCTTCTCTGCCATGAAGGCCGCACGCTGGGCAACCCGCTGGGCTGCGGGTTGCGGCGTGGTCACGACGTACAGCTCGCTGCGCGGAAGGAACTGGGCGAGCGAAAGCGAGATGTCCCCAGTGCCTGGAGGCAGATCGATGAGGAGATAGTCGGGGTCGTTCCAGTAGACGTCGGTGAGAAACTGCTCGAGCGCTTTGTGGAGCATCGGGCCACGCCAGATGACCGGCTGGTCCTCTTCGGCGAAGAAGCCCATCGAGATCGCCCGGACCCCATGGGTCTCCGGCGGGATCAACATGTCGTCGATCACCGTCGGCGCTTGCTGAATGCCGAGCATGCGCGGAATGGAGAAGCCCCACACGTCGGCATCGACGAGGGCGATGGACTTGCCACGCTGGCCGAGGGCGATGGCGAGGTTGGTGGTGACCGAGCTCTTGCCGACGCCGCCCTTGCCCGACGCGATGAGCAGCACGCGGGTGCGGCTGTCGGCATCCGCGAACGGGATCGCTCGTCCTTCGGCGTGACCGTGTGCGGCTTGGCTTCCGGCGGTGGCGCCAGGGTTGCCGTGAACCAACTCACGGACCTTGGCTCGCTCCTCGTCGTTCATCACGGTGAAGTCGACCGACGCTGTGGCACCGAGCGCACCGATCGCCTCGGAGACTCGGGTCTGGATCTCGTTGCGGAGCGGACAACCGGCGATCGTGAGGGCGATCTGGACATCGACGGCAGTGCCGGCGATGGCGACGGACTTGACCATGCCGAGATCGACGATGCTGCGAAACAGCTCGGGATCCTCGACCGGACGCAGCGCCTCGATGACCTGCTCTTCGGTGATGGACATGACGCTGAGGCTACCGATCAGCTGTGTGGAACAGGATGCTGTTCGACGACTTGTCGACAACCCCGGCCGCAGAGTCCGGCGTCGTGCAACGCGGAGGCGGATTGCAGATCCGACCTTCCTGCCGGGCCGACCTGCTCGCCGAGGTCTCTGGATGCGACCCTTCGCCTGGTCTGCAGTTCTCGCCGAGGCAGGTTCGGCACGGCCTACACGATTTCTGGAGATTTCTTTGAGGGTCGCTGTCGAGCCGATCCTCATGCTGGCCCGTTCGATCGGGCACCGGGCCGCCGACATCAATGCGTCACTCGAGCAATCGGTGACGAACACCTTGGCGTTGGCCGGGTTGCAGACGACGATCGACTCGGCGAGTGCGATCACCGATGGGCTGACTCGGGGTCGAGCCAAGTTGGGGGGCTGACATGCTGCTTGCATTGACCGACCGGAACGAGGAGCTGTGGTGGATCGCCATCGTCCTCGGGTTCGTGGTGATCGTCGCCGTGGTGGCCTTGTTGTCGCTGCTGGTGGTGTTCCTTCGCACGATCGAACAGCGGGTCACGACCATCAAGGCCACGCTGGAAGCGGCGGCCGCCAACACCGACGACACGAAGCTCATCGGTGAAACGGCCCTCGGAGTCGAGGGTGTGTTGAACGAAGGCCTGAACCATCACCTGTTCTTGGGCCGTGTGCTGGAGAAGGTGCGCTCATGACCACACTCGTCACGCTTTCCGTCATCGCCATCACCCTGCTCATCGCAGGGCTGGCCTTCTTCCCCTGCGTGCTCGGCAGCCAACTCGGCCGCATTGCCACGCTGCTGGAGGAGTGCGCCGAGCTCGTGTGGAAGATCAAGGGCGACACCGAAGCCATCGCCCCCGGCCTCCAGAGCATCAACAACACCGGAGGCGTCGCCGCCGGCGCCCTCCCGCTGCTCTACGGATTCGCCGAAGACATCGTCAAGGGCGCCACCTACGAACCATGCCCCGACGACTATGAGGCTCCACCTGCAGTCCCGGCGATGGGAACCCGGCGCAGCCGACTGATGGAGGGTGTGGACTACCAGCCGGAGTAGGGGTTGCTACTCATAGCTCAGCGTCGAGCATGCGACACGATCAATCACGCTTGGAGAACGAGAACACTGAGCCCCCTGCGGGGCCTAGAGACAACGACCTCTAGAACCCGTGCAATTGGCGGCAGGCCTCATATCGAAGGGATGCACCTCACGCGCGGGCCGTGCGCCATGGCCGCCGGCGCAGCTGGGAGAGGAGATCCTCGATTGGTAAAGAAGTGTCCTCCCGTACGGGCGATCCCGCGATTGCTGCGGACTGGCACGTCGGGCGAGAGTCTCAATCCGGCCAGGAGCCAACGGACTGGAAGTACTCGGTTGCGTCGGCGTGCTCGACGAACTCGAGAAGACTGCCGACCTTGTCCATCAGGACGCTGCGAACTTCTTCGGGCGTTGCGAAGAAGAATTCTTTGCGGTGGTTCGCATGATTGAGTCGCTGCATTGCAAAGTGCTCGTGGAGCTCTGCTTCGAGGCCAACAGCATCTTCGGTGAAGAAGAGCGCATGGACATCAAATCGGAATGGGACCGACGCTCCGCTCAACTCGGCGATACGTTCCCGCGGTTCAAGACGTCGCGTTAGGCCGATCTTCACTACGCCCTCACCGAACGCTCCTCGGTTGGAGATCACGTAAACGTATCCTGCTCGCACATTTGCTGCGCGAAAGTCGTTGTGCGCTATCGCATCTGCGACTTCCTTCAGGCGAGCCTCCAGCAACGGATCTGTTTCACCCGTCTCAGCCAGCCCTGCCAACGCTTGCTGGAGATGGCTTTGTTCCTTGTCGAGCGCCTCTCGCTGCCGTGCCAACTCCTCTTGGACCTGCTTCTCCTCACGCAGCCGGGCGCGCTCTTCTCGCTCGGCCTCCCGCTCTTCTTGCTTCTTCATCTGGAAGTCCGCGGTGAGCTCAACTTCCTTGAGGCGAAGCGAATGGAACTCGTCGCTGATGCGCATCTCCATCATCCGTCCCAACTTGGCGATGTTCGCACGTGAGGCTTCGATGCGCTTCTTGGCTGTGACGACATTTCCCGCTTTGAGCGAACGGATGCTGGCGTCAACTTCGGCGTTGTAAGCACGGAGCATCAACTTCGAGAGGTCATCGGTCATCTTTCGACCCTTTGCGAGGGAATTGTCGAACGTGAACATGCTCGATCGCTCAATCGCTTGTTTCGACTTCACCAACGCAGAAACCTGGTCGTTGATGAGCTTCAGTCGGTCCTTGTAGCTAGCCGCATGCTCGAGCGGATGGTGGTAGCGGTAGATCCCTACAGCCTGAAGGACATGGTCGTCGTCAAGATTGACGTGCACAATCGCATCGTCCAATTGGCGCCGCAGATCTTCGAGCTCACGTTGAAGGGCAGCTACGGTCTCGTCGTCCGGCCCCTCACTCGTCGATGGCACGGACGCGGAGGGTGCTTCAGCGGTAACTACGCCGTAGTCGGACACCGGCGTGATCCAAAGTTGCCATCCTTCCGGTGCGGCGGGCCAACTCGGGTCCGGGCTCCACCCAGGCGGCGGCTTCCAGCCGTCCGGAGGGGCTGGCCAGCCGGGCGGCGGGTTGAAGACAGGATCTGTATCGCTCACGCTTTGCGGACCCCGCCTTCCTTGATCGGTACGAGCCCGTACGGATTCTTGGAAACGGCCGCACCGAGATGTTCGAGCGTTGCAGCGGGCACGACGGCAGAAAGATCGAGCTCCATGAACGCATCACGAGCGGCGCCCGCTGCAACGAATATGACATCGGTCGACAGCCCAGTCGCCGGGCTCACTGCAGAGGTCCCTACCTGTACCGCGATCGTCTGGATCAGCCCACGCCGGTCAGACTCAAACACCTCATGGATCGATCGCAACGCAGTCTGGTGAACTGCCCCGCTGTACCGGTCCTTGACCGCCTTCTGCGAAAGCTCTGTTGAAGTGATCTCGTCCGTCGACTTGGTGTACTTGTACCCCTTTGTGGTGGGAAGCGCCTCTGGAGGTGGAATCACGAGCGAGAGATGGAGCTCCGCCGTCGTCGGATCGAACGAAGCTTCGTACTCAACGGGAAAGTGGTCTGGGTAGACCGAGTTCGCAGCCACGATTGCTACGTACTCCTCGATCGCGTCTGCAGTCCCGTAGCCGAGGTTGGCAATGAGTTGATCCAAGTCGGCGTTTGAACTGGCCGCTTCGGCTTCACGGAGCTCGCACGCCTCTGCGTATTCGCGCTTCGCAACCTGAAGCTGCTCCAAGCGCTCTTCCTCAAGAGTGTTTCGCTCGGCCGAGAGCCTTTCTCGCTCAGAGTCCGCCAACGCACACGCCTCTCGCCACTCCTGTTGTCGCCGTTCGAAGTCCTGTTGGGCCGCCTCATCAGCGGCGGCCTGCTTCTTCTTCCGACCTAGTGTCATCGTGGGGACGATCGGCGCCTCAAACACCGGTTCGGGAGGATCCTCAACAGGTGCCGGCGGCGGAACTGGCATCTCAAGGTCACTTCGGTCGAAGGCCGGATGCTGGGCAGTCACTCGCAGTGACTCCAGATCAACGAAGTCGTCGACTTCGAGGGTGGCCGCAAGGAGTCCATCGATCTCTCCGTAGATCTCCTCGAGCGCAGCGTTCCGCTCAGCGACATCAGCCTGCATCGCAGCTACGTGAGCCTGCTGCGCCTCTTTCTCGAGACGTTTCTTCTCCGCTGCGGCAGCTTTGGCCACCTGGATTCGTGCTCGCTCCTCCGCCTTTCTCGCCCTCTCAAGGTCGCGTTGAGCGGCAGCGTGTGCCCTGGCTTGTTCTCGTTGCCTACGAGCAGCGTCAGCAGCAGCTCTCTTCTGCGCCCGCTGAATTTCTGCGAGCAGACCCCCTCGTTTTGCCACTGGCTACAACTCCATCCCTCGTGCATTTCATACAAAGCGCCCGGCCACGTTACGACCTCTATTTGTTCATGTCGACGAACATTCCATCGATTCGAACCAGGCGACCTGATTCCGATCAGTGAGTGTTGCGGCGACCCCGACTTCGTCGACTGGCAAGGCCGCGACTTCATCTACCGCCGGATGTAAGGCACCGAAGCCGCCATACTGTCGGGCGGCGGGCACCACCTTGAGCTTCACCGGCACCGACACCGTCGGCCAGTTCTAGTGGTCAGTGCACGGTGAGGGCAGCATAGAGGGCTGCGGGTGAGTGGCCGCCGAGGTTTCGGCGTCGTTGCCCGTTGATGATCCCGGCGGCATGGTCGACCTCGGCTGGTGTTGCTTTGGAGAGATCGGTGCCGCGTGGGAACCACCAGCGCCAGGCCCGGTTCTGGTTCTCGATCTGACCGCGTTGCCACGGCGAGTGCGGGTCACAGAACCACACATCGATCCCGTACGTGTCGGCGAGCTGAGCCCACTCGGCCCATTCAGACCCCTGGTCGAACGTGGCCGAGCGGAGCAGATGCGAAGGGATCTGTTCGCATGCCTCGACGAGCCCGGCCAGCACTGGTTCGGCTGCGTAGCCTTCGGGCATGGTGGCGCCGATCCCGTAGCGGGTGATGCGTTCGGTGAGCCACAACATCGCGGACCGGTTATGGGCGCCGATGATCAGGTCGGCTTCCCAATGCCCGACCTCGCGCCGGTTGTCGATGATGTCGGGGCGGTCGGTGATGTTCGGTAATCCGGCTCCACGCTTGTTGCGGCAGCGGTTTTGGCGGTGTCGTCGTCGTGGCCGCCGGGTCCGGAGACACTCCGTGGGTTTCAGGCCGAGCCGCTGGTCGTAGATCGCTTGGTAGATCGTTTCGACACACGCAACGTCGGTGTGGCCTTGGGCGATCAGGTCAGCGCGGATCGCCCAAGGTGACCTGCCCAATCCGAGTTCTTCGATGATTCGTTCACGGTGTGGGCACCGGGTTCGAGTTGGCGCGGGCGGGGTCGTCGGCGTTGCTGGTCGCAACGCTGTTGAGCCTTGGTTGACCGATACGCAGTGCGGCCGCCGTTGCGGGCGACTTCTCGGGCGATCGTTGTTGGGTGCCGGTCGAGGTTCCGTCCGATCTCGGCCCACGACACCCGTGGGTTCTCGACGAGCAACGTGTGGATGTCTTCGCGTTCGGACGCGGTGAGCGCGTCTGCCATGATGGGATCTCCAACGGTCGGTGGTGGTTACAGCACCGGTCATCATGACCGGAACCGTGCACCGACCGTTGGAACTGGCCGTCCCCGCCAGTCGACTTCCTCGAAGATCACTACACCACAGGCACCGACACAAAACTGACCGGGTCGTCACCATGCGTCCCGACGGCGGCGACCCGGTCAAGATCCTCGTTGGCAAAACGTCGCCATGCCGTTTCTCTGGATCGGTCCCTCCTCAGGTTGCACGGCCAGTTCCAACCTCGTCGATGATCGACTTCTACAGAATCAGTCAAGCTCGGACGTGCAAGATTTCCTTGATCTGATCTCGACCAGATCGAGGCTGGCGACCTGAGACCCGCTTAGGTGAGGTCGCCCAACAGTGCTGCCTTTCTCCGCGGTGACGGATCAAGGCTGTTC
This sequence comes from Acidimicrobiales bacterium, assembly GCA_020629635.1. GTDB lineage: Bacteria > Actinomycetota > Acidimicrobiia > Acidimicrobiales > SHLQ01 > SHLQ01. The sequence continues at coordinate 166,985 of JAHDCX010000001.1, read as the reverse complement.
GAGATGTCACGGTTTCCACCGGGCTTCCTTCACTTCACCCCGCACGACGAAGGCTCTATCGAACCGATGGATCCGCCGCGCTTCTACGTTCGAGACCTCCCCGAGCCATACCGGAGTCTCGCAATCGCCAACGGCGAATCATGGTCCGCATCGATCTTCGAAGACCTCTCCGCCGCTGGCGTCACCGAACTCGAATGGCGACAACCATTCCGCTACATCGAAGGACAGCTCGTATCCGAAGACGTCTACGACACCATGCGCGAGCTTGTACCCGACCAGGTGTATTCGACGGCGTTACTGTTCCTCCACGAGCGTGGCAAGGGCCGTCGCTACGAACTTCTTCGATTTCGACCGGGGGTTTTTCCACCTCCGACCGACGCCACCGGACCGCGGGCCAAATATTGGCTGCTCTGGGACCAATGCGTACCGCCGGTCAACCCCGACACGTACGCAACATTCAAACACGACGTCGAGCTCGCCCTCGCTTCGTGGATGGACCGCGACGACTACATCATGACCATCGCAAACGGCGTCGTCACCGAAGGATTCGTCAACCGATGGCGCTCAACCCTGATCTCGCAACACCTCTGGGCGCAAAACTGGGAACACGACTTCGACTTCGTCGAAAGCCCCGCAGGCTTCCACTCCCACCGATTCAACATCACCTACCGATGGGTCGACGCCCCACCACCCGACGGCATCGAACTCCCGCCGCGGCGCGACTGACACAACGACGGGCTTCCTGGATGTCTTGAACCGACTCGACTCGCAGCCGCCTCCAGCGATGACCGTCTCGGGCTTTTTCGAGCAGACGTTGTCGCTGCTCAGGCGAAGTCGCGGAGCATCTTTCGGAGCTCGAGCTGGTGCTCTTCTTCTGCGGCGATCTGTGAACGAGCGAACTCCTCGAGAAACACCGAACGCCCGTCCACCACGGCGAGAAGCGCCCGGTACAGCCGAACAGCATTGAGCTCATGAGCCAGGCTCTCCTGCAAGACCTGCTCGATGTCGTGACGGTGGGTCTCTTCGATCTCCGCAATCTTCGTCGACGCATGACCACCAAATCCCGTGATGATCTCGCCCACCTGCTGGGCGTGCACCAGCGACTCGGTCGCTTGCGCCTTCATGAAGTCGACGAGCGGGATCCGATGCGGACCGCTGATCATAAGCGAGTAGTGCGTGTAGCGGACCACACCCGAGAGCTCGGCCTCGAGGATGTCGTTGAGCGACGCAATCAGCTCTGTCTCGTCGATCTCATCTGTGGTCATCGTGGCCTCCTGCCGTGGGCGTCGCTGTCGATCCAGAGTCTCGCCCGTGACCCTCGGCGTGTCACGTCCAGCCAGCCGGTCTGCAGTTGGCAGCTCGCAAGAAGCTCAGCCTCTCCGTTTCCGACCCCTCGCCACACAGGACCGACGTCGAAGCGGGCGTGATCTTTGCCTCTCCGGTGCGGCATCCGCCGACGGACCGACAGTATTCGGCCAGGTCGAGGCCGGCGACGATGGATCGCGCCGTCGACGCCAGCGCCGCCAAACCCGCCGGATAGTCCCGCCGGATAGTGTCACACCCCCTGAGTAGGTTGAGTTTCATGGTCGGAGTAGGGGCCCCACCCCACCAATCACCCCACCCAGGGGACCAGCATCAGGCCTTGTCGGACGCCGAGCTCGACGAGCTCCTCACCGGATTCGGTGCCGTCATCTCTGGCCTGTCCACCCGTGCCGGGATCAGCTGGGCACAGAAAGCCCAACGGCACTTCGCCGGCATCGAACTCGAACTCACGGCCCGCTTGAAAGAATCCGGCGCGTCGGATCACGACATCCGACGCACGTCATCCGCAGGCGGCACGAGGACGAAGGCATCGGCGAACCGGGCGAAGAAACGTGCCTCCACGGTCAACGCCAACCCTGATTTGGCTGAAGACGTGAAGAACGGGGAGTTGCCCGAAGAGTCGTTGGACGCGTTGGCCGAAGCCTCCGAGAAGACCGGCGGCGACGCCGCCAACGACACCGAACTCGTCGAGGACCTGAAGAACACGCCGCCCGACCAGGCAAAGAAGACGGTGACCCGGTGGATGGAACGCCGCGACGACCCCAACAACACCCAAACCCGCCACGACCGGCAACGCAACAACCGCCAAGTCAAGACCGGCCACGACGACGCCACCGGCTGCGAAACCATCACCCTGATCGGTGACACCGAATCCATCACCGAAATCCGTAAAAACGCCAGAGCCCTCGCCCGAAAGCTGTATGCGGCTGACGGCGGACGCGACATCGACCCCCTCAACCACCCCCGCACCTTCAACCAACGCCTCTACGACGCCTACCACCAACTGATCGTCAACGGCGACAGTGGCCCGACGTCGGTGCGGTCGATGATCCACATCACCCTCACCGTCGACGACACCGCCGAAACCGGGATCCGCGCCGCGATGGTCGACGGAGACGGCTACCTGCCCCAATCGGTGCTCGACCGGTACCTGTGCAACAGCATCCTCGCCCTCACCCTCTTCAACCGAAAAGGCGAGACGCTCTGGCACGGTCAGACGAAACGCAACGCCACACCCGCCCAATACGCGGCGTTGATCGCCCGCGACCGCGGCTGTGTCCTGTGTGGCGCGTCACCGGAGTTCTGTCAGGCCCATCACGTCATCCCCTACAACAGCGCGAAACGCGGGCCCACCGACATCGACAACCTCGCCTTGGTTTGTGAACACGGCTGCCACAGCCGACTCCACGACCAACGCCTCACCCTCTACTACACAACCGGCCCACCCCGTCCCGATGATGGCGGAAGACCGTCCATGACGTGGCACACCCGACCCGCCACCGACAACGAAATCGCTTCACAACGACACGGCTCCCAGAAAGACCGCAGTCGTCACAACAAAAGACGCTCCAAACGCCCGAATCGCGACCGTTCGGTCCAATCATCGAACCCTGCCCAAGGAGCCCCCGGCATCTGAATCGTGCCAGGTGTGGGCGGAACGAGAACCTGGTCAGGGCGTCAGCGTGAAGGGGCGCCGCCATTGCGGCGGTTCGGCGTGGCCCTCGGTCACCCAATGCTCGGGGCCCTCGACGATACGGCCGGACTCGACCGTAGAGAAACCGGCACACCAGAACGTTTCGGGCGGAAGCTCGACCCGAACCTGCGCTGCGACACGGTCCCGCGTCGCAAGGACTTCGACCACGGTGATCGTCCACCCCTCTGGGTCGGCGCGGTTCATGGCGACGAAGTGATCGCCCCGAAAGCGCTCGCCGGTCTCGGAGAAACCGATGACCGCGTCCGGCGCCACCAGCGCTTCGGCCGCATTCCATCGTCTCTCCTCCATCCGCTCGAAGAAGCTTCGGACGACCAGGTCAGGAGTCGTGGCCGGATCGTAGGTGATGACCCCACAGGTAGGTGCTCGAGCCTCGAGCGTCGAACATGCTCGGTACATGCGCGCCCCACCAGATCCCTCACCTGCCGTCGAACGAACGATGTGGATGTTCGCCATGGCGTTCGCGCTGCTGATCAGCCACGAGCTCGACGCCATGATCCGCCAGGAGTGGCGGTTACTTCCGGGATTCGGTTCGTTGAGCGACGACAGAGCGGCAGACGTGTTCAACCTGCTTCACGTGCCGTTGTTCGGGCTGATCATCGCTGGCGTGATGTCGCGCAGCGATCGGGTACGTCATTGGACCGTCGCCGGCGTCGAACTGTTTCTCGTCGGGCATGCCGTGGCCCACACCGTGCTCCGCGGAGCAGAGGACTACCGCTTCGAGGCCCCTGTCGAGACGATCACCGTCTACGGCTCGGCGCTCTTCGCCCTTGCACACCTTGCGGTGAGATGGGTCCCGCACGGACGTCGCTGACTCCGTCGCTGCGATCGACACGTCGTCGCGTTGGGCCTTAGGGTCGCGCCATGGCCGGGCAGATGAGAGACGTGGTGATCAGCGGGTCGGGAGTGTTCACCCCGCCCGATGTGGTCACCAACGAAGAACTGGTCGAGGTGTTCAACGCCTTCGCCGACAAGGAGAACGCACGTTACGCGGACGCCATCGCCGCCGGCGAGCGAGAGCCGATCCCGCACTCCAACGTGGACTTCATCGTCAAGGCGTCGGGCATCGAACGTCGCCACGTCATGGACAAGACCGGTGTGCTGGACCCCGACGTCATGCATCCGCAGCTCCGTCAACGCACTGACGACGAGCCGGGGATCATGACGGAGATGTCGGTGGACGCCGCCCAGCAGGCGATGGCCGGCGCCGGTATCGACGCCAGCCAAGTCGATGCCGTGATCTGTGCCGCCTCCAACCACGAGCGCGCCTACCCCGCGATTGCGATCGAAGTGCAAGAAGCGCTCGGCATCGACGGATTCGGGTTCGACATGAACGTGGCGTGCTCGTCGGCGACGTTTGGCATGCAGACGGCCGTCGACATGATCCGCTGTGGCTCGGTCGACACCGTCCTCATGGTCAACCCCGAGATCTGCTCGGGCCACCTCGAATGGCGCGACCGTGACTGCCACTTCATCTTCGGCGACGTCGCTACCGCCGTGATCCTGCAAGCCAAAGACCTCGCCACGTCCGACGACCAGTTCGAGGTGCTGTCCACCCGGCTGCTCACGCAGTTCTCCAACAACATCCGCAACAACAACGGGTTCCTCCGCCGTACCCGCCCAGACGGACTCGACGATCGCCGCGACATGCAGTTCATGCAGAACGGGCGGCAGGTGTTCAAACAGGTCGTTCCGATGGTCGCCGAGATGGTGATCGACCACTGCCACGACGAAGGGGTCGACCCAACGTCGCTCAAACGCCTCTGGCTGCATCAGGCGAACAAGGCCATGAACGACTTCATCGGCAAAAAGGTCATGGGCCGAGAACCCGACCCCGTCGAGCAACCGAACATTCTGCAGGAGTACGCGAACACCAGCTCGGCGGGATCGATCATCGCGTTCTCGCAGAACCACGACGATCTCGAGCCCGGCGACCTCGGCATCATCTGCTCGTTCGGCGCTGGCTATTCGGTCGGCAACGTGATCGTCAAGCGGCTCTGAACCTCAGCGTGTCGTGTTTCGACCCTTCGATGTCGAGTTCGCACGCGCAGATCTCGGCTAGGCATTGGGCATGACAGAGCAACTCACCCGTGTCACCGACGAACAGTGCACCTCCGCACCCGCCACCTATGACGACCTCAGCGTCCTGATGCTGAACTGCACGCTGACGCGCTCGCCCAATCTGTCCCACACCGAAGGACTGATGAAGGTCGCCGAGCGCATCTTCGAGGCGAACGGCGTCGCCACCGAACTGATTCGACCCGTCGACTTCGAGATCCCGGCCGGGCTCAAGCACGACTACGCCGGGCGAGATGGCTACGAGGTCGACGACTGGCCGTCGATCCAGGCAAAGATCGACGCCGCCGACATCGTCATCATCGGCACGTCGGTCTGGCTGGGCGAGAAGAGCTCGGTGTGCAACCGCGTCCTCGAGCGGATGTACGGCTACACCCACGACCTCAACGAGAAGGGGCAGTACCGCGACTACGGCAAGGTCGGCGCCACGCTGATCACCGGCAACGAAGACGGCGTGAAGCACTGCGCGATGAACATCTTGTTTTCGCTCTCCCACATCGGCTACACCGTGCCGCCACAAGCGGACGCCGGCTGGATGGGCGAAGCCGGACCGGGCCCGTCGTACATGGACGAAGGCTCGGGCGGCCCAGAGAACGACTTCACGAATCGCAACACGACCTTCCTCGTCTGGAACTGTCTGCACCTGGCCCGCATGCTCAAGGACGCCGGCGGCATCCCCGCCCACGGCAATCAGCCCGACGTCTGGAAGGCCGGCTGCCACACCGATTTCGCCAGCCCGGAACACCGCCGCTGAAGAACCGGGGCCTGACCGCTCACGGCGTGTCGTTCAGGTCTTCCTTCCAAGTCCGGAAGCGAGTGTGTTCGGTCGTGGATGGTCCGACACCGGCCCCGGACCCGTCCTGGTACAACCGATACGTGTGGACGCGCTCGAGATCGGCGTGGTGGATCGCGATGTAGCGGGCGTCGGCCTTGCGGGCCGGGCCAGCTCGCCACAACAGCCATGCGCCGATACGCCGCTTGTACAGCACGTCAGGCTGGCCGATGTCGTCGCCTGCGGTGAGCAGGGCAGCCGGCGCCTCGACCCACGCCTCGGCCGGGATGTTGTAGGTCGCAATCGGAAGGTCGGGAAGATCAACGGTGTGGACCGGCGTCATGTCGATCGGTCGACGGTGCGCCGGAACGGGGCGATTGCTGTGCTCGGTCACCCGTCCAGTTTGCCGTCGAGGGGCGGGGCTTCGGCCCGACCATCTACTCTTGGGTAACCACAGGTATTGCGGGGGATGACAATGAGCGACACAGCAACCGACCGAGCCGAGCTGAAGGCGACGCTGAATCTGCAACGCAAGGCAGCAATCACGGCAGGTGGGGCTATCGACCACGTAGGGCGAGTCCGCGTCGAGCGGATGGTCGATTTCGACATGAAGCGCACCATCTTCGGCGCGCTCGAAGGTGTCCCCAAAATGTTCATGACCGAGAAGCTCGCCAAGGAGCCAATCTGGAAGGACGCGCCCGCCGCCGACGTCGAGGCCGAGTACGCCGCCGCCGAGGCCGCAGACCCGGCGCCCGAAATCGACCAGCGGCTCATCGACTTCATGGTCAGCGAATGCGACTTCTCGATGGAGCATGCCGACGGCACGTTCCTCGAACATCTCGTCTTCTGCCATGACTACGCCGCCCGCCACTACCCCGAGCACTCCCCCAACATCGCGCTGCTGCACTCGATCCTCGGCACGGCGACGAACACCTTCGCCATGGAGGCCTCGAAGATCCCGGCCCTCAAGGAGCTCCTCACCGACGAAGAGGCGTTGCAGGTCGAGGTCTTCCCCTCGACGCTTCGGCTGTTCTACATGGGTGAGTTCCTCGATGAGCTCGAGGCCAACATGCACCGCATCGACTCGCTCAAAGAGCTGCACCTGCATCGAGTCATCGACAACGAGCCGCTCGTCATCGATGCCGACGCGCTCTGGGTCAACCTGAACTTCCACCTGATGCACTTCGTCGACTTCATGCCCGCCGCCAATTGGTCGTCCCAGTCCGCGGACCCACTGCTGCAAATGTTCGAGCGGCTGTCGACCGTGCTCGACAAGGCCGGCAAGCGAGACGCCACGGTCGTCGTGAGCTTTCCCGACTCCGGCACAAAGGTGGCTGCCGTGGACGAGGAGCGAACAGTGTTCGGCCGAATCGCTGGGCTACTCCCTGCCTCGGTGACGTTGAAGCTCGCGAAGAAGTCGATCCAGGAGTACTCGGAGAAGTGCGGTCACGACCTGTCGTACCGTCTCGTTTGGAACTGAAACAGACCGCAGCCGTCGAAAGAGGAGCCGCCTCCGATCAGCGCAGGTTCTGGGCGATGATCCCTGCGCCGATGACGCCGGCGTCGGCCCCGAGACCAGCGGTCTCGACCAGCGGCGGACCGCTGACGGCGTAGCCGCCGAGATCGGACTCCGTTGCGGTTGCGATCAGTGACGCCATGCCGGGACGGGTGCCGACTCCCCCGCCGAACAGGACGACGTCGGGAGCGAAGCTGAGCGCAAACACACGCACGAGTTGTGCGAGATACTCCGCCTCCATCGTCCAGATCGGGTCATCGTCGGCGAGCGTTGCGGGATCGGAACCCGACCGATCTGCCAGCGCCGGCCCACTGGCCATGCCTTCGAGGCAATCTCCGTGAAACGGGCATCGACCGCCGTAGTCGTCGCCACGCACTCGCCGAACCGGGATGTGGCCGAGCTCCGTGTGGTCACGTCCTCGAAACGGCGCACCGTCGATGGCCACCGCCGCGCCAATTCCGGTACCGACGGTCACGTAGGCCACCGAACGATGGCCTCGACCTGCGCCATGGGTTGCCTCGGCGACGGCGGCGGCTTCGACATCGGTCTGGATCTCTGCAGGAACACCCAGTTGGCCAGCGAGCATCTCGAGAAGCCGGGCCCCGGTCCAGTCGGGTTTCGGGGTCCGAGCCACGGATCCGTAGTCCGGGGATCCGGTCGAGACGACGAGCGGCCCGAACGAGGCGATACCAAGCGCGTCGACGTCATACCCGGCGAAGAACTCGACACACGCGGCGATCGTCTCGCTCGGGGTCGTCGTCGGTATCCACGCCTGATCGACGATCGAGAGGTCGTCGTTCATTACCGCTGGTCGGAACTTCGTCCCTCCCGCTTCCAACGCTGCGAGCATGGTCGGCCCCCTGTCAGGCTCGGGTCGGGTCGAATTTGATGGCGGCGGGGGACGCCTGGAGGGGGACCGACGTTCCGCCCCACCGCCATCGGATCATGCGGAGGCTCCGAGCCGGATTCCGGACTGTGCCTCGAAGACATGGACCGGTCCAGCCACCCCGATCGAGATCGAGTCGCCGCGTCGGATGTTGGTCTCGCCCTCGACTCGGACGACGACCGTGAGCGTTCCGCCCTGGTGAGCGACCTCGGTGTGTACGAAGGCTTCTGAGCCGAGCTCTTCGACGACCGTGACCGACGCCGGAATGCCGTCGTCGGTGAGGCCAAGATGCTCGGGACGCACCCCGACGACGAACGTGTTCACATCAGACGAACGGATCTGCGCGGACACGTCGTCGGGAAGCGGCACCGCTGTCGTCCCGATGGAGAGCGTGTCACCGGACCGGTCGACCTCGATCAGGTTCATCGCGGGAGAGCCGATGAAGCCGGCGACGAAGAGATTGGCCGGCTGGCTGTAGAGCGTGCGGGGTGAGTCGACCTGCTGAAGCACGCCGTGGTCGAGTACGGCGACGCGATGACCCATGGTCATTGCCTCGACCTGGTCGTGGGTGACGTAGACCATCGTGGTGCCGAGCCGTGCCTGGAGGTCGACCAGCTCGGTACGGGTCTGCACGCGGAGTTTTGCGTCGAGGTTCGACAGCGGTTCGTCCATCAGGAACACCTGAGGACTCCGGACAATGGCTCGCCCCATCGCCACTCGCTGGCGCTGGCCGCCAGAGAGGTTCTTGGGTTTGCGATCGAGGTATGGCTCGAGATCGAGAATGCGGGCAGCCTCTTCGACCTGCTGACGACGATCGCTTTTCGAGACGCCGGCCTGTTTGAGGGCGAAGCCCATATTCTCGGCGACGGTCATGCTCGGATAGAGCGCGTAGTTCTGGAACACCATCGCGATGTCGCGTTCTTGCGGCGGCTTGAGGGTCACATCGACGTCGTTGATGAAGATGCTTCCTTCGTTGACCGTTTCGAGCCCGGCGAGCATGCGCAATGCGGTCGACTTGCCTGACCCGGAGGGACCGACCAGCACCAGAAGCTCGCCATCGGCGATGTCGAGATCGAGTTGGTTGACCGCCCGGACCTCTCCGACCGCTCCGAAGCCGTAGATGCGGCTCGCCTTTTCGTACCGTACTTCAGCCATGGCGCTGCTCCCGAGGGTCTATGTGCCGATGATTGCGATGTTGTGAGCGCCTGCGGGCAACTCGGTGACGTGAGCGAAGCGAGCCAGCATTCACTTGATCGCTCCCATCGCCAGACCACGGATCATCCGCTTCTGCGCAATCCAGCCGGCGATCACGACCGGCAGGGTCGCCAGGACCGATGCCGCGCTGAGCGTCGCGATGAACTGCCCTTGGAACTTCTGTTGCGAGTTGACCCAGACCGGGATCGTCGACGCGCCGGTTGGGTTCAGCTGCAAGGCAAAGAAGAACTCGTTCCACGCAAAGATCACGCACAACAGTGCGGTTGCGGCGACGCCGGGGGCGACGATCGGGAGGAGCACCTGGCGGATCTGGCCGAGGAGGCTGCAGCCGTCGATCTGCGCCGCCTCGATGAGTTCCTTGGGAACTTCGGCAAAGAAGGACCGCAGCATCCAGACCGCGAGGGGCAGGTTCATCGCGGTGTACAGCACGACGAGGACGGTCCGGGTGCCGAGCAGGTTGAGATCCCGGGCGATGATCCAGACCGGCATGATGATGCCGACGATGGGGAGGAACTTCGTCGAGATGAAGAAGAAGAGCACGTCGCGCCACATCTTCATCGGGCGAATCGACAGTGCGTAGGCCGCCGGGATGGCGAGCACCATGACGAAGGCCGTCGAGATCAACACGACCCACAGCGAGTTCGAGAATGCTTCTGCGAAGCTCAGCAGTCCACTGTTTGCTTCGGTGACTTCGGCGAAACGGTCCAACGTCGGGTCGAAACGAAGTGTCGGGTCGGCAGAGGCCACGGACTCTTCCTTGAAGCCGTTCACGGTGAGCCAGAACAGCGGGAAGAAGAAGACGAGACCGATGATCCATGTCACGAACGACAGGAGATGACCGACAGCGCGGTTCTGCCCGAGCACGGGTTCGGGCTTTGGCGAGCGAGAAAACACGGCCATCACGAATCGTCCTCCAGGAGGTTGGACAGCACTCGCAGGCCGATGTTGGCGATGATGATCGAGGCGATGACCACGATGATCGAATAGGTCGATGCCAACCCGAATCGGTTACCACCACCGATGGATCGCTGAGCGATGTAGAACGGCAAGTTGTTGGCCCCGGGCTGGCCGCCAACGATGACCTCGATGTGGTCATAGACCTGAATGAGGTAGATGGCGCCGAGCAATGTGCCCAGCTCGAGGAACGGCCGAAGCTGCGGAAGCGTGATCTGGCGGAAGATGCCGAAGGTGCTTGCGCCGTCGACTCGGGCGGCTTCGAGCACCGACTGATCTTGGCCCTGGAGGCCAGCGAGCACGATCAGCATCATGAACGGGCTCCACTGCCAGACGAGAACGAGGATGACCGAGGCCATCGGGTGCTTCGTCGCATACTCCACCGACTCGAGCCCCACGCCGTTGCGAAGCCAGTTGATGATGCCGAAGTTGAAGTTGAGCATCTGCGTCTTCCACATGAGCCCAGCGACGACGGGCATCACGAGGAATGGGGTGATGAGCAGAGTGCGAATGAAGCCCTGACCGAAGAACTGTCGGTCGAGCAGAATCGCGAGCAGCGTGCCCACGATCAAGGAGAACAAGACCGCCATGACGGTCATCTGGACGCTGACCCACGCAGCATCTCTGAAGAACTTCTCGGTTTCGGAGGTCAGCGAGGTGTAGTTCTCGATCCCGACGAATTGACGGGGTTCGACCTTGTCGATCCGCCAGTCGGTCAAGCTGTAGAAGAGCGTGAACAGAAACGGGATCTGCGTCACCACGATGGTGTAAATCAGGGCCGGCAGGATCGGAAGGCGGCGCTTCCACCCTTCGCGGCGTTCCAGACGTTTGACCTCGTCGGCGCGAGATGTGGCTGTGGTGCCGGCATCGCTGTCGACGACCGCGTTCGACATGAAACTCCCCCTGCGAGATGACCCTGATCGTGGTGGTGTGAACATGCCCGGCCGGGCGTCCGAGACGCCCGGCCGAACACGTTCGGCATCCTTCAGATCACCACTCGAGATCTTTGTTTGAGTGGTGATGTGTGGACTTTAGTTGCTGACTTCGGAGGCGATGATGTGGCAATCGGCGAGCGCGTCTTCGACGCTCATCGAGCCAGCGATCGCTGCGGAGAACAGCTGGGTGCACTGGGTACCGACGTCCTGGAACTCCGGGACACCGACGTACTGCACGCCGGGGAGACCGGGCCGCGGCGTGGTGCCGGGGTTGTCGATCGGAGCGGCGAGCATGGCGTCGAGCGTGCGCTGCGCGAATGCGTCAGCAGCCTCGAGGTACTCGGGGCGCTCGTAGAGCGACTGACGGGTGCCCGGGGGAACTGCACGCCAGCCGTCTTCGGAGGCGATCAGCTCGTGGTAGTCGGCGTTGGTTGCCCAGTCGATGAACTGCCATGCGGCGTCCTGGTCAGAGGTGCTGACCGGGATGGCGAGGGTCCAGGCCCAGAGCCAACCGGAGGCGTCGGTCTCCTTGGTCGGAGCGAGGGCGAAGGCCGTGTTGGCCACAACGTCGTCCGGGAAGAGGCTGGCAGCGACCGTGGCGTCGTACCACATGGCGACCTTGCCCTCTTCGTAGAGCGTCTTGCACTCGTTGAAGCTGGAGTTGGCGGCGTCATCTTCGCCAGCGTCGTTGAGGAGGTCAACGTAGAAGTTCAGCGCTTCGGCGAACTCGGGCTGATCGACCTGCGAGGCGCCGATGGAGCCGTCGTCGTTGGCGAGCCACCAGGTGCCACCGAAGGTGTTGAGCACGGTGGTGAACGCCGCGCCGAGGTCACCCCAGCCGGGCTTGCCGCGGAGGCAGATGCCGGCCATTTCCTCGGTGTCGACCTCGCGAGCGATGGCCGCAACTTCTTCCCAGGTGGGAGCAGCCGGCATGTTGTCGATGATGTCCGAGCGGTACATCACGAACGACGACTCGGCGTAGAACGGCGAGGCGTAGAGCTCACCGTCGACCGACAGACCGTTGCGCACGGCCGGGATCAGGTCGTCGATGTCGTAGGTGTCGGAGGCTGCGGCGAGGTCGTTGAGACCGACGAGCCAGCCGTTGGCACCGAACTGCGGCGTCTCGTACATGCCGATCTGCACGACGTCGAACTGCTCGCCGCCGGCGCCGACGTCACGGGTGGTGACCTCACGCAGGGTCTGCTCGTCGAGGACGGTCAGGTTGACTTCGATGCCAGTCTCGGGCGTGAAGTACTCCGCCGCGAGCTCGCCCATGCGGGTGATGTTGTCGTTGCCGACGAGTGCCACCGTGATCGAACGATCCGCAGCCGGCGCCTCTTCTTCTTCCTCCATGGCGTCATCTTCTTCTTCCATGGCATCGTCGTCGCCCGTGGCGTCGTCGACGACGTCCTCGACGGCGTCCGCGGCGTCACCCGCCGCATCCTCGACAGCGTCCGTGGCATCGGACACTGCGTCGGTTGCATCGCTACCGCATGCGGCCGCGATCATCGCCAGGGCTGCAAGCAGCCCCAGGAGCTTCAGCATCGCGGCGGCGCCGCGACTACGTGGTTCTCTCACGAGAATTCCCCTTCCGGTGGTTTGAGTCCGGCCACGACACACGCAGCCGACCTCTGGGTTTACATGGAGATGTGTGGGTTTGTCTGCGCGCCCCGCAACCCAAAACGTCGGATCGCCAATAGAACAAAGTGGCCACGGCCCATGATGGACACCGCAGAACGCCTGTGTTTTCCTTCGAAGATGGTTGACTCGACACCGCTCTCTTCCGCAACGCTTGCGTCACTCCCCGCGGAGGTGCGACCGCCGGACTATGACCGGGCTGCCCTCCAGCGGTCGATCGTCCACATCGGCGTCGGTGGCTTTCATCGGGCGCACCTCGCCACCTACGTCGACGAGCTGTGTCGAGCAGGCCACCACGAATGGGGCATCGTCGGCAGCGGCGTACTCGACCACGACGCAGCGATGGCTGAGGCGCTGGGCGCTCAGGACACGCTCTTCACCGTCATCGAGCGAGGCCCCTCAGACACCTCGACGTCCATCGTTGGCTCGATGATCGACTACATCCATGCGGCGCCGAATCCCGAGCCACTGATCGACGCGATCGCCGCGCCGACGACGCAGATCGTGAGCCTGACGGTCACCGAAGGCGGCTATCCGGTGGACGATGCCACGGGAGCGTTCGATCCCGAATCGCCCAACGCCAGCGACGGGTCTGCGTTCGCCCTCATCGTCGCCGGCCTCCAGCGCCGGATGCTTGCAGACGGTCCACCGTTGTCGATCGTGAGCTGCGACAACATCATGTCGAACGGCGACGTGACCGAGCGGGTCACGCTCGGTCTGGCTGCTGAGCGGAACGATGATTTGCCGATCTGGATCGAGACCAACGTCTCGTTCCCGAACAGCATGGTGGATCGCATCACCCCGGCGACGAGCGACTCGGATCGCGCATGGCTGGAGACCACCCACCAGATCACCGACCGTTGGCCCGTGGTCTGCGAACCGTTCCGACAGTGGGTCATCGAAGATGACTTCGCAGGCGCCAGGCCCCCCTTCGAAGACCTCGACATCATCCTGACGGACGACGTTCGACCGTACGAACACATGAAGCTGCAGCTGTTGAACGCCGGCCACTCCTGCCTTGCCTACCCCGGAGGGCTTCTGGCGATCGAGTTCGTCCATGACGCCATGGCCGACCCGGACATCCTCCGTTTCGTCGAGGCATACCTCAACGAGGAGGCGAAGCGGTCCCTTCATCCGGTCGCCGGGCTGGACTTCGACGAGTACATCGCCATGCTGCTCGAACGCTTTGCGAATCCGAACATCGGCGACCAGGTCGCCCGACTCTGTTCCGATGGATCGGGGAAACTTCCCAAGTTCGTCCTGCCAACGCTTCGAACAAACCTGGCAAACGATGGCCCCATCGACAAAGCCGCCATGCTGCTGGCCAGTTGGTGTGAATATCTTCGCGGCATCGACCATGCCGGCGAACCGTTCGAGCCTGCGCACGACCCGTTGTTCGACGAAGTCCGGGCGGCCGCTGACCGCTCCGTCGCCGACCCCGCCGCATTCCTCGCAGTGGAGGCCGTGTTCGACCCGGACCTCGCAGCAAACGATCGACTTCGAACGGCGTTTGGCCAGGCATTGGATGCGCTCCGGAACGAAGGGGTACGCTCCGCACTACAACGGTATGCGGGGGTCGCAAGTGGTGGTCACGGGGAAGACCGCTCGGGGTGAACGAAATCAACTGTTCCAACCCGAGCGGCGACAAGCAATCATCGAACTGCTCGAGCAGCAGGGCGCTGTCGAGGTGGCTGACCTCACCCGGCGTTTCGGGGTCACCGACGAGACGATTCGCCGGGACCTCTCGATGTTGCAGTCCCAACAGCTGCTGCAACGCGTCCACGGTGGCGCCGTGAAGCCGGCAGCGTTCGAACCGTACGTCACCAAGCGACGGCACTCGGAGGATGCACAAAAGCAACGCATCGCCGCCCGAGCTGTTGAGGAGGTGCCCGCCGCCGGGAGCATTTTGATCGACGCGGGTTCGACCTTGCTGCGCTTTGCAGAATCGCTCCGACCCGCTCCATCGGTGCAGGTCGTCACCAACTCTCTCCCCACCGCCCAGGCCGCAGCAAACAACGGTGCCGGATCGGTGACCATCATCGGCGGCGAACTCCGCGGAGAGACCATGTCGATCGTCGACGCTGCTGCGGTCAACACGATCGCCACGCTGTCCGTCGATGTGCTCTTCATCAGCGCAGACGGCGTGTCCGCGCAGGGATTGATGACGCCATACAGCCACGAGGCATCGCTCAAGCAGGCGATGATCAACGCCGCCAAGCGTGTTGTCGCGCTGATCGATTCTTCGAAGTTTGGTGTCGATCAGCTCCATCGCTACGCGACCTGGGAGCAGGTCGACATCCTCGTCTGTGACGACGATGCACCCGCCCCGATGGTGGCCGAGATCGAAGCCGCCGGCGTTCAGGTTGTTCGGGTCTGAGCCCTCGGGACGGTGACTCGGTATTCCGAACTGATCGCAGCAGTTCGTCGCGGTGAGAAGATCCTGATCGATGGTGCGACGGGCTCGGAGATGGAGCGGCGGGGCATCCCCGAGCACGACAACGGGTGGTACGGGGCGGCCGCGCTGACCCACCCGCAGATCCTGCGGTCGGTCCACGCGGAGTACATCGAGATGGGATCGCAGCTCGTCGTCTCCAACACCTTTGCCACGCACCGATCCGTGCTTCGAGACGCCGGAGCCGAGGCCGACTTCGAACCGCTGAATCGCTTGTCCGTCCAGCTCGCGCGAGAAGCACGAGAGAACGGCGAGCGGCCCAACGTGGTCGTCGGGGCCAGTGTGAGCCATTGGTCGTTCAGTGGCGACAACCCCTCGCTCGACGATCTCGAGCGAGGAGCCCGCGAGCAGATGGCGATCATGGCCGACGCCGGTGCCGAGCTGATCGTGCTCGAGATGATGGTGAGCATCGACCGCATGCACCGCTTGCTGGCCGCCGCCCACTCGACCGACTTGCCCGTCTGGGTCGGCCTGTCCGTCGGTGACGAAGAAGGCATGTTGCCGGATCCGGCGGTTATGACGCTCCGCGACTTCGACGAGCCATTGGGTGAGGCGATCGACTCGCTGAACGGTGCTGGCGTCGACCTGTTGTCGATCATGCACACCGACGTCGACCTGGTCGACGCGTGCTTGGACGTCGCGTTCGAGCGATGGGATGGCCCGCTCGGCGTCTACGCGCACTCGTGGCGCGGTATCGATCCAGCCGACTATGCGGTACGGGCGAAGGGATGGCTCGACCGGGGCGTCTCGGTGATCGGCGGATGCTGCGGCACCCTTCCCGAGCACGTGGCGGCGCTCTCCAAGAACCCGTCGCTCACGTTTCGCTGAAGCTCAAGACTTCAGGCGAGCCGGACCCCAGACCCACGTCACGGCAATCAGCACAACGAGGATCCAGCTCACCGCAGAGAGAACGACGAGCGACTGCTCGAGTGAGTCGCCGACGACGCGTCCGACGACGAGGAGCAGACTGCCGTAGCTGACGCGACCCGCAAGCGAATGGAGCGACAGGTACGTCGCACGCTGGTTCTGCGGGACGAGCGGGTTGACGGCCGACGTCAACACGATCGGAGCGCTCGCGCCATGGACGCTGCGAAAGACCATCAGCGCGAGCACTGCGAGCGACACGACGAGCGCCATGGTGGTGACGATCACCGTCGAGAGCAGTGCCAAGGCGAACAGGACGCCGAAGAATCCGAGCTGCTTCCGTAGGGTCGGGGTGGCAGCTGCGGCGAGCGCTCCGACGAAGCTGATCGCCGCGGAGATGACGCCCACGACCAGAGATGTCGGACCGAGGTCCCCGGGCTCGCGGCCGAGCGCGTTGGTGATGTAGGGCTGTGCAAGTGTCTGAGCAACGTGCTCGAGGACCACCATCGCCACCCAGTAGCCGGCGATCCAGCGCAGCAGCGGCTGCCGGACGAGCGCACGGCAGCGGCCGAGCTGCTCGACGAACGACAGACCTACGGCATCGTCGGCCTGAGGCGGTTCGGTGAGTCGCGTAACAACCGCCAATTGCCATGCGGTGAAGATCAGGCACGACGCAAACGCGAGCCGCAGATCGATGAGGCCCATCGCCCCACCGGCGACCGCGCTCGCCGACACCGAGAAATAGCCATACGTCGTGTAGCGCGCTTGGTTCTGTTCGAAGTCTTCGGGCCTCCCGAGTGCCTCGAGCGTGTCGTAGTGGAGCGAGACGTCGGTACCCGATATCGCGGCGAAACCGAATGCGAGGAGGAGTTGACCGACGGCGATCAGGACGAACGAGCCAGCCGAGACCAGAAGCACGAGATAGGCGGCCACCCAGAGAAGCGTGGCGATTCGGAGGGTGAGCACCCGACCGAGACGGTCGCTCATCCACCCCGACGGCACTTCGGCGATCACGACGCCGAAGTACATGATTGAGCTGAGAGTCAACAACGTGTCCACGCCGAAGCTCTCGCGGATGAACAGCGCGAGGATCGGCAGCCAGGCCAACCAGCTGGATGCGATGTGGAACGCCGACAAGAGCGTCAGATTGCGTTCGAGCGCAGCAGCGTCGGTCCCCTTCTCCACACCGTGGAGCGTACGTGTGGCCTGTGTCAGCAACGAGCGGACGTGCACCGAACCGTTGCGCCATCGCCTGCTCGCTCAGACCGCCGATCGCAACTCGTCGATCGCCGTGTCAAGTGAATCTGCACCGAGATATTCGGTCAACAACGATCGGGCGGGACGGGTCGTGAGTTCGGTCGGGTCGTAGGACTCGCGGAGTTCGAGTGGGAGCACGTAGGCGAGCGTCGACCATCCCCAGAACGGGTCGAGCCCCTGTCCCCCGCCGGTCTCGCCGTTGTAGAACTCTCGGGTCGTTGGGAGCGAGATCGCCAGGTCGAGCGTACGGTCAGCGAGCTCGCTGGCCAGTTCGGTGTATCCCGCACCCCGAAGCCCGTGAGCGATCATGTAGTTGGTTGGGACCCATACCGCGCCTCGCCAGTTGCATTCGTCACCGACGACGTCCTGGTAGTAGTCATCTTCGGTACGGGCATATGTGGCCACGCCATAGGGCAACCAGAACGCACCCGGGTCCGAGAGATGATCGTCGATGAGTCGCTGCGCTCGATCCGGCGGGACGATTCCGGCCCAGAGCGGAAGCAATCCTGCGACGCTGCGGACTGGGCGAAGAGACCCGGTGAGGTCGTCGCGGTCGTAGTAGAAGCCATCGGCGTCTGACCAGAGATGTTCGTTGATCGCCTCGGCTACCCGTTCGGCCTGGGCCCGGAGTCGGTCGGCCTCGCTCGTCTCGGCGAGTTCGTCGGCGATGAATGCCGCCGCTTGAAGTTCTCGAAAGAGGTACGTGTTGAGGTCCGCACCTTCGATGCGCATGGCGTCGAGTTCGCCGGCGCGACTGTCCTGGTTATCCATGCCGCTGTGGTCGGCGCTGTTCCACGAGGCCAGCTGATTGTGGTCGGGGTCGCAGTGACGGAACCAGAAGTCGATGCTCTTGATGAGGCGTTCGAGGTAGGTGCCGGCGAGCCAGGCCGGATCGTCGCCGTGTCGCATGCCGAGCAGCAGCGTCTGGGCGAGGAAGGGCTTCACGTGTTGGCGTGGCTTGGGATAGGTGCGACCGAGCGTTCGTTCGATGAAACCGCTGGGTGTTTGACGATCGAGGAACGCCTGCACGTTGCGTCGACAGAAGGTACGTATCCCGAGGTGGGTCACGAACACGTTCTCGAAGTAGCCGTCCCAGTCGTACACCTCGCCGTAGGCGTACCCGGTGAGCAGCGACTGACGGGAGCGGGTATCGGTCACGACGCCGCGGCGGGCGATGTTCGTTGTGTCGATCGCGATCCGGTCGATCACGGCGTCGAGTCGGTCGTCGAAAGAACCCACAGAAGTCCTCCGTCCTGGGGATGGTTGGGTGGTCGAGTCGCTTGGTGGCCGGGTCACTTGAGCCCTGAGGTCTGCACGTTTTCGACGATGCGGCGTTGCGCGGCAGCGAAGAGCACAAGTACGGGAGCGAGCGAGATCGCGATCGCGGCCATGAGCAGCGGTGCGTCGAAGTTGCGGTTGCCCATGAGGCTGGTGAGCCCGATCGGCAGCGTGAATCGTTCGTCTCGGATGGCGGACACGGCTGGCCAGAGAAATGCGTCCCAGCTGAGGAAGAACGTGAAGATCGCAAGGACGGCGATCCCGGGTCGGAGCAGCGGGAATCCGATGCGGAAGAAGAGACCGATCTCGCTGCATCCGTCGATCCGGGCGGCTTCGAGCAGGTCGTCGGGGATCGACTTGGCGAACTGCATCATCAAGAAGACGCCGAAGCTGAAGACCAGTCCGGGGAGCGCAATGCCGGTGTACGTGCTCAGCAACCCGAGCTCGCGGGCAAGGATGAAGAGCGGGATGATGTTGAAGTCGACGGGGACGATCGAGGTGAGCAGCACGAACCCGATGACCGCACCCCTGCCGCGGAATTGGTATTTGGCGAGGGCGAAGCCGGCGAGCGAGCAGAAGATGACGTTCGACACCATCGTGATGAGCGCAACGATCACACTGTTGATCAAGAACTTCCGAACGACGCCGTCCCACGCCTCGGCGTAGTTGCCGAACTGTGGGTCGGAAGGAATCGGTTCGAACGGAACTCGGAACACGTCGGCGGACGACTTAAGCGAGGACGACACGAGGAACACGATCGGAAACAGCAAGACGGCGAGGCCCGCAGCGAGCGTCAGGTAGTGGAGAATCTTCCGGTTGGTGACGAATCGCATCATGCCTCGGCCTCTTCGCTGCGCCGGACGGCGAATGCCGAGATGGAGACGACGATCACCGTCATCACGACCATGATCGCCGAGCCGTAGCCGGGGTTCCGAAGGGCGAAGGCCTGGATGTAGGCCTCCACGGTTGGCGTGCGGATCCCGCGGGGAACGTCGGTGAAGGAGTTCCGTCCGCCGACGAGCACGATCGGGGCGAAGAGCTGGAAGAGCGCCGAGAACGCAAGGATGGTCGTGAAGACGATTGCCGGCCGGATCTGTGGCAACACGATGCTGATCCGGGTACGCCACCATCCGGCGCCGTCGACACGGGCAGCTTCCATCAGGGTCTTGTCGACCGATTGCAGCGCGCCGAGGTAGACGAGCATGTTCCAGCCGATGCCCTTGTAGACGGTCAACGAGCCGATGACGACCTTGAGGAACGTCGAGTCGGTGAGCCATGCGATCGGTTCGAGGCCAAGATCGACGAGATAGCCGTTGACCAGGCCAACCTGGTCGGAGAACAAAAACCGAAAGACGAGCGCCAGACCGAACAGCGAGATGACGCTCGTGGCGTAGTAGGCGGAGCGGAAGAACCCTCGGCCTGCCCGGATGTCGTGGACCAGGAAGGCGACGAGCAGCGCCGGCCCGAGCGTGAGCGGCAGAAACGCCGTGTAGATGAGCGAGTTCACGATGCCGTCCCAGAACTCGTCGGCGCCGGCCAACTGTCGATAGTTGGCGGCACCGACAAATTCGGACTCACCCAGAAACTGCCAGTCGTGAAGGCTGATCCACACGTTCATGGCCAGGGGGTAGACCCAGACCACGGCCATGTGGATCAGCATTGGCGACAACATGAGCCACGGAGCGAGTGAGCGACGCTTCATGCAGTCAGTCTCGTGGACCCGACACAGCCCAGACCGCCCGGCTGACGATGATGGAGGGGAAATTCCTCATCGCCAGCCGGGGTGGCCGGTCCCGAACCGCCGACACACCAGACGTGGCCCAGGTCAGCCACCGAACGCTTCCTGGATTTGCCCGTCGTAGTCGGCGAGGAGCTCGGCGACGGCGGTCTCGCCGTAGACGACTTCGTCGATCAGCCCGAGCCAGAGGTCGACGACCTCCGGCTTGTCGGGCAGAAGGTGCGTGTCGAGGAGCCGTCCGTCGTTGCTGACCGAGGTGGCAATGATGTCGAGGACCGGGTCGGTGATGCCTCCCTCGATCGGGCCGTCGATGTCGACCGGCAGGCGGGCGAATTCATCGAAGGCGTACTGCTGCACCTCTTGCGACACGAGGAACTTGAGCCACTCGACGGCGAGGTCACGATTCTGTGAGCCGAGGGGCACGACCCAGTCGGCGCCGCCGAGCGGGGTAGCTCCGGCCTTCCAGCGTGGCTGTGCAACGAAGCCGGCCGAGTCGCCGAGCGCCTCGACGATCGGTGGGCCGTCCCACTCACCGGCGATCCAGAATGCTGCCCGACCCTGTTCGAAGAGGCCGCGGTTGATGCCGTAGTCACCGTCGGGACGAGGGGCGAGTTCGTCGTCGAAGAGCTGTCGGAGTAGTTCGAAACCTTCGAGGAGTTCGGGGGTGTCGACACCGACCGAGCCGTCGGCGTTGATCAGGGTGCCGCCTGCGCCGTAGATGAAGTTGGACGTGAACCAGTCGCTTCGGGAGGCGTTGATCGACAGCGGGAAGACTTCGTCGCCGTCAGCGGTCGTGAGTTCGGCATCACGAACGGCTTCGAGCCCGGCGATGAAGCCGTCCATCGTGGCCAGCGCGTCGGGGTCGACTCCGGCCTCGGCGAGCAGGTCGGAGTTGTACCAAACGCCGTTCGTGTTGTTGGTGTTGGTCACGCCATAGACGCCGCCTTGGTAGGTGACCCTCGCCTTCTGTCCGTCGCCGTAGTTGGCGAAGGACGCCCAGTCGCCGATGCCGTTGCTGAGGTCCTCGAGCACGCCTTCGGCGGCGAGTTCGGGGACGTTGAAGACCACCGCTGCGTCGTGGAACCCTCCTCCGCCGATGCCTTCGGTTCGAACCTGTTCGGAGAGCTGGTCGTTGGGGACGACATCGAAGCTGACGGTGACCCCGGGAAACTTCTCGCCGAAGCGTCGGGCGACCTCTTCGTAGAACCCCGGGATGGTCTCGTTGAAGTCCGCCGCGTTCACCAGCACCTGGAGTTCGACGGGCTCGGCGGTGGCATCGGCAGGTTCGGCCGTCGTTTCGTCGGTCGTCTCCGGCTCGCCGCTGCCGGCGGCTGCTTCCGTCGAGCCGTCGATGTCGGGCACATCATCGGGCGGATCCTCCGCTCCGTTGTCGGTGCTGGAGCACGCAAGCACGAGTAGTGCGAGCGCAACAAACGCCATCAGTTTCGTCAATGGTGACCGCATGGTCTCCCCCTCGTGAAGATCGTTTCGAGAGCTGGTCCCCGCCAATGACGGCAGGTGCTCGGACTCCACCCAAGACGACTCGGATCTGGAAGTCTTCTCGATATCCGGGCTATCTTTCCGGAATGCCAGCCTCTGCCGCCGTCGGCACGTCGATTCCCGGCTTCGACAAGGCCATGGAAGTCACGGGCCTGCTCGCGGGACGCCACGAGTGCGATGGCCATCCGCTGATGCACCGACACCCAGAGATCGAGGTGAACTACATCGCCACAGGTGCCGTCGAGTATCGGTACGGCGGCGCCACCCTGACGCTCGGCGAGGGATCCCTCGCCGTCTTCTGGGCATCGGTGCCCCACATCGCCACACACGTCGATGACCCGACGACACAGGTCTGGTTCCACATCCCGGTCCGTGTGTTTCGACAGTGGGACTTGCCGATTACCTCAAGAGTGCTCGCCGGCAAGATCCTGACCTACGAGACCGACTCCACCGACGACCGCGCGATTCTCGAACGCATCCTCAGCGACACCGAAGCAAGTCGCCGCCGCGGCGACGACCGCTCCAGGTACGAACATGTTGCTCTGCTCAACATGCACGCCTACCTCGCCCGCCTGTGCCTCACCGAACAAGAGTCGACTGCACTGGTCGAAGAGGCTCCGACCGGACGAGCGTCCGCCATGGCGTCGTTCGTCGTGGCCAACGCCGCCGACCCTGCGCTCGATGTGGCGCGGGTCGCTGCATCGGTCGGGCTGCACCCCACCACCGCGATGCGCGAGTTTCGGGCGTCGTATGGCGTCACCATCGCCACGTACATTCATCATCACCGTGTGAGCTGGGCACAACAGCTGCTCGCGACCACCGACGACACGACCTCGATGGTTGGGTTCTCGGTCGGCTTTGCTTCGACGAGCAGCTTCTATGCGACGTTCACGAAGCACGCTGGCATGCCGCCAGGCCAGTTCCGAAAACACGTGCAAGGGCGATAAAGGCGGGGCAACGTGGCTCCGCCACTTTGCCACTCACGCAGACACCGCTTCGAGCCGATGGTTCTTCATGCGCGCGACGGACGATCTTCGAGCACATCTTGAGGCGGCCGCCGCGTTCCATCGGTATCGACACCATCGTGTCCGGCTTCTGATCGACGCAGTCACGGCGCTTTCTGCTTCTACGGCCAGCTCGACCCCAACCCCACTTCCGCGGATCCTTGCGATGTTCGACGCGGCGGCAGCGGACGCCGACCTCACAATCGCGGCGGATCGTGACGTCGCGAGCGATGTTGCGCTCGGGCCACCGGCCACCACCGCCGCGGCGCTCTTCACCTCTCTGGCAATCGGGTTTGGCGGCCGGCTTGAGCTGGCGATCAACGAATCGACCGTGGACATTCCCTGGGAGTCAGCAGCAGAGTCGGACGAGCTCGCTGCGATTGCCCTCGAGGTTGCCGAGGCGCTGTGCGACCATGCGGGAGCATTCGTCAGTAACGGTGTCGTTTCCTTCCCGACGATGGCGCTCTTGCGCCCCGAAGAAGAAGCGAAGACGCGAGTACTGGTGGTCGAAGACAATCCGACCAATCAGCTCCTCGCGTCCAAGCAGCTCGAACGGCTCGGCGTCGAACCCGTCATCGCGCCGACGGGCGAACATGGCGTCGAACTGGCGAGACGCGAAGCGTTCCGTCTGATCTTGATGGACTGGAACCTCCCCGACATCGACGGCCTCGAGGCCACTCGCCAGATCCGCGAGCACGGAGCGTCGTCCGACTCACCAATCGTCGCGATGACCGCAAACGCGATGGCCGGTGACCGGCAGGCTTGCCTTGATGCGGGCATGAACGACGTCCTGACGAAGCCCGTCCGCATGGAGGCAATTCGAGAGGTGGTCACGACATGGACCGCCGCCGAGCAAAAGACCGACCCGGTTGCGCTCGGCCACCGGCTGTCCGTCGACCTCGGCGGAAGTGCGGTTGCGCGATCCGTCACTGCGGCCTTCCTCGAAGAACTCGACATGCGGGTCAACGCGATCCTGTCCGAAGACGGCGAGGACCGGAAGCGAGCGGCACACACCCTGAAGTCGACAGCCGCCTTGTTGGCGCTCGACGGGCTCTCCGAGATCTGTGCCGACGTGGAGCTCGGCAGATCTGAGCCCGATGAACTTCGGCTCCGACGGGAGGCAGAGACCGCTCGCACACTGCTCAGGCTCGCGAGATCAGCACTCGACGCGGCGTAGCAACGCGGCCTTGAACGGCCGGAATCGTCAGGCGGCCGCGGGGAGCTCCTCGATTCGAAGGCCGACACCTCGCACCGTCGCGACGCGACCGGGCCAGCCGATGTCTCGGAGCTTCTTTCGGAGGTTGGAGATGTGCACGTCGATCGTGTGCGAGACGCCATCCCAGCGTCCTCCCCAGAGCGTCTCGGCGATCGTCTCCCGACTGACGACACCGCCGTCCTCGAGCAGGAGTCGTCCGAGGATACGGAACTCGGTCTGGGTGAGTTCTGCCGTCTTCCCGGAGAAACAGACGGAGCGCTCAGCAGGATCAAGCGAGAGTCCGAGCGCATCGGCCATGTCGGTCCGGCGTCTCGCCCGTCGCATCACCGCTCGCACGCGAGAGTTGAGTTCGATCGCGGAGAAGGGTTTGGTCACATAGTCATCCGCTCCGGCGGCGAAGCCGGCGGCCAGGTCGACGTCGGCCGTTCTCGCAGTGACGATCACGATGTAGGCATCGGTGATCGAGCGCAACCGGCCGCAGACTTCGATGCCGTCGAGGTCCGGGAGTCCAAGGTCGAGAATGATCATGTCCGGCTGGTCGGTGGCCGCGACGTCGAGTCCGGCGTGGCCGGTCTCGGCGACGAGAACCTCGAACTCGGCCTCTTTCAGGATTTCGGCAACGGCGAGGACGAACTCTGGGGCGTCCTCGATGATCAGGGCTTTCATGCGGCCTCCGAGAGTCCGGTGTCGGGAGTGGTTTTCGCGACGTCGATGGGACCGATGGCCGAGATCTCTCCGCGCCCTCGGCCCCGTGCGAGCGGCATCGAGAAGACGAACGTCGAGCCGACGCCAACGGTCGAGGTGGCGGTCAAGGAGCCGCCCATTGCGCTGGCCATCGCCCGCGAGAGGCTGAGGCCGATACCCGTGCCTTCGACCTCGCCGCGTTCTTGACCCAGCCGATCGAACGGGACGAACAACCGGTCGAGGTCGTGTTCGGCGATTCCGTACCCGGTGTCGGTGACCGACACCGAAGCGAAGTCTTCGGAGATGTCGCAGTGCAGGATCACCGAGCCGCCGGACCGGTTGAACTTGACGGCGTTGCTCATCAGGTTGACGATCACCTGCCGGGCCCGAACGGGGTCGACGAGGACGTCGGGGGCGTTCGCCGGCGGAACCGCTTCGACCTGGATCCCCAACTCCTCGGCCCGGGCCAGGACCATCGGTAGCGAATCGTGGACGACCTCGCAGAGCTTGACGGGTTCGACGTTGAGGGTCATCTCACCGGCTTCAACGCGCGAGACATCGAGGACGTCGTCGATGAGCGTGAGGAGATGTCGGCCGGCAACGAGCACACGGTCGAGCCAATCGGCCGTCTCGGAACCGATTTCAGTCATTGCGGCGAGCTCGGTGAAGCCGAGGACGGCGTTGAGTGGCGTTCGCAGTTCGTGAGAAACCCTCGACAGGAACTGCGACTTGGCGAGGTTGGCCGCATCGGAGGCTTCGGACGCCATTTGCAGCTCATCTGCTCTCGATTGCCAGTTCGACACGTCGGCGGCCGAGGCGATGATCTGGCGCTGTCCAGCGATCGAGGCGGAGACCATGGACCAGGCGAGTGTCCGGGTGTTGCCGTAGGGATCGATGACCTCTGATGCGTCGACCAGGATCCGGCTCCCTTCCTCGGCGCGCCCGAGCCGACCAACGGCGTCGCGGACGGGGCCGGGGCCACCGGCCAGGTCACAGAGGAAGGTTGCCTCGTGTGCCGCCTTGGCCCACGTGGTCATCCGGTCGTTCATGCGGACGATTCGTCCGTCTGGCTCGCAGACGACGATGCCGTCGGTGACCGCATCGAAGAGCAGGTCGAGCCAGACGCGCTCCTCCTGGCTTCGACGGAAGGCGTCTGCGGCCTGCAAGGAGATGGCGAACTGGTCCATGAGTGGTTGGAGCTGCGCGAGCGAGGCGTAGTCGAAGCGACGCCCCTCCACCCCGCGTCGAACGGCGAGCACACCAATCCCGGGGAGCGGGAAGATGGCGCCTTCGCCGTCGTCGAGATCGTGGGCCGCCGCAATGACCTCCCAACCGGGCGCGCCTGCCGTCGTCGCCTCGGGTCGCCCGGTCTCCGCGGCAGTCGTTGGAGCGAAGTCTCCGACGTCGGGGCGAGCTTGAGGTACCGCCCATGCGAGCCGGTTGTCGTTGGCATCGCAGCGCCACACCGCAGCGTGAGAGAGGTTCTTGCGCGACATGAGCGGGATGAGAAAGTCGCGGCACGCACCATCGAAGTCGAGCGAACGACCGATCGTGAGCGACAGCTCATAGAGAATCGACAGCGTCTCGATCAGATCGCCGTCGTGGGTGTCCGGGGCCGGATCAGCCATTGATGGCCTCCACCGAGGCACCCACCGAAACGACCGTGGTCTTGTTGAAGAACTCGATGAAGCCGGCCCCGTATGACGAGATCTCGCCGAGGGACAGGACGCCGTCGACGCGGCGTCTGTCTGACCCGAGCGGCCCGACAATGCGTTCGAGTTCCTCGTCGAAACCGTCCGCGAGAAACAGTGTTCGAGAAATGCAGTCGACAACGAACGTGTCGATCGGACCATCGACTGCACCAGCGACCGCGTCTTTCGACGCAGACTCCGCGGCGGCCAGGAGCGAAGTTTCGGAACCTCGAAGGAGGTGGAGCACGGAGTTCGGCGGCACGTCTCCAACGCACACGAGCGCGCCTTCCGGTGTCATCTCGATCGGATCTCGGACGACGTCCTCGACCCCTTCGCGGACGATCCCGAACGGGTACCCCTTGGCGACGTCGAAGAAGCCGTCGACGGTGACCTCCGTACCGGCATCGGGCTCGACGTGCGCGCGGTACACCTCGCCAGCAGGACGCCAGTTGAGTTCGTGAATCGTGTTTCCCTCCGTGCGCGTCGCGACCATCGGTCCGGCAAAGCGCTCCCAGCCGTGACCGACGCCGAGAGAGACGGCTTCGGGTGAGCAGGCCACGACGGCGTGATCGATCGCTGCGCCGTGCTCGGTGAACACGGCCGGGCGTCGCTCGAAGGTGAGCGAACCGGCTCCGCCGCCGACGACCGAAACGTCTGTCCCGTTCGCCGTGAAAAGGCGCTGCAGGTAGCCCGCGATGCCTGCTCCCAGGCCATCGACGAACACCATCGCCGAGCGGGTACCAGCAGGAAGCGAGTTGTCTCCGCCGCTGAGTGGAACCAGGTGCGTACCCAGTCCTCCGAGTCGGATCGGCCGGATCGTCAAGCCCGATGTCTGCCGTTCACCACTCGAGATCACCGCCGGGAAGACGCCACCGATCGTCGGGGTGGATCCGAGACCGTCGAGGACTTCGGGGAGTCGTGCGTGGTCGTCGTCGCAGAGCATCGCCACGACTCCGTCACCCGGCGCAATGCCGAGCTGGTCGACCGCGTCAGCGACAGCGTTTGGGTTCGGATCGTGGAGGTGCATGTGAAGTTCCTTGCTGGTGCGGCCCCGGAGAGAGGCAAGAAGGATTCGAACAGGCATCGGCGGGATCTCGCCCTACTGAACGCTCTCGGCGCGATCTTGAGTTTGTCTTGAGCTTTCTTCCTGAATCCGTCACCAAATCGCGCCGAAGAGTTCGAGGTGAGTACGTACCGCGCCGCCAACTCTGCGTTCCCTGTATGGCCGCGCGGTACCGGCCCGCAGCTTGGGGCAGTTGAAAGCAACGCCCGAGGCCAGACCGTGACGAGGCTCGAGAAACTCGCTCGCGTCGACACCGCCACGGGCCTGACGCGGCGTTGGGGAGCGCTCGAGAGGATCGCCACCCAACTTCCAGGCCCGGGACCCGCGCTTGTCATGTTCGAGATTCGGCGGCTCCGAGCGCTGAACAGCGCGCTGGGGCATTCGGTTGTGGACCGGCTTTTGGCAACCGTTGCGCGACGGCTTCAGGAGCAACGCCAGGTGGCGTGGGTCGGGATGCTGGCCCCGGGCCGCTTCTACGTGGAACTCGTGCCCGCTGATGATTCGATCTCGCAGGCAGCCGAGATCCTGGAAGATCTGCGTGAACCGGTGGACCTCGCGCGCTGGGTGCGGGTGCCCGACATCGTTGGCGCGGTCGTGCACACGACGCCGGGACATCTCGACGTCGATCAGGTCCTCCGCGACTTCGAGACGGGAACGGCGAGCGCATCGGAGGAGGAGCGGGTCGTCTTCGTGGACGAGGAGCATCGGTCGAGTGGCCTGCGTCGGGTCCGGGTCGAATCGGATCTTTCCTCCGCAATTGCGGGTGGCGATGTCACCTTCAGATATCAGCCGATTGTGCGAATCGGCGATGCCCAGCCGATCGCTGTCGAGTCACTCGCTCGTTGGCGCCACCACATCTTGGGGCCCATCCGTCCCGACGAGTTCGTCGCGGTCGCCGAGAGCTCTCCGCTCATTCATGCGCTCGGCGACCACGCGCTGTCCGATGCGATCGCCGCGATCGCAGCGTGGCGATCGTCGGGAACCATGATCGATCTGGTCCATGTGAACGTCTCGGCGGTGCAGTTGACCGATCGACAGCTGGCGGATCGGGTCGCCACGATGCTCGATGACCACGCAGTCGACCCCGCACGACTCGAGCTCGAAGTGACCGAATCTGCGGTGCTCGATACCAGCGGCCTTTGGCGTGACACGCTGCAGTCGCTCCGGGACGTCGGTGTGCGCGTGGCGATCGACGACTTCGGAGCGGGGTTCTCTTCGTTGCTGTCGCTGCGCGATGTCGCCGCGGACACCGTGAAGCTGGATCGATCGATGATCGCCGGAATCGCGTCCGACGTCGGGGCTCGATCCCTTGTACAGACGACGATCGACCTGGCGCACACGTTCGGCATGCACGTCGTTGCCGAAGGTGTGGAGACCGACGATGACCATGAGGTACTTCTGGAGATGGGATGCGACCTCGGACAAGGATGGCTGTGGCATCGCGACCTGGCCGCGGACGAGGTGGCCGACGTCTGGACGTCGGAGTGCGCCACCGAATCGCGATAGGTGCGCGCCCCGCTCGCTCCTGTCGGTGGCGGTCGCTACGTTGGGTCGAAGCGATGCAGAGAGGCCAACGATGGCAGCGATGCCCGTGGCCGACGTGTACCCGCTATACGTCAACAAGGCGGAGAAGAAGGGTCGCACGAAAGCCGAAGTGGACGAGATCATCCATTGGCTGACCGGCTACGGCGATGCGCAGCTGCAGGCTCAGCTCAACGCCGAGACCGACTTCGAGACCTTCTTCGCCGATGCACCGCGGATGACCGCCGACCGGTCGCTCATCACCGGCGTGGTGTGCGGCGTTCGTGTCGAAGAAATCGAAGAAGACACGATGCGCGAGATTCGGTACCTCGACAAGCTGATCGACGAGCTCGCCAAAGGCAAGGCGATGGACAAGATCCTCCGCGGCTGACTCGCTCCGGCCGCAGCGTGGGCCGGATCAATCGGCGTTGAGCGCTCGCCCGAAACCCTTACCGTCTCGAAACACGTTCGACTGCGGCTCGCAGGAGCTCCGTGACGCCGAGCTCTGGTGGCCCACGCATCGAGGTACGCGTTGTCGGGTTGCTGTGCGCGGAGCATTGCGTCGACGTCATCAAGTTGGCGGGTCGAGCCCGACATCGAGGCCCATTCGAGCTTCGAAAGGATCGTGTCTTCAACGGTGGCGACGAAGACGGGAACCCCCGCGAGCTCGGCTGGGATGCGGCGTTCGAACTCCGACACGCTGAACGGCCGGTCCTTTCGAACGATCAGGGCCACCTTCCAGCCTGATGACGTGTCGATCAGATTGACCATGTCACGTCGCCGCGTCGCCTCGACGGCGTCGCCGAGGTAGAAGCGCTCACGGTCGATCGACTCGACGAACAGCGCAATGGTGTCCTCGGAAGGGTCGATGACGACGTCGACGTCGCGGGTCATGCGCGGCTCACCGTGAAAGGTGCTGGCAAAAGAGCCCGTCACCATATGGTCGATACCTGCGGCATCGAGCAGGCCGACGACCGTCCGGAGAAGCTCAGCAGGCATCAGGTCGCAGCTTGGGCAACAGGTCGTCGCCGTGGAGCAACCGGAGCCACTCCGCATGTACGTCGGGTTCGGTCATGTCGGGGTTTCGGAACCGGATACCTGCAATTGCGATGGCTTTGGCGTCTTCGGACATCTGTATTGCTCGATCGACGCGTTGCGAACCGGACAGCGACTCATATGTCGCGCGGTAGACGTCGTGGGCGTCACGAGTGGTGTCCGACGCAGACATGGCGGCGAGTGTAATCGCCGGCACCGTCGTGCCCCGAAGGGCTGCTGCCCAGGATTTCGCAAGATTTCTTTGGGGTCCCTGTCGAATCCGTCGCGGGCGTGCGTCACCAGTGCAGAGACCGGGAACGAACCCAGTCCCGAACACAGGAGAACCTGCCATGACCACGCACCAGACCCTCGACCTCACCGTTGAACGCACCATCGCCGCAACACCCGAGGCCCTCTACGACATCATCACCGACATCACCCGCATCGGCGAGCTCAGCCCCGAGTGCCGCAGCGCCCAATGGGTCGGCAAAAGCGACGGCCCCGCCGTGGGCGCCCGCTTCAAGGGCACCAACGAGCTCGGCGACAGCAAATGGAGCACCAAGCCCAAGGTCACCGCCGCCGAACCCGGTCAGGTGTTCGAGTTCAAAGTGCCAATGGGCTTCGGACCGACCTGGCGCTACGAATTCCACCCAACGCCAGACGGCACCCGAGTCGTCGAATCCGTACGCCAAGACAAGCCATCGCCCTGGTTCATCCGCCGAGCACAACGCAAGGCCGGCGTCCACGACCGTGCAGCAAACGTCACCCAAGGCATGGAACACACCCTCGCCAACCTCGAACGACTCGCCACTGCCTGACCCCGCAATCGGCGAGTTGGACTCGACGACCGACTTGCTCGCCCAGACCGACTCGATGGCTGCCGACCTCGCCGATGGCGTCGTGCGCGACACCGCGCGGCCCCCTTTGAGCAGTTCCTCGAACTGTTGGCCGATCGCTACCTCAGGCCCAAGGCCGATCTCGTATGCATTGACGGTGCCGTCGTCGAAGGCAGTGAATCGAACGTGATCCACCTCGGTGTCTGCGGCCCTGACCGCCTCCACGGCGATCCGTGCTGCAGCTTCAGGCGGATAGGCGAAGATTCCTTTCGAGATCGCCGGGAACGCAATGCTCTGCACACCGAGCTCGTCGGCGCGGCGGAGTGAGTTCGTGTAACAAGCCGCAAGCAGCTCGGGCTCTCCGTTGTCGCCGCCTCGCCAGACGGGACCGACGGTGTGGATGATCCACGGGACGTCGAGCTGGAAGCCCCGGCGTCGATTTCGCTTCGCCGGTTTTGCAGCCGCCCAAGCCGCGACAATGTTGCGCAAGCTCGGGACCGGCGGCGCGATGGGTGACGCCGTTAACTCCCCCACCGCCGAGCAGCGATGAGTTCGCTGCATTCACGATCGCATCGACGTCTTGTTGGGTGATGTCTCCCCGCACGATGGAGAGTGCCGGCCCGCTCATGCCGCCGCCAGCTCGGCACGGGCTTGCATCAGTGCGAAGCCGAGTAGGTTTCGGCCCCGCCACTGCGACGGCTTCTCGGCAGCTGCGTTGTTTCGTCCCATCCCGTTGTTGGGCTGCAAACCCACAGGCGCAGCATCACCCCTAGTCTCACTGGTCAATGGCATCGGACGCCCTCGCTGCGATGCAACCGGACCACATCTGATCGCCGTCGATGTCACGGCGGCGGACTGAGTCGATGACTCGCCGCCGGCATGGACCGTCGTTTCGCCCAGGTCGACAACCGGCTCGATCGCAGGCGGCATGCGTTGAGGTCGGTGGTGTCATCGACCGGCGAGGTGCGATGCGGCAAGGGCATTACGGAGATGGAGGCGCGAGATGACCGAGTGGCGATCGCCGTGGAGATGAAGGCCCACATCAACGCGTGGGCAAGGTTGTCACATACAGACCCTCGGCGATGTCGTAGGCGGCACCGCTGAAGCCAGCGGTGTAGACGACGGTGGTGCCGTCGTTTTGGAGTCGCATGTCGAGCACGACATCGGGCGCCTCACCACGGGCGATCGCCGTGTTGAACGGCCGAACCTCGGGCACGTGGCTGATCGCCACGAACCTGCTGTCTGGCGCGTCGGCCGCCAGGTCGATGACGAAGAGACGCACCGGCGGCTCGATGACTTCGGTCGGCAGCCGGACCTCCTCACCCGGAGCCACTGCGTCGGGGTTCGGTTGATACCAGCGAGCGATCGGCTCGTCACCGTCCCAGCGGCCCGTCGCGAGCAGTCGCCCATCGGGGAGTTCCCAGACGGTGCGGAACGCCTCGAAGCCGTCGATCGCGCCGAGCTCGACGGTGTCGAGCGGCGCCGCATTGTCGAGCGCGTCCTGCCAGGCGACGTCG
The DNA here is from genome assembly GCA_020629635.1 of Acidimicrobiales bacterium. Classification (GTDB taxonomy): domain Bacteria; phylum Actinomycetota; class Acidimicrobiia; order Acidimicrobiales; family SHLQ01; genus SHLQ01. The sequence continues at coordinate 134,303 of JAHDCX010000001.1, read as the reverse complement.
ATCGCTTCGAAGCCTTCCGCGACAAGCTCGGGTTCTGCTCCAGCCGCTTGGGCTGACGCCGAATCATCTGCGGAGCCTGCCGCGGATTCACCGTCATTCGTGAGCAGCTCGACGGAGATCTCGATTCCGACACCGTCGTCGCACGGACCGAGCCGGTCATAGGACGACGGGTGCCCGAGCGTTGTCGAGAACCGCACATTGAGGTGTTCGCCACACTCGCCTTCGGGGGCGACCACCGCCGAACCCTCCTCGAAACGGGTGAGCAGTTCGTCGATCACACCGAATGCGCGGTCGACCGTCCTCGGGAGCCCGGCAACATCACCCTCAGTCCCGACGGTGATCTTCTCGTTCGCGACGACTCCGTCGACGCCGACCGTCACCCGGACTTCTGCGAAGGTTCCCATCTTGATGGTCATCTCGTAGCGCCCGTGCTCTCGAGCGTTCCAGAGCTCCCACGCTTCGTTGTAGGCGGCCCGCGCAGCGACGATGTCTCGTTCGTCGAACGATTGGCCGAGGTCGACGACCTCATTCGCTGCCTCGCTCTCGGGTGCAGTGGCCTGTGGGGGCGTGTCGGAGCCGCAGGCAACCGCCACGGCGATCACGCCGGCCAAGACGAACGGCCGAAGGACGTGTGGATCGAGCTTCATGGTGTTTGGACGTCAGAAGGCGTCATTCGGTTCCCGTCGACGTCGAGGAGGTCGAGCTGAGTATCGTGCGTCCATGGCCTCCCTCTCGCGCACCGACGTCGCGGCACTGGTCCTCGCCGCCGGTTCGTCGAGACGGCTGGGACAACCCAAGCAGTTGTTGCCGTTTCGTGGGGCGACGCTGCTCGACGCCACGGTCGGCCACGTCCGGGGCTCGGGTTCGGCCAAACGCTCGTGACCGTCGGTGGAGCGGGCGACGACGTCCGCGCCGGTGTCGACCTGAGCGCCGCCGAGGTCGTCGACTCCCTCCATCACACCGACGGGTGCTCGTCGTCCATCGTGTCCGCCCTCGATCGCGTCGACTCGACCATGGCCGGGTTCTTGCTCTTCTTGGGAGATCAGCCCAACGTGCCGGTCGACGCCGTGGACGCGTTGCTGGCGGCGGCATCGACGGGTGCAGAGATCGCGGTGGTCGACTACCGCGATGGCACGGGACACCCGTTCTGGCTCTCCCGCTCGATGTTCGAGGCGTTGCGCGGGTTGCATGGCGACAAGGCGGTCTGGAAGCTGCTCGAGTCCGGTGACTTCACCGCCGCGCACGTGCCGATCGACGACGACGTACCCCTCGACGTCGACACGTGGGAGGACTACGAGCGGTTGCTCGCCTCGGATTGACGGGCCCTTCAGCAGGAGGGTGCGGTCGTGATCACGCGAAGGAGCCAATCCCGGCGGCGGGTGCTCGGGGGACGGTTGCACTTCGGCACTCACAGACCACCGGCGGCCGGTGTGCCCTGATGGAACTCGAGCCGCCATCGTCCGCCTTCCTTCCGCCAGAGCGACGCTCTATTTGCGATGGCGCCGTCAAGAACCGACGTGTAGGTCACGAGCGCGACTCGCTCGTCGATTTCCCGGACGACCAAATCACTCAATGGAAGCTCGACAGGAATGGGCGATGAGATCGGCAGTGTGACGATCTCCTCACGAGTCCATCGCCGCCCCGAAGCACCGAATTCATGGAAAGCGGGCGCCAGATTTCGCTCCATCCATTGCGGATCACCACGCGTTTCAGCGACCCATAGAGCCACTTCGAGCGTTCGGATCTGTTCGATGTCATCAGCTGAGAGAGACATCGCTCGAGTCTTTCACAGAATTTTCTCAACTCCGCTCGGCGGCCAGAAAGACGGCCTGGGCTCCCGTCGCAATGCCGTGAGCAGGTGTTGAATTTTCAGGGTCTTCAGCACGTCGACGACAGGAGGATCCCGATGGGGGGAGCGCTCAAACTGCGCCCCGCCATCCACGATTGGGGTGTTGACATTCGCCGAAGGACTCAGTACAACGAACCTCCTGCCCCGGCGACCCCGCCGCGGCCATCAAGGCAGAACGATGACCTACACGAGCTATTCAGAACAACTGAATACCCAAAAATTCGACCTTTCGGTCGATGCGTTGGCGTGCGTCGTCCTGCCGGACGCCGAGCGCCATATCCCCGGGACCCCGGCTTCGGAGGTGATCGAGATCTTGCGATGACATCGCACTAAACAGATCCGATCCTCTGGCTTCCGAAGCCGCCGCTCGCTGAACGAGTCGGCGGCTTTCGTGCTTTTCGGGCTCGAGGTACACGTTCACATAGCTGCATGGTGCATGCCGGTTCAGAGACGGACCCCGCGAATGTCTCGGCGATGAGGTCAGCCACGCAGTGTTCAGTTCCAAGAGGCACACACGTGCCCGGGGGATGCCGGCACTCGCTCGATCCACGATCGAGACTCGCCATCCCCCGGGCTCTCACACCGAACTTTGCTTCCCTGGCGGAAATGGCAGACGCAGCGGCCTCAGAAGCCGTGGCCTTCGGGCATGTGGGTTCGACTCCCACGGGAAGTACTTCGCCTCCGTAGCTCAGCGGAAGAGCACCTGGCTTCGAACCAGGTGGTCGCAGGTTCGAATCCTGCCGGGGGCTCACTTGTGTCTTGCCGTCGTAGCTCAGTTGGTCAGAGCAGCTCCCTGTCGAGGAGAAGGTCGTGGGTTCGAATCCCATCGATGGCGCCATGGTGGTCGAGGCGACTGTTGGTTCGTTGCGCCAGGTCGTGACCCTGGTGTCCCCCGGGACGCGTCGGTTCGATTCCGATCGATCACCCTTGCTCAACACACCCATCCGCCATTCACCCCAACGAAAGGAGGCTGCGATGTCCGTGTTACTTCTCAACGCCTCCTACGAGCCGTTGGCCGTCGTGTCGTGGAAGCGAGCGATGACCCTGATCCTCACCGGACGAGCCGAACTCGTGACCCAGGACGACGACCGAGTGCTCCGCTCAGCAGGCGGCACCGAGTTTCCGTTCCCCGACGTCGTGCGGTTGCTGCGCATGGTGTCGTTCGCCGGAATGCGTGACCCGAGCGGGGTGGCCTTCTCGAAGGCGGCGCTGCGTGCACGTGACGGTGGCCGGTGCCAGGTCTCCGATTGCGACGAGCGTGGCGACACGATCGATCACCTCGTTCCGAGCTCGCGTGGCGGTGACACGTCGTGGCACAACTGCGTGCTGATGTGCCGTGTGCACAACGCAACCAAGGACGACCGCACCCTCGACGAGATGGGCTGGTCGCTCAAGCAGCGCCCGACCGTGCCGTCGGGTCGACTCGTCCTGGCGAGCCGCCGTCCCGAATGGGATGCGTGGTTCGCCACCGCCGGCGTCTGAAGTTCGGGCGGCGGCCCCGAGGTGCCTCTTGGAACACGACCGCCGGCCCTTCTGACAACCCGGCTTCTGTGGACCGCCAGCCTCAAAGAGAGGGGCAGGCGGTCCACAGATCCGTACACCCGACCCGTCCGACAACCGAAAGAGCATCACCGGAGGTGAGCCCGATGACTGAACGACTCGACATACCACCGCTACTCGTCGAGGTCGGCTCGACCGCGCACGGCACTGGCATCCCCGGTGGCGAAGACCACGACGAACTTGGCGTTGTCGTCGAATCCCCCGTCCAGCTGATGGGGCTCGACGAGCACGGCTTCAAGACTGTCATGCAGCGCACTCAGCCCGAGGGCGCTCGATCCGGACCGGTGACACCGACCGGACCCTGCACTCGCTTCGCCGTTTCCTTCGGCTCGCTGGATCGGGAAACCCATCGATTCTGATGTCGATGTGGGCGCCGATCGAACACGCGACCGAAGAGGGGCGCGAGCTCCAGGCGCTGGGAGAGGCCTTCGTTGGGCGTCACGTGATCCCTCGGTACCGCGGGTACATGCAATCGCAGGCCAAACGCCTGCTCGGCGTTGACGGAGGTGGCCACGGTCAACGAGGCAGCGGCGGCCGGCCCGAGCTGATCGCGCAGTACGGCTACGACACGAAGTACGCAATGCATTGCGCCCGGCTCGGGTTTCAGTGCATCGAGCTCCTGACCACCGGCGCGCTCCAGCTTCCGCTGCTCACCGCAGATGGCGATTGGCTTCGTGCTGTCCGCCATGGCGAGGTCGACTTCGACGAGTGGTGGGAGCGGGTGCTCGAGCTCGACGCCCAGCTCGAGTCGATGCTCGACGATGACTCCATCCGTCCCGGCGCCGACCGGGACCGAATCGAAAGCTGGTCGATCGCCACACACCAAAAGGTGTGGGAGCGACTCGGCATCTGAACCACACACCAACTTGTTACTTGTTGAGACTTGACCCCAGGAGGGGCGACATGGATACCAACAACATCTCTCCAAACATCACCACCCCGATCGAGCACGGCAACGTGCGGAGCTGGGCGACCGACCTCGACGCGCAGACCATGGCGCAGGCGCATCGGACCGCGTCGCTCAACTTTGTCCACAAGCCGCTCGCCCTCATGCCCGACGCCCACCTGGGCATGGGCGCAACCGTCGGTTCGGTCGTGGCCACCAAGGACTCGATCATCCCGGCCGCGGTCGGCGTCGACATCGGGTGTGGCATGGTCGCGCAGAAGACGATCTTCACCCGCGACCAGGTCGACGAGCACCTGAGCACGATCCACACCGGCATCGCGAAGGCCGTGCCGTCGGGTCAGCCCAAGGCAGGCCGTCGAGGCAATGGATCCCACGACCTCGACCGAGGCAAGGGACACGACACCAAGGTCCTCGACCGGCTGATCCGCACCGCACCCGACGTGAAGTCGGATCGGTTCAACGCGAAGAAGATCGCGTCGCAGTTCGGGACGCTCGGCGGAGGAAACCACTTCGTCGAGCTGACCGTCGACGAGGACGATCGCGTCTGGATCGTGCTGCACTCGGGCTCGCGTGGCCCGGGCAACCTGTTCGCGCAGGAGCACATCGGACGGGCGAAGAACGAGCTGAAGCGGGTCATCGAGCAGCCGCTCGAGGATCCCGATCTCGCGCACTTCGTCCAGGGCACCGACTCGTTCGAGGCCTACATCGACGGGATGTTGTGGGCGCAGGACTACGCGCTCGAGAACCGCGCCGCGATGATGGACGCCATCGTTGCGGTCGTGGCGAGGGTGATGGACACCAAAGGGTTCGTCACCGAGGGCAAGAAGATCCAGTGCCACCACAACTACGCCTCGTGCGAAACGCACCACGGCATCGAGATGTGGATCACCCGAAAGGGAGCGATCGACGCATCCGAGGGCCGGTGGGGCATCATCCCGGGTTCGATGGCGACGGGTTCGTTCATCGTCTCGGGCAAGGGCAACCCGTCCTCGTACCGGTCGGCCAGCCATGGTGCCGGCCGAAAGCTGTCGCGGACTGCGGCCCGCAAGCAGCTGAGCGAGGACACCCTCGTTGCGGCGATGGACGGGATCGCCTGGAACGAGGACGCTCACGGCCTGCTCGACGAGCACCCCGATGCCTACAAGGACATCGGCGAGGTCATGGACAACCAGACCGACCTGGTGACGATCGAGCATCGCCTCGAGACGATCCTCAACTACAAGGGCACGTGAGATGCGTGGTTATCGCCGCCGGTCACGTTGGGGTCTGACCCCAACGTGACCGGGGCGGTCGACACGGCCAGCAAGGCCTGAAGACCCATACGGGCGTCCGTGCAAGGCTGCCGAAAACCAACAGGTGGTCCCGGAAACAGTCGACACGAAGACGGATGCCGGTCGCTGGCAACGTCGGGCGGTACTTGCACGCGCCGTTCAGGCCACGGTGCTCGTCGCACCCATCGCCGCCGGAATCGCGGTCTCCTTCCTCGTCGCCCGCCTGCTGCCTCACGACCGGCTCGGCATACCGAGGCTCCTGTGGTTCATCGGCCTGGCCGGACTCAGCATCGCCACGGTCCGGCTGACGGACCGAGCGGTACGACGGCTCATTCCGCTGTCCTCGCTGCTCACACTCAATCTGGCGTTTCCCGACAAGGCCCCCAATCGGTTCTCCGTCGCACTTCGCCGGCCATCGGCCCGTCAGCTCGAACGAGACCTTGCTGAGGCCGAGGCGAACGGCGTCGACTCACAATCCGAATGGTTGGTCACGCTCGTCCAGCGGCTCACCGAACACGACCCGCGAACCCGCGGTCATTCCGAACGAGTCCGCGCGTACAGCGTCCTGATCGGCGAACAGATGGGACTGAGTGACACCGAGCTCGAAAAGCTCCATTGGGCGGCGCTACTCCACGACATCGGCAAGCTCGACGTTCCGTCAACACTGCTGAACAAGCCGGGCCGGCCTTCCGACGCCGAATGGCGTGTCCTGCAGACCCACCCCGGTGCGGGAGCCCGATACCTTGCGCCGCTGAAACCCTGGCTTGGTGAATGGACCGGGGCAGCCACAGAGCATCATTGCCGATTCGACGGGTCGGGCTATCCCGAATCCACCGAGGGAAGAGACATCTCTCTGGCGGGCCGAATCGTGGCCGTCGCCGACGCCTTCGACGTCATGACCAGCAAGCGCTCCTACAAGGAGGCGCTGTCTACCGAGGTCGCCCTCAAAGAGCTCCTTCGATGTGCCGGTGATCACTTCGATCCCATCGCGGTCCGAGCGATGCTCGAGGTCGGCACCGACCGCCTCAACAAGGTGGCCGGTTCGGTGTCGTGGCTCGGCTACCTCGTTGGCGTCGAACGTTCGGCGTCTGTCGCCGTTGCGACCGAAGCCGGATCCACCGCGACCACTGCGCTCACGACCAGCACGGCAACCGCGGCGTTGGCGGGCGCGCAGATGGCGGCAGCCGCCATCGGTGTGGCCGCGCTCGCTCCTCCCGTCGAGTCCGAACCCGACGCCGTGGCCTTCACCGAGCCGGTGGTCGCCGTCGAAGAGGTCGCGGCGTCCGCCGCCCCCGAAGAGCCGATCGATACCGGCTGGCAGACGCCCGTCACGACGACCACGGTTGCCGCCCCCTCCACCACAACCGAAGCCCTGATCCCGGTCGAGGCCCGCCACTTCGGCGAATCGGCACACGACGCCCAATCCTGGGTTCAGGCCGAAGCCTTCGACATCGGTGGCGCAGGCGTTGCCTACAACGTTGTCGACGAGCGGACCGGCGACGCAGTGGACTTCCGCCCGGACGACGCTGTCGACATCGCAACGCGAGCCGACGCACGAGCGGACAGCGGCCCCGGTCTCGTCGTCGCCGGCGCCCAGGATGGCGAATGGCTCGAGTACACGGTCACAAATCTCGAGCCGGGCGACTACGTGTTTCAGCTGAGGTACTCCTTGGCACCGGACGAACCCGTGACCGGCATCCTCGTCTTCGTCGACGGCACCTTGGCGGCAAGGGTTGGGGCGCTCGAGACAACCGGCGACAGCGGTCGCTTCCTTCAGCGGGCGATCCCGCTCACGATCCGGCGAGAAGGCGCCGAGCACGTCGTGCGAATCTTCGTCGGCGGAAGTGACCCGGTCGATCTCGATCAATGGCGCTTCGTCCGTGCCGACCCAGACGGCCCGAAGGTCCGCGTCTATCTCGACAGCACCATCGCCCGCATCTCGTCGTCGATGCAGACCAACGGCTGCGTCGACTTCTATGGCGAACGCGGGGACCCCGAGGTGTTCAACCGGACATTGTGCGAGGACGTCGCCCGCTTCCCGGATCTCGAACCCAACATGAACGACCGGATCATGTCCGTCGCTGGCCAGTGCGGCACGGTCCTGACGCTGTACGCCAATACCGAGTTCCAAGGGATCCCGGGCGAGTCCGGCCGGTGGAATGGCCAGGCAACCATCGACTTCTGCCAGTAGGAGTCGGGGTTGGGATCAGAACCAGCCGCGCACGGTCTCCTCGCCACCCGTCGTCCACCACCACGCCGCAAGGCCGCCGGCCACCATCAACATCACCGAGATCACGATCGTGGTCTTCGGGATCGGGCCCTCTTCGTCGAGCCCCGGCATCCGACGCCGAAGCGTCCGCAACAGGCGATCCGCCCACTTGACGTCGCGAGACAGGATCACCAGCCCTGACGCCAGCACGATCGCACCCGGCCCCGGCAGCACCATCATGGCGAGACCCGCCAACATCAGCGCAAAGCCGGCGATCATTCGGCCAATCCGAAGGAGTGCGTGCCGCCACGCCTGCGTTGGCGTGTCCTCCGGATGGCCGACGTTGATCTCCGTCTCGATGATCGCATCCCGAAGATCACGGTCGCCGTCCTGATCGAAGTCGCCGGGGACAGACTGCACCTCTCGGGCGGGATCACGCATTTCTCCACCGTAGAGCCCGCCCGAAACCAAAACGCGGCACGACCCGTCCTCGGCGGCTCAGAAGTCGTCGGCGACCGTGAACGTCAGCGCAGAGCCGATCAGCATGCAGACGGCGGTCGCCAGCCACATCGTCGGGTAGCCCTGTGATTCGATGAGCCATCCAGAGGCAAGTGGGGCAACGACGATGCCCACATAGACCCCGGTCTGGGTGATGCCGGTCGCCGTGGCTGCCGCAGCCTGATTGGCTCGCACGATTCCGAAATTGGTGAAGACCGGCCAGATCCATCCAGAGCCGAACGCGAGGAGCGCGGCGGCCACGTGCACCGACGGTGCTCGGAAGGCGAGCAGCGCAATCCCGGCCGCGCCGCCGACGCACATCGCCGCGGCCACGCGGAAAGGCCTGAGTCGCATCGAGTCGAGGCGAACGCCCCAGCTCAGGCGCACGATCACTCCGCAGAGCGCAGATGCGCTGAGTAGCAGCCCGGCGGTCCCCTCCCCCATTCCGGCGTCGACAGCCGACGCCACCAGCCAGGACACGAGCGTTCCTGCCCCCGCCGCCAAGAAGACGAAGGCGGTTGCGGCGATGACCAGCGTTCTGGTCGGCGTCTCCGTTGAGGCGCCCGTCGACGACGACGCCATCGGCCCGATCGGGGCAACCCGTCGCCGAAGCCACAGGATCGCGGCCGTGCCAAAGACCGCGGAGGCAACGTATGCCCACCGCCAACCGACGGTCAGCGCGATGAGGGGCACTCCCAGTCCCGCCAGCATCGACGCCGTGGGCATTCCCGATTGCTTGAGCGCGATCGCCAGTCCCAACCGCGGGAGCTGCGCTCGCGTGAGGAGCAGATTGATGCCGGTCTGGTTTGCGGCGTTCGCGATCCCGCAGACCGCAAGGCACACCAGCATGACGCCGAACGACTCGGCGAAGGCAGCGAGACACACTTGCGCGAACAACGACACACCGACGCTGATCGACACCTGCCGGCGCGGCCCGATTCGTTGCGCGACCGTGCCGAGAAAGAACGATCCCGCCGTCGCGGCAAGGAAGAACGACGCCGTACCCCAGCCATAGACCGCCTCAGAGAGCCCGAAGTCGTCCTGCACCTGCACCGACAGCGCCCCGACCAAGAAGCCCGGCAGCACGGTCGAAATGGTGACCAGCGCCGCCGACGCCATCAGCGTCCGGTCGGCCGGTTGGAGGGTCACCTGCTCACCTTGGGTCGCCGCGTGTCAAGGGTCAAGTCAATCACTCGCTCGGGCGCATGCAGCGCGATCAACTTTCGTCTCAGGTCGCCGCGTCGACGTGTCGATTCCTCTCGGGTTCGACCATCGAAAGGACCGTTCCGATGCGGCGGCTCACACGACTTGTCACCTTGATCACCTTCGCTGCGCTTCTGGCCGCTGGCTGCGGCGCCGAGCGCGACGACTCCGGCGCCATCGTCGAAGAGGGCGACGTGGGCCTCTTCGACGCGCGTACCGGCGACTGCCTCAACGTGCCCGACGGCGACCAGGTCGTCGGTTTCGAAGGAATCCCCTGCGACCAGCCCCACGACGCTCAGGTGTTTGCGGCGTTCGACCTCGACGGCAGCGACTATCCCGGCGACAACGACGTCAGCGAGGTCTCCGAGCTTGGCTGCATCGACCGCTTCGAAGGGTTCATCGGCATCGACTACATGGAATCGCAGTACTACCTGACCACCATCTACCCGACCGAAGACACGTGGAACCAACAGGACGACCGGGAAGTACTGTGCCTCGCCGTGCCGGGCCCCGAAGGCGGCCAACTGACCCAGGATCTCCAGAACATCGCCCAGTGATCGACGGGCCGGTCACTCCGGCAACCCGTCGATCCAGCGCACCCGCTGTCCGCGCCGAGCCGGCACACGATCGCCGGGGGTCACGATGCCCGTGAGATTCAGGGGATCGCACGCCGACAACTCGATCGCCTGACCCGTCCGAGGCGCCGACATCGTGCGCTCGAGCATGCCCGCGGCCTCGTTGGACGCGTACTGCTCGCCCCCAAAACCCGACACGAATCGGCCACCACGGATCAGGCCGCGCGCCTCGAGCCGGCGCAGTGCCCACAGAATCTCGCGCCACGGCAGCGCCAGTTGTTCGCGGGCCGCCAGATCACCGAAGACGACGCCCCACCGCGCAAGCAGTTGTTCTGCCACCGCCTCGGCCAGCTCATCGGCGTCGACGCCTGACGGATCGAAGTCGGCCGTCTCCCCGATGAGACGTGTCCAGCGACCCTCACCACCCTCGCGTCGGGCCGCCCCCCGCCGGAGACCCCTCGCTCTCGGACGAGCCTCGCTGGTTCGGTCTCGAGCCGCGAACAGCGACCGGATCGCATGCACGCTGTCGGCGTGAATCAGCCCCCGCCACACCAGCTCCCACAAGGCCGCCTCGACGGCGCGCGGCTTTGCGCCGACCAGTCGGACGAGGTCGTGATGAAACAACGCTCCCTCCCGCTCGAGCGCTTCGAGGACGCCGAGCGTCGTCTGTTCGACCGGACGCTCCGGCGATGCCTCACCCCGCGCCGCAGCCATCAGCCAGAACAGGTCGTCGCGGAGCACCATCGTGATCGGGCTCGCCTTGCCGAGCGTCGGACGATCACCAGCCGCATCCGGCAGAGCGAGCCGCCCCCACGTCAGCTCCCCCGCCAACGACCGCCGATCGACGTCGGCCGGGTCCAGCTCCGCCACACGAGCGGCAAGAATGTCGCCTTCCCACGTGGATGCTGCCGCATGCCATCCCTGCAGCTGCGCCACGGCGTCGATCAGCCCGGTCGGACCCTGGCGGTGCGTCCCCGGAGTGACGTGGTGCCACGCAAAAAGGAAGCGCATGAAGTCTTGCGCCGTCGCCGTCTTGACCCGCTCGCGGTGCCCGCGTTGCGAGAGGCGGTGCATGCGGGCCAAGAACCGCCGCGCCGCCCACTCCTCTGGCGCCTCCGGTCGTCGGTCGCGCCACCGTCCCCGAATCGCCGTGCCTTCGTTCTCGAGCCCCACGACCACGAACTCGACCGACGAGGTCGGCGCGCCGAGTTCGGCCGCCAAGTCAGTGACCGTCCAGATCGCGCGAGTGTCGAGCCGCCCACGGACTGCCTGCTCCAGGTGATCGATGACGTTCTTCTTCTGTCCGCACGCCCAGCGGGTGCGTTCGCCGTCGGCCCACTCGACGACGCGACCGGCCGCATTGAGCTGCTCGAACAGCGGACGCCAGTCGTCGCGTGCCTCGATGATCACGAGGTTCTCGATCAGCTCGTACAACTCGTCCGAAGTGGCCGGCGATGGCACGACCTGAGTCTCGATCTCCGCAATCGCATCGGCGCTCACGACCCCGATCTCGGACAGGTCGACCGGTAGCCCACGACGCAACGGGACCGAACGAGTCCGCCGGTCGATCGCTTCGGCATCGTCGAGGAACGTGAAGGGTTTGCCGACGAGCAGCTCGTGGCACAACGGGGAGGGTTCGGTCGAGTCGACGCAGACGATCTCGACGTCCCCCTTCTCGATGCCGGCCACGAGCTCACGAAGCCCGTCGACGTCCATCGCCTCCCGCAAGGTGTCGTCCATCGTCTGGCGAACGATCACGTGGTCGGGCAACTCGATCGGCCCCGACACGTTCTCCTGACAGGCAGCGGCGACCGGGAACAACGCCGCCATGACGTCGTCGGCTTCCATGCGCTGAATCGGCGGCGGATTCTTTCGGCCCCCTTTCCAGCGCAGCACCAGCAGGCTTCGGTTGAGGTTCCAGCGCCAACGACTCAAGAACATCGGTGACGGCGGCACCAACGTCGCCTGGGTGAGCGTCTGCTCCACCGAATTCGACTTCAGGAACCCGCTCACATCGGCGAGCGGAAAACTGTGCTGCGGACCGAGCGACAACACGACGGCGTCATCAGAGGCCGCTGCCTGCAGCTCGAAGTCGAAGTTCTTGCAGAACTTCTTTCGCAGCGCCAGCCCGAATCCCCGATTGAGACGGGCCCCGTGTGGCGAATGCACCACCAGCTGCATACCCCCGGTCTCGTCGAAGAACCGTTCAATCACCAGCCGATTCCGGAGCGGGAGCGTGCCGAGGATTGCGAGTGACGCAGCCAGGTAGCGCACCAGCTGCTCCGCGGCCTCGGCCGCCACGCCGGCGACCTCGCCAACCCACGCAATCGCTCCGTTCGGGTCCCCTTCACGGAGCCGCGCTTCGACCCCCGAACGGATCCGGCAGACCTCCTCGGACAACTCGACGGTCCGCCCCGGCGCTTCCCCGAACCAGACCGGGATGGTGGGTGGCAGGCCCTCGGCGTCGACCACGCGGACCACACCGGGCTCGATCCGGCGGATCCGCCACGAGTGCGTGCCCAGCGTGAAGATGTCTCCAGGCATCGACTCGGTCGCCCAGTCCTCGTTGACCGTCCCGATGAAGGTGTCGTCGGGGTCGAGCAGGACGCGATAGTCGCCCAGTTCGGGGATCGCCCCACCGCTCGTCAACGCAGCCATCCGGGCACCTCGCCGGCCCCGGACGACGTCGTTGACGTCGTCGTGATGGATCCAGTGCGATCGAACCCCTCGTCCGGTCCGCACACCCTCGGACGCGAGCTCGAGGCACAGATCGAAATCGCGCCGGTCGAGATCTCGATACGGTCCCGCTCGGCGCACCATCTCGAAGAGCTCGTCGACCTCCCACTCGTCGGCAGAGACCTCCGCCACGAGCTGTTGAACGAGGATGTCGAGCGGCGCCACCGGCGGAAGCAAGGCATCGAGCCGCTCGCCGTGCACCGCCGACAGCAGTGCGCAGCATTCGACCAGATCGTCTCGGGTGTAGGGGAACAAGCGCCCCTTGGGCGTCCCGTAGCGATGGTGATTGGCGCGGCCCACTCGCTGGAGGAACGTCGCGATGTTGCGCGGCGAGCCGAGCTGGCAGACGAGATCGACCGGGCCGACATCGATGCCGAGCTCGAGCGACGCCGTCGCCACCAGCGCCTTCAGATCACCCGCACGGAGCCGCCGCTCGACCATCAGGCGGCGCTCCTTCGAGAGACTGCCGTGATGGGCGACCACGTGTGCTTCGGCGTCTTCGTCCTCAACGGCGAGGCGCTCCCCCAGCTGGTGGGCGACACGCTCGGCCATCCGACGGGTGTTCACGAACACGAGCGTCGTCGTGTGGTCGTGCACCAGCTCGGCGACACGAGCCACGATCTCGTCAGACTGCTCCGCCGGCGCCAACGCCTCGAGCTCCGACGGCGGCATCTCGAGCGCCAGGTCGAGCTCGCGGACGTGGCCGCCATCGACCACTCGACACCGAGGCTGGCCGTCGTGATCGACGCGAGCACCGACCAGAAGCCGGGCAACGGTCGAGATCGGCTTCTGCGTGGCCGAAAGGCCGATCCGGACAGGCCGGACCCCACCACGGGCCGACACACAAACCTGTTCGAGGCGCTCCATCGTCAGTGCAAGGTGCGAACCGCGCTTGTCCCGCGCCAGCGCATGAATCTCGTCGACGATCACCGTGCGCACGGTCGACAGCGCTCCACGTGCCCGACTCGACGTACACATCAGGTACAGCGACTCCGGGGTGGTCACGATGAACGCCGGCGGCTTCTTGACCATGTTCGCTCGTGCCGCCGTCGACGTGTCACCCGAACGAACCCCGACCCGCAGATCCGGTGCCGAATATCCCAACTCCTTGGCGATCTGCGCGATCTCGGCCAACGGACGCTCGAGGTTCTCCGCGATGTCCACCGCCAAGGCCTTGAGCGGCGACACGTACACGACCCGAGCCACCCCATCGGTCGGCTCACCTCGTTCATGCGCCCGATAGAGCTGATCGATCGACACCAGGAACGCCGAAAGGGTCTTGCCCGAACCCGTTGGTGCCGCAACCAGCGTGTCCTCCCCCGACGCAATCGAGGGCCACGCCCCCTCCTGCGGTGGCGTCGGGCCGTCCGGGAAACGTCGACCAAACCACGTCCGCACCGCAGGATGAAACCACTCCAGACCCGGATGCTCAAACAACGTCAGCGGTTCCGGCGCCGACTCCGGAAGATCAATGATGGCCATGCGGCCATCATTGCCAGGGGGGTGTGACAGTGCTTTCCGGACCGCTCAGGACCGCCAGGCCGGCGACACACGCCACTCACTACCTGTTGATCTGCAGCTCGGGTCCGAGTGAAGACGGCCCACCCCGTTCGCCGGACCGCTCAAGACCGCCAGGCCGGCGACAGATCACCGTCACTCGTGTCGGTGTCGGTGCTCCGGATCCAGGGGGACGCGTCGGGTGGTCGTGACGGCGTCGAGGACCACCATCGTCGTGAAGGACCGCACGTCGGGATCGTCCAAGAACAGCGTCTTGGTCAGCGCCTCATAGGCGACGAAGTCTTCACACAGCACGATCAGCACGAAGTCGGCGCCTCCCGTGACGTAGTAGCACTGCTGCACGGAGGGCTCGTCCACGAATCGCTGCCGGAGCCGATCCACCACGTCTGCGCCATCACGTTCGAGTCGCACCTCCACCACACACGACACGTCGAGGCCGACGGCGGCGGGCGACACCACGGCGCTCGTTTCGACCAACACCCCCGATGCCCGCAACCGATTGATACGTCGCTGCGCCGCCGCCGTCGACAACCCCACCGCATCGCCGAGCACACGAGCCGGGACGAGTGCATCCATCTGCAGCTGAGCGAGCAGCGCAAGATCGATGTCGTCGAGTTCCATCTTCGCCTCGTGTGCCCGCCGGTCGGATTCCACCGGACAAGTGTGGACGCGCAAATTGCGCGTCGCCAGTCTGAACATCGCGCACACACCGCTCCCGACCTCCGTCAAGGTGCACCCCATGCGTTCTGTTGCACCTCGCGTCACCGCCGAAACCATCCGCTCGATCGCGCCTCTCGTCGATACTCGCTTCACCCAGACTCCGCTCGCCGAATTCGATTCGCTCAACGAGGCGCTCAGCTGCCGGATGCTGCTCAAGATCGAGACGCTCAATCCAATCCGCTGCTTCAAAGGTCGTGGGGCAAGCGCGTTCGTGCGGACGCACGCCCTCGACCAGCCCGACACCCCGCTGGTCGCCGCAAGCGCGGGCAACTGGGGACAAGCCCTCGCCCTCGCCGGAACCGACGCAGGGATACCGGTCACCGTCTACGCCGCGACCACCGCAAACCCGACCAAGATCGAACGCATGCGTGCGCTGGGGGCCGAGGTCATCCTTCACGGCGACGACTTCGACGCCGCCAAGGCGGAGGCACGTCGTCACGCCGCCGCGGTCGGCGGCCGCCTCGCCGAGGACGGCGCCCACACAGAGGTGACGGCCGGCCACGGCACCTGCGCCATCGAGATCGCCGAGCAAGCCGATGTCGACTCGATCGTTGTTCCGCTCGGCAACGGTGCCCTGGTCAACGGGATCGGCGCCTGGTTCGCAGACACCAACCCACAGGTGGAGATCATCGCGGTCTCGGCCTCGGGCGCTCCCGCCATGCACGACTCCTTCACCACAGGACGAGTCATCGAGACAGCGTCGGTCGACACGGTCGCCGATGGACTCGCCGTTCGCACCCCCGTCCCCGAGGCGCTCGACGACATGCGACATGGCGTCGACCGGTCGATGCTCGTGAACGACGCCCGACTCCGAGCAGCCCAGTCACTCGTGCTCGAACACACTGGCCTCGTCACCGAACCGTCCGGCGCAGCAGGAGTGGCCGCGCTGTTGGAGCACCCGCCCGGCTCCGACCAGACCGTCGTGGCGGTGGTAACCGGTTCGAACATCGACCGAGGTGAATCTTCCCCGAACCCTCAACTCTGATCCGGGCGATCCGAACATGACCGCCATGGCACGGCTCACACTCGTCGATGACGACACCATCGGGGTCTTCTCCGACGGCGTCGGTATCGGCATCGAAACCACCCGCTCGTACCTCGCGGAGACCGTGGCGAGCGGCTCCGAACGAACCACCATGCAGCATCTGAAACAGCTTCTCGGCCGAACCGACGTGGTTCGAGTGTGGTTGACCCCCATTGGGGCAAAGACCCCGGCCTGGAGTCACGACGGCCCGCTCGAAGAGCTGCCCCAACTCTCGCCGATGTTTGCCGTGATCGACGACGACGAAACGCTCGAGCAGGCCGCCTGAACCGCGGCTGCCAGATCATCGACTCGTGCGGCGAGATGGCCTACCGTCTCCCCTTGCCATGTCGTTGTTTCTGATTCGCCATGCCTCCGCCGGGACGAGAGGCGTGTTTGGTGGAGACGATCTCGATCGTCCACTCGATGCGATCGGCCATGATCAGGCCACCGCGATTGCGGCCATGCTCGCAGAGCGTGGCGTGACTGCCGTCTATGCGAGTCGCGCGACTCGGTGCATCGAGACGGTCTCGCCACTCGCGGAGGCGATCGGGGCCGGCGTCGAGGTCCACCCCGCGCTCGTCGAAGGCCAGTCGGCGGTGGCCGCGATCGCGCTGCTCCGCCACCTCGCAGCGAACGGAACCGTCGCGGCACTGTGCAGCCACGGCGACATCATCCCGGACGCCATCGAACGGCTCGCACGGGAGGGCATGGTGATCGCCGGCGTCCGCGGGTGGGCGAAGGGCTCGACCTGGGAGATCGAGGTGCGAGGGACCGACCTCGTTCGGGCGAGCTTCCTCGGACCCTTCTGACGCTCACGCCAGGCGCGCTCGCAGCGACGCAAGCGTGTCCGCGTCAGCGGCCGACTTGTCGGGCCGATGCGCCTTCACCCGGGCGAAGCGCAACGCCAGACCCCCGGGGTAGGTCGTCGAACGTTGCACGCCGTCGATGGCGATCTCGACCACGAGTTCGGGTCGCACCAACACTGCGATGCCGCGCCGCTCGACCTCGAGTTGCTGCAACGCCGACGTCTGCCACTCGAGCATCGCGTCGGTCATCCCCTTGAACGTCTTGCCGACCATGACGAACTCGTCTCCGTCGCGAGCACCCAGGTGCAGGTTGGACAACCAGCCCGTGCGACGCCCGTGGCCCCACTCGGCAGCCAACACGACAAGGTCAAAGGTGTGGACCGGCTTGACCTTCCGCCAGGCCTTGCCTCGACGCCCCGCTGCGTACAACGACGCGACGTCTTTCACCATCACCCCTTCGTGACCGGTGGCGAGGACGTCCGCCTCGAACGCTTCGGCTTCGTCAACATCGGCCGTCGTGATCGTCGGCAACAGCCGATCGCCAACCGCGTCACGCAGCGCTGCCAGTCGGGAGTCCAGCGGATCGTCGATGCGATCCCGGCCGTCGAGGTGCAACACGTCGAAGATCGAAAGTTCGAGTTCGACCCGACCCGAATCACCGCCACTACTGAAGGTCGATGCGGTGTCCTGGAACATCTCGGGCTGGTCCGTGCCGACGCCGATCAACTCGCCGTCGAGCACGAAAGGGTCGCCTTCAAAACCCCGGACCGTCTCGACGACACCGGGCAGCCGGTCGGTCACGTCGTTGAGGTTGCGGGTGAACAGACGAATGTCGTCGCCGTTGCGATGCACCTGAAGCCGAATCCCATCGAGCTTCGCTTGCACGACCGAGCGATCGAACTCCGCCATGGCCTCAGCGACCGATGCCGACGTCGACGCAAGCATCGGCTCGACGCCGCGACCGGGCCGAAGCCCGATCGCCTCGACGGCTTCGCGCCCGCCGGACAACGCAATCCGCGCCGTCTCGCCGAGGTCGCCCGAGAGCATCGCGCCACGCCTCACCGCAGCCACCGGCATTGCGCTTGCCTTGGCGACCGCGGTCACCATCACGCCCGCAAGTGCGCCCTGGCGAAGCCCGCCGGTGAGGACCGCGCCCACGAACGCCTGCTCACTCGACGTCATCTCGCCCCAGAGCTCCGCGAGCCGGACGCGACGTGCGGTACTCGACCCGTCGCCAGACATCGCGGCGATCTCGGTGAGCGCGTCGTCGAGCCCGACCGCGGTGAGCGTGCCCTGCGCGATCGGCGTGACGTCCAACGAACCCACTGCAGACCACCCGACCCCGATCCGGCCCTGACGAGGCTCCCCGACCATCAGCCCGACGACGATCGGAACCTCGTCGGGAGCAGCTTCGCTCAGCACGGTGGCGAGCGCCGCAACCTTGTCGTTGCGCGCCGGCGATGCGGCCACCGTCTCCGCCGCGGAGACCACGGTGGCAAGCAACAAGCTCATGATCCGGCCGAGAGCGCCTCGCGGAGTCCGAACTGCTCGATGAGCCCGAGCAATTCCGGCGGCTGCTGGTCGAGCGCATCAAACGCCGAAAGATCCTGCGCCGCATCGGCGGGTCGTTCGAGACGCCGCAGCACGAACGCCCGAAACACGCGGGCATGGGGGTTGTTGGCGTCGGCGGCCACCGCCTGGTCGAGCCAGTCCAACGCATCGGCAAACAACTCGGTCACCCCGGACTCGGCGGTGAGTGCAAGGGTCCAGCCGCGCCAGGCCATGGTGTCGGCCCGTCCGGGGTCGGCGGCGAGGACCGCATCGAAGGTTCGGAGGGCATCGGCGGGCCGCTCGAGCTGCACGTAGGTCTCCCCGGCAAGCTGTGCGCTGTTGGGGTCGACGCCGGCTTCCGCCAGATCCGGGACGGCGTCGGTCGCGGCCAGCAGCTGGGCCATCTGCGCAACCGAGATGCGCTCTCGGAGTTGCCGCTCGGCAACCAGCTGAAGCGCCACGGCCGTCGGCTCTGCCTGATCGAACGCAGCGAGTTCGTCAGCGGCGTCGCCGTATCGTTCGGCGTCGAGCGCCGCGACCGCTCGAAACACGCGAACGTCGGCGTACTCCGGATCGAACGCGACCGCCTCGTCGAAGTCGGCCTGTGCCGCCGCGCGCTCACCCATCTGATACTGAATCCAACCCCGATACGTGAGTGCCTCGACGTTGGTCGGCTGAAGTTCGAGCACTTCGCCGTAGAGCTCGATCGAGCGGTCCGGTCGGCCCTCACCGAAGGCTCGAGCGGCATCCGCGAGCAACGTGGTGGTCGATTGGCGGATCTCCCCGCTGGCGACATCAGCGCCACCGCGCGCACCGGAGAAGGAGACCATGGCCCATGCGCTGGCGCCGGCGACGACTGCCACCGCGGCCACCCAGGCGAGTCGACGCCCCCACCCCGACGTTGACGCGGCGGAGGTTCGACGAATCGCCGCGCCGTCGAGGGCCCGGGTGATTCGTGCCGCCCTCGCCGTGTAGTCGTCTCGAAGGGCCACGTGGTCGTCGGGCTCGATGTCCCCCGCCGCGAGCTCCGCGTCGAGATCGACGAGCGACGCGAGCAGGTGTTCTCGCTCGTCGACCAGCCGGCTCCGCTCCGCTGCGCTGAGCGCGCTCACTGCGTGTCGCCCCGATCCCGTAACAGCTCGGCGACGATCACCTCATCAGCCTCCGTCGCCTCGAGGGTCGCCTCGTTGCGCCATCGCTGAAAGACCGAGGCGAGACCAGCAAAGGCGAACACCGTTGCCACGATCGGCAGGATCCACACGAGTCCGACCACGCCGGAGGACCGTGGGCGGAGATCGATCGATTCGTCGTAGGACGAGATCAATAGCTCGGTGATCGCCTCGTCGGAGGCTCCAGCGTCGACCTGTCGACGAATCTCTCGACGGATCTCCTGTGCCACCACGGCGTTCGACTCCGCGACGCTCTGACCGTCACATGTCGGACACGCGAAGTCCTCCGACAACGACCGGACTCGATCCTCGTTGGTCTTCGGCGGACCCTCGGCGATCGAGGCGAGCACCAGAGCCGACACGGCAAGTCCCACGACCAACAACCACGCGGGTTTCGACGCGACGTTCATGTCAGCCCCCCAGTCCGGTCGCCGGCGTACCGGACAGCCGAGCGATCTCGGTCTCGAGGTCGGCACGCGTGATGCCGCCAGTGAACTTGGAGGTCACGATTCCGCTCGGCGCCACGAGGTACGTCTCGGGTACGGCGGCGACACCGTACGCGATCGCATGACGGCCGGTGTCGGCTGCGAGCACGTCCCAGTCCCCGCCGTTCTCCGAGAAGAACTCCTCGACATTTGCGGCGGTGTCGCTGAAGGCGATGCTCACGACTTCGGCGTCGCCGATCGCCTCATGCGCCTCGTCGAATGCGACGAGCTCGGGGTGTTCGACGATGCAGGGGATGCACGTCGTGCTGAAGAAGTTGACGACGACCCATCGCCCCCGATGGTCGTCGAGGTCGAAGGTGTCGCCGTCCGTCGTCGGACCAGCAATCGCCGGGGCAACCTCGCCGATGAGCGGCGACGGTCCGAGGCCACGTTCGCCGTCGCTCGTTGCCAGAACCGCGATGAGCGCGCCGAGTATCACCGCGACACCGAGCGAGAGCGCGAGACCGAGCCGACGATTCCCGCGCTGATCCGGAAGCTCGATGACGTCGTTCATGCCGGAACGGGTTTGGCGGAGGCGACGACGGTCGAGGGCGACGTCGGACGACGCCGTCGACCTGGTACGAGGGCGAGGACCGTTCCGACGGCCATCAGAATCCCGCCGATCCAGAGCCAGACGACCATCGGCTGAACGGTCACTCGAACGACGACGGGCTCTCCGGGTTCGGTCGGAACGACCGACAGTTGGACGTCGTCGTAGAGCGAGCCGCGGGTGTCGGGAGAACCAATCGTTCGACCGGCGAACGGGAACACGGTGAGCGCGGGCGTCTCGATCACGCCATCGACCTCGATGAGGAGCTGATCGTCGATCCGACCGTCCGGCGCGACCAGCTGTTCGGCACCGCGATAGACGAACTCGTGGCCAGCGAGCGTTGCGGTGTCGCCGATCTCGGCGAAGCGGAACTCGGCCTGACGGAGGTAGCTGTTGCTCGCGGCGAAGGCGACCGCGACGAGGATGACGCCGAGGTGCACGATCATGCCGCCGTTGGTTCGGCCGACGAGCCCTCGCCACCCCTGACGGCGAGTCGCCAACACCAGCTGACGGACGGCCGCCCCGCCGGCGAATCCAGCGAGTCCGAACGCGAGCACGGGCGCCCAACCGGCTGCGCCGATCAGCAGCGAGGCGAACATGACCACGACGCCAGCGACGGCCGGCCAGAACAGCCGGGTCCGCAGGACCTCGCCGTCGGCGATCCGCCATGGCAGCGCCGGCGCAACCGCCATCAAGAAGAGGAGCACGAACCCAATCGGCATCGTCATCCGGTCGAAGAACGGATTGCCCACGGCGATGCGTTCGTCGTTGACCGCCTCGATGATGAGCGGCCACACCGTGCCGAGCAACACGACGAACGCAAACGCGCCGAACACCAGGTTGTTGGCGAGGAACGCACCTTCGCGTGACAGCGGCGAGTCGATGCGTCCGACCGAACGAAGCGCGTCCGCCCGCCACCCGATCAGACCGACGGCAAGCACCACAATGACGCCGAAGAAGGCGAGCAGTGTCGGACCGATGCCCGACTCGGAAAACGCGTGGACCGACGCGATGACCCCGCTGCGCGTGAGAAACGTACCGAGGATCGTGAGCGCGAACGTGGCGCACACGAGCGACAGATTCCAGACTCGAAGCATGCCCCGTCGTTCTTGGACCATCACCGAATGGATGTACGCGGTGCCGGTCAGCCACGGCAGGAACGATGCGTTCTCGACCGGGTCCCAGGCCCAGTAGCCACCCCAGCCCAGCGTCTCGTAGCTCCACCAGGCGCCGAGCACGATCCCAAAGGTCAAGAAGCCCCAGGCGAAGACGGTCCAGCGCCGGGTCTCCACCAGCCAACCTTCGCCGACCCGTCCCGTGATCAGCGCGGCGATTGCGAACGCGAACGGGACCGTGAAGCCGACGTAGCCGAGGTAGAGCATCGGCGGGTGGAACGCCATGAAGGCGTTGTTCTGCAGCAGCGGGTTGAGGCCCGGGCCGTCATCGGGTGGGTCGGCCACCGTCACGAAGGGATCGGCCGACGTCAACATCAGTCCGAAGAAGAAGACGGTCACGCCAAACATCACGACCATCGCCCAGCCGACCATCGGATCCTCGAGTCGGTTCCGAAAGCGTCGTGCCACGACTGCGACGTAGCCGACAAGGACCAGCGCCCACAGCAGAATCGACCCTTCGAGCGCCCCCCACAACGTGGCGATCGTGAAGAGCAACGGCGTCCCACGACGCCCGTGCTCGGCCACATACTTGACCGAGAAGTCGTGGGTCAGCAGCGCAGATTCCATTGCGGCCACGGCGACGATCGCCGCCACGACGAGGAGCACGACCGTGGCCGGGATCATCCGCATCCACTCGGCACGGCCTTTCACGACAGCCGCGCCCGCCGTGAACATGCCGATCAGCGATGCCGCGAGGCCGAGCGCAACGGCCGCATCACCGACCAGGACGTGCATCGGTGCTCAGCTTTCCGGCGCGTCGGCCAGATCGGATCCGCACGACGCAGCTTCTTCGATCCGGTCGGTGCGGTACTCGTTGTCGTGTTTGACCAGCATGCGGTCGCTCTCGAAGTACCAGCCGTCGTTCGCTCCCTCGCTCCACGCATCAACGCTGAGCTCCGACGACGACTGCCATTGGCCCTCGAGTACGACGGGGACGCCCATCTGGAAGGACTCGGCGACGTTGCCGATGTGTACGACATCGACGGCGGTGCCGTCACAGGCCACCGTGAACCGAACCGCCAGATTGCCGTCGACGTCGAGCTCGTCGTCGGTCACCGCCACGGGTGACCCGAGGAGCCGGAAGCGACGCTCGCCAAGATCGTCTCGATCCGCGACGGCGGCGTCGGCCTCGCGGAGGAAGAGCGTCGCCCCGGAGAGTCCCTGGAACAGCACGAACCCGACGACGGCGACAACCACGCCCAGCACGACCAGCGGCATGGTCCGAGATCCCCGACGGACGTCGTCGCGGGCGCGCGGCGTCAGGTCGAGCGGCGCGGCGTCGCTGCTCTCAGGATCGACGTCGTCTGCGTCGATGCTGTTCGGCTCGATGGTCACGACTCGCCCAACTGATCGGCGTCCTTGGCCGTCATCCACCGGCGGCGATCAACCGGCACACGAGCTGCGACTCGCCGGCTCCGACGCATCACCGACATCGCATAGACCCCGCACGCCACGAAGGTGATCCCCCAGCCGGCGATCAGATACACGAGATGCGTCATGATGATTCTCCTTCAGGTGAGGTTCCGCCGACGGCGCTTGCGATTCGGGCGTGATCGTCTGCCTCGGCACGACGAGCAGCGAGCAGGTCGTCGGTCCCGAATCGATCCGACATGCGTTCGAGCCACGCCAGCCTGAACCGGTGGATCATCATCCACACGTAGGCCCCGACGCCGACGACCATGGCGAAGAACAACGTGAAGAGCGTGTTCCCCTCGATGGTGGCGTCGGCAATGGTCGACTTCTGGTGAAGCGTCTGCGATGCCCACCACTCGACTGACCGGTTGACGATGACGACGTTGAGAAACAGCAACAACCCGACGATCGCCGACCGCCGAGCCCGTTCGGTGGCCGTCCCCTCGAGTCGACGGACGGCGAGATAGCCGAGCGACAACATGAACAGCACCAGCGTGGTGAGCAGTCGCACGTCGCCCCACTCCCACCAGGTGTTCCAGATGGGGCGCCCCCAGATCGAACCAGTGATCAGCGTGAGTGCCGCACACAGTGCGCCGATCTCGGCGGACGCGCCCGCAACAACGTCCCACCAGACGCTCCGCTTCCAGAGCACGACCGCCGACCCGACCGTCGTCACCGTGAACGCCAGGTAGGCAATCAACGCTGCCGGCACATGCACGAACAACAGCCGGACCGCGTCGAACTGACCAATCTCCTGGCCGGTCTCGGCGTTGATGCGCACATCGGGTTCGACGGCGATGAAGGCCAACAGGACGAGGGCGATGGCGCCAAGCGCGACCGCGACACCGAGCAGGCGCGAGGTTTTCGAACTCGTCGGGGATTCAGACATGTGCAGCCTCCAGAAGCGTGCCGTAACTCATGGCACCCACGAGCGAGTAGATCGCCGCGAACCCGGCGAGGAGCGCCAGCCACGCCCACCCGTCGGTCGCAACGGTTCCCATGGCGTCTCCCCACGCGCGTGTCGCGGCGATGAGGACGGGAGAAAGGACCGGGAGCAGAAGCATTGGCAAGACGGTTTCGCGGGCTTGTTGACCGGCGAGAAGCGCTCCGTAGACGGTACCGGTCGAAGCGATGCCGATGACCGCCGCAATCAGGGTGATCACGAGGAGCCCGGCATCTTCGATCGAGGCGCCGTAGAGAACGACGATGCCGCCCAGCAGGACGACGGCGAGGGCAAGGAGTTGCCCGCCGAGCGCAAGGGTCTTGCCGACGAACACGGCGTCGGGGCGCAGGCCGGCGAGCAACAGCGCGTCGCCGACACCGTCGCCCGACTCGACCGAGACCGATCGATGGACGGCAAGGACGGCGGCCAAGAGGACGGCAAGCCAGAAGAGGCCGGGCGCAAAGTTCCGCAACGCCGCGGTGTCTGCGTCGAGTGCAAACCCGAACAGCACCAGGACGAGCAGCGCAAATGGCACGACCTGGTTGATCGCCACCCGCGATCGCGCCTCGATCCGCAGGTCCTTCTTTGCGACGAGAACCGCTTGGGCAGCGCCACCGACACGTGGCCGCGCCTCAACCACGAGCCACCGCCTCGAGGACCCGTCCGCCGGCGACGGTCACCGTCCGACCCGCCGAACGTCGGACGCGATCGAGCTCGTGCGAGGCGATCAACACGCTCGCACCGGCATCGGTCGCATCGGCGATGAGCTGGTCGACGACGTCACGACCGGCTTGATCGAGGCCAGCGTGGGGCTCGTCGAGCAGCCACAGCGATGGCCGCCGCGCGGCGGCCACGGCGAGCGACACTCGCCGCCGCTGACCGGCGGAGAGCCGCCGGACCTCCACGTCGTGGAGACGCTCATCGACAGCCAGTCGATCGGCTGCCGCCCATCGCTCGTCGTCGTTCACCGCACTCGCGGCACCCCAGAAGTCGATGTTCTCGGCGACCGTCAGTTCGTCGTAGAGCATCGAGCGATGGCCGGCGTACGCGACGTGGGGCCGCACCGCGACCCGGTCAGTGGCCAGATCGACACCGAGCACCTCGGCGGTACCGCTCTCGAGGCGAGCCAGTCCGGCGCACAAGCGCAAGATGGTGGTCTTGCCCGCACCATTGGGGCCCTGCAGCAGGACGGCCTCGCCGGATCGCACGTCGAGATCGGCCCCCGCGAGCGCCGGAAAGCCCCCGAGCAGCACGATCGCCTGCCGCAGCGAAACGACGGAATCCATGAGAATCGACGCTACTGGGAGACCGGTCTCGGCCACCGGTCGAGTGACCGGGCAACGACCCTTCTTGTCGGATTCTCACCGGGGTTTGTCCGATTCTTCGGTTCGCGCGCTCCCCGACCACCCGGTTCGTGCCGATACGTTCTTTCGTGGTGCTTTCGCAGGTCCTCGGCTCGATCGGACGTTTCCTGATCACATCAGGGATCGTCGTGCTGCTCTTCGTCGGCTACCAACTGTGGGGCACTGGCATCCAGGAGGCCTCGGCGCAGAACTCGCTCGGCGACGACTTCGACGCCCTGCTCGAAGACGTGTCGACAAAGGTTCCGTCGACGACGGCCCCGTCCACGACGGCTCCCTCGACCACCACGACGGTTGCCGAGACGGTGACCACGACGACCACCACGCTGCCGGCGGCAGGGGGAACGATTCCCGTCTTCGATGACGAGCTCGCCGACGCGTTGTATCGCCAGGGCGGCGAAGCGATCGCGAGAATCAACATCCCCGCGATCGGCGTTTCGAAGGTGGTCGTCCAGGGCGTGCAGGTCGAGGATCTGCGCAACGGCCCCGGCCACTACCGCGCCACCGTCTTTCCGGGCCAAGAGGGCAACTCTGGTATCGCCGGACACCGCACGACGTACGGCGCCCCGTTCAATCGCATCGACGAGCTCGTCCCTGGCGACGAGGTCAACGTCCGAACGGTCCAGGGCTTTCATGAATACCGCGTGCTCTCCGCCGAGGACGCCTATGGACAAGACGTTCTGCCGACCGGCGTCGACTTCGCCATCCCGGAAGGAGGCGAAGGCCTGGGGCACATCATCGTTGGGCCCGAAGCCACCTGGGTGCTCTCCGACTTCGGCGACAATCGCATCACCCTCACGGCGTGCCACCCGAAGTTCTCCGCCCGGCAGCGCATCATCGTGACCGCCGAACTCGTTAGCCAAGCCGTCGACGCGCCCCCGCCGCCCGACGACTACGACCTCGCCGACGAAACCCTCGCCAACGAGCAGATCGATGCAGCCGAGGCGGCGGGGACCGAAGAGGACTTTGGACAGATCGTCGGCGAACCGGCCGGCGGCGACCCCACCCCCGAGGCGGCGGCGTTCGCGGATGAAGTCTCGCTCGACGAGGGTCTCAACGGTGACCGTTCGGCGATTCTCCCCGGCATTCTCTGGGGGCTCGCAGCCATCGCGACCTACCTCGGGTTCAAGACCCTCGCATCCAGGTGGCGCCGTTGGCCGGCGATCGCCCTCGGTGTCGTGCCGGTCGTGATCCTCATGGGACTGGCCTTCGAGAAGATCGACCGAGCCCTGCCCGCGGGCTGACCCCGCTACCGTTTTGGTCGATGCCGAAACGCTGGTCGACCGTCCTGTTCGCACTCCCTGTTCTTCTGAGTGTTCTTCTGAGCGCATGTTCGTCGTCGCCGGAGGACGAACTCACCGGAGGTGGGAACCCGGGCGATGGCGACGGCGTCGACGAGGTCGTCGAAACCGACGGTGAGCCGGACTGGACCGGGGCCCCACTCAATCCCTTCGATCTCCAGATCGGCGATTGCTTCAACGAGTACTCGTGGATCGACGTCGACCTCGACCAGCGGATCAACCTGACCACGGTCGTCGGTTGCGACACCGTTCACGATCGTGAGGTCTACTTCGCGGCCGAGTTTCCTGCGGGCGCCGGCGCTCCGTATCCCGGCGTCGGACCGATGGCGGAGTTCTCCACCGAGCTCTGTTACGAGGCCTTCGAAGCGTTCATTGGTACCGAATACGAGGTCAGCGAATACGAGCTGTCCTTTCTTCATCCGACCAAGGAGACGTTCGAACATCCGGTTGGGCGCCATCGGCGGATCCTGTGCTTCACCCACCGCCTCGACGGGTCTCCGACCTCAGAATCGGCGGCGGGTATCGGGGTCTGACCCCTCGGTCGGCCCTCGGCGAGCCGGCCGGGATCGCGCGTCCCGCGCGAAACTCCACCACTCACCGCGCGTGAATCGCTAGGGTTTCGCCCGTGTTGCTCGGGCTGATCGCACTCGTCATCGGGGCGATCATCGGCCTCCTCCGAGGTGGCCGCTGGTCGTCGCTCATCGCCGCTCCCGTACGGGGCAAGGCGTTCCTCGTCGCCGGAGTCGCGTCCTCGCTCGTCCTCGCCACCCTGGACCCGAGCATGCCCGTGCTCTGGAGCACCGTCGCTCTGGTCGCCTTCATCGGCTTCGGGGCCAGCAACCTGACGATGTCCGGCGTGATCGTGTTCATGGTCGGACTGCTGTGCAACCTCGCCGTCCTGCTCGCCAACGGGGCAGTGCCCGTCTCCGAGCGGGCGCTGACGTCGGTCGATCGTGTCGATGATCGTGGCGCCGCCATCATCGAGGGCGCCCACGAATCGACCGAAACGGCCCGTCGACTCGGGTTCTTGGCCGACGTCGTCCCCGTGCCCGTGATCGGTGCGGTCGTCAGCCTGGGCGATCTGATTGCGCTCGTCGGCGCCGCAGACATCATCACCAATCTGCTCGTACGTCGCCGCGGTCCCGGCGGTCGACGCGAAGACGACATCGCCGACACCTCCGGAGCCAAGCACGCCCACGCCTCTGGACGAATCGCCAATCTCGGCATCTTCAGTCTCTTCCGGACACCTCCCGCCCATGCACCTGAAGAGCACGAGCCCACTCCGGCCCACGCAGCATCACCGTCTGAGACAACGACCGAACAGGACCCGGCGCCCGCAGCGCCGATCCCCGCAGCCCAGGTGTCCCCCGACCAGCGTCCACCCGTCGTCGACCCGACCGTCAAGCTGCGACGGCGCGTGGTCACGACTCGTCCCACCGATCCGGTGGCAGCGGACAGCGATGACGAGATGATCGACCTCCGCGATCGCCGCCCGATCATCGACCTGACGGTTTCGCCGAGCGACGAACAGCTCGCCGAATTCTTGCGGCGCCGTCGGGAAGCGGACCGACGCAGCTCGGCCGGCCACGACCACATCGATGATCGCGACCGCTCAGGTCCCCGCATCCGTCGCCGTCGACGGAAGCTGATCGAGAGCCAATAGACGCCCATCGTCGACGCAGCTCGGCGGGCGGACCCGAAATCCGCCATGATGGCCACGATGTCCGACGGCGCCGAGACCTCCGACCCCGTACTCGAGCAGCGAGCGCGGTTGCGAGAGGTCGCCTCGAAGGGACAGCGGGCGGGCTATGCGTGCTACGCGGTGGCGACCGTCGCCTTCGTGTTTGGGCTGGTGACCGAGCTGACGTCGGGCCTGGTCTGGACCATCGGCGCCCTGCTCATCGTGGGCAGCATCATTCTCGCCGTCGCCATCCAGCTCGGCTACGCGATCCGCGGCGCCGAACGCCACGAAGAGGACTCCGCCGCTCAGCGCCGCCGACGCTGAGCGCTACGGTGGTGTCGATGGCTGGTTCGGTTTCGGGACGCGCTCCCGCGCATGGCGTTCGGATGGAGGCGTCCCAGCGTCGTCGACAGCTGCTCGACGCAGCGCTCACGCAGTTCGGCGAGCTCGGCTACACGGCCACCTCGATGAACGACATTGCGTTGTCCGCCGGGGTCACCAAACCGGTGCTGTATCAACACTTCGAGTCGAAGAAGGATCTCTTCCTCGAAGTCCTGACCGACACCGCGAATGAGCTTGTCGCCAAGACCACCGAGGCCGTCGACGCCGCGACGTCGGGGCGCCTCGAGCTCGAGAGCGCCGTCCATGCCTATGTGGACTTCTTCGGCGCCGAACCCGGTCGATTCCGCGTCATGTACGGCGAAGGGGCACGCAGCGACCCCGACTTCGTCGAGGCGGTCCACAACGTCGAGGTCTCGATGGCGTCCTTCACGGCCGAGCACATCGCGATCGAGTCGCTGTCCACCGACGAACGCCTCATCATCGCTCGCGCGATCACGGGCGCACTCGAAAACGGCGTCCGCCGCTGGTTGGAACACGGCGGAGAACATCCCGGAGCGTTGCTCAGCACCCTCGTGTGGCGAGGTCTCCGGGGCGCCGGATCGAGCTGACGGGGCGGCGGAGGCCCTATCGTCTCGTCATGGACAAACACCAGATCGAGCTGACCTACTGCGTACCTTGAGATTATTCCGCACGCGCCGTGAGCGCGGTAAATGATCTCCTGTCCAACTATCAGCACGTGATTTCTTCGCTGACGCTCCACACGGGCGGCGCCGGGGTGTTCGACGTCGTCGTGGACGGCGAGGTGCTCTACTCGAAGTCCGAGACCGGTCGACACGCCGACGACGGCGAAGTCCTCGAACACTTCGAGCAACGCTGGGGCCAGGGAGTGCCGAAATACGGGGAGTGATCCCCACCCGTTGAATCACTCTCCGACGATGGCCGATGGCTACGGTTCTCCCAGTGACTCGAACCGTCTTCCTGGGGGTGAGACGTGTCGATCCGGACAATGGGCTGAACGACATGGTCGACCTCGTGGTCGACGGCGAGACCGTGATCCACGTGGGTCCGGTCGGGTCGGGAAGCGCATGGGTCGGATCGACAGCCTCGACCCGAATCATCGATGAACCCGGCCTCACGGTCTGCCCGGGTCTCGTCGACCTTCACACGCACGTGTTCGGCGCGGCCGGACTCCCGGATCCCGACGTCATCGGCGTCCGGTCCGCCGTGCCCACCATCGTCGATGCGGGGGGCGCCGGGGCCGCCACGATCGACGATTTCGCGGCAACGGTGATCGACCCCGCAGCGACACGCATTCTCAGCTTTTTGTCCATCGAATCCGGCGGAATCGTCGAGGCGCATCCTGCGCACAACACGAGACGCCGGACCACCGAGATGCACACGCCATCGTTGGCGGACTTCCTCCCCGCGATCGAACGCCACGCCAATCACGTCGTCGGGCTCAAAGTGTGGGCGAGCGGCGCCGCCGGCCTTGCCTGGGTGGATCACGCCGTATCACTGGCCGAGATGACCTCGCTTCGATTGCTCGTCCACATCGGCGACGTCGACGCTCAGGACCAACCGGTTGCACTGCACTCCCCTGCCGATGCAGCGAGCGGCGACGTGTTGGATCGCCTGCAGTCCGGCGACATCGTCACCCATTGCTACACCGGGCTTCCGGGTGCGCTGATCGACGCTGCCGGCCGGATCAGCGCCGAGGTCCGGGCGGCCCGCCATCGGGGTGTGCTCTTCGATCCGGCGCCGGGATCATTCAACCTGCGTCTCAGCCGTGCCGCGGCCGGCTTGCGCCAGGGCTGGATGCCCGACGTGATCTCTTCGGATCTCCATCGCTGGTCGTGGGACGCCCCACACCGCAGTGTGCTGACGGTCATGAACCTGTTCATGGCACTCGGGATGTCGCCGGAGGACGTGATCGCCCGGGCTTCGACCCGACCAGCGGATGCGCTGCAGATCGGCACCGGCCGCCCGACCATCGGGGCAAATGCGACGTTGTCGCTCTTGCGGCTGGTCCAAGGTGAGTCGTTCCACTCCGACGGAGCGGGATCGACGCTCCGGGGGCGGCAGCACTTCGAACCAGTCGGGTGCCTCGTGGACGGAACGTGGTACGACGCATCGACGAACGCCACTCCGCAGTCGCCGAGTCGCCGCGAGCTGACTGACGACGACCGTCGTTTCCTCGAGTGTCTCCGCACCGAGATCGCCCACCATGGTTCGCACGACAACCGATGGCGCGGAGAGGACCTCCATCGGCTCGCGCACCGTGCACGAGCACACGCGGGCCTCGGACTTCGAACCGGCATCGAAGCCACCCAGCTCGCATTGGGAGCCGACGACGCGCCGATTGCGATTGGCTGGCTGCTCGAATCACTCGGGCCCGAACGGACCCTTCGCCGCCTGTCTGCGCTGACTCAGCCCCTTCGCGCACGCGTCTGATCGGCATCGTCGCCGCCGGTCGCCACGCGCCGGACCATGACGCGCCGCGCTGCCTCGAGATGCCGTCTGACTGCGGCAGCGGCGAGCTGTGGTTCGTCGCCGGCAAGGGCGTCGAGCATCTCGCGATGCCCTCCGACGTCCGCCTGGGTCTCCGGCGACACCGCAGACAACTCGAGCATGACAAGACGGGTCTGGTCGGCGAGACCCTCCCATGCGGCGAGGAGACGTCGATGATCAGCCAGTTCGACGATGGATCGATGGAACGCCATGTCGGCAGCGGCGACGGCGCGCCGGTCGCCCGAGTCGAGGGCGGCGGCGAGTTCGGCGAGTAGCCCGTCGAGCCGGCGAACCTCCTCGGGTCCGACTCGGTCGATGGCCCGTTCGACCGCGAGCGCTTCGAGTGACCCGCGGAGGGTGTAGAGCTCATCGATGTCCACCGGCGTCATCGTTGCCACAAACGACCCCCGCCGGTTGATCGACTGCACGAGGCCAGATTGTTCGAGTTCGGCGAGGGCGTCACGCACAGGACCGCGACTCGTCCCGAACCGCTCGGCCAGCTCGGTCTCGACGAGGCGCTCCCCGGGGGAGAACGTGCCGTCGAAGATCAGATCACGGAGTGCATTGGTGACGGCGTCGCCGAGTTCGATGCGTTGCACGGCGCTCATGGCGTTCTCCCTTCACAAACCGGTTGACTGTCGACTGTTAACAGTTTACGGTCAGTCGAGAGTTCCTGTAAAGAGCTCCCGTTCCCAACCCCGGAGAATCCCGTGTCCCACGACCAGAGCGCCCGCATCGAAGCCCATGGGCTCCACTACGGCGCCGAACTTCACACCTTCTTCGTCGACGAGGCCCTCCCCGGGACCGGGATCGAACCCGACGACTTCTTCGCGGCGATGGCCTCGCTCATCGCCGACTTCGCGCCGCGCAATGCGACGCTCCTCGAGGAGCGCGAGTCGATCCAAGCCGCGATCGACGCCTGGCACCGGGACCACTCCGAGATCGATCCGCTCGAGTACCAGAGCTTCCTCGAAGAGCTCGGTTACCTCGTGCCCGCAGGTTCGGACTTCTCGATCGAGACGACGAACGTGGACCCCGAGCTCGCCTCGATCCCCGGGCCCCAGCTCGTCGTTCCGGTCATGAACGCCCGGTACGCGCTCAACGCCGCAAACGCCCGATGGGGCAGCCTGTACGACGCGCTGTACGGCACCGATGCGCTCGGCGACACCGCTCCACCCGGCCCCTACGACCCCGCTCGTGGCGATCGCGTGATTCGCTGGGCGCGCGAGCATCTCGACGCCGTCGCTCCCCTGGCAACCGGCAGCCACGTCGGGTCGAGCGCCTATCGAGTCGTGTCCGATGCGCTCGAGGTGACGCTGGCCGACGGCTCGACCACCAGCCTCGCCGACCCGACCCTGTTCACAGGCTGGTCCGGGGCCGACGACGACCCCGACGCCGTGCTCTTGACCGTCAACGGCCTCGGTCTCGATCTTCGCTTCGACCGAGATCATCCTGTGGGCGCCGCCGATACGGCTGGCATGAGCGACATCGTTCTCGAGTCCGCCATGACCGCCATCATGGACTGCGAGGACTCCGTGGCCGCCGTCGACGCGCCCGACAAGGCCCTCGCCTACCGGAACTGGCTCGGCCTGATGACCGGCGACCTGACCGAGGAGGTCACCAAGGGCGACCAGACCTTCACCCGTCGCCTCGCCGACGACCGCACCTACTCGGCCCCCGGCGGCGGTGAGATCACGCTCCCGGGCCGAGCGGTTCTGCTGGTTCGCAACGTCGGACACCTGATGACGACACCAGCGGTTCTGGACGCGGACGGCAACGAAATCCCCGAAGGACTCCTCGACGCGATGGCGACGACGTTGTGCGCCATGCATGACCTCGCCCGAGCGGGAGCCGGCAACAGCCGAACCGGATCGGTCTATGTCGTGAAGCCCAAGATGCACGGTCCGACCGAGGTCGCCTTCGCAAACGAGACCTTTGGCCGGGTCGAAGCCGCCCTCGGCCTACCGGAGTACACCGTCAAGCTCGGCATCATGGACGAAGAGCGTCGCACGACCGTCAATCTGGCTGAGTGCATCCGCGAGGCCCGTCACCGGGTCGCCTTCATCAACACCGGCTTCCTCGACCGCACCGGCGACGAGATCCACACGTCGATGCAGGCCGGCGCCATGGTCCCGAAGAGCGAGATGAAGGCTCAGCCCTGGATCGGGGCGTACGAAGACTGGAACGTCGACGTCGGCCTCGCCTGTGGCCTGCGAGGCAAAGCACAGATCGGCAAGGGCATGTGGGCTGCTCCAGATCTCATGGCCTCCATGCTCGAGCAGAAAATCGGCCACCCGCGATCGGGAGCCAACTGTGCCTGGGTCCCCTCCCCGACCGCCGCCACCCTGCACGCCACGCACTATCACCACGTCGACGTGTTGGCCCGACAGGACGAGATCGCCGGGGGCGGTCGACGTGCCCAGCTCGGCGACATCTTGACCATCCCGGTTGCGCCAGACACCGCCTGGACCGACGAGCAGATCCAGGCCGAGCTCGACAACAACGCCCAGGGAATCCTTGGTTACGTCGTCCGGTGGGTCGACCAGGGCGTCGGTTGCTCCAAGGTGCCCGACATCCATGACGTCGGGTTGATGGAAGATCGAGCGACGTGTCGGATCTCGTCTCAGCACATGGCCAACTGGCTCCATCACGGCGTCGTCGATGCCGATCGGGTGATGGCGACGATGAAGGCCATGGCCGAGAAGGTCGACGCGCAGAACGCGGGCGACCCGATCTACTCCCCGATGGCCCCGAACTTTGACGGTCCAGCGTTTCGGGCGGCATGCGACCTCGTGTTGTCCGGGGTCGAGCAACCGAGCGGTTACACCGAACCAATCCTCCACGCTCGACGCCTCGAGTGGAAGGCCTCCAACCAATGAGCCTGATCGAGCGTCTGCGATCCACGCTTCCGGGCGGACCGCCCGCGCCAAGCGGTGATCCGCTGCTCGACGAGCTCCGGGTTGCGCTGTCGCCTGATCGGGTGAAGGTGGACGGCGCCCAGCGATCGTTGCTCGGCAAGGACGCGTCGGTCTTCGACGGCGGCAACTCGGGCCCGATCTGCTACCCGACCTCCACGGACGAAGTCGCCGCGATCATGCGCATCGCCGAGGCCCACGGGCGAGCCGTGGTTCCGCGCGGTGCCGGCACCGGGCTCGCTGGAGGAGCGATTCCCCTCGGTGGGCCCGTGGTGATCGCCGTCACGAAGATGAACAAGATCCTCGAGATCGACGAAGAAAACGGGGTTGCGTGGGTCGAGCCCGGGGTGATCAACCTCGATCTGACTCGGCACCTTCAACCGCTCGGCTATCACTTCGCTCCGGATCCATCCAGTCAGCAGGTGTGCACCATCGGAGGGAATGTCGCCAACAATTCGGGGGGCCCGCACTGCCTCGCCTACGGCGTGACGAACGCCCACGTCGCGGCGCTCGAGATCGTCACCGCCGAAGGCGAGATCGTGATGTTGGGTGGCCTCGATGCCGAACCCGACGGCTACGACCTGCGGGGGGTCTTCGTCGGGAGCGAAGGCACCCTCGGCATCACCACCAAGATCGCGGTCACCCTGACCCGGAACCGCCCCGCCGTTCGGACGTTGCTGCTGTCATTCGAATCCACCCGCGACGCCGCCAACACCGTGTCGGGTGTGGTCGCTGCCGGCATCGTTCCGGCAGCCATGGAGGTGATGGATCAACGCATCACCCAGGCCGTCGAGAACTACGTCAACGCCGGCTATCCAACAGACGCCGGAGCCGTTCTGCTGGCCGAGGTCGACGGCCCCGAAGCCGGCATCGACATCGACGCCGAACGCATTCGAGACATCGGGCTCGAGAACAACGCGACCGACGTCCGCTTCGCCCAGGACGACGCCGAACGGGCGGCGCTGTGGAAGGGCCGCAAGACGGCCTTCGGGGCGGTCGCCCAGATCGCTCCCGACTACTACCTGCACGACACCGTCGTCCCCCGCTCCAAGCTCGCGGACGTACTCGACGAGATCTACGCGATCGCCGATCGCCACGATGTCCTCGTCATGAACGTGTTCCACGCCGGCGACGGCAACCTGCATCCGTTACTCATCTTCGACGGCCGCGAACCCGGGGTCCTCGATCGAATTCACGCCGCAGGTGGCGACATCATCACCGCCTCGCTCGATGCCGGCGGAGTCTTGTCCGGTGAGCACGGCATCGGCGTCGAGAAGCAGAAGTACATGGATCGGCTGTTCACCGACGACGACCTCGACCATCAGAATCGCTTGCGTCGCGCGTTCGATCCGGTCTGCCGGGCGAACCCCGGCAAGGTGCTCCCGATGGGCCACAGCTGCGCGGACATTCAGCATCTGCGGTCCGTGCCGGCGGAGGTGTGGGGATGACCGCCGTTCTCCACACGAGCGATCCCGTGCTGACCGCGTTCGCCGACGATGTCGGCACCGACGGACCCGTGGCCATCGAGGGTGCTCGCACGCGATGGTCGCTCGGCGGTCCGCTCGACGATTCGGCGCGGATCCTCACCGCACCGACCGGAGTGGTCGAGTACACCCCCGAAGAGATGATCGTGACCGTGCGAGCGGGCACCACGGTCGCCGACCTCCACAGCGAGCTTGCGACGAAGGGGCAGTGGACGGCGCTCCCCGAACGTGGGGGCACGGTGGGTGGCGCGGTGGCTGTCGGACAGAACGACTTTCGCCGACCCGCACGCGGCGAAGTGCGCACGTCTGTCCTCCAAGTTCGCTATGTCTCGGCCGAAGGACGCATCGTGTCTGGTGGCGGACCGACCGTGAAGAACGTCTCGGGTTTCGACATCCCGCGGCTGATCACCGGGTCGCTCGGCACGCTCGGCTGCATCGCCGAGGTGATTCTTCGAACGAATCCGATTCCTGCAATCGAGCGCTGGTTCGCGAGCGACGACACGGACCCCTTCGCCGTAC
Source organism: Acidimicrobiales bacterium (assembly GCA_020629635.1). Taxonomy (GTDB): domain Bacteria; phylum Actinomycetota; class Acidimicrobiia; order Acidimicrobiales; family SHLQ01; genus SHLQ01. Next base: position 98,030 of record JAHDCX010000001.1, on the reverse strand, counting down.
ATGCCGCGTTGTTGGCTCCGGGAGCGATCCTCTGGGACGGAACGACGACGACGGTGCAGCTCGTCGGCCATGGAGTCGATGTCGACGCTGACGTCACCGTCCTCACCAGCCACGGTTCGTTCGTGGAGGTCGAACCGCCGGAGGCGCCGTCGGGCGAACGCTGGTCGCTCGCCCCTGCCGACCTTCCGGCCGTTCCGGAACTGGGGATCGGTCCCTTTGTTGCGGAGGTAGGCGTCGGCATCGTGCACGCCGCAACGCCACAGGTCCGGGAACCACTCGACCCCGGTGTCCGACTCATCCACGAACGCATGAAGAACGAATTCGATCCGGCGGGTCGCCTCAACCCCGGCCGAGTCGTGGGAGCCCACTGATGGACCTGAAACTCGACGCCGACGATCTCAACACCTGCGTGCAATGCGGACTGTGTCTCCCCCACTGCCCCACCTTTCGGGTGACGGGCGACGAAGCCAAGTCACCGCGTGGACGCATCCACCTCATGAGGGAGGTGCAGAACAACGATGCGCCACTCACCGATGAGGTGATCGACTCGTTCGAGACCTGCGTGCAGTGCCGAGGATGCGAACCTGCATGCCCCTCGAACGTGCCGTACGGCCACCTGATGGAACAGGCACGAGAGACGCTCGCCGATGCGGGTGAGATGACCCCGACGTGGCAACGTCTCGCCTTCAAGCCACTCGCCAACCCCACCATGCTCCAAGCCGGCTCGTCGGCGCTGGCCGTCGCCCAGCGATTCAAGCTGGTCCCGAAGCGCCTAGGCATCAGCGAAGAGCTCCCGATCCGCCGCAAGCCGCTGACCCCCACAGGCAACGACGTCTACTTCTTCACGGGGTGCGTGATGGACGCCTGGCAACGAGACGTCCATGCTGCGGGTATGCGGGTGCTCGAAGCCGCAGGAATCGGGTCGATCCCGACCAACGAGCTCGCCCCCTGTTGTGGCGCCTTGCACGCCCACGCCGGAATGGCCGAGGACACCCGCAACCTCGCCGGCACGATGATGGCCAACCTCGACCCGGACAAGCCGATCCTCGTCGATTCGGCCGGGTGCGGCGCGGCGATGAAGGACTACGGCCACCTGTTGGGGACCGACGAGGCGAAGGCCTTCTCGGCCCGGGTATTCGACATCCAGGAGTACCTCGCCGACCACGTCGACTCGCTTCCGGAGGTCGAACCGCTCGACCTGCGTGTGGCGGTCCAAGACCCCTGTCACCTCCGTCATGTCCAACGGGTCCATCAGGCGACGAGAACGGTGCTCGCCCCCTTCGTGCGAGAGCTCGTCGAGCTCGACGACGACGGGCTCTGCTGCGGAGCAGGCGGCGCCTACTCAGTGCTCCAGCCCGAGCTCGCCGGTGACATCCGAGACCGCAAGGTTGCCGCCATCGATCGGGTCACTCCCGATGCCGTGGCGTCAGCGAATCCGGGCTGCTCCATGCACCTCGGTGCGGCTGGCGTCCCGACCATTCATCCGATGGAGTTGGTCGCTCAGGCGCTCGACCGCGGACCCAAGAGGTAGACCGCAATCACGGATCCGACGAGACCGCCGGTACTCGACAAGAAGAGGTCGAACACCGTGTCTTCGTAGGTGAGCGACAGATTTCCAGCGCCGCCGAAACCGTCTTCGGAGACCGCCCACTCCATGACCTCCCACCAAATGATCAACAACGCCCCGAACCCGTAGCCGAGCATGACGGCGTCGCGACGTTCATGGACGTTGCGGAACCGGAAGGCGTGGTACGCCATCACCAGCAGAACCCAGTTGAGGGCGTGGAGGATGTCGTCGGTGACCGGGTAGTCGTCGTAGAACCCGAACAGGTTGCCGAGCGTGTCGAGGAGAAACGGCGCTGCGGCGAGCGCGTCGGCCGTGTGGGGGTAGGGCTCCCAGCCACGGAGCTTGGCGATGACCGGAACCAGCACAGCCGATGCCAGAAACAGCGGCGCACGAAAGCCCATCGCCTTGCCTTCGACGGTGGATGGTTCGATCACGATGGCGACGAAGAATGCGGCGAACAGGGCCGCCTTGATCGTGTAGTTGACGATCCGTACCCATGGGGTGCGATCGAGCTCGAGAACGTGACTCATTTTGGCTCCAGGTAGGCGGCCCATGACCATCCGGTGACGTCGTCGTGGGTGATCTCGATCCATGGTCCCGACGTGGATCCCGTGGCACGGACCTCGGTGCCACGGACGAGTGAGGACACCAGCTTCGCACTCACGCTCGGTTCTTCTCGCACGTTGACGCCACCGCCAGATCCCTTGCCGATGACCACATAGGGCACACCTCGACTCCGGATGGAGACGTCATTCGAGCCGGCGCCGGGCGTCGCCCCTTCGGGAGCGTCGACCAGATTGCGATGCTTTACCCAACCTTCGAGCGTCCCGTAGCGGACGTGATCCCACTCACCGGTTCGGTTGCCTGTCGCCACGAAGACCGAGTCGCTCGGGATCGCCACCAGGAGGTCGTACCCCTGGCCCGGACCGGCACGCATACTGAGCCCGAGTGGCGATCCGGTGATCGTCACCACCCGCTCCTGCGGATCGGCGAACGCAAGTCCATCTGGCGTGTCTTCGTCCTCGGCGCCGTCGGCCGCAACGGCAGGCGCCTCGTCTTCGACGGCCTGCGCTGTCTCCAGGACTGTCGTCGAGGTCGTGGTCGTGGTCGAGGTCGCCGCCGCCTCGGCGGCCTGCTCCTCGGCGAGCTGTCGGCGTGTCTCGAGACGCTCGCTGAGCGGGCGATCCGTCGTTCGGATCGGCGACTCGAGCCCGCAGGAGGTCACCAGCGCGACGAGCACGACGGCCAACAGCACGGATCGGGGGCGCATGTCCAACAGTTGCAGACGGGGCATATGGGCCTTTCGGCCCATCACGCTCGCAATTGAGTCTCACGGACCGTTGTCATGACGGAGACCTCAAGAGGTTCACGCTGCCAGACGATCAGATGAACATGTTCGGCAGTCGAGTCACATCGACGGTCCTCGAGACCGGCGAGTTCTTCTCCCCTGCACTCGATGCCGACGGCCCGTACGAACTTCTCGAGCGTCGTAGCCGCAACGTCGCGCCCCACATGGTCGTTCGGTGCGTCTCGAGCGACACCGAACACCCGGTGGCTGCGCTCGAACGGCCGACGGCGAAACAGATCCGAGCTCAGGCGATCGCGGCGAGCCGCGAGATCGGCGCGTGGATCGCCTCTCACGACCTCGAGGACGCCGTTCGTCAGGTTGTCGCCGTGCGGGCCATCCGTCGCCGGCTTCGGGAGAACTACGTGGCCGAGGACCTCCACTCCGACCTCCAGTGGATCCAGACAATCGATCTGGGCGAACGGCTGAGCGTGCTCCAACAGTGGGCGGAGCCCCACATCCGGCAAGACCTCGTCCGCCTGGCTGCCGAGGTCGCGACCGCGACCGGAAACACCACAATGACGGACGTGTCCGCGATCGAACTGCTCGGCACCGGCCTCGGGGTCACGCCCGACGTCGTCTCCGAGATCGTGCTCACGACGGCGGACCGGGTGACCCGGATCGCAAGCTAATGGGGCCACGCCCGCTGGTGCCCGGGGCGGGGTTCGAACCCGCACGACCCTTTCGGGCCAGGGGGGTTTAAGCCCCCCGCGTCTGCCAGTTACGCCACCCGGGCTGATGTCTGCGCCGATGGTAGTTGTGTGCGATGACGCTCGTGTGGGCCCGACACCGCCACTCGAGAACTGACTATGGTTGATTCATGGCGGTTCTCCTCCTGAACGCGACCTACGAACCGCTCCGAATCATCTCGTGGCAGCGCGCCATCGGTCTCTGGTTCGAGGATCGGGTGGACGTGTTGGAGTCGCTCGACGAACGCACGCTCCGGTCGGCCGGAGGTCGCGAGTTTCCCTACCCGGTTGTCGTTCGCCTCCGCTCGCGGGTGCACGTGCCTTTTCGGAGAGGCGGAGTACCCATCACCCGGCGGGCGCTGGTGGCTCGCGACAACGGCCAATGCCAGAAGGCGGGATGCCGCAACCGGGGGACGACGATCGACCACCTGCTCCCGCGTTCGCGCGGTGGTCAGCACGCCTGGGACAACGTTGCGTTGATGTGCACTCGCCACAACAACGAGAAGGCCGACCGGACGCTCGAGGAGATCGGGTGGTCGCTCAAGAACCGCCCGACCACCCCGGATGCCAACGCGCTCCTGCTCGGGCGGGTGTCGATGCACCCGATGTGGGCGACATGGCTTCCTCGCCATGTCGTCGAACGGGTCCCGGCCGCCTGACCTGAAAACGACTGAGGCCTCCGAGGACGTGTCCCCGGAGGCCTCCAGCAATCGCTCGATGAGCGTCGACGTCGCTCAGATTTCTTGGCGACGTCCGAGAGCCATCGAGGCTGCACCCAAGAGAAGGAGCGCAACGCCGAGCAGCGCCGTCACCGTCGCCGTGCTGGGACCGGTCAGCGCGAGCTGCGGCGCCGCACCAGTCGTTGCACCGGCATTGCCAGTGTTCGTCGTGGCTCCACCGTTGTTGGCGGCGCCAGCACTGACGACCGAGCTCGAGTCGCACTTGTCAGAACCAGCAGCGTCCTCGTCGGCGTCGGTGAAGCCGTCGTTGTCGGAGTCGAATGCGGTGGCGGAGTAGTTCTGCACGTACTCGCCGCACACGAGGGTGGGCGTGCTGTTCGGGTCACACACGTTGGTCCCGGTCTGGGTCTCGACGGCATCGCTGACGCCGTCACCGTCGCTGTCGGACGCCGTGGCGCCAGCAAACGTTGCACCGTTGCACGGACCCGTCGACGGGGTGTCGTTCGGGTCGCACTCGTCGGTGCCGGCGGATGCCTCTGCGGCATCCGAGGCGCCGTCGCCGTCGCTGTCGGTCGCGGTGGCACCAGCATGTGGGCCGTTCGTGCAACCGCCCGAGCTCTGGGCTCCGGCGGGAACGGCGAAGAGAATCGAAGCGGCGAGCGCAGCGATGAAGACCATCGCGGCACCTGCGAAACGCCGCGGCGCTGCACTGATCATGGGGACTCCTTGGAGTTGACAAATGGACGTGTCTCGTCCGATGAGTCCCTGATCGGCGTTTCCGGTGAAAAACTGAGGGGTGTCAGCCGCCAACAGGAACGGCGATCACGACGACGTTGTCGTCGTAGCTCCGCAGATTCGGGTTGAAGTCTCCGCCGCAGGTGATCAGCACGAGGCGTTCGTCGCCGTCCTCGCGGAAGAGATCGTCGATCGGCAGGTCGTACTTGCCGTACTGGTCGATCGACACGACCTGGTATTGGCGCGTCTCTCCGGCGACGCCGACCTCCACCACGTCGCCGATGGCGGAGTCCACGAGGTCCCGAAAGACTCCATCGCGTCCGTTGTATGCGATGTGCGCGGCGAGGACTGCCGAACCCCGTCCTGCATCGACGCCAACCCCGAACCGGTACCAACCGACCGCGTCGGCGCCGGGCACCTCGAGCTCGCCGTTCGGTTCGAGGCCGACTTGTTGGATCGGGGCTTGGTTCACACCGAGCGCAGGCAGCGACACCGAGATCGGCTCGACACCCAAGGGCTCTGCGAGTTCGGTGAGGACCTGATCGGGCAGCGCCGAACCGATGCGTTCGCCGAGGGTGTCGGACAGTGGTTCGACGGCGTCCGACACGGGTTCGTCGCCATCCTCGGACGCCACCGTCGATGTCGACGGCTCGGTTCCAGGGCCGTCTGCACGGTCCGTGTCGACGACGGTGCGGGCGGGCTCAGTGGTGGCGGATGGTGTGTCGGCGGACGCGGCTGGGCCGCCGCATGATGCGGCGGCCCAGCTCAACGCAACGATGGCGATGGTGCGGCGCAGATTCATTCGGGGGGTGATCGAATCGGCGCAGACCATCACGTGACGTGTCGACTCAGCGAGTGGTGGCCTTGGCCAGCCGGCCGGTCGTCAGTGCGAGGCCACCAGCGAGGGCGACCGCGAGGATGACGAGGCTCGTGTTCGAGGAGTCCGAAACGGGGCTGTTGCCGGTGTTGACGACGTTCGGCACGGCGCCGAGACCCGAAATGACCTCGGTGAGCACGGTCAGCGAGTCACCATCGAGGCTGCCGACGGCGTAGACGATGAGCGAGTTGCCCTCGGTGATCGGAAGATCCGCCGGGCCGATGACGACCGGCTCGGTTGCGCCGGTCGGGACGACCTCGGCGCTGATGGTGCCTGCACCAAGGTCTGCGGAACCCTCGGCGCCGTTCGCCACGTTGGTGAACGCGGCCGAACCGTTGGCGAGGATGTCGACCTCAGGCGCTGCGGCGGTGTGGCGGACGACGAGGCGGCCGTTGCCGGCGTCGATCGTGCTGGTGTCGTTCTCGAAGACGCTCACGGTGGGGGTTCCCTCAGCGTCGAGGTGAGCGATGAGGGTGAAATTGCCGCTTGCGGGCACGTCGAGGTCACCAACATCGATGGCGACGGTGTCGGTACCGGCCAGCAGGACCTGCAGGCCTTCGAGCGTCTGGCCAGCGAAGCCAGAGAGATCCTGGGTGTCACCGAAGCTGAACCCGGGGATCACGACGGCGCCGCCAGCGGCGACATCGACGTCGGTGTCGGGAATGCCGTGAATCAGATGGACACGAACGTCGTCTTGGGCGTTCGCTGCCGTGGCTGGCAGAAGGATGGCGAGGATCGCAACGAAGGCGACCAGCAGGCGCTTGGACATTGGGGGCTCCATTTCGTGAGCGTTGAAGTTCCCGCCTCAACGGCGGCGTCGTGGGTCCTTACGCCGGGTTGGGGGCACACGGATGCGCGATGCGCAAGAATTTTTCAGCGGTCGACGCGTACGTCCTCGAATCGGTCGACCTCTCGCAGACGCGGGAACACCTTCCACCACGTGGCGACCACCATCAGCGTGCCGATGCCGCCGGTCACGACGGCCCCGACAAGCCCCAGGAGTTGTGCCGCGATGCCGGACTCGAGGGCCCCAAGCTCATTCGATCCGCCAATGAAGACGTTCTCGACGGCGATGACCCGACCTCGCATCGCTTCGGGCGTTGCGAGCGGCACGAGGGTTGACCGGATGAACACGCTCACCGCATCGGCAGCGGAGAGCACGACGATCGCCGCGAACGCCACCGCGAAGTTGCTCGTCAGCCCGAGCACGATCGTGGCAACGCCGAACACGGCCACCGACCACAGCAAGATCTTGCCGACGCCACGCGTGATCGCCCAGATCGACAAGGTGAGGCTCATCGCCGTTGCGCCGATGCCGTCGGCGGCTCGAAGCCAGCCCAACCCAATCTCGCCGACGCCGAGGCGCTTCTCGGCGATTGCCGGGAGCAGCGCCGTCGCCCCGCCGAGGAGGACCGCAAACAGGTCCAGGCCGATCGCGGCGAGCACGATGCGGTTCGTCCGGATGTAGCGGAGGCCGTCGAGCGCATCGGAGAAGGCTCCGCGGAAGCCTTTCCCACCCTCCAACCGCTCCGTCGTGGGAGCGGGCACGACCACCAGGAGTCCGATGGCGATGACCAACCCCGTGGCACTCACCACGTACGGCAGGGACCGGTCGACGACCGCAGCGAAGCCGGCGGCGACGGGACCGATGATGATGCCGGCCTGAAACGCGACCGCCTTGAGCGCGATGACTCGCGGAAGGATGTCTGGCGGGGCGAGGTCGATGGGGAGTGTCCGACCGGACGGGGCCGCAAAGGCCCTCGCTCCGCCGTAGACCGCAATCAGCACGAAGAAGGGCGCCGGAGTCGTCGGATCGTTGCGAACGACGAAGACGAGGGTCACCGCAACGGCGAGCATCACGCTGCTCGCCAGGCCATAGACGACCCGTTTGTCGAAGCGATCCGCCACGGTTCCCCCGGCAGGAGCGAGGAAAAAGATCGGGACGAAGGCGCACAACGCCAGAAGGCCGAGGTCGAGCTCGCGTCCGGTGATCCGGAACACCTGATCGCCAGCGAAGGTGATCAGGCCGATGTAGGCAACCGTGTTGAAGAAGTTCGTGAGGAGAAGGGCGATGAGGCCCCGGCCGATCACCCGTCCCCGGTCAGATAACGACGACGGATCGGAGCACCTCGCCGGCCTCCATCTTGTGGAAGGCCTCCTCGACACCCTCGATGTCAATCGTCTCGGACACGAAACCGTCGAGGTTGAGGCGGCCCTGGAGGTACAGGTCGATCAGCATCGGGAAGTCCCGGCTCGGGAGGCAATCGCCGTACCAACTCGACTTCAGCGAACCGCCGCGGCCGAAGACCTCGATCAACGGCAGCTCGATCTTCATCTCGGGGTTCGGGACCCCGACGAGCACGACCGTGCCGGCCAGGTCGCGGGCGTAAAAGGCCTGTTCGTAGGTGACCGGGAGACCGACGGCTTCGATCGCAACGTCGACCCCGTTCCCGCCGGTGATCTCGCGGATGGCCTCGACAGGGTCGGTCTCTGCGGAGTTGATCGTGTGAGTGGCACCGAAGTCCTTCGCCCACTCGAGCTTGGTGGGGTCGATGTCGACCGCGATGATCGTCGAGGCACCGGCGATGCGGGCGCCTTCGATCGCCGCGTCACCGACCCCACCGCAGCCGAACACCGCGACGGAGTCGCCCCGAGACACGTTGCCGGTGTTGAGCGCGGCACCGAGGCCGGCCATCACGCCGCAGCCGATGAGGCCGGCGACCTCGGGCTTGACCGACGGATCGACTTTGGTGGCCTGCCCGGCTGCCACGAGCGTCTTCTCGGCGAAGGCACCAATGCCGAGCGCCGGTGACAGCTCGACACCGTCGAGGGTCATCTTCTGGGTCGCGTTGTGGGTGTTGAAGCAAATGTGGGGGTTGCCACGCTTGCACGACCGGCACTCTCCGCAGACGGCACGCCAATTGAGGATGACGAAGTCTCCCGGAGCGACATCGGTGACATCGGGCCCGACCGCTTCGACCACGCCTGCGGCTTCGTGTCCGAGCAGGAAGGGGAACTCGTCGTTGATCGCCCCTTCGCGGTAGTGCAGGTCGGTGTGGCAGACCCCGCACGCCTGGATGGCGACGAGCGCTTCACCGGGACCGGGATCAGGGACCTCGATGTCGACGACCTCGACGGGAGCCCCCTTCTCACGAGCGACCACGGCCTTCACTGTCTGACCCACCAGATACTCCCCTGTTCGGCAACACGCAGAACGTAGCCCAGCGACAAACCACACCGCGCTTCCGGTCACATCGGGGTCAGACACCAACGTGACTGCAAGTCATGTTGGTGTCTGACCCCAAAGTGACTTAAACGTTCAGATAGCGCGAGACGGCGACGATGGAGCCGACCGTGGCGACGAGGGTGCCGATCGCGACGACGGCGAGGGAGATCAGGAGGAACTCGTCGTCGGTGACCCGAAAGCCTTCGAGAAGTCGCAAGTTGTCCGACTCCGAGAACTCTTCGATGACCTGGCTCCGTACCCATGCGAGGCCGGGCAACGCGAGCAGCGCGCCCACCACCCCCTGGACCATGCCTTCGATCATGAACGGGATGCGGATGAACCAATTGGAGGCACCCACCAACTTCATGATCTCGATCTCATTGCGGCGAGACGAGATGGCGATGCTCAATGTGGTCAGGATCACGATCACCGACGCCACGATCAGCGCCGCGCTGACACCAAGCATCAGCTGGGAGATCCGGGCGGCGTTGTCCTGGATCTCGCGGATCACCTCGGACGCAAAGACCACGGATCGCACGCCTGGACGCGACTCGAATGTCTCGCCGAGCGCCTCCACAGCGCCGGCGTCGGTATCGGTCGGACGAATTCGATACGACGGCGGCATCGTGTCGACCGAGATCGTCGACAACAGCTCTTCGTCGCCAGCGAAGAACTCGGTGAACTCCTGGAAGGTGGCCTCCTTGTCGACGAACACCCATTCGTCGATCTCGCCGCCGCGGCTCTGGTCGAGCAGCGATTCGATTGCATCGAGCTGGCTCGGCTCCGCATCGGAACGCATGAAGACCACGAACTCGATGCCGCCTTCCCACCGGGCGGTCGCGTTGTCGACGCCACGAGCGACGAGCTGAGAGGCACCGAAGAGCGCCAAGGACACACCGACGACGAGGATCGACGCGACGGTGAGGGCAAAGTTCCGCCAGATGTTCTGCGCGGTCTCTGCAAGGAGAAAACGGGTCTTTGCGATCACCGGTACTGGCCACCCGACTGGTCGCGCACGATCCGTCCGTCGCTCAACTCGATCACCCGGCGGCGCATCGTGTCGACGATGCCTCGATCGTGAGTGGCCATGACGACGGTTGTGCCGGTTCGGTTGATCCGGTCGAGGAGACGCATGATGCCGACGGCGGTGTCCGGATCGAGATTGCCGGTGGGCTCATCGGCAAGAAGGATCAGCGGCCGATTGACGAACGCCCGGGCGATCGAGACCCGCTGTTGCTCGCCGCCGGAAAGCTCGTTGGGCATCCGGTGTGTCTTCTCGGCGAGGCCGACGAGGTCGAGGATGGCCGGCACCTGCTGGTCGACGACGTGTTTCGGACGACCGATGACTTCGAGGGCGAACGCCACGTTCTCGGCGACCGTTCGCTTCGGTAGGAGCCGAAAGTCCTGAAAGATGCAGCCGATGTTGCGGCGCAGGTACGGGACCTTCCAGCTCGACAGCTTCACGATGTCCTTGCCGGCCACATACACCTGACCCTGCGAGGGCTTCTCCTCACGATTGAGGAGACGAATGAAGGTCGACTTCCCGGACCCCGAGGCGCCAACCAAGAAGACGAACTCGCCTTTCTCGATCTCGACGTTGGCGTCGATCAGCGCAGGCGAGTCTGGACTGTAGGCCTTCGAGACATTCTCGAGTTTGATCACGAGGCGGATTCACCTTCTGCACGATTCCAACGCAAGTACGACTCCATGAAGGGGTCGAGCGCGCCGCCCAGCACCGAGTCGACATTACCGGTCTCGTGTTCGGTGCGGAGGTCTTTCACCATCTGATACGGCTGGAGGACGTACGACCGGATCTGGGATCCGAACCCGACGTTGCTCTGCTCGCCGGTGATCGCCGCGATCTCCTCGGCACGCTTCTTCCGTTCGAGGTCGAGCAACTTGGCGGCGAGCATCTGCATCGCCCGGTCCTTGTTCTGGTGCTGGCTGCGTTCGTTCTGACAGCTGGTGACCACACCGGTCGGCAGGTGGGTGATCCGAACCGCCGAATCGGTCACGTTGACGTGCTGTCCCCCAGCACCCGACGAACGGTACGTGTCGATGCGCAGGTCCTTCTCATCGATGTCGACCTCGTCAGCCATCGCCTCGAAGAACGGCGCCACCTGCACGCTGGCAAACGCCGTCTGGCGCTTGCCTTCGTTGTTGAATGGCGAGATCCGCACCAGCCGATGCACGCCGTGCTCGCCCTGCAACAGGCCGTAGGCGTGGCGTCCCTTGACCATGAACTCGGCCTGCGAGATGCCGGCCTCGGTGCCATCGTTTGCGGACACGAGCTCGTAGTCGAGGCCCCGCACCTTGGCCCAGCGCTCATACATCCGGAGCAACATCTCCGCCCAGTCCTGGGCGTCGGTGCCACCCTCGCCGGACTTGACTTGGCAGACGGCATCACGTTCGTCGAACTCGCCGGTGAACAGCGCGCGAAGCTCGAGGGCTTCGAGCTCAGCATCGAGCGAGGCGATCGTCGACTCGATCTCCTCGCCGAGCGATGCGTCGTCTTCTTCAGCGGCGAGTTCGGCCAGGACCTCGGCATCGTCGAGGCTGCCGGTCAGTCGGTCGAAGAGCGAAATGTCGTCATTGACCGACGACAGCTCCGTTTGCACCTTCCGGGCCGCCTCGGCGTCGTCCCACAAATCGGGGCGCGACATCTCGGCCTCGAGCTGGGGCTGGCGGGCGCGCAACTCGGGGATCCGGAGGTACTGGTCGGCCTCGTCGAGGCGGGCGCGCAGGGCCCTGAAGGCGTCGGAGTAGTCGTCCATGGGTCCTCAGCGTCCGTGGCAGTGCTTGAACTTGTTGCCCGACCCGCACGGGCAGGGCTGATTGCGACCAACGTTCTCGAACGCGTCGTTGACCTTGGTCTGCGGTGTCGCCGCTGCCGCCTCGGGCTCAGGCGTGGCGTCCGGCGCGCCGGAGCTCGCCGAAGCCGTCTCCTTCGTCGCGGTCGCCTCGATGGCCGGCTCAGGCGCTTCGTCGGCAGGCTCGTCCTTCTTCACCTCGACGTGCATGAGGTAACGAACGAATTCGGTGTCGATCGCCTCGATCATGTTGCCGAACATCTCGAAGCCTTCGCGCTGCCACTCCGTCGCCGGGTCCTTCTGACCCATCGCCCGAAGGTGGATGCCGTCGCGAAGGTAGTCCATCTCGTAGAGATGCTCACGCCAGCGCTGATCGATCAGCCGAAGCATGATCTGTCGCTCGACCTGGCGCATCACCTCGTCGCCGACCACGGTTTCACGTTCTTCGTAGCGGGAGATCGCGTCTGCGGCGAGCGTCTCGTACAACGCCTGACCGTTCGGCTCCTCGGCGAGATCGTCGGCAGTCAGCGTGGTCGGCCAGTAGCCCTGCATCTCGGTTTCGAGCGCGTCCACGTCCCACTCTTCGGGATGCTCGGCTCCGGCATGGGTCTCGACAAGCGTGTCGACCAACGACGCCACCGCTTCGACCGCGTCTTCTCGCAGGTCCCCACCTTCGAGGATGTCCTTGCGGCGCTGGTAGATCACCTTGCGCTGCTCGTTCATGACCTCGTCGTACTTGAGGACGTTCTTGCGAGCTTCGGCGTTTTTGGCCTCGACCGTGTTCTGCGCCCGCTCGATCGCCTTCGTGACCATCTTCGCTTCGATCGGGACGTCCTCGGGGAGCGCCCGATCCATCACGTAGTTCATGGCTCCGGTGGCGAAGAGGCGCATGAGATCGTCTTCGAGCGACAGGTAGAAACGGCTCCGGCCGGGATCGCCTTGGCGTCCAGAGCGCCCTCGCAGCTGATTGTCGATCCGACGGCTCTCGTGACGTTCCGTGCCGAGCACATAGAGGCCGCCGAGCTCGCGGATGCGGTCGCCTTCCTCGCTGCACTGCGCCGTGTGCTTCTCGAGAAGGTCGGTGTAACGGGCGTCCCATTCCTCGGTACCGGGCTCGAGTTGTTCGCCTCGGCAGTCGCGCTCGGCCAGACCCTCCGGGTTGCCGCCGAGCATGATGTCGACGCCTCGGCCGGCCATGTTCGTGGCGACCGTGACACCGTGCAGACGACCGGCCTGGGCGACGATCTGCCCCTCGCTCGTGTGTTGCTTGGCGTTGAGCACCGTGTGCTTGATGCCGCGCTTGTCGAGGACCCGGGAGAGCTTCTCGGACTTCTCGACCGAGACCGTGCCAACGAGCACGGGCTGTCCGCGTCGGTTGCACTCCTCGATGTCGTCGGCGACGGCGGAGAACTTGCCGTCCTCGGTCTTGAAGATGAGGTCCGCCATGTCGTCGCGTACGACCGGCTTGTTGGTAGGCACCTGGATGACCTGCAAGCCGTAGGTGGCGGCGAGCTCGGCCGCCTCGGTCTGGGCCGTCCCAGTCATCCCGGCGAGTTTTTCGTACTGGCGGTAGTAGTTCTGCAGGGTGATCGTGGCGAGCGTGCGGTTCTCGTCCTTGATCTTCACGCCCTCCTTGGCTTCGACCGCCTGGTGGAGACCGTCGGACCAGCGGCGTCCTTCGAGCACGCGGCCGGTGAACTCGTCGACGATCTTCACCTCGCCGCCGTCGACCAGGTACTCCTTGTCGCGCTTGTACAGCTCCTTGGCCTTGAGGGCCGCAAGCAGCTGATGCACGAGGTTCGCGTTGGCCGAAGCGGGGTCGTACAGGTTGTCGATGCCGAGCGCGGCCTCGACAGCACGAACACCGTCTTCGGTCGGGGCGACGATGCGCTTCTCCTCGTCGACGTCGTAGTCGACGTCTCGCTGGAGTGACCGCGCGATCGAGGCGAAGCGATAGTAGATCTGCGTCGCGTCCGACACACGACCGCTGATGATGAGCGGCGTCCGGGCCTCGTCGATCAGGATCGAATCGATCTCATCGACGATGCAGTAGGTGTGGCCCCGCTGCACGCGAGCCTCGGCCGACATCGCCATGTTGTCGCGCAGGTAGTCGAAGCCGAACTCGTTGTTCGTGCCATAGGTGACGTCGCACGCGTATTGGCTGCGCTTGAAATCGGCGTTTCCGCCGCCGGGAATGATCAGCCCGACCGAGAGACCCATCCACTGGTGAAGGCGGCCCATCAGCTCGGCGTCTCGGGCAGCGAGGTAGTCGTTGACGGTGACGACGTGCATGCCCTGGCCGGTCAGACCGTTCAGGTAGACGGGGAGCGTCGAGACGAGGGTCTTGCCCTCACCGGTGCGCATCTCCGCGACCCAGCCGAGGTGAAGCGCAACGCCTCCCATGAGCTGGACGTCATAGTGACGCATGCCGAGCGTTCGGATGCTGGCTTCGCGGACCACGGCGAACGCTTCGACGAGGAGGTCGTCGATCGTCGCGCCGTTGTCGAGCCGGTCCCGGAACTCGACCGTTTTGGCGCGCAGCGCATCATCGTCGAGCGCCTGGATCTCGGGCTCGAGCGCGTTGATGTCTGGGACGAGGGATTCGAGGGCTCGGAGCTTCTTTCCTTCGCCGCTCCGGAGCACTTTCTTGAAGATGCTCATGGCGAGCCAAGGCTATCGGCGCGAGGGGTGTTGCCGGGGTAGGGATGATCCACGTGGTGCATGTCGGCGATCAACACGCCAACCCAAGCAGATCATCCCCCGGGGTCAAGTCTTTCCAATCGACAACTGCCGCGCCGGTGGCGACCCTGGAGAAGTTGTCGATTGGAAAGACTTGACCCCAGACAGACCCCGGGGCAGGCGGGCTACTCGGCGTCGATGAGGCCGATGTCGCCGTCGTCGCGCAAGTACACGACGGCGGACTTGTTCGTCTCTGCGTTGGTGAAGAGGAAGAAGTCGTGGCCGAGCAACTCCATCTGCAGCACCGCATCGTCGGGCATCATCGGGTCGATCGCGAACTGCTTCTTCTTCACGATCTTCGACGTGTTGTCGTCGACTTGCGGCTCGGGGGCTGCGGGCGCGGGTGCGCCGTCCATCCGGATCGAATGCTCGCCGTTGGCTTCGTGGCGATGCATCTTCGTCTTGAGCTTGTGCAGTTGGTGTTCGAGCTTGCCCGTCGCAAGGTCGATCGCCGTATAGGGGTCGGCAGCCGTCACCTTCGTTCGGACTCGATGACCGTCGCCCTCGAGCATCACCTCGCAGGTCTCTTTCTCCGCGATCCGAGGATTTCGTTCTTCGGAGAAGTGGACATCAGCACGTTCGAGGCCGGGAACGTATTTCTCGAGGCGGTTGATCTTCGATCGAGTCAGATCCGAGAGGCGGTCGCTCACCACCGTTCGCCGAGAGCTGATGTTCACCTGCATGGGCATCCTCCGTTTTGTCGCCGCAGGCTCGCAAAAGGCTCACACTGCGGATTTGTCGCCGCAGGCTCGCAAAAGGCTCACACTGCGGATTTGTCGCCGCTCGTCGTTGAACGGCGTATGTGACATTCGACACTAATCGCTCCGGACCTGAGGGGCGAAAGCTTCGAGCTCGATGCGTCACGGCGCCGCCGCGATGACGACCGCCCGCACGTCGGAGACTCCGTGCGCCCGGAGGGTCGCTGCGGCGTTCGCGAGCGTGCTCCCTGTCGTCATGACGTCGTCGACGAGCAACACCCGAGCACCGATCGAGCGCGAGCCGGGCTGCCATCGGAGGTCGGGGCCTTCAAGACGGTGCACCCGGGACTGCCCGTGTTGTGTACCTCGGTCCCGGCGGACCAACGCAGTACGTACTGCGGGACGACCGGGAAGCTGCCGAGCGATCAGCGCGGCGAGGTGAGCTGGTGGCTCCCAACCTCGGGTGCGGAGGCCACTGCGACTCGACGGAATTGGCACAACCGCGTCGATCGGCGTCTGGACCGCCCCCGCCAACGCGGTGGCGATCGGGACCAGCGGTGCACGACGCCCGACCAACTTGACCTGCCGAACGAGTTCGCGCCCAACGTCTGCGTAGCCCGTCAGCACGACGAGCTGGTCGAGCCCAGCGGGAGTCGCAACCTCGACTCGGTCGAGATCCTGGGCGCAGGCCTCACAGAGGCCTCGCGACGGAGCGCCGCAGAGAACGCAGGGATGGTCGACGGAAATCGCCGCGTCGATCCACCGCCGCACCGTCAACACTGTCATGTCCTCGACCATATGGCGGCGGTCTGACAGCTCACGAGCGCACCGTCGAAATCCCCCGAAATTCAACGGTTTTGAGTGGCCTGTCGAACGTCCGTTCGCTATACTTGTGCCTATGGAGTTCGGCCTCGCGCAAGACCCAGAAACACTGGCCAAGAACGCGCAGAACGCCCTCGATGAACTCCTCGATCTGCCCGTCACGATGCTGTCGACCGAAACCCTCGACCAGCTCGTCTGCTGGGCGAACACTGCCCTGAGTTCGCGGGTCGACACGCTGCGGGCCCGGTTGGTGGCCGAAGCCGACCACGCCGGTGTCGCCCCGACCCAATCCGGGTCACGCACCATCGACCAACACGTCGCCGCACGCACCGGCACCAACCCCGCCGACACCCGCGCGGATCTCCGCATCGGCCGGTTCCTCGCGGCGCATCCGGTCTTCGATGACGCCTTCGGCAAAGGCTGGCTCAGCCGAGCCCACATCGAACTCATCCGCAAGGCTGTACGTCCTCGCTTCGCCGACCAACTCCACGACGCCCAAGACATGTTCGTCGAGTTCGCCCGCACCGTCGACTGGACCGACTTCCAAAAACTGTTCTCCTATTGGCTCGACAACGTCGACCCGGACGGAGACGCCCCGCGCGAACAACACGAATCCCGCTACTGCAACATCCACCGGCGTGGCGACGGGACCGTTGTCGGCCGATTCCAACTCGACCCCGTCTCTGGCGCGGCACTCATCCACATCCTCGAACGCGAACAAACCCGGCTCCTCGACGAAGAAACCGCAGCCGCAGACGCAGGCGAACCCATCGAACGCACGAGCAGTCAACGCACCGCCGACGCCCTCTGCCGGATCGCCGCCCGCGGCGCCGAACGATCCGACACCGTCATCCCGAAGCCGCAGGTCGTCGTCACCATCGGACAGGCACTGTTCGAAGACATGATCCGCACAGCCACCAACCCCGACCACGCCGACCTTCCGCTGATCTCATCGTTTGATGACCCTGATCGGCGCTGCGAACTGCTCGACGGCACCCCCATCCACCCGCACCTCGCAATGCAGATCGCCGCCGTTGCCGAATTCCGAAGACTCGTCCTCGAACCCGACGGCGGGATCCACGACTACGGCAACACCACGAGAACGCTCCCCGAACCCGCCCGAACCATGGTCATCGCCGCAGCCCGCGGCCGATGCCGAAACCCCGGATGCGATGCCCCACTCTCCTGGCTCCAAATCGACCACAAAATCCCCTGGACCAAAACCCACGACACCAGCATCACCAACAGCGACGCCTGCTGCGGCCCAGACAACCGCGCCAAAGGCGACCGCTGAGCAGAGCGCAGATCACTCGCAGCTGACGTCGACCACCTGACCAGCGAGTCGATGGCGAATCACGAAGTCATGGCCCGCCGTGTTGGTGATGAACGTGGTGCCGCCGGTCGTTGCCAACCACCGACCATCACGGCGTACCTGGTATTCCGTCACGCCGCCGACGGGGTCCCACTCGAGCGACCCATTCAGAACCTCACACGCGGGCGTTTCCACGTCATCTCGACACGGCACATCGACCGTGACGCCAGCGAGCCGATACCGAATCACGAAGTCCGCTCCGGCGGTCGTCGTTTCGTAGCTCGTGCCTGTAGTGCTCGCCAGCCAACGGCCATCCCGGCGGATCTGGAAAAGGTCGACGCCGTCGACGGCCTCCCACCGGAGCCCATTGCCATCAGCGATACAACCCTCGACCTCGGGAGGTGGCGTCTGACCCTCGATTGCCAGACCGTCGAACGCAGCGAGCGCCGCTCCCCAGGTGGTTGTCGGCCATGGTGCCGCGACGCCGAGATAGCGGACCGTGGCATCAGGCGCAGGGGTGCCGGCCAGAACGAGGTCGACGTGGCCGGGACCGCCACGAACCTCCAATACCTGGGTGCCGTCGCTGATCGAGAACTCGGTTGTCCCGCTTGGGTCAATCACGTCGAGCGCGTCGAACCGAATCCGCACGACGCGGCCATCGGCGGTTGCGAGTTTCGCGGCGATGGCGACCGGACTGTCGATACCGGCGGGTACGGCGACACCGAGCACGTCCCGTTCGGTGAGCCGGGCGATCTGCACACCCAGGGCTCGGTAGCCGTCGGGGGTGTAGTGGCAACCATCGTGCCCCGGCAGAGCCACAGTGCTCACGAGATCGACCTCGTCGCGTGCAAGCGCGATCTGGCGTTGGACCTCACGGACGTCCAGATCCCCCTCCGGAACGTCTCGCGCCCGACATCCATTGTGAATCTGGATCAGGTGGATGGTGTCGAGGGCAGGGAGATCGAGCTTCCACGAGTCGAACAGCCCGTTCACGCCGGCGCGATGGCCCTCGGCGTTGAGATGGTCGGCCTCGCCCTGGTACCAGCCGATCACCATCGCGGACTCGTCGACACCGGCGGCCCGGAGTCGCTGCAAGAATCGGCCGTAGTTCGTGTCCGTGTCGAGTGGGTCCGCGTCGTTGCGTTGGAAGAACGAGGCTGGCTTGCCTCCATCGGCGCCGTTGATGATCGCCACCGGGACGCCGGTCGTCTCGACGAGTTCGGCGCCGAGGGTCAGACCCCACTGCCCCACCTCCGCAACGGCGTACCCGTTGCCAGCGACGGCCTGGTTCCAGGACATCGACGCTGGTGCGTGCGTTCGTTCTGTCGAACCGAACGACCGGATCCACGGCGAGGCGAGCTCGGGTTCGAGGCCCGCTCCGCCACCGAAGATGCGAGCCACGGAGTTCGATTGCCCCTGGATCAGATACACATCCCCACCGGCGATGTCCGCGACGGTGTGCACTCGTCGCCACTCGCCATTGATTCGGGCCTCAATGGTGGCGGTATGGCTCCGGAGCCGTGCCGGCACGTCGATCGGAATGGAGAAGCTGCCGTCGGCGGCGACCACACGCTCGCGTGAACGTTTCTGGACACCGTCGAAGAAGCTGCTGGCGCGCACGAGATCTGCGCCTGGTGCCATTCCCTCCACAACGGTCCGTCCGGCGGTCGCTCCGGGAACTCGGGGGACGATTGCCCCGGTCTGCATGGCGCCGGGATCGGTGACCCATCCGGCAGCTTCGGATGCGAACACCCGCAGCCGAGCCGTGTTGTATTGATCGGCGTTCTGCTCGAACGTCCAGTCGGGGTGGACTCCGTCATTTGGCCCGATGCCGAGATCATCGACACCCGTGAGTGCCCAGCGGTTGTAGGCGAACACCGCCACGGGGGTGTCGGTCGCCGGGTCGGCCACATGGATCTGCATCGCTCCGTGGCGCAGCGTTCCGGGCAAGTCGTCGGCGTCGAAGGCGTCCGGCGATGCCCCTGGGACGCCCATTGCCCGAGCCGTGCCGTAGTTGTTCGGGTAGAACTCGATCGACCCCGAGAGATCGTGTCCGGTCGGCACACCGTCGGCGTTCGAGGTAACGGTGACGGCGATTCTTTCTTGCGCGGCCGCAGCGTCGGATACCGGAACGCCCAAGAGCGCAGGATCCAACGACGGCGCTTCGAAGGTCGCTGCGGCGAACGTCCCGTCGAGCTCGAGGCAGTAGGTGACCCGGCCGACCGACGAGAGACCATCGCGTCGATCGACCTCGTAAACCGGTTCGTCCTCGAACATGGCGTCATGGCCGATCTCGAGGACCAGGACCTCGGTCATCGTCGGCTCGGCCGCCTGTTCACACGTGGTGGCG
The DNA here is from genome assembly GCA_020629635.1 of Acidimicrobiales bacterium. Lineage (GTDB taxonomy): Bacteria > Actinomycetota > Acidimicrobiia > Acidimicrobiales > SHLQ01 > SHLQ01. The sequence goes on along the minus strand of JAHDCX010000001.1, from coordinate 78,180 downwards.
GCGGAAGCAGAGGTGCTGAGGGTCCCGAGAAGCCCGGCGATGAACGCAACGAGAAGCGCGGCGGGGATCAGTGGAGTTCGACGGACGACGAAAGACACATCTCCATGATCCCTCACCACCCGTCGTGGCGAAACAGGTCGTTTCGCTCACCGACCAGCGGCCACGCCGGACACCATCAGAACAGGCCCGCGACGCCGCGGACGAGCAAGGGCACACCCGCGGTCACGAGGCCGGCGGCCAGCAGGCCCAGGACGACTCGGGGGGGCGAGATCGGCGGCCTTTCTGGCCCCGATTCGGCCGCCGACGACGGCGCCGAGGACGAGCATCGGCAGGTACGACCATTGCGGGTTTCCGGCGAGGCTGTGCCCGGTCGAGGCGGCGAGGCCGGCGATCGTGCCCGTCGCCGTAGTGGTCGCTGCGGCCCGATGGGCAGACAATCGCTGCATCCACGTCAGCAGCGGCACGGTGACCAGCCCCGCTCCAACGCCAAGCCCACCGGAGAGCACGCCGATCACGGCGCCAGATCCGGTGAGTCCCGGACGGTTCGGTGGACGAGAAGAGCCGCCCTCCTCATCGGGCGATCGAACGGTCACGACGAAGGCGGCCAGGGCAACGAGGAGGACCCCGACGATCAGATCGAAGCTGCGCTGGGGGATGCGATCCGCCACCCAGGCTCCGGTGGCAAACGCGACGGGTACCGACCCGAGGACGAACCATCGGGCCGACACCCAGTCGACCAAGCCCTGACGGCTGTAGGTCACGGCACCCGACGCCTGAATGAACAGCGTGGTGAGCACGCTTGTACCGACGGCCACCGCGCCGTCGAGTCCGAACACCAGCGTCAGGCCGGCCACCATGAGGAAGCCACCGCCTGCCCCGATGACCGACCCATAGACCCCGACACCGAGCGCCAGCGCAACAAGGCCAAACGCCGTCCACACCTCCACGACGAGAGCCTACGTGCGCGCACCGAGCCGGCTCCGCCGGTCGGTGCGGACACCGGCCTCCGGCAATCCGCAGCGCGGGTCGAGGAGGCGAACCCGCAGGGTTCGACGACGGATCCCGCCGTGCGGCGACAAACCAGCACCGAGCCGGCTCCGCCGGTCGGTGCGGACACCGGCCTCCGGCAATCCGCAGC